>NZ_JBPQTR010000006.1:5000-1108532 GCF_051386435.1 Micromonospora sp. URMC 103 | reverse complement strand
GGGACGAAGTCGTAACGAGGTAAGTTAATCTTACCGGAAGGTGCGGCTGGATCACCTCCTTTCTAAGGAGCACCATCCACCGAAAGGTGGTATGGAGCCCGCGACCTGCGAATGTCGGGTCGGGGTGCTCAATGGCGGAGACACTGGCGAGTTTTTTCCTGGCAACGGCTGGGGTTCTTCTAGTACGACCATCTTCGGGTCGTCAGGAACGAGGTCCCTGGTGCGGCTGGGAGGGGATGATGAGCACCCTGTTGGGTCCTGAAAGAACAACCACGGTTGTCTTTCAGAGCCATGGATCGGGACGTGATGTCCTGGTTGGCGCCAGGCATGGCCTGGCTTCGCATACCGCCGGCGGTTGTCGGGTCTGGTGTGGGGCTTTTGGGTTGTGGGTTGGTCGTTTGTTGAGAATTGCACAGTGGACGCGAGCATCTTTGTGGTCAAGTTGTCAAGGGCGAACGGTGGATGCCTTGGCACCAGGAGCCGATGAAGGACGTGGGAGGCCGCGATAGGCCTGGGGGAGCTGTCAACCGAGCTGTGATCCCAGGGTGTCCGAATGGGGGAACCCGGCTGGAGTCATGTCCAGTCACCCGCACCTGAACACATAGGGTGTGTGGGGGGAACGCGGGGAAGTGAAACATCTCAGTACCCGTAGGAAGAGAAAACAATTTAGTGATTCCGTGAGTAGTGGCGAGCGAAAGCGGATTGAGGCTAAACCGGCTGCGTGTGATACCTGTCAGGGGTTGCGTGGTCGGGGTTGTGGGACCCCACTGAACATGCTGACACGTGTTCGAGGAGTTACAAAGCCAGTGGTTAGTCGAATAGTCTGGAAAGGCTGACCGTAGACGGTGAGAGTCCGGTAGGTGAAAACTGCTGTCTTGTGGGTGTTCCCGAGTAGCGGCGGACTCCTGAAATCTGCCGTGAATCTGCCAGGACCACCTGGTAAGCCTAAATACTTCCTGGTGACCGATAGCGGACGAGTACCGTGAGGGAATGGTGAAAAGTACCCCGGGAGGGGAGTGAAATAGTACCTGAAACCGTTCGCCTACAATCCGTCGGAGCCTTTAGGGGTGACGGCGTGCCTTTTGAAGAATGAGCCTGCGAGTTAGTGGCATGTGGCGAGGTTAACCCGTGTGGGGGAGCCGTAGCGAAAGCGAGTCTGAATAGGGCGATTCAGTCGCGTGTCCTAGAGACCCGAAGCGGGGTGATCTAGCCATGGGCAGGCTGAAGCGCGGGTAAGACCGCGTGGAGGGCCGAACCCACCAACGTTGAAAAGTTGGGGGATGACCTGTGGTTAGGGGTGAAAGGCCAATCAAACTCCGTGATAGCTGGTTCTCCCCGAAATGCATTTAGGTGCAGCGTCGCGTGTTTCTTGCCGGAGGTAGAGCACTGGATGGTCTAGGGGGCCCACAAGCTTACCGAAATCAGCCAAACTCCGAATGCCGGTAAGTGAGAGCGCGGCAGTGAGACTGCGGGGGATAAGCTTCGTAGTCGAGAGGGAAACAGCCCAGATCACCAGCTAAGGCCCCTAAGCGTGTGCTAAGTGGAAAAGGATGTGGGGTCGCATAGACAACCAGGAGGTTGGCTTAGAGCAGCCACCCTTTAAAGAGTGCGTAATAGCTCACTGGTCAAGTGGTTCCGCGCCGACAATGTAGCGGGGCTCAAGCACACCGCCGAAGCTGTGGCACTCACACAATAACTTCGCCGGCGCCTTCGGGTGTTGGTGCAGGTGTGTGGGTGGGTAGGGGAGCGTCGTGCCGGGGGTGAAGCAGCCGAGTGATCGAGTTGTGGACGCGGCACGAGTGAGAATGCAGGCATGAGTAGCGAAAGAAGGGTGAGAAACCCTTCCGCCGGATGACCAAGGGTTCCAGGGCCAGGCTAATCCGCCCTGGGTGAGTCGGGACCTAAGGCGAGGCCGAGAGGCGTAGTCGATGGACAACGGGTTGATATTCCCGTACCCGCGAAGGAGCGACCCTGACGAACCTCGTTGTGCTAACCACCCGAACTGTGGGCGGTCTTCGGACCAATCACGGGGAGCGTGGGAACCTGGCGGGTAGTAGTCAAGCGATGGGGTGACGCAGGAAGGTAGCTGAGCCCGGCCGGTGGTTGTGCCGGGGTAAGCGTGTAGGCCGTGCCGTAGGCAAATCCGCGGTGCATGAAGGCTGAGACGTGATGCCGAGCCGATTCAGGTGAAGTCAGTGATCCTATGCTGCCGAGAAAAGCCTCTAGCGAGTTCCGAGCGGCCCGTACCCCAAACCGACACAGGTGGTCAGGTAGAGAATACCGAGGCGATCGGGCGAACTGTGGTTAAGGAACTCGGCAAATTGCCCCCGTAACTTAGGGAGAAGGGGGGCCGGAGACGTGAAGCCCCGCGCGGGTGGAGCGTTGTATGGCCGCAGAGAGCAGGGGGAAGCGACTGTTTACTAAAAACACAGGTCCATGCGAAGAAGTAATTCGATGTATATGGACTGACGCCTGCCCGGTGCTGGAACGTTAAGGGGACCTGTTAGCTCTTTCGGGGGCGAAGCGGAGAACTTAAGCGCCAGTAAACGGCGGTGGTAACTATAACCATCCTAAGGTAGCGAAATTCCTTGTCGGGTAAGTTCCGACCTGCACGAATGGCGTAACGACTTCCCCACTGTCTCAACCACAGGCCCGGCGAAATTGCACTACGAGTAAAGATGCTCGTTACGCGCGGCAGGACGGAAAGACCCCGGGACCTTTACTATAGCTTGACATTGGTATCCGAATTAGCTTGTGTAGGATAGGTGGGAGCCGGTGAAGTCCATACGCCAGTATGGGTGGAGGCAATCTTGAAATACCACTCTGGTTGATTTGGGTATCTAACTTCGGACCGTTATCCGGTTCAGGGACAGTGTCTGGTGGGTAGTTTAACTGGGGCGGTTGCCTCCTAAAGGGTAACGGAGGCGCCCAAAGGTTCCCTCAGCCTGGTTGGCAATCAGGTGTTGAGTGCAAGTACACAAGGGAGCTTGACTGTGAGACTGACAGGTCGAGCAGGGACGAAAGTCGGGACTAGTGATCCGGCACTTGCGTGTGGAAGCGGTGTCGCTCAACGGATAAAAGGTACCCCGGGGATAACAGGCTGATCTTCCCCAAGAGTCCATATCGACGGGATGGTTTGGCACCTCGATGTCGGCTCGTCGCATCCTGGGGCTGTAGCAGGTCCCAAGGGTTGGGCTGTTCGCCCATTAAAGCGGTACGCGAGCTGGGTTTAGAACGTCGTGAGACAGTTCGGTCCCTATCCGCCGCGCGCGTAGGATACTTGAGAAGGGCTGTCCCTAGTACGAGAGGACCGGGACGGACGAACCTCTGGTGTGCCAGTTGTCCCGCCAGGGGCACGGCTGGTTAGCTACGTTCGGAAGGGATAACCGCTGAAAGCATCTAAGCGGGAAGCTCGCTTCAAGATGAGGTATCCCACCCACCTTTGTGGGGTAAGGCCCCCAGCTAGACGACTGGGTTGATAGGCCGGAAATGTAAGCCCGGTAACGGGTTCAGTTGACCGGTACTAATAGGCCGAGGACTTGACTACGAAGCTGCTACGCGTCCACTGTGCAACTCCCGACAAACGAACAACAAACCCGCCCGTGTGGGTGTTGTTTGATATGTCGATAGAGTTACGGCGGTCATGGCGGAGGGGAAACGCCCGGTTACATTCCGAACCCGGAAGCTAAGCCCTCCAGCGCCGATGGTACTGCACTCGCGAGGGTGTGGGAGAGTAGGACACCGCCGGACATTCTTTCTGTCAGGGCCATCCCGATACCGGGATGGCCCTGACAGCATTTCTGGACCATTTTGCCGGACACCGCGGACCCCGTCCGTCGTTCGCCTGAGCGGGCGGCGGGCCCCTCGTTAGCGTCGAACAGCGGGGAGAGCGCCCCGTCGTTCGTCGACGACCAGGGAGCGGGAATGAGGATCGGCATCATCGGCTCGGGACACATCGGCGGCAACCTGACCCGCCGGCTCACGGCGTTGGGACACCAGGTCACGGTGGCGAACTCCCGTGGCCCCCAGACCCTCCGGGCGCTCGGCGGCGAGACCGGTGCCGGGACGGGCACGGTCGAGGAGGCCATCCGGGACGCGGACGTCGTCGTGGTGGCCGTACCCCTGATGGCGGTCCCCGACCTGCCCGGCGAGCTGTTCGCCGGGAAGATCGTGGTCGACGCCGACAACTACTACCCCGACCGCGACGGCGACATCCCCGAGCTGATGGACGGCACGTCGTCCAGCCGGTGGACGGCGGCCCACCTCCGCGGCGCGCGGCTCGTGAAGGCGTTCAACACCATCACGGCGCAGCACCTCCTGGAGAACGGTCGCCCGTCGGGCGCCCCCGACCGGATCGCCCTGCCGGTGGCGAGCGACGACGTGGACGCCAAGCGGGTCGTCATGGACCTCGTCGACGCCCTCGGCTTCGACGCCGTCGACGGCGGGACCCTCGACGACAGCTGGCGGCAGGAGCCCGGCACACCCGTCTACCTGGCCGACCGCAACGCGGACGGGGTACGGCAGGGGCTCGCCGAGGCGCGCCGCTGAGACCGCGTACGGCCGGGAAGGAGCGTGACCCGCGACGCCGCCGGCGTCAGGACGCGGGGCCGCAGACGTAGCGGGGTTCGGCGTCGTAGCGCCAGGTGAACTTCTCCCGCTTCACCACCTTGCCGTCCTTGCGGATGACCCGGTAGGCGTCCTGCGTGAACCCGTTGATGCCGTTGCTGGGAATGCACGACGGGCCGGGGGTCAGGTGGATCGTCCGCGGCGTGGTGACGTTCCGGCGGGGGCTGTACTCGGTCTTCACGCTGTCGTAGATCTTCGTGCTCCAGATCGACACGGTGATCGTGCTCGACGTGTACGACGTGTCGACGAGCACCCCGTACGGGGTGTCGTTGCGGAACTTGAAGTCCAGGTCCGGCCAGAAGATGGTCGACTCGATGACCGCCGGGTACCGGTCGAACCAGTACGAGTGCGGCTTGTGCTCGACATCCTCCAGACCCGCGTAGTAGATGGCGTTGAACAGCGTGGTGGTGAACTGCGAGGTGCCGCCGCCCACGCCGGGGACCAGCTTGCCGTCGAGGATCACGGGGGCGTCCCGGTAGCCCTGGGCGTAGCCCCGCTCACCCGTGTGCCCGTTGAGGGAGAACGTCTCGCCGGGCAGCACCACGGTGCCGTCGACCTCCTTGGCGATCGTGGCGATGTTCTGGCTCCGCGGTGACGACATGCCACCGGTGAAGCGGGTCGTGAACGAGGAGACCTTCTCCTTGATGCCGAGGCCGGCCACCTTCTCGGCGGTCAGCTCCGGTTGCACCGGCTTCAGCTCCGCACGTACCTCCCGCGCGTCGGCCTGCGGCAGGACGGCCAGCAGGTCCCGCTCGAGCGCCGCCGCGTCCACCTGCTGGCCGGGGCGGCCCGCGTCCACCACCTTCGGCGCGCCGCCGGAGATGCTCATGCGGGCGTCCCTCGGCGCCGTCTCGATGGCCGCCAGGTCGTCGCCGAGCGCGCCGCGCAGCCGCTTCACGTCCACGCGCGGGGTCAGCTTCCCCGCCTTGTCGGCGCTGAACCGCAGGCTCTTCGCGATCGCCGCCGGCGGGACGGTCACGGAGCCCCGGCCGGTCGTGATCTTCACGGGCGCGGCGACGGCCGGTCTCGCCAACTCGGCCACGAGACGGTCGACCTCCTCGGCGGTGGTCGCCGGTTGGGACTCGACGAGCGGCACGGTGACCGTCCGGTCGTCGAGCCAGCCGGCCCGGACCGCCTCGGCGGACCGCTCGGGGTCCAGCGCGAGACCGGGCTTCGGGTGGACCACCTTCGGGGTGGTGCCGGCGTACGTGATGGCCGGCATGGTCATTTTCCGGCCCTGGTCGCCGGCGGCCTTCTCGAGCGCCTTGTGCAGCCGGTCGGCGTCGACCGTGACGACCGGCCGCATCGAACGGGAGCCGACCAGCCGGCTCACCGGGTGGGCGTCGGCCTCCGTCGCGGCCGCCACGGTCGCGTCCACGTCCACGGCGAGGCCGACATCGGCCGGGTCGATCTCGACGGTGCGCTCCCCGACCTGTGCCCGTAGCGGCGCGCCGAGGTCGGCGGCCCGCCGGTCGAGCGCGGCCCGCAGCTCACGGGCGGCCTCGGCGCGGCTGCGCCCGCCGAGTTCCGCGCCGAGCACCGTGGTGCCGCGCGGCACGTCTCCCGCGTACGCGTAGGCGCCGGCGCCCGCAACACCGCCCAGCACCGCGGTGGCCACCCCGGCCGCGAGCAGCAGCCGGACGCGGCGTGTGCGGCGCGGGCCCGCCGGCGCCGGGGGCTGGACCTCCTCGATGGGCCAAGTGACCGCGGTGACCTGCACGGTAGGCCGGTCGTCGTCGGGTGGACGGGTCTCGCCGTACAGCGTCACAGCAACCTCGATCGCGACGTGCCAGCGGGGTCCGTCCCCGCGCGGGAGACACCTACGGTAGCCAACGCCCGGCGCGGTGGACGGCCGCCGCCCGACGGTCGGGTCACGGCGTGTCGCCCGGCGTGTCGGCGAACACGGCGGCCGGGACGGCGGCCGGCGACGCGGCATGGGACGGTAGCGGCATGCGCAGGGACGAGCGGGTGTTCGCGTACGGCGGTGGGTGGCTCGACCGGGCGGGCGCGCTGCGTACGGACGCGGAGCGGATGGCCGCGCTCCGGGCCGACGGGCGGACGACCGTCCTCCCCCTGTGGCGGGACCGGTGCCTGCTCGACGCCGCCGACCTCCCGGTCCGGCTCGCGGGCGACGCGGCCGGCCCGGTGCTCGCGGCCGCGGACGAGACCGTCTTCCTCGGCCTGGACGACACCGGCGCGGCGCTCTTCGGCGCCGACCTCACCGGGCACAGCGAGGCGGAGGCGCTGGCCCTGGCCGGTGCCGTGTCGACCCTCGACGTGCGGCGACTGGCGGGCCGGCTCGACCCGGCCGCGGCTGCCGCCCAGGCGTACGCGCGGGGGCTGCTGTACTGGCACCGGCAGCAACGCTGGTGCGGCAGCTGCGGCGCGCCCACGACCGCCCGGGACGGCGGGCACGTGCGGGTCTGCTCGGGAGCCGGGTGCGGCCGGCTGCACTTTCCGCGGATCGAGCCGGCGATCATCGTGCTGCTCGTGGCGCCGGGCGCTCCCGACCGCTGCCTGCTGGCCCGGCACGCGGGCAGCGCCGAGGGGTCGTACTCGACGCTGGCCGGGTTCGTGGAGGTGGGCGAGAGCCTGGAGGACGCGGTACGCCGGGAGATGGCCGAGGAAGTCGGCGTCACGGTGACGGACCTGTCGTACCAGGGGTCGCAGGCGTGGCCGTTCCCGGCGGGGCTCATGGTCGGATTCCGGGCGAGGGCCGCCTCGGACGAGGTCCAGGTGGACGGCGTGGAGCTGCTGGAGGCGCGCTGGTTCACCCGGGACGAGCTGCGGGCCCGAATGGCGGCGGGTCACCCCGTCGGCCGGATCGACTCGATCGATCACCATCTGCTCGGTGGCTGGCTGGCCGAAGCGGCGTGAGGACGGCCGCACGGGGCGGCGGGCCCCGCCGTACGGGTGAGGATGAGCTCATCCACAGCGCCTGTTCAGCCTACCGTTACGAAACCGTGACGATGGCATGCCGTAGCTACGCGAGGTGAAGCGTCGCGTGCCGGTTGCTCCGCGTCCGACCGGTTTGTCCCGTCCTCGTCGTCCGCCCGTTGTTAACCTCCGGTAACCGTGGGCGATCTTGATACCACGTCCGAGTTACCGGTCAGTAGCCAGGGCCTTGTGAGCCAGGTCGCTTCGCGAGAGCATCCAATCCGCACTGCGCGAACACCGCGGACTGCCCCCCGGCGCGGAGCGCAGCGGCCACGTGCTTTCCCGTCGTCCCGAGTCGCGCGTGCGACCGGTGACCCCCGGTTCGAGGAGGACCTCGTGAAGGATTCGGAAGACCGCCAGGCGCAGGGCGGGACCCGCTGGCGCCGGTTCGCCGCGATGATGGTTCCCGCCGCTCTCGCGGCCGGCGGCATCGTCTTCGGCATGGCCAACGGCGCCATCGCCGCCAACATCACGGTGGCCGGCAAGCCGTTCAAGGTGTCCGCCGCCGAGCTGGACGGCGGCGGCTTCAAGCAGTACGGCGGCATCGTGACCACGAAGGACGGCAAGGTCATTCCGGTGGCGATGTCGGAGATCGGCGACGCGACGCTGACCAAGCTCTGCCAGTCGGTCGACGCCTCCGTGCCCGGCGTGATGCGGGTGGTCCTCACCATCAACGCCGGCGACGGCGGCCCCGGCAAGGAGGCTCACGCCAAGGGCATGGTGATCGCCATGGACTCGCTCGACGGAAACGCCGAGTTCACGAACATCAACATCGGCAGGGACGCCAGTGACTTCAGCCCGGCGGAAAAGGGCTCCTTCGGCCAGGACGCCGAGCACGTGAACATCAAGGACCTGAAGCAGGTCGCCCGGTACACCACGGCCGGCACCTTCACCCTGACCGGCCTCAAGCTCAAGGTGAACGTGGGCGACGACGCCAAGGAATGCTTCTGAACTGACCCGAGGCCCGTGGAGGACGCCCTCCACGGGCCTCGTTCCATCCCACCCCTTCCCCACCGCTACGGAGGACGTACGTGTCGACCGCCACTCATCGCGCCGAGCCGGGCCGCTTCGGTCGGGCCTGGCGCGGCTTCCGCCGCTGGCGGCGGTCCCGGCCGTTCTGGGGAGGTCTCTTCACCATCCTCGCCGGAGCGGAGATCCTCGGCACCACCAAGGTGAGCCTGGCCGGCCTGACCCTCCAGATGGGCCCGACCGGCTTCCTGTCCTGGCTGATCCCCACCATCCTGATCACCTGCGGGCTGCTGCTGTGGCTCAGCCCGGCACAGCGGATCTTCTACTCGGTCGTCGCCGCGGTGACGGCGGTCTACTCGCTGATCGGGGTCAACCTCGGCGGCTTCTTCGTCGGCATGCTGCTCGGCATGGTGGGCAGCGCCCTCGGCTTCGCCTGGGTGCCGTCCCGGCGTGGCGACGCGAAGGTGGCCGCGACGCCGCCGGCCGACGAGCCGGCCGACGAAGACGAGGACACGGACGAGCCGGCCCTGGTCGACGAGCTCATGCCGAAGCCGGAGAGCGAGGTCACCGGTCCGCTCACCGACACCCTGCCGCAGCCCCGTAACCCGCTGCGGGAGCACGCACCCGTCGACTCCGACAGCCCGGATCGCGACACCACGCCGATCCCGCCCGCCGCCGGGCAGGACGGGACGCCGTCGCGATCGGTCGCACGGGACCCGAAGACGTACGTCGTGACGCTGGTCCTGCTCAGCCTCGCCGCCACGGGCGTGGTGGCGGTCGACGGTCCGGCGCCGGTGCGGGCCGCACCGACCTGCCCGACGTCCGCGCCGCCCCGGCCCGCCGAGTCCGTGTCCACCTCGGCCGGCGCCACCGCGAGCCCCGATGCCAGCCCCGACGCCAGCAGCGGCGCCCCGGCCGACGACCCGAAGTCGGACGACGGGAACCTGCTCACCCACATCGTCGACGGCATCGGCGACCTGCTCACCGGTGGCGACGACGAGGAGGACGCGCGGGAGCCCGAGGCCGAGACCAGCGCCGACGCCGCCCGCGCCGAACCGGACGGCACGACCAGCGGCGACCCGGTCTCGCCGTCGGCCACGCCCAACGCCACGCCGACCCGGACGGCGACGCCCCGGGCGACCGCCACCGCCCTGCCGACCCGCCCCGCCAAGCCGGACACCACGTGCCCGACGCCGAAGCCGACGGCCTCCGGCCAGGTCGAGCCGGGCAAGCTGCTGCCGAAGCTCGACCCCGAGCCCGGGCAGCCGAAGGTGGCCGCCAAGCCCGGAAAACTCACCGGCTCGAAGGTGAAGATGACGCGCCTGCGCTTCGAGGGGATCGTCGACCTGCCCACCGCCAAGGGCACGCTCAAGACGTTGAAGTTCACCATGGACGAGGCGGCGACCGACGACTTCGTCCTCACCGTGGACGGCCCGGCCGGCAAGTCGGTCCAGTACGTCACGAAGCAGCTGGTCGTGAAGGACGACCTCCCGGGCAAGGCCGGGTCGCCGCCCGTCAAGGGCCCACGAGTGGCCTTCTACGCGACGCGGTTCGTGGGCCGGCTCGCCGGAATCAAGATCACCCTGACGCCGGATCTGCCGTTCCCGAACGGGATCCCGGTCACCGTGCCGATCGCGATCACCTTCACGGAGCCGGTGATCGACCTGGCGTTCATCACCTGCGGCACCCTCACGGCGAACACCAAGGGACCGCTGCACATCAAGCTCGTCTAGGAACGGCCGATGACGGGCCGGGACGGGAGGGATCCCGTCCCGGCCCGCCGTCCGCTCAGAGGCGCGCGAGCGCCCGGCGCAGCGGGTCCAGCCCGAGTGCGCCCAGGTCGAGCGCCTGCCGGTGGAACTCCTTGAGGTCGAAGTCGGCGCCCTTGCGCGCCTTCGCCTCGTCGCGGGCCTGGAGCCAGATGCGCTCGCCCACCTTGTACGACGGCGCCTGCCCCGGCCAGCCCAGGTAGCGGTTCAGCTCGAAGCGGAGGTTCTCGTCCGGCACGCGGCAGTGCGCGCGCATGAACTCCCAACCCAGCTCGGGCGTCCACCGCTCGCCCGGGTGGAAGCCGAACGGGTTGTCCCGCGGGATCTCCAGCTCCAGGTGCATGCCGATGTCGACGATGACGCGGGCCGCCCGCATGGCCTGCCCGTCGAGCATGCCGAGCTTGTCGCCCGGGTCCTCCAGGTAGCCCAGCTCGTCCATCAACCGCTCGGAGTAGAGCGCCCAGCCCTCGCCGTGCCCGGAGACCCAGCAGAGCAGCCGCTGCCAGCGGTTGAGCAGGTCGGCCCGGACGGCGGTCTGCCCGACCTGGAGGTGGTGGCCCGGCACACCCTCGTGGTAGACCGTGGTCACCTCACGCCAGGTGGAGAAGTCGGTGATGCCCTGCGGCACGGCCCACCACATCCGCCCCGGGCGGGAGAAGTCCTCGCTCGGCCCCGTGTAGTAGATCGCGCCGTCGCTGGTCGGGGCCAGGCAGCACTCGATCCGTCGTACCTGCTCCGGGATGTCGAAGTGCGTGCCGTGCAGCTCGCTGATGGCCTTGTCGGCGAGCGCCTGCATCCAGTCGCGGAACGCCTCCTTGCCCTGGATGGTCCGCGCCGGGTCGGCGTCCAGCTTGGCCACGGCCTCGTCGACCGTGGCGCCCGGCCCGGCGATGCGCGCGGCCACCTGCCGCATGTCGCTCTCCAGGCGGGCCAGCTCCGCGAAGCCCCAGGCGTACGTCTCGTCCAGGTCGACCCGTGCGCCGAGGAAGTACTGCGAGGCCAGCTCGTAGCGCTCCCGGCCGGCGGCCTGCTTGTCCCGCCCCCGAGGGGCCAGCTCGTTGCGGAGGAACTGGCCGAACTCGGCGGTCGCCGCGGTCGCCGCCGCCGCGCCGCGCCGCAGTTCCGCGCCGACGCTGCCCTCCGCGCCGAGCCGCTCGACCAGGCCGTGGAAGAAGTTGTCGCCGTTCGGGTCGACCCAGATGTCGCACTGCTTGGCCACCTCGGTCAGCTGCACCTTCGAGCTGACGTGCCCGGCGGCGGCCGCCTCGCGCAGCGTCGTCTTGTAGCCCTCGAGAGCGGCCGCGAAGCCGTTGAGTCGGGCCGCGACGTTGGCCTGCGCGTCGGTGCCCTCGGTCGGCATCAGGTCGAAGACCATTCGGATGTCGTGCAGCCCGCTGGCGATCACGTTGACCTCGCTGGTCGTCTCGCCCGCGTCGTAGCGCGCGAGGTCGAGGCCCAGCCGCTCCTGCATGGCCTCCTTGGCGGTCCGTTCCGCCTCGGTCTCGGGCTCGGTCACGTCGAGGTCGGCCAGCGTGCGGCGGGTGAGCTCGGCCCTCGCCGCGTACCCGTCGGGCGTCAGGTCGTCGAGTTTGTCGTCATAGCCGGCGATGCCGACGAAGGTGGCTCCGGTCGGGCTCAGGGGCGCCCACTCGGCCACGTAACGGTTCGCGAGTTCGTCGATTCGTCCCACGTGGCGACACTACGTGACCTGCGCGGTTCCGTGTCGACCACGTGCGCTGATCGAGGTGGCGGGCCCGTGCCAACCGGCTGGCCCACGGACGGATCATGTGGCGTCGGACACGCGGTCCGGAAGTCGCGGGACATTGTCGTACGTCTCCGGCAGAGTGTCAGGGGTGACCACCCACTTCACCCCTGACCGCCCGGCGCTCCGGAGCTGGCTGCCCGGCTTCCTCGCGCTGGCCGCCATCTGGGGCTCCAGCTTCCTGTTCATCAAGGTGGGCGTCGAGGAGCTGCACCCCCTCCAGCTCACTCTCTACCGGGTGGCCGCCGGAGCGGTCACGCTGCTCGTGGTGCTCGCCGTGCTCCGCGACCGGCTGCCCCGCGAGCCCCGGGTCTGGGGCCACCTCACGGTCGTCGCCGCGCTGGGCGTGGCCCTCCCGTTCACGCTCTTCGGCTACGGCGAGCAGCGGGTCGAGTCGATGCTGGCGGGCATCTGGAACGCCACGACCCCGTTGATCGTGCTGCCCCTCGCGGTGCTGGTCTTCCGCACCGAACGGCTCACCCGGCGCAGCGCGGTCGGGCTGGCGCTCGGCTTCGCGGGCGTGCTGGTGGTGCTCGGCGTCTGGGAGGGCGTCGGCGGGTCCCACTTCACCGGCCAGCTGCTGTGCTTTGGCGCGGCGGCCTGCTACGGGGTGGGCATCCCGTACCAGAAGCGGTTCGTCGCCGGCAGCACGCACTCGGGCGTCTCCCTCTCCGCCGCGCAGTTGCTGATCGCCGTGGCGCAGCTCGCCATCGTCACTCCGCTGGTGGCCGGCGTGCCCCCGGTGCCCACCGAGCTGTCGCCCCGGGTGCTGGCCAGCGTGCTGGCGCTCGGCGCGCTCGGCACCGGCCTCGCCTTCGTCATCAACATGCGCAACATCCGGGTCGTCGGGGCGAGCACGGCCTCCACCGTGACCTACCTGATCCCGGTGTTCGCGGTGCTCATCGGCGCACTGGTCCTCGACGAGCGGCTGAACTGGCACCAGCCCGTCGGCGCGTTGGTCGTGCTGGTCGGCGTCGCCGTCTCCCAGGGGCTGATCGGCCGGCGGCGCCGGGCGGCGGTCAGCGTCGGCACGCCCGCCGTGCCCGCCGCCGAGCCGGCGAGCAGCCGCTAGGAGCGCTTGCGGGTCCAGTCGACCAGCTCCCCCGCCGACCAGGTGTTGACCACCCGGTCGGCGGGCACGCCGCAGCGGGCCGCCCGCTCGCAACCGAACCGCTGCCAGTCGAGCTGGCCCGGAGCGTGCGCGTCGGTGTTGATGGCGAAGCGGCAGCCCGCCTCCAGGGCGCGGCGGATCAGCCGCTTCGGCGGGTCCTGCCGCTCCGGCCGCGAGTTGATCTCGACGGCGACGTCGTGCTCGGCGCACGCCGCGAACACGGCGTCCGCGTCGAAGTCGCTCTCCTTGCGGGTACGCGCCCGATGGCCGCGGTCGCCCGGCCCCGTGACCCCGACGGGGCGCGAGGAGACCATCCGGCCGGTGCAGTGACCGAGGATGTCCAGGTGCGGGTTGGCGATCGCGGCCAGCATGCGCCGGGTCATCTTCGACCGCTCGTCGTTCAGCCCGCTGTGCACCGACCCGACCACCACGTCGAGCCGGGCCAGCAGCTCCTCGTCCTGGTCCAGCGAGCCGTCGGCGAGGATGTCCACCTCGATCCCGGTGAGGATCCGGAACCCCTCGGGCAACGCCGCGTTCACCTGCTCGACGTGGTCGAGCTGACGCCGCAGCCGGGCGGCCGTCAGGCCCCGCGCCACCGTCAGCCGGGGCGAGTGGTCGGTCAGCACCACGTACTCGTGCCCCAACTCGACGGCGGCCAGCGCCATCTCCTCGATGGGGGAGCCGCCGTCGGACCAGTCGGAGTGGGTGTGGCAGTCGCCGCGCAGCGCCGTCCGCAGCGCGGTGGCCTCGGCGTCCAGGTCGCTGCCCTCGGTGGCCACGAGCCGTCGCAGGTAGACCGGTTCCTCCCCGGCGAGCGACTCGGCCACGCAGCGGGCCGTCACGTCACCGACGCCGGACAATTCGGTGAGGGTGCCGGCGGCGGCCCGGTCGGCCACCTCGGCCGCCGGCAGGGCGGAGAGCGCCTTGGCCGCGGACCGGAACGCCCGCACCCGGTAGGTCGCCTCGTTCGCGCGTTCCAGCAGGAACGCGATCCGCCTCAGGTCGGCGATGGGGTCCCGGGCCTTCATCCCACCGAACCTAGTCCCCGGGCGGCCGCTCAGGGAGTCTTCGGGCAGCCGTGCCGCCGCAGCCACCCGGCGACCTCGTCGGCCGCGAGCCGGTTGCTGCCCTTGCGCCACGCGTCGAGGTAGCGCGCCGGCCAGACGACGCCGCGACGGATCCACCAGTCGTCGTGGCCGGTGCACCGCGGGGAGATGCCGAAGTGCAGATGGCAGACGTTGTTGGCGTTGCCGGTCCGTCCCACCTTGCCCAGGGGGTCGCCGGCCCGGACCCGTACGCCCGCGTCGACGCCACGGGCGATCGCGCTGAGGTGCGAGCCGTAGTAGCGCACGCCGTCGTCGCCGAGCAGCGACACCGACAACCCGCCGTTGTCCGGCCCGAGCGGCTTCCGCTTGTCGAACCGGTCCACCCGGCTCACCTCGAGGATCGTGCCGTCGGTGACCGCGACGACCGGCTCGCCGCAGTCGGCGAAGATGTCCGTGGCCGGGTATCCGGAGTGTGTCGGGTGGTAGGCCACGTTGCCGGCCCGCACCGGAAAGACGTGCCGCACGCCGGCCCGCGCCGCCGGTGCCGACGGAGTGGGCGTACGCGTACCCGGCCCGGTCGGGCGGGCGGAGCCGGTCGGCGCGGTGGACGCGGGCGCGGGCTGGTCCCCGGTGGCCGGCGCGCTCGGCGGGACCGCCGTCACGCCACCCGCCGGCACGCCGGGCCGGGTGGACGCACAGCCGGCGGCCAGGACCGTGGCCGCCAGGAGCAGGGCGGGGTACGCGCGGCGCCGCGTCGTTCGCGAGGGCATCCGGTCATCCTGGCAGAGTCGGTACGGTGGAGACGAGTGGTCCGGGCGAGGGGAGGCGACGGTGACGACCGGCCAGCAGCCGTATCCGTACGACCCGGGCCCCGGATACCGGCCGATGCCGCGTACGCCCTCGGGGCTCTTTCCCGCCGGGCCCCCGACCCGGCCCACCTACCGCGAACCGCACCCGGTCACGGGCCCGGGCGTGGCCGCCGGCGCCGGCGCGGCCTTCGGCTGGCTGCTGCTGTTCGGGCTGCTCGGCACGGACGTGGCGAGCTACGCGTGGTGGACCCTGGTGGCCGGGCTGCTGGCCTGGCTCGCCGCCCTCGCGCTCGTGCGACACGGCGACCGCGGTGTGGCCACCGGCGTCGCCATCGTCACGGCCGGTGGTTGGAGCATCGCCGCCGCCGTCGTGGCCGTGCGCTGGGCGACCGGGGGTGACTGGCCGCTCTGGTGACTGCGGCCGGTGGCGGGTCGACTGCGGTCCGAATCCCGGCTTGACGTGGGCGTGCCGACTCGGCACGCTCGGCACCATGGCCTGGACCACTCCGCGGCTCGACCCCGACCGTAGCCGTCGTCGCCTGCAGCTCCTCGCCGAGTTGGCGGGCGCCCGGACGGTACGGCAGCGCGAGCGGCCGCAGCGGATGCGTACGGAGCGACTGCGGCAGCTCATCGCCACGCGACGGCGCATCGCCGGCTGAGGCGCGACGACGAACTTGTCAGGAATGACCGGCCCTTCGGGGCGTTGACCGGTCGCCTGCCGGCCCGACCGGCTAACGTGCACGCGTAACGAGTCGGCGTGCTGTGCCGAGGTAATTGGGGGGACCGTGTCGTACTTCGCTGCCGCCGTGGTGCGCGATGACGGCGGCTGGACGGCCGCCGAGGTGAACCTGCGGGGGGTCGCCGACATCGACGAGGTCGCCGACCGGCTGCGGGACGTCGACCAGGACGCGGACCTGTCGCTGCTCTTCATCGAGGCCGACGACACGTACCTGGTGCTCCTGCGGCTCGACGAGGGTGAGGACCTGCGTGTCTTCGGGTCGGACTCGGCGTACGCGGAGGAGTCGCGGCTGGGCGCCCTGCTGGTCGGTGACCTGAAGACGTCGGTCACCGGGCTGGACGAGGTGGAGGAGCCCCGCCCGGCCGTCGCTGGCGAGGAGGAGTCCGAGCAGCCCGCCGTCGACCCCGAGGCCGACCCGGTCGGCGACGCCGACATCCTCGCCGACCTGGGCATTCCGGCGCAGAAGTTGCTCAACCTCTGCGCCCAGGAGGGGATGCTGCCGGCCGACGTGACGGCCGAGGTGTGCCAGGTGCTGGGCTGCGTCGACGAGGTCGAGGAGCTGCGTGAGGTCTGAGCCGGTCGGCGGGGACCCGCTCCTGCCGCGCGGCGGCGAGCCGGCCGACGCCACCGACCCCGCCCTGGGGACCGTACGGCCCGGGCAGCCGACGCCCGGCCGGACCGGGCGCGTCGGCCCCGGCGCCGACGAGGGGCTGGCCGACCCCGGCGACCTGGGCCGCCGGCAGCGCCACGAGCTGTGGATGCGCCGGGCGCTGGAGGTGGCCGTCACGGGGCCCGCGGTCGGCGGGGACGGCGGCGCGACCGCCGACGACGTCCCGGTCGGCGCCGTGGTCTACGGGCCGGACGGCGCCGAGCTGGCGATCGGCCGCAACGAGCGCGAGCTGACCGGCGACCCGACCGCCCACGCCGAGGTGCTGGCCCTGCGCCGGGCCGCCGAGCGGCTGGGCCGGTGGCGGCTGGACGGGTGCACGCTCGTGGTCACCCTGGAGCCCTGCACGATGTGCGCGGGGGCGCTGGCGCTGGCCCGGGTCTCGACCGTGGTCTTCGGGGCCTGGGAGCCGAAGACCGGTGCCGTCGGGTCACTGTGGGACGTGCTGCGGGACCGGCGGCTCAACCACCGGCCGGAGGTCTACTCCGGGGTGCTGGAGAACGAGAGCGCCGCCCTGCTCCGCGCGTTCTTCCGCTGAGGCGCGCCGCTCGCCGCGGCGAGCGGCGCCCGTGATCTCGGCCGGTCGCAGCGCATCGGATCCGCTCCCGCTCGCGACGGCGCGGCGACGGCGACGGCCCCAGGGCGACCCGACGACCCGGTCGGCTGGCAGCTAGCGGAGGCTCCGGCCGGGCTCGGCCTTCCGCGTCTCCGGGACACCGGCGCCCGGGTGCGCGGCCGGCGCCTCGGGCAGCCGTACGGTCACCACGAGGCCGCCGCCCTCGCGCGGCTGCGCACTGACCGTGCCGCCGTGGGCCCGCGCCACCGCCCGCACGATGGAGAGGCCCAGCCCGAACCCCCGACCGGCGCCGACCCGCTCGCCGGAGAGCCGGCGGAAGGGCTCGAAGATGGTCTCCACGTCGTACGCCGGCACCGCCGGGCCCGTGTTGCTCACCGTGAGCGTGGCCCGGCCTCCCCGCACGCCCGTCGCGACCCACACCCGGCCGCCCGACGGCACGTTGTGCCGAAGGGCGTTCTCCACGAGGTTGGTGGTGAGCCGTTCGACGAGCACCGGATCGCCGACCACCTCCGCGGGCGCCAGCTCGCGCGTCACCGTGGCACCGCCCTCCCGTACGGTCTGGTCGAGCACGTGGTCGGCCACGTCGGCCAGGTCGATGCGCGACCGGGCGGTCAGCTCGTTCTCCGAGTCGGCCAGCGTGAGCAGGCCGTCGATGAGCCGCTCGTGCCGCTCGTTCACGGCCAGCAGCGACTCTCCGAGCCGGCGTACGTCGTCGGAGGCGCCCGGCCGGCTGACCGCCAGTTCGATGAGGGACCGGTTCAGCGCGAGCGGCGTACGCAGCTCGTGCGAGGCGTTCGCCACGAACCGGCGCTGCCCGTCGAAGGACCGGTCGAGCCGTTCCAGCATCTCGTCGAACGTGTCGGCCAGCTCGCGTACCTCGTCCTTCGGGCCGGCCAGGGAGATGCGTTCGTGCAGGCCGCGACCGGCCACGTCGGCGCCGGCGATCCGGCGGGCGGTCCCCGTGATCTGGTGCAGCGGTTGCAGCGCGCGGCCCGCCACGAGCCAGCCGAACGCGATGGCCACCACGGAGACCAGACCCAGTGCGATGCCGCCCTGGGTCAGGAGCGAGTCGAGCGCCTGGCTCCGGGCGTCGCCCTGCACCTTGTTGACGATGAGGCGCAACTGCTCGGCCTGGTCGCCGCTGAGCTTCCCCTCGACGCCCTGGACGATCGGCTTGACGTCGCGCAGCGACATCCCGAACGGCTGCGCGGTGCGCTGGTCGATGAGCACGTAGGTGACCGCGAGCAGGACCAGCCCGGCCACCAGGAACAGGCTCCCGTAGATCATGGTGAGCCGGGCGCGGAGAGAGAGTCGCTTCACGGTATCCGGTATCCCACACCGGGCACCGTCTCGACCACCTGCGGTTCGCCCAGCTTGCGGCGCACCTTCATGACGGTCACCCGGACCACGTTGGTGAACGGGTCGATGTGCTCGTCCCAGGCGCGTTCCAGCAGCTCCTCGGTCGTCACCGCCGCGCCGTCGGCGCGCATCAGCTCGACCAGGACGGCGAACTCCTTGCGGGACAGCGGCACGTACCGGCCGTCGCGGTGCACCTGGCGGCGGGCCGGGTCGAGCACGATGCCGGCACGGGCCAGCGTGGGTGGGGTGGCCCGCCGCGCCCGTCGGCTCAACGCGTGCACCCGGGCGGAGAGCTCGACCAGGGCGAACGGTTTCGTGAGGTAGTCGTCGGCGCCGATGGCCAGGCCGGCCACCCGCTCGCGTACGGCGGCCGCGGCGGTGAGCATGAGCACCCGCGTCTCCCCGCCGCCGTCCACGATCGCCCGGCACACCTCGTCACCGTGGACGACCGGCAGGTCCCGGTCGAGGACGACCACGTCGTAGTCGTTGACGCCGAGCCGCTCCAGGGCCGCGTCGCCGTCGTACGCGACGTCCACCGCGAACGCCTCGCGGCGCAGCCACTCGGCGATGCTCTCGGCGAGCAGGCTCTCGTCCTCGACCACCAGCACCCTCACGGGCCCAATGGTGCCTCGCCACCGCGTAACGCCGGCGTAAACGTCGGCGGTTACGCCGGGGATACGCCCGTCGTCGTCAACTGGTCGTGACGCCCGGCGGTGCGCCGGGTGCGGACAGTGCCCGGCGCACCGCCGGGCCGGAGAAGGAGCGCGCGTCATGCGACGAGGACTGTTCGCGCTGCCGCTGCTGCTCGCCCTGACCCTGCCGGCGTGCGGGGGGTCGGGCGAGGAGCCCACGGTGGCCACGGCGGGCGGCGGAGGGTCGCAGCCCGCGTCGGCGAGCCCGGCGGCCCAGCTCAGCGACGACGAACAGCGGCTGAGGTTCACCGAGTGCATGCGGGACAACGGGGTCGACGTGCCCGATCCGGAGCCGGGCGCCGACCGGGTGTTCCGGTTCGGCGGGAAGACCGACCCGGCGAAGGTGGAGAAGGCCATGGGGGCGTGCCGCCAGCACCTGCCCAACGGCGGCGAGAAGCTGAAGCTCGACCCGGAGCAGGTCGAGCGGCTGCGCAAGCTGGCCGCGTGCATGCGCGAGAACGGCGTGCCCGAGTTCCCCGACCCCCAGCCGGACGGCGGCATCGAGCTGCGGGTCGACAAGGTGAACATCAAGGACCCGAAGATGAAGGCCGCCATGGAGAAGTGCCGGCAGTACGCGCCGAAGCTCGCGGAGGCGACCAAGTGACCGCTCGCCGCACCCGGGTCCGCGTGGTCGCGGTGGGCGCCGCCGTCCTGGTGGCGGCCACCGCGGGCGTCGTGGCCGCCGTGGGCTTCGGCGGCACCGACCGCGGTACGGCGTCCGCCGACAGCGGGCCGCCGGCCACCGCCACCGTCACCCGCCAGACGCTGACCGACGCGCAGACCGTGGACGGCGAGCTGGGGTACGGCACGACGCGTACGGCGACGGCCCGGCTCGCCGGCACGATCACCGCGCTGCCGGAGGCCGGCACGGTGGTGAAGCGGGGCGGTCGGCTGTACGCGGTGGACAACGATCCCGTCGTGCTCCTCTACGGTGCGCTGCCCGCGTACCGGGTGCTGGAGCCGGGGCTGGAGGGCAGCGACGTGGCCCAGTTCGAGCGGAACCTGCGGGCGCTCGGCCACACCGGGTTCACGGTCGACGACGAGTACACGGGCAGCACCGCCGACGCGGTGCGGGAGTGGCAGGAGGACCTCGGGCTGCCGGAGACCGGCCGTGTCGAGCCGGGCCGGATCGTCTACGCCGGGGACGCGGTGCGGGTCGAGAGCCTGCCGGCGTCGACCGGGGACGCGGTGCAGCCCGGCCAGGCCGTGCTCACGTACACCGGGACGAGCCGGCTCGTGACCGTCGAGCTGGACGTGGACGACCAGCGGCTGGCCAAGGAGGGCGCCACCGTCGGCGTGGTCCTGCCGGACGGCACGTCCGTGGACGGCAGGGTCGCGTCGGCGGAGACCGTCATCGAGACCGGCTCGGGCGGCGGCTCGGGGCAGTCCGAGGAGGCCCAGACGAAGATCGAGGTCACCGTGTCGGTGGCCGATCCGGCGAAGCTCACCGGGTACGACCGCGCGAGCGTGGACGTCACCTTCACCGCCGCGGAGCGGCCGGACGTGCTCACCGTGCCGGTGGCCGCGCTGCTCGCGCTCGCCGAGGGCGGCTACGGGGTGGAGGTGGTCGAGGGCGGCCGGAGCCGGATCGTCGCCGTGACCACTGGCCTGTTCGCGGCCGGACGGGTCGAGGTCGGCGGCCCGGACCTCGTCGAGGGCCTCACGGTGGGGATGCCGGCATGACCGGTGACGCCGTGGTGCTGGACGGGGTGAGCCGGACGTACCCGGGCGGGGTCGTCGCGGTGCGCGAGGTCTCCCTGCGGATCGGGTACGGGGAGCTGGTGGCGATCGTCGGGCCGTCCGGGTCCGGCAAGTCGACGATGCTGCACCTCATCGGCACCCTGGACCGCCCGTCGGCCGGGCGGGCCCGGATCGACGGGTACGACGTGGCGGCCCTCCCGGACCGGCAACTCTCCGCGCTGCGGGCCCGCCGGATCGGCTTCGTCTTCCAGCAGTTCCACCTGGCCGCCGGCACGCCGGTGCTCGACAACGTGGCGGACGGGCTGCTCTATGCCGGCGTACCGCGAAGGGAGCGGCGGCGGCGCGCGGAGGCCGCACTGGACCGCGTCGGCCTGGGACACCGGCTCACGCACCGGCCGCACGAACTCTCCGGCGGCGAGCGGCAACGCGTCGCGGTGGCCCGCGCGGTCGTCGGCGAGCCGGCGGTGCTGCTGGCCGACGAGCCGACCGGCAACCTCGACTCGGTGGCCGGCGCCGGAGTGCTCGCGCTGCTGCGCGACCTGCACGGCGCCGGGACGACCGTCGTCGTGATCACCCATGACCGGGAGATCGCCGACGGGCTGCCCCGCCAGGTGCGGATGCGCGACGGCCGGGTGGTGGCCGACGCGGCGGTACCGCTCGCCGAGGGGGTGCGTCCATGACGGCGGACGCGCGACCCCGCCTCGCGCCGGCCCGGCTGGGCGCGGGCGACGTGTTCCGGGTCGGCGGCGTGGGGCTGCGTACGCGGCCGCTGCGCGCGTTCCTCTCGGCGCTGGGCATCGCGATCGGTATCGCGGCGATGGTCGCGGTGGTCGGGATCTCGTCGTCGTCCCGCGCCGACCTGGACCGGACGCTCGACCGGCTCGGCACCAACCTGCTCACCGTGGCGCCCGGGAACACGCTCTTCGGCGACCGCGCGCGGCTGCCGATGGAGTCCGTGGCGATGATCGGGCGGATCGGGCCGGTGACCGGTGTCTCGGCCACCGGGCAGGTGCCCGACGCCCCGGTCTACCGCACCGACCGCATCCCGTCGGGCGAGACCGGTGGGATCGCCACCCGTGCCGTCCAGCTCGGGCTGCTCGACACCGTCGGCGCCACCGTACGCATCGGCACCTGGTTGAACGGGGCCACCGAGCGGTACCCCGCCGCGGTGCTCGGCGACGCGGCGGCCCGCCGGCTCGGCCTCGGCGCGCCCGGCCCGGACACGCAGGTGTACCTCGGCGGACGGTGGTTCACCGTGGTCGGCATCCTCGACCCGGCCCCGCTCGCACCGGAGCTGGACAGCTCCGCGCTGGTCGGCTGGCCGGCCGCCGAGGCGTACCTCGGGTTCGACGGCCACCCGACGACCGTCTACACGCGCTCCCGGGAGGCGTCGGTGGAGGCGGTCCGTGCGGTGCTCGGCGCGACCGCCAACCCGGAGGCGCCCAACGAGGTGCAGGTGTCCCGGCCGTCGGACGCGCTCGCCGCCGCGGCCGCCAGCGACGAGGCGTTCACGGGGCTGCTGCTCGGGCTCGGCGCGGTGGCGCTGCTCGTCGGCGGCGTCGGGGTCGCGAACACGATGGTCATCTCGGTGCTGGAACGGCGGGCCGAGATCGGGCTGCGGCGCTCCCTGGGCGCCACCCGCGGGCACGTCCGCGTCCAGTTTCTGGCCGAGTCGCTGCTGCTGTCGGCGCTCGGCGGGGCGGGCGGCGTGCTGCTCGGCATCCTCGTGACGGCCGGGTACGCGTTCTGGCGCGAGTGGCCGACGGTGGTGCCGGCCTGGGCCATGGCCGGCGGTGTGCTGGCGACCCTGGTGATCGGCGGTTTCGCGGGCCTCTATCCGGCCGTGCGGGCCGCCCGGCTCGCGCCCACCGAGGCGCTGGCCTGACGCGCTGATCGGGTGCGTCCGTCGCCGCGTGGGCGCCGGCGGACGGTCGTATTGTTCAGCGTGTGTGACCGCCGTCACCCCGACGGCGCGGCCTCCTGACGACGTCGCCCCGCCGTCCGTTCGGACGGCGGGGCGACGGGAGGCGACGGAACTCAGGCGATGATCGTGTCGAGCGCGATCTCCACCATCTGGCTGAAGGTCTGCTCGCGCTCCGCCGACGTGGTCTTCTCACCGGTCTTGATGTGGTCGCTGACCGTCAGCACGGTCAACGCCCGCGCCTTGAACCGCGCCGCGATCGTGTACAGCGCCGCGGACTCCATCTCCACGGCCAGCACCCCGTAGTCGGCGAGGGTGTCGTAGAGGTCCGGCCGGTCGGTGTAGAAGGCGTCCGCGGCCAGGATCGGCCCGACGTGCATGGTGACGCCCTGCCGCTCGGCCACCTCCACGGCCGTACGCAGCAGCCCGAAGTCGGCGACCGGGGCGTAGTCGATCAGCCCGTCGAAGCGCATCCGGTTCATGTTCGAGTCCGTGGAGGAGCCGATGGCCGCGATCACATCCCGCAACTGCAGGTCCTCCCGCAGGGCGCCGCAGGAGCCGACCCGGATCAGCGTCTTCACGCCGTACTCGTTGATCAGCTCGTGGGCGTAGATCGAGGCGGACGGCATGCCCATGCCCGAACCCTGGACGGAGACGTCGACGCCCTTCCAGCGGCCCGTGAAGCCGAGCATGCCGCGGACGGTCGAGTAGCACTCCGCGCCCTCGAGGTAGGTCTCCGCGATCCACTTGGCCCGCAGCGGGTCGCCCGGCATCAGGACCCGCTCGGCGATCTCTCCCGGCTTCGCGCCGATGTGCGTACTCATGGCAAAGATCCTGCCAGGCGCCGCCGAGCCGTACCGGTTCGGCATCCGAACACGGGGTCCTGTACCCTACTCGGCGGTGGTGTGTCCGAGTGGCCTAAGGAGCACGCCTCGAAAGCGTGTGAGGGTTTACGCCCTCCGCGGGTTCAAATCCCGCCGCCACCGCTCGTGAGATGCGAGAACGCCCGGTCGATCCGTGAGGATCGCACCGGGCGTTCCGCTTTCTGGTCTCGGGTTCGTACGCCGAGAATCACCAGCACCCGACGGTCACGTGACGGTCGTCCCGCGCTCGGCGCTAACAGGTGCGGAATGGCCGGGGCCTGCGACACGGGTGTCGGAGACACCGTGCTGCCCACGGCCGGCGACGAGATCAGGAACCACGGGGGAGTAGGAATGCCAACACCGTTCAGGCGGGCTGTGATCGGCGTCATCGCGGTGGCGCTGCTCGGCGGGCTCGGACTGACGTCCTGCGCAGCTCCGGACGAGAACGGCGCGGTGGAGGCCGGGTCGGTCCCGATCGACACCTCGGTGACCGGCGCTCCCGGACCGACCGACTCCGCTGGCTTCTCCGCCTCGCCGTCCGCGAGCCACTCCCCGTCGCCGTCGGCGAGCCGGTCGGCGTCGCCGTCGGCGAGCCGGTCTCCGAAGCCGTCGCTCAGCCGGTCGCCGTCGCGCGCCGCGACCAGCACGGCGGCGACGCCGGCCGTGGCGAGCAACATCGCCTCCCGGCTTCGCACCATCCCGGCCAGCACCCGGCAGCTCATCGTCGTCTACACCAGCGGCTACGGCACGAGCGTCGCCTCCCTCGAAACGTTCGAGAAGGTGAACGGTGCGTGGCGGTCGGAGTTCGGGGTGATGAGCGCGCGGATCGGCACCAAGGGATTCAGCGACAGCCATCAGGAGGGCGTCCCCACCACGCCCACCGGCGTCTACAGCATCGGCTCGACCATGTACGGGGTCCAGGCCAACCCCGGCGTGAAGTACGGCTACCACCGACTCGTGGCGGACGACTACTGGGACGAGAATCCCAGTTCGCCGACGTACAACAGCTTCGTGCACGGCACGGACCCGGGCGGGTACAGCGAGGCGTTGTGGCAGATCGTCCCCCAGTACAACTACTTCGCGGTCATCAACTACAACATCCCGGTGCGGGCAGCCACCCCGGCCCGCGGCAGCGGCATCTTCCTCCACGTGTCGGGAAGCGGCGGCACCGCCGGCTGTGTCTCGTTGACGCAGTCCAACCTGCTCCGGGTGCTGAAGTGGCTGGACCCGGCCGCCTCTCCGCGCATCGTGATGGCGCCCCGCGAGAACCTCGGCCGCTACTGACCGCCCCCGAGCGGAGGCCACACGTCCACCGGATGCCACCGCCGGCCCGTGCGGCCTCCGCTCAGCAGGGGCCGGCGCCCTCCTCGAAGAGTCGTCGCACCCAGTCGGCGTACCCGGCGATGACCTTCCGCACCTGGCGTCCATCGTGGAGGAACAGGTAGGCGCGGTCGCCCTGTCTGACCAGCAGCCCGTCGAGGCGGTAGGTGCCGCGCGGCGCGTGCAGCGGCGTGACCGACGGGTACCGGGCCCGGACCTCGGCCACCGGCGTACCCGTCGTGATCCCCTCGGCCGTCCGCATCGGGTCGCCGGCCCACAAGAGCACCAGTCGGTCGCCGACGAAGACCGGGCTGGCCATCTCGTGCCCGGTTAGCGTCGGGCCGCAGGCGACCACGTCGGTACGCAGGATGCCGCGCCGGGTCAGCTCGTCCTCGGTGTCGCCGAACTCGACGTTGCGCAGGCCGTTCAGGTCGAGCACCTCGCCGGCCGGCACCGGCCTCAGTGGACTCGGTGTGGAGCGGGTCGGTGGGCTGCCCGCGATGACGGCAGCCGACAGCAGCCCCGCGATAAAGGCAAATTGTCGCAATTTCATGGATTCCCCCGGGGTCCCTAACGGTCCGGGAGCGTCGAGGTTGCTGCTAACCGCCCGATTGCCCGGCTTCCCACTCGTCGGCCAGGTCGTCCCAGTAGTCGGCGCTCAACCGCCGCCGCCCGTGCGCCAGCCAACCCTCCGTGCTGCGCTCCAGGTGCAGCCCCAGCTCGGCGAACGCGTCGATCCACGGCCCGGGCTCGACGCCCAACTCGACGAGGGCCGCGTTGATCGGCCACCGCTCGCGGGGGCGGTTGAACGTGGTGTCGACATGTGGCCCCCAGCGGAGGGCGCCCCCCAGCCAGACTGCCGCCGACTGGTAGCCGAGGCCGCCCGCGAACTCCGCCTCCACGTACGCCACGGGCCCCTGGCCCGACCAGCGCGCCCACGTCTCGGTCAGGGCCGGGCCGAGGACCAGCTCGAACGGGTGCCGGTCGTCGCGGTCCTCGACGGAGTAGTCCGGCAGCGCGCCGGTCAGCTCCTCGACCAACTGCGGGGTGACGGGCAGCAGCGCGAAGTCCTGGCGCAGCTCGCCGAGGACCGCGTGGTCGAGCCCGGCCGTGTGCTCGCGCAGCACGTCCGCGTCGGCGATCACCGCGCTGAGCTGGTAGCTCATCGGTCCACAGCCTGTGGATAGAACATGTGTACGACGGTCGAGGGCCTGTGGATATCGTCAGTGCCGCTGCCCAAGCCGGCGAGCGACCTGCGCGCGGTCGCCGTCGTTCCGGCTGCTGGTGCGCGGGCGCCCGCCGTTCAGCTCCATGTCTGCGCCACCTCCCAGATGCGGTCGAGGGACTGCCAGTGGGAGAACGCGCAGCGCGCGTTCTCCCACCCGACCAGTATCAGGGCTACGGGTCAGCGGCCGGACGGCCGCCCGCTCATGCGTTCCGCGAACTGCCGCAGCTTCTGCTGGGTGCCCGGCTTCGCCGCCTGGCGTCGACCGCGATCGATCATCTTGCGGCCCTGAGGGCTGTTCAGGAATCCCTTGATCCGTTGGCCGACCGATGTCATGACCTACCCCTCTCGCTAGCCGCCGGAACGTTCCATGCGGGCGGGGGCGGGCGGATACTGCTTACCCGCCCGCCCCGGCATCCTTACGGGACCCGGGCTCTTACCGCCGGCGGCGGCTGGGCTCGGGGATGTTCGCCTCGATCTCCTCGTGGCGGACCTGCTCGTCGATCGGCTGGTTCTCGACGACCTCGTTCTTGGCCAGGTGGGCCCGCTCGACCGGCACCCGCTCCTTGGCCACCACGGGACGTTCGGCGCGCAACTGCATCTCCTGCTCCGCCGCGCCCATCTCGCCGCGAACGTTCCCCGCGTCGGCAGCGGTGATCGGCTCGCGCTCGACGTACACCTCGTCGTGCTCGACCGGCACGGTCGTGTGCACGTCCTCGGTGACCACGTTCTTGCGCAGGACCGCCTTGCCGGCGGGCTGGCTCTCCGTGCCCACGCGCAGCCGCTCCTCGAAGCGGATCAGTTCCTCGCGGTTCTGCGGGGTCTGCCGCTCCTGCATGCGGTAGTACGCGTACAGCTGGGCGGTCTGCTCCGCGTTGAGCGGCGTGCTCGTCCCACGCGGGACGCTCGGGGCACTCTGCACCGTTGCCTTGTCGTAGGCAATCTTCAGCCGCCCGTCCTGCATCTGCGCGTTGCCCAGCGGAGCCATCGGCTCCTGACCACCGCCGGTGTGCACGCTGACCCAGGCCGGCTGGCCCGCAGTGGCCCACACCTGGCCCACGCTGCCGATCTTGGCACCCGACTGGTCCTGGACGTCCTGGTCAAACAGTGAACGCACCTGCTGTTCAGTGAGTTGCACGGGTCGTCCTCCTCTCGCGTGTAACTTCGGCGTACCCGACGAGCCCGCGGCCATTCGCCGGCCCGCAGCCGGATAGGTCGCCGTACGAGTCCGCCGTTCGGCGCACGGCGGGACGAGTGGGACGGGACCGTCCGCAGAGACGACGGAGGGCCGGTCCCGAATGGGACCGGCCCTCACGTTCGTGCTGCTCAGAGAGCGGAGGATACGAGATTCGAACTCGTGAGGGGGGTTACCCCAACACGCTTTCCAAGCGTGCGCCCTAGGCCTCTAGGCGAATCCTCCGCGGAACAGGATACAGGTCGTCGGCGGGACGCCCACCCCACCACCCCCGGAAGATCGACAGACGGTCGGGTACGCTTGACGAGCCCCCCGTGCGGCGTGCATCTCGTGAACCTCCCCAGGGCCGGAAGGCAGCAAGGATAAGCGGGCTCTGACGGGTGCACGGGGGGCCCTTCTGTCTCGGGCCGTGATCAACACCAGATCGGCGATGTGGCGGTGTCCCGGGCGCTGCGATACCGCGAGATCCCCGACGTGGAGTCGATCAGGGCGGCCTCGCCCCGCGAGCCCGTCCGGCGGGCGGCGAAACCGGCGGGGTGGGTGGTCACCCGGGGCGTACCGGCGCAGAATGGCTCGGTCGAGAGGAGGCGGGACGAGTGACGCTGGCGCTCTACCGCAAGTACCGGCCGCGCACGTTCGCAGAGGTCATCGGCCAGGAGCACGTCACCGAGCCGCTGTCGCAGGCGCTGCGCAGCGGCCGGCTCAACCACGCGTACCTCTTCTCCGGCCCGCGCGGCTGCGGCAAGACCTCAAGCGCCCGGATCCTGGCCCGCTCGCTCAACTGTGAGCAGGGCCCCACCCCCGAGCCGTGCGGGCAGTGCGAGTCCTGCCGCTCGCTGGCCCCGGACGGCGGCGGGTCGATCGACGTCATCGAGATCGACGCGGCCAGCCACGGCGGCGTCGACGACGCCCGGGATTTGCGCGAGAAGGCGTTCTTCGCGCCGGCCCGCAGCCGCTTCAAGATCTACATCATCGACGAGGCGCACATGGTCTCGTCGGCCGGCTTCAACGCCCTGCTCAAGCTGGTCGAGGAGCCACCGGAGTACGTCAAGTTCATCTTCGCCACGACCGAGCCGGAGAAGGTCCTCGGCACGATCAAGTCGCGGACCCACCACTACCCGTTCCGGCTGTTCCCGCCGAAGGTGCTCCGGCCGTACCTGGAGCAGCTCACCGAGGCCGAGGGCGTCACCGTCGAGCCGGCGGTCTTCCCCCTGGTGGTGCGCGCCGGTGGGGGCAGCATGCGGGACAGTCTCTCCGTGCTCGACCAGCTCATCGCGGGCGCCGGCCCGGAGGGCGTCACCTACTCCCGGGCCGCCGCGCTGCTCGGCGTCACCGACTCGGCGCTCATCGACGAGATGTGCGACGCGCTGGCCGCCGGGGACGGCGCCGCCGCGTACGCCACCGTCGACCGGGTGGCCGAGGCCGGGCACGACCTGCGCCGGTTCGCGTCCGATCTGCTGGAACGTCTGCGCGACCTGATCGTGCTCCAGCAGGTGCCGGACGCCGCCGCGAAGGGCCTCATCGACGGCCCGGCCGACCAGATCGAACGGATGGCCGCGCAGGCGCAGCGCCTCGGTCCGGGCACCCTGTCCCGCTGCGCCGACATCGTGCACAACGGCCTCGTGGAAATGCGCGGCACCACCGCGCCCCGGCTGCTGCTGGAGCTGATCTGCGCCCGGATGCTGCTGCCCGGCGCCGACGACACGACCGGTGGCCTGCTCCAGCGCCTCGAACGCATGGAGCGTCGGCTCACCCTGGCCGGCACCGACGCGCCGCCGGTCGCCGCCGCCTCCGCGCCGGCCGCCCCCGCCCCGGCCGTACGCCCGGCGCCTCCCGCCGCGCCCGCGGCTGACGCCGCGACACCGGCCGGGCCCGCCACGGCGGCTGCCGCCACCCCCGCACCGGTCACCGCCCCGCAGCCCGCACCCGGTGCGCAGTCCACGATGGCCGGTCCGGCGGACGGGGGTGTCCCGGCCGCTCGGGCCGACGACGCGCCCCGGCGGGTCGTGCCGCCCTCGGCCGTGATGCCCGACCCGGCCACGCCCGAGCCGCCCCGGCCCGGCGCCGAGGCGCCCGGGGCGCTGGACGCGGTCGCCGTACGCCGAGTGTGGCCGGACGTGGTCGGCAAGGTCAACCGGACCAACAAGCGGATCGCCGCGCTCATGCGCGACGCGGTGGTCCGTGACCTCGACGGCGACACGCTGGTGCTCACGGTGAAGTCCGCCGTGCTGGCCCGGATGGTGTCCGACCACGCCGCGGTGCTCACCGACGCGCTCTACGAGGAGTTGGGCGGGCGTTGGCAGATCCGCTGCGACGTGGCCGGCGAGCGGGGTGCCGCCACGCTCTCCGGCCCGCCCCGGTCCGCCGCCCCCGCCCCCGCCCCCGCTCCCGCGCGGCCCGCGCCGTCGCCGGCCGGGTCGGCGGCGACGGGTGCTCGTGGCGCGGGCGCGAGCGGCCGGGCGGGAACGTCCGCCCCGGCCGCGGACCGTGCCGAGGAGGGCTCGGCCGACGACGACTGGCCCGAACCGGCCCGCCCCGGGGGCGTCACCGCCTCCGCCCCGGCCTCCGCACCCGCCGACGGGGGCGACGACTGGCCGGAACCGGCCCGCCCGGGCGGCGCTGCGGCGGCGAGTTCCGGCGCACCGGCGGTAAGCCCGGCGGGCCCCGGCGCCCCGGCGGCCCGTGCGGGAGCACCGGCCGGCGCCAACGGCGCACCGGCGGGCGCGGTGAACGGCGGATCGGCGGGCGCGGCGAACGGCGCATCGGCGGGCGCGGCGAACGGCGCACCGGCGGGCGTGGGGAACGGCGGATCGGCGGGCGGTGCTTCGACCACGCCCCGGCAGCCGGCCGGCGCGAACGGCTCCGGCGCGCCGGTGAGCAGCGCCATCGCGGCGGCCCGGGCGGCCGCGGCCGGGCGTGGCCCGCGTACCGCCCAGGCGGCCCGGCCCACTGCGGACACCGACTGGGCGGGCGAGCCGCCCTACGACCCGGACTACGACGGTCCGGTCCGGTCCGGCGGCGGGCGACCGGCCCCGGCGACCCCGGTCTACGAGGGGTTCGACCCGGGCGACGAGCCGCTGGACGACGTGATCGACGAGAAGACGGCCCGGGAGTCCAGCGAGGAGCAGGCGGTACGGCTGCTGCGCGAGGCTCTCGGCGCCGAGAAGATCGACGAAGTGGACGCCCGCTAGCCGAAGCCGGGCCGGGTGGGTGGCGCGACGCGTCCGGGTGGGTGGCGTGACGCGTCCGCGCACCGGAACCGGCGCGGTCGGTCCCAGCGGATAGGCTTTGCGGCGGCCTGACAGACGAGTGCGAGAAGGAGCCATCCCGTGCGCCCAGGTGGACAGCCGAACATGCAGCAGATGCTGAAGCAGGCGCAGAAGATGCAGCAGCAGATCGCCAAGGCGCAGGCCGAGCTCGCCGAGGCCGAGCTGACCGGCACCGCCGGCGGCGGCCTGGTGACCGTGACCGTGGCCGGCACCGGCGAGGTCAAGAGCATCAAGATCGACCCGAAGGCGGTCGACCCGGAGGACGTGGAGACCCTGGAGGACCTGGTCGTCGCGGCCCTGCACAACGCCGCCGAGGCGGCCCGGGAGCTGACCGACAAGAAGATGGGCCCGGTCGCCGGCGGCATGGGCGGCCTCGGCCTGCCCGGTTTCTGAGCGGCAGATGTACGAAGGCGCCATCCAGGACCTGATCGACGAGCTGGGCCGGCTGCCGGGCGTGGGCCCGAAGAGCGCCCAGCGGATCGCCTTCCACGTCCTGTCCGCCGACCCGGCCGACGTCAACCGGCTGGCCGGCGCCCTGCGCAAGGTCAAGGAGCTGGTGCGGTTCTGCACCAGCTGCTACAACGTCGCCGAGTCCGAGCAGTGCCGGATCTGCCGCGACCCGCGCCGCACCGACGAGGTGCTCTGCGTGGTCGAGGAGCCGAAGGACGTGGTGGCCATCGAGCGGACCGGCGAGTTCCGCGGCCGCTACCACGTGCTCGGTGGGGCGATCAATCCGCTGGAGGGCATCGGCCCCGACAACCTGCGCATCCGCGAGCTGATGACCCGGCTCGGCGGCGGCGCGGTCCGCGAGCTGATCCTCGCCACCGACCCGAACACCGAGGGTGAGGCCACCGCCACCTACCTGGCGCTGATGGTCAAGCCGATGGGGATCGCCGTGACCCGGCTGGCCAGCGGCCTCCCTGTCGGCGGCGACCTGGAGTACGCCGACGAGATCACCCTGGGCCGCGCCTTCGAGGGGCGCCGGGCCGTCTGAGCCGTAGCACAGTGGCGGGCGTCGAAACGCCCGCCACTGCGCGCGAACCGCCCATCGGGACGGCGTGCATGTGTCGCCTAAGGCGCCCGGCGGGCCATCAGGTGTCAGAAGGTGTCGGCTTGATAGCGATTGCCTAACAGCAGTTCCTCTTCTCTGTGACCTGTCATAGCCTCCCGCACACGGACCGTGCCACGACTCCGCGTGGTCAGTCGCATGACAGAGGTGAGAGATGCAGGCGAGAAGGCTCAGAACGGCCGTCGCGATCGCGGCCGTCACCGCCCTGGCGGTAGGCGCCGCCGGGTGCGCGGAGAGCGAGCGTGACGGCGACAGCGGCGAGGCCAAGACCGGCGGCACCTTCATCTTCGCGGGTGCCGGTGACCCGAAGAACTTCGACCCGATCTTCAACGACGACGGCGAGTCGTTCCGGCCGATCCGGCAGATGTTCGACACCCTGGTCACCCACAAGCCCGGCACCGCCGAGCTGACCGGTGGCCTGGCCGAGAGCTGGGAGCACGACTCCACCGGCAAGGTGTGGACGTTCAAGCTCCGCCAGGGTGTGAAGTTCCACGACGGTACGCCGATGAACGCGGCAGCGGTCTGCTTCAACTTCGACCGCTGGTACAACATGAAGGGCGCCGCGGCCCAGGCGAACATGATCTACTACATGGACACCTTCGGCGGGTTCGCGAAGAACGAGGCCGAGGGCGCCGGCGAGTCGATCTACAACAAGTGCGAGGCCAAGGACGACAACACCGCCGTCCTCACCCTCAACAAGTACAAGGGCGCGTTCCCGGGCGCCTTCGCGCTGACCTCGCTGTCGATCGCGAGCCCCGAGGCGCTCAAGAAGTACGACGCCGACACGGTCACGCAGAACGGCGACTCGTTCGCGTACAGCGCGTTCGCCACCGACCACCCGGTCGGCACCGGTCCGTTCACCTTCGGCGGCTGGGACAAGGCCAAGGGTGAGATCACCCTGAACCGGAACCCCGACTACTGGGGCGACAAGGCCAAGGTCGACAAGCTGATCATCAAGATCATCAAGGACGAGAACACCCGCAAGCAGGAGCTGCGCGCGGGCACCGTCCAGGCCATCGACTTCCCGGCCCCGGCCGACCGTAAGGCTCTCGCCGACGAGGGCTTCAAGGTCCTCGACCGCCCGGCCTTCAACATCCTCTACCTGGGTCTCAACCAGAAGAACCCGAAGCTGAAGGACCTGCGGGTGCGCCAGGCGATCGCCTACGCGCTCAACCGCCAGCAGCTGGTGCAGACCAAGGGCCCGGGCGGCGCGAAGGTCGCCGACGAGTTCCTGCCGGACACCGTGCTCGGCTACGCCCCGGACGTGCAGAAGTACGAGTACAACCCGGACAAGGCCAAGCAGCTGCTCAAGGAGGCCGGCGCCGAGAACCTGACGCTGAACTTCTACTACCCGCCGGACGTCACCCGGCCGTACATGCCGAACCCGCAGGAGATCTTCACCGTTCTGGCCAACGACCTCCAGGCCGTCGGCATCAAGGTCAACGGCGTGCCGCGTCCGTGGAACGGTGGCTTCAAGGACGACGTGCAGACGTTCGGCAAGCACGACATGCACATCCTCGGCTGGACCGGTGACTACAACGACCCGGGCAACTTCGTCGGGACGTTCTTCGGTCGCGCCAAGGCCGAGTTCGGCGACCAGGCGATGACCGAGATGTTCGACGCCATCACCAAGGCCGACGCCACCGTCGACGAGGCGGGCAAGAAGGCGGCCTGGGAGCAGGTCAACCGGGACATCGCCAGCAAGTGGCTGCCGGCCGTGCCGGTGTGGCACGCCCCGCCGGCCATCGTCGTCACCAAGGACGTCGACGGCCTGGTGGCGAGCCCGCTGACCGACGAGCGGTTCAACACCGTCAGCGTCAAGCAGTGACGCCGATCGGCTGACGCCGTAGGCGGAATCGGCCCGGGTTGGGGGTTTTCCCCGCCCGGGCCGATTCCGCGACCATCGAGAGTCTGGTGTGTGAGAGATGTTGCGAGTCATAGTCCGCCGCCTGCTGCAGCTGGTGGTGACACTGATAGCGCTGTCGGCTTTGATCTTCATCTGGTTGCGGAACCTGCCCGGCGGCCCGGTCGACGCGCTGCTCGGCGAACGGGCAACCCCCGAGACCCGTGCCCTGCTGACCAGGGCGCTCGGCTACGACCAGCCGATCCTGGTGCAGTACGGGAAGTTCATGCAGCGGATCCTCACCGGTGACTTCGGCAACTCGATCCGCACCGGCGACCCCGTCACCGAGGTGATCGGTCGCGCCTTCCCGGCCACCTTCGAGCTGGCGATCGCCGCGCTGGTCATCGCGGTCGGGCTGGGCGTACCCCTCGGCTACCTGGCCGCCCGCTGGCGTGGCCGGTCCCTCGACAACCTCACGATCGCCGGCACCCTGCTCGGCATCTCGATCCCGATCTTCTTCCTGGGCTACCTGCTCAAGGACGTCTTCACCCAGAACATCCACTGGTTCCCGCCGTCGGGCCGGGTCAGCACGGGGCTGGACAACACGAACGTCACGGGCTTCTTCGTCCTCGACGGCCTGCTCACCCGGGAGTTCGACGCCGCCGCGGACGCGCTCTGGCACCTGCTCCTTCCCGCGATCACGCTCGCCACCATCCCGTTGGCGGTGATCGTCCGGATCACCCGGGCCAGCGTGCTGGACGTGCTCAACGAGGACTTCGTCCGCACGGCGGAGGCCAAGGGCCTGCGGCACCGTACGATCCGGGGCCGGCACATCCTGCGCAACGCCCTGCTGCCGGTGGTCACGACCATCGGCCTCCAGACCGGCGCGCTGCTCTCCGGCGCCGTGCTCACCGAGAAGGTCTACAACTGGGGCGGTCTCGGCACACTGATCACGGACTCCATCAGCGGTAGCCGCGACTACCCCGTGCTCCAGGCGCTGATCCTGCTCGCCGCGCTGGTCTTCGTGGTGGTCAACCTCCTGGTCGACCTCTCCTACGCATTCATCGACCCTCGGGTGCGTGTGCGATGAGCGGGCGGACGATCGACGGACCCCGGCGCGGCGGCGAACGAAGCGAGGCGACGGCATGAGCGAGCGCAGTATCGGTCTGCTCGGTGAGCGGAAGAAGGCGCGGCTGCAGGAGTTGGCCCAGGCCAGCGCGGACAAGGGCGGGGTCAGCCTCGTCCGGGACGCGGCCCGGCGGCTGCGCCGCAACCCGGTGGCCATCGTGGGCGCCACCATCGTGGGGCTGTTCGTGCTGGTGGCGATCTTCGCCCCACTGATCGCCCCGCACGACCCGGTGCAGCGGTTCGACGAGCTGACCCGGAACCTGACCGTCGACAACATCCCGGGCGCGAGCAGCGAGTTCCCGTTCGGGTCCGACCCGCTGGGACGGGACTTCCTGTCCCGCATGATCCACGGCGCCCGGCAGACCCTCTTCGTGGGCGTGCTGGCCACGCTCATCGGTCTCGCCCTCGGCGTGGTGCTCGGCGCGTTGGCCGGCGCCTTCGGGGGCTGGATCGACGTGGTGCTCATGCGGGTCACGGACGTGATGCTGGCCCTGCCGAGCCTGCTGCTGGCGATCACCCTGGTCGCCATGGCGAGCAAGTCGAGCCAGTGGACGGTGATCTTCGCGGTCGCCATCGTGAACGTGCCCATCTTCGCGCGGCTGCTGCGCGGCTCGATGCTCGCGCAGCGGGAGAGCGACCACGTCCTCGCGGCGCGGGCGCTGGGCGTCAAGGAGCGCAACATCGTGCTGCGGCACATGCTGCCGAACTCGCTGACCGCCGTGATCGTGCAGGCGACGCTGACCTTCGCGGTGGCCATCCTGGACGCCGCGGCGCTCTCGTTCCTCGGTCTCGGCGACCCGGACATCAACCGGGCCGAGTGGGGCCTGATGCTCGGCGTCGACGGCCAGCGCTACTTCGAGGTACGCCCCGAGCTGGCCTACTACCCCGCGCTCGCCATCATCGTCGTGGCGCTCGGCTTCACCCTGCTGGGCGAGGCGATGCGCGAGGCCATCGACCCGAAGAACCGGCGGTGACGGTCGTGCGACGGACCACGCAACAGCACGGTGAGGAAGTGACCCGATGAGCCTGCTCGACGTACGGGACCTGAGCGTCGTGTTCCAGCGGCGCGGTGAGCGGCCGTTCACGGCGGTCGACAAGGTCAGCTTCACGGTGGAGCCGGGGCAGACCGTCGGCCTCGTGGGCGAGTCCGGTTGCGGCAAGAGCGTGACCAGCCTCGCGATCATGGGCCTGCTCCCCAAGCGGGGCAACAAGGTCGGCGGCGAGGTGCTCTTCGACGGCACCGACCTGCTCAAGCTGCGGCCGGACGACATGCGGGACCGGCGGGGCCGGGACATCGGCATGATCTTCCAGGACCCGCTGTCCTCGCTGAACCCGGTCATCCCGATCGGAATCCAGGTGGCCGAGGTGCTCGAGCGGCACCAGGGGCGGGACCGCAAGCAGGCGCTGCGGGAGGCCCGCGAGCTGCTGGACGCCGTGGGCATCCCGGACCCGGACCGGCGGCTCAAGGAGTACCCGCACCAGATCTCCGGCGGCATGCGGCAGCGGGCGCTCATCGCCATCGCGCTGGCTTGCAAGCCGCGCCTGCTCATCGCGGACGAGCCGACCACGGCGCTGGACGTGACCATCCAGGCGCAGATCCTCACGCTGCTCAAGCAACTGGTCGACGAGACCGGGACCGCACTCATCATGATCACCCACGATCTCGGTGTGGTGGCCGGCCTCTGCGACACGGTCAACGTGCTCTACGGCGGCAAGGTGGTGGAGCGGGCCCGGCGGCACGACCTGTTCGCGCACGCCCGGCACCCGTACACCCACGGGTTGCTGAGTTCCGTGCCGCGGCTCGACTCGCCCCGCGGCGAGCGGCTGCACGCGATCCGCGGTTCGGTGGCCGACAACATCCCGTGGTCCGAGGGCTGCGCCTTCGCGCCGCGCTGCGAGAACGTCGTGGACGCCTGCCTGGAGGGTCCACCGCCGCTCGAACCCACGGCGACCGGCGGCGACCTGCGCTGCAACAACCCCGTTTCAGAGGAGGTGGCGGTACCGTGACCGAGCGGACCGGACCACTTGTCGAACTGCGCGACCTCAAGGTCCACTTCCCGATCAAGAGCGGTCTGCTCTTCGACCGCACCGTCGGCCACGTCTACGCCGTGGACGGCGTCTCGCTGTCCATCAACGCGGGTGAGACGTACGGCCTGGTCGGCGAGTCGGGCTGCGGCAAGTCGACACTGGGGCGGGGCCTGCTGCGGCTGGTCGAGCCGACCGACGGTGAGGTCATCTTCGACGGCACCGACGTGCGCTCGCTCAAGGGCGAGAAGATGCGCCGGGCCCGCCGACGGATGCAGATGATCTTCCAGGACCCGCTGTCCAGCCTGGACCCGCGGCAGTCGGTGGAGTCGCTGCTGGTCGAGGGCCTCAAGGCGCACGGGCTCGCCAACGACAAGGTCGAGACGGCCCGGCGGCTGCGCGAGACCCTCGACGCGGTCGGCCTGCCCCCGTCGGCGCTCAGCAAGTACCCGCACGAGTTCTCCGGGGGCCAGCGCCAGCGGATCGGCATCGCCCGGGCGCTCGTGCTCGACCCGGACCTCATCGTGGCCGACGAGCCGGTCTCCGCGCTCGACGTGTCGATCCAGGCGCAGGTGCTCAACCTGCTGGAGGACCTCCAGGCCGAGCGTGGCCTCACGTACCTGATCATCGCGCACGACCTGGCGGTGGTCCGGCACATCGCGGACACGGTGGGCGTCATGTACCTGGGCGGGCTCGTGGAGGAGGCGTCCAGCGACGACCTCTACCGCGAACCCCTGCACCCGTACACCCGGGCGCTCATGTCGGCGGTGCCCGTGCCGGACCCGCTCGTGGAGGACCGCCGCGAGCGGATCCTGCTCGCCGGGGACCTGCCCTCGCCCACCAACCCGCCGGCCGGGTGCCGCTTCCACACCCGGTGCCCGTGGGCGCAGCCGACGCGGTGCGCCGACGAGCGGCCGGCGCTGCGGGAGGTCGTCACCGGCCACCGGGTGGCGTGCCACTACGCCGAGGACATCGCCGCCGGGCGGATCCGGCCGCACGAGGTCGAGCCGGAGCTGGTCCGGCCGGTCGACGGCGAGCTTCCGGGCGACCCTGGCGAGCTGATCCCGACGCCCTGAGGGCGCACGAGGCCCGGGCGGCCCGAGCAGGCCGGCCCGGGCCCTCGTGCATCACCTCGGCGATCATGCAGTTGTGGTGCCTGGCGTGGGGTGATACACCCCGTTCGTCCCCCACCACAAGTGCATGATCGACGGGGGGCCGGGCACGGGCCCGGGGGCTCAGCCCTCCGGGCGGTTGAGCAGGGCCACGGCGATCGTGTGCACGGCGTCCAGGCCGGCCGGGTCGGCCAGCGCGGCGCTGCCGCCGGTCAGCGCGTACCACTCGTCGGCGTCCTTGTACTGGACGGTGAGCCGCACCCGGCCGTCGACGTACTCGCTGCGCAGGGTCAGGTCGCCCGTGACGACGCCCACCTCGTCGGTCATCACCCCGCCCGGGCCGGCCACGATGTCGGTCGTGCGGCTCTGCGGCGCGCCGGCGACGGCGGTGCCGCCCCCCGCGGTGCCGCTCTCCGCGTCCGCCTGCATGCCGGCGCCGGGCACCGCCGTGGTGGCCGCCGGGGGCCCGTCGGCGCTCATCCCGGCGCCCGGCACCGTCCCGGGTGCGGTGCCGCCGTCCGCGCTCATGCCGGCCGTTGTCGGCCCCGGCCCGGTCACGGCTTGCTCGCCCATGTGCAGCCCTCCAACATGTCGGTCAGGGCGGCCTTCTCGGCGCTCGTCACCGTGAGCCGCCAGTGGTGCTTGACCGTCACCCAGTTCTCGGCGTACTGGCACCAGTACGACCGGTTCGCCGGCTTCCACTGGGACGGGTCCTGGTCACCCTTTGCCCGGTTGGAGGAGGCGGAAACCGCGATGAGCTGCGGTCTCGTCGTGTCGTTGGCGAAGTCGCTCCGCTTCGCGTCGTCCCACTCGTCGGCGCCCGAGCGCCACGCGTTGGCCAACGGCACCACATGGTCGATGTCCACGTCGGACGGGTCGGTGAAGACGCGGCCGTCGTACGCGCTCTCCCAGCGGCCGGCCACCACGTTGCAGCCGGAGAGCTTGATGTTCTTCCCGTCGCGCTTCAGCACGGTGTCGCGTACGTCGCAGTTGGTGCCGGTGTCACGCCAGTGCGGGAACCGCTCCCGGCTGTAACCCTTCATCGACCCGGCGCCGGCCACGGTGAGCTGGCCCAGCCTCTGCATGGCATTGCCGCCGGTGCTCGGCGACAGGTCCGGGTTCGGCTCGTCCACGGCGAGGCAGCCGGCCGTGCCGAGCGCCAGCGCCGCGGCGAGCGCGGCCGCGAGCGCCGCGGGCGGTCCTGATCTGGTACGCACAGACGACACCTTTCCAGCTTGCGGGCTCCTGGCGATCCCGCACAGTACCCAAGCATGGTTTCGGCGTTTCGTGGCGTCTCCCACATGGTGCGGGAATGATGGTTACCCGTGACCCAGCCCGCCCCCGCGCTTCGGATGGGCACCGCCGCGGGCCGGGGGACCCTGCTCGCCGCGGTCTTCGCCTCCGGAATGGTGTTCCTGGACAGCACGGTCGTCAACGTGGCGCTGCCGCGGCTCGGCGCCGACCTGCACGCCACCGTCGCCGATCTCCAGTGGACGGTGAACGGGTACCTGCTGATGCTCGCCGCGTTCGTGCTGCTCGGCGGCGCGCTCGGGGACCGGTTCGGCCGGCGCCGGGTCTTCCTGCTGGGCGTGGTGTGGTTCACCGCGGCGTCCGTGCTGTGCGGCCTCGCCGAGGGGACCGGCTGGCTGATCGGCGCCCGGTTCCTCCAGGGCGCCGGCGGCGCGCTGTTGACCCCGGGCTCGCTGTCGGTCCTCCAGTCGAGCTTCCATCCGGACGACCGGGGCCGTGCCATCGGCGCCTGGTCGGGGCTGTCCGGCGTGTCCACGGCGCTCGGCCCGTTCCTCGGCGGCTGGCTGGTCGACGCGCTCTCCTGGCGCTGGATCTTCTTCCTCAACGTGCCGCTGGCCGTCCTCGTGGTGCTGGCCGCGCTGCGCTGGGTGCCGGAGAGCCGGGACGAGGACGTCTCGCGTACGCGGACGGGCCGGCGGCACCGGCGGTTCGACATCGCGGGCGCCCTGCTCGGCGCGCTCGCGCTGGGCGGCATCACGTACGCGCTGGTCGACGCGCCCGGCCGGGGCATCGGCGCGCCGCTGGTGTGGGGGGCCGCGCTGGTCGGCCTGGCGGCGGGTGTCGCCTTCGTGCTGCTGGAACGGCGCCGGGGCGAGACGGCGATGCTGCCCGCGATGCTGTTCGGCAGCCGGCTCTTCTCGGTGCTGAACGTCTTCACCGTGATCGTGTACGCGGCGCTCAACGGATTCACGTTCTTCTTCGCCGTCTACCTCCAGAACGTGGTCGGCTGGTCGGCGCTCCGCACCGGGGTCGCGCTGCTGCCCATGACCCTGCTGCTGCTGGTGGGCTCGTCCCGCGCCGGGGCGCTGTCGGCGCGGATCGGGCCGCGGCTCCCGCTGACCGTCGGGCCGGTGGTGGCCGCCGCCGGGCTGCTGGTCCTGCGCGGGGTCAGCCCCGGCGCGTCGTACTGGCGGGACGTGCTGCCGGGGGTCGTTCTCTTCGGTCTCGGCCTCACCTTCGTGGTGGCGCCGCTGACCGCGTCGGTGCTGGGCGCCGTGGCGGACCGGTTCTCGGGAGTGGCGAGCGGCTTCAACAACGCGGCCGCCCGGGCCGGTGGCCTGCTCGCGATCGCGGCGCTGCCGCTGCTCGTCGGGCTCTCCGGCAGCGGGTACGCGCAGCACGCGGCGCTGACCAGCGCGTTTCGCGGCGCGCTGCTCTGGTGCGCGGGCCTGCTGGTGGTCGGCGCCGGGCTGGCCGCACTGCTCGTCCACCGGCCGCCGGGGCGTGACCGAGGGGCCCAGTGAGGGACCCCTCGGCCCCGGGTCAGCCTCGAGCCCGGTTGACGGCGCTCGTCACCGCCTTGATCGACGCGGTCACGATGTTCGCGTCGACCCCGACGCCCCAGACGGTGCCGCCGTCCACCTCGCACTCCACGTACGCGGCGGCCTGCGCGTCCCCACCGGAGGACAGCGCGTGCTCGTGGTAGTCGAGCACCCGTACGCCCACGCCGACCGACTGGAGCGCGTTGACGTACGCGTCGATCGGGCCGTTACCCACAGCGGTCAGCGACCGTTGCTGGCCGTCCACGCCGACGCGTGCGTCGATCTCGACCTTGCCCTCGGCGGTGCCGATTGTGTAGCCAGCGAGCGTGACGGCCGGGTCGGGCTGGTGGTCGACCAGGTAGTGGCGGGCGAAGATCTCCCACATGGCGCCGGGGTCGACCTCGCCGCCGTCGTGGTCGGTGACCTGCTGGACGACGCCGGAGAACTCGATCTGGAGCCGGCGCGGCAGGTCGAGCTGGTGCTCGCTCTTCATGATGTACGCGACGCCGCCCTTGCCGGACTGCGAGTTGACCCGGATGACCGCCTCGTAGGTGCGGCCCAGGTCCTTCGGGTCGATCGGCAGGTAGGGCACCGCCCACGCGTGCTCGTCCACCGGCACCCCGGCCGCCGCGGCGTCCGCCGCGAGCGCGTCGAAGCCCTTCTTGATGGCGTCCTGGTGGGAGCCCGAGAAGGCCGTGTAGACGAGGTCGCCCGCGTACGGGTGGCGCTCGTGCACCGGCAGCTGGTTGCAGTACTCGACGGTGCGCTTCACCTCGTCGATGTGCGAGAAGTCGATCATCGGGTCGATGCCCTGGGAGAACAGGTTGAGGCCCAGCGTCACGAGGTCGACGTTGCCGGTGCGCTCGCCGTTGCCGAACAGGCAGCCCTCGATCCGGTCGGCGCCGGCGAGCAGGCCCAGCTCCGCGGCGGCCACGCCGGTGCCCCGGTCGTTGTGCGGGTGCAGGCTCAGCACCAGGCTGTCCCGGCGCGGGAGGTGCCGGTGCATCCACTCGATCGAGTCGGCGTACACGTTCGGCGTCGCCATCTCGACGGTCGCCGGCAGGTTGATGATCAGCTTCCGGTCCGGCGTCGGGTCGATCACCTCGATGACCTTCGCGCAGACCTCCAGCGCGTACTCCAGCTCGGTGCCCGTGTACGACTCCGGCGAGTACTCGTAGTAGATGTCGGTGTCCGGGGTGTGGATCTCCGCGTACTTCTGGCAGAGCCGCGCGCCCGTGGTGGCGATGTCGGTGATGCCGTCGCGGTCCAGGCCGAAGACCACGCGGCGCTGGAGCGTCGACGTCGAGTTGTAGAAGTGCACGATGGCCCGCCGGGCCCCGCGCAGCGACTCGAACGTCCGGTCGATCAGGTGCTCCCGGCACTGGGTGAGCACCTGGATCGTCACGTCTTCCGGGATCAGGTCCTCTTCGATGAGCTGCCGGACGAAGTCGTAGTCGGTCTGGCTCGCCGACGGGAAGCCGACCTCGATCTCCTTGTAGCCCATCTGCACGAGCAGCTGGAACATGCGCCGCTTGCGCTCGGGCGACATCGGGTCGATGAGCGCCTGGTTGCCGTCGCGCAGGTCCACGGCGCACCAGCGCGGCGCGGCGGCCACCTGCCGGGTGGGCCAGGCGCGGTCCGGCAGGTCGATGCGGAACTGCTGCTGGTAGGGCTCGTAGCGGGCGTACGGCATCCGGCTGGGGCGCTGCCGGGCGATCGGATCGGTTTCGACGTCGACGACGGGTTGAGCCATCTCGGAGTGCTCCCTGGGAACATGTGGCGTCAGCAGATCGGAAGGTGTCGGCGTGGTGCCGGGCGACGATGCTCCGGCGGGGCCGAGAAGAAGTTCGGATGTGCTGGACGGCGCGGTTCAACTCCGCGACGAGGTGCCGGCCGGTCAGGCCTCGTCGCGGCAGCGAAGAAGAAGAAACGCCCGCCACATGACACGGACACCTTACGGGTCCTGGGATGGATCTGGGAACGAACGTCCGGGATCTGAGACGGGAGTCGCACCCGGGGCGCCTCTGCGCAGCTCAGGCCAGCAGCAGCTCGGCGAGCGGCCGCCGCCGGCGCAGCGCCGTCTCCGCGACGAGCAGGTCGGGCGGGAGGCTGAGCGGGTCGCCGAGCTGACCCACGGCGACCACCGCGTACGGCCGGACGCCGCCCGGCAGGTCGAGGTCGGCGGTGAGGCCGGCGCGGTCGATCTCGGTCACCTGGCGGACGTGCAGCCCGAGCGCGGTGGCCTGCACGGTGAGGTGCGCGACCGCCTGCCCGAGGTCGTACGCGGCCCGCGAGTCCGGTGCCGGGCGCCCGTCGCCCGTCCCGTCCTCGGGTGTGACGACGTGGGCCGCGAGCAGCAGGGCGGCGGCCCGGCGCGCCCAGCGCTGGTCACCGTCCGGAAGGCTCACGAGGATCCGCTTCCACGTCTCGTCCTCGCGGTGGCCGACGGCGAACCGCCACGGCTGGCCGTTGCCCGACGACGGCGCCCAGCGGGCCGCCTCCAGGAGCGAGACCACCTCATCCGGGCTCAGCTCGGCGCACGGGTCGAATGCCCGGGGGCTCCAGCGGAAGGCGAGCAGCGGGGTGAGGTCGGCCATGGGAGAAGCGTCCCCTATGGCCGTTTCGCCCCTCTGGCGGGGCTGCCCAAATGTGGGCAACGGCACCCGTAACGGTATGAAGATCACTGCGTTCCGGCGCTCGGGCTGCCGGACGGATCGGGTGGCGGCGGCGACGCCGTGCCGAGCGGTTCGCCCTCGACGACCGGCCCGGCCAGCTCGACGGACGCGGGCGCCGGGCCGGGTGGACCGGCAAGCGTGAGCGTGCCGTACTCGGTCTTCACGGCGGTCGGGGTGCCGTCCTGGTCGTAGCAGTAGATGCCCACGTCCAGAGGGGCGTTCAGCGAGGCCGAGGTGGTCTCCACCGAGTAGCAGACCCCCGCCACGCCGTTCGGTGCCTGCGCGGGCGACACCGCGAGCGGGGCGCGCCGGTCGGTGAGCACGTCCAGCCAGTCGGTGAAGGGGTGCTGCACCCGGGGGTCGAGCCGGCGGGGAAGGGTGTCGTCGCGGTCGCCGAGGCGTACGCAGCTCGGCGGCTCGGCACGGGCGGCCGAGGGCAGGGCGCACTGGAAGAGCCCGTCCGCGGTGGCGGCCAGCGAGACGTCGGCGGCGCCGCCGAGCGCGCCGCCGGGCACGTCGACCCGCCAACTGCCGTCGTTCGCGCTGGTGACCAGGATCGTCCGGGCGGTCTCCCCGTCCCGGGTGAACGTGTAGCGAGCGGTGAGGTGCCGGTCCTGGGCGGCGGCCGCGAGCGCGGCCAGCTCGTCCCGGGCCGCGTCCACGGTCACCGGCGCCGGATCGCTCGGCGGGGGCGCCGGGGGCGGGTCGGCGGCACAGGCGGCCAGCAGCAGCGGCAGGGCGAGCGCGGACGCGCCGAGCGCGCGAGCGCCGCGGGCGGGCGATCCGGGCCGGACCCGGCCGGTCGTACGCCGGGCGAGGGCGGGCCGCTCGGTCGTACGTCGGGCGAGGGCGGGCCGGTCGGTCGTACGCCGGGCCGCGCGGGGAAGGGCGGACACCGGCCCATTCTGCGGTGCCCGCGCGCCCCGCGGTGGCCCGGCGCACCCGCACGGGACCGGCGTGTCGTGCCGACGGCGTGCGGGGCGGCCGACCTGCGGCGCCCGCGACCGGCGGACCCCGGGGTGGGCCGGATGGTGGGATCACCTGACCCGGCGGAGCGACCGGCCGGATACCCTGAGGAGGTCTGACACGCGCCGCCGGCCCCGTCCGGCGGCGTCGGCACGCTCAGGGTCACCGGGAGGGAGTGCACCGTCGTGGCACTCGTGGTGCAGAAGTACGGCGGGTCCTCCGTCGCCAACGCCGAGCGGATCAAGCGGGTGGCCGAGCGGATCGTGGCGGCCCGCAAGGCCGGCGACGACGTCGTGGTGGTGGTCTCCGCCATGGGCGACACCACCGACGAGTTGCTCGACCTGGCCAATCAGGTCAGCCCGCTCCCGCCGGGCCGCGAGCTCGACATGCTGCTCACCGCCGGTGAGCGGATCTCGATGGCGCTGCTGGCCATGGCCATCCACAACCTGGGGTACGAGGCCCGCTCGTTCACCGGCTCGCAGGCCGGTGTGATCACCACCTCGGTGCACGGCCGGGCGCGGATCATCGACGTCACCCCGGGCCGCCTCAAGGGCGCGCTCGACGAGGGCTCGGTGGTGATCGTCGCCGGGTTCCAGGGCGTCAGCCAGGACACCAAGGACGTGACGACGCTGGGTCGCGGCGGCTCGGACACGACGGCCGTGGCGCTGGCCGCCGCGCTGCACGCCGACGTCTGTGAGATCTACACCGACGTGGACGGCATCTTCAGCGCCGACCCGCGCATCGTGCCGAACGCCCGGCACATCAAGCAGATCACCTACGAGGAGATGCTGGAGCTGGCCGCCTGCGGCGCCAAGGTGCTGCACCTGCGCAGCGTGGAGTACGCCCGGCGCGCGGGGTTGCCGATCCACGTCCGTTCGTCATACTCGACCAACACCGGCACGATGGTCACCGGATCGATGGAGGACCTTCCTGTGGAGCAAGCACTGATCACCGGGGTCGCCCACGACCGCAGCGAAGCCAAGATCACGATCGTCGGGGTGCCGGACGAGCCGGGCGCCGCCGCGTCGATCTTCGACACCGTGGCGGGCGCCGAGATCAACATCGACATGATCGTGCAGAACGTCTCCACCGAGGGCACCGGGCGCACCGACATCTCGTTCACGCTGCCCAAGACCGACGGTCCCACGGCGATGGCCGCGCTCAGCAAGATCCAGGAGTCGGTGAAGTTCAAGGGCCTGCTCTACGACGACCACGTCGGCAAGGTCTCGCTCATCGGCGCCGGCATGCGCTCGCACCCCGGTGTGGCGGCCGGTTTCTTCGCGGCCCTCGGCTCGGCCGGCGTGAACATCGAGATGATCTCGACGTCCGAGATCCGGGTCTCCGTGGTCTGCCGGGACACCGACCTCGACAAGGCGGTCCGCGCCATCCACGAGGCCTTCGACCTCGGCGGCGACACCGAGGCGGTCGTCTACGCCGGGACCGGGCGGTAGCGCCGGTGGCAGGTCTGCCCACACTCGCCGTGCTCGGGGCGACCGGCGCCGTCGGCACGGTGATGTGTGAGCTGCTCACGGGGCGGCGCAACGTCTGGGGAGAGATCCGGCTCCTCGCGTCCGAGCGCTCGGCCGGGCGGCGGGTGCGCTGCCGGGGCGAGGAGTTGACCGTCCAGGCGGTGACCCCGGAGGCGTTCGAGGGCGTCGACGTCGCCATGTTCGACGTGCCCGACGAGGTCTCCGCGCGGTGGGCGCCCACGGCGGTCGGCCACGGCGCCGTGGTGGTGGACAACTCCGGCGCCTTCCGCATGGACCGGGACGTGCCGCTCGTGGTGCCCGAGATCAACCCCGAGCAGGTGCGCAACCGCCCGAAGGGCATCATCGCCAACGCCAACTGCACGACGCTCGCGATGATCATCGCGGTCGCCCCGCTGCACCGCGAGTACGGCCTGCGCGAGCTGGTGCTCGCCTCGTACCAGGCGGTCTCCGGCGCCGGCCAGGCCGGTGTGGACACGCTGCACGCCCAGCTCGGCAAGATCGCCGGCGACCGGGTGCTCGGCTCCCGGCCCGGCGACGTCCGCCAGGCGGTCGGCGACGAGTTGGGCCCGTTCCCGGCCCCGCTGGCGCTCAACGTGGTGCCCTGGGCCGGCTCACCCGCCGACGGCGGCTGGTCGTCCGAGGAGATGAAGGTCCGCAACGAGTCGCGGAAGATCCTCGGCCTGCCCGACCTGAAGGTCTCCGCCACCTGCGTACGGGTGCCGGTCGTGACCGGCCACTCGGTGGCCGTGCACGCGGTGTTCGCCACCGAGGTGGACGCCGAGGGCGCCCGTGAGGTGCTGCGCAACGCCCCCGGCGTGATCGTGGTCGACGACCCGGCCGCCGGCGAGTTCCCGATGCCGATCGACGCGGTGGGCACCGACCCGTCCTGGGTGGGCCGGATCCGCCGGGCCGTCGACGACCCGCGCGCCCTCGACTTCTTCGTGACCGGTGACAACCTCCGCAAGGGCGCCGCGCTGAACACCGCCCAGATCGCCGAACTCCTCGCCGCCGAACTGACCCGCTGACCCCCGGGCGGGTCAGGCGGGGGCTAGGTGGACGCCGTCGCGGCCCTGGCGCTTCACGGTGTAGAGAGCCTTGTCGGCGCGGCGGAGCGTGAGGTCGGCGGACTCGCCGGGACGGGGAAGCGCCACCCCCACGCTGATGGTGCGGCCGGTACGCCGCGCCGCCTCGGTCAGCCGTTCGGCGATCCGGACCGCCTCCTCCGGGCGGTTCACCTCGATCACCGCCACGAACTCGTCGCCGCCGATCCGGTACAGCTCGTCGCCGTGCCGCAGCGCCCCCTCCAGCGCTCGGGCCAGGCCGATGAGCAGGCGGTCACCGGCCTGGTGGCCGTACGTGTCGTTGACCGTCTTGAAGCCGTCCACGTCGATGGCGAGCAGGGCCGTACGCCCCGGGGTGGCCGCCGCGATCCGCTTGCCGAACGGCCCCGTGTGCCGCAGCCCCGTGAGCGGGTCCGAGCTGGCCTGCTTCCGCAGTTGGTGAAGCGTGCGCAGCCGGTCCAGGCTGTTCCAGGTCTGCCCCGCGAGCAGCTCCATGAGGCTGACCGTGGTCGGGTCGGGCCGCAGCAGCCGCTCGTCGGCGACGAGCAGCACGCCACCGCCGTCCGGCGGGCCGAACGGGACCGCGACGAGCGTGCGCACACCGGCGCGGGCCAGCGGGGCGTACTCCTCGGTCGGCCGGTGGCCCGCCTCGCCGAGCGTGTAGCCGGCGCCGTAGCGGTGGACCCGGCCCACGATGCGCCCGAGCGCCGCCGGACCCGCCTCCGCCAGCTCGGCACGGATGCGGCCCTCCAACTCACCCGGTGCGCGCGGCGGCGCGCCGAGGCGGGTTCCGTCGCTGTCGGCGAGCACCAGCACGGCCGCCGAGAGCGTCGAGACGTCCCGCGCCGCGCAGATGACCGCGGTGAGCAGGTCCCGTTCGGTCGGCGCGGCGGAGAGCGCGGTGGCGTGCCGCAGCAGCTTCTCGCTCCGGCTCTCGGCGGGTGGGCCGCCGAGCGCCACGATCCACGCGCCCAGCCGGTCGGCCAGCCGCTCGGCGGTGGCCCGCCAGGGCGTGACGTCGACGGCCGTGCCCCACTGGAGGTCGAGCACCCCGATCGGCCGTCCGGCCGGGTCCCGCATCGGTACGCAGATCTCGGCGGTCACGTCCGGGCGGACCGGAAGGTAGTCGGGGTCGGCCGAGACGTCCGGCACGACGGCGGTCTCGCCGGAGGCGTACACCCGGCCGACGATCCCGGTCTTGGGCGGAACGGTCGCGAAGACCTGCCAGGCGCCGGTGGCCGCGACGCAGCGCAGGCGGTCCTGGGCCAGGAGCAGCACGGAGACGGTGGCGGGGGTGTGCCGGGCGAGCGCGGCGACCGTCCGCTGGCACGCCTCGATGGCGGTCGAGGCCGCGGGCAGGCTTGCCGTGACGTCACGGATGATCCGCTGGTGATCCACTCGCTCGTCGTCCAGGTAGGGGTGGGGGTCGGCCGGTACCGAACCTGCGATCAAGCGTACTCATGGCGTGAGCGTTGCCGGCCCACTCATGATCGCGCAGGATGTTCGTACACATGTTCTATCCACAGGCTGTGGACACCACCGGTGGACAGCGCGGGCCCACCGGCGGCCGGCGCGGCGATAGCGTGAAGTCCACGCCCGCGAGGAGGCCCCATGCTGATCGCCCAGCTCAGTGATCCGCACCTGACCACCGGCCCGCTCGCCGCCGAGCCCGCGGCGGGCCTGCACCGGGCGCTCGGCCGCGTGCTCGCGCTGCGACCCCGCCCCGACTGCGTGGTGATCACCGGCGACCTGGTCGCCAACGGCCGCCCCGACGAGTACCTCGCGCTGCGCGACGTGATCGGCCGCTTCCCGCTGCCCGTGCACCTCGTGTCCGGCAACCACGACGACCGCGAGTCGCTGCTCGACACCTTCGGCGGGACGCCCTGGCTCGGCGGCGGCTTCTCGGCGTACTACCACGTCGACCACGCGGCGGCGACCGTCGTCGTGCTGGACACCCTGGTCCCGGGCTCCGACGGCGGGCGGCTCGGCGAGGAGCAGCTCGGCTGGCTCGACGGGGTACTCGCCGGCCGGCCGGACGCGCCGGCGCTGGTGTTCCTGCACCATCCGCCGGTGGTGGTGGGCGTACCGGCCATGGACGCGCTCGGGCTCGCGGACGCCGACGCGCTCGCCGAGGTCGTCGGCCGGCACCGGCACGTGGTCCGGGTGGGTGCCGGTCACCTGCACCGGGCGGTCACCGCGGCGTTCGCCGGCACCGTCCTCACCACCGCGCCCAGCACCTGGCGGCAGGTGTCCTTCGACATGCGTCCCGACGAGGAGATCGGCTGGGTGGCCGAGCCCACCGCGTTCCTCCTGCACCTCGTCGACGGCGGCGGCTGCGTGACCCACACCATCCAGGTCAGCCACGCCGCCGGGCAGACCTGCGGCTTCTAGGAAAGGCGCCACGCCGTGCGTCCGCCCACGCAGGTCTGGTACGTCGCGTACGGGTCCAACATGCTCGCCGCGCGGCTCACCACGTACCTCGCGGGCGGCTGCCCGCCCGGCGCCCGGCGGACGTACCCGGGCTGCCGCGACCCGCGACCACCCCGGCGCACCACACCGGTCTGGCTGCCCGGCGGCGTCTACTTCGCGGGCGAGTCCCGGGCGTGGACCGGCGGCATGGCCTTTTACGACCCCGACCTGCCCGGCCGGGCGGCGGCCCGTGCGTACCTGCTGACGGCCGGGCAGTTCGCCGACGTCGCCGCACAGGAGATGCACCGGCCGCCCGGCGCCGACCTCGACCTTCTCGGCGAGGCGGTGACGACCGGCCGCGCCACGCTCGGGCCGGGCCGCTACGAGACGCTGGTCTGCCCCGGCCGGCGGGACGACCTGCCGCTGCTCACGTTCACCGCACCCGGCCCGGCGTCCGCGGTGCCCTGGACAGCGCCGGCACGGCACTACCTCGGGACGATCGCCCGTGGCCTGCACGAGGCGCACGGCTGGCCGGCCGCACGCGTCGCCGACTACCTCGGCGGGCGTCCCGGGGTGGCCGACGCCTGGGAACGCGGCGACGTCGAGGCGTTGGTCGCCGAGGCGCTCGCCGTTCCGCCCTCCCCTGTGGAGGCCGGCGTGGCGTCCCGTAACCCGGCGGCCACGCCGGGCCCGCCCCGCCGTGCGGCGCCGGTTGATCGGCGTATCCGCAGGTCTGATGTGCTTCCCTGAGTCGACCGGCGACCGGGAAGATGAGAGGCTGTCCCCGGACGGAGCAGCAACCCCCGCACGCTGCCGCCGAGACCGATCCTTCCGACGGTGCCGGTCGGCGCCCGGTCGACCCATCGTCCGGGCACCGTACGCGCCGAGTCCCATGAGGAGTTCCATGTCCATCCCCGGGATGCGTCGGGCCGCCGTCGGCCTGACCGCACTGGCGGTGGCCGCGTTCGGTGCGGTCACCAGCACCCCCGACCAGGCCGAGGCGGGCCCCAAGCCCGTCGACGTCACCCTGCTCGCGCTCAACGACTTCCACGGCAACCTCGAACCCCCGGCCGGCTCCAGCGGCACCATCGCCGGGCAGACCGCGGGTGGGGTCGAGTACCTCGCCACCCACCTCGCCGAGCTGCGCGAGGCGGCCACGAAGAAGAAGAACACCATCACGGTGGCCGCCGGTGACCTGATCGGCGCGTCGCCCCTGCTCTCCGCCGCGTTCCACGACGAGCCCACCATCGAGGCGCTCTCGATGGCCGGGCTGGACTACGCGAGCGTCGGCAACCACGAGTTCGACGAGGGCGCCGACGAGCTGCTGCGGATCCAGAACGGCGGCTGCCACCCGGTGGACGGCTGCGCGGACGGCACCCCGTACAAGGGCGCCGGGTTCCAGTACCTGTCGGCCAATGCGTTCAAGACCGCGACGGGCCGGCCGCTGCTGCCGCCGTACGCCATCCACAAGGTGGACGGTGTGAAGGTCGGCTTCATCGGGATGACGCTCGAGGGCACCCCGCAGATCGTCAGCCAGGAGGGCGTGGCCGGGCTGAGCTTCGCCGACGAGGCGGAGACCGCCAACCGGTACGCGCGCGAGCTGCGCCGCAAGGGCGTCCAGACGATCGTCGTCCTGCTGCACGAGGGCGGCGCGCAGGCGGCCACCGGTGGCATCAACGACTGCGTCGGCATGACCGGCCCGATCGTCGACATCGCCAACCGGATGGACCCGTCGATCGACGTGGTGGTCAGCGGGCACACCCACCAGGCGTACAACTGCAAAATCAACAACAAGTTGGTCACGAGCGCCAGCTCGTTCGGCCGCCTCGTCACCGACATCGACCTGAAGATCGACCGGCGCAGCGGCGACGTGCTCAGCGCACAGGCCGAGAACGTCGTCGTCACCCGGGACGTCGCCAAGGACCCGGCGCAGACCGCGCTGATCGACCGCTACACGACGGTCCTCGGCCCGGTGGCCGACCGGGAGGTCGGCGAGACCACCACGGCGATCACCAAGGACCAGGAGGGCCTCCTCGGCCCGTGCTCGGTCCAGGTGCCCGCCTCCTGCGGTGAGTCGCCGCTGGGCAACCTCATCGCCGACGCACAGCTCGCGGCCACCGACGACGAGCAGAACGCGGTCGCCGCCTTCATGAACCCCGGTGGTGTCCGGGCCAACCTCGACGCCGGTCCCGTCACCTACGAGGAGGCGTTCACGGTCCAGCCGTTCGCCAACAACCTCGTGACGCTCGACCTGACCGGCGCGCAGCTCTACTGCGTGCTCGAGCAGCAGTTCGTCACGGGCCGCATCCTCTACCCGTCGTCGACGGTGCGCTACGTCGTCGACGTCAACGGCACCACCGCTCCCGCAACCGACCCGTGCGCCGGCACCCGCGTGGTCCGGGGCAGCCTGACCCTGGGCGGGACGGTCGTCGACCCGGCCGCCACCTACCGGGTGACGGTCAACAACTTCCTGGCCGGCGGCGGCGACGGCTTCAGCGCCCTCACCGCCGGGACGAACCTGGTCACCGGCATGATCGACCTGGACGCCTTCGTGGCGTACCTGACCGCCGAGTCCCCGGTCTCCGCCCCGGCGCTGGACCGGATCCGCACCACCGCCGAGCCCGCCTGACGGCCGGCCCCCGCAACCGAACGGGCCCCGGAGCACACGCTCCGGGGCCCGATTCGTGTACGGGCTCTGTTGCCGACCCTCCGCCCGGGCTCCCATGTCGACGGGGTCCCGGGCTCCCGTCTCGACAGGGCACCCGGGCTCCCGTGTCGACCTGGGCCCGTCTCGACCGGGCACCCCGGGCTCCTCTCGGCCTGGGCCCGTCTCGACCGGCACCCGGGCTCCTGTGTCGACCTGGGCCCCTCTCGACCGGGCAACCGGGCTCCTTTGTCGACCTGGGCCCGTCATGATCGTGCTCGATCCCGGAAGTAGTGGCCTTCTGCCCGCTCCGAGGCCACTACTACCAGGATCGAGCACGATCTTGCTGAGGCCGCGGCTGTGGCTGTGGCTGTGACGCGCATCCGTGCGCGCGCATGTGAGTGCGGCAGGCTGCGGGTGCGGGTGCGGGTGCGGGTGCGGGTGCGGCTGCGGGTGCGGGTGCGGGCGAGGGCGCGGCGGGAGCGGGAGTGCCTCGCGGGCGGTGGGCGTGGGCACAATGATCCGAGCAACTTCCCGGAAAGTGCTGCCTCGGAGGCCAGGGAGGCAGCACTTTCCGGGAAAGTGCTCGGATCTTGCAGCAGCGCATGCGGCAGCGCTTGCGGCGGGGCATGCAGCAGCGCATGCAGCAGCGCATGCGGCGGGGCGCGGCGGGGCGACAGGGCCTGCGGCCGTGGCCGCCCCGCTTCGTGGGTCAGGCGTGCGCGGGCTGGGGTTCGGTGGACGGCGCGACGAGCGGGCGCAGCCCGTCCTGGCTCGGATTCAGCAGCCGGCGCAGGGAGAGCGCGACCAGCGAGGCGACCAGGCACCCACCGACGACGGCCGCCACCCACACCTTTCCGTCGGCAGCGCCGATCAGCGGGCCGGCGGTCACGGGGCCGACCACCCCGCTGATGCCGAAGATCATGGAGCTCATGGCGTTGTAGCGGCCACGCAACTCGTCGGTGGCGAGCGCGTTGGTCAGCGCCGGCATCATGGGGGACAGCATGGTCTCGCCGAACCCGAAGATCGCGGAACAGGCCACCACGCAGAGGGCGGCGACCAGCGCGTTGCGGGTGCCCACGAGGCCGGCGGCGCCGAGGACCAGCCAGGCGGCGGCGAAGACGGCACCCACGGCGGCGAGCGCACGGGTGCGGCTGCGCCCCTCCAGACGACGGATCACCACGAGCTGGGCGAGCACGATCATCACGGTGTTGGCGGCGAGAGCCCACGCCACGATCCGGGGGCTCACCTCGGCGACCCGCACGGCGTACGCCGTGAAGCCCACCTCGATCTGCGCATAGCCGCAGGTCGTGAGCACCAAGCCGAAGATCACGAGGCGACGGAACGGGCGGTCCCGCAGCACCGTGAAGTAGCCCCCGCTCGACGACTGGCCCTCCGACGGGCCGGCGGTGAGCCGGTGGCCGACGGTGGGGAGCGTGAGCAGGATGAGCGCCGGCATCAGGTAGCTCACCGCGTCCAGCAGGTAGATCATCTGGAAGGTCACCGGCCGGGTGGTGTCGACGACCGCGCCCGAGATCAGACCGCCGACACCGATGCCGAGGTTGAGCAGGGCGAAGTTCAGCCCGAAGACCCGCTGCCGTTCGCCGTCGTCGGTCAGCGAGGCGAGGATGGTGTTCTGCCCCGACCAGATGGCCGAGCTGCCGATCGCGATCACGGTCATCACGAGGAAGGCCGACGCGGTCGAGTGGACGAGCCCCAGCGCGCCGGTGCCCACGGCCTCGACCACCAGGCAGGGAAGCACCACCCGGCGGGCGCCGAACCGGTCGATGAGGGTGCCGCCCAGCGGCGACAGGACGAGGGTGACGGCGCCGTACCAGCCGATCACCAGGCCGGCGCGGGCGTCGGTGAGCCCCCGCACGTCGGTGAGATAGATGAACAGGAACGGCAGGGTGAGGCCGCGCCCGACCGCGGAGAGCAGTGTGCCGACGAGGATCCGGCGGGCTTCCGGGCGGCGGGGTAGGGCGCGGCGCAGCATGGGGCGATTCTCTTCGGCGGGTACGACGATGTGCGAACGGTTTACCGTCCTCCGCTCCGGGGTGGCACGCAGCGCGTGACGAAGCCCACGCCGGTCGGTGTCGGTGCGGCCTGCGATGCTGACCCCGTGACCACCACCTGGCGCCATCTGCCCGCCTCCGCCCGCGAGATCGCCGTGAGCGCCGCCGACGCCGTGGGCGCCGCCGGGCGACGGGACGTGCCGGCGTACGACGAGGCCGTGGCCCGGCTCGCGGCGGCCGACCGGTCCGGTCTGGTCCTCGGCGCGGTGGTCCGGCTGCTGCTCGAGGAGAGCCACCCGGACGGCCTGGACGGTGACGACGTGCGCGGCGTCCTGGAACGCTGCGTCCGCGGGGCCGCGCAGTGGCGTCCCGACGTCGACCCCCACGTGCTGCTGGTGCTGCTCGCCGGCGCTCTGGGGGTGTACGACCCGGACGGCGACGAGTCCCCGCCGGGGCCGCCGGCGCTCGCCGCGCACGCTCCGCTGCTCGTCGCCGACCTGCTCGCCGCCACGGGCCGGCCGCTCGACGGCTACCTCACGGCGGCGTTCGCCGAGATCGAGCGCGCCGAACGGCAGGACTGACCGCCGGCGGGCCGTGCCGCGCCGGCCGGTTCGCGGAACGGGCGTGGCGTGCCACGTCGCGGCAGGAAGATGGCGGCATGCGCATCCTCCGGTCCAGGTACGAGCAGACCGGGGAGACGCACCGTACGACGAGCTTCGAGATCTTCTTCGATCTCGTGTTCGTGTTCGCCCTCACCCGGATCGTCGCGTTCATGGCGGAGCCGGCCACGGCCGTCACCATGGGCCGCGGGCTGCTGCTGTTCCTGCTGCTCTGGTTCTCCTGGTCCGCGTACGCCTGGTTGGGCAACGAGGTCCGGGCGGACGTCGGCGTGGTCCGCACCGGCACCCTGGCCGCCATGACGGCCATGTTCGTGGCGGCCCTCGTCATCCCCGACGCGTGGCAGCGCGACTCGACGGGCGGCGTACCCGCGCCGCTGGTCCTCGCCCTCTCCTACGCGGCGGTCCGGCTGCTGCACCTCCTGCTTTACCTGCACGTCTCCCACAGCCCGCAACTCACCCGTACGCTGCGGCAGAGCGCCATTCCGGGGGTGCTGGGGTGGCTCCTGCTGGTGGTCGGTGCGCTGGCCGGCGACGGGTCCACGCAGACCGCGCTCTGGGCGCTGGCCTTCGTGGTCGACGTCGGCGGCGGCCGCTTCGCCAACCGCTACAGCCCCTGGCTGTTGCGGAGTGCCAGTCACTTCGCCGAGCGGCACCGCCTGGTCCTCATCATCGCCATCGGGGAAGCGCTGATCTCCATCGGTGCCGGGGCGGGCGCCCGGATGACGACCTGGGCGGTGCTCGCGGCGGCACTGCTCGGCTTCGCCACGGCGGTCGGCCTGTGGCGGCTCTACTTCGACCGGCTCGCGCCCGCGCTCGAGGACGCGCTGGCGGGGACGCCGACCCCACGCCGGGGCACGGTCGCCAGTGACACCTACAGCCTCGCGCACTTCCCCCTGATCGCCGGCATCATGTACGTGGCGCTCGGCATCGAGCAGGCGCTCGCCGCGCTCAGCCACGCGGCCCCGGTGAACGCGCACGGGACCCTGGGAATGCCGGGGGTGGTCGCGCTCTACGCCGGAGCCGCCACGTACCTCGCGGGCCGGGCGCTGGTCGCGCGGCTCTCGACGGGCCGGGTCACGCTGCCACCGCTCGTCGGGGCGGGCCTGCTCCTGCTGCTCCTGCCGGTGGCCGGCCTCCTGCCGGCGCTCGCGGCGCTCGCGCTCCTGGTGACGGCGCTCGCCGTGCAGGTCGCGGTGGAGGTACGCCGGCCGGCCGTGCGCGACAGCCAGCCGGCGACCTGACCGACGGCGCACCGGGGGTCGACGGGCCCGGAGGGGAACCGTCGGGTTGACTCAGGCTGCCGTCGGCTGGCCCCGGCCGACGACCGGCGACCACTCGCGTACCGACACCACCGTGACGCCCGGCGCGGTGTAGTACGGGTCCTCGCCGAGGATCTGGTCCACCCGAGCCCGGTCGCCGGTGAAGATGAGCAGGGCGCCCGAGTCGTCGGCCCAGGGGCCGGCGGCCAGCACCTCGCCGGCCGCGTACAGCGCCTGCAACCGTTCCCGGTGTGCTGGGCGGGCTTCGAGGCGCCGCGGATCGTCGCTGAAGGCGAGTTCGACACAGATCATGACGAGTACGGTATGCGGCCGACCGGGCCGCCGTTGTCCCGCCCGATACGCGTTCCGCCGGATTGACGAACGAGGCGCTCCGCCGCCCGCTACCGCGTCAACCGCTGCCGGACCCACTCCGGGGCGGGGTTCACGGCCGACTCGCCGCCCGCCGTCACGGTGGGCACCGTCTCGTCGCCACCGGTGACGGCGCGGACCGCTGCCGCTCCGGCCGGGTCACGCCAGATGTTGACCCAGTACGCTCGCCGGGCGCCGAGACCGAGCCGGAGCCGCAGCCGGATGCAGTAGGGGCAGCCGGGCCGCCAGTAGACGACGGGCCGGCCGTCCGACGCGCTGCGCGCCTGCGCCTGCTCGGCCGTCACCGAGCGAGGGAAGGCCACCGGAGACACGAGGAGCGCCAGCACCGCGAAGATCACGAGCCAGACGGCGCCGAGGCCCGGCCGTGTCTGGGCGAACAAGAGGAACACGCCACACAGCAGCATCAGGCCGGCGAGCCACCAATTCCGCAGCATGCCGTCGGATGCTAGCGAAGGCGGGTGCTCCTGATGGATCCGCACCGGTCGGGCGGGGCAGTCGTCGCTTCACTCTTCACGTCGGTAGCGGTAGACGAGCCCCTCAGCTGATCGGCCGCCTCAGGGAATGCAGTGATGCCGGAAACGAATCAAGGCCCCTCGTGTGAGGGGCCTTGATTCGTTGCTACCACTGGTCGGGGTGGCCGGATTCGAACCGACGACCTCTTCGTCCCGAACGAAGCGCGCTACCAAGCTGCGCCACACCCCGTGGCGTGCCGACAAATAGTAGCCCACCCGCCCCGACGGTCAAACTCGGTACCCCCGCCGGTCACGAGGGACCGTGCGGGCGCGACGGCCTGCCGTCGGGCGCCTCACACCCAAGATCCAGACAGCATCCGGGAAGTAGCGGTCTCGACGGCCGCGGAGACCACTACTTCCGGGAAGTTGCGAGATCTTGGCGCCCGTGCAGCCCGTCAGCGGGCGATGAGCGTCAGGATGCTCGCCTCCGGGGGGCACGCGAACCGGACCGGCGCGGTCGGGTGGGTGCCCAGACCGGCGGAGACGTGCAGCCAGGAGTCCGACCCCGGCCAGCGGTGCAGCCCGCGGGCCATCGACCGGGGCAGCCCGCAGTTGGTGACCAGCGCGCCGACCCCCGGCACGCACACCTGACCCCCGTGGGTGTGCCCGGCCAGCAGCACGTCGAAGCCGTCCGCGGCCATCTGGTCGAGCACGCGCGGCTCCGGGGAGTGGGTCAGCGCGATCGACAGGTCGGCCGACGGGGGGACGGGGCCGGACACCGAGGGGTAGTCGTCCCGCTCGACGTGCGGATCGTCGACGCCCACCACCTCGATGGTCCGGCCACCCGCCTTGAGCGTGGTCCGGGCGTTGTTGAGGTCGATCCAGCCGGCGCCGGTGAACACCTCGCGCAGCTCCTCGTACGGCAGCTCGACGCCCTCGACGTACTCCCGGTCGGGGAGGAAGTAGGTGAACGGGTTCTTCCACACCGGCCCGGTGTAGTCGTTGGAGCCGAAGACGAAGACGCCCGGGTAGTCGAGCAGAGGCTGCACGGCGCGCAGCACCCCCGGCACGGCGTCCGGGTGTGCCATGTTGTCGCCCGTCACCACGACGAGATCGGGGTCGAGGGCGGCCAGCGACGCCACCCAGCGTTGCTTGCGCGCCTGGTCGGGGGTCATGTGCAGGTCCGACAGGTGCAGGACGCGCAGCGGCTCCGCGTCGGTCGGCAGCACCGGCACGTCGTACCGGCGCAGCGTGAACATGTTGCGCTCGACGAGCGACGCGTACGCCAGGGTGGCGCCGCCCACCGCGGCGGTGGCGGCCGCGAGCCGCAATACTGTGCGCTTTCGCATGCCGTTCAGGGTAGTTTCACCCTCCATGAGCACGCTGAAGGACCGCCTCACCGCGGACATGCGCAACGCGCTGAAGGCGCGTGACGAGTTGACCACGTCCACCCTGCGGATGGCCCTGGCCGCCGTGGGCAACGCCGAGGTCGCTGGCAAGGCGAAGCGCGAGCTCACCGACGACGAGGTGCTCGCGGTGCTGACCAAGGAGGCGAAGAAGCGCCGGGAGGCGGCGACCGCGTTCGCCGACGCCGGTCGCGGCGAGCAGGCCGCCAAGGAGACCGCCGAGGGGGAGGTGCTGGAGCGGTACCTGCCGCAGCAGCTCTCCGACGCCGAGTTGACCGAGCTGGTGTCGCAGGCGCTCGCCGGAGGCGGGTTCACGGGGAAGGCGCAGATGGGCCCGGCCATGAAGGCGGCGCAGGCCGCGGTGGCCGGCCGGGCCGAGGGGGGCCGGGTGGCCGCCGAGGTACGCCGGCAGCTGTCCATCTGACGCATGCCGGTGTGCACAACGATCGGATCCGCCCGTGGGCCTGACTGACGCGACGCCGGTCGGCTGGATCCTCCCCGCGCTGCTCGTGGTGGCCTGGCTTTCCCTGTGGGCGGTCCGTCGTCGGGTCCCGCTCTGGTTTCCCGTCCTGGCCCTCTGCCTGGCGATCCTGTGCTTTCCGATCGGCGCGATGGCCGGGAGCGCCGAGGTGGACGACCCGGGATGCACGCCGGACATCCGCTGCTTCTCCATTACGGCGGTCGACTGGTGGCTGAACGGCCTGCTGGGGATGCTGACCTGCGCCGCCCTGGCGGTCCTGACCGTCGCCGCCGAACTCGGCCGGGCGGCCGTCCGATACCTCTCACGGCGGTCGGCTTCGCGGTGAACGGCGTCCCTTCGGTAGTGCCGCACGACCTGCGCCGGACATGAAACGGGCGGGCACCCCTCGTGGGTGCCCGCCCGTTCGCTCGTCGGGCCCGGGTGGCTCAGCGGTTGGGGCGACCGCCGCCGCGCCGGCCGGGCTGGTCACCACCGGGGGGAGCCCCCGGCGTGTTGTTGGCCGGCGGCTTGGCGCCCCCGCTGCTGACCTGGATGGTCACCACGCCGCCCTTGATGGTGCGGCCGTTCGGGCTGGTGCCGGCCGCCGTGCCCGGCGGGCAGCTCGACGCCACCCTCGCGTCGGAGACGACCGCTTCGAACCCGGCGCCCTGGATCCGGGACCTCGCGGTGTCGAGCGGCTGGCACTTCACGTCGGGGATGGACCGCTGGTCACCCTCGGAGATCTTCTGGCCGGGCGGCTCGAAGTTGATCCGCGGCTTGTTCTTCATGGCGTCGCGGAGCGTCTCGTACACCGGCGGGTTGATGCCGTTCGGGACGTCGTGGCCCATCTTCACGTTGGTCTGCGCCCAGTCCGGGTCGGCCATGATGCCGGCGACCGAGTACTGCTTGGTCATCGCGACCAGGGCGGACGTCTTCTCGGAGTCGGTGGTGCCGGACTTGCCGGCCACCGGCGCGTCGACGATGCCCCGCACGTTCCGGGCGGTGCGGCTGCTGCCGCAGTGGCTGGTGCTCGAGTTGTCACCGACCGGGCAGCGGGCGGCATCGACGGCGGCCCGGGCCACATCGGTGCTGATCCGCTTCTCGCAGCGCGGGTTGGCGATGTCGAGCTTCTTGCCGTCCGGGTCGCGGATCTCCTGCACGGGAATCGGCTCGCAGTACTTTCCGTCCGCCGCGAGGGTGGCGTAGGCATTGGCCAGCTCGAGCGGGGTGGTCGCCGAGACGCCGAGCGTGAACGCGCCCCACTGGTGCGCCTTGTCCTTGGTGCTCGCGAAGTCGGCGTCGTTGCTGGCCCGGAACTGGATGCCGAGCCGCTTGGCCACGTCGACCACGTTCTCCGCGCCGACCTGCTGCTGCAGCGGCACGAAGTAGGTGTTGATGGACGCGGCGAACGCGCTCCACATGTTCTGCGGGCCGCCGGCCTTGCCGCCGGAGTTCTTCGGGCAGTAGAAGTGCGTGCCCGGGCAGGCGGCCGGGCTGCGGCTGTCGATGATGTACTCGGACTTGAACGTCTGCGGCGCGTTGATGGTGTAGCTGAGCGGAATGCCCTTCTCGAGCGCCGCGACGATCGTGAAGATCTTGAAGGTCGAGCCGGCCTGGTAGCCGGCGATGCCGTCACCGCCGCTGAGCAGCGGGTTCACGGTGTTGGGGTAGTTGCCGAGCTTGCCGTTCCGACGTTGCCTCGGGTCGCTGTGCGGCTTGTTCTGCGGGTGCTCCGGGTCGTCCAGCTTGAAGACCCGGTTGACCGAGAGCGCCCGCACGCGGCCGCTGCCGGGCTCGACCACGGCCACCATGGCGGCTTCCTTGCTGTTCACGCTCTTCGCCTTGCGGACGGCCTTGTCGGCGCCCCGCTGGGCCTGCGCGTCGAGGGTCGTCACGATGGTGTAGCCGCCGCTCTTGAGCCGCCGCTCCCGGTCGTACGAGGTCGACCCGAACGTCTCCTGCTGGAGCCACCAGCGGTAGAAGTAGTCGCAGAAGAAGCCCCACTCGCGCACGTTGGTGGCCACGCAGCCGTTGGGCGCCCGCTTGCCCTTGACCTCCATCTTGGTGGCCTTGGCCGCCTCGGCCTCCTGTTTGTTGATGGCGCCGATCTCGACCATGTTGTCGATGACGTAGTTGCGCCGGTTGAGGGCGAGCGGCTTGCCGCCCTTGGTCGTGGGGTCGTTGGTGGTGGGGGCCTTCACCATGCCGGCGAGCAGCGCCGCCTCTTCGATCTTGAGGTTCTTCGGTGACTTTCCGAAGTAGACCTGGCTGGCGGCGTAGATGCCGTACGCGCCGTTGCCGAAGGAGGCGATGTTCAGGTAGCGCTCGAGGATCTCGTCCTTCGAGAGCTCCTTGTCGATCTGGATCGCGTAGCGCATCTCGCGGAGCTTGCGGGCGCTGGTGTCCTCGGTCGCGGCGACCACGTCGGCCGGGTGCGTGGCCGAGTACGCGATGGCCAGCCGCACGTACTGCATGGTGAGCGTCGAGGCGCCCTGCCGGCCGGCGCCATCGCTCTGGTTGTTGACGAACGCGCGGGCGACACCGTTGAAGTCGACGCCGTTGTGCTTGTAGAAGTCGTGGTCCTCGGCGGCGATGATCGCCTTCTGCATGTACGGCGAGACGTCGGCCAGCTTCACGTCGCGGCGGTTCTCGTCGTACATGGTGGCGAGGGGTGTCTTGCCGTCCGAGGCGAGCAGGTAGCTGATCTGCGGGGCGCGGGCCACCGTCAGCTCCTTGGGGAGTGCGCCGAATGTCTCGGCGCCGGCCTTCGCGGCCAGTCCCGACATCGCCACCGCGGGGAAGGCCGCCGCTGCAACCACCACGCCGGCCAAGAGGCCACATATGAGTAGCGATGCGGTGTTGGTCAGCACATTGTGGTCACGTTTCCGCATCCAGGTCACCTCGACAGGGTACGCGTACAGGGAACGAGGGGCGCTGGGGCGTTCTTTCCCCATTTCCTGCGCGGGTTGCCCTCGTTGTGCTAAACGCACGACCCCCGGTGTGTGGTTGCGTCTGACCCGGTGCGAAGTCTCCCTGGCGGGAGCGGCCCCCGCAGCGTTTTCACGTACTGGGGCGGGGTAAGCGGCGATCGACGGCCCGAGAAGCCGGGACTGTCCGGAATGATGGATTTGGCCGACAACGTTGCGTAATCGGGTGACTACAGAGCATGATGGGGGGCGGCGACAGCGCCACATGTCGTCCGTGCCGCCTGGGGGAAGGCCGTGCGGGCGATCGGGGGGATTGCCGGCTGACGCGTAACGGGGTCGGTAGGTACTGCAAGGGGGGACGACTACACATGGGCATGATTGCCGACTGGCCGTCGCTGGCGGCGTGTCAGAACGGGGACCCGGACGCGCTGTTCGTCCAGGGCGCCGAACAGAACGTGGCGAAGCGGATCTGCCGGAGCTGCCCAGTTCGGTACGAGTGCCTCGCCGACGCGCTCGACAACCGTATCGAGTTCGGTGTGTGGGGTGGCATGACCGAACGCGAGCGGCGGGCGCTGCTGCGCCGTCACCCGCAGGTGACGAGCTGGCGCAAGATGTTCGAGGCGGCCATGAAGAAGAACGCCAAGGACAAGACCGGGAAGGACAAGATCCTGGTCACGACCGGCTGATCGCCGCGCCGATCGTTCGCAGCCCGTCGACGTCGTGGACGTCGGCGGGCTGCGCCGTCACCGACACCGTCGGCACCTCGGGGAACGCCTCGGTGAACCGTGCGGCCACCTGCTGCTCGCGCCCCGCCTGCCGGACCAGCGCGGCATGCGCCCGCAGCACGTCGACGGTGGCCTCGTGCCCACCCAGCTCGGCCAGCTGGTCCGCGGCGGCGCGACTGCCCGCCGCGTCGAGCTGGGGCACGGCCGGCCGGTGCACCCGGTTGAGCACCAGGCCGGCCAGCGGCATCCGCTCCTCGCGCAGCCGGCCCGCGAAGTAGGCGGCCTCCCGGACCGCGTCCGACTCCGGCGCCGCGACGAGCAGGAACGCCGTCTCCCGGGCCTGGAGGATGCGGTACGTCTGCTCGGCGCGCTGCCGGAAGCCGCCGAACATGGAGTCGAGCGCGGCCACGAACCCGGACAGGTCGGTGAGCAGCTGGGCGCCCAGCACCTTCTGCACGACCTTCGAGAACATCCCGAAGGACGCGGTGACCAGGCTGAACATGCTCCGCCCGCCGCTGCGGGCCGGCGCGAGCAGCAGCCGCAGCATCCGGCCGTCGAGGAACCGGGAGAGCCGGGCGGGCGCGTCGAGGAAGTCCAGCGCCGAGCGGGACGGCGGGGTGTCGACCACGATGAGGTCCCACTCGCCCCGGGCGTGCAGCTGGCCCAGCTTCTCCATGGCCATGTACTCCTGCGTACCGGCGAAGGTGGAACTCATCGCCTGGTAGAAGGGGTTGGCGAAGATCTCCGCCGCCTTCGCCGGGTCGGTGTGCTGGAGCACCACGTCGTCGAAGGTGCGCTTCATGTCGAGCATCATGGCGTGCAGCTCACCGCCGCTGGCCTCGACGTCGATGCCCTTCACCTGGCGCGGCGTGTTGTCCAGTTCGGTGAGGCCGAGCGACTGGGCCAGCCGGCGGGCCGGGTCGATGGTGAGCACCACCGTCCGGCGGCCGTGCTGCTCGGCGGCCCGCAGTGCCAGCGCGGCTGCCGTGGTCGTCTTCCCGACCCCGCCGGCGCCGCAGCACACCACGATCCGGACGCCCGGATCGGCGAGGATCTGGTCGACGTCCAGCCGGGGCGCCGCGTCTTCGGAAGGCACCAATCGAGCGTATCGGGCCGACCCGGTCCGCGCGCCGTGCCGACGGCAGGTGTGAGTCAATCGGCGCGCAGCAGCGCGTCGGCGAGGGTGGCGAGCCCCGCCCGATCGACCCCGTCCGGCAACAGCGGCAACTCCGTCAACGGCAGCCCCAACTCGACCAGGTCGGCGCGGAGCGAATCCTCCAGCTCCCGGCGGATGACCTGGTCGCGTGCCTCGTCGTGCAGGCCCGCCACGATCTCCCGGTCGGCCGGCAGCCCCGCGGCGACCAGCCCACGGCGCAACTCGGCGACGGTCACCGCCCGCCCGGCCGGGAGCGGCGGCCGGGTGCCGTTCACGATGATCCGGCCCACCGGGAAGCCGTGGGAGGTCAGCTCCGCGATGGCGTCCACCGTCTCCTGGACCGGCATCTCCTCGAGCAGGGTGACCACGTGCACCGCCGTCATCGGCGAGCGGAGCAGCGCCGAGACGCCCTCGCTCTGCGTCTTGATGGGGCCCACCTTGGCCAGCCGGGCGGTTTCCGTGGTCACGTTGAGGAAGCGGCCGATGCGGCCGGTCGGCGGCGCGTCGAGCACCACCGCGTCGTACACCCGGCGCTGGTCGACCGTCCGGGTGGTGGCCTCCTTCACCTTCCCGGTGAGCAGGACGTCCCGCAGCCCGGGGGCGATGGTGGTCGCGAAGTCGATGGCACCGAACTTGCGCAGCGCCCGCCCGGCCGCGCCGAGCTTGTAGAACATGTCCAGGTACTCGAGGAGCGCCTCCTCGGCGTCCACCGCGAGGGCCCGCACCTCGCCGCCGCCCGGGGCGTCGGTGAGGTGCCGCTCCTCGTACGGCAGCGGGTCGGTGCCGAAGAGCTGGGCGATGCCCTGCCGTCCCTCGACCTCGACCAGCAGGGTGCGCCGGCCGCCGGCGGCCAGCGCCAACGCCAGCGCCGCCGCCACGCTCGTCTTGCCGGTGCCGCCCTTGCCGGTCACCACGTGCAGTCGGGACGGCCACGCGGTGCTGGCCGGGTCGGCCGGCCGCTCAGCTGCTCGCACCCGTCGAGCCTATCCAGCCACGGCCGTCAGGCGACCTCGCAGACCCACCAACCCGTCTTCCGCACCACGGTGACGCGCAGATCCTGGTCGGCCACCTTCTCGTCGGTGGTGGTCATCGTCACCTTCGTGGTGACGGTGGCCCGGTCGCCGGTCTGGTTCTCCACCTTCGGGGTGGTCCAGCGGAAGCGGGGGTTCTGGTAGGTGGAGGCGTACTTCTGCACCTCGGCGACCTTGGCGGCGATCTTGTCGTCGTCCCGCGCCGAGGCGCACACGAGCGTGGCGGCCTTCGCCGCGTCCCGCTCCTTGTACACGGCCGTGAGGAACTCGTCGACGGCCACCGCGGGCTCCTTCGCGCCCTCGCCGGTCTCCACGTTCCGCAGGGTGAGGAACGCGATGACCCCACCGCCGACGCAGAGCACGAGGACCACCACGAGCGCGATCGCCGCGATCAACGCGCCGCGCTTCTTCCGCGGCGCGGCGGGCGGCGCGAGGGGCGGCTGGCCCGGCGGTGGCGCCGGAACCGCCGCCTGGTCGGCCACCGGCGGCGGCCCGGCGTGCGGTGGCGCCCCGACGACCGGGGGGCCGACGTGCGGCGGCACGAACTGCGGCGGGTCGGCCGGTGGAGGGCCGGCCGGTGGAGGGCCGGCCGGCGGCGGTGCGGCCGGCGAGGGGGGACCGCCCGGTTCGCCCGCCGGCGGCGCGGCGGCCGGCTGACCCGGCGCGGCCGGTGCGGGGGACTGCCCGGCGGCGTCGGGGCGGGACGGTGGCACCGCCGGCGAGCCGGTCGGGTCGCCGCTGGGTGGCTGGGTCATCTCTTCCCCCGAGGGTGCGTCGCTCGCGCCACCCGGCGCCGAGCGTGAAGTCGAGCGGGCGGCGCCGCGTGCCGCCCGACCGGAAGGGTAGCGGTCGATCCGGACGATGCTGTGTCCCGTGGCGCCCGGCCGTTTTGGGAGCGCGGCCAGGCGCGACGAGTACGCGGCATCTGTCACATATGTGACTGGGGCGCGGCGACGCGCGCGCGTCCTGTTGGCGGGACTCCGGCGGGGACCTACGGTCGTGCCGGCGCGGGGGAACCCGGCCGGGCGTGCAGTTCCCGGACCGGCGTGGCAGGGACTCGACCAGGTACGACGCCCGGAGGCAGTGCATGCGCGACGCGGACAACATCCCTCGAGCCCCGTTCCCGGCGAACGATCGGTCGCGCCGGAACGACGCCGGCGAGGGCGGGGGGACGGCGGTCGGGAGCCTGCCGGTCAACGAGCGGTCGTACCGCAGGATCCCGGAGCCGGTCGAGGTGGTGCGGACGCTGACCCGCCCGTCCGAGCAGGGCCGGGAGGACGAGGAGCCCGGTTACGTGATCCACCTGCCGATCCGGGTTCCCGACCTCGCCTCGGCCACCGCCCTCGCCGGGCGGATCGCGGTCTCCCTCGGCTTCCTTCCGGAGCTGGACGCCGGGGAGACCACCGTGTCCAAGGCCGACGACCAGAACAACCGGTACCGGGTCTTCTGCGACCTGCTGCTGCCCGACCGCTCCCGCTGCCCCCAGCGGTACGAGCACGGCGGACCCTGCGGCGAGGTGCCGTCTACGCCCGAGCAGCGTCCCGCACCCCGCCCGTCCGCCGGCCCGTAGGCTGTCCCTCGAACGATCCGCGTATCGAGGGAGCCCTGCACCGATGCAGAAGTGGGAGTACGCCACGGTCCCCCTGCTGGTCCACGCGACCAAGCAGATTCTCGACAACTGGGGCGAGGACGGGTGGGAACTCGTGTCCGTGGTGCCCGGTCCTAACCCGGACCAGCTCGTCGCCTACCTGAAGCGGCCCAAGGCATGAGCAACGGCCCACACACCAAGCTCGCCGAACTCGGGCACGAGCTGCCCGAGGTGGCGACCCCGGCGGGGAGCTACGTGCCGGCCGTGCAGTCCGGCAAGCACGTCTACGTCTCCGGTCAGCTGCCGCTGGCCGAGGGGAAGCTGCTCGCCACCGGCAAGGTCGGCGCCGGCGTCTCGGCCGAGCAGGCCAAGGACCTCGCCCAGCGGTGCGCGCTCAACGCGCTCGCCGCGATCGACTCGCTGGTCGGCCTGGAGAACGTGGTGAAGGTGGTCAAGCTGACCGGCTTCGTGGCGTCCGCGCCGGGCTTCACCGGGCAGCCGGGCGTGATCAACGGCGCGTCCGACCTGTTCGGCGCCGTCTTCGGCGAGGCCGGGAGGCACGCCCGCAGCGCCGTCGGCGTGGCCGAGCTGCCCCTCGACGCGCCGGTCGAGGTCGAGGTCATCGTCGAGGTCAGCTGACCTGACCGGTCCCGCCCGCCGCTTCCCTCGTGCGGCCGTTCGGCGACGAACGCCGTGTACGGGCACGAACCGGGAGGTGACGCCCACGAGATCGTGGGGAGTGGCGGGCGGGGCCGTACGATCGCAGCCATGACCGGGCACGTGACCGCGCCGGCGGCGGCGCTCGCCGATCGGTTGCCGGGTTGGGTGACGCTGCTGCGCGCCCCGAATCCGGGGCCGATGACGCTCGACGGCACGAACACCTGGGTGCTGCGCGCGCCCGGGGCCGCGCACGCCGTCGTCGTCGACCCGGGTCCCCTCGACGAGGAGCACCTCGCCGCGATCGCGGCACGCGGGCCCGTGGGGTTGGTGTTGATCACCCATGGCCACCCGGACCACACCGAGGGCTCCCGCCGGCTCAGCGAGCTGCTCGGCGGGGCGCCGGTGCGCGCGGCCGACGCGGCGCACACCGTCGCCGGCGAGCCCCTCGCCTCCGGCGCCGTGCCGGACGTGCCGGGGCTGACCGTACGGGTCGTGCCGACGCCGGGGCACACGGCCGACTCGGTCTGCTTCCTGGTCGAGCACGCCGGCGAGCGGGCGGTGTTCACGGGCGACACGATCCTGGGGCGGGGCACCACGGTGGTCGCCCACCCGGACGGCCACCTCGGGGACTACCTGGCGAGCCTGGAGCTGCTCTCGGCGTACCGCGGCGTCCCGGCGCTGCCGGGGCACGGCCCGGCGCTGGCCGACTGCGGCGCGGCGGCCGAGTTCTACCTGGCCCACCGGCGGGCGCGGCTCGATCAGGTCCGGGCGGCGGTGGCCGCCGGCGCCCGCACCCCGGCCGAGGTGGTGGCCGCGGTGTACGCGGACGTGGACCGGTCGCTCTGGTGGGCGGCCGAGTGGTCGGTGCGGGCGCAGCTCGAGTACCTCGCACCCGAGATCGGGGAATGCGTGACGGGGGACACGGAGTTGGAGAAGCCGTGACCTGCCCGGTGTGCGGAACCGTCGCCGTCCCCGGCGCCCGGTTCTGCCACAACTGCGGCGCCGCGCTGCCGGCCGCCGCCACGTTGCCGGCCGCCGAGCGTCGGGTGGTCACCGTGCTCTTCGGCGACCTCTCAGACTTCACCTCCTGGTCCGAGGACCTCGACCCGGAACGGGTCGGCGCGGTGACCGACCGGGTGCTCGCCGCGCTCGCGGGCGCGGTGAAGACGTTCGGCGGGCACGTCGACAAGCTGACCGGCGACGGGATCATGGCGGTGTTCGGCGCGCCGGTGGCGCACGAGGACGACGCCGAGCGGGCCGTACGCGCCGCGCTGTCGATGCAGCGCGCGGTGCGCCGCGTGCTCGACGACGAGCGCGGCGGCGGGGCGCCGCTCGGCCTGCGGGTCGGCCTGAACACCGGCGACGTCATCGCCGGCATCCAGGCCGCCATCGAGTACACGGTCATCGGCGACACGGTGAACACCGCGGCCCGCCTCGCCGACGCCGCCGCCGTGGGCGCCGTCTACGCCGGCGCCCGCACCGCGGCCGCCACCCGGCACGTCGCCTCCTGGCGGGCGCTGCGGCCGCTGCGGCTCAAGGGCAAGCGCGAGCCGGTCGAGGCGTACGAGCTGCTCGGCCTCCTCGACGCCCCCGGCACCCGGTCCGGCCTCGGCGACGAGGCCCCGTTCGTGGGGCGGGAGACGGAGATCGGGCGGGTCGCCGGCCGGCTCGCCGAGGTGATCGACCGCGGCGAGCCGCGGGTGCTGCTGATGACCGCGGAGGCCGGCATCGGCAAGTCCCGGTTCGCCGCCGAGGTGGAGCGCCTCGCGGCCGGCTACGACGTGGGCGCCGGCCGGTTCGCGGCGCACACCGGCGCCCGGGTCCTGTCCGTGCGCTGCGCCGCGTTCGGCGAGCGGCGCCGGCTCGCTCCCCTCGCCGACCTGGTCCGCGCCGCGGTCGGCCTGCCCAACGACCCGGCGACCGCCCTCACGCGGCCGGCCGTCGAGGAGCGGTTGCGCCGGCTCGGCCAGCGGCTCTCCCGCGGCGGCGATGCGGCCCCGATCGCCACCGACCACCTCCTCGCGCTGCTCGGCTACGCGGAGCTGCCGGCCGGCGGCCCGACCGACCAGGGCGAGTGGAGCGCCGCCGCGCCGCCCGCCGACGCCGAGACGGTGCCGAACGCGGTCGCCGACCTGCTGAGCGCGCTCGCCGTCGAGGCGCCGCTCGTCATGATCGTGGACGACCTGCACGACGCGACGGCTGAGACCATCCGGGCGCTCGGCACGGCCCTGTCCCGGCTCACCGGCCCGGTGCTCGTGCTGCTGCTGGGCCGGCCCGAGCTGGTCCGCACCGCCGGTGCGCTCACCCGCGTCGCGGACGCCGAGGTGCACGGGCTGCCGCCGCTGCGCGGCGCCGACGCGGCCCGACTGCTGACCACCTACCTCGGCGGCGGCAAGCTGCCCCAGGCCGACGCCGACCGGCTGCTCGCCACCGCCCAGGGCAACCCGTTCTACCTGGCCGAACTGGTCACCCTGCTCAGGGAGCGGGGCGCGCTCACCGAAATCGGCGACCGCGACGGCTCCTCCGGCGCGACCTGGCGGCTGGTGCCCGGCTCGCTGGGCAGCCGGCTGCTCTCGCGGGACCTCGCGGCCGTGCTCGCGGCCCGCATCGACGCCCTGCCCGCCGAGGCACGGTCGGTGCTGCGAGACGCCGCGGTCATCGGCGACACGGTGCCGGCCGGCGCCCTGGAGGCGCTGCGCGACCAGCGTGCCGGACGGGACGGACGGCCGGCCGCCGTGGTGACCGTGGAGTTCGAGCGGGCCGTCGACGAGCTGCTGCAACGGCGCATGCTGCACCGCACCCGCACCGGGTACGCCTTCGCCACCCCGCTCATGCGGGAGGCCGCGTACACGGGGGTGAGCAAGGCCGAGCTGGCCGAGCGGCACGCGGCCCTGGCCCGCTGGGCGGCGCCCGGCCCGGCCGGGGACGAGCCGGCGCCGATTCCGGCCGGCACCTTCACGGACCCGGACCGGGACCTCTTCGTGGCGTCGCACGTCGAGCGGGCCGCCGCGCTCGCCGACGCCGTGAAGCTGCGCCCGGACGCGCCGGCACGCGCCGTGGTGCCGCTCGGGATCGCCGCGCTGGGCCGGGCCGCCCGCCGCTCGCTCTCCGCGGGCGAGCCGGAGCTGGCCGTCGAGTACGCCGAGCGCGCCGCCGAGCTGGCCCCCGACGAGGTGCCGGCCGCCGACCGGGTGGTGCACGCCCGGGCCCTGCTCCAGATCGGCCGGGTGGCCGACGCGCTCGCCTCGGCCGAGAAGATCGCCGCCAACGCGGGCGAGGAGACCACCCGGGCCAGCGCCCTGCTGCTCGCGGGGCAGGCCCACCAGACGCTCGGCGACCAGACCCGCGCGGTCGCCGCGTGGCAGGAGGCCCTGCAGGTGGCCACCGCCGGCCAGCTGCCCACGCTGCGCGCCTCGGCGATGCGCCGGCTCGGCATGGCCGACTTCGTGGCCGGACGGCTGAGCCAGGCGAGCAGCCGGCTCGCGGCCGCCTACCAGGTGAGCCTCGCGGCCGAGGACCGGCGTGGCCAGGCGTGGTCCCTGCAGAACCTGGCCTGGGTCACCACGACCCGGGGCGACTTCGGCGGAACGGACGCCGTGCTGGGCCGCGCCGCGCGGCTTTTCGCCGAGCTGAGGGACCCGTACGGGCGCGCCTGGCTGCGCGGCACCACGGCGTACGCGCGGCTGCTGGCCGGGCGGCTGGGCGAGGCGTGCCGGATGGCCCGGGTCTTCCTGCCGTTCGGGGAGCGCGTCGGTGAGGCGTGGGCGGTCGGCACGCTGCGCGCCGTCGAGGCGTTCGCGACGGCCGAGCTCGGCGAGCTGGCCGAGGCGGACCGGGAGGCCCGGCGGGCGTACCGGGAGTTCGCGGCCGCCTCGGACGACTGGGGGCGCGGGTTCGCGCTGGTGGTGCGGGGCGTGGTGGCGCGCGGGCTGGGCGAGCCGGAGCACGCGGCCGACCTGCTCACCGACGCGCTGTCGTACGCGGCCCGGACGGCTCACCCGTTGCTCACCGGGATGGCGGGCACGCTGCGCGGCTTCGTGGCGCTCGAGATGGGCGACGTGGCGGCCGCCGAGCGGGACGCCCGGGCGGTGCTCACCTCGGTCGAGCCGCACAATCCGCAGGCCCCCGCCCAGGTGGGCCCGCGGGTGCTGCTGGCCACCGCCCGGCTCGCCGCCGGTGACCCGGGCACCGCCGTGGGGCTGCTCGCCCCGGTGGCCACGTCGGCGGCCGGCGACACGCCCTCCCTGCTCTTCTCCCGCCGCCAGACGATGGCCCGGTACGCCGCGGCCCTGCTCGCCCACGGCCAGCGCGAGCAGGCGCTGGACTGGGCGCGACGTGCGGTGGCGGCGCCGGCCGAGGACGTCCGCAGCCAGGTGATCGGCGCGAGCGTGCTGGCCGAGGCGCTCGCCGCCTGCGGTCGCCGCGCCGACGCGCTGGCCTGCGCCGACGAGGCGGTGCGCCTGGCGTACGCGACCGAGCAGCGCAGCGAGCGGTGCGCCGCCGAGGCCCTCCGGGCGCGCCTCGCCAGCGGCTGAGCCGCGCACGGTCTGCCGGTTTCGCCGATGGTGTCCCGGTCGGGCGGCGGCTAGCGTGGCGGCGTCGACGCGCCGTCCACTGTGGCGGCCGTACCGGTACCTGGGGAGGACCGACATGAAGCTGCCACGTTCCGTGGCCGGCTGGACGATCGCCGTGTTCGGCGTGCTGGCACTCGTCATGGGCGCGGTCGGGCTGATCTGGCCGGAGGCCATGCTGCGCTCGCTCGGCTTCGAGGTGCCGCCCAGCCGGGCTGCCGGCGACCACACCGGCACCTTCCTCATGGCGTCGTCGATGGCCTCGTTCAACATGGGCGTCTACTACCTGCTCGCCACGGCCACCGAGTGGCGTTCCTTCTACCGGTTCACGGTCGTGTTCCGGCTCGTCACCTTCACCGTGTTCAGCATCGCGGTGCTGGCCGACATCGCGCCGGGCCGGTTCTTCGGGGTGGCCGCCTGGGAGGGCCTGGGCGCCGTGGCGACGGCTGTCGGCCTGTGGTGGGACGCCCGCCGCGCCGCCGGTCCGGCCTCGGGATCCGAGGCCGTCCGGCCGGGCGTCGGCGCAGGTGGTGGCGGGTCGGAAGCGACCGGCGAGGCACCCGCGGCCGACGCGGTCCGCTGAGTCGTCCGTCCGGTTGGGTATTTTCGAAGCTGTGACCGACACCCCGTCCGGCAGCCTGCCGGTACCCGTCGTGCCCGGTCTGACTGATTTGCGGGTTTTTGCCCGGGGTGGCTACGCCACCGTCTACCAGGCCACCCAGATCTCGGTGGGCCGCGAGGTCGCCGTCAAGGTGGAGAACCGCACGCTCGACAGCGAACGCGACCAGGCCCGGTTCCTCCGCGAGGCCCGCGCGGCCGGCCGGATGTCGTCCCACCCGCACGTCGTCGACCTCTTCGACGTCGGCGTCACCGTCGACCAGCACCCCTATCTGATCATGGAGCTGTGCGACGGGTCGTACGCGGAGCGGATGCGCACCTCCCCGCTGGACGCCGCCGAGGCACGCGACCTCGGCATCAAGATCGCGGACGCGCTCGCCCACTCGCACGCCGCCGGCGTGCTGCACCGGGACGTGAAACCCGCGAACATCCTCTTCTCGCACTTCAACCCCGCCGTGCTCGCCGACTTCGGGCTGGCCGTCCTCGCCGAGGTGCGCGACCCCACGGTCACCCTCGAGGTGCTGACCCCGGCGTACGCGCCGCCGGAGATGTTCAACCACAGCCCGCCGTCCCCCGCCGTGGACGTCTACGCGCTCTGCGCGACCCTCTACGCGGTGATGCACGGCCGGCCGCCGCGCTGGCAGTCCGAGCGCAACCCGAGCCTCGTGACCGTGCTGGAGATGTTCAACCAGCCGATCCCCGGGCTGCCCGGTGTGCCCGACGAACTGGTCGACGTGCTGCGCGCCGGCATGGCGAACGACCCCGCCGACCGCCCCTCGGCGGTCGATCTGCGGGCCATGCTCTCGGCGCTGCCCATCGAGCCGACCGTGGCGCCCGTCAGCGGCACCCCGACCGGCGTGCCCGTGAGCGGCGGTTCCCGCTCCTCCGACCCGTACGCCACCGGCCGTGCCGCGCAGCCGCTGCCCCGCCCACCCGCGGAGGACGCGCACCCCACCCTTCCCGGGCCCGCCCCGGTCGGTGGCCGGCGGTGGCGCCGACGCTGGTTCCTCGGTGGGGCGGGCGTCCTCGCCGTGGCCGCGGCGGCCAGCCTCGGCGCCTGGGTCGCGGACGCGGGCGGCCCGCCCGCCCCGTCGCCGTCCGTGAGCCGGGTGGCCGCCCCGGCCGAGGGAATGCTTCCCGGCTGCTACACGGAGTCCGGCGCGGCGGCCGTGCTGCCCGACGGCGCCCGGTGCCTCCCCGACCTCGAGTGCTTCGGGCCGGTGCGGGTGCGGGGGGTCCGGGCCGAGGCGACCCAGGTCTCCTGCAGCGGCCGGCACACCTGGGAGACGTACGCCGAGGGCGTGCTGCCGGTGGAGCTGGTGGGGGCCGGCTACCCCGACGTGGCCGCCCATCCGGCCGTCCAGAAGGTGTGCAGCCCGACCACGTTCCGGCTCACGACCCGCATGGGCTCAGTCGCGGGGTGGCACCTCGAGGTGCTGCCGCCCGTCGAGGGCGACGTCGACCGGACGTTCCGGTGCCTGGCCGGGCGCGGGGTCGACGCGCTGGTGGGGCCCACGCTCACCGGTCACTGAAGGCCCGCCCGGGCCGCGCCGGTCGCGGACCGCGCGCAGCGCGTCCCGGCTGTCGAGCGCGTCGAGGGTGTCGGCGTCGATCCCCGGCGGCTCGGGCAGCGGCGGCACCGGCGCCATCCGCGCGCCGTTCTCCGCCGTCCGCTCGGCCGCCTGCCGCGCCGCGGACAGCGACACCCCGGCCACGATGGCGAGCAGGAGACCGAGCAGGGCCAGCGCGACGCCCAGGAAGTCCTGCCGCCGCCAGACGGCGAGCGTAACCAGCAGGGCGAGTGCCGCGAGCGCCGAGACCGCCGCCAGCACCCGTATGTCCAATCTGGTCAACCGGTTCACCCGTTCAGCATGTCGTGGCCCGGGTGGGTGTCAACCGTCCCACGCGCGAGCCTCGGGAGCGTCGGTGAAGACGAAAACGTTACATGCGTCGGGCGATTGTCCGTTTCGTAGGCGTTTTGCGGGCCGCGTGCGTGGCGTGTGATCCCTAGAGTGACGGGGGGTCGAGCATGGCGGTGGGCGTTCCCATCGTCCGCTGCGACCCCGGGGTGCGGCGGGCGATCGGGCGCCCGCCGCACCCGGCTCCGCCGTCCTCGGACTCGCCTCGAAGCGCGCTGGTGAGGGCACGGGGAAGGCCTACCATCGCGGATGAGGTTGATGCCTCAGAGGCATATTTATGACTCAGAGGCATCACGCTCCAGGCGATGTCGCCCCCCGGCCCGCCCCGAACCGATCGCGATCAGTACGACTTCTCCTGACCGAGGAGATGCTGGGCCACGAAGTTCAGGATCATCTCCCGGCTCACCGGGGCGATCCGGCCGGCCCGGACGGCGCCGAGCAGCGTGGCCACCCCGTACTCGGTGGTCATGCCGGCGCCCCCGTGCGCCTGGACGGCCGTGTCCACGGCGAGCGCCGCGGCCTCGCCGGCCGCGTACTTCGCCATGTTGCCGGCCATCCCGGCCTCCAGGTCCCGGCCCGCGTCGTAGAGGGTCGCCGCCTTGTAGATCATGAGACGGGCCAGCTCGACCTGCACGGCGGCGTGCGCGAGCGGGTGGGACACGCCCTGGTGCGAGCCGATGCTCCGGCCGCCCCACACCGTCCGGCTCGCCGTGTACGCCGACGCCCGCTCGATCGCGTACCGGCCCGTGCCGGCGCCCATGGCGGCCACCGTGATGCGCTCCGGGTTGAGCCCCGCGAACAGGGCTGGGAGCCCGGCGTCCACCGACTCGCCCACGAGCGCGTCGGCGGGCACCCGGACGTCGTCGAGGTAGAGCAGGAACTGGTTCTCCGGCGAGACGATCTCCATGTCCAGTTTGGAGCGGGTGAGGCCGGGCGCGTCCGTGGGCACCACGAACAGCGCGGGCTTCAGCCGGCCGGTCGAGGCGTCCTCCGTCCGGGCCACCACGAGCACGTACCGCGCCTCGTCGACACCCGAGATGTAGCACTTGCGGCCGGAGATCAGCCAATCGTCGCCGTCGCGGCGGGCCACCGTGCCGAGCCGGTGGAAGTTCGACCCGGCCTCCGGCTCGGTGATGGCGAAGACCACCGTCAACGACCCGTCCGCGAACCCGGGCAGGAACCGCTTGCGCTGGGCCTCGGTGCCGTGCCGGTTGATCACCGTGGCGGCGATGGCGGGGGAGACCACGAGCAGCAGCAGCGGGCAGCCCGCGGCGGCCAACTCCTCGCAGACGATGGCCAGCTCCGTGATGCCCCCGCCCCCGCCGCCGTACTCGGTGGGGATGTTGACGCCGAGGTAGCCGAGCCGGCCGGCCTCCGACCACAGCTCGGTGGTGTGCTCGCCGGCCTTGGCCTTCGCCACGAAGTAGTCGTGCCCGTACCGGCGGCCCAGCGCCCGTACGGCGTCGCGGAGCTGCTCCTGCTCGTCGGTGAGGTCGAAGTTCATCGTGCGTCCTCCAGGGGGTTGACGACGGCCAGCACGGCGCCGGTGTCGGCCTGCCCGCCGGCCGGCACGGGCAGCTCGGCGACCATGCCGTCGATCGGGGCGACCACCGGGTGTTCCAGCTTCATGGCCTCGAGGGTGAGCAGCAGGTCACCGGCGGCGACCCGTTGGCCGGTGGCGACGTGCAGCCGGGCCACCGTGCCGGGCAGCGGCGCCACGAGCGAGCCGGCGGCCAGCTCGGCCGTCGGCTCCGGGAAACGCGGCAGCTCGGCGAAGGTCACCGAGCCGCCCGGGCCGTCGACGAAGACCGCCGGCCCCACCTGGTGGACCCGGTACGACTCCCGCACCCCGTCGACGTCGAGCACCACGCGGGCCGGCGTCGCCTCGACCAGCGACACGGCGGCGTCGCTCGACAGGTCGGTGGACCATTCCGCGAGTGCGCCACCCCGGTCGTGGCGGTAGCGGACCTCGACCTCGCCGGCCGGGCCGGAGAAGCGGCTGACCTGCGGGAACGCGGGCACGTTCCGCCAGCCGGACGGAAGCCCGGCGAGCACCGGGGCGTCCGCCCGGCGGGCGGCCGCCGAGGCCAGCGCCGCGGCCAGCGCGAACAGCGGCACGCGCTCGGCCGGCACGAGCGGGGCGAACACCTCGGGGTGCCGGTCGAGGAACCCGGTGTCGATCTCGGCGGCGGCGAACTCCGGGCTGCGCAGGACGCGGACGAGCAGGTCCCGGTTGGTCGTCACGCCGTGCAGCTCGGCCCGGGCCAGCGCGCCGGCCAGCGTACGGGCGGCCTCGGCGCGGGTGGGCGCCCACGCGATCACCTTGGCGAGCATCGAGTCGTAGTGCACGCTCACCACCGAACCGTTCACCACGCCCGAGTCCAGTCGCAGCCCCGCCCGCGTGAGGTTGCCGAACTCCCGGTCCACGCCGGGCACGGCGAACCGGTGCAGGGTGCCGGTGGCCGGCCGGTGATCCTCGGCGGGGTCCTCGGCGCAGAGGCGTACCTCGATGGCGTGGCCGCGCGCCCGCGGCGCCAGCGCCTCCTCCGGCAGCGGCTCGCCCTCGGCGATCCGCAGTTGCAGCCGGACCAGGTCCAACCCCGTGCAGAGCTCGGTGACGGGGTGTTCGACCTGGAGGCGGGTGTTCATCTCCAGGAAGTGGATGGCCCCGTCGGGCGCGAGCAGGAACTCGACAGTGCCGGCGCCCACGTACTCCACCGCCCGGCCGGCGGCCGCCGCCGCCTCGTGCAGCCGCTGCCGCACCTCGCCGGGCAGGACACCGGGCGACTCCTCGACGATCTTCTGGTGGCGGCGCTGGATCGAGCATTCCCGCACACCGAGGGCGGCCACAGCGCCGTGGGTGTCGCCGAGGATCTGCACCTCGACGTGCCGGCCGCGCTCGACGTACCGCTCCAGGAAGACCGTGCCGTCGCCGAACGCCGCGGCTGCCTCGCGGCGCGCCGAGGCCACGGCGTCGGCGAGCCCGGACGCGTCGCGTACCACGCGCATCCCGCGCCCGCCGCCACCCGCCGCCGCCTTCACGAGCACCGGGAAGTCGGTGACCTGGTCGGCGTCCGTCCACGTGGGCAGCATGGGCACTCCCGCGTCGGCGAGCAACGCCTTCGCGGCCATCTTGTCGCCCATGGCGGCGATCGCCTTCGCCGGCGGACCCACCCACGTCAGCCCCGCGTCGGCCACCGCCGCCGCGAACTCAGCGTTCTCCGCGAGGAAGCCGTAGCCCGGGTGCACGGCGTCCGCGCCCGACCGGCGGGCCGCGTCCAGGATCGCGTCGATCCGCAGGTACGTCCCGGCCGGCGCGTTCCCCGGCAGGCGTACGGCCAGGTCCGCCTCGGCCACGAAGGGCGCGCCGGCGTCCGCGTCCGAGTGCACGGCGACCGTCTCGACGCCGAGCGCCCGGCAGGTGGCGAAGATCCGGCGGGCGATCTCCCCCCGGTTGGCAACCAGCAGCCGACTGATCATGACCTGCCTTCTCACATCCGGAAGACGCCGAAACCACCGGCGCCCTCGACCGGTCCGTTGTGGATCGCCGACAGGCAGAGCCCGAGGACGGTGCGGGTGTCGCGGGGGTCGATCACACCGTCGTCGTACAGCCGGCCGGAGAGGAAGAGCGCCCCGGACTGGGACTCGATCTGCTGCTCGACCATGGCCCGCATCGCGGCGTCGGAGTCCTCGTCGTACTCCCGGCCCCGCGCCGCGGCGGCCTGCCGGGCCACGATCGAGAGCACGCCGGCCAACTGCGCGGGCCCCATGACCGCCGACTTCGCGTTGGGCCAGGTGAACAGGAACCGGGGCTCGTACGCGCGGCCGCACATGCCGTAGTTGCCCGCGCCGTAGGAGGCGCCGAGGTTGACGGTCAGGTGCGGCACCGTCGAGTTCGACACCGCGTTGATCATGATGGCGCCGTGCTTGATGATGCCGCGCTGCTCGTACTCGGTGCCGACCATGTAGCCCGTCGTGTTCTGCAGGAACAGCAGCGGAGTGTCCCGGGCGTTGGCGAGCTGGATGAACTGCGCCGCCTTCTGCGCCTCCTCGCTGAACAGCACCCCCCGGGCGTTGGCCAGCACACCGATCGGGTACCCGTGCAGCTCGCCCCAGCCGGTGACCAGCGCGCTGCCGTAGCCGGGCTTGAACTCGTCGAACTCGCTGCCGTCCAGGATCCGGGCCAGCACCTCGCGCGGGTCGAACGGCACCTTCAGGTCGGCGCTCGCGATGCCGAGCAGCTCCTCCGGGTCGTACTTCGGCGGCTGCGGCACCGGGGTGCGCGGCGGCGGACCCTGCTTGCGCCAGTTCAACCGGCGTACGCACCGACGGGCCAGCCGGATGCCGTCCCGCTCGTCCTCGGCGAGGAAGTCCGCGAGCCCCGACGTCGTGGCGTGCATGGCCGCGCCGCCCAGCGACTCGTCGTCGGTGACCTCGCCGGTGGCCATCCGCACCAGCGGTGGCCCGGCCAGGTACACCTGCGACCGGTCCCGGATCATGATCACGTGGTCGGACATTCCCGGCACGTACGCCCCGCCGGCCGTGGCGTTGCCGAACACCACGCTGACCGTGGGGATCCGCGCCGCGGAGAGCCGGGTCAGATCGCGGAAGACCCGCCCGCCCGGGATGAAGATCTCCGCCTGGGTGGGCAGGTCGGCGCCCGCCGACTCCACGAGGTTCACCATGGGCAGCCGGTTCGCGAGGGCGATCTCGCCGGCCCGCCGCGTCTTCGCGAGCGACCACGGGTTCACGGCGCCGCCGCGTACCGTCGGGTCGTTCGCCACGATCAGGCACTCGACGCCCTCGACCACGCCGATGCCGGTCACCACGCTCGCCCCGACCGGGAAGTCGGTGCCGTACGCCGCCACCGGCGACAGCTCCAGGAACGGGCTGTCCCTGTCGAGCAGCAGCTCGATCCGCTCGCGGGGGAGCAGCTTGCCGCGGGCGTGGTGCCGGGTCACGTACTTCTCACCGCCCCCGGCCCGGGCCTGGTCCAGCGCCGCCTCCAGCTCCGCGAGCCGGTCCAGCAGCGCCGCGCGGTTCTCGGCGAAGCCCGGTGCGGCCGGGTCGATCGCGCTGCCCAGTACGGTCACAGCCCCAAGCCCTTCGCGACGATCTCGTTCATGATCTCCGTGGTGCCGCCGCCGATGCCGAGGATGCGGGCGTCCCGGTAGTGCCGCTCCACCTCGGCGTCGCGGAGGTAGCCGAAGCCGCCGTGCAACTGGAGCGCCTGGTCGACGACCTGGTCGCAGGCGGCCACCGCCACGTTCTTGGCCATCGCCACCTCGGTTACCACCGGCTCGCCCGCCGCCACCCGTGCGGCCACCTCGTGCACGTACGCCCGGGCCGCCTCGGCCCGCGTGTGCATCTCCGCCAGCCGGTGCCGGACGAGCTGCCGGCTCGCCAGCGGTCGGCCGAAGGTGGACCGGTCCCGGCACCACCGGACGGCCAGGTCGACGCAGCGCTGCGCGGTGGCGTACGCCTGCGTGGCGAGGGAGAGCCGTTCGGTGGCGAAGTGCTGCATGATCGCCAGGAAGGCGGTGCTCTCCTCGCCGATCCGGTTCTCCACCGGCACCCGGACGTCGGAGAAGGACAGCTCGGCCGTGTCCGAGCAGTGCCAGCCGAGCTTCTCCAGCCGCCGGCCCACCGTGAAGCCGGGCGTGCCCTTGTCGACGACCAGCAGGCTGAGCGAACCGGAGCCGGGGAAGTCCGTGCACACCGCCGTGGTCACGAAATCCGCCCGGATCCCACTCGTGATGTAGGTCTTCGACCCGTTCACCACGTAGTGGTCGCCGTCGCGGCGGGCACACGTGCGGATGGCCGCCACGTCGGAGCCGACGTCCGGTTCGGTGATAGCCAGCGCGCCGATCATCGTGCCGGCCAGCGTCGGGCGGACGTACCGCTCCACCAGGGGGTCGGCGGCCGCGTTCCGGTCGGCGGGCAACCGCCCGCCCAGCGTGCCGCCGCTGCGCGCGCCGGCCGCGGCCACCATGTGCGGCAGCGCGATCCCGTGGGTGAAGAGCGCCGCCACCAGCCCCGAGGAGCCGCCGGAACGGATGATCTCCTCGGTCACGATGATCGAGTCGAGCAGGTCGCCGCCGCTGCCGCCGACGGACTCGGGGAAGCCGATGCCGAGCAGGCCGAGCTTCGCGGCCGTCTCGTGCAGCGACCGGGGCACCTCACCGGCCCGCTCCCAGTCGTCGAGGTGCGGCAGCACCTCCCGGGTCACGAACGCCCGGGTCAGCTCGCGGAGCTGGCGCCGCTCCGGCGTGTCCAGGATCGTCATACGGCGTCCCCCGGGATCGGCAGGTCCACCACGCGGGAACGGAGCAGCTCCCCGAGCGCCTTGGCCTGCGGGTCGAAGCGGGTGGAGGCGGCCGCCCCCGGGCCGAGCAGCCCCCGGATCACGAAGTTGACGGCGCGCAGGTTCGGCAGCTCGTACCGCTCCACGGCCAGCGGCGCGGTCTCCGGCAGCAGCTCGGCGAGCCGTTCGACGGTGAGCCAGCCGCGCAGCCACGCCCAGGTCGCGTCGGTCCGGGCCCAGACGCCGAGGTTCGCGTCGCCGCCCTTGTCGCCGGACCGGGCGCCGACCAGCTCGCCGAGCGGGCCACGCCGGGTCGGCCGGTCGCCGTCCGGAGCCGGCGGTGGCGCCGCGACCGGTACGACCGCGGGCACGGGCATGGTCCGGGCCGGCGGCGGGACCGGCACGCGCGTCCCGTCCGGCAGCACGGCGACGTGCGCGACGGCGTCCTGCGGTACGGCGTCCGCGCGGAACACGCCGTACGGGGTGGCGTCCCCCGGCGGAGTGGTCAGGGTGCAGCCGGGGTAGGAGGCGAGCGCCAGCTCCACGGCGGCCGCCGAGAAGGCCCGCCCGGCCCGCGCCCGGTCGCGGTCGCGCAGGTGTACGTGCAGCAGCGCGCTCGCCGTCTCGGTGTCGGCCGAGTCCGGATGGTCGGTGCGGGCGAGCGTGAACTCCAGCCCGTCCTTGCCCACCGCCTCCTCGATCTGGCCCCGGACCAGGGCCGCCTTCGCGGGGACGTCCAGCCCGCAGAGAACGAACGTCATCGAGTTGCGGAAGCCGCCGAGGTTGGTGACGCCCACCTTCAGCGTGTCCGGTGGCGGGGTTCCCCGGACGCCGGCGACCCGGACCCGGTCCGGCCCGTCGGCGTGCAGGGTGACGGTGTCGAGGCGGGTCACCACGTCCGGCCCGAGGTACGCGGGCCCGCTCACCTCGTACAGCAGTTGGGCCGTCACGGTCTCCACGGTCACGGCGCCACCGGTGCCGGGGTGCTTCGTGACCAGGCAGGAACCGTCCGGGTGCACCTCGACGATCGGGAAGCCCGGCCGGTGCCCGCCGTCGGGCAGCTCCGTGAAGAAGCTGTAGTTGCCTCCGGTGACCTGCGCTCCGCACTCCACGAGGTGCCCGGCGACCGTGGCGCCCGCGAGTGCGTCGAGGTCGTCGCGCCCCCAGCCGTACCGCGCGATCGCCGGCCCGACCACCAGCGAGGCGTCGGTGACCCGGCCGGTGACCACCACGTCGGCGCCGGCGTCGAGGCAGGCCGCGATGCCGAACCCGCCGAGGTACGCGTTCGCGGTGAGCGCGTCCGGCCGCTGGAGCGCGTCGCCCTCGACGTACCCGACCCGGGCGGTCAGGCCGAGCCGGTCGGCGAGCGCGCCGATCGCGGTGGCCAGCCCGGAGGGGTTCAACCCGCCGGCGTTGGTCACGAGCGTCACCCCGCGGTCCAACGCCGTGCCGAGGCAGGTCTCGAGCTGCCGGAGGAACGTCTTCGCGTAGCCCAGCGCCGGGTCGCGCAACCGGTCCCGGCCGAGGATCAGCATGGTCAGCTCGGCCAGGTAGTCGCCGGTCAGCACGTCCAGCTCGCCGCCGTCGAGCATCTCCCCCCAGGCGGAGAACCGGTCGCCGTAGAAGCCGGACGCGTTGCCGATGCGGATCACGCCGACACCCCGTCCGCCTGTGGCTCGCGACCGGCGCCGGGCGGCCCGGCGAACGCCTGGGCCACGTCCAACCACTCGTCGGCCACCGGCCCGGTGACCGTCAGCGCCAGGTCGGCGCGGTGCCGCCGCTGGGTGACGAGCAGGCAGAAATCCCGGGCCGGCCCCGCGAGCCGGTCGGCGGCGTCCGGCGGGCCCCAGCTCCAGGTGTCGCCGTCGGGCCCGGTCAGGTCCACGCGCACGGGCGCCGTCGGCACGGCCCGGCCGGAGGCCGCGAAGCCGTGGCCGAGCGTACGCACGCCGAGATGCGCGACGTGCCGGAGCCGGTTCGTGGCGGGCCGGCGGACGCCGAGCGCGTCGGCGACGTCCTCCCCGTGCGCCCAGGTCTCCATGATCCGCGCGGTGACCATCGACGCCGCCGACATCCGGGTGCCGTACCAGGGGATCTTCCGCCCGGGCGGGACGGCGGCGAGGGCGGCGGCGAGGGACGCCCGGCCGGCCCGCCACCGGGTAAGCAGCTCGGCCGGCGGCGCGAGGAACTCCTCGGTGCCGTGGTCGACCAGCCGGGCCGGGTCGGGGGCCGAGGTGACCGAGGAGAGGAAGGCGTCGGCGTCGGTCGCGGCGAGCAGCGCCACGTGGTCGGTCCAGGCGAGGTGGGCGATCTGGTGGGCGATGGTCCAGCCCGGCGCCGGGGTCGGTCGGGCCCACGCCGCCGGCGGCAGCGGGCGTACCAGGACGTCCAGTGCCTCGGACTCGTCGGCCAGGTCCGCGAGCAGGTCCGTCAGGTCGACCATGGTGCCTCCGGTCTGGTCGAGCCCCCGGGGAGCGGGGCCGGTCAGGGCGTGAGGAGCGTGGAAAGCTGGCGTTTCCAGGTGTTGAGCAGCGCGGCCCGACGCGACGAGTCGTCGGTCAGCAGGTTGGCGACGCCCAGGCCGCGCAGCAGGTCGAGGGTCGCCTGGACCGCCTCGCGGACGTTGGGACGCCGCTCGTCGACGCCGAGGAGCGCGACGGTCAGCCGGTGCATCTCCCGGCCCACACGGGCCTCGAGCGGCACCAACGCCTCCCGGAGTTCCGGGTCGGTGCGGGCGGCGACCCACAGTTCGAGAGCCGCGACGAAGAGCGGGCCGGTGAAGGCGGCGGCGAGCAGGTCGACCACCCCGTCGAGCCGCTGCGGGCCGGCCGGCAGGGCCTCCGCCTCGGAGCGCAGCTCGGCGGCCCGGCGCTCGGCGAGATGGTCGACGGCCGCCGTGACGAGGGCGGCCTTGGTCGGATAGTGGTGCAACTGCGCCCCGCGCGAGACCCCGGCACGGGCGGCCACGAGGGTGGTCGTGGTGCCCGCCCAGCCGTGCTCGACCAGGCAGTCGACGGTCGCCTCCAGCAGGCGGGCCTGGGTGACGCGACTGCGCTCCTGTTGAGGGACGCGGGTCGATGCGGCGGGCACGGGGACAGCGTGCCGCCCACGAAACAAACAGTCAAGCCTGACTTTTTCTTGCCGCAGAGCGACGCGGGGCGGCTACCCCGGCGGTTCGGGCCGGCGGTCGAGGGCGGTGCGGCCGGGACGGCTTCCCTCGTGCCCTGTCGACCTGCCCCATATCTGGGGCGCGGCGGTTCTGCGTCTCCACCCCGTCCGGCCCCGCCGACTGGGCCCGCCCCATGTCTGGGGCAGCTCGACAGGGCGTGAGGGGTGTCTCCGGGCCGCCCGCTTCCGGGCCAGTCGTTGTGGTCGGCGCTCGAAAGTGGCCGGGAGAGCCGGGTCAGCGGCCGTCGCGCGGGGCGAAGACGGCCAGCGCCTCGGCGTCGCTGTGCGGGGAGCGCACGTACTCGTCGGCGAAGCCGGCAGCGTCCGGGAAGGTCGACTCGGCGGTCACCCGGGCGCAGGCGGCGTCCACGTCGAAGTCGGTCCGGCGCAGCTGCACACCCGGCCCGAGCAGCACCCAGTACGCGCCCTGCCCGCCGTACGGCATCCCGACGCTGCCCGCGTTGACCACCAGACGCCGGTCCGCCAGCCTCGTGAACGGCATGTGCGTGTGCCCGCACACGATGGTGCGCACCTCCGCCGGCACGTCGGCGAGGACCTCCGCCCAGCGGGACATGCGGGTGTCGACGAGCACGACCTCCTCGTCGTCGCGCGGAGTGGCGTGGCAGAAGAGCACCGGGCCCAGCCCGTCGACCTCCAGGGTCACCGAGAGCGGCAGGGCGGCCAGCCGGTCGAGGTGGTCGGCCCGGAGCTGCTGGGCGGCCCAGTTGGAGACCTCGATGGGCAGCTTCCGGCCGGCCCGGGCCTCGACCAGCTCCCGGTCGGCGTTGCCGCCCACCCAGCACACCCGGTCACCCAGGCCGGCGAGCAGGTCGAGCACCTCGACCGGCTGCGGGCCGGCCGCGATGTCGCCGGTGAGCACGATGAGATCGGCGGCGGCCACGTCCGGTTCGGCCAGCACCGCCTCCAGCGCGGGCAGCACGCCGTGGATGTCGGAGAGGACGGCGACGCGGTTCAGCATCGCCTCAGCCTGCCCGTCCGCCAGCCACCGGTCCAGGAATTCTGCGCCGGGCAGACAGGGCGCGGAACCGAACCGGCCCGGACCGACGGCGCGGTCCGGGCCGGGCAGCTCGGGGACGGGGACGAGCCCCGGCCGGGTCAGACGCGGGCGCGGCGGGCCAGGCGCTCCGGGTCGAGGATGATGATGCTCTTGCCGTCCAGCCGCAGCCAGCCCCGCGACGCGAAGTCGGCCAGCGCCTTGTTGACGGTCTCCCGGGAGGCGCCGACGAGCTGGGCGATCTCCTCCTGGGTCAGGTCGTGGGTCACGCGCAGCACGCCGCCGTCGCGGGTGCCGAAGCGGCCGGCCATCTGGAGCAGGTTCTTCGCCACGCGACCCGGCACGTCGGTGAAGATCAGGTCGGCCAGCGAGTCGTTGGTCCGGCGCAGCCTCCGGGCGAGCACCCGCAGCAGCTGCTCGGCGATCTCCGGCCGGTTGTTCAGCCACGGTCGCAGCGCCTGCTTCCGCAGCCGCACCAGGCGGGTGTCGGTCACCGCGGTGGCCGTCGCCGTCCGGGGACCCGGGTCGAAGAGTGACAGCTCGCCGACCATGTCCGACGGGCCCATCACCGCGATCAGGTTCTGCCGGCCGTCCGCCGCACGGCGGCCGACCTTGATCTTGCCGGACAGCAGGATGTAAAGACTGTCGCCGGGCTCGCCCTCGTTGAAGACGACCTCGCCCTTGCGGACCTCGATCGTCTCCATCTCCTTGGCGAGCGCCTCGGCAGCCTCCGGGTCGACACCCTGGAAGATCCCGCTGCGGGCCAGTACCTCGTCCATCGCGCACCTCCGGTTGCGCGTCGCCGTCCCTCGGCCGGGTCCGCCGTCCGCTGGTCCCCTCGCGCGCCGCCAAGTCTAGGCGCACGTGAGCGGGAATCAGAGCTGCACCCCTGGAAACTTGATCGTTGGGCGTAACACCTCCGGTCCTCGTGACCAGTAAAATCGCGCCTCCCCGGGCCGGCGGCGGCCTCTCCGCGGGCCACCGCCGCCGGGGACCGGGCGGGCCGTAGGGTCACCGGCGTGCTGAGCGAGCCGCTGCTGACCAGTCGCCGCGAGGGCGGGCGGGACGTCCCGACGCTCGTGTGGCGCTCCGCCGCGCCGCTGCGCGCCGTGAGCTCCGCCCCGCTGGGCGGCGGGATCGGCGTACGGCACTGGGTCGTGAACGCGACCGTGCCGATGTCGTACGACCGGGACGACCCGGCCGACCACCTGGCCGCGCTCGCCGCCGACCTCGGCCTCGACGGGCCCGGGGTGGGCCTGCTGACCGGGGTCGACGTGGCCGAGGTGATCACCCGGACCGACGCGGGCGTGCGGGCCTGGGCCACCGTCGGCCTCGGCACCCCGGTCCTGGCCGCCGAGCCCGCGCCGGCCGCCCTCGTGGAGCGGCTCGGCACGGTGAACATCGTGGTCCACGTGCCGGTGCGGCTCGGCGATGCCGCCCTGGTGAACGCCGTGGCCACCGCCACCGAGGCGAAGGCGCAGGCGATCACGGAGCTGGGGCTCGCGGCGACCGGCACCCCGACGGACGCGGTGACCGTGCTCTGCCCGGTCGACGGGCCGGAATCCGCGTACGGCGGGCCGCGCTCGACGTGGGGCGCGCCGCTGGCCCGGGCGGTGCACGCGGCCGTGCTCGCCGGCGGGACCGCTCCCGTGGTGCCCTGGTCGGACCGGCTGACCGGCTGAACTTCCAGCCGATCGGCCCTCGTCGGGCCGATTCCGTCCCGGTAGGGTCGCGGGCGATGTACGCTGCCGCCCCCGCCCAGCCTCGCCGCCGCCTCGCCCTCGCGCTCGGCGCGCTGCTCGCCGTGCTCCTCGCCGGCTGCGGGCAGCCCGGTGGCGGCCCGGTGTGGCAGACCGGCGCGGGTGGTGGCGGCACGGGCGACCCGGTGACCAGCGCCGCGCCGTCGGCGGGCGGTTCCTCCGCGGCCGGCGGGAAGACCATCTCGCTCTCCGCGACCGGCGACATCATCATGGGCAACGCGCCGAGCCGGCTCCCGGCCAACGGCGGCAAGGGCTTCTTCGACTCGGTGACCAAGGCGCTCGCGGCCGACCTCGTGATGGGCAACCTCGAGGAGCCGCTCACGGTGGACACGGGCACCGGCAAGTGCGGGGCGAACTCCACCCGCTGCTTCCAGTTCCGCGCGCCGCCGGAGTACGCGGCACACCTGCGCGACGCCGGCTTCGACCTGCTCAACCAGGCCAACAACCACGGGTACGACTACGGCCCGAAGGGCTACGAGAACACCCAGAAGGCGCTGGAGCGCTACGACCTGGCGCACACCGGCGCCCCCGACGAGATCACCGTGGTCGAGGTCGAGGGCGTCAAGGTGGCGGTGGCCGGCTTCTCGTCGTACGTGTGGTCCAACAGCCTCGTCGACATCGCCGCCGCGAAGCGGGTGGTGGCCAGGGCCGCCACCATGGCCGACCTGGTCGTGGTGCAGGTGCACATGGGTGGTGAGGGCGCCGACAAGACGCGGGTCCGGCCGGGCACCGAGATGTTCCTCGGTGAGAACCGCGGCGATCCGGTGGGGTTCGCCAAGGCGATGATCGACGCCGGGGCGGACCTGATCGTGGGGCACGGCCCGCACGTGCTGCGCGGGATGGAGTTCTACAAGGGCCGGCTGATCGCGTACAGCCTGGGGAACTTCGCCGGCGGGGGCAACTCGTTGAGCAACGCCGGCCGGCTCGGCTGGGGCGGCGTGCTCAAGGTGTCGCTGCGGCCCGACGGAAGTTGGGCGGGCGGCTCGTTCACCTCGACGTACATGGACGGGGCCGGCAGGCCGACCATGGATTCCGCCGACCGGGGCCTCGGGCTCGTCAAGCAGCTCACGCGCAGCGACTTCCCGCGGACGGGGGCCCGGTTCGACGACGCCGGAAAGATCAGCCCGCCCGCCGCCTGACCGGCCGCGGGCGCGTACGGCATCGGCTCCGAAAGGAGTCGGTGCGGCGACGTAGGCTGGCCGGCGTGACCAGTAGCTCCCCCGGCGCCACCGAGACCGACCTCGGACGCAAGCGCCGCGCCCGGCGGATCGGCCGGGTGCTGGCCGAGACCCACCCCGACGCGCACTGTGAGCTGGACCACTCCAATGCCCTGGAGCTGGCCGTCGCGACGATCCTCTCGGCCCAGACCACCGACAAGCGGGTCAACGAGGTCACCCCGAAGCTCTTCGCGCGCTACCGGACCCCGGCCGACTACGCGGGCGCCGACCGGGCCGAGTTGGAAGAGCTGCTGCGGCCGACCGGGTTCTTCCGGAACAAGACCGACTCGCTGATCAAGCTCGGCCAGGCGCTCGTCGAGCGCTACGACGGGCAGGTCCCCGGCCGGATGGCCGACCTCGTGACGCTGCCCGGGATCGGCCGCAAGACCGCCAACGTCATCCTCGGCAACGCCTTCGACGTGCCCGGCATCACGGTCGACACCCACTTCCAGCGCCTCGTGCACCGCTGGCGGCTGACCGCCGAGACCGACCCGGTGAAGATCGAGCACGCGGTCGGCGCGCTCTACGAGAAGCGTGACTGGACGATGCTCTCGCACCGGGTGATCTTCCACGGCCGGCGGGTCTGCCACGCCCGCAAGCCGGCCTGCGGCGCGTGCACGCTGGCCAAGCTCTGCCCGGCGTACGGCACCGGGCCGACCGACCCGACCGTCGCCGTGAAGCTGCTCAAGGGGCCCCGGGCCCGCGACCTGGCCGTCGCCGCCGGGATCGACCCGGAGCTGGTGCCAGCCCAGGCCGTCGCCGCGGAGGTGCCGTGATCCGCCGCCTCGCCGCACTGGTCCTTCCGCTGCTGCTCGCCACGGCGGCGGGCTGCACGGCCACGGGCGCCGACGGGCCGGCGCCCGCCGGGCCCCGGGCCGAACGCCCCTCGCCGTTCGGCGACTGCGCGGCGCTCACCACCGCGCCGTCGAGTCCCCCCGCGGCACCGGCCGCAGACGCGGACGCCACGGCGGGCGACCGGTTGCCCGAGTTGACCCTCTCCTGTTTCACGGGCGGGGGCCCCGTCGCCCTCCGGGACGTACGCGGGCCGGCCGTCGTCAACATCTGGGCGTCCTGGTGCGCGCCCTGCCGCAAGGAGTTGCCCGCCTTCCAACGGCTCAGCGAGCGGGCCGACGGCCGCCTCCGGGTGATCGGCGTGAACAGCCGGGACACCCGCAGCGCGGCCCAGTCCATCGGTGAGGACTTCGGTGTCCGCTTCCCGATGCTGGTCGACCAGGGCGAGGCGCTGCAACGGGCGCTGAACCGCAACGCGTTCCCGCTCACCCTCTTCGTCGACGGGCAGGGGCGGGTCCGGCACACCGACGTCTCCGGCGCCCTGGACGACGCCCGTCTCGAGGCACTCGTCGACGAGCATCTCGGGGTGGCGGTGCCGGCGTGACCATGAGGCCACCGGAGTGGATGCGGCCGCTGCTGGGTCGGCTCGACACCGCCCGCACCGAGGACTTCACCCGCCTGGCCACGCCGGAGAGCGGCGGTCGGGAGAGCGCCGTCCTGGTGCTGCTCGGCGAGCAACCGGGCACCGGCCCGGACGTACTGGTCCTGCAGCGGGCGGCCAACCTGCGCAACCACGCCGGCCAGCCGGCCTTTCCCGGCGGCGCGGCCGACCCGGAGGACGCGGACGCCCCGGCGACCGCGCTGCGCGAGGCGAACGAGGAGGTGGGTCTTGACCCGGCCAGCGTGACCGTCCTGGCCGAGCTTCCGAAGCTCTGGATCCCGGTGAGCGACTTCGTGGTGACGCCGGTGCTCGCGTGGTGGCACGCGCCGCACCCCGTCCACCCCTGCCAGCCGGCCGAGGTGGCGCACGTGGCGCGGCTGCCGATCGCCGAGCTGGTCGACCCGGCCAACCGGGTACGCGTACGCCATCCGAGCGGTTGGGTCGGCCCGGCGTTTGCGGTGCGCGGCATGCTCGTGTGGGGCTTCACGGCCGGGGTGTTGAGCGCCCTCCTCGATATGGGCGGCTGGACCCGGCCGTGGTCGCCGGGCCGGCTCGTCGAGCTGCCGCCCACCGGCGCCACCCCGGCGCCCTCGGCGGGCACGGACGAGGTCGACGAGACGCCCGTACGCTGACCGGGCGGTCACCTTCCGCAAGCGAAGGTCATCCGACGGGCCCGCTGCCCGTACGCTGGACGCGTGTCCGCCGTGGATCTCGTCCTGCTGCTGCTCATGCTCGTGTTCGCGATCAGCGGATACCGTCAGGGCTTCGTCATCGGAGTCCTGTCGTTCACCGGCTTCTTCCTGGGCGCGCTGATCGGTCTCCAGCTCGGGCCGATGCTCGCCCGCCAGTTCGTCGACAGCGGCACGCGGATACTGATCTCACTGGTGGCGGTGTTCGGGCTCGCGGTGGCCGGTCAGGCGCTCGCCGGCTGGCTCGGTTCCAGCCTCCGGGCGGCAATCCGGGGCCAGGTCTTTCGCAAGATCGACGATGTGGGTGGGGCGTTCGTCTCGCTCTTCGCCGTGCTCCTGGTGGCCTGGCTGGTCGCCGTCCCGCTCGGCTCGTCCTCGCTGCCCTGGCTGGCCGCCTCCGTCCGCAACAGCGCCCTGCTCACCGTCGTGGACCGGGTCCTGCCCGACCAGGCGCAACGGTTCTCCACCGCGCTGCGCGACACGGTCGACACCAACGGCTTCCCGGACGTCTTCGGCGACCTCGCGCCCACCCGGGCCCGGCAGGTCGAGCCGCCCGACCCGGCGCTCGCCGGCTCCCAGGTGGTGGTCAACGGGCAGCGTTCGGTCGTCAAGGTGCTCGGCTCCGCCCCGAGCTGCTCCCGCCGGATCGAGGGCTCCGGCTTCGTGTACGCCGACGACCGGGTGATGACCAACGCCCACGTGGTGGCCGGCACCCGCTCGGTGGCGGTGGAGCTGGGCGACGACCGGTACGACGGCGAGGTGGTCGTCTACGACCCGGACCGGGACCTCGCCGTGCTGTACGTGCCGGGGCTGCCGGGGCCGTCGATGCGGTTCGCGGCCGGCAAGGCGGGCTCCGGGGCGGACGCCATCGTGCTCGGCTTCCCGCTCGACGGGCCGTACAACGCCCAGTCGGCCCGGATCCGCGACGTGGATCGGATCACCGGGCCGGACATCTACTCCTCGGGCGACGTCACCCGCGAGATCTACACGATCCGGGCGCTGGTCCGCAGCGGCAACTCCGGCGGGCCGCTGGTCTCGTCGAACGGGCTCGTGCTCGGGGTGATCTTCGCGGCGGCGGCCGACGACCCGAACACCGGTTTCGCGGTGACGGCGGCCGAGGCCCGGCCCGTGGCCCTGGCGGGTGCCGAGCGCACCCGGGCCACCGGCACCGGCGAGTGCACCTGACCCGAGACAGTGGCGCGACCCGGGCGCCGAACGGTGACGGCGCGGCGGGCCGGCGACCGGCGCGTAGGGGCGCCCCGCCTTCGACGATCGGGGGCGGGACGAACGTCACCGACGCGTAGTCGGCGTGCGTGACGGGTAATGGGCGGCACATGCCCGACACCCTGGTCCAGATCGTCCGGCGGATGCTGCTGCCAGTGGCGCTCCTGCTCTCCGTCATGGTCCTGCTGGGCCTGCTGATCACGCGCGTGTTCGCCCGGTCCTGGCCGTTCACCGTCGAGGACGCCCTCAACCGCGAGCTCGCCGCCGACCGGACGGCCGGCTGGAACGGCCTGTCGCTGGTGTTCAGCACCCTGGCGAGCACCCAGATGATCGTCCTGGTCACGGCGGTGGTCGCGCTCGTGCTCCGGCTCTGGCTGCGCCGCTGGCGGGAGCCGCTCTTCCTCTGCGCGGCGGTGGGCGCGCAGGCTCTGGTGTTCCTGCTGACCACGATGGCCATCGACCGTCGACGACCGGCGGTGGAACACATGGACGTCTCCCCGCCGACGTCCAGCTTCCCGTCCGGGCACACCTCGGCGGCGGTGGCGCTCTACGTGGGCATCGCGGTGCTCCTGGCGCTGCGGGCGCGGAGCACCGCCGCCAAGGTCGGCTGGTGGGCCCTGCTCCTGCTGGTGCCGGTGGGCGTCGCGGTGACCCGGATGTACCGAGGCATGCACCACCCGAGCGATGTGGTGGCGTCCTTCCTCAACGGCGGCACCTGCGTGGCGATCATGGCCCGCTCGATCCTGGACCGGACGGTGCGCTGGGGTCGGGCCAAGCTGCCGGCCGCGCCGCACCGGCACGACGACCGCGCCACCCGTCGCCGCGAATCGCTCGCGCCCTGACCCGAACGCTCCTGACCCACGGCAGCGGGGCGGCCACCCGGGAGCCGGACGGTGACGGCCCAGCCGGTCGGCGGCCGCGCGTCGGGCCGCCCGGCCGTCAACGGTCGGTGGCGGCCGGCTTGCCGGCGGGCTCGGTCGGCGGGCGGTGCCAGGTGGGGAGCGCGGCCACGGTGGCGGCCACCACGGCCGTGCCGAGCAGCCAGCCGCCGATCACGTCGCTGGTCCAGTGCACGCCGAGCGCGACCCGGCTCACCCCGGTCACCACGACGAGCACCAGGGCCGCGGCCCAGAGCGCCCAGCGCTGTGCCCCGCGTCGGGCCGACGGCAGGAAGACCACCAGCAGCACCCCGGCCGCGAGGGTGGCGTTGAGCGCGTGCCCGGACGGGAAGGAGTACCCGGCGGCGCGGGCGACCGGGTCGAGCAGCTCCGGCCGGTCCCGCCCGACGAGGAGTTTCAGCAGCGGACCGAGCAGCCCGCCCGCCAGCATGGTGACCGTGACCCATGCCGCCGCGCGGCGGGCGCCCCGGCTCACCAGCCAGATCACGAGGACCAGCGCGGCGGCGCGCAGCGGCATGGGCCCGAACACGTCCGTCCAGACACTCATCAGCCGCACCCACCCCGGGTGGTCGAGCGCGTAGCCGTGCAGCGCGTCGGTCGCCGCGGCGTCCATGCGGTGCAGCGGCGGCCAGGCGTCGAGCACCAGGAGCGCGAGCAGCGCGAACGGCACGAGCACCAGGAACGCGGCCACCGCGGCGACGGTCAGCCGCAGACCCAGCGCGTGACCCGGGTCGAGGCGGCGGCGCCGCCAGGACACCGAGTCGGCGGGGGGCACGGTGCGGCCGGGCGTACTCATGCCGTCGTTTCTACCCTGGCGGACGGGCAACCAGACCGGCCGGCGTCAGCGGGTCTGCCGCCGCAACCGGCGGACCATGAACGCCGCGCCGGTGAGCAGTGCCACGAAGAGCGCCGCGCCCGTCCAGAACCGTTCGGGTGCCGACTCGTCCTGCACGCCGGCCGGTCGAGCGTTCCACCGGGTGTGCTGCCGCGGGGCGCCCAGCCCGAGCGGGTCGCCGCCCGCGCCCGCCACCGGCTCGTCCGGCCCGAGGCCCGGAGCCGACCCGAAGCCCACCACCCCGGGGGAGGCGTTGTCGTCGAGCGGGTTGCCGGTCACCGGCGGCACGTCGGCGGTCAACGCGGCCACGGGATCCACCAGGCCGTAGCCGAACCGGTCGTCGCGGCCGGTCGGGCCGATGTCGCGGGCGGTGGCCACCAGCCGGTTCACCACCTCGCCCGCCGACATCTGCGGGTAGCGGGAGCGGACGAGGGCGGCGCTGGCGGCCACCAGCGGCGCCGAGAAGCTGGTGCCCTGCACCCGCCAGTAGCCGCCCGGGCGGGCCCCGACCAGCCCCGTGGCGGGCGCCGTGAGCACCGTGTCCCGGCCGGTGATCGAGCCGGACCACAGGTTCTCGCTGCTGCGTTCCAGGCCGGCCACGGCGATCACGCCCGGTTCCCGTGCCGGGTACCAGACCTTGGTGGTGGTCGAGCTGGCCAGGTTGCCGGTGCAGGCCACCACGACGACGTCGCGGGCGAACGCGTAGTCGAGGGCGGCGGCCAGCGCCGGGCTGTCGCCGCTGCCGCCGAGCGACAGGTTGATGACCCGGGCGCCGTTGTCGACGGCCCACCGGACACCGCGGGCCACGATCATCGCGTCGTCGTAGCGGTTCTTGTCGTCGAGGACACGGACCGGAAGGATCCGGGCGTCCGGCGCGAGGCCGACGACGCCCTGCTTGTCGTCACGCCGGCCGGCGATGAGGCCGGCCACCGTGGTGCCGTGGCCCACCGGATCGGCCACCGGGGCGCCGCCGGGCGTCACCAGGTCCGTCCCGGGCAGCACCTGCCCCACGAGGTCGGGGTGGGTGGCGTCCACGCCGGAGTCGACGACGGCGACGGTGACCCCCCGCCCGGTCGACGTGCGCCAGGCCTCCGTCGCGTTCAGCTCGTCGAGTTGCCACTGCTCGTCCCGCACCTGGTCGGGCCGGTCGGCGTCGCTCGGCGCGTACGCCACGGGCGAGCCGGCGACCGTGCGCGCGGTGACCTCGGCGGCTCCGGCGGGCACGGCGGGTCCGCCGACCACGACGGCCGTCGCCAGGGCACCGAGCAGCGCCCGGCCGGCGACCCGTCGGGCCGCTGACGGGCAGCTGTGCCGAACCCCAGTCACATCCTCAACCATTCGTCGCACCAGAACCACGACGATCGGAGATTACCGGGTCTCGCCCGGATTCTGGGGCGATCCGTGGACACCGGTCACGGCGCGGGCAGGTGGGCCAGCTGGACGAGGCGTACGCCCTCGCGTCGGGTCACCAGCCGGCCACGGCCCGGCGGCAGCGGGCCGGGACGGACCGGCCCGACGAGCGCCCCCTCCTCCGGACTGCCGGCCATCACGAGCCCGGCCGTGGACAGCTCCCTCAGGCGCTGGACGATCGGCTCGTACTGGGCCCGGCCCGCGCCGCCGGAGCGGCGGGCCAGCACGAGGTGCAGGCCGACGTCCCGGGCCTGGGGCAGGTACTCCTCCAGGGCGCGCAGCGGGTTGGCCGGCCCGGCCGCCACGAGGTCGTAGTCGTCGACCAGCACGAACAGGTCCGGCCCGGACCACCAGGACCGCTCCCGCAACTGCTGTGGCGTCACCTCGGGGCCGGCGATCCGGCGGGCCAGGTAACCGGCGGCCGACTCGACGAGGTCGGCGGTGTGCGCGGCGGCCGTGCCGTAGCCGATCAGGTGGTCTGTTCCGATGGCCCCGAGCAGGCTGCGGCGGTAGTCGACGAGGATCACCCGGGCCTGCTCCGGCGTGAACCGGGTGACGATCGTGGCGGCCAGCGCGCGCAGGAACGAGGACTTGCCGCACTCGGCGTCGCCGAAGACCACGAAGTGCGGCTCGGCGGCGAAGTCCAGCACGACGGGCCGCAGGTCGGCCTCGGCGATCCCCACCGGCAGCCGCAGCCCGGCCGTGGCGCCGAGGTCCAGGTCGGCGTACGGGAGCACGGGCGGCAGCAGCCGCACCCGGGGAGCGGGTGTGCCGGACCAGGCGTCGGCGGCCCGCTTGACCAGGTCGGCGGTGTCCGCGCCGGTGAGCTGCGGCAGGCCGGTGAGGAAGTGCAGGCCGCCGGCGGTGACGCCCCGGCCCGGGCTCCGCTCGGGCACGTTGACGGCGGCGCGCCGGGCCACCAGCGAGTCCGCCGGGTCGCCCAGGCGCAGCTCCAGCCGGGACCCGAAGAGGTCACGGATCGCCGGGCGGAAGTCCAGCCAGCGCAGCGCCGTCGTCACGACGTGCACCCCGTAGGAGAGGCCCCGGGTCGCCAGGTCGGTGATGAGGGGCTCCAGGTCGTCGTACTCGGCGCGCAGCGTCGTCCACCCGTCCACCACGAGGAACACGTCGCCGAAGGGGTCGACGCCCGGCTGGCCGGCGCCGGCGAGGGCGGCCCGGCGCTGCCGGTACGCCGCCATCGACTCGACGCCCAGCTCCGCGAAGCGGCGTTCCCGCTCGGCGAGCAGCGTGGCGACCTCGCCGACCGTCCGCCGGACGGCCGTGGGGTCGACGCGGCCGGCGACCCCGCCGACGTGCGGCAGGTCGCGCAGCGCGGACAGGCCGCCGCCGCCGAAGTCGAGGCAGTAGACCTGCACCTCGGCCGGGGTGTGGGTGAGCGCGAGCGCGCACATCAGCGTCCGCAGCGCGGTCGACTTGCCGCTCTGCGGCGCACCCACCACCGCGACGTGCCCGGCCGCGCCGTCCAGCGTCAGCCAGAGCAGGTCGCGCCGCTGCTCGAACGGCTTGTCCACCACGCCGACGGGCACGCCGAGCGCGCCGTGCAGCTCCGGGTTGCCGGTGCTGAGGCCGCGCGCCGGGTCGGGGGCGACCGGGCCGAGCAGGTCGTCCAGGGCCGGCGGCTGGTCGAGCGGGGGCAGCCAGACCTGGTGCGCGGGCGGACCCTGCCCCGCCAGCCGGCCGACCAGGAGGTCCAGCACGCTCTCCCGGCCCTCCTCCTCCCTCGGCGGCCGGGCCGGGCTGGCCGGCTCGGTCACCGGAACGACGTGCGTCGTGAAGGTGAGCAGCCGCGGGGAGCCGCTCGCGCCGGGACCGTCCGCGGGGCCGCGCCGCGGAAGCGCGCCGGAGACGTACGCGGCCTTGAACCGGACGAGCGGTTCCGTGCCGAAGCGCAGGTAGCCGTGGCCGGGGGTGCGCGGCAGCTCGTGCGCGTCCGGAACCCCGAGCACGGTGCGCGACTCCAGGGCCGAGAAGGTGCGCAGCCCGATCCGGTACGACAGGTGGGTGTCCAGCCCGCGCAGCCGCCCCTCGTCGAGCCGTTGGGAGGCGAGCAGCAGGTGGACGCCGAGCGAGCGCCCCAACCGGCCGATCTGGACGAAGAGGTCGACGAAGTCGGGCTTGGCGGAGAGTAGTTCGGAGAACTCGTCGCAGACGAGCAGCAGTGACGGCAGCGGGGCGAGCGGGCTGCCCGCGGCCCGGGCGCGTTCGTACTCCCGCAGGCTCGCGAAGGCGCCGGCCCGCCGCAGCAGTTCCTGCCGGCGGACCAGCTCCCCGTTGATGGCGTCCACCATCCGGTCTACGAGCGGCAGCGCGTCCGCGAGGTTCGTGATGACGGCGGCCGTGTGGGGCAGCCGGTCGAAGGAGGCGAAGGTGGCCCCGCCCTTGAAGTCGATCAGCACGAAGTTGAGCTGCTCGGAGCTGTGGGTGGCGGCCAGCCCGAGGACCAGGGTGCGCAGCAGCTCGGACTTGCCGGAGCCGGTGGCCCCGATGAGCAGCCCGTGCGGACCCATGCCGTCCTGCGCGGACTCCTTGAGGTCCAGCTCGACGGCGCCGCCGTCGCTGCCCACCCCGATGGGCACCCGCAGCCGTTCCCGCGCCGGGCGGGGCGCCCAGCCCTGCTCGACGGTGAACCCGCGCGGGTCGCCGAGCCCGAGCAGGTCGGGCAGGCCCGGCTCGACGTGCGGCGCGGCGTCCGGGCCGCGGGCGGCGCCCGCGAGGCGCAGCGGGGCCAGCCGCCGGGCCACGGCTTCGGCGTCGGCCACGTCGAGCCGGTCCGCCGTGCCGACCTCGGCGTGGCCGTCGACCGCGTACGAGTGCAGCCGCCCGTCCCGCAGGTCGAGCAGGAGCGTACCGGTCGAGCAGCCGGGGTGGCGGCGTGTCCAGGTCGAGGACGGTCACGGCGTCGATCCCGCCGTCACCGGTGAGGTCGGCGGCACCGGTGAGGTCGCCCCCGTCGAGCACCACCACCACGTGGGGACCGTCGGTCGCGGGGCCCGCCGGGCTGAACCGGGAGCGGCTGCCCAGCACCTCGTCGAGCAGCCGTTCCAGGTCGGCGGCGGAGCTGGTGACCAGCCGGAGGGGGCCGAGCGCGTCGGCGCGGCTCGGATGGCGGGCGTGGGGCAGCCACTTGACCCACTCCCACGCGGCCCGCCGTTCGGGGCCGGCGCAGACCGCGATCAGCAGCTCCTCCGGGGCGTGGAAGACGGCGAGCTGGGTGAGCACGGCGCGGACCAGCCCGCGGGCGGCGGCCCCGCTCGCCGGACCACCGTCGTCGGCCGGCGCGGTGTCGTGCCCGCTCGCCCGCGGCGGCCCGGCGGTGTCGCGTACGAACACCCGGGCGAAGCTGCGCAGCGACAGCGCCACCGGCAGGTCGGGCACCACCGAGTAGGCGTCCAGGAACCGGCGGAGCGCGCCGGCCGTCATCGGCTCCAGCTCCTCCAGCGGCCGGGTGGCGGGCGGAACCAGAGGCGTGGCCAGCGTCTGCGGCCCGAGACCGACCCGGACCACCGCGAAGTCGGGGTCACCCGGCCGGCGCTCCCAGACCCGGTGGCTCGCCACCGTCGACCACAGCCGGCCCGGGTCGGGATGCCGGTAGTGGAGCCCGGCCCGTTGCCGGTCGGCGGTGTGCCGCACGCGCTGTCGCAGGGCGGTGAGGTGCCGCAGGTACTCCCGCCGGGCGGCCATCATCTCCGACTTCCGCGGGGTGCCCGACGCGCTGCCCCAGGAGGTGACCAGCATCGCGAGGGAGGAGAGGCCGAACATCCCGCCCACCACGTACGCGTAGGCGCCTCCGCCCCGGCCGAACATCATGGCCATCGCCACGGTGCCACCCAGCATGGGCAGCACCATGAGCAGCTGCTGCCAGCGGCCGCCGGTCACCGCGGGGATCTCCGGCGGGGGCTCGACGGCCAGCTCACCGACCGGGATCTCCGGCGCCGGCCGGCGGGGCGGGCGCTTGACGACGACGGTGGACACGGAGCCTCCCCAGAACTCTCGGTAACCCGAGGCTGGCTCATCGTAGGTAAAGTCCTGTCGTCCGCGCAGCCACCGACCCCGTTCGATATGGAGGCGAATCGATGGCGATCGGGCTCGCCCGTGTCACGATCAGCGCCCCGCAGCGCCGGCTCGACGTCGCCCTGCCGGAGCAGGTGCCCCTCGCCGAGCTGCTGCCCGACGTGCTGCGGCACGCCGGCGAGGGGCTGGCCGACGACGGCGAGCGGCACGGCGGCTGGGTGCTGCGACGCACCGACGGCGCGGTGCTGTCGACGGCTCAGGCCCTGCTGGCGCAGGGGGTACGCGACGGCGAGGTGCTGCACCTCGTTCCGGCCCGTGCGCACTGGCCGGAGCTGGAGTACGACGACGTGGTCGAGGCGATCGCGGACGGCGCCCGCCGCCGGGGTGGCGCCTGGTCGGCGTCCGCCACCCGGGTCGCCGTTCTGGTCGGGGCGGGCGTGCCGCTCGGCGTGGGGCTGCTCGCCCTGCTCGGCGGGGGGCCGCAGCACCGCGAGGGCTGGGCGGCCGCCGCCGTGGCGCTGCTGCTCACGCTCGCCGGCACGGCGGCCTCCCGGGCGTACGGCGACGGCGTGACCGCCACGACGCTCGGCGGCTACGCCCTGCCGTACGCCGCGGCGGCCGGCGCCCTGGCGGTCGGCTCCGGCGACCCGGTCGGGCCGGTCGGGCCGCTGCGCTGGGTGGGCGCCGCCGAGCTGCTGGCCGCCACGGTGGCCCTGCTCCTGGCCTCGGTGCTGGGCCTGCTCGGCGTCGCCACGCGACTGCGGGTGTTCGTGGCCGGGGCCACGGTCGGGCTGGTGGGGGTGCCGACCGCCCTCGGCGGGCTGCTGCTCGGCGCCGCGGGCACGGCGGCCGTGCTGCTCAGCGTCCTGGTCTTCGCGGTCGGGGCGATCCCGTTGCTGGCCATCCGGCTCGGCAAGCTGCCGCTGCCGCCGATCACGCTGCCGGCCGCGTCCGACGACGGGTCACCGGCGCGTGACCTGCCCGACCGGGGCCGGGTGTACGCCGCGGTGGCGCGTACCGAGGAGATGCTCACCGGGATGCTGCTCGGCCACGCCCTGCTGGCCGTCGTCGCGGCGGGGGTGCTCGTCGCGGCCGGCGGGGTCGCCGCCCGGGCGCTGGTGGCGGTCACCGCCGCGGTGCTGCTGCTGCGCGCCCGCGTGTTCGTGGCGGTCCGGCACCGGGTGCCTCCGGTGCTCGCGGGCCTGGCCGGGTACGCCGTGCTCGGTGCGGCGCTCACCGGTGACGCGGGCGGGCCCGGGCGGCTCGGGCTGGCCGCCGTGGGTGCCGTGCTGGCTCTGCTCGCCGTGGCGGCCGGCGCCACGTACGCCCGGCGGCCGGTCTCGCCGTACCTCGGTCGGGTCGCCGACCTGGCCGACACGGCGCTCGTGGTGGCCGTGGTGCCGGTCGCCTGCGCGGTGCTCGACCTGTACGAACGGGCCCGCGGGCTGCTCGGCTGAGCGGCCGCGGGCCCGTCACGGAAGTCGTCGCGGCGCCGTCAGTGCGCGGTCTCGCCGCGCTCCTCCGCCTCCTTGGCGCGCTGGTAGGAGGCCCGGATCTCGGCCTCGGCCTCGGTCCGGCCCACCCAGGTGGCGCCCTCGACCGACTTGCCCGGCTCCAGGTCCTTGTAGACCTCGAAGAAGTGCTGGATCTCCAGCCGGTCGAACTCGCCGAGGTGGTGGATGTCGCGCAGGTGCTCCTGGCGCGGGTCCTCGTAGGGGACGCAGAGCACCTTGTCGTCGCCGCCCTTCTCGTCCGTCATCCGGAACATGCCGATGGTGCGGCAGCGGATGAGGCAGCCGGGGAAGGTCGGCTCGGGCACCAGCACCAGGGCGTCCAGGGGGTCGCCGTCCTCGCCCAGGGTGCCCTCGATGAACCCGTAGTCCGCCGGGTACTGCGTGGACGTGAACAGGGTGCGGTCCAGCCTGATGCGGCCGGTCTTGTGGTCGACCTCGTACTTGTTGCGGTGACCCTTGGGGATCTCAACCGTGACGTCGAAATCCATGTGCACGCTCCCTCGTTTGCCCACGCTGGCAACGGAACCACCGGCACGCCACCTCGGGACAGGCGAAAGCCACCCGCCCGCCTCGGCCGCCGCATAGTGTTCGGACCGAAGTAGTGTCACCCAAGCCAATTTCCGCAGGGGAGGAGGGGGCCGTGGGGAGGGAAGATTCACATTACCGCCCGGAGCCGGGATCTGGACGCGGTACCGGACGATCTGGTTCGGGCGGCGCCAGCGGTCGCGTACCGGTGCCCGGCGCGCAGCCTCCCCGCCCCTCCGGTCCGGCCCCCGATCCGGCTCCGCCGGTCTGGCCGCCGGCCGATCCCCGCGCGGGCGGGCCGGGCCGCTTCCCCCCACTCGGCCCCGACCGGCCCATGACACCGCCCACCTTCCCCGGAGGTGAGGCCACCCCCACCTCCGGTATCCCGACCAGCCCGGCGCCGGCCGGCCCCCGCCGGGACCACGGGTACGCGCCCGCCGGCGCGGGCGCGGCGCCGACAGCCGGCCCGGCGCGTGTCGACCCACCCGGGGCCGGCCCGGTCACCGGCCCGTCCGCCGCCGGCCCGGTGAGCGTCCCACCGACCACACCGCCCCCGGCCGCCCCGACTCCCCGCCGCCGGCGGCTGCCGGTGCTGCTGGCCGTGGTGCTGCTGCTCGTGCTGGCCGGAGCCGGCGTGGCGGTCGTACGCCCCGGCCCGGTCGCCGGGTGGCTGGGCGGCGGCGTCGACGACACCGAGGCGGGGGGCCTCCCGCCGGATCCGGCCCCCTCGGCCGTGCTGGCCGGGTCGGATCCGAACGCGCCGCTGCCCACCGCCGACGGGGTGCGGACGGCACTCGACCCGCTCGTGACGGCGGCGGCCCTCGGCGACCGGGTGAACGTGTCGGTGGCGGACGTGGCCACCGGGGAGTCCCTCTTCGCGAAAGGCGCGGACGACGGGACGGTGCCCGCCTCGGTCACGAAGCTCGTGACCGGGGTGACGGTGCTCGCCGCGAGAGGGCCGGCGTACCGGATCCCCACCCGGGCCGTGGCCGGGGCGAACCCGGGTGAGGTGGTCATCGTGGGTGGCGGCGACCCCACGCTGGCCGTCGACAAGGGCGGCTTCTACCCGGGCGCCGCCCGCCTCGACGACCTGGCCGCTCAGGTGAAGCAGGCGCTCGGGGGGACGGCGCCGACGAAGGTGATCGTCGACTCCTCGCTCTACTCCGGTCCGGTCTACGAGCCGGGCTGGGACGACGACATCCCCACCGGCGGCTACGGCGCGGCGATGACGGCGCTCATGACCGACGGCGCCCGCGCGGACGTGCCGCGGGCGAAGAAGGACCACGAGGCGGGTGACCACGGGGCCGAGCGGGTCCCGCAGCCGGACCTGACCGCCGGCCGCGCGTTCGCCCGGCTGCTCGGCGTGCCGAGCACCGCCGTGAGCAAGGGCCGGGCGCCCGCCGCGGGCACCGGCGCCACGGCCGGCGCGCCCGGCAGCGAGCTGGGCAAGGTCGAGTCCCCGCCGCTCGTCCGACTGGTCGACATCATGATCACCGACAGCGACAACGTGATCGCCGAGGCGATGGCCCGACAGGTCGCGTTGGCGCGGGGCAAGCCGGCCTCCTTCAGCGGCGCGGCCGCCGCCATGGACGAGGTGGCCGGTGAACTGGGCCTGCCGGCCGACGAGTTGGCCCTCGCCGACGGCAGCGGCCTGTCCCGCACCGACCGGATCAGCCCGTCCCTGCTCACCGACCTCGTCACGCTCGCCGGCAACGGCAGCCACCCGGACCTCGCCGCCATCTTCGGCGGGCTGCCGGTCGGCGGCTGGTCCGGAACGTTGGGCGACCGCTACGGCACGGCCGGCACGAAGGCGGGCGCCGGGGTGGTCCGGGCCAAGACCGGGACCCTGACCGGGGTGCACGCCATCGCCGGGCTGGTGACCACGGCCGACGGGCGGCTGCTCACCTTCGCCGTGCTCACCGACCGGGTGCCCGCGGACGGGCTGGACTCGGCGCGCGTGGCGCTGGACCGGATCGCCTCGACCCTCGCCGGTTGCGGCTGCCGCTGACCGGGCGCGGGAGCGTACGCCCGCCGACGCGGCGGCGCGCGTCCCGTGGCCCGCGTCGATGCCTCCGGCGCGAGCCCGGGCCGGGGTGTTCCCACGCGGGTACGGTGGGTGCATGGCGCAGTTCGTGGACTGGGATCTGGCCGCCGCCACCGCGGGGGCGCTCGGCAAGTCGGGGCCCCGGGTGTCGTACGCCGAGGCCACCGATGTGGTCGGCGACCTCCGGCGGCTGACCGAGGAGGCGGCCGGGCACGTGGCCGACTACACCGGTCTGCGCCCCCAGGTGACCCACCCGCCCGTGCGGGTGGTCGACCGGCGGGACTGGGCCGGCGCGAACATCGCCGGCCTGCGTGAGGTGATCAGCCCGCTGGTCAACCGCCTCGCCGGCGACAAGCAGCCGGGAGCGCTCACCGAGGCGATCGGCTCCCGCCTGACCGGGGTGCAGGCCGGCACCGTGCTCGCCTATCTCTCCGGCCGGGTCCTCGGCCAGTACGAGGTCTTCTCCGGCGACCCGGGGCAACTGCTGCTCGTGGCGCCGAACATCGTCGAGGTGGAGCGGAAGCTCGGCGCCGACCCGCGCGACTTCCGGCTCTGGGTCTGCCTGCACGAGGTGACCCACCGCACACAGTTCACCGCCGTCCCGTGGATGCGCGCCTACTTCCTCGGCGAGGTCCAGGCGTTCGTGGACGCCTCGTCCGGCGGGGAGCACCTGCTGGAGCGGATGCGCCGCGGCGTGGCCACGCTCTCCGACGCGATCCGCGACCCGGAGAGCCGCACGAGCGTGCTGGACCTCGTCCAGAGCCCCGCCCAGCGGGCCGTCCTGGACCGGCTGACCGCGCTCATGACGCTGCTCGAGGGGCACGCCGAGTTCGTGATGGACGGCGTCGGCCCCCAGGTCATCCCCAGCGTCGACCGGATCCGGGCGGCGTTCAACCGCCGCCGCGAGGCCGGCAACCCGCTGGAGAAGGCGATCCGCCGGCTGCTCGGCATCGACGTCAAGATGCGCCAGTACGCCGAGGGGCGCAAGTTCGTGCACGGCGTGGTGGACCGGGTCGGCATGGAGGGCTTCAACAGGGTCTTCGGCTCGCCGCTGACCCTGCCGCGGCTGGACGAGCTGGGCGACCCCGACGCGTGGGTGGCCCGGGTGCACGGGCCGGCCGGGCCGCTGCCGGCGGCCGGCTGACCGCACGCCGGTGGCCGTCCTCGCCCCGCCGGTGGCCGCGATCCGGGTGGCGGTGCGCGACGCGCTGACCGGCCTTCCCGGCGACGGTCCGGTGCTGGTCGCCTGCTCGGGAGGCGCCGACTCGCTCGCGCTGGCCGCCGCCACCGCGTTCGTCGCCCCCCGCCTCGGCCGGCGCGCCGGCCTCGTGACCGTGGACCACGCGCTCCAGCCGGGCTCGGCCGACCGCGCCGCCGCGGTCGCCGCCTGGGCCCGGGAGCAGGGGCTCGCGCCGGTGGAGGCGGTCCGGGTGGAGGTGGCCGGGCGGCCCGGCGGCCCGGAGGCGGCCGCCCGCGAGGCACGGTACGAGGCGCTGGTGGCGGCCGCCCGGCGGCACGGTGCGAGCGCGCTGCTCACCGGTCACACCCGCGACGACCAGGCCGAGACCGTGCTGCTCGCGCTGGCCCGGGGCGCCGGCCCGCGCGGCCTGGCCGGGATGCCCGCCCAGCGGGATCTGGCCGGGGTGCCGCTGCTGCGGCCGCTGCTCGCCATCACCCGTGAGCAGACCCGGGCGGCCTGTGCCGCCGCCGGCCTGAAGCCGTGGGTCGACCCGCACAACAGCGACCCCGCGTACGCCCGCTCCCGGGTGCGTGCCGAGGCGCTGCCCGCGCTGGTCCGCGCGCTGGGGCCGGGCGTGCTGGACGGGCTGGCCCGCACGGCCCGGCTGGTGGCCGAGGACAACGCGGCCCTCGACGATCTGGCCGGCGCCGCGCTGGCGGCGGCCCGGCACCCGGAGGGCGGGCTCGCCGTGCCGGCGCTGGCCGCCCTCGCTCCCGCGGTACGCGCTCGCGTCCTGCACGCCTGGGCGCGCGAGCTGGGCGCCCCGCCCAGCGCGCTCTCGCACCGGCACGTTGCCGCGCTGGACGCGCTGGTCACCGCGTGGCGCGGCCAGGGCGCCGCGTACCTGCCGGGCGGCCTGCGGGTGCGTCGGCACGCCGGCCGCCTGCTCGTCTAGGAGCCGACCTGCGCGCGGTCCCGGAACGTGGTGCGGTAGCTGTGCGGGGTGGCGCCGACCCGGCGGGTGAAGTGGTGGCGCAGCGTGGCGGCGTCGCCGAAGCCGGCCCGGTCCGCGACCGTCTCGACGCTCAGCCCGGTCTCCTCGAGCAGGCGCCGGGCCAGCAGCACCCGCTGGTTGGTCATCCAGTCGTGGGGTGTGGTGCCGGTCTCGGCGCGGAACCGCCGGGCGAAGGTGCGGGGGGCCATCCCGGCGCGGGCGGCGAGGTCCTCCACCGTCACGGCGTGGTCCAGGTGCCCCATGAGCCACTCCAGCACGGGCTCCAGGGTCGGCGCCTCGGGCGCCTTGGGGATCGGCGCCTCGACGTACTGCGACTGCCCGCCGTCGCGGTGCGGGGGCACCACCATCCGGCGGGCGAGCCGCGTGGCGGTGGCCGAGCCGTGCTCCTGGCGTACGAGGTGCAGGCAGGCGTCGATGCCGGCGGCCGTGCCGGCGCTCGTGAGCAACCGCCCGTCGACCACGTAGAGGTTGTTGCAGCGCACCCGGGCCTGCGGGTGCAGCCGTTGCAGCTCGTCCACGTAGCGCCAGTGGGTGGTGCACTCGCGCCCGTCGAGCAGCCCGGCCGCGCCCAGGAGGAAGGCCCCCGAGCAGACGCTGAGCAGGTGCGCGCCGCGCGCGTCGGCCCGGCGCAGCGCCTCGAGCACCGACTCGGGGACCGTGCGGCAGCCCTCGTGGGCGGGCACCGCGACCAGGTCGGCCTCCTCGAGCGGGCCGAGGTCGGCGTCCGGGACCACCTGGAACCCGGACGAGGTACGCACCGGGGCGCCGTCGGGACTGCACACGTGGAAGCGGTAGCCGGGAAACCCGTCGGCTGTGCGGTCGGTGCCGAAGACCTCGGCGATCACGCCGAGTTCGAACGGGGCCACCCGGTCGAGGGCGAGGACGGCGACGGAGCGCAGCATGTGACGAGGGTAACCCGGAAGGTGGCAGGAAATCGATGGTCAGTGGCATTCCTGCCACTGTCGGGCCGGATCGGGGCGGCGCAGACTGGGGTCAAGTCCGGTGCGCACCGGCGGCGAAACCGACAGCAACCATGCGAAAGCGAGCGCCGCCATGGAGTTCCTGCTCTTCCTCCTGTTCCTCGTCCTCCTCGCCGTTGCCTCGGCGGCCGGCCTGACCGTCGACAGTCGCGACTCGGCCGACTGGAAGCCGACCGACGCCGGCCGCCGTCCCCGGTCCCGTACCAGCTGATGTGATTGGTCCGATTTCGTGAGGAAAATCCCGGGCGGGACCGCGCCAAAAGGGGCGGCCCCGCCGACGGCGGCCGGTCGCCGTACGGCAGGCTAGGAGCCATGGCAGACGGCTCCTGGTACGACGCCGACATCGACCACGTGATCATCTCCGAGGCGCAGATCCGCGAGAAGACGGCGGAACTGGCCAAGCAGGTCTCCGCCGACTACGCGCACGTCGACGACGGGCTGCTGCTGGTCTGCGTGCTCAAGGGCGCCGTGATGTTCATGGCCGACTTCGCCCGGGCGCTCGGCCGGCACGGGCCGTCCGCCGAGCTGGAGTTCATGGCCGTCTCCTCGTACGGCCAGGGCACCACCTCCTCCGGCGTGGTCCGGATCCTGAAGGACCTCGACCGGGACATCGCCGGCCGCCACGTCGTGGTCGTCGAGGACATCGTCGACTCCGGTCTCACCCTCTCCTGGCTGCTGCGTTACCTGGAGTCCCGCTCGGCGGCGAGCGTCGAGGTGGTCGCGCTCTTCCGCAAGCCGGACGCGATCAAGGTCCAGGTCCCCGTGAAGTACGTCGGCTTCGACATCCCGACCGAGTTCGTGGTGGGCTACGGGCTCGACTTCGGCGAGCGTTACCGGGAGCTGCCCTACGTGGGCGTGCTCAAGCCCGAGGTCTACGCGCGCTCCTGACCTGCCGGTATCGGCTTCCGTCTAGCCGACGTTCAGCGGACTCTCAGTCTTCCGGACTACCGTGGACGTCGGTGGCGCGGAGGCACCTCCGCGCCCGGCCCCTCGACCGCGTGACCGGGTGATCGCAGGTGGCCGGGTCCGGATTCCTCGCCACGCCGGTCTCCGCCCGGTCCGCCGTACGTCTCGGCGCGGGCTGGCGGCCCCCGCTTCCGCGGAGCGCATGGTCGATGCCCGATGTGCGCCGAGTGCGGGGCTCGCAAGCTCACTCCGTGCGCACACGGTGTACCGTCGAATGACCGCGGCGCGGCAGAATGTCGTGCCTCGGGGGTCGAGGCCGGCCCGCACGGCGGCTCCGGCCGCCGCCGCAGGCGGCGACATCATCAGACGGTCAGGACGTCGATCAGGAGGATGCGGGCGTCTCGGCGCTCGACAACAGCATGGAACGTACGCGTTTCTTCCGCCGACCGGTGGTCTGGATCATCCTGGTCATCCTCGGCGCCGTTGTGCTCAGTCAGTTGTTCACCTCGGGTCCCAGTTACCACCGGGTGGACACTTCCGTTGCGCTCGACCAGTTGCACACTGCGAAGATCAATAAGGTCGTCTTCCAGGACAAGGAGCAGACGCTCCAGATCGACCTGGCACAGAAGGCCAAGTTCGACGACACGACCACGGACCGGATCCAGGCCCAGTTCCCCGCCGAGGTGGGCGACCAGGTCTGGCAGGAGGTCCTGGACGCCAAGGCGGCCAACCGGGTCACCGGCCCCGCCGACACGAAGGTGTCGTCGGACAGCATCTGGGTGAGCCTGCTGGTCAACCTGCTTCCCATCGTGCTGCTCGTGCTTCTGCTGCTGTTCTTCATGTCGCAGATGCAGGGCGGCGGCTCGCGGGTGCTCAACTTCGGCAAGTCCAAGGCGAAGATGATCACCAAGGACACGCCGAAGACCACCTTCGCGGACGTCGCGGGCGCCGACGAGGCGGTGGAGGAGCTCCACGAGATCAAGGACTTCCTCCAGAACCCGGCCAAGTACCAGGCTCTGGGCGCGAAGATCCCGAAGGGCGTCCTGCTCTTCGGCCCTCCCGGCACCGGTAAGACCCTGCTGGCCCGCGCGGTCGCCGGCGAGGCCGGGGTGCCCTTCTACTCCATCTCCGGCTCCGACTTCGTCGAGATGTTCGTGGGTGTCGGCGCCAGCCGGGTCCGCGACCTCTTCGAGCAGGCCAAGGCGAACGCCCCGGCGATCGTCTTCGTCGACGAGATCGACGCCGTCGGCCGGCACCGTGGCGCCGGCATGGGCGGCGGCCACGACGAGCGCGAGCAGACCCTCAACCAGCTGCTCGTCGAGATGGACGGCTTCGACACCAAGGGCGGGGTCATCCTGATCGCCGCCACCAACCGGCCGGACATCCTCGACCCGGCGCTGCTGCGCCCGGGCCGGTTCGACCGGCAGATCCCGGTGGACGCGCCCGACATGGAGGGCCGCAAGGCCATCCTGCGGGTGCACGCCAAGGGCAAGCCGTTCACCCCCGACGTCGACCTCGACTCGGTGGCGCGGCGGACCCCGGGCTTCAGCGGTGCCGACCTGGCCAACGTGATCAACGAGTCCGCCCTGCTCACCGCCCGCAAGGACCAGCGGGCGATCACCAACGACTCCCTCGAGGAGTCGATCGACCGGGTGATCGCCGGTCCGCAGCGCCGGACCCGGGTGATGAGCGACCAGGAGAAGAAGATCACCGCGTACCACGAGGGTGGGCACGCGCTGGTCGCGTGGGCGCTCCCGCACGCCGCGCCGGTGCACAAGGTGACGATCCTGTCCCGCGGTCGGTCGCTGGGCCACACCCTGGTCCTGCCGACCGAGGACAAGTACACCCAGACCCGCGCGGAGATGGTCGACACCCTGGCGTACGCGCTGGGTGGCCGGGCAGCGGAAGAGCTGGTCTTCCACGAGCCCACCACCGGTGCCGGCAACGACATCGAGAAGGCCACCCAGCTGGCCCGGGCGATGATCACGCAGTACGGCATGAGCTCCAAGCTCGGCGCGATCAAGTACGGCACCAGCGGGGACGAGCCGTTCCTCGGCCGCAACATGGGCCACGAGCGGGACTACTCGGACGCGGTGGCCGCCGAGATCGACGGCGAGATGCGGGCGCTCATCGAGCTGGCCCACGACGAGGCCTGGGAGATCCTGGTGGAATACCGGGACGTCCTGGACAACATCGTGCTCGAGCTGATGGAGAAGGAGACCCTCTCCACGGCCGACATGGCCCGGATCTGCGCCCGGGTGGTCAAGCGCCCGCCGATGGCGCCGTACAACGGCTTCGGCAAGCGCCAGCCCTCCACCGAGCCGCCGGTGCTCACGCCGGCCGAGAAGGAGGCGCTCAAGGCGCAGGCCCAGGCCGACGGCGCGCAGGCGGGTGTCGGCGGCACCTCCTCGAACAACTCGGACGGTACCCACTGAACAGCACGGACCCGGCGGCCAGCTCCCACAGGGGGCTGGCCGCCTCCGCGACCGAGCCCGACGGCGACGACGCTCTGGACTACATCGCCGCCCGCCTCATCAACGGCAAGCTCACCGGCGGCCCCGTCGAGGAGACCGTCGACCTGGCCCGCATCGAGAAGGCCGTGCGCGAGATCCTGATCGCGGTCGGGGAGAACCCCGACCGCGAGGGGCTCCAGCAGACGCCGGCCCGGGTGGCGCGGGCGTACGCCGAACTCTTCGCCGGCCTCCGGGTCGACCCGGCCCAGGTGCTCAGCACCACCTTCGAGGCCAACCACCAGGAGCTGGTGCTCGTCCGGGACATCGACGTGATGAGCCTCTGTGAGCACCATCTGCTCCCGTTCCGCGGCAGCGCCCACATCGGCTACATCCCGGGCCCCGACGGGCGCATCACCGGGCTGTCCAAGCTGGCCCGCATCGTCGAGGTCTACGCCCGCCGGCCGCAGGTGCAGGAGCGGCTCACCTCGCAGATCGCGGACCTCCTGATGAACAAGCTCGCGCCGCGCGGTGTGATCGTGGTGCTCGAGTGCGAGCACATGTGCATGGCGATGCGCGGCATCCAGAAGTCGGGCGCGCAGACCATCACCTCGGCCGTGCGCGGCACGCTCCAGAACGACGCGAAATCGCGGGCCGAGGCCATGGCCCTCATCCTGCCGCGCTGACCCGGCGTACGTCACCGGCCGGCCGACCTGGCGATCCAGGTCCGGCCGGCCGCGTCGTCTCCGGGCCGGTCGGCCGCGCGCGGGCCGGTCCGCCGGCTCGTCAGCCGGCCAGCATGGCGAGCAGCAGCATCACGGTGGCCAGCACCGCCGGCACCAGGCAGACCAGCGCGCCGAACCGGGACGTACGGTCCAGTCGGTCACCCGGCCGCGGACGGAAGACCCGCCCCACGCCGAGCCAGCCGCCCACGAACGCCACCGCCGGCATCGGCAGGCCGCAGATGAGCGCGGCGACGGTCGCCGGCCCGACACCGGTCGACGCGTACACCACGACCTGGATGAGCGGCACCACCAGCGCCAGCGGGCCGTACACCAGCAGGTTGCGTGCGCGGGCGGACCAGCTCGCCGGCCGGAGCGGGTGCCGGGCCACCAGCGCCGCGTCCGCGGCGTCGACCCGCTCCCGGGCGGCACGCAGCCCGGCCAGGACCGTGGCCGGCCCACCGGCCATCGCCCGGGCCGCCTCGCTCACCTCGGGCGGCGACGGCACCAGCGAGATCGGCGGTACGCCCCGCTCGCGCAGCCGGGTCTGCTGCGCCGCGAGCCGGGTGCGTACCTCGGTCAACTCCTCGCGGGCCGCCTGCACCGACCGGGCCTGCTCACCGGCGGCGGCCGCGGCGGCACGACGGACGCCGTCCAGTTGCCGGGCCGCGACCAGGTACTCCTGCCAGGCGTCCGCGGCCGTGCCGGTCGTCCCCCCGGGCGGCGCCGCCGGCCCCCCGCCCGCACGCTGCCGGCCCGGCCCAGCCGCGCGCGTCGCGGTGGCCGCCTCGCCCGCGCGGGCCGTACGCCATCCCTCAGCGCCCACGACCCGTCCCCTCACCGCTCACGACGTGGTCCCCTCGTCGACGAACGGCACCAGCACGACGCCCCGCTCGTGGGGGCCGTCCCAGAGCACGACGCGCCCCGGGCGCGGCCGCCACTCCACCGGACGGTGGAACACCGAGGTGAGCTGCGCGCCGGGCACGTCCACGGCGGCGACGGCGGCGACCTTGTCCACCGGGTCCTCCGGGCCCAGCACGGCGGCGAACGGCGGCACCACCCGCCACCAGCCGAGCAGGTGCCGCCCCGTCGGTGGGCCCTCCCGGAGCAACGTGCGCAGGCGGTCGGCGGGCAACTCCTCGGCGCCGGCCCGGTCCGCCCCGAAGACCACGAGGTACGTCGGCGCGCACGCCGGTTCGCCCGAGCCGGCGCCGCCCTCCGGGTCGGTGCCGTGGGCCAGCGGCGGCAGGTCCGACTCGGTTGCCGCGTCGAGCAGCTCCCCGACGTCGACCATCCGGGCCACGTGCCGGCCGGCCAGCTCGGCGGTCAGGGCTTCGGCCAGCGGCCGGCTGCCCGGATCGGGTGCGGCCACCACGAAGCGGGCGCCGCCGGGCGCGTGGTGCGCGGCGGCGCTCCGCACCGCGGTGGCCAGCAGCCGCGCCGCCTCCGGGCCGGGACCCAGGACCGCCAGGTTGCGCCCGGCCGCCGGCCCGAGCGGAACGGCCACCGTCGACCGGGCGACGTCCACCGCCCGACCCAGCAGGGCCGCGGGCGAATGGGCCTGCCCGGCGGCCGCGGCCCGGAACCGCGGGTCGTTGCGCAGCAGCGGCCGGGCGTAGCCGGCGAACACCACCGGCGGGACGCTGCCCTCCGGACGGGCCGTCCACAGCTCGTGCCGCAGCCGCTCCACGACTCCCGGCTCGTCCTGCGGGTCCGGGTAGCGGATCAGCCGCTCGTGCCCGCGCACCGCGTTCCGCGGGCCACCGAGCCCGCCCGCCGTGTTGACGACCGCGCTGCCCACCGGCAGGCCGGCCGCCGAGTCGTTGGTCGGTTCCAGCACCGCGCCGCCGCCCGGCAGCGCCACCCGGACCGGGAACTGGCCGAGCAGCGAGTCCCGGTGCCCGCCGTCCGACCGGCCGGCCAGGCCCAGCTCGCCCGCGCCGGCCAGCACCAGGTGTACGCCGTACGTGCGGCCGGCCCGCGCCAGCGCGTCGAGTCGGGCCGCGGCGTCGGCGGCGAGCCGGTCCCGCTCGGCGAAGAGCAGCGGCAGATTGTCGACCACACAGACGACGCGCGGCAGCGGCGTGTGCTGCCGCAGCTCGGCGAACCGCTGACCGCCGGCCCGGCGGCCCGCCTCCTCGCGGCGGCGCACCTCGGCGGTCAACTGCTCGAAGAGGTCCCGCACGTACTCCCGGTCGGCCGCCATCGCGGCAGCCCGCACCTGCGGCACCCACGACCGGTCCCGCTCGGTCTGCAGGAACTCCACGAAGGACTCGCCGTCGCCCAGGTCCACCAGGTACAGGGTCAGTTCGTCCGGGCCGTACCGGGCCGCGAGGCCCAGCAGCGCGGTGGTGAGGAAAGCCGACCGCCCGACGTCCGAGCGGCCGCTCACCAGCCAGTGCGGGGTCAGCTCGGTGAACCCGAGCGGCACCGGTCGGCCACCGGCGTCGCCCACCGTGGTGGTCAGCCCGTCCGCCGAGTCGGCCGCCCAGAGGTCGTCCCCCGTCGGCGGAAGCAGATCGGCCAGCGCGAGCCGGGAGCCGGCCTCGACCTGCGCCGCGAGCCGGCGGCACACCGCGTCCACGAGGTCGGCCGGCGGGTCCGACTCCACGAAGACCGGTGAGTTCAGCCCGCCCGGCGTGTCCGCGCCCGGACTCGTGAACGAGTTCCCCGGCGGGTCACCGAGCAGCGCGTACGCGTTGCGCAGGGCCAGAGTGGTGGCCCGCGGGAGCGGCGGGCGGTTCGCGTACGGGCCGGGACCCGCCCATCCGGCCACGACGAGGTGCAGCCCGGCCGGCGGGCCCTGCTCGGCCAGCGCCTCGATCCGCGACAGGTCCGTCGGCCCCGTCGACTCCGGGAGGGCGGCGATCACCAGCAGCAGCGTCCGATCGTGCCGCCGCCGCCCACCGGCCGCCGGCGTCACCCACTGTTCGGCCTCGGTCAGCACGGCCCGCAGGCCCGCCACGTCCCTCGCGGGTGGTGGAAGGAGACCGGCGTCGGCCAGCGCGCCGAACGGCGCCAGCGTCGTGCCCTCGGCGTCCACCGCACGGACCAGCAACGCCCCGGCCGGCGTGGCGCCCAACGCCCGCAGCAGGACGGCCCGGAGCAGACCGGCCACCCGGGGATCGCGGGCGTCGGTGTCGATGCTGAGGTGGCCGGTGCCGACCAGCGGCACCAGAGCGGGGAAGCGGGCGTCGTCCAGCGGGGCGGCGGCGCCCACCCGGACGAACGGCGGCGGCCCCTCGCCGGGTGGCGTGTCGGGGGCGAGCGTCTCGAGGGGAGCGCCGGACCACCCGGGGGCCACCAGCGCGGCCGCCGTACGCAGCCGGTCCGCCAGGTCGTACTGACGACGCTGGTCCGCGGGGGCCGGGCGGGTCTCGTCGAGGATCTCGGCGGCGGCCGCCGCGATGGCGGCGGCCCGGCGGTGCGAAGCGGCGGCGCGGTTCGTGCGAGCCTTCGGTCCGGCCACCGTGTCCACCCCCTCTGCCCGAGGTTGGCAACCTCCCCGAGCAGAGACGGTATCCCAGGTGGGGCCGCTACCCGGGGAGGTACGGCGGCGGTGCCGGGGTGTCGTCCGTCATCTCACCGCGGGAGAGCGGTCCGTCACGATCCGCGGCAACTGAGGCATTGGGTACGGAGCCGATGGCGGATAGCCTCAGGAGGTGGAATCAGTGCAGCCCCCCGCCGGTTCCCAGGTCTCCCGCGTACCGGCGCAGCGGCCCCCCTCCGAGCAGCTGCCACCGGCCCCGGCCGCCCCGGCGCCGGAGCGTCCCCGCCGCCGGCTGCGCACCGTCCTCACGGTCGTCGCCGGGGTCCTCGCACTGCTCTGCGTCGGCGGTGCCATCACCGGCTACGTGCTGTACGACCGCGCCACCACCCCGGACCGCAGCGCTCCAGACGTGGTGGTGGACAACTATCTTCGAGCGTTCCTCGTGGACCGAAACGACGTCCGCGCGGATCAGTTCACCTGTGAGAACAGCGCCGACTTGGGCGCGATCGCGAGCCTGCGTAACGAAATTGAGCAGCGAGAGATCAACTTCGGTGTAGTTGTGCGGGTCAGTTGGGGGGCGTTGACCAGGACTCCGGCCGGCAACGGCGAGGAAGTCGCGACAACGCTGACGATCTCCGGCTCCGCGGACGGCGTTCAGCGGAGTAGCCGACGCGAGGACTGGATGTTCAACGTCATTGAGAGCGAACAAGGCTGGCGGGTGTGCGGCGGGCGAAAGCTGAGTTGAAAACTTACTCGACCCACAAAAGGTGCACCGGCACTTCCAAAGTGGTCGGTGACTTGCCTTGCCAGGCCCAGCGGTACCACTCGGCCTCCGGTGCGACCCGGACGCAAATGTCGCCGTCGGCACCGGAGTAGGTCTCGGTGACCGCGCGCAGGTCGCGGTGCTCGGTCGAGTCCACCGTGTGCACCACCCGACGGCCGGTGACCGCGTCGGCGTCGATGACGGGAGTGGGCGCGCGGTGGGTCGGGCCGTCCAGGGAGACGAGCCGGACAGGTGACTGGCGAGGCGTCGTCCCGTCGGCGGGCCTCCGGCCGATCGTCTCCACCCAGACCCGCTCGACCGGGACGAGGGGTGCGAAGACCTCCACCTGGTCGGTCTCGGCCCGGTACCACTCGTGCTCCGGAATGACCGGCACGTAGGTGCGGCTGCCCTGTACCACCCGCTCGTCGGCCCGGAGGTCGCCGCGCCAGCCGAGCCCGGGAAGACCAACGAGGACCCGGCGTCCCCGCAGGTCGACGCGCCCCGTGGCGGGCACGATGGCGATGGGGCGTGGCGGCAGGGGCGCCCAGTCCGGTCGGTCGGCGAACGGGTCGGGAAGCGGGCCGGTCATCGTGCCGGGGGCTTTGTGCCGGGGCCCAGCGGGGCACCACGCTGCGCCATGAAGGGCACCGGATCGATCGCACCCCGGCTGCTCCGGTCGGAGTCCTGGTGGACCTCGAAGTGCAGGTGCGGCCCACTGGAGTTGCCACTGCTGCCGACCCTGCCGATGACCTGGCCGGCGGTCACCATTTGGCCCGGTGAGACGCGGGGCCGGGTCACCATGTGGCAGTAGCGGGTGATGATCCCGCCCGCGTGCAGGATGTCGACGAACCACCCGCAGCCGCCCTTGCCCGGATAGCCGTCGACGTTGCAGCTGCGGTTACCGCTCTTGTCCGGATCACAACGGGCCACCAGCACCCGGCCGGTGGCCGCCGCCCGGATGGGAGTGCCCTTTTCCGCCGCGATGTCCACGCCGTTGTGTCCCGGACGGCTCTCGGTCCGGAAGCCCGAACCGACGCCGCCCGCGATCGGCGTCGTGAAGCCGGAGGCGGCGATCTTTCCGTCGGTCGCGGCGTCGCAGACCGAGTCGTTTCCGATCCGCACGGTCCGGGCCGCGCCGCCGGCCAGCGCGTCCACGATCTGACCGGCGACGCTCTCGTGCTTGGCGTACGCGTCCGGAAGGGCGCTCACCTGCACCTTCTGCGCGGCGACGGTGAGCGGCATGTCCTCCCAGCCGGCCACCGTGAGCAGCTTCTCGTAGAACTTGCCGGCCGCGTAGGCCGGGTTCATCCGCTGGGCGACGCTGCCCCAGGAGGGCCGCTGCTGGAACAGGCCCAACGAGTCGTGGTCGGCGCCGACGCCCTCGTTCGGCAGGGTCTGGGACCCCCGCACCGTGCTGTTCGCGAGGTTCCGCAGGCCGGATTCCTGCATGGCGGTGGCGACGGCGATCACCCAGCCACGCGGTGGCACCTTCATGTCCTGGCCGACTTTGATGATCACGGCGGCGTTGCGCAGCTGACGCTCGCCGTACCAGGAGAGGCGGGGCATGTCGCCCTGCACGTCGACGGTGTGGTCCTCCTCGCAGGTGAGACTCGTCGGCGTCATCACCTCTGCCGACTCACCGCCCAGTTCCGTGAGGAAGAACGCCGCGGTGCCGCCGGTGCAGCACAGGAGCGCCAGCACGGCAGCCGTGGCGCCCGCCACGGCGCCGCGCCGGATCTGCCGACGCCGCGGAGGGTTCTCGTCGGTCATCGCTGCTCCCAGTCCACCGCGTCGACCAGCCACCGCCCGTCCGGCGCCACGAGTTCCAACCGGAGCTGGCCGGTGTCGAGCGGGACGAGCACCTCGACGAAGGTCTCGGCACGCGGCCGGACGGTGGCCTCGTCGACCACCCGTCGGGCCGGCACGTCCGCCGGCTCCGCGCCGGTCAACTTCTCGGTCAACTCAGGAGTGGACAGCGGACGCAGGCCGGCGTGCCACTGCTCGGCGCTCATGCCCGGGTCGCCCAGCCATGCGGTCACGAAGCGCTCGGCGACCTGCTCGGGAGTCGGGTCGCCGGGGCGGGTGATCGGAGCTGGGGGCGACGGGGTGGCGATCACTCCGTCGTCGCCCGTGGTGGGGTCGACCGTGGTGATCGGCTCGTCCGGCCGGTTGCTGAGCCCGAACGTCGGATCGCCGGGCCCGGCGACGAGCCGAGCCGCGCCGACGATTCCGAAGACCACCACCGCGAGAGCGAGCGCGATCCCGAGTCGCGACCGCAGCACCCGGGTGAGCAAGAACTCCAGCGCTCGCCGCATGCGACTCACCTGGCCTCGGAGCGGATCCGCGGCGTCGGCCGGTCCGGCGTGCTCTCGACCGAACCGGGCCGGTAGACGACGAAGGAGGGGCGCTCCTCCGGCACGTCCGGCTCGGCCCAGGTAGCCGGCTGCCCGCGTCGTGGCCGGGGTGCCACGGGCCGGGCCGAGGGGCTCTCCTCCACGGCCGGTGCCCCCTCCGACCGCTCGCGGCCGCCCGGCCGCTGGCTCTCCGGGCGCTGGCTCTCGGCGTCGCGGGGCGCGGTGTGCGCCGGGTCCTCGTGCCGGCTCTCCGGCCGGAGGCGGGTCGGCTCGGCGGTGACCGCCTTCCGGCGCCCCATGGCGGGCTCGGCCGTTCCACCGGGCTCGGCCACGTCCAGCCGGGCAGCGGTGCGCATGTCCCGGAAGAACCGCCGGTGCCACGACCCGGCCGAGCTGACCGCCTCGCTGCTGTCCTTGCCGCCGAGCTGGGTGATCCGGCGGTAGGGGCGGAGCAGCAGCCAGCCGACCACGCCGCACAGCCAGACCAGCACCACCTGGAGCCAGCCGGGCAGGGTCGCCGTGCTCATGATCAGATCGACGGCGAACAGGTACACGGCCGCGCCCGTGCCGAAGATGGCGATGTTGAAGATCGCGGCGACCACGGCGTTCCCGAGGCGGCGCAGCCCGGCGCTGGCCGGGCGCAGCAGACCGATGGTCCCGAGGATCGGCGCGGCGATCACCGCCCATCGGAAGATCAGGAAGCCGAGCAGCACCAGGAGCGACGCGGTCAGGTCGAACATCGCGAAGAGCAGCGACGCGAGGACCGCGATGAAGCCCGCGCCCACCCGGTCCATGTCCCGGACACCCTGCAGGTACTCGTACGCCTCCGGGTCTTCCCGTTCGACCTGCGCCGCGACCGTCATCCACTGCTGCTGCTTGGCGCGGACGGTGGCCTCCCGGGTCTGGGGATTGGCCCGGAGCTTCTCTGCCTCCTCCCAGGAGAGGGACTTCGCGTCGTAGAGCGCAGGGCCGTACTTCTTGGCGGTCTCGCTGTCCGCCGATCCCAGCGCCCCACGCAGCCAGTTGCGGTAGAGCATCGCCTCGGTGGCCGTGTCGCTGGCACGGACCGCGGGGGGCCGGTGGTCCTTGCAGGCCTCGGGGTTGGGGTCGTCGCACTGGCTCGGCGGGGTGTCCTTCGACGCCGGGCCGAGGGCGTCGTGGACCACGCCGAGGGTGGTGACGAGTGTCCCGTCGGCCACGTTGGCCGACTTGACGGGCCAGGCGGCCAACGCGGTCACGGCCACCATCACGAAGAGGGCCCAGCCCGCCGTGGTCATGGCGTTGCTCATGTCCGACTGACGGGAACGCCAGAGCAGGTAGAGGCCGACGACGCAGAGCGTCATGATGCCGAAGACGCTGAACACCTTCTGGTAGATGGCCTTCGTCGCCTGCTCCACCAGCGGGTCGGCCCAGCTCCACATCGACTGCGGATCCCAGGCCTTCTCGCGCAGGGCGTTCGACGCCCCGACGATCGCGGTGGCGATCATGAACTCGCCGTTGGCGACCGTGTTGCTGAACTTGTAGTCGGGGTGCATCACAGTGGACGCGCAGCCGCCCTCGACCCGGTAGGTCGTGTAGGCGTAGCCCGCGTAGCCGTAGTCGCTGTAAAAGCCCTTGGGGCCGGGCTTTGTCGAGGATTCCGGTCGTGAGGCGAACCAGCCCGCCAGGCCCGAGTCGGGAGCGGTGGGAGTGGGCGGCTTCCAGCAGTTGGCCTGCGCCTCGGCGACCTGCTGCAGCTCCTTCACGCAGGCCCGGAAGTCCGCCTGCCACTCCTGGGTGCTGCAGAGGTCGGCCCGAGCCTGGGCCGTGGTCACCGGGGCGGCGGACGCCGGGCTCGCCCCGAGCAGCGGCCAGGAGACGGTGGCCCCGGCCAGTACGCCGAGGGCGAGCAGGAGTGCCGTGATCCGTGCCCGGGCCCTCGCCATGTCACGCCTCCAGATCCGGCAGGGGGACGCTCGGCAGCACCCCGGCCGCGGCGGCGACCGCGGCGGGCGTGGTGTCGAGGTGGTCCAGCAGCCCGTTGACGTACGAGACGTCCACGCGGACCTTCTGCACTCGCCCGTCGACGTCCCGCATCACGAACTCGCGGAAGCCGAGGCGGGTCGCGGACGTCGCGTCGGCGGTGGAGAGGGAGGCGAGTGTGGCCTCGTACCCGTCGTTGACCGGCACCCGCAGGAGCCGCAGCGCCTCGGAGGCGATCTCGCTGTCCTCGGCGATCCGGCCGACGAAGACGGTGGAGACGAGGTTCTGCACGTCGAGGCCGAGGATGTCGCGCGGGTTCTGCGAGGCGACGAGCGCCGCGAGGTTCCACTTGCGGGAGTCCCGGGCGAGCCGGACGAGGAACGACCGGCCGGAGCGCCAGCCCTCCATGAAGTGCGCCTCGTCGAGGCCCACCAGCTTCCGGGACGACATCGACCCGCCGTAACAGCGCCGGACGGCCAGCCGGTGCGCGGTGTGCAGCATCGGCAGGGCGAGCGCCTCCTCGGCCGACCAGTACTCGCGCTCGATCTTCAGGTCGGGCAGACGCAGGCCGGCCATGGTGATCACGGTGAGGGCCGCGTCGGGACCGAGCATCCCCTCCGGTGGCCGGCCGAAGAAGAGCATGGCGAGCGGCATCTCGGCGGTGTCGAGGAGCAGGTTCGCGAGTTCCCGGCCGGTGTGGTCGTCGAGCTGGCTCAGCGTCGTGACCACGTCGTCCAGGGTGGACGTCTCCTCGGCCGGCACCTGGCGGACGGCGTGCCGGAACAGCGTGGCGGTGGACGCCTCCCGGGCCACCTGCGGTGGCACCAGCATCATGCAGATGTCCTGCACGAGCATGCGGCGCTCGGCCCGGGCGTTGGACACCGCGATCTCGAACTCCCGGTCGCCGGCCGCACCGGCGGCGAACTCGGTGCGCCGCGGTGTGGGGATCAGCGCGTACGGGGCGAGGGTGCCGTGCTCCGAGCCGGTGAGGTTGAGCACCCGGGCGTACGGGCGCAGCTCCGGCATCGCGCAGAGGCGGGCCAGCGGGCCGGACGGGTCGAGGAGGGTCACCTGCACGCCCCGCCGGGCGGCCAGGTAGCCCAGCGCGCCGAGCAGGGTCGACTTGCCACCGCCCGGCTCCGCTACGAAGACGGCGAGCCCGGAGCGCTCGCGGACCTCCATGGGGTAGTGCAGGTCGAGGAAGACGGGCCGGCGGCAGGTGCCGGCCGTGCGGCCGATCAGGTCACCGCGGCGGTCGCCGACGGTCGACGCGGCCTGCGGCAGCGCGGCGGCCAGCAGGGACACCGGCATCCGGCGGACGTAACCGGTGTTGGCGATCGGCTCTCCCGGGATGAACTCCCGCGCCAGCCAGTCCTGGTTCTTCGGGTGTTGGAGCGAGATCCGCAGCTCACGGGAGTAGAGCTGGATGAGCCGGCGGGCGCGCTCCAGGCACTCCTCGCGCGTCCGGCCACCCACCGCAAGGCGGTGCCAGCCGTGCGCCCGCGCCGAGTCGACCGGCAGGCCCGTGGTCATCTCGTCGCCGATGACGAGGGCCCGCTTGGCCAACCGCTCCAACTCCGGTGGGGCGTCGATGCCGTGCTCGGCGTAGTCGAGCTGCTGCGACCGGATCATCCGCAGCCGGTGCTCGAGATTGCGGAACGAGTCGCCCGAGCCGAGGATGTCGACCCGCGTGGAGATCTCCATGGGCCAGGGCAGCCGCTCGTGGAAGTGCAGCCAGGGCTCGTGCCGCTCGGGGATCTCCAGCGGCTCCATCCGGCCCACCGCCAGCACGGCGACGTGCCGCTCCTCGCCGGTCATCCGGTTGACCAGCTTCACCGTGGAGCCGTACGGGGTGCGGTAGCGCTCGATCTGCTCGGTGAGCGCGAGCAGGTCACCGCGTTCCCACCGGCCGTTGGTGACCGGCGAGAGCGCGCCGGGCGGCGACATGCACAGCGCCACCGAGCGGTAGAGCAACCACTCCAGCTCCTGTGCCGTGACCCGCCGGCCGCGCATGCCGAACGCGCCGAGCACCTCGTCGAACTGTTCGACCGTGCGGCCCAGCCGGCGGCGCTCGCCCTCGGCCGTGCCGCGCCCGAAGGCGCGCAGCAGCCGCTCGCTGAGCGAGTCGCCGAGCGAGCGGCGGGCGAAGGTGACGCCGAGGTACGTCTGCCCCTCGGCGTGGTTGACCGACATGAGGTGCCGCTGCGCCGCGACCAAATGGTCGGCCCAGCTCGGCGTGCCGGGCACGTCGGGCAGCGGGGCGACGGTGTGCGCGTCGACGGTGCGGGCCCACTCGTCGGCGGGGAACGGCCGGGTGGTGCGGCGCAGGTGCAGGCGGAACCCGGCGAGCCCGGCGTACTGCTCGGCGATCGCGGAGAGCAGCGTCTCGCGTTCGGCGTCCGGTCGGAACGCCCAGCGCACCTCGGGCAGCCAATACCAGGCGGTCACGGTGTTCGGCGTGAAGGTGAGGTGGCCCGCGATCTCGGTGATCGCCAGTTCCACGGAGGGGTCCCGGTCGCCGAACTTGATCTTGGGCGCCTTCACCCGGGCCGGCTTGACCGGCCGGTCCCGCCGCTCGGGCGAGCGCTGCCGCGGCGGCGCGACCTCACGGCCCGTCGACGGTCGGACCGACCGCTCCGGCCGGCTCTCGGGCGGAGCCGGGAGCGCGGGCTCGGGCTGCGCCACGGGCGACCCGGACGGCAGCGGCGTGGCGGTGGGGTCGGCGACCGGTCGGGGGTCGGCCGCCGGCCGTGGCACGGGCAGCCGGTCGCCGGCCTGGTGCGGAACCCGGGACCGGGGCGCCGGTGGCGCCGGTTCCGGCGCCTCGACGGCCGGCTGGGCGGCGGCCCTCGCCGGCTCGGAGGTGACCGGCTCGGCGGCGGGAAGCCGCGGCGGGGCGGGTGCGACCGTGCCGGCCGGCGCCGGCTCGATGGCGGCCGGCTGCTGCGGGATCGGCGGGTGCTCGCGTGCGGCGTCGCGTGCCGGTGGCGAGAGCGGGCGGGCCGACCCCGGGCGCGGGGCGCCGAAGAGGTCGAGGAAGGGCGAGTCGATGTCCGGGCTCTCCCCGGCGGCCGGGGCCGGGCGCGGCGCCGGATCGGGCCGCCGCGGCACCGGGCGAGGCGCCTGGAAGACCCCCACGCCGCCGTGCCCGGGAGAGGCGGCCAGTGCCGGGTCGAGAGCGGTCTCGTCCAGCTCCTCGACATCACCGTAGTCAAATGAACGCGCACGGTGACCACCCGGCGCGCCCGGGCGGCCGGCCGGGGAACCCGGCGTGGAAGAGCGGCTCATGCGATCGCCTCACCCGCGTCGTGCGACCGTCCGAACGGGGTACGCCCGGTCATGCCAGTTCCTCCCGGATCCTGATCCCGGTGCCGACCAGGCGCGGATCGCGCTGCTCGGCGGCCGGCTCCCGAGTGCGTCGCCAGTCGGTCAGCGCGGTGCGGATCACCATGCGCGCGGGCCGGTCGGGGTCGACGTACCGGAAGACGAATGACGTGGTCACGATGGCGAGCGCGATCTCCCAGGCGGGGAAGAGCTCGACCTTCAGCGTGAACAGCCAGTGGATGAACATGTAGAGGGGGACGAGCAGCATGAAGAGCCCGTACTGGGCGTACGGCAGGTGGACGGGAAGGGTGTAGCCGGGCGGCCCGAGATAGACCAGGCGTGCCCGGTAGATGTCGTCGTCGGTGCGCAGCCGCATGTCGTGCCCGCGCCTATTCGAAGATCAGGTCGATCAGGTAGTCGCCGACGAAGAACAGCGTGGCCGCCCCGGCGATGAAGGCGAGGCCGACGATCGCGATGACAGAACTCGTCAGCACCTTGGAGATCTCTCCTCGACTGGCCCGGCCGATGAAGATGACGCCGAGGACGGCGAGGAGAATCGGTGCGACCTTGCTGGCGAAGAAGGTGACGACGCCGTTGGTGTCGATGCCTTTCGGCGCCGGCTCGGCGAGTGGAGTCGACGCCAGGGTGGAGAGCGCGTGGGCGACGCCCGAGGACGCCGTCTCCATGAGCTCGATGGCGATCACTGAAACCTCCCCAAATCGCGGCCGGCGGCGCCGCGGCGGTGCAGTAGGCAAGCCTGGCGGGAAATGTGCTGATCGGGCGCAGCGCAATTGACCCTGCGCTCGTTACTCACCACGGAGAGTGGCGAGGTTTGGGCGATTTGATCCCGCTTCGGCCCTCCCTCCAAGCTTCGCCATCTCGATGCTGGGCAATTCCACAGCGTACGGGCCGCCCCGGAAAGCGACAAGCCGCGAAGAGACTGCCCGTTACGACCTCGGCGACCGATCGTACACCTGTTCCAATATGCATGTCAGGGGTGCCGTGACGGGCCGCCACCCGGGCCGGCCGGGGCCCCGCCGACGACCGGTACGGTCTAGTCGTGACCGATCTGGTACGGGCTCCGGCCCCGGTGGTGATGGGCGTCCTCAACGTCACGCCGGACTCCTTCTCCGACGGCGGACGGTACGCCGACCTCGACGCCGCCGTCGGACACGGCGTCCGACTGCGCGACGACGGTGCGCACCTGGTCGACGTGGGTGGCGAGTCCACCCGGCCGGGCGCCGAGCGGGTGGACGCCGACACCGAGGCCGCCCGGGTCCTCCCGGTCATCCGCGAGCTGGCCGCGGCCGGCGTGGCGGTCAGCATCGACACCAGCCGGGCCCGGGTCGCCGAGGCGGCGCTGGCCGCCGGCGCGGCCGTGGTGAACGACGTCTCCGGCGGCCTGGCCGACCCGGACATGGCCCGGGTGGTCCGGGACGCGAGCTGCCCGTGGGTGCTCATGCACTGGCGCGGGCACTCCCGCGACATGCGCGACCTCGCCGTCTACACGGATGTGGTCACCGATGTCCGCGCCGAGTTGGGCCAGCGCGTCGACGCGGCGCTGCGCGCGGGTGTCCCCGCGGACCGCATCGTCGTCGACCCGGGGCTGGGGTTCGCGAAGACCGCCGCGCACAACTGGCAGCTCAGCGCCCGCCTGCCCGAGCTGCTCGACCTCGGCTACCCGCTGCTCTTCGGCGCCAGCCGCAAGTCGTACCTCGGCCGGCTGCTGGCCGCGTCGGACGGCACCCCGCGGCCGACCGGCGAACGGGAGGCGGCCACGGTGGCCACCAGCGTGCTCGCCGTGGCGGCGGGCGCCTGGGGCGTACGGGTCCACGACGTCCGCGCCACCGTCGACGCGCTCGCCGTCTGGCGCGCCACCGGCGGTCCGCGCCTGGTCGTCGGGCCCGCCGGTGACGGGCCGGAGCCGCGGGCGGTGGCCGCCGGGCGGAAGGGGGAACGGTGAGCGACCGGATCACGCTGACCGGCCTGCGGGCCCACGGCCGCCACGGGGTGTACGACTTCGAACGCGCCCAGGGGCAGGACTTCGTGGTCGACGTGGTGCTGGAACTCGACCTCGGCCCGGCGGCGCGCTCGGACGACGTGACGGACACCGTCCACTACGGCGAGCTGGCCGAGCGCCTCGTGGCGGTGGTGACCGGCGAGCCCGTCAACCTCATCGAGACGCTCGCCGACCGGCTGCTCGCGGTCTGCCTGGCCGACCCCCGGGTGGGGGCGGCGACGGTCACCGTGCACAAGCCGGAGGCGCCGGTGCCGCACACGTTCACCGACGTGGCCGTCACCATGACCCGGACGCGTGCCCGGTGACCCGGGCCGTTCTCTCCCTGGGCAGCAACCTCGGTGACCGCCTCGCGCACCTGCGCTCCGCGGTAGCCTCGCTGGGCGACGCCGTGCTCGTCGTCTCCGGCGTGTACGAGACTCCACCGTGGGGGGACCCGGACCAGCCGGCGTACCTCAACGCGGCGCTGCTCGCCCAGGATCCGACCGCGACCCCGCGCGACTGGCTGGAGCGGGCCCGGGCCGCGGAGCGCGGCGCCGGCCGGACCCGTGACCCGCGGCGGCGGTTCGGGCCGCGCACCCTCGACGTGGACGTCATCGCGGTGTGGGGCGACGACGACGAGCCGGTGCTCAGCGACGACCCCGAGCTGACCCTGCCGCACCCCCGCGCCCACCTGCGGGCGTTCGTGCTGCGGCCGTGGATCGACATCCAGCCGTACGGCCGGCTGCCCGGACACGGCCGGCTCACCGACCTGCTCACCGCCGACCCGGTGGCGAGCGACGCGCGGGAACTGCGCCCCCGCCCCGATCTGGCGATAGAGTCGACGGCATGACCCAGCGGAGCCGGCCGGCATGACGCAGGCGCAGTCCCCACGGCCCGGCGGTGCGGGCCCGGACCGCTCGCGGATGGGCCCCACCCGGATCTCCACCCTCGTGGTGGCCGCTCTGGCCGCCGCCGCGGTGGCCTGGTTGCTGATCAGCACCCTCTACTACCGGGGCATCCCCCGGCTGCCCTGGCTGCCGGTGGCCACGCTGGGCGCCCTCGCCATCCTCGAGGGGTACGCGGCGATCAACACCCGCGGCCGGATCGACCGGCGCCCCGGCCGGGCGCCCGTGAACGCGCTGATGGTCGCCCGGTTCGTGGTGCTGGCCAAGGCGTCCTCGCTGGCCGGTTCGCTCTTCGCCGGCTTCTACGCGGGGCTGACTGCCTGGCTCTTCGTCGAGTCCACGCGCGCCGCCATGGAGGACCGGTCGCCCGCGGGCGGCGGCCTGCTCGCCTCGCTCGCCCTGGTGGCGGCGGCGCTGTGGCTGGAGCGGTCGTGCCGGGTGCCGGAGCGCCCGGAGGACGAGCGCGAGCCCGACGAGCGGGAGAGTCGCCCCGGCCAACGCTGAGTGGCCACGCCGTTGGCCGCCGCTGGCCGGGGGGTTACGTCGGACGTTCGGCGCGGGTACGGTGCCTCCGACCGGAGAGCAACGGCCGCGCCGGTCCGCCCCCACGTCGGACCCGGACGACCGGCCAGGGGAGGCGGCGACATGGGGTACGACGAACCCGGCCCGAACGGACCGATCGAGCCCTCGTCCGGGGTGCCCGCCGCCGTCCTCGAGAACGCGTTCGACGACCCGCACCACGGTGAGCCCGGCCGCGACCGGGTCGGCGTGCACGTGGTCTGGGAGATCGTGCTCCTGCTGGGGCTCGCCGCCGTCGCCTGGCTGCTCTGGCGGGAGGATCCGGCCGTCCTGCGCGGGGACGGGCTGCGGTCTTTCCTGGTCGGCGTCGTGGCGCTGGGCCTGCTCGCCCTCGCCGCCGGGCTCAGCCTGCGTACCGCCGCCGTGAACCTGGCCATCGGGCCGGTCGCCGTCGCCGCCGGGCTGCACTTCGCCGAGCAGGGCGACCGTGGCGTGGTGGCCGCCGTGGCGCCGGCCGCCGCGGTCGCCGCGGTGGGCGGGCTGCTCCTGGCCCTGGCCGTGGTGGTGCTGCACGTCCCGAGCTGGGCGGCGAGCCTGGCCGGCGCGGCGGGGGTGGTCGTCTACATCGAGCGGCGCGCGGCGCCGGTGCTCGCGCAGGGCGAGTACGACCCGCACCGGCACGCGTTCTACCTCTTCGCCGGCTTCGCCGCCGTGGCCGTCCTCGGTGGCCTGTTCGGGGCGATCCGGGCCATCCGCCGGCTCGTCGGCCGGTTCCGTCCGGTGGCCGACCCGGCCCGGCGGCGCGGGACGGTCGCCGCGATCGTGACCGCCGGCGCGCTCGTCTGCTCGACGGTGCTGGCCATGCTGGCCGGCGTCCTCGTCGCGGCGAACGCCACCGGCCCGTTGGCGCCCACCGCCGGGCTGGACTGGACGCTGGTCGGCGTCGGCGTGGCGCTGCTCGCGGGCACCAGCGCGTACGGCCGGCGCGGCGGCATCTTCGGCACGCTGCTCGCGGTCTGCCTCGTGGCGGCGTTCCTCGCGTACGCGCGGGCGCGCGGCTGGACGGTGAGCCGGTGGGCGGTCGGCGGGGTGACGCTCGGCGTGGGGCTGGTGGTCACCCGACTGGTCGAGCGGTACGGCCGCCCGGGCTCGCGGAGCGCCGACCCGACCGAACCGGCCGTGGACGTCACGGCCGGCTCCGGCTGGGAGGTGCCCCGGCCGCGACCCGTGGACAACTGGCCCCCGACCCTGCCGACGCCCTCGGCGGAGACGCCGGTGGATCCCTGGCGGACGCCGCGCTGGGAGACCGAGCCGAGGCGGTGGGACGACGACCGGTGAGCGGGGCCACGTCCGGCGAGCCGGGCGTGATCTCGGCGGTTAGGCTCGGCGGCATGACCGAGAAACCTGCCACTCCCACCGGCCGCTCGTTTGCGGAGCTGGACGCGTTGTCCACCGAGGAGTTGAGGGAGCAGGCGTTCGCCCTGGCCCGGGAGCGGCGCGACGTGGGCTTCTTCTGGTCGGTGCTGCGCCACCTGCCGAACGCCGACGAGGCGACCGTGCTCGACGGCGCCCCCAACTCGGTGGGCCCGACCGTCGACGAGGCCGCCGCCCTCCTGCGGGAGCTGACCGGCCACGGTTACGAGGAGTCGGGGCCGCTGCTGCGGGCCGCCTTCATCGACTACCTCATGAAGCACTGACCGGCTCGCGCGGACGCAGGACGGCCCGCCCGCGGCGGGCCGGAACGGACCACATCATGGCGCTCAGCAACCGGACCCGGACGATCAGCCGGTACGGCACGGCGGCCGGCACGGGGGCCCTCGCCGCGCTCGTGCTCGTCGCCGTCTGCGGCAGCCCGGCGTTCGTCGGGTGGGCGGGGCGGCACACCGACCCGAACGCGGCGGGCGGCTGGTACCTGCGGCTGCTGGCCTGGCCGGCCTGGCGGTTCGACGCGGGCGACCAGGCCGGCGGGGTGCTCGCCGCCGACGCGCGGGCCGTGCTGCTGCTCGTCTTCGCGGTGGCGCTGCTCTACCTGCTGCCCGCCACGCAGGTGGCCCGGGTCCCCGGTGGGCTCAGCCAGTTCTTCTCCGGCTGGGCGGCGTACGTGCTGGCCAGCGGGCTAGCGGGCCTGCTCGCGGTCTTCCTCGGGCCGGGGCCGTCGATGCTCGCCGCGTTGCAGGCCGCGACCGTGGGGGCGGGCTACGGCTTCCTGACCGGCTGGATCATCGGGACGGCGAGTCTCGGCGGCCGGGCCTGACGCGCCCGGCCCACTCCGTCCCTGCGGCCCGCTTCGCCCGGCCCGCCCGGCTCACTCCGTCGCGCCGAGGTCGAGCAGCCGGCGGCGGTCGAGCACGCCGACCGGCTGCCCCTCGTCGGTGACCACCACCCGGTCGGCGGCCGAGGTGAGCATCGCGGCGAGCGCGTCGTACGCCGAGCCGCCCAACGGCACGGTCGGCGCCTCCGGCGTCCCGCCCGCCGGCAGCGGCTCCAGCACCTCGCGACCCACCGGTGTGACCACGAGCCGGCGGATGCCCCGGTCGGCGCCCACGAACTCGCGGACGAAGGGGGTCGCGGGCGCGCCGAGCAGGGCACCCGGCGTGTCGTACTGCTCGAGGTGACCGCCCTGGGAGAGCACCGCGATCCGGTCGCCGAGCCGTACCGCCTCGTCGAGGTCGTGGGTGACCAGCACGATCGTCTTGCGCACCTCCGCCTGCAACCGCAGGAACTCCTCCTGCAGCCGGGTCCGCACGATGGGGTCGACAGCGGAGAACGGCTCGTCCATGAGCAGCACCACGGGGTCGGCGGCGAGCGCCCGGGCCACCCCGACGCGCTGTCGCTGGCCGCCGGAGAGTTCGTGCGGGTAACGGCCGCCGAACGTGCCCGGGTCTAGGCCCACGAGCTCCAGCAGCTCGTCGACCCGCTCCCGGGTGCGCTGGCGCGGCCAGCCGAGCAGGCGGGGGACGGTCGCCACGTTGGCCCGGACCGTCTGGTGCGGGAACAGCCCGACGTTCTGGATGACGTAGCCGATCCGGCGCCGCAGCCGCACCGGGTCGGCCCGGGTCACGTCCTCGTCGCCGAGCAGGATGCGCCCGTCGGTGGGCTCGATCAACCTGTTGATCATCCGGAGCACTGTCGACTTGCCGCAGCCCGACGGGCCGATCAGCACGACCAGCTCGCCCGCCTTGACCTCGAGGCTCAGCCCGCGTACGGCCTCGGTGCCGTCGGGGTAGCGCTTGCGCACCGCCTCGAGGGTGATCGACGCCGCGTGCGGGCCACCGGCCGTCGCGCGCCCGTCGACGCCGGAGGTGTCCGGGGTAACGTCCACGTATGTCCTTCCGCCTGAGCTACCGGGCCGACCCGGGCAATCCCTGGTTCTCCTGGCAGTACGTGCGGGACAACTCTGACACGATCCTCGCGGCGCTGCGTGACCACGCCTCACTCACCGCCCGGGCGGTGGTGATCGCCGCCCTGATCGCCGTGCCGCTGGCCGTGGCGGCGTACTGGTTCCGTCCCCTCGCCGGCCCGATCCTCGCTGTCACCGGGGTGTTCTACACCATCCCGTCGCTGGCGCTCTTCGCGTTCCTCGCGCCCTATCTGGGCATCGGCGCGGTCACCGTGCTCAGCGTGGTGGTGCTCTACGCGCTGCTGGTGATCGTCCGCAACACGGTGGCCGGGCTCACCCAGGTGCCACCCGAGGTGCGCGAGGCAGCCGAGGGCATGGGGTACGGGCGCTGGGGCCGGCTGTTCCGGATCGACCTCCCGCTCGCCCTGCCCGGCATCCTCACCGGGCTGCGGCTGGCCACCGTGTCGACCGTTGCGCTGGTCACCGTCGGCGTGGTCGTGGGCCGCGGCGGGCTCGGTCAGTTGATCTTCGCGGGCTTCCAGAACAACTTCTTCCGCGCGCAGATCATGACGGGCACACTGCTCTGCGTGCTGCTCGCCCTGGTGCTCGACCTGATCCTCGCCGGGATCGGCCGCCTGCTCACGCCCTGGCTCGCGAGGAGGGCGTCGTGAGCATCATCGAGCAGGCGTACCGCTGGCTCAACGACCCGTTGAACTGGACCAACCCGGGCGGTGTGCTGGACCGGCTCGGCGAGCACATGTTCCTGTCCGTGGCCGCCGTGGTGCTGGGCTGTCTCGTGGCCTGGCCCGTGGGGCTCTGGCTCGGGCACACCGGCCGGGGCGGCGGCCTCGTGGTGCTGGTGGCCAACATCACCCTCGCCGTTCCCACGCTCGCCCTCCTCACCATCCTGCCGCTGACCTTCCTCGGGTTCGGCAAGCCGTCGGTGATCGTGGCGCTTGCCGTCTTCGCGCTGCCGCCGTTGCTGGCCAACGCGTACACGGGGGTGCGCCAGGCCGACCCGGAGGCGCGGGACGCGGCCCGCGGCATGGGCCTGTCCGGCTGGCAGGTGCTGCGCCGGGTGGAGCTGCCGCTCGCCGTGCCGTACCTGGCGGCCGGGTTCCGGACGGCCGCCGTGCAGGTGGTGGCGACCGCGGCGCTGGCCTCGTTCGTCAACGGCGGGGGGCTCGGCCAGATCATCCGTGCCGGCTTCGGGCTGGACATCGCGGCCGGTGGCGGGCAGATCCTGGCCGGCGGCCTGCTGGTGGCCGGGCTCGCCGTGCTGGTCGAGGCGGTGCTCGCGCTCGTCGAGCGGGTCGTCACACCGCGCCCGCTGCGCGCCGCCCGCCGGGGCGCGAACCGCCGGGCCGCGGACGCGGTGACGGGAAGCTGAGCGACCTTCGTCACAGCCCGGGCGGGATGCCGTCCGGAAAACGGACGACGCCGACGTGGACGTGACGATCGGGTGACGAACCTCGCCCCCGGTTGTCGTACCCGCGTGGAAGATGTTGGCTGGTAGATCGCGGGCGGCCGTTGAGAGGGATCGCCCGTCGGACACGCGGCCGGCCCGGGACGGGTCGCGCCGGGACACGGAAGGCGGGCAATATGCACGCACGTACACGGCTGGCCGTCGGCATGGCGGCGGCCCTCACCGCCGCCGGGCTGCTGACCGGCTGCGGCGGCGCCGGCTCCTCCGGCACCGAGGCGCCGTCGGCGGCGGCGAGTGGCGCCGGATGCGCGCCGGTCGCCGGTAACCAGCTCATGGTCCTCGACGACGACAAGAAGCTCCAGAACAGCGACAACATCATCCCGGCGATCAACGCCGACGTGGCGAACCCACAGCTGATCGCCGCGCTCGACAAGGTCTCCCACGCGCTGGACACGCCGAAGCTGATCCAGCTCAACAAGGTGGTCGACCTCGACCACAAGACGCCGAAGGCGGCAGCCGAGGAGTTCGCCTCGGCCAACAACCTGACCGCCGGGATCGCGAAGGGCCCCGGTGGCCAGATCGTGGTGGGCGCCGGCAACTTCAGCGAGAGCGAGACCCTCGCCGAGCTCTACCGGATCGCGCTGACCGCCGCCGGTTACCAGGTGCGGGTGCAGCAGATCGGCAACCGGGAGCTCTACGAGCCGGCCCTGGAGAAGGGCGAGATCCAGGTCGTCCCCGAGTACGCGGCCAGCATGACCGAGTTCCTCAACACCAAGGCCAAGGGGCAGGGCGCACCGCCGGCGGCGTCCCCGGACATCAACAAGACGGTCACCGCGCTGAAGGCCGAGGGCGACAAGGTGGGGATCACCTTCGGCGCCCCCTCCGCCGCACAGGACCAGAACGCCTTCGCGGTCACCAAGGAGTTCTCCGCCAAGTACGGCGTCCGCACGCTCTCGGAGCTGGCGAGCAAGTGCTCCGGCAAGGCCACGGTGCTCGCCGGGCCGCCCGAGTGCCCGCAGCGCGTGACGTGCCAGGCGGGCCTCGTGCAGGTCTACAACTTCAACGCCGGCTCGTTCAGCTCGCTGGACGCCGGTGGCCCGCAGACCAAGAACGCGCTGAAGACCGGCAGTGCCAGCGTGGGCCTGGTCCTCTCCTCGGACGGGGCCCTGGCCACGAGCTGAGGCATCCCCGGCGGGTCGTCCCGCGCTCACGACGGCCGGTCGTCGGTGGCACGTGGCCACCGGCGGCCGGCCGTCGGCCTTCCGTGGGAACGGCCGGAAACCGGTGCGGGAGGCCGCGTTCGCCCGTTCACACGGGCAGCAACTCTCGGTAGGCTGCACAGCCATGCCCGCCCCGGACATCAGGCGCAGTCCCACCTTGTTGACCGTGCTCTTCTGGAGCGGCGTGGGGCTGGCGCCGGTGGCGGCACTGATCCTGCTGGTGGCGGACGGCAACGGCCCGCTGCGGTTCGCCGCCGTGCTCGCGATCCTCGCCGTGGTCCTCATCGGGCTGTCGATCGCCCTGCGGCGCGACGGTGACGGCGGGGAGGCCCGCGTCGAAGAGCTGCTGGACGAGATGGACCAGCTCCGCCGGGAACTGCGCGGTGAGATCGTGGCGGCCGCCCAGCGCGGCAACCAGGCACTCGACCAGGCGCAGCGGGCCCAGGAGGCGGTCGCGGCCGTGCGCCGCCGCCTCGAGGCCACCGGCGCCGCCCTGTCCGGGGCCGAGGAGCCGGCGGGTCGCGCCCGGGTGCCCGTGGCCGAGCCGCACGACGACGAGCCGGCCCGCCGGTCACCACCCGGCGGGTACGACACGGACCGCCCGGCGTCCGGGCAGTACGGCGGGGACCGTCCGGCAGCGGCCGGCGTGTACGGGGGCGAACGCCCGGACGCCGGGGTGTACGGCGGGGAGCGTGCCGGTTCCGGGGGGAGGCACGGCGGGGGGCGGGCCTCGGCGCCGCAGGCCGGCGTCTACGGCGCCGCGCCGCGCCCGCCGGAGCACACCAGCCGGCCCGAGCCGGCGTCCCGGCCCGTGGGGATGGTCCGGCACACCGAGACGGTGCACGTCACCACCCGGCACACGATCGTGGACGGCGGCTCGCCCGAGCCGGCCGGCGGGCGTTACGGCGGCGGCTACGCGGGCGGCTGGTCACCGCCCGCCGAGGAGCGGCCGTGGGGCGCCGCCGCCGAGGACCGGTGGGCGGGCGCCGGCAAGGAACCGGAGGAGCGGCCCTGGTCGGGGTACGGCGGCGCGGAGGAGCGCTCGCGGCCCGGCGACGACCGGCGGTGGGGCGCGCACGGCGAGCCCCGCGACGAGCCCGGCTGGGACGACCCGCGCGACGACCGGGCCCGGCGTGACGAGCGGGACTGGTCCGCCGCCGATGACCGGGGCTGGTCCGCGCCGTCGGACGAGCGGGGCTGGTCCGCCTCGCCGGACGAGCGGGGCTGGCCGGAGCAGCGCGGGGGAGCGGGCGAGTCGCGGTGGGGCGACCCGCCGGACGATCGGCCCGCGCAGCCGGACGACACCGGCCAGTACTGGGCCCAGCTGCGGGCGGGTGACCGCTGGGCGGCCGTCCGGGACGACGACCGGGGCCAGGAGCTGCGGATGGGCGAGCGCCGCGCCGAGGTGCACGCCGACGCCACCGGCACCGAGTACCGGGTCGCCGACCGCTGGGCGTCGGTCCGCCGCGACGACCCCCGGCGGGACGATCCGCCCAGGGACGACCCGCGGACGTACGGCCGGGGCGGCGACGCCGGACGCCGGGGAGGCTGGGACGAGCCGGAGGAGCGTGCGGCGCTGCCGGTCGGCGGGGTACCCGTGCCGGACGAGTGGCGGCCGCCGCGGCAGCGGGGCTACCAGTCGGCGCCCGACGAGCCGGAGCGCGTGGGCCGGCGCGCGCGGGTCGAGGAGGAGCGCTACGGCTACCCGCCGCAGGACGACGCCCCCCGCGCCGGCGGCACCCGCTGGCGCTGACGCCCGGGAGCGAGGGTCGACGGACGCTGGCGCTGACGCCCCGGAGTGAGGGACCGACGGACGCTGTCGAGCTGCCCCAGATCTGAGACCGCCCGGAAAGCCGACGCGCAAACGCGGACGCGGACGCGCAAACGCCGAATCGCACGCCGAACGCGCGAGCGCCGAAACGTACGCCGAACGCGCGAGCGCCGACTCGCACGCCGAACGCGCGAGCGCCGACGACGGGGAAGTGCCGCCGCCACGAGCTGCCCCATATCTGGGGCAGCTCGACAGGAGCGGAAGTGCACACCCGGCCAGCGCGAGCCCCTGCTCCCAAGGCCGGGCGCCCGCTACTTGTCGATGTCGCCGACCACGAAGAACATCGAGCCGAGGATCGCGATCAGGTCCGGCACCAGGCAGCCCGGGAGCAGGGTGGCCAGTGCCTGGACGTTGGCGTACGACGCTGTGCGCAGCTTGAGCCGCCACGGCGTCTTCTCACCGCGGGACACGAGGTAGTAGCCGTTGATCCCGAGCGGGTTCTCGGTCCACGCGTAGGTGTGCCCCTCGGGCGCCTTGACCACCTTCGGCAACCGGGTGTTGACCGGCCCGGTGAGCCGGTCGACCCGCTCCAGGCACTGCTCGGCGAGGTCGAGTGACACGTACACCTGGTCCAGCAGCAGCTCGAACCGGGCGTGGCAGTCCCCGGTCGTGCGGGTCACCACGGGCACGTCCAGCTCGTCGTACGCCAGGTAGGGCTCGTCGCGGCGCAGGTCCATGTCGAGGCCGGACGCCCGGGCGACCGGGCCGGACGCGCCGAACGCGGCGGCGTCGGCCGCGGAGAGCACACCCACGCCGACCGTGCGGGCCAGGAAGATCTCGTTGCGCCGGATCAGGTTGTCCAGGTCGGGCAGGCGCCGGCGCACCTCGCCGATGGCCGTCCGGGCCCGGCCCGTCCAGCCGTACGGCACCTCCTCCTTGAGCCCGCCGACCCGGTTGAACATGTAGTGGATCCGGCCGCCGGAGACCTCCTCCATCACGGCCTGGAGGGTCTCCCGTTCCCGGAACGCGTAGAACATCGGCGTGATCGCGCCAATCTCCAACGGGTACGAGCCGAGGAACATCAGGTGGTTGAGCACCCGGTTCAGCTCCGCGAGCGCCATCCGCAGCCAGACCGCCCGTTCCGGCACCTCGAGACCCATGAGCCGTTCGACGGCCAGCACCACGCCCAGCTCGTTCGAGAACGCCGACAGCCAGTCGTGCCGGTTGGCGAGCACGATGATCTGCCGGTAGTCGCGTACCTCGAAGAGCTTCTCGGCGCCCCGGTGCATGTAGCCGACGATCGGCTCCGCCGAGATCACCCGCTCGCCGTCGAGCACCAGCCGCAGCCGCAGCACGCCGTGGGTGGAGGGGTGCTGGGGGCCGATGTTGAGCACCATGTCGGCGCCGAGCTGCTCCCCGCCGGCGCCGGTGCCGACGGTCAGCTCGCGGAGGTCCCCGGCGTCGGTGGTCATGCCCGTCATCGTGCCACGACCGCATCGAGCGTGACGCCGACCGGTTGCCGCAGCCACCAGTGCCCGCCCAGGCCGGCCGGGTCGGTCAGCTCGGCCACCGTGGACGCCGCGGCGAGCGCGCGGACGTACCCGGCCGGGTCGGAGGCGGCCAGGGCCAGCGGCGGTCGACCACCATCGGCACCGAGCGCCCGCAGCGCCTCCCGCTGCGACCCGAGGGCGTACGCGCACCGGGCCACCCGCTGCCCGGCGGAGGCGACCGAGTCCATGGCTACGTGGGCCGTGACGTCGCACGACCCGTCGGGCACCGGGGGCACCTGCCGCCCGCTCCGGTACCCGGTCAGCGTCCCGTCGACCGGCCGTTCCGGCGCGCGGTGCCCGTAGTCGACGGCCAGCGCCAGTCCCCGGTCGACGTGGCCCACGGCGTCGGCCCACGCCTCGTCCCGGCTGCGGCCGATCTCGGCCCGCGCGCCGGCCGCGCCGCCGGGCGCCGGCCACCAGGCGGCCAGCCACCGGGCGTCCTCGTCGTCGACGGGACCGCCCACGCTCTCCGCGCCCGTGGCCGGGTCGACCAGCAGGTAGCGCCACCCGTCGGAGCCGTGCACGGCGAGGTCGAGCGGCACGTTGTCGAGCCATTCCGTGGCGACGAGCAGGCCGGTGATCCCGGTCGGGATCCCGTCGACCCAGTCGACGCCCGCAGGCAGGTCACGTGGCCGGGGCGCCCGCTCGACGGCGGTGAGCCGCAGCCGACCGGCGAGTTCCCCGGTGGCGACGGACGCGAGGGCCCGCAGCAGCTCCCCGCGGCCGGCGCCCACGTCGACCACGTCGAGCCGGGCCGGGTGACCGAGAGCCGCGTCGACCTGGCCGACGAGACGGAGCAGCGCGGTGGCGAACGCCGGGGCGGCGTGCACACTCGTGCGGAAGTGGCCGGCCGGCCCGGATCCCGCCACGAAGAAGCCGCCCGGGCCGTAGAGCGCCCGGTCCATGGCCTCCCGCCAGCGGATCGACATCAGTTCACCTTTCGTTCAAGGCCCGTCACCGTGCCGACCCTACGGTCAGCCGGTATGAGACGACTCCTCATCCCCGCCGTGGCGGTCGTACCGCTGCTGCTGGCCGCCGCCCCCGCGGGCGCCGCGCCGGCCGGCGACGAGCCCCGGCCGGTCCGCGCGGCGGTCGAGACGCCCTCGCTCTTCGACGACGCGGCGGGCGGCGACGCCGACGCCGACGACCCGGCCATCTGGATCCACCCCACCGACCGGGCCGGCAGCCTGGTGATCGCCACCGCCAAGAACGGCGGCCTCCGGGTGTACGACCTGGCGGCCCGCGAGCGACAGGCCATCGCCACCCCGCCCGCGCCCGGTCCCGACGACGAGGCGGGCCGGTTCAACAACGTCGACCTGGTTTCCGGGTTCCGGCTGGCCGGTCACCGGGCCGACCTGGCCGTGGTGACCGACCGGGGCCGGGACCAGTTGCGCTTCTACCGGATCGACCCGGCCACCCGGCGGCTCACCGACGTGACGGCCCCGGACGTGCCGTTCGCGTTCAGCCGGGACCAGGCCGAGGTGAACGGGCAGCGCACGGCGTACGGCCTGGGCACCTGGACGGCCCCCGACGGCGCCGTGTACGCGGTGGTCAGCCGGCGCAGCACGCCCGAGGTGGGGCTGTTCCGGCTGGTCGAGCGGGCTGGCCGGGTCACCTACCGGCCGGTGGACCGGCTCGTCCTGCCGTCGACGTTCACCCTGCCCAACGGCGAGCGCTGGTCGCCGTGCACCGATCCGGGTGACGGGCCGCAGGTCGAGGGAACGGTGGTCGACCCGGACACCGGGGTGGTGCACCTCGCCCAGGAGAAGGTGGGTCTGTGGCGCGTCCGCTTGGCGGGTGGCCGTTTCCACGGCGCGCCCCGGTCGGTGGAGCGGGTCCGCGAGTTCGGCGTTCCGGCGACGTACGACGCCGAGGAGGAGGACTGCGTGACCGACTACGCGGCCGACCCGGGCTTCGGCGGCCGGATCGCCCAGGACGTGGAGGGGTTGACCATCTACCGGACCGGCCGCGGCGCCGGCACCCTGGTCGTCTCGAGCCAGGGCGACGACACCTTCTACACGTACGACCGGCGCACGGACCGGCCGACCGGCCGGTTCGCGGTCGTCGACGGTCGGGTCGACGGGTCGCAGGAGTGCGACGGCGCGGCGGTGGTCTCCACCGCGCTGCCCGGCTTCCCGGGCGGCCTGCTCGTGCTCCACGACGGCCGGAACACCCCGGAGACGCCCGCTGGCGACGGCGAGTCCCGGCCGGACACCAACTTCAAGTTCCTCGACGCGGGCTTCCTGACGCCCCAGCGCTGAGCGCTCGACGTCCCGGTAAGGGGCCCTTCCGCACCGGACGGGCCCCTTCCTCTTCCCCGGGCGGCCACGGCGGTGAAGGTTTTCACATCCGGGTTTCGATCCCGTTGCCCGGGCGCATACTTGCCATCGACCGGTACCCCTTCTCGAGGACTGGATCGTTGTCATGAGCGCACCGTCGCGCCCGCGTCCGGCCGCCCCTCGACGGGCCGCCGCCACCGCGGGTCCCGCCCGTCCGGGCGTTCCGGCTGCCACCACCCCGCGCACCCTGACCGTCGGCGTACTCGGCGCGGGCCGCGTCGGCGCCGTGCTGGGCGCCGCGCTCGCCGCCGCGGGCCACCGGGTGGTCGCCGCGGCCGGCGCCTCCGGCGCCAGCCGGGCCCGCTTGGCCCTGCTGCTGCCGGCCGTGCCCCGCCGCTCCGCCACGGCGGTGGCCCGGGCCGCCACCGACCTGCTGCTGATCGCCGTGCCGGACGACGCGCTCGCCGGCGTCGTCACCGCCCTGGCCGAATCGGGCGCGCTGCGCCCCGGCCAGCTCGTGGCGCACACCTCCGGGGCGCACGGCCTGGCCGTGCTCGACCCGGCCGTCGCGGTCGGCGCCCGGCCGCTCGCCCTGCACCCGGCCATGACCTTCACCGGTACGCCCGACGACCTCGGCCGGCTCGCCGGCATCTCGTACGGGGTGACCGCCCCCGCCGACCTGCGGCCGCTGGCCGCCCGGCTGGTGGCCGACCTGGGTGGCGTGCCGGAGTGGATCGGGGAGGCGGACCGCCCGCTCTACCACGCGGCGCTGGCGCACGGCGCCAACCACCTGGTGACCCTCGTCAACGAGGCGGCCGACCGGCTCCGCGACGCCGGGGTGACCCAGCCCGAGAAGGTGCTCGCCCCGCTGCTGCGGGCCGCGCTGGAGAACGCGCTGCGTCTCGGCGACGACGCGCTGACCGGTCCGGTTTCCCGCGGCGACGCCGGCACCGTCGAACGGCACCTCGACCGGCTCGCCGCCACGGCGCCCGAGTCCGTGGCGCCGTACCTGGCGTTGGCCCGGCGTACGGCGGACCGGGCCATCGCGGCGGGTCGGCTCCGCCCGGCCGACGCGGCGTCGCTGCTCGGCGTCCTGGCCGACAGCCAGCGGGAAGTGGCGGCGTGACCGGTCCGGGAATGGGCACGGGCCGGTACGCGCTGACGAGCGACGGGGAGGGGGCCGCCGAGATGGAACTGGTGACGACGCGCGAGGAGCTGGCGAAGGCGCGGGCAGCGCTGACTGGCACCGTCGGCGTGGTGATGACCATGGGCGCGCTGCACGAGGGTCACGAGACGCTGCTGCGGGCGGCCCGGGAACAGGCCGACCACGTGCTCGTGACGATCTTCGTGAACCCGCTCCAGTTCGGCCCGAACGAGGACTTCGACCGCTACCCCCGTACGCTCGCCGCCGACCTGGAGGTCTGCCGGCGGGCCGGAGCCGACGTGGTGTTCGCGCCGGACCGGGCCGAGATGTACCCGGACGGGGAGCCGCGCGTACGCGTCAACCCCGGCCGCCTCGGCGAGGAGCTGGAGGGGCAGAGCCGGCCGGGCTTCTTCCACGGTGTGCTCACCGTGGTGCTGAAGCTGTTCCAGCTCACCCGGGCCGACCTGGCCTTCTTCGGCGAGAAGGACTACCAGCAGCTCACCCTGGTCCGGCGGATGGCGCGCGACCTGGACGTGCCGGTCCGGGTGGTCGGCGTCCCCACCGTGCGCGAGCCGGACGGGCTGGCCCTGTCCAGCCGCAACCGGTACCTCTCGGAGCCGGAGCGGGCCGCGGCGCTCAGCCTGTCGGCCGCGCTGCGGGCCGGCGCCGAGGCCGCCGAGCAGGGGCTTGACGCCGGCGCCGTGCTGACGGCCGCGCACCGGGCGTTCGGCGCCGGCACGCCCGGCGCCCAGCTCGACTACCTGGTGCTGACCGACGCGGACCTCGAACCGGGGCCGGTCAGCGGGCCCGCCCGGCTGCTCGTGGCGGCCTGGGTCGGCAGCACCCGCCTGATCGACAACGTGCCGGTCCTGCTCGCCCCCCGCTCCTGAACCACCCCCGCTGCGCGCGAAAGGTCCACCCCGATGCTGCGAACCATGCTGAAGTCGAAGATCCACCGCGCCACGGTGACCCAGGCCGACCTGCACTACGTCGGCTCGGTCACCGTGGACGAGGACCTGCTCGACGCCGCCGACCTGCTCCCCGGCGAGCAGGTGGCGATCGTGGACATCACGAACGGTGCCCGGCTGGAGACGTACGTCATCCCGGGCCGGCGGGGCAGCGGCGTGATCGGGATCAACGGCGCGGCCGCCCACCTCGTGCACCCCGGTGACCTGGTCATCCTGATCTCGTACGGTCAGATGGACGACGCCGAGGCGCGCGCGTACCAGCCCCGCGTGGTCCACGTCGACGCCGACAACCGGGTGGTGGACCTGACCGCCGACCCGGCGAAGCCGGCCTCCGGCACGGCCGGCGACCCGATCCCGAACCCGTACGCGGCAGTCTGACCCGCCGCGGGCGCGCGGCGCTGCGCCGCCCGCCCGCCCCGGCCGTCCTCCGCGATCTTGCGCTTTCGGCCTTCGTTCTGAGGTGATTTGTCCCGCTTGCCGGGGCAGCAAGTGCAAGATCGCGGGGAAGGGGCGGGGCCCTCTACACGGGCTGCCGCACGATCCTCGGCCGGTACGTCGGCGTACCGGACGAGGCCGACCTGCCCCTGCGCAGCGGGGTGGTGGTGCGGCCACCCGGCGCCGGCCGGTGGGGGGCCGGCGACCGCGGCGTGCGCTGCTACCTCTGGCTCAGCCACCGCACGGTGACCGGCTCGTTGAAGGGCGCCGGCGCGGCCGGCCTGCCCGTCCGCACGAGCTGACCCGGGCGCGCGGACGAGGTAGCCCAAACCACTCGTCGCGCCCCCGCCGCCTCGTGCGAGCGCCGTTCGCGGTTGACTGTGGTCATGGACCTTCCGACCGTCGACCTGCCGGCCCTGCCCGGGCTGCTGGCCGCGCCCGCGCCCGGATGGGTGGAGACGACCGACGTGATCGTCGTCGGGTCGGGCGTGGCCGGCCTCACCGCGGCGCTGCACCTGCGCGAGGCGGGCCTGCACGTCACCGTCGTCACGAAGGTGGACATGGACGAGGGCTCGACCCGCTGGGCGCAGGGCGGCATCGCCGCGGTGCTCGACCCCGCCGACACGTCGGCCGCGCACGCCAGGGACACCGAGATCGCGGGGGTCGGGCTGTGCGACCCGGCGGCCGTACGGGTCCTCGTCGAGGAGGGGCCGACCCGGCTGCGCGAGCTGATGCGGATCGGCGCCGAGTTCGACCGCAACCCGGACGGGTCGTTGATGCTCACCCGGGAGGGCGGGCACCGGGCGGACCGGATCGTGCACGCGGGCGGGGACGCCACCGGCGCCGAGGTGCAGCGCGCGCTGCACGCGGCGGTCCGCCGCGACCCGTGGATCCGCCTGGTCGAGCACGCTCTCGTGCTGGACCTCCTGCGGGCGCCCGGTGACGGCCCGGGCGGGCTCGGCCCGGCGTGCGGGATCACCCTGCACGTGCTCGGCGAGGGCAGCGAGGAGGGTGTGGGCGCCATCCTGGGCCGGGCGGTGGTGCTCGCCACCGGCGGCATGGGCCAGATCTTCGCGGCAACCACCAACCCGGCCGTCTCGACGGGCGACGGGGTGGCGCTCGCGATGCGCGCCGGAGCCGCCGTGACCGACGTCGAGTTCGTCCAGTTCCACCCGACCGCGCTCATCGTGCCGGAGCACGCCCGGATGCCCGGCGCCAGCCGGGCCCAGCAGCCACTCGTCTCCGAGGCGCTGCGCGGCGAGGGCGCCCACCTCGTCGACGCTGACGGCAAGCGGTTCATGGTCGGCCAGCACGAGCTGGCCGAACTCGCCCCCCGCGACGTGGTGGCCAAGGGCATCCACCGGGTGCTCCTCGCCACCGGCGCCGACCACGTCTTCCTCGACGCCCGGCACCTGGGCGGGGACTTCCTGGCGCGGCGCTTCCCGACCATCGTGGCGTCCTGCCTGGCCATCGGAGTCGACCCGGCCGTCGACCTGATCCCGGTGGCGCCGGCCGCGCACTACGCCTCCGGCGGCGCCCGCACCGACCTGCGCGGCCGCACCTCCATCCCCGGCCTGTACGCCTGCGGCGAGGTCGCCTGCACGGGCGTGCACGGCGCGAACCGGCTGGCCAGCAACTCGCTCCTGGAGGGGCTCGTGTTCTCCCGCCGGATCGCCGAGGACATCGCGGCCGGCCTTCCGAAGCAGGCCCGACCGGCGGAGACCGGCGCCTGGGTCGGCGGCGAGGGCTGGGTGGTGCCGGCGGACGGCACGCCCGTTCTGCAGCGGGCGATGACCCGGGGAGCCGGGGTGCTCCGCTCGGCGGAGACGCTCGCCGCGACGGCCGGCGTGCTCACCGACCTCGGCGCGGGGCGGGGCCGCCCCCGGACGGCCGACTGGGAGGCCACGAACCTGATCACCGTGGCGTCGGCCCTGGTCGCCGCCGCGTACGCCCGGCAGGAGACCCGTGGGTGCCACTGGCGGGAGGACCACCCGGCGGCCGACGAGCGGTGGCTCGGCCACCTGGTCGGGGCCGTCGGCGGACAGGGGCGGTTGACGCAGCACTGGGAGGGGACGCGATGAGGGAGTCGACGGAGCAGGAGCTGCGGGCCGGTGGCCTGGACCCCGTGGAGGTGGGGCGGGTGGTCACCAACGCCCTCGCCGAGGATCTGGGGCCGGACTTCGTGGACATCACGAGCGTCGCCACCATCCCGGCCGAGCAGACCGACACCGCCGACCTGGTGGCGCGCGCCGACGGTGTGGTGGCCGGGCTGGCCGTGGCCGCCGCCGTCTTCGAGACGGTGGGGGCGTTGACCGGTGTGGACCGTACGGTCGCGGTGTCGCTGGTGGCCCGCGACGGCGAGCGGGTGGCCCGCGGCGACGTGCTGGCCACCGTGACCGGCCCCACCCGGCTGCTGCTGACCGCCGAGCGCACGGCGCTCAACCTGCTCTGCCGGATGTCCGGGGTGGCCACCCACACGAGGGCCTGGGCCGACGCGCTGACCGGCACGAAGGCCATGGTGCTGGACACCCGGAAGACCACGCCCGGCCTGCGCGCCCTGGAGAAGTACGCGGTGCGCGCCGGCGGCGGCACCAACAAGCGCCTGGGCCTCTACGACGTCGCGATGATCAAGGACAACCACAAGCTCGCGGCGGGCGGCATCACGGCGGCGTATCGCCGGGTGCGGGAGGCGTTCGCCGACGTGCCGGTGCAGGTGGAGGTGACGACGGTCGCCGAGGCGGTGGAGGCCGTGGAGGCGGGCGCCGACTTCCTGCTCTGCGACAACATGAGCCCCGAGGAGCTGGTCGAGGTGGTGGCCGCCGTGGGCGACCGCGCCGAGCTGGAGGCGACGGGCGGGTTGACCCTCGCGGTGGCGGCCCGGTACGCGGCGACCGGCGTCGACTTCCTCTCGGTGGGCGCGTTGACCCACTCCTCGCCCATCCTCGACATCGCGCTGGACCTGCGGACCGACTGACCGGTCCGGGCCGGCGGGGCGTGGCCGGCGGCGGATGTGCCGGGCGTCGGTCAGACCGTGGTGAGCGAGGTGCTCGCCAGGTTGAAGATCACCCGGTTCTCGGTGTCCTGTCGGCTGTCCAGGCCGTACTTGGCCCGGAAGAGTTCGAGCACCCGGTTGTAGACCTCGGGGGCCAGCTCGTCGGCCTCGCCGATGGCGAAGACCTCGCCGGCCGCCTCCGGCCGGTCGAGCACCACGGTGAGGCCGGCGAGCCCGTGCCGCGCCACGTTGCGGACCAGGTCGGCGCCCGCGATGTACCAGTCGCCGTCGGAGCGGACGTAGAGCGCCTCGCAGCTCTCCAGCTCGCGCCCGCCCTGGCGCAGGCAGAGCCGCAGGCTGAGGCACGCCTCCAGGTCCTGCGTGGGCGCCGTGTCCCACAGCTCGTCGAACCGGTCGTCGACGAACTCGCCGAGCGGCGTCGAGACGTACGCCTCGATCTGCTGGGTGTCGAACGTGCTGCCGCGCACCGGGAAGAACGAGATGAACGCCTTGCTGTCCCAGCGGTACATCTGCACGGAGGGCGCGGCGTTGTAGACCCGTACCTGGAGGCGGGCCCGGGACGACTCGGGCAGCTCCTCGCGGAGCCGGGCCAGGTGCCAGAGGTTGCCGAGGATCGCCACCGAGGCGTCCCGGCGGCGCAGCTCCTCGCCGCGCAGCCGCACGGCGGGGGAATCCGGGTCGAGCAGCAGCACCCGGACCGTCGCGCCGTTGAGCAGCGCGGAGCGCAGCGCGGCCACGAAGCGGCGGGCGTACGGCCCCTCCAACATGCTCGTCCAGGTCTCGAGGATGGCCACCAGCTCGCGGGACCGGGCCACCCGGTCGATGAGCGCGTCACGGTCGAGGCGGGGGTGCTCGATGATGCTCGCCGTCTGGAGTTCCCGGAACAGCGGGTTGAGCACCACGTACGTCAGCAGCGTCATGATCAGCGCGGCGCCGATGTTCAGGTAGAGCTCGCCGGAGAAGCTGTCGGTGGCCCGGCGGGACTCCCGCCACGCCTGCACCGTCATCCAGATCGCGCCGCCCGCCAGCACGGCCAGCACGAGCACGTGCCGCCGGCGCCGGCGCAGCGTGTTGCGCCCGCGCGCCCACCACATCCCCGACATGTCGCTCCCCGCCCGGCCGCCCGCTGGATCGACCCCTGTTCATGCCGCGATGGCAACCAGGATACGGGCGTCCGGCCGGTCCGCGCCCGCCCGCACGGCCGTTGTCTAGGCTGCGTGCGTGCTGCTCTGCATCGACATCGGAAACACCAACACCGTGCTGGCGACCTTCGACGGCGACAAGCTGGTGCATTCCTGGCGGATCAAGACCGACGCCCGGTCGACCGCCGACGAGCTGGGCCTGATGTTCCGTGGCCTGCTCGCCGGGGACGCCGTCGAGATCACCGGAGTGGCCGCCTGTTCCACCGTTCCGGCGGCGCTGCGCTCACTGCGCACCATGCTGGCCCGCTACTACGGCGAGCTGCCCAGCGTGATCGTCGAGCCGGGGGTGCGGACGGGTGTGCAGCTGGCGATCGACAACCCGAAGGAGGTCGGCGCCGACCGGGTGGTCAACACGCTGGCCGCGTACACGCTCTACGGCGGGCCGTCGATCGTGGTCGACTTCGGCACCACCACCAACTTCGACGTGATCAGCGGTCGGGGCGAGTTCCTCGGCGGCGCGTTCGCCCCGGGCATCGAGATCTCCTTCGACGCGCTCGCCGCCCGCGCGGCCCAGCTGCGGAAGGTCGAGGCGACCCGGCCGCGCTCGGTGATCGGCAAGAACACGGTCGAGTGCCTCCAGGCCGGCCTGTACTTCGGCTTCGCCGGGCAGGTGGACCGGATCGTCGAGCGGATGACCGAGGAGCTGGGCGAGGTGAAGGCCGTGATCGCCACCGGGGGCCTCGCCTCGCTGGTGATCAACGAGTGCCGGACGATCACCGCCCACGAGCCCATGATCACGCTGATCGGCCTGCGGATGGTCTACGAGCGCAACGTGTGACCCCGGCCGGTCGCGGCCGGCTCAGCGCCGCCGGGACCGCAGCACGACCGTCTGGTACGGCAGCGCGACCGTCTCCCGGCCGGCAAGCTGCGGATGGGTGGCGAGCAGGTCCCGCAGGGCCCGGTCGACGCGCTCCCGGTCCTCGGCCGACGCCGTGAGCCAGTACGAGCGGGTGCGCACGAGCCCCAGCAGGTCGTCCGGCGTGAGCGTGGTGGTGTGCGTGAACTCGCCCACCTCGACCGGTTCGAAGGCCGGGCCGAAGTCGGCGTACCGGTCGACCACGCTCCCGGCGTTGTCGCCGAGGTGGGCGATCCGGCTCATCTCCGCCACCCAGTCGACCCGCTCGTCCCGTGTGTTCCAGACGGGGGCGAAGGTGCCGCCGGGCCGCAGCACCCGCGCGATCTCGGCGTGCGCCCGCTCCCGGTCGAACCAGTGGTACGCCTGACCGACCAGCACCGCGTCCGCGTCGCCGTCCGGCAGCGGCAGGCCCTCGGCGCTGCCGGCGAGGGCGGTGGTCCCCGGCGTGGCGGCGTCCAGTTGGGCGCGCATGCCCGGGTCCGGCTCCACCGGCACCACGTCGTGCCCGAGGGCGAGCACGCCGCGCGTCAGCTTGCCGGTGCCGGCGCCGAGGTCGACGACCCGGGCGGGAGCGGTCAGGCCGTCGAGCGCCCAGCGGAGCGCAGCTTCCGGATAACGGGGGCGAAACCGGTCGTAATCGGCTGCCGCGGCACCGAAGGACAGCGCATGAGTGTGATCAACCATGGCGGGCAGGTTATCCCGTAACAGTCACGCGGGGGCTTGAGTACGCTCGGGCCTGACCCCCGTATCTCCGTGACGAGGAAGCATGCCGTGAGCGAGCAGAACACCCTGCCAGTGGACCCCGCCGACGACCTTCCGGAGCAGATGAAGGTCCGCCGGGAGAAGCGGGACCGGATGCTCGCCGACGGCATCGAGCCCTATCCGGTCGGCTTCCCCCGGACGGCCACCCTCGCCGAGGTGCGCGCGCGGTACGCCGACCTGCCGACCGACACCGCCACCGGCGACCGCGTGTCGGTCACCGGCCGGGTGATCTTCGTACGGAACACGGGCAAGCTCTGCTTCGCGACCCTGCGCGACGGCGACGGCACCGAGCTCCAGGCGATGCTCTCGCTGGACCGGGTCGGCCCGCAGCGGCTGGAGGACTGGAAGCGCCTCGTGGACCTCGGTGACCACGTCGGTGTCACGGGTGAGGTCATCACCAGCCGGCGGGGTGAGCTGTCGGTGCTGGCCGACGAGTGGGCGGTCACCGCCAAGGCGCTGCGTCCGCTCCCGGTGGCGCACAAGCCGCTCTCGGAGGAGGCGCGGGTCCGGCAGCGCTACGTCGACCTGATCGTCCGCCCCCAGGCGCGGCAGATGGTCCGCACCCGGGCCACGACCGTGCGCAGCCTCCGTGACTCGCTGCACGAGCAGGGTTTCATCGAGGTCGAGACCCCGATGCTCCAGTTGCTGCACGGCGGGGCGGCGGCCCGCCCATTCGTGACGCACAGCAATGCGTTGAGCACGGATCTGTATCTGCGAATCGCGCCGGAACTGTTTCTCAAGCGCGCCGTGGTCGGCGGTGTCGACCGCGTCTTCGAGATCAACCGCAACTTCCGTAATGAGGGTGTCGACTCTTCGCACTCGCCCGAGTTCGCGATGCTGGAGGCCTACCAGGCGTACGGCGACTACGACACGATGGCCGAGCTGACCCGTAATCTCGTGCAACGGGCGGCGATGGCCGTGAGCGGCTCGACGGTCGTCACCCACGCCGATGGGCGGGAGTTCGACCTGGGTGGCGAGTGGCGATCGGTGACCCTGTTCGGGGTGCTTTCCGAGGCGCTCGGCGAGGAGGTCACGGTCCGCACCGAACGCACCCGCCTCGTGGAGTACGCCGACAAGGTCGGATTGGCCGTCGACCCGAAGTGGGGTCCGGGCAAGCTGGCCGAGGAACTGTTCGAGGAACTGGTCGTCCCGGGTCTCGACGAGCCCACCTTCGTCCGGGACTACCCGGAGGAGACCAGCCCGCTGACCCGCGCCCACCGCACCGAGCCGGGGCTGGCCGAGAAGTGGGACCTCTACGTGCTCGGTTTCGAACTGGCCACCGCGTACTCCGAGCTGGTCGACCCCGTCGTGCAGCGGGAGCGCCTGGTCGCCCAGGCGCAGCTCGCGGCCCGCGGCGACGACGAGGCCATGCGGCTCGACGAGGACTTTCTCCGCGCCATGGAGTACGGAATGCCGCCGGCCGGCGGTATGGGAATGGGAATCGACCGGCTCTTGATGGCGCTCACCGGGCTCGGAATTCGGGAAACGATCCTGTTCCCGTTGGTCCGCCCCGAGTAGTCGGCGGTCGCCACCGGGTCGTTATACCGCGTCCTATTGACGCGGCGCGCGCCGCCCGGGTTATTGTGCTCTGAGTAGGCAGGAACACCCTGCTCGAAAGGAATGTGGGACGTGGCCAAGCAGATCATTCACAAGCTGGTCGATGACCTGGACGGCGGGGACGCGGACGAGACGGTCAAGTTCGCGCTGGACGGCGTTCAGTACGAGATCGACCTGTCGAGTGCGAACGCCGAGAAATTGCGCGACGTATTCGCGCCGTACGTCGGCGCCGGCACCAAGGTCGGCCGGGGCGGCGTGGTGGTCGGTGGCCGTGCGGCCCGGGGCCGGGGCGGCGCCACCGCGGACCGGGAGCAGAACCGGGCGATCCGGGAGTGGGCCAAGAAGGCGGGGAAGGACATCTCCGACCGGGGCCGTATTCCCCAGGAGATCGTCGACGAGTACCACGCCCGCCGCTGACCGAGGCGATCGCAGCGGCGACCCGACGCCGGGCCGGAGGATCCTCCGGGCCGGCGTCGCCGTATCCACGGCCGGGCCGGCGTCGCCGTATCCACGGGCCGGTTCGGCCCGCCGTATCCACGGCCGGTTCGGCGCCCCGGGAAGAATCTCCCGGCGGTCGGCGTTGTCCACAGGCGGTGGAGACTTCGTCCACAGCCTGTGGACGACTCCCGGGCGGCCCCTCGACGGGTCGCGCCGACGCGGATCCGGCCCCCGACGGCCCGGACGGCCCTCCGACGGGCCGGGGAGAATTTCGCTCTGCGCGTAGCGCCGGAGGTACCGGAACACCTCCTGAGCGCGCACGGTTGTGCAAAACGACGCGTACCCGGCTCCTGCCGGAGACACACGACCTCAGCTGAGTCGGTCCGCGGCGATAGAGTAATGAGGCACGGACGCCCGTCCCGGACGTCCGCGCACCGGCCCCGCCAAGATCTTTGACCATCAAGGCGCACGGCACGTGAGGAGCACGAGGGCATGTTCGAGCGGTTCACCGACCGAGCGCGACGGGTTGTCGTCCTGGCCCAGGAAGAGGCCCGGATGCTCAACCACAACTACATCGGTACGGAACACATCCTGCTGGGCCTGATCCACGAGGGCGAGGGCGTCGCCGCCAAGGCTCTGGAGAGCCTCGGCATCTCGCTGGAGGGCGTCCGGCAGCAGGTCGAGGAGATCATCGGCCAGGGCCAGCAGGCGCCGAGCGGGCACATCCCGTTCACGCCGCGGGCCAAGAAGGTGCTGGAGCTGTCGCTGCGCGAGGCGCTGCAGCTCGGCCACAACTACATCGGCACGGAGCACATCCTGCTCGGTCTGATCCGCGAGGGTGAGGGCGTCGCCGCCCAGGTGCTGGTCAAGCTCGGTGCGGACCTCAACCGGGTCCGCCAGCAGGTGATCCAGCTGCTCTCCGGCTACCAGGGCAAGGAGCCGGCCGCGGCGGGCGCCGCGGCGGGTGAGGCCGCGCCGTCGACCAGCCTCGTGCTGGACCAGTTCGGCCGTAACCTGACCCAGGCCGCCCGCGAGGGCAAGCTCGACCCGGTCATCGGGCGCGAGAAGGAAATCGAGCGGGTCATGCAGGTGCTCTCCCGCCGTACCAAGAACAACCCGGTCCTGATCGGTGAGCCCGGCGTCGGCAAGACCGCCGTGGTGGAGGGGCTGTCCCAGAAGATCATCAAGGGCGAGGTGCCCGAGACGCTGAAGGACAAGCAGCTCTACACGCTCGACCTCGGTGCGCTGGTCGCCGGTTCCCGCTACCGCGGTGACTTCGAGGAGCGCCTCAAGAAGGTGCTCAAGGAGATCCGCACGCGGGGCGACATCATCCTGTTCATCGACGAGATCCACACCCTGGTGGGTGCGGGTGCCGCCGAGGGCGCGATCGACGCGGCGAGCATCCTCAAGCCGATGCTGGCCCGTGGCGAGCTGCAGACCATCGGCGCGACCACCCTCGACGAGTACCGCAAGCACCTGGAGAAGGACGCCGCACTCGAGCGCCGCTTCCAGCCGATCCAGGTGGGTGAGCCGTCGCTGGCCCACACCATCGAGATCCTCAAGGGCCTGCGCGACCGCTACGAGGCGCACCACCGCGTGTCGATCACGGACGCGGCTCTCGTTGCTGCCGCAACTCTTGCCGACCGGTACATCTCCGACCGCTTCCTGCCGGACAAGGCGATCGACCTGATCGACGAGGCCGGTGCCCGGATGCGGATCCGCCGGATGACCGCGCCGCCAGACCTGCGCGACTTCGACGAGCGGATCGCCCAGGTCCGTCGCGACAAGGAGTCCGCGATCGACGCGCAGGACTTCGAGCGCGCCGCCCAGCTGCGGGACAAGGAGAAGCAGCTCCTTGGCCAGAAGGCGCAGCGGGAGAAGGAGTGGAAGGCCGGTGACCTGGACGTCGTCAGCGAGGTCGACGACGAGCAGATCGCCGAGGTGCTCGGCAACTGGACCGGCATCCCGGTCTACAAGCTGACCGAGGAGGAGACCTCGCGCCTGCTGCGCATGGAGGACGAGCTGCACAAGCGCGTCATCGGCCAGGAGGACGCGGTCAAGGCGGTCTCGAAGGCGATCCGGCGTACCCGCGCCGGCCTGAAGGACCCGAAGCGTCCGTCGGGCTCGTTCATCTTCGCCGGCCCGTCCGGTGTGGGTAAGACCGAGCTCTCGAAGGCGCTCGCCGAGTTCCTGTTCGGCAGCGAGGACGCCCTCATCCAGCTGGACATGTCCGAGTTCCACGACCGCTACACGGTCTCCCGGCTGGTGGGTGCCCCTCCCGGCTACGTCGGCTACGACGAGGGCGGGCAGCTGACCGAGAAGGTGCGGCGTCGGCCGTTCTCGGTGGTCCTGTTCGACGAGATCGAGAAGGCCCACCCGGACGTGTTCAACACGCTGCTCCAGATCCTGGAGGACGGTCGGCTCACCGACGGTCAGGGTCGGATCGTGGACTTCAAGAACACGGTCATCATCCTGACCACCAACCTCGGCACGCGGGACGTGGCCAAGGCGGTGTCGCTCGGCTTCCAGGCGTCGGAGGACTCCGAGTCCAACTACGACCGGATGAAGCAGAAGGTCAACGACGAGCTCAAGCAGCACTTCCGTCCTGAGTTCCTGAACCGGATCGACGACACCATCGTCTTCCACCAGCTGCGTCAGCAGGAGATCCTGTCGATCGTCGACATCATGGTCGCCCGCATCGAGACCCAGCTGAAGAACAAGGACATGGGCCTGGAGCTGACCGACAACGCCAAGAAGTACCTGGCGACCAAGGGCTTCGACCCGGTGCTCGGTGCGCGTCCGCTGCGTCGCACGATCCAGCGCGACATCGAGGACAACCTGTCCGAGCGGATCCTCTTCAACGAGCTGACCCCGGGTCAGATCGTGGTGGTGGACTGCGAGGGCGATCCGAACAACGTCGACAAGTCCAAGCTCGTCTTCCGGGGCGCGGACAAGCCGGTCACCGTGCCGGACGCCGTCCCGGCCGACCTCGGTGGCACGGCCGCCGCAGCCGGCGCGGACGAGTAAGACACCAGCGGTAGGGGCGGGGCCCCGGTGGCGAGAGCCACCGGGGCCCCGCCTTTTTCCGCATCCAGTGCCCGCCCGCACGGCGCGTCCTCGGACGCCGAGTGGAAGGTCGGGCGAGACGCTCGGGTCCTTGAGGTCGGGAGGCAGCAACATCGCTGAAGTTGCGCTCTCGCGAGGTCGGGAGGCAGCACTTTCTCTGACGTTGCGTGGATCTTCCGCGAGCCCGGTCGCCCCGGAGGTGTTTCCCGACGCGCCGGGATGCCCACGCTGATGACCGCGCAACCTCACCGAAGTAGTTGCCTCGGGCCGGCCCGGAGGCGACAACTTCCGGGTTGTAGTGGCCTCGCTCGCCAGCCTGCCGCCCGCACGATCCCCGGCCCGGGCTCGCCGGCGCGTGGAGGTCGCCCGTGGAGGCTTCAGCGGGTGAGGTCGGGGACCGGCAGGGTCGGGCCGTCGCCCACGAGGCGGAAGGTGTCCACGTCGACCGGCTCCACGAGACCGTCCTGCACGAGGCCGGCCAGTGCCCGGGCTCGCTGGGCATCGTCGCTCCACACCTGGTCGAGTCGCTGGCGCGGCACCGGACCGGTGGTCTCGCGGAGCACACCGAGCAGCAGGCCGCGTACCTGCCGGTCGGTGCCCGCGTACCGCTGGGGCCGCCGGGTGGGACCGGCCGGTGCCTCCTGCCCCGACGCCCGCCAGAGGCAGGTCGCCTCGACGGGGCAGCGGTCGCACCGGGGCGACCGGGCGGTGCAGATGACGGCGCCCAGCTCCATGAAGGCCGCGCTGGCCAGCGCTGCGGCGGCCGGCTCGTCGGGCAGCAGCGCCTCGGTGGCGGCCAGGTCGGCCGGGCGGGTGGTGGGCCCGGCGTCGGGTTCGCCGGCCACGGCGCGGCAGACGACCCGGCGTACGTTGGTGTCGACCACGGGGTGCCGCTGCCCGTACGCGAAGGCGGCCACCGCCCGGGCCGTGTACGTCCCCACCCCGGGCAGTGCGAGCAGTTGGTCGAGGCGGTCGGGGACCTCCCCGCCGTGCCGCTCCACGATCGCCACCGCGCATTCGCGCAGTCGCAGCGCCCGGCGCGGATATCCCAGCCTTCCCCACATGCGGATCGCCTCGGCCGGCGAGTCCTCGGCCAGCGCGGCCGGTACGGGCCACCGGGCCAGCCACGCCTCGTACGCGGGCAGCACCCGGACAACGGGCGTCTGCTGGAGCATCACCTCGCTCACCAGGATGGCCCACGCGCCGACGCCGGGCTTGCGCCACGGCAGGTCGCGGGCGTTCTCCTCGTACCAGCGGCTGACCAGGGTGGCGAACGTCGGCTCAGTCATCGTGTCGCCGATGATGTCACGCCGCCCGACGCCAGCGGCCACCCCGGCCACCTGCCGCCCGGCACACCCGAGAGCTGGTGGGACACCCTTCCCGAGGGGTGGGCGCCCGGCGGGGCGGCGGAAAGCGGCGTGACGATCGGGCAGAATGCCCGGATGAGCGAGCTCGCCATCACCGTCATCGGCCGGGACCGGCCGGGCATCGTCGCCGACGTCGCCGAGGTGCTCGCCCGGTTGGGCGCGAACCTCACCGACAGCACCATGACGCGCCTGCGGGGGCACTTCGCGATGACGCTCATTTGTGTGGGGCCGGCGGCCGGGGACGTGGAGGCCGCCCTGGCGCCCCTCGCGGCCGACGGTCAGCTGCTCGCGACCGTACGGGCGGTCACTCCGGACGGCGCGGCGGCCTCCGGAGGCGAGCCGTACGTGATGGCGGTGCACGGCGCCGACCGGATGGGGATCGTGGCGGCCATGACCCGGGTGCTCGCGGACGCCGGCGGCAACGTCACCGATCTGAGCACCCGACTGGCCGGCACTCTCTACGTGGTCGTCGCCGAGGTGGACCTGCCGCCCGGCACCGCCGGCGAGCTGGCCGGCCGGCTGGACCGGGCCGCCGCGGAGCTGGGCGTCGAGGTCACACTCCGTCCGGCGGATCCGGACCTGTTGTGAGTGGCGAGGTGCGCGGGGAGTACGCCGGGCTGGGGGACTGGACACCGGAGTCGCTCGGCGTGCCCGGTGCGGTCCGTCCCGTGGTGGCCGCCCCGCATCCGGTGCTCAGCCGCGCGGGGGGTGCCGTGGATCCGACGTCGGCGGAGACCGTACGGCTGGCCGCCGACCTGGTCGCCACGATGCGCGTGTCACCGGGCTGCGTGGGCCTGGCGGCGCCGCAGGTCGGGGTGGGCGCGCAGGTCTTCGCGGTGGACGTGACCGGCCATCCGAAGGCGGTCACCGTGCACGGCACCTTCGTGCTCTGCAACGCACGGGTCGTGGAGGCGACCCGGTGGAAGCCGGGGCGCGAGGGCTGCATGTCGGTGCCGGACCTGACGGGGGACGTCAAGCGGGCGAGCCGTCTGGTGGTGGAGGGCGACCTGCCGGGCAGCGGCGCCCCGGTGCGGCTGGTCACCGACGGGTTCGAGGCGCGCGCGCTCCAGCACGAGATCGACCACTGCGCGGGGCTGCTCTTCCTCGACCGCGTGGCCGGCGCGCACGCCGTCTACCAGCGCAAGGTCTACCTCTGAGCCTCGGTGGGCCGCGCAGCGCCGGGAGCGTGGCCGGACGGGCGGCACGCCGCCGGGCTGCGACCGGCAACGGAGCGAAACCGTCTAAAGTGGACAGTGTGAACGTTCCGGCGCGTCGTGCCACGTCGGCGGGGCCGCGCGCCGCTACGGTGGGGGCATCATGCGTCTGACGGTCGGCCCCCTGCCACCCGCCGTTTACTGGCGGCGTCGCGCCGTCGTACTCGGAGCGGGGCTTCTCTTCCTGATTGTCCTGCTCTACTCGTGCACCGGGTCGGGCAACGACGGCGACAACCGGCCGCAGGCCGGGTCGAGCCCGACGTCGACGGGCAGCCCCAGCCCGACGGCCTCGATCCTCACCCCGACGACCGGTTCCCCACCGCCCGAGGCGTCGGGCGGGGCGTCGACCGACGCCGGCGGCGACGCGGGCGCCACCGCGAGCCCACCCGCCTCACCGACCGAGCGCGCGCCGCTGGCGCCGGCGGCCGGCGTGGCCGACGACGGAAGCTGCACGGACGCCGAGATCAAGGTGACCCCGGTGGCGCAGCCCGCGAGCGTCCAGAGCGGCGCGGCCGTCGACCTGCAACTCAAGATCAAGAACACGTCCGACCGTACGTGCAGCCGCGACGTGGGCGCCGACCATCAGGAGATCTTCGTCAAGTCGGGTGCCGAGAAGGTGTGGTCCTCCGACACCTGCGGCACCGCGAAGGGCTCGGACGTGCAGTCGTTCACCCCGAACTTCGAGCGCATGTACGAGGTGACCTGGAACGGTCAGGACGCCAGCCGGTGCGCCAACGGCGTGGCCAACGGCCCGGCCGTGGCGCCCGGGACGTACCAGGTCTTCGCCCGCGTGGGCACGAAGATCAGCGACCCCGCGAAGCTGACCGTCACGGGCTGACAAGCGCCGACCACGGCGGCCCCGGCCCGACCACCACGAGCCCGGCGCAACGAGGCCGACGGCTCAGACGTACCGTTCGAGGATCGACGCCTCGGCGAGCCGGGAGAGGCCCTCGCGGACTCCCCGCGCCCGGGCGTCACCGACGCCCTCGACCGCCTGGAGATCCTCCACGGTCGCGCCGAGCAGCCGCTGGAGGCTGCCGAAGTGCAGCACGAGTCGGTCCACCACGGCCGCCGGGAGGCGCGGCACCTTGGCCAGCAGGCGGAAGCCGCGGGGGCTGACCGCCGCGTCCAGGGCGTCGGAGGCGGCCGGGTAGCCGATCGCCTTGGCGACCGAGACCAGGTCGATCAGCTCGGTGGCGCCGAGCAGGTCCAGCTCGACCAGCGCCTCGTCGAGCGTGCGCGACTTGCGCCCGGCCGGCAGGTAGTCGCGGATGACGAGGGTGCGGTCGGCGTCGACGCCCGCCATCAGCTCGTCGAGCTGGAGGGCCAGCAGACGGCCGTCGGTGCCCAGCTCGACCACGTAGCCGGCGATCTCGTCGGCGATCCGGCGGACCATCTCCAGCCGCTGCACCACCGCCACCGCGTCCCGTACGGTCACCAGGTCCTCGATCTCGAGCGCGGAGAGCGTGCCGGAGACCTCGTCGAGTCGCAGCTTGTAGCGCTCGAGCGTGGCCAGGGCCTGGTTGGCTCGGGACAGGATCGCGGCCGAGTCGTCCAGGACGTGCCGCTGACCGTTGACGTAGAGGCTGATGATCCGCATCGACTGGCTGACCGAGATGACCGGGTAGCCCGTCTGCCGGGCCACCCGCTCGGCGGTGCGGTGCCGGGTGCCCGACTCCTCGGTGGGGATGGACGGGTCGGGCATCAGGTGCACGGCGGCCCGGACGATGCGGGTGCCGTCGCTGGACAGCACCACCGCGCCGTCCATCTTGCACAGCTCGCGCACCCGGGTGGCGGAGAACTCCACGTCCAGCGGGAAGCCTCCCGTGCAGAGCCCCTCGACCACCTTGTCGTAACCGAGGACGATCAGGGCGCCGGTGCGCCCCCGCAGGATGCGCTCGAGGCCGTCGCGCAGGGCGGTGCCGGGCGCCATGAGGGCCAGATTGGCGCGCAGCGGGTCGCCGGCCGCGCTCCCGGTCACGTTCACGCTGATCGGACGGGCGGGCGAGCCCACGGCGCCGGTGCGGGCGTGGGGCGTCGCGCCGGCAGGCTTGGTGGTATCGCGGTCGATCGGCACGGGCACAGTCTACGGACTGCCGTGCGGTGGGTGCTGTCGTGGTTACTGTGATGTGTCACGATGCCTCCCGTCCGGCCCGTGACGGGCTGTCCGGTATCGCCCTCGCGGTCCGGCCCGCGGCCACGGTCGGTCACTCCGCCGACGCACGTGCGGCACACTGTAGCGCCGTCCGGACGTCGGTGACCTCCGTCACCCGCATGTGCTCGGGCGCCACGACCCCGGTCGACTCGGGGCCGCACCCGGGCGGGACCAGGGCGATCCGGAAGCCGAGGCGCGCGGCCTCCGCCAGCCGGCGCGGCACGGCCCCCACCCGCCGGACCTCGCCGGTGAGCCCGACCTCGCCGATCGCCACGAGGTGCGGGGCGATGGCCAGGTTGAGCCCGCCGGACGCCACGGCGAGCGCCACCGCGAGGTCGGCGGCGGGCTCCACCACGCGGATGCCGCCCACGGTGGCCGCGAAGACCTCCCGGTCGTGCAGGGTGAGCCGCTCCGTACGCCGCTGCAGGACCGCGAGCACCATCGCGAGGCGGGCCGAGTCGAGCCCGGAGACCGTGCGCCGGGGCGAACCGGCCACCGTGGCGCCGATGAGCGCCTGGACCTCGGTGACGAGCGCCCGGCGGCCCTCCATGGCCACGGTGACGCAGGTGCCGGGCACCGGCTCGGAGTAGCGGGTCAGGAAGAGGCCGGACGGGTCGGCGAGGCTGGTGATGCCGCCCTCGTGCATCTCGAAGCAGCCGACCTCGTCGGCCGCGCCGAACCGGTTCTTCACCCCGCGCACCATCCGCAGCGAGGAGTGCTTGTCGCCCTCGAAGTGCAGCACCACGTCGACCAGGTGCTCCAGCACCCGGGGCCCGGCGACCTGGCCGTCCTTGGTGACGTGGCCGACCAGCACGGTGGCGATGCCGCGTTCCTTGGCCACGGCGACCAGTGCGGCGGTGACGGCGCGGACCTGGGTCACGCCGCCGGGCACGCCCTCGGTGCCGGTGGTGGAGATGGTCTGCACCGAGTCGAGCACCAGCAGCCCCGGCTTCACGGCGTCGAGGTGCCCGAGCACCGCGGCCAGGTCGCTCTCGGCGGCCAGGTAGAGCTGGTCGTGCAGGGTGCCCATCCGCTCGGCGCGCAGCCGCACCTGGCTGACCGACTCCTCGCCGCTGACCACCAGCGACGGGCTGCCCGCGCCGGCCGCCCACTGCTGCGCCACGTCGAGCAGCAGGGTGGACTTGCCGACGCCGGGCTCACCGGCCAGCAGCACCACCGCGCCGGGCACCAGACCGCCACCGAGCACCCGGTCCAGCTCGCTCACCCCGGTCGGACGGGCCCGGGCGGGCGCGGCGCTGATGGTGGCGATGGGCCGGGCCGGCTCCGCGGGCATCCGGGAGCTCACCACCCGGCCGGAGACCGTCGGGCCGGTGAGCGTGCACTCGACCACGGAACCCCACTCGCCGCACTCCGGGCAGCGCCCCACCCACTTGGGTGGCTGGTGGCCGCACGCGTCGCACTCGTAGGCGGGGCGGGGGTCGCGGCCGGCGGCACGGCCGCGGGCGCCGGTCGCCGCGCCGCCGCGGGGAGAGGTGGATCGGGACATCGTCACACCTGGACGCTAGCCCGGCCGTACGACGAGAAGACCGCCGGCGTGGTCGTCGCCACGCCGGCGGTCTCCGAGAAAGCTGATGGCTCGGTCAGTCGCCGTGGCCGGAGCCGCCCTGCTCGTCGCCGTGGCCGCCCTCGCGCTCCACGATCGGCGACGGCGGCGCCGGCGGCGTGAACGGGACGGCGATCGGCGCCGGGCCGGTGAGGACGTTGCCGTTGCCGAAGTCGAAGGTCACGAAGACGTTCTGGCCGGAGCGCAGCGCCTCGTTGAGGCCGACCAGCTGGAGCTGGCGGCCGGCCTGCTGGTTGAGCTGGGCGTAGCTCAGCGGGGCGATCTCGATCCGAGCGGGCTGGCCGGCCGGGGCCGACGGGCTCGTCGACGCCGAGGGGCTGGCCGATCCGGAGGGGCTGGCCGATCCCGAGGGGCTGACCGACCCCGACGGGCTGGCCGACCCGGACGGGCTGGCGGAGGCCGAGCCGCTCGGCGTGGCCGAGTGCGACAGGGTCGCCGCCGCCGACTCGGACGGCGACGGGCTGGCCGAGGGGTTGGTGTCGCTGAGCAGCACCTCACGGGCGTCCTGCGTGGTGACGGTGACCGTGACCGGGTTGCGCGAGTCGTTGTAGATGACGGCGTTGAGCAGGGCGTTCTCGCCGGCCTTGTAGCCCTCGACGCCGGGGAAGTCGACGAGCAGGCCGCGTACGGCGAGCTGGCCGTTCTCCGTCTGGAGGTTGACGCCCTGGACCGACGGCTCCTTGTTGGCGGTCTCCGCGATCTGACCGGCGCCGCAGCCGGACAGCAGCAGGCTCGTCACCGCCGCCGCCCCGGACAGCAGCAGGGCCGCCCGCCGGGAACCCCTGATCGAGCGCGTCACGTCGGTCCTCCTCGTCACGATCACACCCGGTGCGCACGCCGGGCACGCTGGCCATGCCCGCGCAGACCGCGCTCCAGGGTAGTTGGGGCTGATCGAGGGCCGCACGCCGACCCGGGGACTCCACCTGCGGGGGTGACCGTCAGACCACCCGCCCGCTGGTGACCAGCAGCACCACGTCGATGATCGCCACCAGCATCACGGCCCGGAAGGCGGCCACGGGGCGCCTCCCGGCGCGGATCGCGGCGCGACCGCCGTACCAACTGAGCGGCGGCACCACGACGGCGGCCAGCACCGCGGCGAGCCCCACCGCCGACGGCGGCCCGGGCGGGCCGAAGACCAGCGTGGCGGTCGCCGCGAGCAGCAGCACGGCGGCGGCGGCCCGGCTGCCGCCCGCCCCGAGCCGGTGCGGCAGCCCGCGGACCCCGGTGCGGGCGTCGTCGGCCAGGTCGGGCAGGACGTTGGCGAAGTGCGCGCCGGCGCCGAGACAGGCCCCGGCGGCGAGGAGCCAGGCCGGCGGTGGCGGCGCCGCGGGCAGCGCGAGCACCACGAAGCCCGGCAGGGAGCCGAAGGAGACCGCGTACGGCAGCACCGACACCGGGCTGGACTTCAGCGGCCAGTCGTAGAGCAGCGCGGAGATCAGCCCGACGGTGACCCAGAGGGCCGCCGTGGGGTTGGTGAGCAGGGCGAACGCGGGGGTGGCGAGCGCGGCCAGCACCGCACCCACGGCCACCGTGCGGCGGCCGACCGCGCCCGCGGGGATGGGTTTGTCGGTACGCCCCACCGCGGCGTCCCGGTCGGCGTCGAGCGCGTCGTTGGCCCAGCCCACGGCCAGTTGACTGGCCAGCACGGCGAGGACGACGGCGGCCACCCCGGCCGGCGGGTGGCCCACGCCGGCGGCCAGCAGACCGGCCACCACGGTCACCGCGGCGGCCGGTTCCGGGTGGCTCGCCCTGACCAGCCCTAACACCGTTGTCGACATAAGGGAAGTCTGGTCGTTGTCGGGGAGACATGCCACGCTCGGTGCCATGCGAGACGTGGCGGCGCCGTCAACCCGACAGCGGGTGCTGCCGCCCAACGACCCGCGTCAGTACGACGACCTGGCCGGCGAGTGGTGGCGACCGGACGGCGCGTTCGCGATGCTGCACTGGATCGCCGAGGCGCGGGCCGCCCTGGTGCCGCCCGCCGGCCGCTCCGACGCGCTGCTGGTGGACCTCGGCTGTGGCGCCGGGCTGCTCGCGCCGCACCTCGCCGGCAAGGGCTACCGGCACGTGGGTGTCGACCTGACCCGGTCGGCGCTGGCCCAGGCCGCCGCGCACGGCGTCAGGGTGGTCAACGGGGACGTCACGGCCGTCCCGCTGGCCGACGGCTGCGCGGACGTGGTATCCGCCGGCGAGGTGCTCGAGCACGTTCCGGACTGGCGGGGCGCCGTGGCCGAGGCGTGCCGGCTGCTCCGGCCGGGCGGCCTGCTCGTGGTGGACACCCTGAACGACACCGCGCTGAGCCGGATCGTCGCGGTCCACATCGGTGAGCGGCTGCCCACCGTCCCGCGCGGCATCCACGACCCGCGGTTGTTCGTGGACGCCCGGGAGCTGGTCGCCGAGTGCGCGCGGCACGGTGTCGAGCTGCGGGTGCGCGGCGCCCGGCCGGAGCTGCGCGGCCTGCTCGGCTGGCTGCTGCGCCGGGCTCGCGGCGTCGAGGGCACGGCGGGGGGCGGGCGGGTGCCGCGGATCGTCCCGACCCGCTCGACCGCGGTGCTGTACCAGGGCTGGGGGGTCCGGAAAGGATAGTCGGGCCCGGCGGGGGTAAGGGACGCCGAGAAGGGGGCGGATATGACGGTGCACGCGCTGGAGGCGGCCCGCAGGTTGGCGCCGCGACTCGCCGCCCGGGCGGCCGAGCACGACCGGGACGGTTCCTTCCCGGCCGCTGACTTCGAGGACCTGCGGGAGGCCGGCCTCTTCGGCCTGATGGTCCCGCGCGCGCTCGGCGGATTCGGGGCGACGTTCGCCGAGTACGCCGCGGTCGCGACCGAGCTGGCCCGCGGCAACGGCGCGACCGCGCTGGTGTTCAACATGCACGCCTCCGTGACGGGCGCCCTCGGCGCGGTCACCGAGGAGCTGGCCGAGGCGCTCGGCGTCCCGGACGACGCGCTGGCGGCCCGGGACCGGCTCCTCGCGGCGGCCGCGCAGGGCTCCTGGTACGCGGTGGCGATGAGCGAGCGTGGCGCGGGCGCCCGGCTCTCGCAGCTCAGCACGGTCTACGAGCCGGTCGAGGGGGGTTGGCACCTGAAGGGCAGCAAGACGTTCTGCTCCGGCGCCGGTCACCCGGACGGCTACCTGGTGGCCGCGCGCAGCGCCGCCGACCAGTCGGTGGTCTCCCAGTTCCTGGTTCCGGCCGGGGAGGGGATCACCGTCGAGCCGACCTGGGACTCGCTCGGCATGCGCGCGACCGCCTCCCACGACCTGCACCTGGACGTGACGGTGCCCGCGGACCGCCTGCTCGGCGGGGTGGAGGGCCTGGCGCTGGTGGTCGCCCAGCTCATGCCGCACTGGCTCGTGGCCAGCTACGCGGCCGTCTACGTCGGGGTGGCGCGGGCCGCCGTCGAGGCGGCGGCGGAGCACCTGAACGCCCGTAACCTCGCGGGCCTGCCGGCCGTCCGGGCACGTCTGGGCCGCGCCGACGCGGCGGTCGCGGCGGCCGAGCTGGTGGTGGCCGAGGCGGCCCGGCGGGTGGACGAGGCGCCGGGCGACGCCGAGACCAACCGGTGGGTGTGGCGCGCGAAGCTGCTCGCCGGCACGACCGCCGCCGACGTGGCCGCGTCCATGCTGGAGGCCGCGGGCACCTCGGCGACCCGGCGGGGCCATCCGCTGGAGCGGCTCTACCGGGACGCCCGCTGCGGCTCGCTGCATCCGGCCACCTCCGACGTCTGCGCCGACTGGCTCGGCATCGCGGCATTGGGCGGCGACCCGGACCGGGACGGCTCGGCGCCTCGTTGGTGAACGTGGGGCCACCGGGGGACGTCCCGGTGGGGGGAGGGCCCTGGGGAGGTCGGCGTCGGACGAGAGGTGGGGATCGTGTCGGTACCAGTGATCGCGGGCCTCGGGACGGCGCAGCCGCCGTCGGCCCGCCAGGACGAGTTGTGGGAGGGCTTCTTCTCCCGGCACTTCACCGGCGCCACCCGGTCGCTGGCGCAACGGATCTTCGCCAACTCGGGCGTGACGAGGCGGCAGGCGGCGGTCAATCCACTGCTCGAGGACGTCTCCGACTGGCCGACCGAGCGGCGGATGCGCCGCTACCAGGTGGAGGCGCTGCCGCTCGGCAAGGAGGCGGTCGGCCGGGCGTTGACCGCCGCCGGCCTGGACGCCGGTGACGTCGGGCTGTTCATCGTCTGCTCGTGCACCGGGTACGCCACGCCGGGGCTGGACATCCTGCTCGCCCGGGACCTGGGGATGGCGCCGGGCACCCAGCGGATGTTCGTGGGCCACATGGGTTGCTACGCCGCGCTGCCCGGGCTCGGCGCGGCGAGCGACTTCGTCACCGCCCGGGGCCGCCCCGCGCTGCTGCTCTGCGCAGAGCTGACCAGCCTGCACATCCAGCCGTCGACGGCCCGGGTGGACACCCAGCAGATCGTGTCGCACGCGTTGTTCTCGGACGCCGCGGTCGCCGCCGTGGTGCTGCCCGGCGGCCCCGGGTACGCGCTGCGCGAGGTGACCTCGGTGACCGACACCTCCACGGCGGACCACATGACCTGGGACGTGACGGACGCCGGCTTCCGGATGGGACTGTCGCCGAAGGTGCCGCAGGTGCTGTCGACACACGTCCGGGGTCTCGTCGACGACCTGTTGGCCCGGCACGGCGCCAGCGTCGGTGAGGTGGACGGCTGGGCGGTGCACCCGGGCGGGCCGCGCATCCTCAACGTGGTGGAGCGCGAGCTCGGCCTGCCGCCCGAGGCGCTGGCCGCGTCGCGGGCGACGCTTGACGAGCACGGCAACTGCTCGTCCCCGACGGTGCTGCTGGCCCTGGACCGGCTGCGCCGCGCGGCCACGCCACCGGAGCGCATCATGATGCTCGCGTTCGGTCCCGGTCTGACCCTCTACGCCGTCCTGCTCGATCGACAGGGCTGAGCGTGCCGCCTACGCTCGTTCCATGGACGCGGGAGACCGCCTGCGGGGCGGGGTGCTGATCGGAGCGGCGGTGCTCGCGTTGGCCGTCGGCGGCTCGTGGTGGCGGGCCCACGCGCCGGCCATCGGGCCGGTGCCCGCGTCGGGGGCCGCCCGGGCCGGCGGCGCGGGCTCGGGCGAGGGTGGCGCGGTGGACCGGCCGGGGCCGGAGGTCCGGGTGCAGGTGGACGCCGAGACGGGCGAGGTGCTCCGCGTCGACGGCCGGCCCGAGGTGTCGATCGACCCGGCGACGGGCATGGTCACCGACGTGGGCGGCGCTCCGGGTGAGCTGTTCTACCGGCCGGACCCCGACGGCGGGCTGCCCCGGTTCACGATGACGATCTGGCGGGTGGACGAGACGCTCGTCCCCGGGAGCCCGGTCGTCCGGCAGGCCACCGACGCCGGCGGTCGCTATCTGCTGCAGTACCGCTGCGTCCGGCCGGGCACGCTGCGGGTGCGGGTCACCGGCGCCCAGATCGACGCGCCCACCCGGGTCGACTGCGACGGCTCGGTCACCACGGCGCGGGTCGCCCCGACCAGCGGGCCGCTGCGCGTGTCGCTGTCCGCGGTGGGCAACGGGCCCATCGTGGCCCAGGCGCAACTCGTCGAGCTGCCCTGATCGGCCCTCGGTGACGTCGCCGGGCAACCGGTGAGCCCGGCGTCAGGCCCCGAGGCGGGTCAGGTCGGCGCGGTACGCGTCGACGGGCCCGAGGTCGGGCAGCACGCGTACGACGACGCCGGCCCGGTCGACCAGCAGCGCCGAGGCGGTGCCGGGGCGGGGCGGCACGTGCAGGAACGAGCGGAGGCCGCCGGCGGGGTCGGCGAGCGTCCGGACTCCGGGCCCGGCCGTGGGCGCGCGCCGGTCGCCGGTGACGGTCACGACGGTCACCCCGGGCGGTGCGGCCGCCGCGGCCTCGGTCACCCGTTCGGCGCACGCGCACGCGTCCACCAGAACGATCATGGCGGGCAGCAGGCCGCGGAGAGGCACCGGATCCTGCCCGGCGTCGACCAGGTCGAGCGCGGGCAGCGACCGACCGGTCAGCGTCGGCGGTGAGGCGTACGGCGCCGGGGTGGAACGGTCGGTGGAGCGGGTCGATCGCGGCCAGGTGACGGCCGCCAGGCCGGCGAGCGTGGTCAGCACCGCCACGACCAGGATCAGCAGGGGCAGCCCGGGCGGGCGCCAGCGCCCCGCTGCGCGGCGGGCGCGGCGCAACTCCCGGCGCACCTCGGCGGCCTCACGGGCCAGTGCCGAGGCGTCGTCGGGCACCACGACCCGGCCCCACTCCGGCGGCAGGTCGGGCAGCCCGTCGGACGGCCCGTGTCCCTCTGCGTCCGGCATGCCCATCGGACCCCCTGGAACCGTCTCGTAGAGCCGACTACGGCTCGCCTTCCAGCCTCGCGCACCCGGGGCTGCTCCCGCTACACCTGGGCGCGGCAGCGGCCGTCGGGATACCATGGGCGAAGCGCATAGCCCTTGATCTCGGCGTTCCGTTCACCCGTACCGGCATGTCATCCGGTCGTCACGGAGCGTGTTTGAACCATTGGTTTGGCCGCCTGTCAAGCCGAAGAAATACCTCTCACAGGGCCCCTGAGCTGCGCCAACGGTCAGGACAGCGGTGAGACAGCGGTGCCTGAGCGTGTTACCCTAGACACAGCGAAAGGGGTTTCGAACCTATGGTTTTCAGTGTCGGCGAGACCGTTGTTTACCCCCACCACGGGGCCGCACTCATCGAGGCAATCGAGACTCGGGTCATCAAGGGCGAGCCTAAGCAGTACCTCGTCCTGAGGGTCGCGCAGGGTGACCTGACGGTCCGGGTTCCGGCTGAGAACGCCGAGATCGTGGGTGTGCGTGAGGTGGTCGGCGAAGAGGGCCTCGGCAAGGTCTTCGACGTTCTCCGGGCTCCGCACACCGAGGAGCCGACCAACTGGTCGCGGCGTTACAAGGCGAATCTGGAGAAGCTGGCCTCCGGCAACCCGCTGAAGGTGGCCGAGGTCGTGCGTGACCTGTGGCGCCGGGAGCGGGAGCGGGGTCTTTCCGCGGGCGAGAAGCGCATGCTCGCCAAGGCCCGCGACATTCTCGTCGGCGAGGTCGCGCTGGCCGAGAAGAGCACCAAGGACGAGGCGGAGACGCTGCTCGACAAGGTGCTGACCGAGGCCTAGTCCGCGCAGCATCGACGTACCCAGTTCGTAGCGAACAAACCACCGAGGACCGCGACGTGACCGCGCAGCTCAACCCGCGCGGTGACGTCGCGGTCCTCGTGCCTGCGGCGGGTGCGGGGGTACGCCTCGGCCCCGGCCGACCCAAGGCCCTGCGCCTGCTCGCGGGCGAGCCGCTGCTGGTGCACGCGGTACGCCGGCTCGCGGCCGCGCCCAGCGTGCGCACCATCGTCGTGGCGGCGCCCGCGGCCGACGTCGACGCCGTCCGCGAGCTGCTCGCTCCGGTGGCGCCCGTGACCGTGGTGGCCGGCGGCGCGGAACGCCAGGCGTCGGTCGCCGCCGCGCTCGCGGCCGTGCCTGCCGGCCCGGAGATCGTCCTCGTGCACGACGCGGCCCGGGCGCTCACCCCGCCCGACCTGGTCGAGGCGGTGGCCGCGGCGGTCCGTGCGGGCCGGCACGCGGTCATCCCGGTCCTCCCGGTCGTCGACACGATCAAGGAGGTGGGTGCCGAGGAGGTCGTCCTCGGCACCGTCGACCGTTCCGCACTGCGGGCCGTGCAGACCCCGCAGGGGTTCCGGCGGTCGGTGCTCACGGCCGCGCACGCCGCGGCCGGCGATCCGCTCACCGACGACGCCGGGCTCGTGGAGAAGCAGGGCGTCCCGGTCTTCTGCGTGCCCGGCTCGGAGTACGCGCTCAAGATCACCCGACCGTTCGACCTTGCGCTGGCCGAGCACCTGCTGTCCGCCGCCGGCTGACGCGTACCCTCTGGTCATGATCGTTCCTCGGGTCGCCATCGGCACCGACGTGCACGCCTTCGAGGCCGGCCGGCCGTGCTGGGTCGCGGGCCTGCTCTGGCCCGACCAGGACGGCCTGGCCGGTCACTCGGACGCCGACGTGGTGGCGCACGCGGCCTGCAACGCCCTGCTCTCCGCGGCCGGCCTCGGCGACCTGGGGGCCAACTTCGGCGTCGACCAGCCCGAGTGGGCGGGCGCCCCCGGGGTCACGCTGCTCACCGAGACCGCCCGCCGGGTGCGTGCGGCCGGCCTGTCCATCGGCAACGTCTCGGTGCAGGTGATCGGCAACCGGCCCAAGATCGGGCCTCGCCGGGCGGAGGCCGAGCGGGTGCTCTCGGCCGCGGTCGGCGCGCCGGTGAGCCTCACCGCCGCGACCACCGACGGGCTCGGTTTTCCCGGCCGCGGCGAGGGCCTCGCCGGGATCGCGGTGGCCCTGGTGTACGAGGCGCCGGTCGGCTAGGAGGCGCCGCCGGTCGGTGACGCCTCGCCCAGCGCGCCCGGCGCCCCGGGGCGATCAGGGGCGACGTGCCCAGGTCCAGGCGTAGCCCGGGTCCTCGCAGGTGGCGGCCGCGTCGCACAGGTCGAGCGGACGGAAGGTGTCGACCATGACGGCCAGCTCGTCGAAGAAGTCGACGCCGATGGCCCGCTCGACGGCGCCGGGCTGCGGCCCGTGGGTGAAGCCGGACGGGTGCAGCGAGACTGAACCCTGCTCGATGCCGGAGCCGCGCCGGGCCTCGTAGTTGCCGCCGGTGTAGAAGAGCATCTCGTCGGAGTCGACGTTGTGGTGGTTGTACGGCACCGGGATGGCGTCCGGGTGGTAGTCCACCTTGCGCGGCACGAACGAGCAGATCACGAAGTTCGGGCCCTGGAAGGTCTGGTGGACGGGTGGCGGCTGGTGGATCCGGCCGGTGATGGGCTCGAAGTCGTGGATGGAGAACGCCCACGGGTAGAGGTGCCCGTCCCAGCCGACCACGTCGAACGGGTGCTTGGCGTAGACGTACCGGGTCCAGCCGCGTCGGTGGCGGACGAGGACCTCCACCTCCTCCTCGTCGACGAGCAGCGGCGTGTCCGGGCCCCGCAGGTCGCGCTCGCAGTACGGCGCGTGCTCGAGGAACTGGCCCCGGACGGACAGGTAGCGCTTGGGCGGGCCGATGTGCCCGGCCGCCTCGACGGCGAGCAGGCGGACCGGCTCGTGGCCCGTGGGGACGAGCCGGTGGATGGTCGAGGTGGGGATGACGACGTAGTCGCCGGCCACCGCGTCGAGCGCCCCGAACGTCGACTCGACCCGCAGGCTGCCCGACTCGACGTAGAGGCAGTGGTCGCCGGTCGCGTCCCGGAACAGCGGGGACGGGCGGTCGGCCTGCACGTACGCGATGCGCACGTCGTCGTTGGCGAGCAGGTACTGCCGGCCGAGGACCGGGTCGGCGCCCGCGCCGTCGAGCTTGTGGGTGCGCAGGTGTCGGGGCTTGAGGGGCAGGTTCGGCGTCCGGGTGAAGGCCGGCGGCGTGAACTCGTCGGCCGCCACGATCGCCGTGGGGGCGTGGCGGTGGTAGAGCAGCGACGAGTCGGAGGAGAAGCCCTCCTGGCCCATCAGCTCCTCCGCGTAGAGGCTGCCGTCGGGCTGGCGGAACTGGGTGTGGCGCTTGCGCGGCACCTCGCCGACGCTGCGGTAGTACGGCATCTCGCCTCCCGATAGGTCCCGTTCAGCGGCCAATGACGTCCGATAATCGGACGCTGTTGTCCGCTTCTCGTAGCGTCCCGTAGATTCTTGTTCCGTGTCAACGCAGGTGCCCGCGCTCCTCGACGGTCTGGTGGACGACGCGGCCGTGTTCCCGCCCGGCAGCGCATCCCTGCCCGACGCGGTCGACGCGCACCGGCGGCACCGCGCCGCCTGGTACGCCGACCTGGTCGGCCCGCTCCTCGTGCCCGCCTCGGCCGTCCTCGACGGAAAACTGCGCGACCTCGTCGACCCGGGTTCCGCCGTCGGGCTCATCGGCGACACCGGCATCGCCGGGCTGCCCGCCGCGATGTCGATGCTCGCCGAGGACCGGATCACCGTCCGGCAGGTGGAGGTGGCGGTCGCGAAGCGCGGCGAGGACCCGCAGCCCGGCCTCACCGAGCTGCTGAAGCGCGCCGAGGCATGGCGGGGCGTCGACGTCTACGCCGAGATCCCGCTGACCTTCGGCCTCATGGGCGCGCTCGACGCCCTCGCCGAGGCCCGTGCCGACGGGGCGCCCGTCGCCGCCAAGTTCCGCACCGGGGGCCTGGCCGCCGAGCTGTTCCCGACCCCGCCCGAGCTGGCCGCCGTCATCTGCGCCTGCGGGGAACGCGACCTGCCGTTCAAGCTGACCGCCGGGCTGCACCACGCCGTCCGGCACTTCGACCCGGAGACCGCGTTCCTCCACCACGGCTTCGTCAACGTGCTGGCCGCCGCGCTCGCCGCCACCGAGGGCGCCGGCGTGCAGCCGGTCGCCGATCTGCTCACCGCCACCGACCCGCGCCCGCTCCTGCAACGGGTCGAGGGCCGGCTCGCGACCCCGCGCCCGCTGTGGGTCGGGTTCGGCTCGTGCAGCATCGTGGAACCACTGACCGACCTGGCCCGGCTCGGGCTGCTGAACGGGGGCGACGAGGCATGACCTGGGTGACGGGTGCGGACGGCTCGCCGTACGGGGTGACCAACCTGCCGTACGGGGTGTTCACGCGGGCCGGGCGCGAGCCGCGCATCGGCGTCCGCATCGGGGACTTCGTGCTCGATCTGGCCGCGGCCGAGGCGGCCGAGCTCGTGCTGGCGGGCGGCGCCCTCCGCCGGCCCACGCTCAACGAGTTCATGGCCCTCGGGCGTCCGCAGTGGACGGCCGTCCGGCAGCGGGTGACCGAGCTGCTCACCGATCCCGCCCACCGGGCGGTCGTCGAACCCCTGCTGGCGCCGCTGGACGACGTCCGGCTGCTGCTGCCCTTCGAGGTGGCCGACTACGTCGACTTCTACTCCTCGGAGCACCACGCGGGCAACGTCGGGCAGATCTTCCGGCCGGGCCAGCCGCCGCTGCTGCCGAACTGGCGGCACCTGCCGATCGGCTACCACGGGCGGGCCGGCACCGTGGTGGTCTCCGGCACGCCGGTGGTACGGCCGGCCGGGCAGCGGCCAGGGCCGGACGGCCCGACGTACGGCCCGTCGGGGCGGCTCGACATCGAGGCCGAGGTCGGTTTCGTGGTGGGAGTGCCCAGCCCGCTGGGCGCCCGGGTCCCGGTCGACCACTTCGCCGACCACGTCTTCGGCGTGGTGCTCGTCAACGACTGGTCGGCCCGGGACATCCAGGCCTGGGAGTACCAGCCGCTCGGGCCGTTCCTCGGCAAGTCGTTCGCCACCTCCGTCTCGGCGTGGGTGACGCCGCTGGAGGCGCTCGCCGACGCGTTCGTGCCCGCTCCCGAGCAGGACCCCGAGGTCACCGACTACCTCCGCGACGTGCCGCACCTGGGGCTCGACCTGCGCCTCGCCGTCGAGTGGAACGGCGAGCGGGTGAGCGAGCCGCCGTTCCGCACCATGTACTGGACGCCCGCCCAGCAGCTCGCCCACCTCACGGTCAACGGGGCCTCCCTGCGTACCGGCGACCTCTACGCGTCCGGCACCGTCTCCGGGCCCGAGCGCGGGCAGGTGGGCTCGTTCCTGGAGCTGACGTGGGGCGGCGCCGAGCCCGTGAAGCTCGGCGACGGGATGACCCGGACGTTCCTGGAGGACGGCGACACGGTCACCGTCACGGCCACCGCCCCCGGCCCGGACGGCACGACCATCGCCCTCGGCGAGGTCGCCGGCACCATCCTGCCCACCCGCTGAGCAGCCGAGGCGTCCCGCGGACACACACCGGCCCGGCACGTGACGGGTGTCCGATCGTGGTCAGCCCGGTCGCACCATCTGTGCGACCGGGCCCGTGACCTCCCGCGTTGATCGCTCCGGATTCCGACGCCCCGTCGCGCCGGACGGGCCCGCACGGGTCCCGTCCGGTCGGGACGGGGCGTCCCACCGACAGGGAGGTAGTCACGATGCACGATCTCGCGGGCGCCGTCTGGCGTACCAGCAGCCGCTCCAACGACCAGGGACTCTGCGTGGAGGTGGCGGACAACCTGGTCGACGTTCTCGGTGTGGTCGCGGTCCGCGACTCGAAGGACCCGGCCGGCCCCACACTCGCGGTGAGCCCGCCGGGGTGGACGGCGTTCGTCGACGCGATCCGGGCGGGCCGCCTCGACCGCTGACCGTCGGAGCCCCCGCAGGACCGACAGACACACCGATCGGGGTCTCCGGTGGAAATTCCGCCCGGAGACCCCCCTTCCACGCTCACTCGGCGTACCGTCGACGCCACGGGAGGTGGCATGTCGACGGTCGCGGTTTCCGGTCTCATCGAGGCGCACGCCACCGACGTCTGGCGCCTGCTGACCGACCTGCCCGACCGGGCCGGGCGACACCTCGCCGGCCCGGTCGAGCTGCTCACCCCCGGCCCGTTCGGGCCCGGCACCCGCTGGCGGGAGCCCCGGTCGCAACCGGACGGCAGCGTGCTGGTCGAGGAGTTCCGCGCGGTGGAGGCGGTGCCGCCCCGGCGTCTCGTCCTCGACTCCCCGGGGGCCGGCGTGGACTACCGGATCACCTGGACGCTGCGCACCGTGCAGCGGCGCCGCCGCGGGTGCACCCGGGTCACCGTCACCCAGGAGGCGTTGCCGACCGCGCCGTACGGGCGGGTGGTCGCCCTGATCCTCGGCGGGCTCGCCGCCCGGGCCGTGGAGCACGCCCTCCGGCGTGACCTCGCGGCGCTGACCGCCGTCGCCGAGGGGCGTGCCACCGCGGACCGCGCCGCCTAGGTTCTCGCCCGGCCCGCCACCTGACCCGGTCCCGCCGGCCCGCGCTCGGTAGGGTGCCGGGCGGAGGTGCGCATGGGGTTCCGCAACGGCCGGCGACGGGTCGTGCTGGCGGTCGCGGCTCTGCTCGCCGTCGCGGCGATCGCGGCCACGGTCTACCGGGTGCTCGCGCCCGCCGAGGTCAGCACGGTCGCGACGCGTGCCTATCCGGCCCCCGCGCAGCCCTCGGCCGGAGTGATCGGGCGGCTGCCTGCCGCCCCGCTGATCGTGGACGGCCGCCTGCGGGTGTACGCCGCCCACCGCCAGGTCTACGCCGACCGGCCCGTCGACGCCCGGTACCGGAACACACCCTTTTGGTCGTACCGCCGCTGGCCCGCCGAGCTGGTGGGGGTGGTGGCGACCGGGACGACCGTGGTCAGCCGCTGGTCGGACGGGCGGCTCGTGGCGCTGGACGCGCGCGACGGGCGGGTGGCGTGGCGGGCGGACGGGCCCACGCCGGCACGAGAGCCCGCGGCGCGGCGCACCGGGGCGGCCGTCGTGTGGGACGCGCCCGGGCTGTACCTCACCCGCGCGGCCGACGGGCGGGACGTGGTGGTGGCGACCGGCGACGAGGAGGCGCGGGGCGTCGAGGTCGCCGGCGGGCGGGAGCTCTGGCGGGCCGCACTCGCGAAGGGCTGCCGCAGCGACGTGGGCACCACGCCGAGCGGGCAGCTCGTGGGCGTGGACCGGTGCGCCGGCCCGGCCGCCGTCGAGTTCCGGGACGCGGCGACGGGCGCGGTGACCGCCCGGTGGCGGCCGGAGGGCGCCGGCGACGAGCTGGTCGTCACGCCGGTCGGCTGCCGGGTCGCGCGGTCCGGATGCCCCGCCCTGCGTACGGCGGCACCGAGCGACGCGGCGGGACGGGGATGGCTGCTGGACGGGGGCACGCCGGTGGCCGCGCCCGCGCTCGACCGGCCGGACACCCAGCTCGTCGGCGAGCAGGCCGTGGGCATCGTCGACGGGGTGCTCGTGGGCCGATCCGCGCGGACCGGTGACGAGGTGTGGCGGCGGCCCGACCTCGGGTCGGGACGGGTGATCGCCGTCCAACCCGGCCGGGTGCACCTGCTGACCGATGCCAACGACCTGGTGACGCTGGACCCGGCGACGGGTGCCGACCGGTCCCGCTTCACCCTGACCGTCGGACAGGACGGCACCGGCTACGTGCCGGGCGCGGCGTACGCGGCGGACGGCTACCTCGCCGTGGAGCGTCTGCGGAAGCCCGTCGACCCCGACGCGGACGACCAGCGCTACTACCTCACTTCCGAGCCGCTGGTCCTGGCCGCGACCTGATCGACTCCGTTTCGCCGATGTGGCGGTATCCCGGTCAGCTGGACACCGCTACATCTCCGGAATGGTGTCGATCAAGGAGGTCAGAGTCGGGCGCCTGCGGAGAACGGCGACGCGCCCACCGTCGCAGGTGTTCGACAAAACGGACATAAGTTACTTATAGTCCCACTGTGCGACTCCTGGCAGCCCTGTTGGGCGTGATCATCATTCTGGTCACCCCCGCCCCGGCCGATGCCGCGCCGAGCCTTCGGACGGTGCGGTTGGCCAAGACGGTGGGTGTGGACATCATCGTGTCGCCCTCGGTGAACCTCGGCAGTGGCTTCGCGGGAGGCACGCTGACCGGCCAGCTCGGCCCGGTGGAGGTCCGCGACTCGCGGGGGCCCGTGAACCCGAACACCTGGGTGGCGACGGTCAGCGCGACGGCCTTCGTCACCGGGGCGGGCGGCGCGCAACGCACCATTCCCAACAGTCGAATCTCCTACTGGTCGGGCCCGGTGACGCGCAGCACCGGCGGGGGCGTCCTGGTGCCGGGCCAGCCCACCGCTGCGCAGGCCGTCACGCTCGACGTGACCCGGCAGGCCTTCCGCAAGACCGCCGGCAACGGCAACAACATGGTCTTCTGGATGCCGACCATCCGGATCGCAATCCCCACCGGCATCGTGGCTGGCACCTATCGCGGCACGATCACACACTCCGTCGCCTAACGGATGATTTGTCCGAATCATGCCTGCTCGTGCCATTCCGAGCCATAGCGTCGCACCCATGAAGAAGCCACTTCTTTCCCTGACCGCCGCCGCGGCCGCCGTGGTGGCCCTCGCGACGCCCGCCGCGGCCGCGCCGACGGGCGACACCATCGTGACCTTCACGGTCGCCACCGCCGACCTGAACATCACCGTTCCGCCGGGGATCAACCTCGGGTCCGTCTTCGCCGGCTCCACCATCACCGGTGAACTCGGCACCGTGACCGTCACCGACCAGAGGGCGGCGCTGTCCGCCACGTGGACCGCGACGGTGAGCAGCAGCGGCTTCACCACCGGAGCCGGCACCGCCGAGGAGACCATCCCGCCCAACCTGGTGGAGTACTGGTCCGGCAACGCCACCTCCACCTCGGGCACCGGCACCTTCGTGCCGGGGCAGCCCACCCAGGCCGAGGCGGTCACGCTGAACCTGCCCCGGACCGCCTTCTCCAAGATGTCGGGAAGCGGCAACAACACCGCGAGCTGGGCTCCCGACATCCGGGTCACCGTCCCGGCGACCGCTGTGGGTGGCACCTACACAGGGGTGATCACCCATTCGGTGGCATGACCCGGCCCGTCGCCTCGCCCTGGCCCTGACCCTCGTGGTCGCGGCCGGGGCGTCGGCGTCGGCCGCCGTACCCGCCTCCGCCGCGGCCCCCCGGCCGCCGGCGCTCGCCGAGCCCACCGTGCCCGAGGCCGACGTGCCGGCGATGACCGAGACCGGGCGTGGAGACCGGAGCCGGCCGTCGCCCAGCGCGACCCCCGACGCTCCGGACACCGGGGTCGGCATCCGGCTGCTCGACGCGCCTCTGAACCGCCGCGACGACACCCGGGCGCACAAGTACATCGTCGACCACGTGAAGCCCGGCACGACGTTCGAGCGCCGGGTCATGGTGAAGAACACCTCGGAGATCCACCGCCGGGTGACCCTCTACGCCGCGGCCGCCGACGTCACGGCCGACGGCTTCCGGCTCGCCCCAGACCGGGCCGAGAACGAGTTGAGCAGCTGGATCAGGGTCGAGCCGGGCGAGGAGGCGCTGGCGCCGGACGAGGAGGTCGAGGCCCTCGTGACCGTCGAGGTGCCGCGCAAGGCGGAGGCCGGCGAGCGGTACGCGGTCGTCTGGGCCGAGGTGTCCGGGGTGGACGGCCAGAACGTCCGCAACATCGGGCGGGCCGGCATCCGTGTCTATCTCTCGGTCGGCCCCGGCGGGGAGCCGCCGTCCGGCTTCGAGATCGGCCCGCTGACGGGCGGCCGGGACGCCGACGGGACGCCCTTCGTGAGCGCCGAGGTGCGCAACACCGGCCAGCGGGCGCTCGACCTGGCCGGCGAGCTGTGGCTCAGCGACGGGCCGGGCGGCCTCTCCGCCGGACCGGTCCGCGCCGAGGCGAAGACGCTCCCGCTGCACGGCAGCACGACCGTCCGGGTGCCGCTCGACCGGCGGCTGCCCGACGGACCCTGGGCCGCGAAGCTCGCGCTGGCCAGTGGCTGGACGAAACGCGCCGCGACCGGCACCGTCACCTTCGGCGCGGCGCCCGCGGCGGCGAGTGCTGAGGACCGCTCCGACGAGGTGGTCACCGGAGGGCTCGTCACCTCGGCGCTGGTGCTCGCGCTCTTCGCGGTCTACGCGTACCGGCGGCGCGCCCGGATCCGGCAGCCCGCTACGGCTGCCTGACCCGTCCGGTCCGGTCCGCGCACAGGGGAAGGCGGACCGGACCGGACGGGTGGGCCCGTCAGGCCAGCGCCGCCTCGGCGGCGGCCAGGAAGGCGTCGTTCTCCGCGGGGGTGCCGATGGTGACGCGCACCCCGTCGCCGGGGAACGGCCGGACGATGACCCCGCGCGCCTCGCACGCCTTGCCGAAGTGCACGGCCCGGTCGCCCAGCGGCAGCCAGACGAAGTTCGCCTGGCTGGTGGGCACCTCCGGCACGAGCTTGCGCAGGGCCTCGGTGACCCGGTCCCGCTCGGCGACGACCAGGGCGCACCGGCGCTCCACCTCGTCGGCCTGCGCGAGCGCGGCCAGCGCGGCGGCCTGGGCCACCAGGCTCGTGGAGAACGGGGTGACCACCTTGCGGACGGCGGCGGCCACCTCGGGCTGCGCGACGAGGAAACCGACCCGCAGGCCGGCGAGACCCCACGCCTTCGACAGGGTCCGCAGCACCGCCACGTTCGGCCGGTCCAGGTAGGTCAGCCCGTCGGGCACCTCCGGGTCGGTGACGAACTCCCGGTACGCCTCGTCGATCACCACGAGCACGTCGTCCGGCACGGAGTCGAGGAAGCGGTCCAGCTCGGCCTTGCGGACGGACGTGCCCGTGGGGTTGTTCGGGTTGCAGACCAGCACCATGCGGGTCCGGTCGGTCACCGCCGCCGACATGGCCGCGAGGTCGTGCCCGTGGCCGGGGTCGTTGGGCACCCGCACGCTGGTCGCGCCGCTGGTGGCCGCGATGATCGGGTACGCCTCGAACGACCGCCACGAGTAGAGCAACTCGTCTCCGGGCAGGCAGGTGGCTCGGACCAGGTGCTCGGCGAGCGCCACGGACCCGCAGCCGGTGGCGATGCGGCCGGGATCCACCCCGTACCGCTCGGCGAGCGCGTCGCGGAGCGCGACCACGCCCATGTCCGGGTAGCGGTGCGCACCGGCCGCGGCCTCGGCGACCGCCTCGACGACGCCGGGCAGCGGGCCGTACGGAACCTCGTTGCTGGCCAGCTTGATGGCCTCGGGCAGCCCCAGCTCGCGGGCCAGGTCGGCCGGACTGCGGCCGGGCACGTAGGTGGGCAGGGCGTCCAGATCGGCGCGGGTCAGCCGTACCGCTGGTTGGGAACGTCCGGTGTCGGTCATGGGGTGTCTCCCGGGGGGTTGGCGCTGTCGTTCGGTGTGGGGGAGCCGGGGGGAGGAAGTTGCACGACCGCGGTCCGGGCCCGCTTGTCGTGCAGCGCCTGCCGCATCGGGTGGTCGAACAGGGGGGAGAGCGCGTCGAGGAGCTGGAAGAGGAGGCCGAGGCCGAAGCAGCACCAGAGCAGGGTGGGCAGCCCGCCGTAGGTGTTCCACCGGCGCAGCGACCGGCCGAAGCCGATCGGCTCGTCGGTCGGGAGCGACACCACCTTGATGCGCATGATCCGCTTACCGAGCGTCTGCCCGGTGGACGCCACGGCCGGCACCTCGTACGCCAGCCACAGCGCGACGATGATCGCCAGGATCGCCAGTTGGAGGCTTCCCGCCTGCTCGCCGATCGCCGGCAGGCCCTCCCGGGACGTGTTGCCGGCCTCGAAGCGCCGCGTCACCTCCCGCACGTACGGGGCGTACTCCTGGTAGAAGCGCCAGACGAACCAGCCGTTCACGACGACGTTGAGCGCCAGGAGGACGGCGAGGTCGATGAGACGGGCGACCAGCCGGGCACCGTAGCCGGCGAGCGGCAGGCCGTGCGGGCGCGGCTCGGGCATCCGGCCGGCCCAGCCGGGTGGGGCCCAGCCGGGTGGCGCGCCGCCCGGCTGGCCGTACCCCGGTCGGGGTGGCCAGCCCGGTGCGGGCCCGGCGGCGCCCGGCGGCGGGCCCCACGCCGGGCCGGCGGCCGGCGGCGGCGGACCCTGTGCGGGGCCGGCGGCCGGCGGCGTCGATCCGGGGACGGTCGGGACCGCGCCGGGCGTGACCGGCTGCGGCGCCGGGGCGGCCGGCGGCGGCTCGACGGGCGGGGGACCCTCGGGCGGGGTGGCGTCGACGGGGATGGGCGCGCCGATCCAGCCCTCGCCGTCCCAGTATCGCCGGGTCTCGGGATCGGCGGGATCGACGTACCAGCCGGGTTGCACGCTCACGCAGACACCTTAACGACGACCGTTCCGGACAACCGCTCCCGGCGGCGCTGCCGCCCGGGCTCGTGCCGGCGCCGCGGGAACCCGGCCCGGTGGCCGGACCCGGGCACGGGGACCCGGGGCGGTGCCGGGGGTGCGAAACCGCCGGCGGTGGGCCGGAGCCCACCCGCCGGCGGCGTCGGGTACGACGGGGGTTGCGTCACATCCGCAAGTGTTACAGGTTGCCGCGCTTCTCCTGCTCGCGCTCGATCGCCTCGAAGAGGGCCTTGAAGTTGCCCTTGCCGAAGCCGAGCGACCCGTGCCGCTCGATCAGCTCGAAGAAGACGGTCGGCCGGTCCTGGACGGGCTTCGTGAAGATCTGGAGCAGGTAGCCGTCCTCGTCCCGGTCGACCAGGATCTTGCGGGCCTTCAGCTCCTCGATCGGCGCCCGCACGTCACCGATGCGCGCCCGCAGCTCCGGGTCGTCGTAGTACGAGTCCGGCGTGTCGAGGAACTCGACGCCCGCGGCGCGCATGGCGTCGACGCTGGCCAGGATGTCGTTGGTGGCCACGGCGATGTGCTGGGCGCCCGCGCCCTGGTAGAACTCCAGGTACTCGTCGATCTGCGACTTCTTACGCGCGATCGCCGGCTCGTTGAGCGGGAACTTCACCTTGCGCGTGCCGTTGGCGACCACCTTGCTCATGAGAGCCGAGTAGTCGGTGGCGATGTCGTCGCCGATGAACTCGGCCATGTTGGTGAAGCCCATGACCCGCTTGTAGAACTCCACCCACTCGTCCATGCGGCCCAGCTCGACGTTGCCGACCACGTGGTCGACGGCCTGGAAGAACCGCTTCGGCTGGATGCCGGCGTCGATCATCGGCTGCCGGTCCACGATCGGCCCGCGGGCGACGAAGCCGGGCAGGAACGGGCCGGTGTAGCGGGACCGGTCGACCAGGGTGTGGCGGGTGTCGCCGTACGCGGCGATGGCGGCCATCCGGACGGTGCCGTGCTCGTCGCTCACGTCGTGCGGGTCGACCAGACCGGTCGCGCCCTGCGCGGTGGCGTGGGCGTACGCGGCGTCGACGTCGGGCACCTCCAGGGCGATGTCGCTCACCCCGTCGCTGTGCCGGGCGACGTGCTCGGCGCCCTCTGCGTCCGGGCGGACCACGCCGGTCAGCACGAACCGGGCGGAGCCGCTGGTCAGCACGTACTGGGCGTGGTCGCGGTAGCCCTGCTCCGGCCCGCGGTAGGCCACGCAGGTCATGCCGAAGGCGGTGGAGTAGTAGTGCGCGGCCTGCTTCGCGTTGCCGACCAGGAAGTGCACGTGGTCGAGGCCCTTGACCGGGAACGGGTCGTGGGCGATGTCGTGGTCGACGGCACCGACGAGCCGGTCGACGTCGACCTCCTCGGTCGACTCGGGTCGGTCGATCGCCTGGGTCATGGTGGCCTCCCTTGCGTACCGGCCGGCCTCGTGGGCCGCCGTTCGTGTGCTGATGTGGCGAGGATCGCGGAGCCGCCGCCGGTTGGGCAATAGTTGGCCGAAATGCTGGTCAGGTTGTGCATTCAGTAGGGTGAAACTCTATGAACACTGGTCAGGATGCACAGCTCGACGAGCTGGACGCGCGGTTGGTCGAACTCCTCGCCGAGGAGCCCCGGATCGGCGTGCTGGAGTGCTCGCGCCGCCTCGGGGTGGCCCGGGGCACCGTCCAGGCCCGGCTCGACAAGCTGCTCGACCGGGGCGTGATCGTCGGCTTCGGGCCGGAGATCTCGCCGGCCGCCATCGGGTTCGGGGTGACCAGCTTCGTCACCCTCGAGATCAGCCAGCGGCACGGGCACGACCAGGTCACCGCGCACCTGGCCGGCATCCCCGAGGTGCTCGAGGCGCACACCATCACCGGCTCCAGCGACCTGCTCTGCCGGATCGTCGCCCGGTCCAACACCGACCTCCAGCGGGTGATCGACCAGATCGTCTCGTCCGAGGGGATCCGGCGCGCGTCCACGATCATCGCGCTCGCCGAGCAGATCCCCTTCCGCACGCTTCCCCTGGTCCGCTCCGCCGTCCGCGGCTGAGCACGTCGCCCGTTAACACCTTCCGTCGCAGAAAGCGCGGCGACACGGCGACGCGGGCGTACGGACGATCGGTGATCGTGGCTACCGTGTGCGTGTGGCGAAGGAAGGCGGGCACGGCGTACGCAACGTGCTGCTGCTCGCGCTCGTCGCGGTCGTCGTCCTCGCCGCCACCGGCGTGTGGAACCCGTTCCCCGCGGTGTGGGACTGGGTCGACCGGAGCGAGCCCATCGCCGAGCCCGACGTGGTCTGGCAGCAGCGGATCGGCGGCACGCCGAAGACCGTGACCTTCGCGGGCGACGCAATCGTCGTCGAGCAGCGCACCCGGGTGGAGGCGCGCGCCCTGGCCACCGGCAGCCAGCTCTGGGAGCGCAAGGCCGACTGGGCGGCCGTCGCGGGCGGCGACCGGGACGCGGTGGTCGTCGTGGGCAAGCTGCTGGTGAAGGGGTACGAGGTGCTCGACCCCACCACCGGCGCGACCCGGCGACGCGACGACGACGCGGTGGCCGTCTGGACGTACCGCAACCTGCTGCTCGACGCGCGCTGCACCGAGCCCACCGACTGCACCCTGAGCGCCTGGGACCCGCGCGGCACGGCGCCACTGTGGACGGCCTTCCTGCCCGGGGTGGGCAGCGGCCTGTTCGCCGACAACCCCGGGCTGCGCGGCACCCGGCGCCTCACCGCACCGAGGCTGGACGAGGGCGTCGCCGGCCCGGAGCCCGCGCCGCCCCTGCTCGGCTTCCCCGTCGACGGCCGGGTGCACGTCGTGGACACCGCCACCGGGTCGGTGTTGCAGAACGTCGAACCCGGCCGCGACGAACGCCTCTCCGTGGTCGGCGGGCGCCTGCTGCGCATCGCCGCCCGGTCCGAGGACGGCAGTTGCTACTTCGCCATCACGGGTGTCGACCCGGCCACCGGGCAGCAGGTCTGGCAACGGACCGGGATCAACCTGCGCACCGCCGACAGCGCCGGCTGCGTGCAGCGCGAGGACCCGCAGGGCGCGCGCAACGTGCTCGTCGGGGTGGCGCCGGACGGGCGGGAAGCGGTGCTCGACGGGTACGACGGGCGGCTGCTGTGGGTCGGCGCGGACCGCGAGAAGCTCGTGGCCGTCGACGACCGGTACGCGCTGGCCCGATCGGCCGACCAGCGGTCCATCGTCGCCCGGGCGCTGACCGCCGAGCGGGCGCTGTGGACCCGCCCGGCCGGAGCGAAGGCGGGCGCCGTCCTCACCCCGTACGCGGCCGTGGTCGCCGACGAGAAGCCGTCCCGACTGGCCGCCCTCGACCCACGCACCGGCCGGGAACTCGCGCTGCTGCGGACGTCGGCGAACGCGCTCGCCGTCGGCCCGAACGGGATGATCATCGGCGAGGGGCGCGAGATTGCGTACGTCCGCTTCGGTGGCGCGGCGGTCGCTCCCACCGGCCGGCCCGGGGATGGCGGCGTCCCCGGCCCGGGCCCCGGCGGCACGCCGTCCACCCCCGGTGCCGGCGACCCGTGCGGACCCAAGCGCGAGCTGTGCCCGGAGCCGGCCGGCAAGGACGGCTGACCAGGCCCGGTGAGAGCGGCGTCCCAGGGGGCACCCGGCGGGTGGGAATGATCGACCGGTCTGCCCTAGGCTTTCCGCTCATGAGCAGTGCCGCCGCCTTCTCGTACGCCCCCCTGCTGCCGACCGGCCCCGACCAGACGGAGTACCGCCTGGTCACCGACGAGGGCGTCGACGTCGTGCACGGCCCCGGTGGCCGCCGCTTCCTCACCGTGGAGCCGGCCGCGATCACCGCGCTGACCGCCGAGGCGATGCACGACATCGCCCACTTCCTGCGCCCCGCCCACCTGGCCCAGCTCCGCTCCATCATCGACGATCCGGCGGCCTCGCCCAACGACCGCTTCGTCGCACTGGACCTGCTGCGCAACGCCAACATCGCCGCCGGCGGCGTGCTGCCCATGTGCCAGGACACCGGCACCGCGATCGTGATGGGCAAACGCGGCCGGCACGTCCTCACCGACGGCGCCGACGCGGAGGCCGTCTCCCGCGGCGTGTGGCAGGCGTACACCCGGCTGAACCTGCGCTACTCTCAACTCGCCCCGCTGACCATGTGGGAGGAGCGCAACACGGGCAGCAACCTGCCCGCGCAGGTGGAGATCTACGCGGAGGACCCGGACGGCCATCCGGACGCGTACAAGTTCCTCTTCATGGCCAAGGGCGGGGGTTCGGCCAACAAGTCGTTCCTCTACCAGGAGACCAAGGCGCTGCTGAACCCCACACGGATGATGCAGTTCCTCGAGGAGAAGCTGCGGCTCATCGGCACCTCGGCCTGCCCCCCGTACCACCTGGCCATCGTCATCGGCGGCACGTCGGCCGAGTACGCCCTGAAGACCGCCAAGTACGCCAGCGCCAAGTACCTCGACGCGCTGCCCACCTCCGGCTCCATGAGCGCGCACGGCTTCCGCGACCTGGAGCTGGAGGCCGAGGTGCTGGAGCTGACCCGCAACTTCGGCATCGGGGCGCAGTTCGGCGGCCGCTACTTCTGCCACGACGTCCGCGTGGTCCGGCTGCCCCGCCACGGCGCCTCCTGCCCGGTGGCGATCGCCGTCTCCTGCTCCGCCGACCGGCAGGCAATCGCGAAGATCACCCCGTCGGGCGTGTGGCTGGAACGACTCGAAACCGACCCCGCCCGCTACCTGCCGGACGTCACCGAGGCGCACCTCGACAGCTCCGAGGTCGTGCGCGTCGACCTGAACCGGCCGATGGACGAGATCCGCGCCGAACTCGCCAAGTACCCGGTGAAGACCCGGCTGTCGCTGAGCGGCCCGCTCGTGGTGGCCCGCGACATCGCCCACGCGAAGATCGCCGAGCGGCTCGACGCCGGCGAGCCGATGCCGCAGTACCTGCGCGACCACGCCGTCTACTACGCGGGCCCGGCCAAGACCCCCGAGGGCTACGCCTCCGGCTCCTTCGGCCCCACCACCGCGGGGCGGATGGACGCGTACGTCGAGAAGTTCCAGGCCGCCGGCGGCTCGTACGTGATGCTCGCCAAGGGGAACCGCTCCGCCCAGGTCACGCGCGCCTGCCAGCAGTACGGCGGCTTCTACCTCGGCTCGATCGGCGGCCCGGCCGCCCGGCTCGCCCAGGACTGCATCAAGCACGTCGAGGTCCTCGAATACCCGGAACTCGGCATGGAGGCGGTCTGGAAGATCGAGGTGGAGGATTTCCCCGCCTTCACCGTGGTCGACGACAAGGGCAACGACTTCTTCGCCGAGGTCACGAAGCCGGTGCTCACCATCGGCCGCCGCTGACCCACCACGTACGCGAAAGGGGCGCCGGGCACGAGCCCGGCGCCCCTCCTGCGTCCTCGGTCAGCTCGGGTCGATCCAGATGTTGTAGTAGGCGGCCCCGGAGACCGTGCCCGTCGCGGTGCGGCTCTTCACGGTGATGCTGTGGCTGTACGGCGCGTCCGCGGTCCAGCTCACCCGGGCGGTACCGTCCGCGCCGGCCGGAACCGTACGATCCGCGCCCCCGTCGACGGAATAGACGAACTCGGTGCTGCCGGCCAGTTGCGCGGTGAACAGGAACTCACCCGTCTGACCGACGACCGCCCCACCCTGCCAGCCGAAGACCTCCGAGGTGACCAGCGGATCCTTCGGGTCGACCTGGAACGCGTAGTACTGGGCGTCCGTGGTCTGCCCGGTGGCCGTCCGCGCCCGCACCCGAAGCTCGTTCCAGCCGCCCCACTCGCTGTCGAACTCCCGTGGGGTCCACTCGATCGTCGCGATGCCGTCCGCCCCCGCCGTCACGGTCCGCTCGGGCTCGCCCCGGAACTCGTAGACGTACGACGTGACGGCGGCGGTGCCCGGGTGCGGCGTGAAGGTGAAGCTTCCCTGCACCCCCGGCCCACCACCGGTCAGGTTCTGCCGATACACCTCGGAGTACACGGTCGGGGCGACGGAGGCCACCTCGAACGACAGGTACGCCGTCTCCGACTCGGTCCCGTCGCTGCTCCGGCTGAACACGTCGAGCGTGTGGCGTCCGGCGTCGCGGGGTGTGAACGGGATCGTCGCGACTCCCTCCGGGCCAGCGGGCACCGTCTGCGGCTCGCCGTAGTCGAAGACGTAGACGTACTCGACGGCGTCCGGCATCCTCGGCCTCAGCACGAAGGTGCCCGCCGTGCCGGCGGGCGCGCCCGCGCTCCCGTCGAGCGGCCACTGCTCAGAGCTGACGGCCGGTGCGCCGCTCACGTGGAACCCGTAGTTGGCGTCCCCCGACAACACCCCGTCCCGCGTACGGCTGCGGACGTGCAGTGTGTTGCGCCCGGCCACGGGGGTCACGGTCGCCGTGGCGGTGCCGTCGGCCGCAGCCGCCACGGTCTTCTCCGTGCCGGCGTCGAGTCGGTAGACGTACTCCACTACGTCGGCCATGTTCGGGGTGAAGGTGAAGCCGCGCGGCTGGCCCGGCGCCGCGTCGGGGTCACCGTCGACCACGGTGGGCGCAGTGTTGCGGACGTTGAACTCGTAGATGGTCGCCGCCGACTGGTTTCCCGTTCGGTCGACCGCCTGCACATAGAGCCTGTTGAGGCCGTAACGCTCGGGTGTGTAGTTGATAGTCGCCGAACCGGACGCGTCCGCGTCCACGTACTGGGTGGCGCCGGTCGGGCCGTACCGGTAGCCAGCCAGGTCGTCGGCGACGCTGGTGAAGGTGAACTCGCCGGCCATGCCCGGGCCGCCGTGGCCGGGAGAGCTCCAACCGGCCGGATAGACGGCGGAGGAGACCGTGGGCGCCGGCGGGCTGACCGTGTCCACCGTGAACCGGCACTCGGCGGACCAGTCGGAGGTGGCCCACCGGTCGGCGGCGCGCACCGCGAAGGCGTACGTCTGACCGGTGACCATCGCGCCATCGGGCACCGTGTACTGGAAGCGCGCCGGCGCGTACTGCTCCGAGTAGGACGTCCACTCGGTGCGTTCGGTCGGCCGGTCCACGGGCCACCAGGCGAAGGTCGCCTTCACCAGGTCACCGGCGTACGAGTCGACCTTGTCCGGGTCGGTCACCTCGGTGGCGAGGACCGGAGCGGTCGTGCCGATCCGCCGCCCGTCGACGCAGGCGCGGCCGGCCACGGTGAGCGTGACCGGGACGTCGGGAGCGGCGTTCGCCTCGAGCGAGACGCCCGGCTTCTTCATCCGCCGGCCGTGGTGCTTGCTCGCCTCGTGGTCGCCCGTGATCCTCGCCATCAGGGTGAGCGAGCCCCGCCCATCCGTGACCGCCTGCTGCACGGCCTGCGTGATCAGTAGCTCCAGGTAGCTGGCCGGGCAGGGTGCCGTCGCCCCGATGTCGCCGACCTTCTCGCGCGCGGTGGGTGCGCTGTTCCACGTGGGCGCGTCGGCCGGCGTGTCGGTCCGCCACAGTTCCAGTTCACGGGGCTTGGTGCAGTCGCCGACTGACGACTCCCCGGTCTGGAGCTCGGCGCGGAGGATCTGCTTACCGCGGTAGGGGGTGAGGTCGAAGGTGAAGTAGGCCCGCGAGGTGTGCTTCGCTCCGTCCGACTCCCAGGTGCCCACCGGTACGTCTCCGCCGGTGGTGGGGAAGGCGGTATCGGGCTGTCGGTCGTCCGTGTAGCTCACGCTCGATGGCAGGACCCACCGGAGCGGGCCGGCGGCGGCGGGCTGGGGCGCGACGGTCACCGCTGCGGTGGCGGCGAGCAGGGTGGCGAGACCGGCGGTGCAGAGCCGACGCCGGATACGCAGACGGCGTGCTGTGGGCACGCCGGGGGAGTCCCCGTGTTGGTGCAAGGTAGATCCTCCGAGGGGAGTGGTGACGAGCGCATGATCTTAAGTCTGTAAATGCCGCTACCGCGCCAGACTTTCGGCTGATCTCGCGGTCCGGGTGACCATGAAGCGGCGGGACTCAGGACGCTCGTCGGGTCCGACGTCGGTGCGCCCGCCCCTGGGGGGTACGGGCGGGCGCACCGCCCCCGTCAGATGCCATCGCTGACACCCCGCAAGGAGTGTGGGCCGGCCCGCTGCCGATCCGCTCTCACATCGCTATCACCGGACGGAGGTGGCTGGTCAGGGCCCGGCTACCCTGCGACGGTTGCGTCGGTTCGTACGGGGGCGGGAATGCGGTTCGGGATCCTGGGGCCCCTGCGGGTCGGCGATGGCGAGGCCACCGTCACCGCGGGTCGCGACCGCACCGTGCTCGCCATGCTGCTGCTGCGCGTCGGCCAGGTCGTGCCCGTGGAGGACCTGGTCGACGCGATCTGGGAGGACGAGCCGCCGGCCACCGCCCGGGCCCAGGTGCAGACGTGCGTGTCCCGCCTCCGGCGCCGGCTCACCCAACTCGGCGTGCCGTCCGAGGCCATCGTCACCGATCCCGTGGGCTACGGCGTCCGGACCGCGCCCGGCGAGCTGGACGCCGACCTGTTCACGAGCGCCGTCGAGGCCGCGCGGGCCGCGGTCGGCGTCGGCCGGCTCGCCGAGGCGCGCCGCCACTTCCGGGCCGCCCTCCGGCACTGGCGCGGGCCGGCGCTCGCCGGGATACCCAGCCGGAGCATCCGGCGGCGGGCGCAGGCGCTCGACGAGCAGCGGCTCGCCGCGCTCGAGGAGTGCGTGGACGTCGAGCTGCGCCTCGGCCAGGCGGCCGGGCTGATCGACGAGCTGACCGAGGCCGTCGACCGGCATCCGCTGCGCGAGCGGCTGCGTGGTCACCTCATGCTCGCCCTCTCCGCGGTCGGCCGGCAGGCGGACGCGCTCGCCGTCTACCGGGACGGGCGGCGGCTCTACGCCGAGGAGCTGGGCATCGAGCCGGGCGCCGCGCTGCAGGAGCTGCACCAGCGTGTGCTCGCCGGTGACCTGGCGCTGACCGGCCCGGAGCGCCGCCCGGCCGTGCCGGTCCGTGCCCTGCCCCGGGCGATCCAGGACTTCACCGGCCGCCAGGACACCCTCGCGCGGCTGATCAAGGAGATCGACGAGGACCGCACGCGCGTCCAGCTCATCGACGGCATGGCGGGCAGCGGGAAGACGACCCTGGCCATCCATCTCGCCACCGCGTTGGCCGACCGTTATCCCGACGCGCAGCTCTTCGTCGACCTGCACGGGCACAGCGAGCGGGAGCCGGTGGCCCCGGCCGCCGCGCTCGCCGCGCTGCTGCGTCAGCTCGGCGTGCCCGGCGAGCGGGTTCCCGCCGACGCCGACGAGCGGGCGGCTCTCTGGCGCAGCGAGCTGGCCGACCGGCGGGCCGTGGTGGTGCTCGACAACGCGGCGAGCGCCGCCCAGGTGGCGCCACTGCTGCCGAGCGGGCGGGGCACGCTCACCCTGATCACCAGCAGGCGCCGGTTGACGGGGCTGGACGAGGGCCGGCCGTCGTCGCTCGCGGTACTCGACCCGGAGGAGGGCATCGACCTTCTCGCCCTGATCGTCGGCCGGGAGCGGGTGGCGGCCGAGCCGGAGGCCGCTGCCGAGGTGGTACGCGGGTGCGGATACCTGCCGTTGGCCATCCGGCTGGCCGCCGCGCGGCTCGCGCACCGCCCCCGCTGGCGCATCGCCGACCTGGCCGCGCGCCTCACCGACGGCCGGGACGCCCTCACCGAGCTGGTGGCCGGCGACCGCTCCGTGGGGCAGGCGTTCGCCCTGTCGTACGCGCAGGTCACCCCTGCTGCCCAGCGGATGTTCCGGATGCTCGGTCTCCACCCGGGAACGACGATCGACGCCCGGGCCGCCGCGGCGCTGGCCGACCTGCCGTTGGCGGACGCCGAGCACCTTCTCGACGAACTGGTGGACGCCCACCTGTTGGACGAGACCGACCCGGGGCGGTTCCGCTTCCACGACCTGGTGCGCGACTACGCGCGGCGGTTGACGGCGGAGGTGACGTCGAACGCCGAGCGGTCGGCGGCCGTGGAGCGGCTGCTGAACGTCCACCTGCATCTGGTCGTGGCCGCCGGCCGCCGGATCAACCGCTCGGCCAGCCGGGCGCCGTTGTCGCTGCCTCCGGTGGCCCGGCCCGACCTCACGGAGGCGGGAACGCCGCCGGACGTTGAATGGCTCGACGCGGACCGACTGCTCCTGATCGCGATGATCCGCCTGGCGGAGGCGACCGGGTGGGAGATCTACTGCTGGCAGCTCGCCCACGCCGGGTGGAGCTACTGGTATGCGCACGGTCACCTCGACGACCTGATCGAAGCGCACTCGATCGGGCTCCGGGCAGCCGAGCGTCTGGGTGACGACGCGGCGGTCGCCGCCATGCACAACTATCTCGCCTCCGGGTACCACCGCCGGGCCCGCTACGGCGAGGCGATCGCCTCGATGGAGATCGCCCTCAGGCTGCGCAGCCGGCTCGGGGACAGGGTGGGACAGGCGGCGACGCACCGGAACGTGGCAATCGTCCACGCGCTCCGCGGCAACGTCGCGACCGCGTTGCGGCACCTGCGCGACGCGATGGATCTTCTCCGTCCCGAGGACGACGACGGCGCCGTCGTCTCCATCCTCGGCAACCAGGCGGCCATCCTCCTCGGCGCCGGGCGGCTCGCCGAGGCGCTGGCGGTGTCCCGTAAGCAGCTGTTGTCGGCGCGGTCGGCCGGCAGCCTGTACGACGCGGCCATGGCGATGGGCCATGTCGGGGCCGCCCGGGCCAGGATGGGCCACGGTGAGCCGGCGCTCCGGCGGCTCCGGGCAGCGCTCGCCATCAAGCGCCGGCTCGGCAACCGGTACGGCGTCGGCGAGCTGCTCAACGAGCTCGGTGTTTTCGAGCGGGCGGGCGGCGACCCGGAGGCGGCCATGGCGCTGCACCGGGAGGCGCTCGTGGCGATGAGCGACGCCGGCGACCGCCTCGGGCAGTGTGCCTCCCGGAACCTGCTGGCGCGGGCGCTGCGGGACGCCGGCGACGCCGGCGCCGCGTTGGACCTGCATCGCCGGGTGCTGGCCGATGCGGTTCGACTGGACGCCCGTGCCGAGCAGGCCCGGGCGTTGGACGGAATCGCCCGCTGCCTGCGCGGCACCGACCCGGCCGCCGCGCGCGCCCACTGGGCGCGGGCGCTGGCCCTCTACCGCAAGATCGAGGCGCCCGAGCGGTACGAGGTGGAGCGGCTCCTCGCCGAGCTGGACTGACCGGGTGTGTCCGCGATCATCTGCACGTCCTGGCGGGGCGCGGCAGGATGGTACGCGTGACGACTCCAGAGGCGACGGGTTACCGCATCGAACGCGACTCCATGGGCGAGGTGGAGGTGCCCAGCGAGGCGCTGTGGCGGGCGCAGACCCAACGTGCCGTGCAGAACTTCCCGATCTCCGGCCGGGGCATCGAGCCGGCGCAGATCAAGGCGCTGGCCCAGATCAAGGGCGCCGCGGCGCAGATCAACGGTGAGCTGGGGGTGATCGACGCCGACGTGGCGTCGGCGATCACCGCGGCGGCGGCGCACGTGGCCGACGGCGGCTACGACGACCAGTTCCCCATCGACGTCTTCCAGACCGGCTCGGGCACCTCGTCCAACATGAACACCAACGAGGTGATCGCCACGCTGGCGAGCCGCGAGCTGGGCCGCGACGTGCACCCGAACGACCACGTGAACGCCTCGCAGTCCAGCAACGACGTCTTCCCGACGTCGATCCACCTGGCGGCGACCCAGTTCGTCGTCGAGGATCTGATCCCCTCCCTGAAGCACCTGGCCGGGGCGCTGGAGGAGAAGGCGGCCGAGTTCGAGACGGTCGTCAAGGCCGGGCGTACGCACCTCATGGACGCGACCCCGGTGACCCTCGGGCAGGAGTTCGGCGGGTACGCGGCGCAGGTCCGCTACGGCATCGAGCGGCTGGAGGCGTCGCTGCCCCGGCTCGCCGAGCTGCCGCTGGGCGGCACCGCGGTGGGCACCGGCATCAACACCCCGCTCGGCTTCGCGGCCGCCGTGATCGGCAAGCTCCGCGAGTCGACCGGCCTGCCGCTCACCGAGGCACGTAACCACTTCGAGGGGCAGGGCGCCCGGGACGCCCTCGTCGAGACCTCGGGCCAGCTCCGCACGATCGCCGTCGGCCTCTACAAGATCGCCAACGACATCCGCTGGATGGGCTCGGGCCCCCGGGCCGGCCTGCGCGAGCTGCGCATCCCCGACCTCCAGCCCGGTTCGTCGATCATGCCCGGCAAGGTGAACCCGGTGATCGCCGAGGCGATGCGGCAGGTCTGCGCCCAGGTGATCGGCAACGACGCCGCCGTCGCGTTCGCGGGCACCCAGGGCGACTTCGAGCTGAACGTGATGCTCCCCGTGATGGGCCGCAACCTGCTGGAGTCCATCAAGCTGCTGGCCGCGTCGAGCCGGCTCTTCGCCGACCGCCTGGTGGTCGGGCTGGTCGCGGACGCCGAGGTCTGTCTGGCGTACGCCGAGGGCTCGCCGTCGATCGTCACCCCGCTCAACCGCTATCTCGGGTACGACGAGGCCGCCTCGATCGCCAAGGAGGCGCTGGCCCGGCAGGTCTCGATCCGCGAGGTGGTGATCTCCCGGGGGCACGTGGCGTCGGGCACGCTCAGCGAGAGCCAGCTCGACGAGGCGCTCGACCTGCTCCGGATGACCCATCCCTGAGCAGACGTGTGCCGAGGCCCTGCGGCCGGTTCGCGCTCGGGGACCGGGGATCGACGTGGCGCGGCGGGGAGTGCTTGGTGGTCGTTAGCCGGCGTGCGCCGTCGCCCTCGGCGGCCGGTTCGCGCTCGGACCGAGGGTCGACGTGGCGCGGCGGGGATTGCTTGGTGGTCGCTGTCGAGCTGCCCCAAATGTGGGGCACGTGGCGGCGGGCCCATATCGCCCGCGCGGCGCGATGTGACCAGGGCCAGTCGGTCGCGACGACGGTTTGACCGGGCCAGCCGGCCGCGACGACGGTTTGACCGGGCCAGGCCGGCCGCGACGACGGTGTGACCGGGCCAGGCCGGTCGCGACGACGGTTTGACCGGGCCAGGCCGGTCGCGACGACGGTTTGACCGGGGCAATCCGCCGGGGGCCACGATGTGACGAGGCCAGAGCCCCGGCGCGCGCCCCGACGCCAGACCGCTCGACTGCGGTCCCTCCGCTCAGCTCGTCCGGACGGGATAGGCGGCAGTGGCGGCGCCTCGGCCGCCTGCGTGCCGGCGGTTCGGTGGTGGCGGGCAGCAGCCCGGCGAGCGGCCGGGACCCGGCGCGGTCTGGCCGGCGCCCGACGCGACGGGAGGCCGATCAGCCCGACCGGTCCGGCATGATCCGCGCCGGATCGGCGAGGTGGCGGTATGACACCCACCGCAACCCCGCCACATCGGCGATCTGGAGTCGATCAAGCTGGAGCCTGCTCGCCCGCCGGGCGTCCGCGCCGCGCCGGATCGTGTCGCCCCAGAACTGGGGCAACTCGACAGGGGCGGGCCAGGGCCGGGCCAGGAGACGCCGGAGACTCGCTCGAGCGCCCGGCAGGGCGTCTGGCAGGGTGGCCAGAGCGAGCCCAGGTCGCCGGCCGGATCCGGCCGGTCCCGCGCGCCGTGCTGGACCGGCCCCGGTCCTCGGTCGGGGCGACGCTTCCCGACGGCACCGAACTGGCCTACCTGGACTGCGTGTTCGGGGCAGGAGCTGATTCGGCCAGCGGACGTGTCGCGGTTGCTGCGCGGCGGTGCGGGACGGCAGGGATCCGGCGGGCCCGGCGCGGAGGTTGCGCCGTGTTCGCTCACGGCGGTCAGCCGCGGGAGGCCGCCTTGCGGGCCCGGTACGCGGTGACGGCCGCGCGGTTGCCGCAGCCCGCCTCGCAGAACCGGCGGGACCGGTTCTTGGAAAGGTCCACGAGCACGTTGTCGCAGTCGGGGTGGGCGCAGGTGCGCAGCCGGCTGGTCTCCCCGTTGCGGATCAGGTCGGCGAACGCCATCGCCGCCTCGACCGCCATGCGGGTCGCGAGCGGCGCGTCCCGGGGTACGGCGTGGAAGTGGTACGGCTCGTCGTCGTGCGTGATCAGTTGTGGCTGGGCGTCGTTCTCGCGGAGGAGCCCGTTGACGATGGCGACGACCTCGTCGATGTCCGCGTCCCAGATCCGGCGGAGGCGCGGCCGCAGGGCGCGGACGGAGGCGAGTTCCGCCTCCGTGTGCTCGTGCCGACCGGTGTAGGCGTGGGTCGCGTAGAACGCGTCGAGGGCGGCGACGTCGGGAAGCCCCTCGCCGTCGCTGCCGCCCGTGTTGACGAGCGCCGCGGCGGCGGTCAGCGAACATTCGGTGTCATGGGCAAAAAGCAACTTGACTCCTGTCGGGTGGCCGCCTAGCGTCATCGGCATAGCAATAGTTTGCCCATGACTGCCGCCAACTGCCAAGGAGCGCCCGATGCAGAAGTCACCCGGCGCGGGGGTCGGCCTCGGTCTCGCCGTGGCCTCCGCCCTCACGTTCGCCACCTCGGGCACCTTCGCGCGGTCACTGATCGAGGCCGGCTGGTCGGCCCCGTCCGCCGTGATCGCCCGGGTCGGGATCGCCGCGCTGGTGCTCGCGGTGCCGGCGGCGCTGGCCCTGCGCGGCCGTACGCACGTGCTGCGACGCAACCTCGGCGTGGTGGGCGTCTTCGGCCTGCTCGGCGTGGCGCTGGCCCAGGTCTGCTTCTTCAACGCGGTGCGGTACCTGCCGGTCGGCGTCGCGCTGCTGCTGGAGTACCTCGGGATCATCCTGGTCGTGGTCTGGACGTGGCTGGTCCACGGGCAGCGCCCCAAGCGCCTCACCGTGGCGGGCTCCGTGGCGGCGCTGGCCGGGCTGGTCTTCGTGCTCGACCTCACGGGTGCCGGCCGGCTCGACCCGCTGGGCGTGCTCTGGGGGCTGGGCGCCGCGATCGGGCTGGCCGGCTACTACGTGCTCGCCGGCCGTGTCGACGAGGAACTGCCCTCGGTGGTGCTGGCCAGCGGTGGGATGGGCGTGGGCGCCGTCGCGCTCGCCGCGCTCGGAGCGGTCGGGGTGCTGCCGCTGCACGCCACGTACGGCGAGGTGACCTTCGCGGGGCAGGAGACCAGCTGGTTGCTGCCGATCGCCGGCCTGTCCCTCATCGCGGCCGCCGTGGCGTACATGGCCGGGATCGCCGGCGCGCGGCTCCTCGGCCCCCGTCTGTCGTCCTTCGTGGGGCTGACCGAGGTCATGTTCGCCGTCCTGATCGCCTGGCTGGTGCTCGGCGAGCTGCCGACCGTGGTGCAGATGCTCGGCGGCCTGCTGATCCTTGCCGGCGTCGCCCTCGTACGCCTCGACGAGCTGCGCGGGACGCGGCGGCCGATCGACGCGGCGCCCGAGCCCGCGCTTGCCGGGGAGCGGTGACATCCTGGGCGCGTGCTGACGACCGTGGTCTTCGACGCCGACGAGACCCTGCTCGATTTGCGCCCGGCGGTGACGGGCGGGCTGGTGGCCGTACTGGAGGAGATGCGGCGGCTCACCCCGGCGGCGGCCGGGGTGTCCCTCGCGGACCTGGAGTCCGACTGGGCCGCGGTCTTCGGCGCGCTGAGCGCGGCGCCCGTCATGGAGATCCGGCGGGCGGCGCTGGCCCGCTCCCTGGCCCGCGCCGGGCTGGACGCGCACCTGGACGACATTGCCGCGCTCTTCTTCGCCCGGCGGTTCGCGCTCACCCGCCCGTACCCGGACGTGCTGCCGGCGCTCGCGGCCCTGCGGGAGCGGTGGACGCTGGGCTTCGCCACGAACGGCAACAGCCGCGCCGAACGGTGCGGGCTCGCCGGTGAGTTCGCCTTCGAGCTGTACGCGCACGAGGGCGGCCTGCCGAAGAAGCCCGCGCCGGAGTTCTACGCGGCGGTGGTCGAGGCCGCCGGCGTCCCCGCCCCGCACGTGGTCTACGTGGGCGACTCGCTCGCCCACGACGTGGTGGGCCCGCAGCGTGCCGGGTTGCGGGCCGTGTGGCTCAACCGCCTCGGCCTGCCCCGCCCGCCCGGCGTCGTGCCGGACGCCGAACTGACCACTGTGGCGGATCTGCCCGCCGTACTGGCGAGCCTCGGCCGCTGACCGATAGATCCGGGCGCCGGTCCGCGCGCCTGTCCAGGCGGTTCGTTCCGGTACGGGCTCGACTGGCGGAATTCCCGTCCGTGCGATGTGATGGCTGGCACATCTGCGGAACGGAAGGATTCGATGTGGTGAGCAAGCGCTTCACCGCCGGCACCGTCGCCACCGCGACCGCGCTGGCACTCACGGTGACCGGTCTGGGGGTGCCCGCCGGCGCCGCTCCGGCCAGCTCCCGGACGTTCACCGTGGTCGCGGAGGACGGCGTCGGCGCGGACGCGGCCATCGCGGCCATCCGGGCGGCCGGCGGCACCGTCGTCTCCCGGACCGACGAGGTCGGGATGTTCCAGGTGACGAGCGACCGCGCGGACTTCGCCGCGAAGGCGACCGCCGCGACCGCGCTGATCGGCGCGGCCGAGCAGAAGGCCATCGGTCGCAAGCCGAAGCTCGACCGGGTCGAGCAGGAGCACCTGCTGACCGCGGCGGCGAAGAAGAGCTCCGGCAAACCGCACGCCGCAAAACTCGACCCGCTGGACGACCGGCTCTGGGGCCTGGAGATGATCCGGGCCGACCGGGCGCGCACCGTCGAGGCGGGTGACCGACGGGTCACCGTCGGCGTCCTGGACACCGGTGTGGACGCCAGCAACCCCGACATCGCCCCGAACTTCAACTGGTCGCTGTCGCGCAACTTCGCGCCCGACCTCGTGGACGTCGACGGTCCCTGCGAGGTGCCCAGCTGCCTCGACCGGGTCGGCACCGACGACGGCGGGCACGGCACCCACGTCGCGGGGACCATCGGCGCGGCGGCCAACGGCTTCGGCGTCTCCGGCGTCGCCCCGAACGTCTCGCTGGTGGAGCTGAAGGGTGGACAGGACTCCGGGTACTTCTTCCTCGACCCGGTGGTCAACGCCCTCCTCTACGCCGGCAAGGCCGGCCTCGACGTGGTGAACATGTCCTTCTACGTCGACCCGTGGCTCTACAACTGCACCGCCAACCCGGCCGACTCCGCGGAGGACCAGGCCGAGCAGCGGGCGATCATCAAGGCGATGAAGCGGGCGCTCACGTTCGCCCACGACCGGGGCGTCACGCTGGTCGCCGCTCTCGGCAACGAGAACGACGACCTGGGCAGCCCCCGGGTCGACACGACGAGCCCGGACTACGGCGCGCCCGCGTACCCCCGGCCGATCGACAACGAGAGCTGCTGGAACCTGCCCACCGAGGGCCCGAACGTGATCGCCGTGTCGTCGGTCGGCCCGTCCGGCAAGAAGGCCGACTACTCGAACTACGGGACCGAGCAGGTCTCGCTCGCCGCTCCCGGTGGCTGGTTCCGGGACGGGTTCGGCACCGACACCTACCGGCTCCCCGACAACATGATCCTCTCGACGTACCCGAAGAAGGTGCTCCAGGAGGAGCCGATCTCGGCCGACATCCCGGACCCCCGGGTGGACGAGAACGGCAACATCGACCCCCGGGTCGCGAACGAGGTCTTCAAGCAGTGCAAGCGCAACGGTGAGTGCGGGTACTACACGTACCTCCAGGGCACCTCGATGGCGTCCCCGCACGCCGCCGGCGTCGCCGCGCTGATCGTCAGCCGGTACGGCAAGGCCGAGCGCCGTGGCGGGTTCGGCATGTCGCCCGACCTCGTCGAGCAGCACCTCTACCGGACCGCGGCCGAGCACGCCTGCCCGGAGCCGCGGCTCCAGCAGTACCGCAACGAGGGGCGGGACGAGACCTTCGACGCGTACTGCGCCGGCGGGCTCAACTTCAACGGCTTCTACGGCTACGGGATCGTGGACGCGTACGCGGCCGTGAAGACCCCGCTCAAGCCCAACGCCCGCCCGTAACGCACACCCTGCCCGGGCCCGGTCGATCCTCGGCCGGGCCCGGACCCGTTCTCGGCGCCGGTGCCTGCCAGATCAGCGGAATGGCGGTGTCCGGGAGGCTCAGAGACCGCCACCTCGCCGGAATGGAGTGGATCAACTCGCGAGGCGGACGCCGGTCTGTCGACCGGGCCGAGAACGCCACCCGCGGGCGTAGAGGGCGGCCGACACCTCACGGACGATGCCGGGGAAGTCCTGCTGAAGGCGGCGGCCGGTCACGTGGAGCACGAGCCAGCCCTCGCCCACGAGCTGGTTGAGGCGCCGCCGATCACGCTGCAGTTGATCCGCGTCCGCGTGCCACACCCCGTCGTACTCGACCGCGACCCGATATCGCGGCCACGCCAGGTCGGGATGCAGCACCAGGCCGGTGGGCAGACGCACGGGGTGTCGCGCGACCGGCCGGGGCAGCCCGGCCAGCACCAGCCGGACCCGCAGGTGCGACTCGGGCGGTGACTGCGCGGCGGGATCGGCCAGGTCGAAGACCCACCGCGCCCGCCGCCCGCCCGGCCGCTCGATCCGACGGTCGGCGATCTCCGTCAGCGCGCCGGCGTCGACCAGACCGCGACCGAGGAGGGCGTCCACGATGCCGACCGCCCGGACGGGTTCCAGCCAGACGGCCGTCTCCCAGGCCGTCGTGGTCGGGTCCGACCTGGGAATGCGCCGAGCGGAACGTGGCCCGACCACCGGGCCTGCTGGGTGAGCAGGAGCCAGAGGCGGGGCACCCTCACACCGATCCCGACCGGTGTCCAGGACCTTCGACGCTCGCCCCGCCGACAGGTCAGCGACGGCAGGGGCCAACGAACCCGACATGTCGGCCACGTGCACCCGGATGCCGCGATGGGAGTCGACGCGGGCGGCCTTCGGTACGAGGACATGCACGTCGTTGGTGAATGAGGCCGCGTGCTCCACGCCGTGCAGGTAGGCGGCGGACGGGCCGGCGATGGTCGCCCCGGGCGGCAACCGGAGCAGGGCGGCCTCGCAGGTGAGCCGGTGGTCACGGTCGAGGCGGGCGTCCGCGTAGACGTCGTGCAGCAGCCGGACCCAGGAGGCGCCACGAAGCTGGTGCCGGGTGAGCAGGCCCTGGCGGACGGCGCAGGAGCCGCGGAAGACCTGCCACGCGAGGGAAGCGGGTCGGGCCGGGTGAGGAGGCATACGTCCACCATCGGGGTCGGCGGGCAGTCCTCGGCACCCCTGTGGACGGCGACCGGCGGTCCCGCGACGGCTCCCTGTGGACAACCGGACCGATCCGTCCGGGTCGTGCTATGTGATCAACACCAGATCGGCGATATGGCGGGGTCACGGCGTCGTCGATAGCGCCACATCGCCGGAATGGTGTCGATCAAGCACCGGCCGCGTCGGCCGCGTCGTTCCGGGCCGCGCCGGGGCGGGGCGGGTCAGCCGAGGGCTGCGGCGATGGCGGTCGCGGCGGCGCGTACCTGGGCGGCGACCGTCTCGACGTTCAGCGGCGCGAGCGCGACGACGCCCACGCTCGCCTCGAGGCCGGGTACGCCGAGCACCGGGGCCGCCACCCCGTACGCCCCGGCCTGAAGCTCTCCGCTGCTGCTCACCGGCTCGGCGGAGCCGGCTCGGCCGGCCAGGATGGCCCGACCGGCAGCCCCCCGGTCCAGCGGGTGGCGCGCCCCGGTGCGGTAGGCGACGTGGTACGACGTCCAGCTCGGCTCGACCACGGCCAGGGCCACCCCCTCGCCGCCCTCCACGACGGTGAGGTGCGCGGTGGCGCCGGCCTGCTCGGCGAGGCGTCGCAGGGCCGGGAGCGCTCCCTCGGCGAGCAGGGGTTGGGCTCGCCGCGCGAGGTGCAGCACGCCGGCGCCCAGCCGCAGCCGCCCGGCCTCGTCGCGACGGAGCATGCCGTGGCCGGTCAGCGGGCCGGCCAGCCGGTAGACCGCGGCCCGGCCGATGCCCAGGCGGTTGGCCGCCTCGGTGACGGTGAGCCCGTTGGGCGCGTCGGCGACCAGGTGCAGCAGCCGAAGCCCCCGGTCCAGCGTCTGGGAGCTTTCGCCGGGCCGCCCGCCTCCGCCACCGTCGATCTCCGCACCCGCGGCGCGCGCCCGGTCGCCCTCGGCCGAGGCCGCGAGCCGGGCCGCGGGGTCGCCGGGCCGGTCGTCCTCCGGCGGCGAGGCGGCGAGCCGGGCCGCCCGGCCCCCGCGCGGGTCGCCCTCCGCCGAGGTCGCGCGTCGGGGCGGGCCGCCCGTGCGTGCCGCGCCGGCCGCGCGCGGAGGCCGGGCCGCCGGGTTTCCCCCGGGATCGGCGGCCGCAGAGCCGCCGCCGGGCCGTGCCGCCGTGTCCATGGCAGGGAGCGTACGACGCGCCACCGGCCGACCCGGAAATGTGCGGACGGCTACCCTTGTACGGTGACGCTACGCCTGTATGACACCGCCACCCGAACGGTGCGGGACTTCGTCCCGCGGGAAGCCGGCAAGGTGGGGGTCTACCTGTGTGGTCTCACCCTCCAGGCCCCGCCGCACATCGGTCACCTTCGTTCCGGGGTCAACTACGACATCCTGCGCCGCTGGCTGATGGCCGCGGGCTACCAGGTCACCTTCATCCGCAACCTGACCGACATCGACGACAAGATCCTCGTCAAGGCGCAGGAGCAGGGGCGGCCGTTCTGGTCGATCGCGTACGCCAACGAGCTGATCCTGGCGAACTCGTACCGACAGCTCAACGTGCTGCCGCCGACGTACGAGCCGCGGGCCACCGGGCACATCCCGGAGATGCACGAGCTGATCGGCAAGCTGATCGCCGAGGGGCACGCCTACCCGGCGGTCGACGGCTCCGGCGACGTCTACTTCGACGTGGCCTCCTGGCCGGCGTACGGGTCGCTCTCCAACCAGTCACCGGAGGACATGCAGTCCGCGGGCGACGCCCCCGACCGGGGCAAGCGGGACCCGCGCGACTTCGCCCTCTGGAAGGGCGCCAAGCCGGACGAGCCGGCCAACGCCTACTGGCCGTCCCCGTGGGGGCTGGGCCGTCCCGGCTGGCACATCGAGTGCTCGGCCATGTGCTGGCGCTACCTCGGGGCCGAGTTCGACATCCACGGCGGCGGACTGGACCTGATCTTCCCGCACCACGAGAACGAGCTGGCCCAGTCCGGTGCCGCCGGCCTGGGTTTCGCCCGCTACTGGGTACACCACGGGCTGCTCAGCATCGGCGGCGCGAAGATGGGCAAGTCGCTCGGCAACACCCTTGACCTCACATACGTCGGCTCGCTCGGGGTGCGGCCCGTCGAGCTGCGCTACTACTACGCGGCAGCGCACTACCGCTCCCGCATCGACTACTCGGAGGACGCGCTCCGCGAGGCGGCCACCGCGTACCGGCGGATCGAGGGCTTCGTGCAGCGGGCCGTCGAGCGGGTGGGCCCGGGCCAGCTCGGTGAGCTGCCGCCCGCGTTCGTGGCCGCCATGGACGACGACCTGAACACCTCCGCCGCGCTGGCCGTCCTGCACGAGGTGGTGCGCGACGGCAACTCCGCGCTGACCGGCGACGACGAGGTGACGCTGCGCACCGCGCTCGCCGCGGTCCGCGCCATGCTGGATATCCTCGGTGTCGACCCCCTCGACCCGGCGTGGACCGGTGGCGGCCGGGCGGACGACCTGCGCGGCGTGGTGGACTCCCTGATCGCCCTGGCCCTGGAGCAGCGCGCGCAGGCCCGCGCCCGCAAGGACTGGGCCGCCGCGGACGCCGTACGGGACCAGCTCAACAAGGCCGGTGTGGTGGTCGAGGACACCCCCCAGGGCCCCCGTTGGACTATTGGAGAGCAGGACTGATGGCCGGCAATTCACAGCGCCGTGGCCGGCGGGTGACCCCGAAAGCGGGCGCCTCGAAGGGCACCGGCGGCAAGAACCGGGACGCCCTCGCCGGTCGGGGGCGTACCCTGCCCGCGGACGAGCGCCCCTGGCACAAGGCGTACTCGGGCACCGAGAAGCTGCCCCAGCGCACCGCGTGGAAGCAGGAGAAGGAGCGCCGCGCCGCGGCCGAGGAGGGGCGCGCCCCGAAGATCGGTCAGCCCGGCAGCAAGGACACCACCTGGGGCAAGGGCGGCGGCCGAGGCGCGGCCAAGGCGGCGCCGCGCGGCGGCAAGCAGGCCGGCCGGGGCGGGCCCCGGGTCGCGCCGGGGCGCAAGTTCACCCCACCCCGGGACGCGCCCGAGCTGCTGGTGGGTCGCAACCCGGTGGTCGAGTCGCTGCGCGCCAACGTGCCGGCGACGGCGCTCTACACCGCCCAGGGCATCGACATCGACGAGCGGGTCAACGAGATCGTCCGCACCGCCGCCGACCGGGGCATCGCGATCCTCGAGGTGAGCCGCGCCGAGCTGGACCGGATGACCGGCGGGGTGCTGCACCAGGGTGTGGGCCTTCAGGTGCCGCCGTTCGCGTACCAGCCGTTCGAGGACATGGTCGCCGCCGCCGTGGAACAGCCCGCGCCGCTGCTGGTGGCGCTGGACGGGGTGACCGACCCTCGCAACCTGGGCGCCGTGCTCCGCTCCGCCGCCGCGTTCGGCGCGCAGGGCGTGTTCGTACCCGAGCGGAGGGCCGCCGGGATCACCGCGACCGCCTGGCGGACCAGCGCCGGCGCGGCCGCGCGGGTCCCCGTCGCCCAGGTCACGAACCTGACCCGGTCGCTGAAGGCCTGCCAGGACGCGGGCTTCGTGGTCGTGGGGCTCGACGCCGACGGCGAGACCGATCTCTACGACCTGGAGGTCGCCGTCGGCCCGCTCGTCGTGGTCGTCGGCTCCGAGGGGCGCGGGTTGTCGCGGCTCGTCGGTGAGACCTGCGACCTGACCGTCCGCATCCCGATGGTCTCCGAGGTCGAGTCGCTGAACGCCAGCGTGGCCGCCGCCGTCACCCTCGCCGAGGTGGCCCGCCGCCGCTCCGCCGGCGACTGACGCCTCCCGCAGACACGGAAAGGGGCGGTCCGCCGATGGCGGGCCGCCCCTTTCCGTCGTACGTCAGATGCGCTTGCCGGTGGCGGCGTGGAAGACGTGCGTGCGGTCGGCCCGCGGCTTGACGAACACGGTGTCACCCATGTTCGGCATGGTGCGGCGGTCGGTCCGGACGACGAAGCGCTCGGACGCGCCACCCAGCGCGGCGTGGCCGTAGACGTTGGCGTCGGAGCCCAGGTCCTCGACCAGCTCGACCACGACCGGCATGCCGCCCTCGGTCGGGCTCACGAGGTCGCAGTCCTCCGGACGGAAGCCCACGGTCACCTTGCCGTCGCCGCCCTCGGCCTTGGCGGCCTCGACCTGCTCGCGGGTCAGCGGCACGTGCATCTCGGCGAACTCGGCGCCCTTCTCGGTCAGCGGCACCGTCTTGATGTTCATGGCCGGGGAGCCCATGAAGCCGGCGACGAAGACGTTGGCCGGGGTGTCGTAGAGCGCCCGCGGCGTGTCCACCTGCTGGAGCTCACCGTCGAGCAGCACCGCGACCCGGTGGCCCATCGTCATGGCCTCGACCTGGTCGTGGGTGACGTAGACGGTGGTGACACCCAGCTTGGCCTGCAGCGACGCGATCTGCGTACGGGTCTGCACCCGCAGCTTGGCGTCGAGGTTCGACAGCGGCTCGTCCATGAGGAAGACCTGCGGCTCGCGGACGATCGCGCGGCCCATCGCCACACGCTGGCGCTGGCCACCGGAGAGCGCCTTCGGCTTGCGGTTGAGGTACTCCTCCAGCTGGAGCAGCCCGGCCGCCTCCTTGACCCGCCGGTCGATCTCCGACTTCGGGGTCTTGCGGAGCTTCAGCGCGAACGCCATGTTCTCGTACACCGTCATGTGCGGGTACAGGGCGTAGTTCTGGAAGACCATCGCGATGTCGCGGGCCTTCGGGGGGAGGTGGGTGACGTCGCGCTGGTCGATGTAGATCGAGCCCTCGTCGACGTCCTCCAGGCCGGCGAGCATGCGCAGGCTGGTGGACTTGCCGCAACCGGAGGGGCCGACCAGGACGAGGAACTCGCCGTCGCCGATCTCGAGGTCGAGCTTGTTGACGGCGGGACGCTCGGTGCCCGGGTAGATCCGGGACGCCTTGGCGTAGGTGACCGTGGCCATGGTGGTGCGCTTCCTTTCACCGGCAGGAACGTGCCGGACGATCCGAGTGAAGGAGCGACCGGCGCGCGCCGCGCCGGCCAACGGGCGGCGGACCGGTCGCGGGGCGGCCGGATGTGTCGTCCGTGTCACTGCACGGTAAACGGCTTTGCGGGCGCTGCCAAGACGGAACGATCACGGTTGGGACCCATGCCATACGCATTCCGGTCAAGCGGGCACGGGCGGACATCAATCGCCGCGCCTCGACGAGCCGTCATCGTCGGGATGCTGACGTTTCCCGTGCTCGGGGGCCTGCCGAGCGGGAAATCCGGACGTCAGTCGCTATGCTGACCACGACACACAGGCCCCTGTAGCTCAGCTGGCCAGAGCACTCGCCTTGTAAGCGAGATGTCGCCGGTTCGATCCCGGCCGGGGGCTCCAGAACCACCAGGCAAGCCGCGGCCGAGCGACGTATGACGGCCGTGTCGTCGGGTACGCCGGATGCGACGCGCGGAGGATCCGCGCCCCCGGAGGGCGCGGCCTCCACCACGGCCCACCGACCGCGGGTGCGGCCCGGCGCCGTGGGCCGATCCGACGCACCCGGAAGGGGAAGCCTGCGATGAAGGACCGGATCCTGACACCGTTGAAGAAGAAGGCGAAGAGCATCGTGGTTCGCCGCAGGGGCGGAGACGCGGTCGTCAACAAGAACAGCTCCACGAGGCCCGGCCGGCGCTACCAGTAGGACCGCTTCTCCACGCGAGTGCGGCGATGTGGCGGGATCCCGGGAGCAAGGGATCCCGTCACATCGGCCAAAGGCGGTCGACCTGGGTGTGCTGCCCTGTCGTGCCCTTCACGCTCCGAGGTGGACGGAGCTCCTGCTCCGGCGGGCGTCGTCGTCGATGTCCTGCCTCAGGGCACCAGGCCCGGTCGGGGCGGCATCGGGGCGCTGCCCGAACGCCGCAACCGCCTCCCGCGGTGCCTGCGGTGCCTGCGGTGCCTGCGGTGCGGACGGCACCCGGCGCGGGTAGAGGCCGCGCAGGAACCTCTCCACCGGGTGCTCGACCCACCGGTAGCAGGCCCACGCCAGGGCGGTGCCCATCACCGCCCAGACCAGCAGCACCTTGAGATTCGTCCAGCTCGCCGGGCCGGTCTTCACCGTGCCGGTCAGCCAGTGGATGACCGACAGGTGGACCAGGTAGAAGGCGTAGGACCAGGCGCCGAGGGCGACCAGTGGTTTGCTCCGGAAGAACGAGGGCCGGCCGGAGACATCGCGGATCGCCGCCGCGAGCACCACCAGCACGCAGGCGGGCACCAGACCCTGCTGCGACCAGTGCGCACCCCACCAACCCTGCCGGGCACCCCACCACAGCACCAGCACCGATGCCGGCACCGCTGACAGGGCGAGCCACAGGTTGACCCTCGGTCGCCAACCGCGTAGGAGGGCGGCCGCGGTGATCATTCCCAGCAGGAATTCGATGAATCGGATCGGCGGGAAGCGGAGGAACCAGGAGAGCTGGATCCAGTAGTCGTCCGGGTCGATGAAGTCCTGCACGGTGAACCAGTAGGCCCACTCGATGACCAGGCCGGCCGCAGCGATGACCGCGAGCGCCGGCAGCCGCAGCCGCAGCAGGGGCCGGATGATGAACGGGAAGAGCAGGTAGAAGAAGGCCTCGCAGGAGACCGACCACGCCACCGGGTTGGCGACGAAGTGGTCCGCCGGGGGGAACCACGACTCGGTCAGCGACAGGCTCAGCGCGGTGCGTTTCCAGGAGTCGTGCCAGACCTGGTCGAAGCTCACCCAGGCGATGACGGTGCTGACCGCTAGCGCGGGCCAGACCCGGGCGAACCGGCGCCAGTAGAACGTCCCGGTGTCCACCGCGGGGGAGAACGACCAGGTCAGGACGAAGCCCGAGAGAACGTAGAAGAACGTCACCCCGGCGTCGCCGAACCGGAAGAACTCGCCGAGGCTGATGCCGTGAACCGTGGGCAGCTTGATGATCTGGTTGGCGTGGAACAGGAACACGGCGAACGCGGCGAACCAGCGCAGCCCGGTCAGAGATTCGACTCGGGGCATACGGTCTTTGGGAGAACTCATCCTGATGTGGGCACCTTTTGGAGGCATCCGCCTGACCGAGGGTCGGCTGGCGCTCCAGGCATGATGCCAGGTTTCTCGCCGCCGTGGCGGACGGGCCGCGCCCCCACCATGGTCGTGGCGGGCCGCTAGCCTGGCCGGGAGCGCATGCGGAGGGGGCGGATGAGCCGGGCCGTCGAGGAGTCCAACCGGGCGATGCTGCGCGCCCGGGACGCGATGGACCGGTCGTACGCCGACCCGCTCGACATCCCGGCACTGGCCCGCATCGCCCACGTCTCCGAGGCGCACTTCATCCGCACGTTCCGGGCCACCTTCGGCGAGACCCCGCACCGCTACCTCCAGCGCCGCCGCGTCGAGCGGGCCATGTACCTGCTCGTGCAGACCGACCGGGACGTCACCGACATCTGCTTCGCGGTCGGGTTCAGCAGCCTCGGCACGTTCAGCCGGACGTTCCGCCAGATCGTGGGGGAGTCGCCGACCGACTACCGCCGGCGCAAGGTCCCCGTCGACGTCCCGGCCTGCTTCACGAAGGCCTGGACGCGACCCAGCAGTTTTGGATAAGCAGCACGTCAGGGCGGCCCTCTAGCGTTTCGGGTATGACGATGAACGCACTGACCCGCTCCCAGATCTACGTCCTCGACCAGGACGAGGCGCTCGACTTCTACGTCGGCAAGCTCGGCTTCGAGGTGCACACCGACGTCGACCTCGGCTTCATGCGCTGGCTCACGGTCAACGTGCCCGGCGACCCCGAGCGGGAGATCCTGCTCGAGAAGCCCGGCCCGCCGGCCCTGGACCCGGCGACCGCCGAGCAGGTCCGCGAGCTGCTGACCAAGGGCGCCATGGGCGGCTGGCTCTCCATCACGACGGACGACGCGCACAAGACGTTCGAGGCGTTGGTCGCCAAGGGCGTCGAGATCACCGACGAGCCGACCGAGCGTCCGTACGGGATCGACTTCGGGATCCGGGACCCGTTCGGCAACAAGATCCGTATCGGTCAGATGCGCCAGCAGGGCTGAGGGGAGAAGACCGGTGACCCAGGCGACCACGTTCCACCCCGTACGCCCGGCCGAGGCGGTCGGCCGGGACCGGCTCCCGCTGCTCGGGGGCATTCTGGCGGGGCCGATCTTCGTCGGCTCCGCGCTCGTCCAGGGCCTCACCCGCGACGGCTTCGACTTCCGGCGGCATCCGGTGAGCGTGTTGAGCACCGGCGACCTGGGTTGGGTCCAGATCGCCACGTTCCTGGTCACCGGTCTGCTCACCGTCGGCGCGGCACGGGCGCTCCGGCGGACCGAGCCTGCCGGGTCGGTGTGGCTGCCTCGGCTGGTCACCCTCTATGGCGTCGGGCTGATGGCGGCCGGCGTGTTCAGCGCCGACCCGGCGGACGGTTTTCCCGCCGGCACACCTCGCGGGCCCGGGCAGATCAGCTGGCACGGCGGTCTGCACTTCCTCGCGGCGGCGCTCGCCTTCGTGGCGCTGATCGTCGCCACCGTGCTGCTCGCCCGCCGGGCCGCGCGGTCGGGCGACCGGGGCCGGGCCGGGCCGGGCTGAGCCTGCTCGTCGGCGCCTTCTTCACGGTGGCCTGGACTGCCATGATCGTACGGCCGGGACCGGTGACCATGATCGGCTTCGGCCTCGCCGTGACGGCCGGCTGGGCCTGGCTCACGGTGACGCTCGCGGCGGCCGTACGGGGTCCGTCACGGTGAACCGCGGTACCACGCGGATCGGGAGGCGCGACTACGATCGCGCCTCCCGACGCGTGTGAGGTGACCGATGGCGACCCGGCTGCTGTGGCTGGCCCGGCACGGCGAGCAGGAGCGGCCGGTGGGGACGCCGCCGGGCGTCGACCCGCCGGAGGCGGGGCTCTCCGACCGGGGACGCCAGCAGGCGGCACTGCTCGGCGAGCGGCTGCGTCCGGTGCCTCTCGACGCGATCCACCACGGCCCGTTGCCGCGAGCCGCGCAGACGGCGGAGCTGGTCGCCGCGGCCCTGCCCGGCGTACCCGTGCGTGCCACCGACCTCGCCGGTGACCACCTGCCCGAGGACACCGATCCGGCGGGGCTGCCGCCCGCGTACGCCCGCTTCCTCGCCGCGTTCGACGCCGGGGAACGGGCCGACGGGCCGCGGCTGACGGCGGCGGCGGTGCGGCGGTTCGCCGGCCCACCCGACGAGAGCGGCGACCGGCACGACCTGCTCGTCACGCACACGTTCCTCATCGCCTGGCTGGTGCGGGACGCGTTCGGCGCACCCGGGGCGCGCTGGCTGGGCCTCGGCCACCACAACGCCGGCCTCACCGTCATCCGCTACCGGACCGGTACGCCGCCCACCCTGATCGCGTTCAACGACGTCGCGCACCTGCCCGTCGAGCTGCGCGGCACCGGGCTGCCCGCCGAGTACCGCTTCTGACGGGCCCCCGCACGCGCGGGGTCGGTCACGCGCGCCGTAGGGTCGGCCGGACCAGGGCGAGGGAGGATGACGGTGGCGGACGCGGAACTCGTCGTCGAGGTGGCCGGGCCGGTGGCCACGGTGGTGATCCGCAACCCGGCACGGCGCAACGCCGTGACGCCGGGCATGTGGCGGCAGCTTCCGCGGCTCCTCGACGAACTGGAGGCCGACCCCGCGGTACGCGCGCTGGTGCTCACCGGCGCGGGTGACACGTTCTGCGCCGGGGCCGACCTGGGTGACCTCGACGAGCTGCTCGCGGCCGGCGACGCGAGCATCGCGGTGACCGCCGAGGAGCGGCTGGCCGCGTTCGCCAAGCCGACCATCGCGGTGGTACGCGGCGCCTGCGTCGGCGGGGGCTGTCAGCTCGCGGTCGCGTGCGACCTGCGGATCGCGGCGGCCGACGCCCGGTTCGGCGTACCGCCGGCCCGGCTCGGCCTGGTCTACCCGGCGCCCACCACCCGGCGGCTGGCGCGGCTGGTCGGCCCGTCCGCCGCCAAGCTGTTGCTCTTCACCGCCGAGCTGGTGGACGCCGAGCGGGCCCTGCGCATGGGCCTCGTCGACGAGGTGCTGCCGGAGGAGCGACTCACCGCCCGAGTGGAGGAGATCACGGGCGCGATCGCCCAGCGGTCGCCGCTCAGTGTGGCGGCCGCCAAGGAGATCGTCGACGACCGCGCCGGCCCGGCCCGCGTCGCCTGGTGGCACCGGAAAACCGTGGCGAGCGGCGAGGCGCACGAGGGCATCGCCGCGGTCCGCGAGCGCCGTACCCCCAGTTTCGCCTGGCAACCCCCACCCCCAACCGCCGACTGACCGTCCCGCCCCCGCTGACGCCCCGGTCGATCATGCAGTTGTGGCGGTGGATGAAAGGGGCAATCACCCGGGTCTCGGGCACCACAACTGCATGATCGACAGAGTCGGGGGGCGGGTGGGGCCGGCGGGTGCTGCGCCGGGGTGCCCCGACGCGGCCCCCCGTTCCCGCCGGCCGGTCCGCTCACCGCCCGGCCAGCGATGCCCAGCTCGGCGTCACCGGCTCCCGGCGCAGCGGCATGCCCGCCTCGGCCGGGGTCCGGTCGCCCTTGCGCTGGTTGCACGCGTAGCAGGCGGCGGTCGTGTTCTTCCAGGTGTTCCGGCCGCCGCGCGAACGGGGCAGGACGTGGTCGATGGTGCTGGCCGGCCCGCCGCAGTACGCGCAGCGGTGGCCGTCGCGCCGGAGGACCCCGGCCCGGGACCAGGTCGGGCCGGCGGTGAACCGCCAGCGCGTGACCACGTACCGGACCAGCCGGACCACCCGCGGGATCGGGAAGACCCCGATCACCCCGTCGGGCTCGGCCTCGTGGATCTCGGCGACCCGGCGGCAGAGCATCCGGATGGCGTGCTGGACGGTGACCCGGTGCAGCGGGCCGAGGTCGGCGTTGACGACGAGGACGGCGTTCACCGGGCTCTCCTTTCACGGGTGGCGATTTCACGGGCGGCGATCGGGCGTAGGGGACCGGACAGCGAAAAGCCGCCCGGTCCGGCTGGAAACGGGCGGCTCGACGCGGATCGGGCGCGCGTCAGTCGGGCCGGTCGTCCCGGGGACCTTCGGCTCGGCAACCGTCGGCGGGCAGCCACGACGGCACGGCGGTGACGTGCGACATCGACATGGACGGCTCCCGGAGCGGCGGTTGACCTTGCGCGATCACGGTAGGTCGGCCGGGGAGAGGCGGGCAACGGAATTCGATCGAGGGTCCGGGTCGGCCGGGCGGCGTTGCCGGCGTGCGCGGCCACCGACCCGGCCGGCGACGGTCGCGGTGGCCCGGGCGGCGGACAGCGGGCGGCTCAGGCGGACCGCCATCCGCACGGCGAGTTCGCTCTCCAGCAGCGGGCGGTTCACCTCGCCGGCCACCGCCAGGGCCGGTCCGGCGATCGAGCGCCACACGGCGGCCAGCCCGGCGCCCAGACCGAGCAGGGCGACCGCGGCGCGGGTGGTGGGCGAACCGCCGGCCGCCACGGCGCTGACCCCCACCACCACGAAGAGCACCGCGAGCAGGGGGAGCAGCACCGGCCAGAAGATGCCCCGGGCCGCCTGGGCCACCAGCCGGCGGTCCCGGATGATGAGGTTCCGGGCCACGACCGCGTAGTCCTCCTCGTCGAGCAGGTCCCGGGGGTGCAGGCCGCCGGTCAGCACACCGCGCCACAGGTCGCCCTGGTTGCGCAGCTCACGGGCCAGATCAGCCAGTCCCGCCTCGGCGGGGTCGCCCACGTACGCGCGGGACACCGCGGCCGCCCAGTCGGCGAGCGAGCGGCGGACGACCACCGCCGAGTACGGCGGCAGAACGGTGGCCAGCTCGTCCAGCCACCGGCTGATCTGCACCTGCCGGCCGCCGAAGCGGCGCAGCAGCTGGTCCGGGTCACCCTGGCGAACGGTGTCGGCGAGCGAACGGCCGAGGCGGTACGCGAGGCCCACCCGGTGGTTGGTGGCCATCGTCCAGCGGAGGACGTCGACGTTGAGGTCGTCCAGCCCGAGAAGCAGCCCCTCGGCCGCGGCCGCCGGGAGAGGGCGGGCCCGGCCCGGATCGGCGCGCGGTGGCCGGACCCGACCGGTCCCGCTCGTCTCGGCGGGACGGCCCGGCTCGGACGCCTCGGGCAGCCGCGACCGGGCGGCGGCGGTGGTCGGGACCGGGCCGCTGGTCCGGGTCAGCCCGGCGATCTGGATGAGTGCCGTCTCCACCGCGTCGAGGTACATGCGCATCCGCTGCGTGCCGGACATCTCGGTGACGTTGGTGAGCTTGGCGGGCGCGCCGCGCAGCCGGGTGCCGGTGGTGGGGACGAGGTCGGCGGTCTGCGCGTGGTGGTAGGCGTCGGCCATCCACCAGCCGAGCCGGAGGGCGGTGACGACGCAGGCCCGCTCGTCACGGATCAGCGGGTACGCGTCGTCCCGGCCGACGTCGTCGTCGAGCGGTCCTCGCTCGGCGTCGTACCGGTGCAGTGGTGACATACCCCGCTGGCCTCGTAGGGATCGATGGGTGGTCAGCCGAGCGTAAGGCAGCATTTGCCCCGATAGGACCGATTCGGCGTACGGAGATCACCCTCGCTTCGCGAGCAGGCCGCGCGGGCGCACCGAGCGGACCGGCTCGGCCGCGCCGCCCTCCGCGCGCAGGACGTGGTTGGCCGCCATGATCCCGGTCGCCGCCGCCCGCTCCATGAGCGCGCTCGGAAACGGCGTCGCGATCCCGTCGCCGGCCAGGTAGAGCCCGTCGGCGTCGGTGCGCACCCCCGGCCGCCCGGCGTGACTGCCCGGCGGAAAGGCGGGCGCCCGCGCCTCCACCCGGGCACGCAGCTCGCGGACCCGTAACCCGGTCACCTCCGGCCAGAGCGCCGCCAACTCGGCGCGCATCCGCTCGGCCAGCTCCGTCGCGGACACGCCCGGCTCGCAGGCGTACGCGTGCAGCTCGACCACGCTGCCGCCGGTGCGCTCGGCCCAGCGGCGCGGCTCCCGCTCCAGCCGGTGGTAGAGCGTCACCGAGTCCAGCGTGGACTGGCGGGAGACGCCGCTGAAGACGGCCCGGTCGGGGCGTACGTCGCCGTCGAACCAGTAGCGTGCCACCGCGTACGGCGGGCCGGGCGTGCCGAACGCGGGCATCGCGGCCACCAGCCGCGGCGCGTGGTCGGCGAGCCCGGGGGAGGCCCCGACCAGCGCGGCGAGCGCCGGCGGATCGACCGCGAGCACGACGTGCCGGGCGTCGTACGCGTCGCCGTCGGCGGTCACCACCCGCCACCCGTCGCCGCCGCGCCGCAGTGTGGTGGCGGCGGCACACGTCACCACCCGGCCGCCGTGCCGTTCGACGTGCCGGGCCAGCGGCCCCCAGATCGCCGTGGCGTAGTCCTCGTCAGGCGCGTCGAAGGCGAGCCCCTCGCCGTTGCCGAGCAGGTAGAAATGGAACTGGGCGACCATCTCGGCGGCCGACATCTGCGCCTCGTGGTTGAAGAACGAGTGCGAGAACACCTCGAAGAGCATCGCCCGGGCCCGGTCCGGCAGCCGCAGCGAGTCGAGCAGCGCGTCGGCGGTGGTGCCGTCCAGGTCGGCGTAGGTGCGCACCGGGTCGTAGGTGAGCAGCGGCAGCGCGGCGTTCCGGTCCATCCCGCGCAGGTCGGCCAGGCGCAGGCTGGGACTGCGCGCGAGCAGCGTGAGCAGGTTCAGCGGCGGCGCGGCGGGCAGGTCGCCGAACTCCTCGGTGGGCCAGCGCGCCGAGAGGATCGGGTAGCCCGGGACCGGCCGGAGGAACCCGAGGCCGGGCTCGACGCGGCGCAGGACGGCCCGCCAGTTGTAGTACTGCCGGAAGAACGCGTGGAAGCCGTGCTCCACCTGCTGCACGCCGTCGGCGAGCGCCTCCGGCCAGGCGCCCAGCCGGCCGCCGAGGGTCGGCGCCGCCTCCAGCACGGTCACCCGCACCCCGCGTTCGGCGAGCACCACGGCCGCCGACATGCCGGCGATCCCACCCCCCACCACGACCACCGGAACGGAACCCGGCACCCGGGAGGCGCCGCCGCCGCCCGGGTCGACCTCGTGCGGCCGTACGCCGAGAAGCCGGCCGACCACCTGCGACAGCGCCATGCGAACTCCCGGGGGTGTGAGGGGCCCTCACCTGCCTAACGGTCGGGCGGCGCGGAGGTGAGGCACCGGCGCTCGCGGTCCGAGGACGGCCAGACGTACTCGAGGTCGGGCGGCACGTCACCGAAGATCGGGCGGTAGTGCTCGGGGTCCTTGCGGACCAGCGACGAACGGTGGCTGAGGTGCAGGTCCTCCCGGCCCAGCCAGGGCGGCAGCTCACCGACGTCCGCCAACTCCTGCTGGGTCCGGATGATCTCGATCCCGCAGGCCGCCGCGAGATCGCGGGCCATGGTGCCGGCGCAGGTGTCCGCGCGGCCCGGCTCGCACCAGACCGCGCACATGTCCAGCCCGTACCGGGTGAGCGCCTCCTCGTACCCCGCCCACATCTTCACGGCCGGATGGTTGCGCCAGCCGTACGTCGGCCAGGTCAGCCCCCGCAGCACCTGGATCGTCTCCACCCGCTGCTTGCCCAGTCGCTTCTGGTCCAGCGCCCGGGCGCTCAACAGGAAGTCCGGGTACGGGAGGAACGTCTGCATGCCGCTGCTCTACCCGCCGTCCGGGCCCGCATACCTGGTCCGGGGCGAACCGGACGGGCTCGCTCACGGTGGTCGTGCTGGTTACGATCCGGGCATGGGGGAGCCGTGGCGGGACCGGGCGCGTCGGGCGGTCGAGTGGAACTGGCGGCTCCGGCCCGCCGGTGACCCCCGCCCGCACTACGTCGTCTGCGGCCGCGACTCGCTGGCCTACTACGTGGCGAAGGCGCTGCTGGAGACCGAGTTGCCGGCCGGCGGCGCCCGGGTGACCGTGGTGGTGCCGGAGCGGCACCGGGCCAACGGCTCCGACGTGGCGGCGCTGCGCGGCGTACGCGTCGTCCGGTCCGACCGGCTCGACGAGGCGACCTTCCGGGCGGCCAATCTCGTGGGCGCGGCCGGCCTGGCCCTGCTCGACCAGGACGACGTGGGCAACCTGCACGCCGCGCTCTGCGCCCAGGCCGTCGACAAGCACGTCCGCCAGGTGCTGCGGATGTTCAACGGCACCCTCGCCGACGGCGTACGCACCCTGCTCCAGGCCCCCGTCGAGGTGCTCTCCGACGCCGAGATGGCCGCGCCGGCGTTCGTGGCGGCGGCGCTCGGCGAGGTCGACCCGACGCACATCCAGCACCGGGACCGCACGCTGCGCGTGGCCCGTCGGGCCGACGTGCGGGAGCAGGATGTGGCCTGCGGGCTGGCCGACCTGCGCGATCCGCAGCGGGTGCGGCTGCTGCCGGCCGACGCGTCGACCGCCGACCTGGTGCTCGCCGAGGCGACAGGTCAGCCGCCCGGCACCGAGGTCGCGGCCCGACGGCTGGTCCGGGCGCGGCGCCGGCGCCGGCCCGTCGCGGTGCTGCTGCGGGCGGCCCGGGGCTTCGCCACCCGCAAGATCGGCATCGCGATGATGCTCGTGCTCGGGGTGATCGTGGTGCTCGGGGCGCTGATCGCACGTGCCGAGAAGGTGTCGCCCGCGGAGGCGCTCTACCTCACCCTCGTCACGACCCTCAGCGGCGCCGACCCGGACACGACCAAGGAACCGGACGCCCAGGTCATGCAGGTGGTGCTCAACCTGGCGGGGCTGGCGCTGATTCCGCTCATCACCGCCGTCGTGGTGGACGGCATCGTCAACGCGCGGCTGGCCCTGCACACCGGCCGGCTCCAGCCGCACCGGTCCGGTCACGTGGTGGTGGTCGGCCTCGGCAACGTCGGCACCCGCGTGATGGCTCAACTGCGCGAGTACGACATCGAGGTCGTCGCCATCGACAAGGACCCCGAACCGCGCGGCGGCACCCTGGCCCGGCAACTCGAGGTGCCGCTCATCGTCGGCGACGCCGCGCAGCCGGAGACGCTGGAGTCCGCCTCGGTGGCCGACTGCCAGGCGCTCGTGGTGGTCTCCACGGACGACGTGGCCAACCTCGAGGCGGCGCTCGCGGCCCGGGGCCTCCGGCCGGACCTGCGGGTCGTGCTGCGGTTGTTCGACGGCGACTTCGCGAAGCGGGTCGAGGAGACGTTCGGCATCGGCGTCTCCCGGTCCGTCTCCTATCTGGCCGCGCCCGCCTTCACGGGCGCTCTCACCGAGCGGGCGGTCATCGCCACCATCCCGGTCGGGCGGCACGCGCTGCCCGTCGCCGAGGTGCCCGTGGCCGCCGGGTCGGAACTCGACGGGCGTCCCCTCAGCGTGGTCTCGCGGGACGGGCAGGTCCGCCTGATCGCCCGTACGCCGGCCGGCGGGCGGACCATCTGGTGGAGGGACCTCGACCCCCGGCAGGTGATCTTCGCGGGCGACCGGTTGACCGTGGTGGCCCGCCGCGCCGGGCTCGACGTGCTCACCCGGCAGTGTGCGCCGCCCGCACCGGAGCATCCGTCCACCACCGTCCCGGCCAGCCGCGCGGCCGCGCCGGCCCGCCCGGCCGCGCCGCCCCGGCCGGCGCCGTCAGAGGCGCCGGCGCCGGACGGCGTACCCGGCGGCGCCGGTCGCGAGCACGGCGAGGCCGGCGATCACGCTGGTGAGCGGCAGGTTGGCCGCGAGCAGCAGGCACCCGACGAGCCCGAGCACGGCGAGCGCCTGCACCGGTAGCCGCCGGCCCGGTTCGCGGCCCAGCGTCAGCGCCGCAGCGTTGGTGATCGCGTAGTAGACCAGCACCGTGCAGCTGGAGAAGCCGATGGCGTGCCGGACGTCGCCGAGCAGCACCACGGCGATCACCACGGCGGCGACGGCCAGCTCGGCCCGGTGCGGCACCCGGTAGCGGGCTTGCACGGCGGCCAGTGCGCCGGGCACGTCCCGGCGGCGGGCCATCGCGAGCAGGGTGCGGCCCACACCGGCGACGAGGGAGAGCAGCACACCGGTCACCGCGACCGTGGCACCGGCACGCACCACCCAGGCCAGCCCGGGAAGCCCGGCCTCGGTCACCACGTCGGCCAGGGGCGCGGCGGAACCGGCGAGCCGGTCGGCGCCCAGCACGCCGAGGGCGACCACGGCGAGGACCAGGTAGACGGCGAGCACCACACCGAGCGCGAGCGGCACCGCGCGGGGGATGGTCCGCTCCGGTTCGCGGACCTCCTCACCGAGGGTGGCGATCCGGGCGTACCCGGCGAAGGCGAAGAAGAGCAGGCCGGCAGCCGTGAGCACGCCCCGGCCGGAGCCGCCGGGATCGGTCAGTCGGTCCAGGTGCACGGGACCGGCGACGGCACCCGTCACGGCGACCAGCGCGAGTACCGCGAGCACCAGCGCCACCAGCACCTTCGTGGCCGTGGCCGTCTTGCCGATGCCGCGCAGGTTCACGGCGGTCACCGCGAGGACCGCGAGCACCGCGACGAGCCGGGCCTGCCCGGGCCAGAGGTACGCCCCGATGGTCAGCGCCATCGCCGCGCAACTCGCCGTCTTGCCGACCACGAAGCCCCACCCGGCCAGGAAGCCGGCGAACGGTCCCAGCCGTTCCCGACCGTAGACGTACGTGCCGCCCGACTCGGGGTAGCGGGCGGCCAGCCGCGCGGAGCTGGTCGCGTTGCAGAAGGCGATGAAGCCGGCAAGCACCAGGGCGGGCAGCAGCCCGGCGCCCCCGGCCGCGGCGGCGGCCGGGGCGAAGACCACGAAGACGCCCGCGCCGAGCATCGACCCCAGCCCGATGAGCACCGCATCGGGTACGCCCAGCCGGCGCTCCAGTTGATCCACGGCGGGGCAGGCTACGGGCCGGAGGTGAACAACGAGGTACGGGCCGACCCGGGCAACCGGGCCGGCAGCGGTACGTCGTCCCACGGCACCCGGTGCAGCAGCCGGTCCAGCAGCAGCCCGAGCAGCAGCCCGGCCACCGAGTCGGTGAGCCAGTGCCAGCCCAGGTACGTGGTGGTGCAGAGCACCACGAGCGGCGGCAGCACGCGGACGGCGACGACGAGCCGGGGCGGGACGGTCCGCCCGTAGGTGCGCAGCAGCGGCACGAGCAGCAGCGCGAGCACGCCGTACCAGACGATCGCGTTGGCCACGTGCCCCGACGGGTACGACTGGGCGAAGCGCACCGGCAGGTCCTGCTGGAAAAGGGGCAGGGTCTGGTCGGGAGGCAGGAACGGCTCCTTGATGCTGGCGCTGGGCGCCGGCCGGGCGGTCCACACCTTCAGCGGCCCGATGGTGAAGGTGGTGAACACGAAGGCGACGACCGGCGGCAGGACGGGCCGGACCGAGCGCACCCGCACCGCCACGAGCACGCCGAGCCCGGCCGCGATGAGCGTGAGCGGGGTGCCCTGCCCGAGCAGGTTCAGTACGCGGGCCACCCAGTACGCGACCGCCGGCCGGTGGTCCTCCGCCCAGTCCGCCACCGCCCGGTCGACGCCGAACAACTGGTCGGCGGCGAGCGCCACGGTCAGCCCGACCAGCGCGGCGAGCAGGGCGACGTCGTACCACCACCCGGCCGGGCGCACCGGGCGCAGACGCACCGCGCCGCGTACCACCGTGGTCTCTCGCACCCGACCACGCTACCGGGGCCCGTGTGGGCCCAGCCACGATGGGAAGCGCTTCGCCGGGGGGACGGGTCATGCTTGTCCCCGTGCGGATCACGTCTGCTCTCGTGGACCCGGCGCTGCTCGACCTGCCCTGGTCGACCCCGCTGGAGGAGTGGCCTGCCCACCACCTGGTGGCGCTGCCGCAGGGCATCTCCCGGCACATCGTCCGCTTCGTCCGCCTCGGCGACTACGTGTACGCCGTCAAGGAGACCGGTGAGCGGGTAGCCGAGCGGGAGTACGACCTGCTCCGGGCACTGGAGCGGATCGACTTCCCGGCGGTGGAGGCGGTGGCGATCGTCGCCGACCGGCAGACCGACGACGGCGAGCCGCTGGACCCGGTGCTCATCACCCGGCACCTCCAGTTCTCCCTGCCCTACCGAGCGCTCTTCTCGCACACGCTGCGGCCGGAGACCATGGGCCGCCTGCTCGACGCGCTCGCCGCGCTGCTGGTCCGGATGCACCTCACCGGCTTCTTCTGGGGGGACTGCTCCCTGTCGAACACGCTGTTCCGGCGGGACGCCGGAGCGTTCGCGGCGTACCTGGTCGACGCCGAGACGGGGGCGCTGCGCAACTCGCTCTCGAACGGCCAGCGCGGTGAGGACCTGGAGATCGCCCGGGTGAACATCTTCGGCGAGGCGCTGGACCTCCAGGCCGCCGGGCTGCTGCACGAGTCGATCGACCCGGAGGTGGTCTGCGAGGAGGTGGTGCAGCGCTACGAGCGGCTGTGGCACGAGATCACCTACGAGCAGCAGATCGAGCGGGAGGCGCGGCACGACATCGACAGCCGCATCCGCCGGCTCAACGAGCTCGGGTTCGACGTCGCGGAGATTGCGGTGTCGACCATCGACGACGGGCGCTACCTGGTGCGCCCGAAGGTCGTCGACGCCGGGTACCACACCCGCCGGCTGTTGCGGCTCACCGGCCTGGACGCCGAGGAGAACCAGGCCCGGAAGCTGCTCAACGACCTGGACGCCTACCGGGCCGAGAGCGACCTCACCGACGAGCAGCAGGCCGCGCACCGGTGGTTGACGGAGGTCTTCGAGCCGGTGGTCCGCGCGGTGCCGGCGCACCTGCGGCGCAAGCTGGAGCCGCAGGAGCTGTTCGCGCAGATCATCGAGCACAAGTGGCTGCTCTCCGAGCGCGCCGGCCGGGACGTGGGCATGGCGCCGGCCGTGCAGTCGTACCTCGCGGACGTGCTGGTGCACCGCCCCGACGAGCAGGCGGTGCTCGGCGTCGAGATCCCCACCGCCGCCGGCTGAGGGCAGGCTCCGGCGCCGGGGCGGCCTGGTCGGAGTTTGCTGACGCAGACGATTCAGATCTGAAGGACAAGGACCTACTCGCCGCCCTGTCGAGCTGCCCCAGAAATGGGGCACCGAGCCGTGGGTGCCTTGCGCCGGCTTGTGGCGCCCTGGGGCGCCGGCACTCGCGGGCGCGCCGCGGGCCGGGCCGTGCGGCGCAACGACCTGCAACCGACAGGAGGTGTCCTGAAGCGGATGCCCCAGATCTGGGGCAGCTCGACAGGACAGGGACGCCCGCCCTGAAACGCATGCCCCAGGTTTGGGGCAGCTCGACAGGGCGGGAGGTGTCCGCTGTGGAGCGAGCGGGTGCCGCAGATTTGGGCAGCTCGACAGGGCAGGGGGCGCCCGACCTGAGACGGACGCCCCAGATCTGGGGCAGCTCGACAGGACGCGCCGACGTGATCTGCTCCCGAGCGAGGGCCGGAGGCGGAGGAAGACCTGGAAGAGTCCGAGGAGGACCGGGAGCGGTGCGGGACGCGCTCACTCCTGCCAGGAGCCGCCGCGCAGCACCCGTACCACGTTGAGGTCGTCGTCCAGCACCAGGAGGTCGGCGCGCAGGCCGACCTGTAGGGCCCCGACCCGGTCGCCGAGCCCGATGGCCCGGGCCGGGGTGGTGGCCACCATCCGGACGGCGTCCGCCATCGGGATGCCGGCGGCGACCGCGTGCCGCAGCGCCGCGTCCATGGTGAGCGTGCTGCCGGCGATCGCGCCGCCCTCCGTCAGCCGGGCCACCCCGTGGGCCACGGTCACCGCCTGGCCGCCCAGCTCGTACTCGCCGTCGGCCATGCCGGCCGCGGCCATCGCGTCGGTGATGAGGGCGGCCCGCTCCGGACCGGCCACCGAGGTGGCGAAGGTCAGCATCCCGTCGTGCAGGTGCACCCCGTCGGCCACCAGCTCGCACACGACGTTCGGCGCGTCCAGCAGGGCCACCACGGGGCCCGGCTCGCGGTGGTGCACCGGCCGCATCCCGTTGAACAGGTGGGTGCCGACGCTCGCGCCCGCGGCGATGGCCGCGCGGGTCTCGTCGTACGTGGCGTCGGTGTGCCCGACGGCGGCCACCACCCGGCGGGCGGTCAGCAGCTTCACCGCCTCGAGCGCGCCGTCCCGCTCGGGCGCCAGCGTCACCATCCGGATCGCGCCGCCGCCCAGCTCGACGAGCTCGGTCAGCTCCTCGATGGACGGGTCGCGCAGAAACTCCGGGTTCTGCGCGCCGCACCGGGCGGCCGAGAGGTACGGCCCCTCGAAGTGGATGCCGGCCAGCACCCCCTCCTGCACGAGCGGGCGGTACGCGGCGGTGGCCGCGCGCATCAGGTCGAACGGCGAGCTGACCAGACTGGCCAGGAGCGTGGTCGTGCCGTGCCGGAGGTGGAAGTCGGCCGCCTGGCGGGCCTCGTCGGCGTCACCGGTCGTGAAGGTGTGCCCCCCGCCGCCGTGGGTGTGCATGTCCACGAAGCCGGGCAGGATCCAGTGCCCGTCGCGGACCGACGGGTACTCCGCCACGGCCGTGATGCGCTCACCGTCCCACTCGACGCAGCCCTGCCGGATGACGCCGGTCGGGGTCACCACCTTGCCGTTCACCCGCTGGGTCATCGCTCCTCCATCGAACTCCGGACGCCACCCGCGGCGTCGAGTGCCAGCAGGGCGGCGCCGAGGCAGCCGGCCTCGTCGCCGAGGGCCGCCGCGACGAGGCGCGGCTCCCGGTGGAAGGTCATCCGCTCGTGGAGCGCCGCGCGCAGCGGGTCCAGCAGCAGCGCGCCGGCCTGGGCGAGCCCGCCTCCGACGACGATCGTGTCGACGTCGAACAGCGCCTGCCCGCTGGCGAGCCCGTCGGCCAACGCCTCGACGGTCTCCTGCCACACCTGCGCCGCGAGGGGCTCACCCGCGGCGGCCCGCTCGGCCACCTCGGCGGCGGTCGCCGGAGCGCCGGCGAGCTCGGCGTAGCGGCGGCCGACCGCCGCGGCCGACGCCACCGCCTCCAGGCAGCCGGGGCGGCCGCACCCGCAGCGCGGGCCGCCGGGACGGACCAGGATGTGCCCGATCTCGCCGGCCGCCCCGTGCGCGCCGACGCTGGCCGAGCCGTCGACCACGTGCGCGGCCGCGATGCCGGTGCCGATGGCCACGAAGAGCACGTGCCGGGCGCCACGACCGGCGCCGAGCCGGGCCTCGGCGAGACCGCCGGCGCGTACGTCGTGACCGAGCGCCGTGGGCAGGCCGAGCCGGGCCACGACCAGGTCCCGCAGCGGTACGTCCCGGAAGCCGACGTTCGCCGACCACACCGCCACGCCGCGCGCCTCGTCGACCACCCCGGGAACGGCGATGCCCACGGCGACCGGGGCGCGGCCGTAGGAGCGTGCCTTGCCGGCGAGCCCCTCGGCGACCTCCAGAATGGTGTCGACCACCGCCTCGGGGCCGCGTGCCGCGCCGGTCGGGTGGCGTTCGGCGTGCACGACGCCCCCGTCCGGCCGGACCAGGGCGCACTTCATGCCGGTGCCCCCGACGTCGAGCGCGACGACGACGTCGCCGCTCCTGCGGTGCCCGGTGGTGCGCAGGCTCACGCCAGCACCACGGACCGGGTCAGGTGACGGGGCGCGTCCGGGTCGAGGCCCCGGCTCGTGGCGAGTGCGACGGCGAACCGCTGCGCCAGGATCAGGTCGGCCATCGGGTCCAGCGGGGTCCGGCCGGCCGACCAGTCGCCGAGCGTCGTACGGCAGCCATGGGTGCGACTGTGGACGAAGGCCGCGCCGGTCGCCGCCACGTCCTCCGGCAGGCCCTCGGGAAGCGTGCCGAACGCCCACACCAGGCGGCCCGGCGCCGCGATCGAGATGGGGCCGTGCCGGTAGTCCATGGCGGGGTACGCCTCCGCCCAGAAGGTGGCCGCCTCGCGGCACTTCAGCGCGGCCTCCTGCGCGAGCCCGACCGTCCACCCGCGACCGAGGAAGGTGACCTGCTCGATCCGGGTCGGCTCGATCGGCAGCGGGGCGCGGACGGCGACCTCCGCGTCGGCGGCCAGCGCCTCGACGTTCTCGCCGAGGTGGGCGCGGAGCAGGGCCAGCGCGGAGGTCGCGAAGCGGGTCTGCACCACCGAGCGCTCGTCGGCGAAGGGCATGGTGACGGCGGCGTCGGCCAGCCGCACCGCCGGTGAGCCGGGGTCGCCCACGAGGGCCGTCGTCGGCAGCTGCCCGCGCAGCGCGCCGAGCAGCTCCACGACCTCGGTGGTGGTGCCCGAGCGGGTGATGGCGACCAGCCGGTCGTAGCGGCGGCCGGCCGGGAACTCCGAGGCCTGGAAGGCGTCCGTCTCGCCCTGGCCGGCCTGCTCGCGCAGCGCCGCGTACGCCATGGCCATGAACCACGACGTGCCGCACCCGACGACGGCGACCCGCTCGCCCGGTGCCGGCAGGTCCGCGCGTACGCCGGCGACGAGATCCGCCGCCCTGCGCCAGCAGTCGGGCTGGCTCGCGATCTCCGCGTCGACGTACGCCATGAGAACTCCTCGCAGAGGGTGGCCGTGCGCAATACGGCTCGTTACACCCGTCTTTCGCGCGTCATTCTGCGCGAAGCGGGGTGGTCGTGGCAACCGGCGGGCGGTTCGAGCAGGGCAGAGTTTTGCGCCCTCGTAGTTTCGCGCACTACTGTGCACGCAATCAATCACCGATCGTGCAGTCGCTGGGAGGGCCCCCGAGGTGGACCGGTACGCCAGATGGAACGCCCTGCTCGAGATGCTGACCGACAGTGGCCGGGTCAGCGTGGAGGAGGCCGCCGGGCGGCTGGACGTCTCCCAGGCGACCATCCGGCGCGACTTCGACCAGCTCGCCCAGCAACAGATGATCACGCGTACGCGCGGTGGCGCCGTGGCCAACGGCGTCTCGTACGACCTCCCGCTGCGCTACAAGACCGCGAAGCACTCCGCCGAGAAGCAGCGGATCGGGGCGGCCGCCGCGGCGCTGGTGTCGCCCGGCACCGTGGTCGGCCTCAACGGCGGCACCACGAGCACGGAGGTGGCGCGCGCCCTGGCGGTGCGTCCGGATCTGAACACGAGCGCCGAGGGTGCCCAGCTCACGGTCGTGACGAACGCCCTGAACATCGCCAACGAGCTGCTCGTCCGCTCGCGGATGAAGGTCGTGGTGGCCGGCGGGGTGGTCCGGCCGAAGTCGTTCGAGCTGGTCGGCCCGCTGGGCGGGGCGCTGCTGCGCGAGGTCACGCTGGACGTCGCGCTGCTCGGTGTCGACGCCATCGATCCGCAGCTCGGCGCGGCCGCCCACCACGAGGGTGAGGCGGCCATGAACAACCTCATGGTGGCCCGGGCCAAGCGGGTCGTGATCATCGCTGACTCGTCCAAACTGGGTGGTCACGCGTTCGCCCGGATCTGCCCGGTGGACCGGGTGGAGACGCTGGTCACCGACTCCGGCGCCAACCCGGAGGTGGTGGAGGCGTTCCGCGCGGCCGGCGTGCACGTGGTCTGCGCCTGACCGGCTCGCCGCAAGGCGTCACGCTCACACAGCGTGATCGATCACCCCCGTTAGACACACCTCCGGCGCGTCACTGCATACCGGGTATTGCGTGGGGCTGCATACCGCGTATGGTGTCCGCTGTCACGCCCACCATCGGGGGAGGTGCAGCTTGCCAGCTGTCCTGGAGATCGAAGGTCTACGGAAGACCTACAAGAGCCGCCGACGCGGCACCCGCAACGCGCTCGACGGTTTCGACATGCGCGTCGACGCCGGCCAGGTGCACGGCTTCCTCGGCCCCAACGGGTCGGGCAAGACCACCACGCTGCGTACGCTGCTCGGGCTGATCCGGCCCGACGGCGGCCGGATGGCCATCCTCGGCAACGAGGTGCCCGCGGCGCTGCCGGCCGTGGCCGGCCAGGTCGGCGCCATCGTGGAGAGCCCGCAGTTCTTTCCGCACTTCACCGCCCGGGACACGCTGTCCCTGCTGGCGTCCGCCGGCGAGGTGCCGGCCGCCCGGGTCGACGAGGTGCTGGAGCTGGTCGGGCTCCGGGACCGGGGCGGTGAGCGGGTCAAGACGTACTCGCTCGGCATGAAGCAGCGGCTCGCCGTCGCCTCCGCCCTGCTCAAGAACCCGAAGCTGCTGATCCTCGACGAGCCGGCCAACGGCCTCGACCCGGGCGGCATCCGCGAGATGCGTTCGCTCATGCGCAACCTCGCCGAGTCCGGCATGACGGTGGTGCTCTCCAGCCACATCCTCGGCGAGATCCAGCTGATCTGCGACTCGGTCACGATCATCTCGCTGGGCCGGCGGGTGGCCTTCGGGCCCGTCGACGAGGTGCTCGCCCAGCACTCCTCCGGCGCCGTCCGGATCCGTCTGGAGGCCGCCGCCGACCTGCCGGCGGCAACCGACACGCTCACCCGCGCCGGGATCCGGGTCACCGGGCACCCCGACCACCTGATGCTCGCCGGCGTCGACAAGCCGGCCGCCGTGACGCGGCTCCTCGCCGAGCAGGGTCTCTACGTGAGCGAGCTGGCCCCGGTCGCCGTCGACCTGGAGAGCGTCTTCCTCGAGTTGACGGCCACGGCGCCGGTGCCCGGCCAGCACCGGCAGGTCGACCAGTCCACGAAGGTCGGTGGGGCGGAGCAGTCCGGCGCCACCGGAGGGGGGCGGGGCGCGTGAGCCTCTACCGTACGGAGCTGCGCCGGCTGGCCAAGCGGCGTTTCGCCCGCTACATGACGCTGCTCGGTCTGCTGGTGCTGGCCGCGGTCCTGGTGGGGACGTTCTTCACCAACCAGAAGATCGACGACACGGTACGGGCGAAGGCGGACCGCCAGGCCGAGCAGCAGTACGAGGAGCAGGTCCGCTACGCCCAGCAGGAGCGGGCCTCGTGTGAGCAGGACAAGGCCGCGGGGAAGGCGGACGACACCCACCGCTACCCGCCGGACTGCGCCATGATCCAGCCCCCGCCCCGCGAGGCGTTCGAGTCCCAGTGGTTCCTGCCGTCGACGTTCGACTTCAAGGAGAGCTTCGCGGAGACGCTGGTGCCCTTCGCGGCGATCCTGGCCCTCGTGGGGTTCGTGGTGGGCGCGTCCTTCGTCGGCGCGGAGTGGAGCACCGGCGGGATGATGAACCTCCTGCTGTGGCGGCCCCGGCGGCTCACCGTACTGCTGAGCAAGCTGGCGGCGCTGCTCACCGGCCTGCTCGCGGTCACCCTGCCCGCCGCCGTGCTCTGGTTCGCCGGGTTCTGGGCGGTCGGCGTGTTCCGGGGCAGCACCGAGAAGGTGACCTCGGGGGTCTGGCAGTCGTTCGCGCTGACCGGGCTGCGCGGGGTGGTGCTGGTGCTCGCCGCCACGACGGTGGGCTTCGCCTTGGCCTCGCTGGGCCGGCACACCGCGATGGCTCTGGGCGGCGTGGTCGCCGTCATGGTGGTGGGCCAGTTCGGGCTGGGCATCCTGCTCGAGATGGCGGGCGCGAAGTTCGTGGAGGCGTGGCTGTTGCCGACGTACGCCCTGGCCTGGATGCAGAAGAAGGTGACACTCCAGAACTGGGACGCGTGCAACGCCACCTACACGGGTGAGTGCAAGCCGGCGACGTTCGACGTCACCTGGCAGCACTCCTCTCTGCTGCTGGGGGTCGGCGTCGTGCTGATCCTCGGCGTGGCCCTCTGGGCGATGCGCCGCCGGGACGTCTCCTGACCGTCCGGACGCGACGGCCGACGGCCGGGGTCGATCACCGGGGGCACCCGGTGGCGCCCCGGCCGTGGCGCGTCCGGCGGTGCTGCCCGGCGGTGCTGCCCGGCGGCGTCGCGAGCCGCCGTCGATGCCGCCGTGACGTCGGATGCGACACGCGTCCGCCCTGGTTAGGCTGAGGATCCCCCCGGTCGGCGTCGCCGTGCCGGCCGCCCGTCCGAGGAGCGCCATGCAGCCTGCCGACGCCGCCCCGGCCGCCGCCGAGCCGCCCACCGACGTCCCCGACACGGCGCCGGACGCGAGCGCCGCGCGCGGTGCCCGGGCCGGGGCCGGGCCGGTCCCGCCGCCCCGTTCCGCGCCGGCCGCCGAGGCGGTGCCCGACGGCGAGCCCGACCCGGCCGGCGGGGCCGCTCCCGCTCCCGTCCCCGTGGCCGCGGCGGGCGCCGGGCTCACCGAACGGGAACGGGCCATCCTCGCCTTCGAGCAGCAGTGGTGGCGCCACGCCGGTGCCAAGGAACAGGCCATCCGGGACGCGTTCGGCCTCTCCGCCACGCGCTACTACCAGTTGTTGAACGCGCTGCTCGACAATCCGGCCGCGCTCGCCGCCGAGCCGGTGCTCGTCGGCCGGCTCCGCCGGCTGCGTTCCTCGCGCGCCCGCAACCGCCGCCGCTGAACACTCCGTTCGCTTCGTCCGCGGCGCGTCCGCCCGCCCACCGTGCGGCGTTTCGGAGGCCCTGGCGCGACGCGCCGGTTCGGGCGGTATGGGCCGACCACTGCGGACCCGTCGCCCTCGGCCGGTTGCCGTCCGTCCGGTCTGGCCGCCGGCTGCCGGTTGCCGCCCGACGTCCGGTCCGCGCCGGACACGGCCACCTATCGACGACCCGCGCGAGCTGGCCGGATCCCGTTCCCGTGGTGCGGTCGGGTAGCCCGCGGACCACGAATGTCGCCGAACCGGGCGGGTAGGCGGGTGGTGTTCCGGGCCGCACCGTGGCCTGGGGCCGATGAAGGGAGTGCGCGATGACGGCGATCAACCAGAACAGACCGCCGGGTGGCAGCACCACCGAGCGGGCCCGGCAGGAGGCGTCCCAGGTCGGAAAGCAGGCCGTGCACGCTGGCGGGCAGATCGGGCACGCCGCTGCGGAGCAGGGCCGGCACGTGGCCGACCAGGCGCGGCAGCAGGCGCGGCACCTGACGGGTGAGGCCGGTATGGAGCTGCGCGACCAGGCCCGGGCGCAGAAGCACCAGGTGGCCGAGGGGCTGCGCGGCATGGGCCGTCAGCTCGTCTCGATGGCCGACCAGAGCGGCGACGCGGGGCTGGCCGGTCAGGTCGTGCGCCGCGCCGCGGGCGTGGTGGACCGGGCTGCCGGCTGGATCGACGAGAACGAGCCTCGCGACCTGCTGAACGACGTGCGTGACTACGCGCGGCAGCATCCCGCGTCGTTCCTCGCCGGCGCTACGCTGGCCGGGCTCCTGGCGGGTCGACTCACCCGGAACATGAAGTCGTCGGGCGACGGGCAGCAGCCCGGTGGCCAGATGGGTCGGCCGACGACGCAGCCGTACGAGCGGACGGTCGAAGCGCCGTACGCCGGCGGCACACCGTACAGCGGTGACACACCGTACAGCGGTGACACACCGTACGGTGGGGCCGCGCGTACGAACCTGCCCCCGGACCGGCAGGATCCGGGCGTCCCGGGCGGGGTGGCACCGTGAGCGCCCCGGAGAAGGAGCGCACCCAGTCGGTCGGCGACCTCGTGGGTGACGTGACCCGCAACATGTCGACGCTGGTGCGCCAGGAGATCGACCTGGCCAAGGCCGAGCTGCGCGAGGAGGCGACCCAGGCCGGCAAGGCCGGCGGCATGTTCGCCGGCGCCGCGCTGGGCGGTTTCCTGACCGTGCTCTTCATCTCGTACGCGGCCTGGTGGGGTCTGTCCAACGTGATGGACCAGGGCTGGGCGGCACTGATCGTGGCGGCCGTGTGGTTGGTGATCACCGCCGTTCTGGCCGTCATGGGTCGGAAGAAGCTGCGGCAGTTCCGCGGGGTGCTGCCCCGTACGCAACAGACCGCGCGGCAGGTACCGGACGCCTTGCGCGGCCGGTGACCGGGCCGGGAGGGAGCAGACGATGTCGAGCGATCCGGAACAGATCCGGCAGCAGATCGAGCAGACACGCAACGAGCTGAGCAGCGACGTCGACGCGCTGACCGACAGGGTCAACCCGCGACGGCTCGCCGGTGACCGGGTCGACCAGGCTCGGGGCGCGTTCAGCCGGATGAAGGAGAAGGTGATGGGCAGACAGGACGGACACGGCGCCGGCCAGCGGATGTCGCACGCCACCGACTCGATGCGGCAGAAGGGCGGTCAGGCCACCGACTCGATGCGGCACATGGGCGGTCAGGCGACCGACTCGATGCGCAACATGGGTAACCAGGCCGGCCAGCGGATGTCCTCCGCGGCCGACTCGGTGCGCAACGAGGCGCGGTCGCTGGGACAGCAGTCCCGGGAGCAGGCGCACGGCAACCCGCTGGCGGTCGGTCTGATCGCCTTCGGCGCCGGGCTGCTCATCTCCTCGCTGATCCCGCCGACCCGGCAGGAGCGGCAGTTGGCCGGGCAGGCCCGCGACATGGTGGGCGGGCACTCGGACCAGCTTCGCCAGCAGGTCCGCCACCAGGCCACCCAGGTGGGCCAGAACATCGGCAAGGACATGCGCGGGTTCGCGCAGGACGCGGCCCGGTCGGTCGGTTCGAGCGCGGTGAAGGGTCTGTCCGCCATCGGTCAGGAGGGCCGTTCGGCCGCCCACGACGTGGGGGGACAGGCACGCGAGGCGGCCGGTGAGCTCCGGCGTTGAGCCGTTGCGGGCGGTGGGGCGGTCTCCGTTGATGCGGGTCCGCTCCGCCTCCGCTCCGGCACCCGGGCGGGACGCGAACGAGGACCTGGTGTTCCGGTTCGGCCCGCTCGTCGGTGTCCTCGACGGCGCCACCGTGCCCGAGGGTTTCGACACCGGGTGCGTGCACGGCCCCGAGTGGTACGTGCGACACCTGGCCGCCCGGATCGGTCTCGCCGAGGCGGCCCGTCCGGCGGCCACGCTCATGAGCAACCTGGCCGCCGCGATCCTCGGGGTACGCGCCGACCACGCGGACCGGTGCGACCTCGACCATCCCGGCACACCGTCCAGCACGGTGTGCCTCTTGCGCGAGGGCGGTGACCGGGCGGACTACCTGGTGCTCTGCGACAGCCCCCTGGTGCTGGACGCGGGCGGCCGGATCACCGTGGTCACCGACGACCGGCTGGACGCCGCGATGGCGGACCTGCGCCGTACGGTGGCGACCGTGCCGGCCGGGCCGTCGGAGGACCGGGCCACCCGGTTCCGGCAGGCCGTCGCCGTGCAGCGGGAGCGGATGAACCGGACGCACGGCTACTGGGTGGCCGCCGCCGATCCGGACGCGGCGTACCACGCCGTCACCGGCAGCGTGCCGCTGCGCGGTCCCGGTGCGCTGCGCCGCGCGGTGCTGCTCAGCGACGGCGCGTCCAGCGCCGTCGAACAGTTCGGTCTCCTCGACTGGGCGGGTCTTGTGGACGTGGTGACCGCCGAGGGTCCGGGCGCGCTCATCGGCCGGGTGCGGGCGGCCGAGCGGGACCTGCCCGACCGGCTGCGCCGGCACAAGCGCGCGGACGACGCGTCGGTGGTGCTCTGCGAGTTCGACCCGGGCGACAACGGAGCGTGATCTGGCACACATCCCGACCGACCGGCTGGTACCTGTCGACGGACCGCCAGTACCGGCCGGATGGGGTGGACTTCTCCCGGTAGGGCCGGCAGACTCCGGCACGTGGCGGGTACGGTCCGGCTGGAGCCGGTGGACGAGCGGAACCTCGAGCCGTTGCTCTCCGTAGCGGCCGCCGAGGCGGAGCCCGGCGACGTCATGCCGCCCGTGGAGGCCCCCGCCGGCTGGTCGCTCGCGCGCCGCGAGGCGTTCCGGGAGTTCCACCGGGCGAGCTTCGGCGGTCTGGCCGGCCCGACCCGGACCCAGATGTACGCCATCCTGACCGGTGTCGAGGTGGTCGGGATGGTCCGGATGACCTGCCGCGACGAGCCCGGCACCGTCGAGGCCGGCATGTGGCTGGGCCGTTCGGCACGCGGGCAGGGTGTGGGCGGTGCCGCCCTCCGCGAGCTGTTGAACGAGGCGGCGGCGGCCGGGATGCGCGCGGTCGTGGCGGAGACCACACGGGACAACGCCAGCGCCGTCCACGTTCTCGAAAAATGCGGCGCGAGATTGCGTTACGAGGGCGACAAGGTGCACGCGGAAATCTGTCTCGATTCGACGCCGCCAGCCCTCTGATCCGATTCACGAAATCCCTCTCTGGCTGTCGCCTTACGGCACCTGGCCTGCCACTCCATGCCCGATCGTCCGTTTTGGCGGGATGATCGTCTGCTTTTCGGAATTGCTGGCCGCGCGCTTTCCGGGAAATTGCGGATGCGGTTTCGCGATGGTGCCGTGGGGTACTGCCCGCCGGGTCCGCCAAAACGGGACGCCAGAGAAAAGGTCCCGTGCTCGTCGGTCACGGGCCCTTCCTCGGCCCCGACGGCGAGCAGGCGTCCGGACCGCGGGGGAGCGAAGGAGAATCGATGAACACGGGAGCACGAATCGGACTCGCAGCGGGTCTCGGCTATCTGATCGGTCGTCGCCGGAAACTGCGTACCGCCCTCGCCCTCGCCGCGGCCGTGGCCGCCGGCCGGGCCAGCATGCACCCGGGTGGGCTGTTGAAGCGCGGCGCGGAGCTGTTGCAGTCCTCCCCCCACGCGGCCAACCTGGGCCGCCTCGGCGGCCCGCTGGCCATGGCCGGTAAGGCGGCGGCCACCGCCGCGGCCGGCAACAGCATCGACGCGCTCAGCGGCAAGCTGCGCGACTCGGCCGACAGCCTGCGCCGGCGCTCCGGCGGGGGCAGTGGGCAGTCGTCCGGCGGCGACGACGGCGCGCAGCCGTCGGACCGGGACGCCGAGCCGGCCGAGTCCGGCCAGCGGCGGGGGCGGTGAGCATGGCACCGAACCCGAGCAGCGGCGGGCTGGGCGAGAAGATCCGTGGCCATCTCGTCGACGAGGTGAAGAACCTTGCCGGCGCGCTCGGTGAGCGGGCGACCTCGATGGTCACCGAGAAGGTCACCGGCGCGACCGACCGCCTCAGCGAGTACGCCAAGCAGGGCGGAGGGCCGGGCCTCATCGCCGCCGCCACCGGCGCGCAGCGGATGGCCAAGGGCGAGTCCCCGGTGAAGGCGATGATCCACGCCGGCGTGGCCGGCGGTAAGGAGAAGGTGATGTCGGCGCTCGGCAGGCGCAAGGGCGGCAAGGGCGGCGGCAAGAAGCTCAAGGTGACCAACATCGTCGAGACGATCGAGGTCGGCGTGCCGGTCCGGGTCGCGTACGACCAGTGGACCCAGTTCGGCGACTTCCCCAGCTTCATGAAGAAGGTCGAGAACGTCGACACCGAGTCCGACGAGAAGCTCACCTGGAAGGCGCAGGTCTTCTGGTCGCACCGCACCTGGGAGTCGACGATCGTCCGGCAGATCCCGGACCGACTCATCCACTGGCGGTCGAAGGGCGAGAAGGGCTCGGTAGACGGCACGGTCACCTTCCACGAGGTGGCTCCCAACCTGACGCGGATCCTCGTCGTCCTCGAGTACCACCCGCAGGGCCTCTTCGAGCACACCGGCAACCTGTGGCGCGCCCAGGGGCGCCGCGCGCGGCTGGAACTGAAGCACTTCGTCCGGCACGTGATGACGCACACCGCCATCGACCCGGACTCCGTGCAGGGCTGGCGCGGCGAGATCGAGGACTCGCGGGTGGTCAAGGACCACGACACGGCCGTACGCGAGGAGCAGGAGCGCGAGGAGCAGGAGCAGCAGGAGCGCCAGCAGCCCGAGCGCCCGCGGCGGGAGCGGCCGACCGGAGGCCGGGAGGAGCCGGAGGAGCCGGAGGAGCACGCCGAGGAGGAACCCGGCGAGGAGGAGCCCCGCCGGGAACGGGCCCGGCCCGCCGCCCGCGCCCGTCGCCGGCCGGCGCGCCGCCGTCCCGCCGACGAGGACTACGACGAGTACGAGGACGAGTACGACGAGGGCTACGACGAGGACGAGGAGGAGGCGGAGGAGCCCGAGGAGCCGCGTCCCGCGCGTCGACGTGCCCCGGAGCGGGCCCGCCGCGCCCGGCCCCGGGAGGAGCCGGAGGCCGGTGAGGAGCCGCGGCCGCGCCGCGCGCCGCAGCCTCCGCGCCGTCCCGTCGTCCGTCGTCGTCGAGAGGAGTCGGAGCAGTGAGCATCGCGGCCACGGACGGCCAGGCAGGCAGCGCCCTGCAGCGGAGCGGATCGTCGTCGGGGCTGGCCGACGTCGTGGAGACCGTGCTCGACAAGGGCGTGGTCATCGACGCCCAGGTCTCGGTGGCGGTCGTCGGCATCCAGCTGTTGGAGATCAATGCACGGGTGGTCGTGGCGAGCGTCGAGACGTACCTGCGGTTCGCGCAGGCGGTCGACCGCCTCGACATCACGCCCAAGAACCAGAAGGGGCTCCCCGACCTCGTGCAGGGGGCCACGGGAGCGGTGACCGCCGGCAAGGCGGCCTCCGGCCTGGGCAAGACGGTCGGGGCGATCGGCGGCGCGGTCCGCGACGCCGTCGGCGAACTCGGCTCCGACCGGGATCGGGACCGGCCCCGGCGCCGCCGCCGGGACGAGGAGCGGTCGGATGACTGAGGAGCGTGGCTTGTTCATCTACGGCATCGTGCCGTCCGACGTGGAGCCGACCCCGGATGCGTCCGGGGTCGGCGACCCGCCCGGCGAGGTGACCGTCGTCCGGCGCGGACGGGTGGCCGCCCTCGTGAGCGAGGTGCCGCTGGAGGGGGCGCTCGGTCGGCCCGCGGACCTCACGGCGTACCAGGAACTGCTCGACGGCACGGCCACGGTGGCGCCGGTGCTGCCGGTCCGCTTCGGCACGGTGGTCACCGGGCCGGACGCGGTGGAAGACCTGCTCGACGCGCACGGTGACCGTTTCGCCGCGGCGCTTGACGACCTGGAGGGGCAGGTCCAGTACGTCGTCCACGGTCGCTACGAGGAGTCCGCGCTCATCCAGAGCGTGCTGGAGGACAACCCGGGCGCCGCCGACCTCGCCGACCAGGTGCGGGGGCAGCCGGAGGAGACCACCCGGGAGCAACGCATCCGCCTCGGCGAGATCATCAGCCAGGCGGTGGAGCTGCGGCGGGAGGCGGAGAACCGCGCGCTGCTCGACACCCTCGGCCCGCTCGCCGTGTCCAGCCTCGCCCGGCCGCCGAGCAACGAGCTGGACGCGGTGAACGCCGCCTTCCTGGTCGACGCCGACCAGGAGAACGACTTCGTCGACGCCCTCGAGGAGTTCGCGGAGCAGCGGCGGGATCTCGTCCAGATGCGGCTGCTCGGCCCGCTCGCGCCGTACGACTTCGTGAGCGCGCACCAGTTCGCGGAGTGAGCGGTGGACATCCTCTGGACGCTGCTGACCCTGCCCTACGCGCCGGTGCGCGGGCTCACCGCGGTCGTCCGGGTGATCGCCCGGGAGGCCGAGTCGCAGCTGTACAGCCCGACCAACATCCGCCGGGAGCTGGAGGAGCTGGACGCCGCGGCGGCCGCCGGCGAGCTGTCCCCGCAGGAGCGGGACGCGCGGCAGCAGCAGGTCCTGGCACGACTGACCGGCGCGCCCGCACGACCGGCGCCCGCCGAGGGTCGGGGCCGCCCGGCCCCGGCCCGGCGGGCGCAGCCGGTGCGGCGACGCAATGGTGGGGGAGGTGTACGCGATGGATCGGATCCGCGGCGACGGCGACCGGGAACGCCGGCGTGAACCGGAGCCCGAGGACGAGTGGGTCGACGACGAGGAGTACGTCGAGCCGATCTCGGCCGCCGAGGCGGCCCGCGAGGGGTTGCGGCAGATCGTCGAGCTGACCGGTCGTGAACCGGTCGGCACCACCTCGCTGAAGGCGGTGCGGGACGGCTGGCTGGTCGGTGTGGAGGTCGTCGAGGACCGCCGCATCCCCGCCTCCACCGACCTGCTCGGTCTCTACGAGGTGCAACTCGACGTCGACGGCGCCCTGCTCGGCTACCGCCGGGTGCGGCGCTACCAGCGGGGGAAGGGCGAGGTGGGCTGATGAGCAGCATGCCGTCGGTGGTGCAGAACTCCGGCCAGGTCCTGCCGGCCGGGCACGAGCCGGCCAACCTCGGCGACATCCTGGAGCGGGTGCTCGACCGGGGCATCGTGATCGCCGGTGACATCCGGGTGAGCCTGCTCGACATCGAGCTGCTGACGCTGAAGCTCCGGCTGGTCATCGCCTCGGTCGACACCGCACGTCAGATCGGCATCGACTGGTGGGAGCACGACCCCTGGCTCAGCTCCCGGGCCCGCCCGCCCGTCGAACCCGGACCGCGCGACCCGGAGGAGGTGGAGGCCGAACGCCGCCCCCGGGTCGCGGCCCGGGCAGAGCGGAGCGACGCCGGACGGGAGGTGTGGGATGAGTTCGACGGTTGACCGCGACGCCGTCGCGGCCGGCACGGGCCGCTGGCTGCACGGCGTCGTGCGCGAGGCGGATCTCGGGGTGCTGACGGCCCTGCCCGGGATGGTCGGCGAGCCGGTCCGTCCGGTCCGGGCGGACGGCCTCGCGGCGGTGGTGAGCGGCGTCCCGCTCGCCGAGTACGGCGAGGAGGCGTTGCGGCGCAACCTCGAGGACCTCGCCTGGCTGGAGCGGGCGGCCCGGGCGCACCACCGGGTGGTGGACGCGCTCGCCCGCGCCGGCGCCGTGGTGCCGGCCCGGCTGGCCACCGTGCACCACGACGACGACCGGGTGGCCGCCTCGCTCGCCGCCCGCCGCACCGAGCTGGTCGCCCTGCTCGACCGGCTCACCGGCCGCCGCGAGTGGGGCGTGAAGGGGTACGTGGTGCCGGGTGCGACGCCACAGGTCGAGGAGACCGCGGGCCCGGGCGGGGCGGGCGCCGCGTACCTGCGGCGGCGCCGGGCCCAGCTCGACGCGCGGGAGGACGGGCAGCGGGTGGCCGCTGCCGCCGCGGCCGCCGTGCACGAGGCGCTGGCCCGGCACGCGGTGGCCGCCCGCCGGCACCCTCCGCAGGACCGCCGGCTCTCGGGGGCCTCCACCGCCATGGCGCTCAACGGGGCGTACCTCGTGGACACCGAGGCGCTGGCCGGCTTCGCGGGGCTCGTGGAGGCGCTCGGCGCCCGCCATCCGGAGCTGCGCCTGGAGTTGACCGGCCCGTGGCCGCCGTACTCCTTCGTGGCGGAGCGGCCGGCGGAGCCCGCGCTCGTCCGGGAGCCGGCGTGCTGACGGCCGGGCAGGGCCGGGCGGCGCCCGGTGGGTGGGGGTCGACATGGTGACCACCTCGCTCGCCCCGAGCAGCGCGGACGACCCGCTGGCCTACCGGCCGGTCGCCCTGGTCGACCTGCTCGACCGGGTGCTGGCCACGGGCGTGGTGGTCACCGGCGACATCACGCTGGCCATCGCCGACGTGGACCTCGTCCGGATCTCGCTGCGCGCCCTCATCGCGTCCGTCGGCGCGCTCGCACCGCCGGAGCCGGGGGAGGTGCCGGGGCCCGGCGCGGGTCCCGAACCGGTCGGGGAGTTCGGGTGACGGCGGGGGGAACGGGCCCGGGGCCCGCGCGTCGGGACGGGGCGGACGGCAAGCGTCCCGCCCCCGCGGCCGAGGGTCCGCTCGAGGCGGCCGAGCTGGTCGCGGCGCTCGACGCGCCGCAGTGGCGCCCGCCCCGGGTGACCCCGCTGGACCGCCGGCTCGCCGTGGACCGCGACTCCGTCGAACGGGGGCTCGCCAGCCTCGTGCTCACCGTCATCGAGCTGCTCCGCCAGCTCATGGAACGGCAGGCCCTGCGCCGGGTCGAGCTGGGGGACCTCTCCGACGAGCAGATCGAGCGCATCGGTGTGACGCTGATGGCGCTGGAGGAGCAGATGACGGGGCTGCGCGAGCACTTCGGTCTGGCCCCCGAGGACCTCAACCTGGACCTTGGCCCCCTGGGCCCCCTCCTCCCCACAGACTGACCCCTCCGCGCCCGTTCCGGCCCGCCCCGGCCCGGCCCGGCCCGGCGCGGCCCGGCGCGGTGATCATGAAGTTATCGGCGCGTTCGTCGGCGTGTCGCGCCGATAACTTCATGATCACGGGATCGGAGGGGGTTCGTGGGTTGCCGCGTAGGCGGCCAGGTGGGCCAGCTGGGCGGGATTCAGGGACGGGCGGACGCGGTGGCGGGCCGTGGCGACGTGGGTGGCGGTCACCGTCGTGGCGCTCAACGACTCGCGCATGGCGGCCAGCGCCGCCTCGCGTACCAGCGCCGCGCAGTCCGCGGCCGAGAAGCCCTCCAGCTCGGCGCCGAGCCCCGCGAGGTCCACGTCGGGTGCCAGCGGGACGTTGCGGGCCGCGGCCCGGAGGATCTCGGCCCGCGCCGCGCCGTCCGGCGGCGGCACGTACACGAGCCGCTCCAGCCGCCCAGGCCGCAGCAGCGCCGGATCGACCAGGTCCGGCCGGTTGGTGGCGCCGACCACCACCACGTTGCGCAGCGCCTCCACCCCGTCCAGCTCGGTGAGGAGCGCGGCCACCACCCGGTCCGTCGTACCGCCGTCGCTGGCCTGGCCGCGTACGGGGGCGAGCGCGTCCACCTCGTCGAGGAAGATCAGCGTGGGCGCGGCCTCCCGGGCCCGCCGGAACAGCTCGCGCACCGCCCGCTCGCTCTCGCCGACCCACTTGGAGAGCAGTTCGGCGCCCTTCACCGACAGCACGTTGGCGCGGCCCGAGCCGGCCAGCGCGGTCACCAGGTACGTCTTGCCGCAGCCGGGCGGCCCGTAGAGCAACACCCCTCGCGGCGGCTGCACCCCGAGCCGGGCGAACGTGTCCGGGTACGTCAGCGGCCAGAGCACCGACTCGGTGAGCGTCTGCTTCACCTCGACGAGGTCACCCACGTCCTTGAGGGTCACGGTGGCGAGTTCCAGGGTGGACGCGGCCATCGTGGTGGGCCGGACGACCTCCAGCGCGGCCGCGAAGTCCGCCATCGTCACGGTCGGCGTCGACGCCGTCTTCTGCCGCAGAGCGGCCCGTACGCCGGCCTCGCGGACCAGCGCCGCCAGGTCGGCCGCCACGAAGCCCGGCGTCCGGCCGGCGATCTCGTCGAGCCGGACGTCGTCGGCGAGCGGCACCTGGCGCGTGAGCACGGTGAGCTGTTCCCGGCGCAGCGCCGGGTCGGGCAGCGGGATGCTGATCCGCAGGGAGAGCAGGTCGGGCGCCCGCAGTGCCGGGTCGACGGCCTCCGGCCGGCCGGTCGTGCAGACCACCGCCGCCCCGGCTCGGACCGCCTCGGCGATCACCTGGCGGAACACGGTGGCGACCGGCCCCGGCTCGTCGGCCGGGGCGAGCGCCTCCACGTCGGTGACGAGCAGGACGGCCGGCCCGTCCGTACGCACGGCGGCCGCCGCGGCGCGCAGCCGGTCCGCGGCCGCCTGGTTGGTGAGCGCGGCGACCTCCGGGGCCCACAGCGCGCAGATGCGCGCCCCGACCCGGGCGGCCACGGCCCGGACGAGGGCCGACTTGCCGGACCCGGCCGGGCCGCCGACCAGCACACCGAGCGAGACGCTCGTGCCCAGCCGGCCCAGCACCTCCCGGTGATGGAAGCCGAGGTCGAGCAGCTCGGTCAGCTCGTCGGCCTGGGCCCGCAGCCCGGGCAGCTCGTCGACCGCGGGCGCGTCCACGGGCTCCGCGGCCTCGACGGCGCCCGCGCCGGGAAGGGCGACCGCGCCCGCACCGGGGCCGGCCGTCGTGCCGGCGCCGGACGGGACCGCCGCGCCCGTACCCGCACCGGCGCCACTGCCGGACGCCGCGCCGCCCGCGCCCGATCCGCCCGGCGGTCCGGCGGCGGTCGCCGACGCGAGGGTGGCCGAGCCGTGGGTCACGGGCCCGTGCTCCCACCCGACCAGGGTGTCCATGGTGACCAGCGCGCCGCCCGCCGGCTCGGCGGCGACCACGGTGAGCAGGGTGCTCGTCCAGGCGTACCCGACCCGGTTGGCCAGGCTGCGCCGGGCCGCCTCGACGAGGCTGCGGACCGACGCGTCCGGCAGCACGTCCTGGGGCAGCAGGGACACCTCGTCCCCGGCGGTGACCACCTTGCCGAGCAGGGCCAGCCGGAGCATCTCCGGGCTCACGGCGGCCACGATCTCCACCGGCCCGGCGAGGGTGACGCGGGTCGCGGCGGTCACCGGGATCGGTGTCACCGTCACCTGACCGCCGTCGCGGACGCCGAGGTTGCCCAGCGTCAGGTCGTCGGCGTGGAGCAGCGCGGCGCTCGCCTCCGGCCCGGCGGGCGCCACGACCCCGGCGGTCACCCGCCGGCCGGCGAGCCGGACCGGATCACCCGGGCGCAGACCCAGGGCGGCCAGCACCTCCGGGTGCAGCCGGACGACCCCGCGCCGGGCGTCGAGGGTCGCCGGGCGCAGGCTCGCGGTCAGGGTCAGGTCGGATCGCGCCACCGCCCGACCCTAGCCGCCGATCGCCGCCCCCGCCCGGTCACCGCTGCCGGTCGTGGCCGGTGAGCAGCGACGGGTCCCGGCGGATCAGCTCGGCGAGCCGCGCCGCCGGGTCGTGACCCGGCCCGTCCTGCCCGGCCGGCCACGCGGGCACGGGCCGTCCCGACACCGGCCACGCTGGCGGCGGCGTCGGCTCCGCGGCGACCGTCACCTCCCCGCCGCTCCAGGCGACCCGCAATGGGTACGCCTGCCCGCCGTGCTCCACCCGGACGGTCACCGCCAGCCCGGGATGCTCGGCCACGATCCGGCGGACCGCCTCGGCGACCGCCTCGACGGGGTCCTCGTCCGGTGCCTCGTCGGAGTCCAGCCGGTGTGCGCCCGGCTCGCGGCCAACGGGCTCGGCCGCCTCCGCGCCGGCGGGCTCGGCCGCGTCCGCGCCGACGGGCTCGGCCGCCTCCGCGGCCCGGCGCAGCGCCTCCTCGCGCCGGGCCATCCGGGCCAGTGTCTCGTCCAACCCACCTCTCAACACGACCACCCCTTCGTGGATACGGGTCTGACCTCCCGGGAGTTCAGGCCCCCCTGTCCCGGGTGGCCCGTTCCAGCGCCCGGTCCAGGACGACCAGCAGGGCGTCCCGCACCGAGAGCCGGACCCGGGCGTCGAACTGCACGAGCGGCACGTGGTCCCCGATGGCCAGCGCCCAGCGGATCGAGTCGAGGTCCAGCGCCAGCCGCCCGTCGAACGTGTTGACGCCCACCACGAACGGCAGCCCGGACTGCTCGAAGTAGTCGATGGCCGGGTAGCAGTCGTCCAGCCGCGAACTGTCGACCACCACGAGCGCGCCGAGCGCGCCCCGGGCCAGGTCGTCCCACATGAACCCGAAGCGGGCCTGGCCGGGTGTGCCGAACAGGTAGAGCTTCAGGCTGCGGTCGATGGTGACGCAGCCGAAGTCCATGGCAACCGTGGTGGTGGTCTTGGCCGAGCGCGCCCCGGGGTCGTCGATGCCGATTCCGGCGCTGGTCATCTCCGCCTCGGTGGTGAGCGGGGCGATCTCGGAGATCGCGCCGACCGTCGTCGTCTTGCCCACTCCGAAGCCGCCCGCGATGAGGATCTTGACGGGTACGGGCGGGGCGTCGGCGCGGCGTGGCCCCGGCAGCGGCCCCGGCGCGGGTACGGCGGCGGTGGCGCGGTGTGTCCCCGGCGCGGGCGCGGGCGGTTGGGCACGGCCGGTCGCGGAGCCGGTCCCGCCCGGCGTGCCGTACCGGGTGGCGGCGCTGTTGGCGGCGAGCCCGCCGAGCGGGGCGACCGGCCCGTCAGGAGATCGCACGGAGTCCATCAATCACTCGCAGGATGAGATCGGGGTCGGAGGCGCCGTCGCGGTGGTGGAGATGCACCTCGAGGTGGCCGGCGGCCCGCAGGTCGCCCACCAGCACCCGGGTCACGCCGAAGTGCAGCCGGGTCCGGGCCGAGATCTCGGCGACGGAGATCGGCTCCTCGCAGAGCGCGATGATCGCCTGGAGTTCGGGCGCCAGCAGGGTGGACGCTCTCCCGGGGCCGGCCGGGCTGGCGGTCACCTGGGTCTCCAGGCTGATCGCCGCGTCGGCGCCCGCCACCCGCCCGGCGGTGAGCACGAACGGCCGGAGACCCGGCGGTCCCCCGGCCGACCCGCCGCCGGACGGCCCGCCGCCGGACGTGGCCGCCGGAGCGCCCGTGTCGGGCCCGGTCCCCGGTGCGCCCGTCGCCGCGGCGGACGGCGCGCGCAGGTAGGGCCGGATCCGGACCGTCTGATCCGGATCCGGGCCCTCCCGGGGGACCTGCTCGGTCATTGCTGGACGGCGTTCTTCAGTTCGGCGATGAGGCGGGGCGTGAGCGCGCCGCCGGCCCGCCCGGCGAAGAGGGTCATCTCGTACGCGACGGTGCCGAGGTTGGCCGACCGGTCGGCGACCACCCCGAGCACCGAGCCGCTGCTGATCGCGCTGATGAGGAGGTAGCCCTCGGCCATGTCGACGATCACCCGGTTCAGCCCGCCGAGGGCGTACCAGCTGGCGGCGCCTCCGGCCAGGCTCGTCATGCCGGACACCACGGCGGCGAGGCGCTCCGCGTTGGACCGGTCCCGGATCGCCGACATGGCCATGAGCAGCCCGTCCGACGAGACCGCGATCGCCTCCAGCACGCCCGCGGTGCCCGACGTGAAGGAGTCCAGCAGCCAGTTGAACGTGCGGGCCTCGGGGCTGAGGTCCCCGACGGGGGCGGGGCTGCCCGGGTGGTCGACGTTGTCGTGCAGGAAGGAACTGGTCACCGTGTTGATCCCTCTTCGTTGCGACGGCCTGGACTGACTTCGCGCAGAGCACGGGCGACGCCCGCCTCGAACTCGGTGATGAGGTCGCGGACCTCGGCCGGGTCACCCGGGTGCGGGCTCAGGGACTGGCGGGGCGGCGCGGCCGTGAGGTTGGCGCCGGGCACCCGCCGGTTGAGCCGCGGCGGCGCCGGCCGTACGCCCGGATCCGCCGTCGCCGGTTGGTCGAGCGTCGCCCGGCGCACCCCGGATTCGACGGCCTCGACGAGGGCGCGGGCCGCCGTCGGGTCAGCGGCGGCACCGGCCGCGGCGACGGGCGGTGGACCGCCCTGCGGCAGGTTCGCCCCCGGCACCCGCTGGCGGATCAGCGGGGTGACGGCGGGGTCGGCCGGGTCGGCCGCGTCGGGTCGGCGCCGCACCGGCCGGCGGGGGAGGCCGGCCGGCGTGGTGCCGGCGGGCGGCACCGGCACCGGCCCGGTGGCGGGTGCGATCGGTGGATCGGCGGGCGCGGCGGTCGGGGCGGTCGGGGCCGGGGCGGTCGGGGCCGGGGCGGCGGCGGTCGGGGCCGACGCGGCGGCGGTCGGGGCCGGGGCGCGCCGCTCCCGGGCCGGCACGGTGGCCCGGGCCACGGCCGCGCCGGCCCGCTCGGTACGCCGGAGCACCAGCGACGCCTGCGGGACCTCCAGCCGGGCCGTCACCCCTCCGCCACCGGTCGGGGCGAGGTTCACGGCCCAGCCGTGCCGGCGGGCGAGCCGGCCCACCACGAAGAGCCCGAGCACCTCGGTCGGGGCCAGGTCCAACCGCTCGCGGCGGGTGAGCCGGGCGTTCTCCTCGGCCAGGCGCTCGCGGGTCATCCCGATGCCGTGGTCGGTGACGGTGAGCCGGGCGCCCGTGTCGGTCCGCTCGCCACTCACCAGCACGCGGGTGTGCGGCGGGGAGAAGACGGTCGCGTTCTCCATCAGCTCGGCGAGGGCCAGCACCAGGTCACCGACGGTGGCCGGCGCCGCCGCGATCTCGGCGGGAACCTGGACGTCCACCCGGGTGTAGTCCTCGATCTCGCCGAGCGCGAGGCGGACCACGTCGGCCAGCGGCACGGGCGCCACGTACGCGTCGGCGCCGGGCGAGCCGGAGAGCACCACGAGGCTGCCGGCGTTGCGGCGCAGCCGGCTGGAGATGTGGTCGAGCCGGTACAGGTCGCCGAGCCGCCCGGGGTCGGTCTCCCGCTGTTCGAGCCGGTCGATGAGGGCGATCTGCCGGCCCACGAGGTTCTGCGTACGCCGGCCCACGTGCCCGAACATCTGCGCCACGTTGCGCCGGCCGGCCACCTGCCGCTCGACCAGCCGGGCCGCGGTCGCCTGCACCCGCTCGAACGCCCGGGCCAGGTCGCCGATCTCGTCGCGGGCCCGGACGTCGACCGGGTCGAGCCGCACCGGGGCCGCGCTCTCCGACTCGTCGTCGGCGACCCGGACCAGTTCCGCCTCGGCGACGCGGGCCACCCGGTCGGCCGAGCGGGTGAGCCGGGTCAGCGGGCGGGCCACCGTCCGGGCGACCGCGGCGCTGAGGAGCAGCACCACGGCGAGGATGAGCGCGGCCACCCCGGCCACCAGGTACGCGGCGGTCAGCGCCCGCCGCTGCTCCCCGGTCGCCTCGGCGAGCACGTCCGCCACGACCTTCTTCTCGATGAACTGACCGAGGGTGACCATCGACCGGGCCGAGGGGAAGAGCGCGTCCAGTGACACGTTGCGGACCGCTCCGGCCGGGTTGACGGCGCTGGTGGTGAGGAAGTCCGCGCTGGTACGGGCCGCCACGGCGGCGTCGTTCAGCTCGCTGAGCTTGCGCTGCTCGGGCGTGATGAGGGCGCGGAACCGGACGCTGTCCACCCGGAGCGCGGCCATGCAGGCCACGAACGCGTTGCGGACGGCCTGATCGTCGGTCGCCTTCACCAGCACGATCAGCGTGGCGCAGCGGCCCAGTCCCTCGTCGGCGCGGAGCAGCGCGTCCAGCGCGAGCACCTGCCGGCCGGCGGCGGTGTCCGTGTCCACGTCGAACGCCAGCCGCAGCGAGTCGATCAGCGCCACGTCGACCGGCCCGTACGCGTCGAGCACCTGGTTGGGCGTGGCGGTGCGGGCCAGCACCGCGGCGCGCAGGTCGGTGAGCGCGCGTACGCCGGCGAGCGCGTCGTCGACCTCGGGTGGCAGCGAGTCGCCCCGCTCGGCGCGCAGGTCGGCGACCCGGTCGTCCACGGTGGCCGCCTTGCGGACCAGCTCCGCCCGCTGCACGCGGCCGAGCAGCAGGCCGATGGAGAGGACGCGCTCCTGTTGCAGGTCCTGCACGAGGGTGCCGATCCGGCTCGCGAGCCGGACCCGGTCGGCGATGTCGCCGGCCCGCTGGGCGACGGCCACCCGGTCGGCCACCACGGGGATCGCGAGGCCCACCATGCTGATCAGCGGTACGACGACGAGCAGGGCCAGCTTGCCGCGGATCCGGAGCCTAGCGAGCAGCATCGCCGTGCCTCCACCGCGCGTGGTCCGGGTCGCCGCCCCGGCTCACGGGCTGAAGCGGCGGTGCCCCCTCGTGCCCGGGTGACCAGCTCGTACCGTCCGGGGCGGGTCCTCCCGCGGCGCCTGGCGCCCCTCGGCGGCCCGCCGACGTCCCCGCCGCGCGGCCGCGACCAGCATCCAGCCAAGTGTCGCCAGCAGCAGGACGGCGACCACGGCGGCCCCGACCGCCAGCCACCGGTCGCGGTCGAGCCGGTCGACCCGCGCGGCGAGCAGCGCGTCCAGCTCGGCCAGGATGACCGGCTGGAGCTGCTCGGCGGCCGCGTGCGCGTCGAGCCGGGCCCCGGCCACCGGTGCCGGGTCCACCGCGCCGGCGCGGGTGGGCGCGGACGCGGCGGCGAGCGCCTCGACGGCCCGCTGGTAGGTGTCCAGTGGCGTCAGGACGCTGCCGCCGAGGTCGGTGCTCTCCGAGCTGTCCACCGCGGCGCGGAGGTCGTCGACGAGGGTGCCGGCCGGCCCGAGGGCCGCGACCCGCAGGGCGGCGAGGTCGGCGAGGGCGGGGGCGCGGTCGTCCGTGGAACGCCGGGCCGCGAGCGTGGCGAGGTCGGTGAGCCGGCCGGCGGCCACCATCGCCTCGGGCAGCTGCCGCCCGACCGCGTCCTGGAGGAAGAAGGAGTCCGATTCCGGGTCGCGGACCAGCCCCGAGCTTTCCCGGACCTTGCGGTGCAGGTCGAGCAGCAGGTCGGTGACCTCCCCGTACGCCCCGAAGGCCGCCTCCGGGTCGGTGGGCGCGCGGTCGCGCAGCGCCTCCAGCTTGGCGCGCAGCCCGGCCCAGCGCTCCCGGCTGCGCAGCTCGTCGCCGATCCGGGCGTCCACGGCGGCGGCCGTCTCGACCGCTTCGGTGAGCGCCGTGCCGGACGCGGACCGGCCGGCGACCGCGGCGGACTGTGCGTCCACGAGGGCGGCGGTGACCGGGCCGAGGGCGCGCAGGTACTCCACGCCCGACCGTTCCCGGGCGGCGTGGCTCCGGTCGTCGTCGGTGAGACGCCAGGTCTGCTGGAACAGCACGCCGAGCGGCGCGAGCAGCGCCACGACGAGCAGCAGCGGCAGCGCGCGACCGGTGGGCCGTGGACGTACCCGTGACGCGGGGACGCTCATGGTGGGTCTCCTCCGGCGGAGGCGGGCGGGGTGACGGGGGAGCGGCGGCTGGGGAGCCGGGGTGGCCGCCGGGTCCCGTGTACCGGACCGGAAAACTAACCGAAGGGCGGCCCGGTGATCCCGCCGCCGATCGGTCAGCTTTGCGTCACTTCGAGCGATGTCACCGTTCGTCCGTCTTGCCGGCACGCTGGGTGCTGCGGGGAGGTGTGACATGCAGTGATCAAGGCCGATTTCCAGTGGTAGATCGGAATTCACGGGATCCGAATTCGTCTCCCCTCGGATGTGCTGGACGGTGGGCGGTCGCACGGCCGCGGACGCCGATCGGCGCAACCGGACGGACGTACGGCCGATCTCAGCCAACGCTCAGGGATCGACCCGTACCGTGTGCCGCATGAGATCGCCGCTGTCGGTCCCGTCGATCCGGCGTGCCCTGCCCACCGGCCGCCGGGCGGTTGCCGCCGCGGTGGTCGCCGTGCTGCTGGCCGCCGCCGTGGTCTGGGCGGTTCTGCCGCGCGGCCCGCACGTGCGCGCCGAGGCCGCCGTGCTGACCGTCCGCTCCGGACCCGACGGTCAGCAGCCGGTGGATCTCGACACCACGCTCTACCTCCCCGAGGAGGCCGGGGCCGGGCGGCGGGTGCCCGCCGTGCTGCTGGCCCACGGGTTCGGCGGCACGAAGGACTCGGTCCGGGCCGACGCCGAGGAGTTCGCGGGCCGCGGGTACGCCGTCCTGACGTGGACGGCGCGCGGTTTCGGCCGCAGCGGCGGGGAGATCCACCTCGACCACCCGGACTACGAGGTACGCGACGCGCAGCGCCTCCTGGACTGGCTGGCCGCCCGTCCCGAGATCCGCACCGACGCCGACGGGGACCCGCGGGTCGGTGTGGTCGGCGGCTCGTACGGCGGCGGGCTGGCCCTGCTCCTCGCGGCCCAGGACCGGCGGGTGGACGCCATCGTCCCCATGATCACCTGGAACGACCTGGCCCGCAGCTTCCTGCCGGAGAGCACCGGCGGCCAGCCCACGGCCGGTGTGTTCAAGAAGGGCTGGGCGGGTCTCTTCTTCGGTGGCGGCGGCACCGTCGGTTCGGGGCCGGCCGGGCTCTCCGGCGTAACGGCGGCACAGCCGCAGGGCGCGCCCGCCTCGGCCGGACCGCCCGCACCCGGCCCCGGCGAGGGCCCCGGCACCGGGCCCGGACGCGCCCCGGGCGGCGCCGCCGACCCGTCCTGCGGCCGGTTCGCCGCCGACGTCTGCGCCGCGTACCTCCGGATCGCCACCACGGGCCGCGCCGACCAGGCCGCCGTGGACCTGCTGCGCCGGTCCAGCCCGGCCGGCGTCCTCGACCGGATCACCGCGCCCACCCTGCTCGTGCAGGGCGAGGCGGACAGCCTCTTCCCGCTCGCCGAGGCCGACGCCAACGCGCGGGGGATCGCGGCCGCGGGCACCCCCGTCCGCGTCGCCTGGTTCACGGGCGGGCACGACGGTGGTGAGGGCCCGAAGACGGACTCCGACCGGGTGCGGTTCCTGACCGTGCAGTGGCTCGACCACTACGTCAAGGGTGACGGCCCGGCCCCCGGCAACGACTTCACCTGGTCGCGTATCGCCGGCTTCGACGCGCTGGACCGCGGCCTCGTGGCGACCGGCTACCGCACCGCCGACTACCCGGGCACGGGCGGCGAGCGCCGTACCGAGATCGCGGTGACCGGCCCGCAGCAGACCATTGCCAACCCGCCGAACGGCAACCCGGCCGCCATCTCGTCGGTCCCCTTCGCGGGTGGGCTGTCCGGCCTGCTCGACGGCGTGGCCGGCGACGTGCCCGGCCAGCACGCCCGGTTCGAGTCGGCGCCGCTGACCGAGGCCGTGGACGTCGTCGGCGCGCCGACGGTGTCGGTGCGGGCCGCGTCGCCGACCGGCGAGGCGGTGCTCTTCGTGAAGCTCTACGACGTGGACCCGAACGGCGCGGCCACCCTGCCCAACGGCCTCATCGCCCCGGTGCGGCTCACCGGGTTGCCCGCGCGGATCGCCGACGCCCGGCCGGTCACCGTCACGCTCCCGGCCATCGTCCGCCGGTTCGAGGCCGGGCACCGGCTCCGGGTGGTGGTGGCCACCTCGGACCAGGCGTACACCACGCCGGCCCAGCCCACCGTCTACACGGTGGCGGCGGGCGACGCGCCGGTGGCGCTGCCCGACGTGCCGGGCGCACCGATCCCCACGGCGGCGACCCTGTGGCGCTGGGTGCTGGTCGGGCTGCTCGCCGGGATCCTCCTCGGGCTCGTCGTGGTCGTCGCCCTGGTCCGCCGGCGGCACCGTCGCCACGACAGCTCCGTGCATCCGGCGTACGCGGACGTCCCGCTCGCCGTACGGCAGCTCCGCAAGGAGTACGCGGACGGCTTCGTGGCCGTCTCCAACGTGGACTTCGAGGTGCGCCCCGGCCAGGTGGTCGGCCTGCTGGGGCCGAACGGCGCCGGCAAGACCACCACGCTGCGGGTGCTCATGGGGCTCACCCAGCCGACCGCCGGTGAGATCTACGTCTTCGGGCACCGGCTGGTGCCCGGCTCCCCGGTCCTCTCGCGCATCGGCGCGCTGGTCGAGGGGCCCGGCTTCCTGCCGCACCTGAGCGGCCTGGAGAACCTGCGGGCGTACTGGCGGGCCACCGGGCGACCCGCCGCGGACGCGCACTTCGACGAGGCGCTGGAGATCGCCGGGCTGGGCGACTCGGTGCACCGGAAGATCAAGACGTACAGCCACGGGATGCGGCAACGGCTCGCCATCGCCCAGGCCATGCTCGGCCTGCCCGAGCTGCTGGTGCTCGACGAGCCGACGGACGGGCTCGACCCGCCGCAGATCGCCGAGATGCGCCGGGTCCTCCAGCGGTACGCCACCGACGGTCGCGCCGTGCTGGTCTCCAGTCACCTGCTCGCCGAGGTGGAGCAGACCTGCACCCACGCCGTGGTGGTGAACAAGGGCCGGATCGTGGCGTCCGGGCCGGTCGAGGAGATCGTCGGCGAGTCGCCGAGCGTGCTGTTCGAGGTGAGCGACCCGGCCGCGGCGCGGGCCGTGCTGGACGGCCTGCACGGCGTACGCGTGCTGCCCGAGAGCGACGGCCAGCTCGTGGTGGACACCAACGGCACGGCCCGCAGCGACGTGGTGGCCGAGCTGGTCCGGGCCGGTATCGGGGTGGACCGGGTGGTGCCGCGGCGCCGCCTGGAGGACGCGTTCCTCGCCCTGGTGGGCGAGACCTCTCGGGGAAGTGGGGACCGCTGATGGGTACGTCCACGATGGGCGCGGCCCCCGGCTACCGGCCGTCGGCCACGCTGCCGTTCGCCGCCGAGTTCCGCCGCCAGGCGGCCCGTCGGCGTACGCAGCTCGCGCTCGGGTTCATGGTGCTGCTGCCGCTGATCATCCTGATCGCGTTCCAGTTCGACTCCGGCGACGACGACAACGGACGCGGCGAGTTCGGCAGCCTCATCGAGTTCGCCACCTCCGGCGGCCTGAACTTCACGCTGTTCACCATCTTCGTGTCGGCGTCGTTCCTGCTGGTCGTGGTGGTGGCGCTCTTCTTCGGCGACACGGTGGCCAGCGAGGCGAGCTGGGGCAGCCTGCGGTACCTGCTCGCCGTGCCGGTGCCCCGGGCCCGGCTGCTCACCGTGAAGCTGCTGGTCGCGCTCGCGTACTCCGGACTGGCGATGCTGCTGCTGGCCGGCACCGCGCTGCTGGCCGGCACCCTGCGCTACGGCTGGTCGCCCCTGCGCAGCACGGTCGCCGCGGAGCTGCCGCCGGGCGAGGGGCTGCTCCGGCTGCTGGCCGTGCTGGGCTACCTGGCGGTCGTCCTGCTGGTGGTGGCGGGCCTGGCGTTCCTGCTGTCGGTGAGCACGGACGCGGCGCTCGGCGCGGTCGGCGGGGCCGTCCTCCTCTGGATCCTGTCCAGCATCCTCGACCAGATCACCGCGCTCGGCGCGCTGCGGTCCTTCCTGCCCACCCACTTCAGCACGGCCTGGCTGGGCCTGCTCTCCACGCCGGTGCAGACCGACGACGTGGTACGCGGCGCCATCGCCTCGATCAGCTACGCGACGCTGTTCTGGGCGCTGGCCTACTGGCGCTTCACCCGCAAGGACGTGACCTCGTAGGCGGCCGTGCCCGCCGGCGCCCTCGTACCGGGAGCCTCAGAGTCGACTGTCCGGGGTGACGGCCACCGAGGGCGCGCCGCTCGGCGCGGACGGGGCGGGCGGCTCGGCCGGCGTCGCGGGGTCGGCGCGCTTCCACGCGCTGACGCCGATCCGGCCCGTGTTGCCCAGGTCGATCGGCCCGTCCGGGTCGACGGCCTGGGCGGGCCGACCGGCGGCCGGCGCGACGTCCAGGTACGCCCCGTTGGCCGGCGCGCCGGTCGTGTCGGTGAACGTGTTGCGCCACAGCACGACCGCGGTGGCCCGCTCGCCGGGGAGGAGCGTGAACGGGCGGGGCGCCGCGTCGAAGCCCGAGGTGATCTCCTTGGCCCCGTTGACGACCCGGAGCCGGATCGGCTGGTGCTGCTCGTCGGCCACGGCGAGCGCCGGGTAGCCGTTCAGCGCGTAGGGACCCGTGCCGCAGTTGACCAGCTCCAGCCCGAGCGCCCGCAGCCCCATGGCGGCGTCGGAGCCCGTCGAACGGATCAGCACGCCCGGCTCCGGGCATCGCGCCGCGGCGGGTTCGGTGGGAGTCGCCGCAGGCCCGGGCTGCCGCTCCACGGGCGACCTCGCCGGCTCACCCGTGGACGTGCAGGCGGCGAGGGGAAGGGCCGCGACGAGCGGCAGGCCGGTGAGCAGGAGTCGGAGCCGTGCGGGTCGCGGTGTCACCGCCGCATCCTCCCACCGCCCGCCCAGTGGCCTCGGCGGAGGGCGTCGGGGGGGTGTGGTCGCGCGCTGTCGAGCTGCCCCAGATATGGGGCGCGTCTCAAGGAGTCGCGCCCCACCCCAGGGTCCGCAGGTGTGCGGCTGCGCCGTCCCGGAGCCCCGCCCACCCCAGGGTCCGCAGGTGTGCGGCTGCGCCGTCCCGGAGCCGCGCCCACCCCAGGGTCCGCAGGTGTGCGGCTGCGCCGTCCCCCAGCCGCGCCCACCCCAGGGTCCGCAGGTGTGCGGCTGCGCCGTCCCCCAGCCGCGCCCGGCCTCCGCGCGGTTGCCCCCAAGATCCGCACAACTTTCCTGAAGTTGTGGCTTCGGCGGGCGGCGGAGGCCACTACATCCGGGATGTTGCGCGGATCTTGAGAGCGGACATCACGGCGGGGAGGCCGCGCCTACACCCGCCAGAGCCGCCGCCGATCAACCCGGCCCGGCGCGCCCGCCCGCCGGTCATCCCGGCGTGGCCGCGCCGACCGACCGGCCGCGCCCGCCCGCCGATCATCCCGGCGTGCCCGCGCCGACCGACCGGCCGCGCCCGCCCGCCGATCACCCCGACGTGCCCGCGCCGACCGACCCGCCGCGCCCGCCCGCCGATCACCCCGGGCGGGCGCCCAAGGACGTCGGCTGCACGTCGACCGCCGCACTTCGACGCCGCACGTCGACCGCCGCACGTCGACCGCCGCACGCCGGCCGCCGCACGCCGGCCGCCGCACGCCGACGCCGGGGATCGACCGCCGGGCGTGCCCCATATCTGGGGCAGCTCGACAGCGTGCGAAGCGGCCTGCCGCAGCGGAGGGCGAGTCATGGGCCCCGGTGAAGCCGCTACTGCGATGCCGCTCTCCCAGAACCCGCCTCCCGCCGCTTCCTGAGAGGGCCGTTCAGGCGCGGTGGGCCGCGGTGCCGGTGCGGGCGAGGACCGCGTCGAGCAGGCCGGGGTAGACCTGCTCCAGCTCCTCGCGGCGCAGGCTGACGAAGCGGCTCGTGCCGGCGACCCGGGTGCGGGTGAGGCCCGCCTCGCGCAGCACCTTGAGGTGGTGGCTGCGGGTGGCCTTGGAGACGCCGAACTCGAAGGCGCCGCAGGCGTACTCGCCGCCCTCGGCGAGCGAGCGGACGATCTGCAGCCGCACGTCGTCGGCGAGGGCCCCGAGCACGGTCGTGACCGGGACGTCGCGCAGCTCGGGTTCGTGGATCTCCATGTGACCAGTGTAACGGTTGTTCGACGTCTGACGAACAAGCTCCTAGGGTCGGAGGCGTTGGTTCGAAAGTACTCGAACATTGGAGCCCGCCCCATGCGTTCCCGCGCTGCCGCCTTCCCGCTGCTCGCCGTCCTGAGCTGGGGGGTGATGTTCCCGGTCCTGGCCAGCGCCCTCACCCGGGTCGACCCGCTCAACCTGACGACCGCCCGGTACCTGCTGGCCACCCTCGTCCTGATCGCCCTGCTGCTGTTCCGGGAGGGTGCGGCGAGCCTGCGCTGGGGCGGTCGCGCCGTCGAGGTGACGGTGCTCGGCGTGGTCGGGTTCGCCGGGTTCAACCTGCTCACCAACCTGGCCCTGGAGCACGCCGCGCCGCAGCAGATCGCTCTCTTCACGGCGACCACGCCGCTGGTCACCCAGCTCGTCCGGTGGGTCCGTGACGGCGTACGCCCGCGGCCGGTGCTGCTGGCTCTCTCCCTCGCGGCCCTCCTCGGGGTCGGCCTCGTCATCACGCGGGGCAGCCTCGCCGGGCTCGGCCAGTTCGGCGTCGGCGGGCTCATGATGCTCGGCGCTGTGGTCGGCTGGGCGGTCTACACCCACGGGGCGAGCCGCTTCGGCGAGTGGTCGCCGCTGCGGTACACGACCCTGACCGCGTTCGCCGGCACCCTCGCCATGCTGGCCGCGAGCGCCGGCGCCGACCTCGCCGGGGTGCAGCACACGCCGGCCGCCGCCGACCTCGTGGCGATCGCGCCCCAGTTGGCGTACGCGGTGATCGTGGCCGCCGTGATCGCGGTGCTGGCCTGGAACACCGGTGTGCAGCGGCTCGGCGCGGCAAACGCCGCCCTGTTCATGAACCTGGTCCCGGTCACCACGTTCGTGGTGCAGATCGCCCGCGGCTACCGGCCCGGCCCCGCCGAGCTCGTCGGCGCCGGGCTCACCATCGCGGCCCTGGTCGCCGCGAACCTGGTCACCCGGTCGCGGGCCGGAGCCGCCGAGCCGGCGGCCGAGCCGCAGCAGGCCGCCGTCACCGACCCGGTCGCGGTCGTCGACCCGGTGGCCGTGGTGGCCCGCTGACGGCTCACAGCGTGGGAACCCCGGAGAGGCGGGGCGGGGCGGGCGCTTAGACTCGACGGCACAACTGAACACCTCATCCAGAGGGGCTGAGGGATACGGCCCGACGACGCCCCGGCAACCACTCCGCACGCTCATCGACGAGCGACGGCGGGGCAGGTGCCAATTCCGTCCCCGCCGCAGGGTGCGATGCGGGGAAAGATGAGAGGAATCCTCGACATGACGTCGACGATCGCCGCCTCCGGCATCGACACCACCGCCAGCCCCGCCCGCGCCCTCGTCTGCCGCGCCTGTCAGGCCCGCTACCCGCTCGCCGCGCAGCACGCCTGTTACGAGTGCTTCGGCCCGCTCGAGGTCGACTACGACGCGGCCGCGCTGGCCACCGTCACCCGCGAGCAGATCGAGGCCGGCCCGCGCAACCTGTGGCGGTACGCGGCCCTGCTCCCCGCCGGCCAGGACCCGGCAACGCGGGTCACCCTGAACCCCGGCCTCACCCCGCTGGTCGCGGCCCCGCACCTCGCCGCCGAACTGGGCATCACCGCCCCGCTCTGGGTGAAGGACGACAGCGCCAACCCCACCCACTCCTTCAAGGACCGGGTCGTGTCGGTGGCGCTCACGGCGGCCCGGGCGCTCGGCTTCACCCGGTTCGCCTGCGCGTCCACCGGCAACCTCGCCAACTCGGTGGCCGCGCACGCGGCCCGGGCCGGGACGCCCTCGGTGGTCTTCATCCCCAGCGACCTGGAGCAGGGCAAGGCGATCACCACGGCCGTCTACGGTGGTGACCTCGTGGCCATCGACGGCTCGTACGACGACGTCAACCGGCTCTGTGGTGAGCTCGTGGAGACCGACGAGTTCGAGGACACCGCGTTCGTGAACGTCAACGTGCGCCCGTACTACGCGGAGGGCTCCAAGACGCTCGGCTACGAGGTGGCCGAGCAGCTCGGCTGGCGGATCCCCGCCCAGGTGGTCATCCCGATGGCCTCGGGCGAGCTGCTCACCAAGATTGACAAGGCGTTCGCCGAGCTCGTGGAGATCGGGCTGGTCGAGGCGCCGGCCGGCGGCTGGAAGGTCTTCGGCGCCCAGTCGGCCGGCTGCAACCCGATCGCCACGGCGCTGCACGGCGGCACCGACGAGATCGTCCCGGTGAAGCCGACCGGCATCGCCAAGTCGCTCAACATCGGCGACCCGGCGGCCGGCCTGTACGCGCTGGAGGCGGTCCGGCGCAGCGGCGGCTGGATGGACTACGCCGACGACGACGAGATCCGGGCGGCCATCCGCCTGCTGGCCCGCACCACCGGCGTCTTCGCCGAGACGGCCGGCGGGGTCACCGTGGCGGTGCTGCGCAAGCTCGTCGAGTCGGGCCGCCTCGACCCGGCCGCGGAGACGGTCGTCTTCAACACCGGCGAGGGGCTGAAGACCATCGACGCGGTGGCCGGCCAGGTCGGTCCGACGCACCGCATCCGCCCGTCCCTGCGCGCCGCGCGCGACGCCGGCCTGCTCGGCTGAGCGCGACCCACCCGGACGGAGGATCCGGCGGATCCACCGGGTAACCGGCTTTTCGCTCTGGGTGCAGAAAACCCGCCGCTAAGGACTTGACGGCAGGAACCGGACGGCGCAAGATGCTCCGTGCGGGAGGGCGTATCGCCGAAGACTTTTGAAGTTCTTGCGACCCAACGCCGGAGGCGTTGTGCGATCGTCCCTCCCGACCAACGTCCGAACGGGCCAGCGATTTATTCGCTGGCCCGTTCGTCTGTCCCGCCGGCACCCTGTGGGCATGGCCATCACGATCGCGCCGTTCGACGCCGCCGACCCGGCCGCGATCGACGAGGCGTACCGGGTGGGAGCGGCGGCCAACGACGCCGACCTCCCCGACTTCCCGCCGTTCTGCCGCCGCCGTTTCGACGCGATGCTGCGCCACCCGATGCCGGGCTGGGTCACGCTCTGGGCGCTGGCCCGCCTCGACGGCGTCGCCGCCGGTTACCTGGCGCTCGACCTGCCGCAGCTCGACAACACCGAGAACGCCACGGTCGAGCTCGTCGTCCATCCGGCGCACCGGCGGCGTGGGGTGGGCCGGGCGCTGCACGAACACGGCCTGCGGCTGCTGCGGGAGCAGAGCCGCAAACGGGTGGTCGGCATGGCGGTGTCGACGCTGCCCGGCGGGCCGGAGCGGCCGGAGGCGGGCGCCGCGTTCGCCGCCGCGATGGGCGCGCAGCCCGCGCTCGCCGAGGTCCGCCGGCGGCTGGACCCCGCCACCGTCGACCAGGCGGCGCTGGACGTGTTGCTGGCCGGCGCCCGTGCCCACGCCGCCGGCTATCGCACGGTCCGCTGGCACGGCCGCATCCCCGAGGAGTACGTCGCGGACATCGCCTACCTGGACGGGCGGCTGTCGACCGACGCGCCGCTGGGCGACCTGGAGTGGGAGGCCGAGCGGGTCGACGCCGACCGGATCCGGGGCACCGAGGCGGCGCTGGCCGCGCGGGGCCGGCGGCAGTACCACCTGGCGGCCCGCCACGAGGCGACCGGCCGCGTGGTGGCGTGGACCCTGCTCGATGTGGGCCCGTCCGCCGACTGGCACGCGTACCAGCAGATCACCATCGTGGACCCGGCGCACCGCGGGCACCGGCTCGGGCTGCTTACCAAGATCGAGAACCTGCGTCACCTGCTCGACCACGAGCCGGCGGTACGCGCCATCGACACGTTCAACGCGGCGTCCAACGCGCACATGGTCGCGATCAACGAGCAGCTCGGCTTCCGCCCGGTGGACGGGTGGACCGACTGGCAGCTGACGGTTTGACATGTGACACGGCCCTACTGATCCTGGTGCTTCCTGTTGCATGATGGCGGGCATGACGGAGACCCCGCACCCCCTCTACGACCGGCACGTCGACACCCTCACCCGTGCGCTGACCGCGATCTCGGAGCGCGGGTACTGGTCCGCCTACCCCGAGTCACCGAGCCCCCGGGTGTACGGCGAGACCGCCGCGGCCGACGGCAAGGCGGCCTTCGAGGCGTACCTGAACGGCGACTTCCCGCTCGACCAGCCGGGCGCCGGCGACCGGGTCGCCACCGAGACCAGCCCATTCGGCGTGGAGCTGGGCGTGCGCTACCCGCACGCGGAGGCCGACGAGCTGGTGGCGGCGGCCCGCGCCGCGCTGCCGGCCTGGCGCGACGCCGGCCCGCAGGCCCGGGTCGGTGTCTGCCTCGAGATCCTCGACCGGCTGCACAAGCACATCTTCGAGCTGGCCAACGCGGTGCAGTTCACGAGCGGCCAGGCCTTCGTGATGGCGTTCCAGGCCGGCGGCGCGCACGCGCTGGACCGGGCGCTGGAGTCGCTCGCCTACGCGTACGCCGAGATGACCCGGCACCCGGGGACGGCCGGCTGGGAGAAGGCGGCCGGCAAGGGCGAGCCGCTGCGCATGACCAAGACGTTCCACGTGGTGCCGCGCGGCGTGGCCCTGGTGATCGGGTGCAACACGTTCCCCACCTGGAACTCGTACCCGGGCCTGTTCGCGTCGCTGGTCACCGGCAACCCGGTGGTCGTCAAGCCGCACCCGCGCGCCGTGCTGCCGCTGGCCATCACCGTGCGGTACGCCCGGGAGGTGCTGGCCGAGGCCGGCTTCGACCCGAACCTGGTGCTGCTCGCCGCCGAGGCGCCCGACGAGAAGCTCGCCTCCACGCTGGCCCTGCACCCGGCCGTCAAGGTCGTCGACTTCACCGGCTCCACGGAGTACGGCGACTGGCTGGAGGCGAACGCCCGGCAGGCGGCCGTCTACACCGAGAAGGCGGGACTCAACACGGTGGTCGTCGACTCCACCGACGACTTCGCCGGCCTGTGCCGCAACCTCGGCTTCACGCTGACGCTCTACAGCGGACAGATGTGCACCACCTCGCAGAACATCCTGATCCCGCGCGACGGCATCGAGACCGACCAGGGGCACAAGAGCTTCGACGAGGTGGCCGGCGGGATCGCCGCGGCGGTCGGCAAGCTCACGGCCGACCCGGCCCGCGGGGTCGAGCTGACCGGGACGATCGTCAACGACGGCGTGCTGGAGCGGCTCGACGAGGTGACCAAGGTGGGCGAGCCGGTGCTGGAGTCGCGTACGGTCGAGCACCCGTCCTTCCCCGGCGCGGTGGTCCGCACCCCGACGGTGGTCAAGGTCTCCGCCGACGACACCGCGACGTACGGCCGGGAGTGGTTCGGCCCGATCTCCTTCGTCATCCCCACCGACTCCACGGCGCACAGCCTGGAGATCATGCGGAAGACCGTTGGTGAGAAGGGCGCGCTCACGGCGGGCGTCTACTCGACCGACGAGGCGGTGCTCGACGCGGCCGAGGACGTGGCGATCGAGGTGGGCGTGCACCTCTCCTGCAACCTCACAGGCGGGGTCTTCGTGAACCAGTCGGCGGCCTTCTCCGACTTCCACGGCAGCGGCGCCAACCCGGCGGCCAACGCCGCGCTCACCGACGGCGCGTACGTGGCGAACCGGTTCCGCATCGTGCAGAGCCGCCGGCACGCCTGACGCCCCACCGCGGGGGCTCCGCAACCGGGGCCCCCGCGGCCGGTCGGGAGGCCGCCGTCGCGACTCAGGCGGGGCGGCGCATCTGGAGCTCGGTCAACGCCGGGATGGTGGGGTGCGGCACCCGGACGCCGGTGTCGACGAAGCCGAGCTTCTCGTACGCGCGGTAGGCCCGCTCGTTGCCGACGACGACCTCCATCATGAGCTCCGGCGGCCGCAGGCCCGGGACCAGGCGGCCACCGCGTCGACCAGCTCGCCGAGCAGCCCGCTGCCCCGCCAGGCGGGTGTCACGTAGACCGCGTAGATCACGGTGAGGCCCGGCTCGGTCGGCGTCACCGTGCCACCCGCGTGCCCCACCAGGCGGCCACCCGGATCGGCGATGAACTGCGCGGTCTGCGACCCGGCCGAGGTGGCCGCGACCCGGGCCGCGTACTCGGCGTGCGGGCGGGCGGCCGCGTCGGCGACGGTCTCCAGGAAGGCCAGCGGCGCGTCGGCGAGCATCTCCAGGCGCAGCGCGCGCATCCGGGCGGCGTCGGCGGGCCGGACCCGCCGGATCTCCACCCGCCTCGGATCGGGGCCGTCCGGAGCGCTCGTCATGCCCGCATGCCTACCACAGCGATGGCTGGCGATTGATTCCCACCATTCATCGGTGCCATATGCCCGATTTGTGATCGTGCGCCGCCGTGACGCCTCGTGTAGCGTGCGATTTCGGTCACCGGATTTCAGCGGCGGTCAGCCATCGCGGAAACGGTGATTTCCGAGCGCCCGGCCGTGCCCGCGCGTTCGGGGTAGGAAACGCCGCGCAGAGTGAGGAAGTGCACCGTGGCACAGGGCACCGTGAAGTGGTTCAACGCCGAAAAGGGCTACGGCTTCATCGCCGTCGACGGCGGGCAGGACGTCTTCGTCCACTTCTCCGCCATCGAGATGGACGGCTACAAGGCGCTGGACGACGGCCAGCGGGTGGAGTTCGAGATCGCCCAGGGGCAGAAGGGCCCCCAGGCCGAGCGGGTGCGCGTCGTCGCCTGAGCGGTCCGTCCGCTCGTCCAACCGGGCAGGCCCGACACGGGGCTGCGCCGCGGGCCCCCGAGCCAGGAAGATCGTGAGCCGTTCCAGCTTTGCTGAGGAGGGTTCATGACCGACCAGCCGCCCACGGCCGTCCCACCGCCCGGCCAGCCCGACCCGCCCGGTCCGCACCCGGGCTGGTCGAGCCCGCCCGGTCCGCACCCGGGCTGGTCGAGCCCGTCCGGTCCACCGCCCGTCGCCGGCCCGTACCCCGGTCAGCACTGGCACGTCGGCCAGCCCGCCGGGTGGTACCCGCCCGGGCTCGACCCGGCCGACCCCCTGGTCACCCCGCCCGGGGCCGGCCTCGGCGGCTGGTACCAGCGCTGCGTCGGCGCGGTCCAGCGCGGCTGGCGGGTGCTGCTGCCCCTGCTCCTGCTGACCCAGGTGCTGCCGGCGGCGGTCCTCTCGGTGATCACCCTGGGCGTCGATCCGAGCGCGCGCTGGGAAACCTCGATGGCCCGAAATCCGTCCGCGCTCCCCGAGACGTTCTTCCAGGACCTGGCCACCGTCTTCCTGGTGTCCGTCGTGGGCAGCGTGCTGATCGGGCTGGTCCAGTCCCTGGGCTGGGCGGCGGGCACCTGGGTGCTCGCCCGCCAGGCCACCGGCGCCCAGGTCGATCTCGGTACGGCGCTGCGCTACGGCGTGCGCCGAATGGTCGGGCTCTGGGGCTGGGCGCTCATGAGCGGCCTGATCGTCGCGGTCGGCCTGTGCTTCTGCGTCCTCCCGGGCGTCTACCTGGCCTTCGCGCTCAGCATGGTCGGCCCCGTCTACCTCTTCGAACGGCAGAACCCGATCGGGCGGTCGTTCCGGATGTTCCACCAGCGGCTGGGGCTCCTGCTGGGTCGGGTGGCGCTCGTGGTGGCCGTGGTGCTCACCGGCAGCATGGTCGTCGGTTTCCTGGAGGCGGCCGCCACCACGCCGTTCGGCGCCGACCCGCTGGCCGCCCCGGGCACGGCGGTGGGCGCCGTGGTGGTGGTCGCGGTCAGCGCCGTGCTGTCCCTTCCGCTCCAGGTCGCGCAACTCGTGGGGTTCGTGGTGACGTACGCCGAGCAGCGGGCCCATGAGGGCCCGGTGAACAGCGCCGGGCTGGTCACCGAACTCGGCTGACGGTGGCAATCGTGCTTGCACTCGGCAGGGGAGAGTGCTAAACAAGTCATTGGCACTCGCACACTGCGAGTGCCAAGGTCGGGGCGGTGGGGCCGCGGCCACGCCGGCGGGACGAACCGCCGACGGGGCACGTGGCCGGTCGTCGCGGGCTATCCGGCCCGGCCGAGGAGACGTCGCCGTCGCCAGAGGGTGACGTCCCAAGGTGCGTACACCAGGCGGCCCATCCGGGACACACACTCGGGTGGCCCGTGAGTGTCCAGGAGGACAACGCCGTATGGCCAAGATGATCGCGTTCGACGAAGAGGCGCGCCGCGGCCTCGAGCGGGGCATGAACCAGCTCGCCGACGCCGTTAAGGTGACCCTCGGCCCCAAGGGCCGCAACGTCGTGCTCGAGAAGAAGTGGGGTGCCCCCACCATCACCAACGATGGTGTGAGCATCGCCAAGGAGATCGAGCTCGAGGACCCGTACGAGAAGATCGGCGCTGAGCTGGTCAAGGAGGTCGCCAAGAAGACCGACGACGTGGCCGGTGACGGCACGACGACGGCGACCGTCCTGGCTCAGGCCCTGGTTCGTGAGGGCCTGCGCAACGTGGCCGCCGGCGCCAACCCGATGGCCCTGAAGCGGGGCATCGAGGCCGCCGTGGCCAGCGTCTCGGAGGAGCTGCTGAAGCTCGCCAAGGACGTGGAGACCAAGGAGCAGATCGCCTCCACCGCCTCCATCTCGGCTGGTGACACCAGCGTCGGCGAGATCATCGCCGAGGCGATGGACAAGGTCGGCAAGGAAGGCGTCATCACCGTCGAGGAGAGCAACACCTTCGGCCTGGAGCTGGAGCTCACCGAGGGTATGCGCTTCGACAAGGGCTACATCTCCGCGTACTTCATGACCGACCCGGAGCGTATGGAGGCCGTCTTCGACGACCCGTACATCCTGATCGTCAACAGCAAGATCTCGTCGGTGAAGGACCTGCTCCCGATCCTCGAGAAGGTCATGCAGTCGGGCAAGCCGCTGCTGATCATCGCCGAGGACCTGGAGGGCGAGGCCCTGGCCACCCTGGTGGTCAACAAGGTCCGCGGCACCTTCAAGTCGGTCGCCGTCAAGGCGCCGGGCTTCGGTGACCGCCGCAAGGCCATGCTCACCGACATCGCCATCCTCACCGGTGGCCAGGTCATCAGCGAGGAGGTCGGCCTCAAGCTCGACGCCGTCGGCCTCGACATGCTGGGCCGCGCCCGCAAGGTCGTGGTGACCAAGGACGAGACCACCATCGTCGACGGCGCCGGTGACGCCGAGCAGATCCAGGGCCGGGTCAACCAGATCCGGGCCGAGATCGACAAGAGCGACTCCGACTACGACCGGGAGAAGCTGCAGGAGCGCCTGGCCAAGCTGGCCGGCGGTGTTGCGGTGATCAAGGTCGGCGCGGCCACCGAGGTCGAGCTGAAGGAGCGCAAGCACCGCATCGAGGACGCCGTCCGCAACGCGAAGGCCGCCGTCGAGGAGGGCATCGTCCCGGGTGGTGGCGTCGCGCTGGTGCAGGCCGGCAAGACCGCCTTCGACAAGCTGGACCTGACCGGTGACGAGGCGACCGGCGCCCAGATCGTCAAGATCGCGCTGGACGCCCCGCTGCGGCAGATCGCCGTCAACGCCGGCCTCGAGGGTGGCGTCGTCGTCGAGCACGTCCGCAACCTGGAGGCGGGCCACGGCCTCAACGCCGCCAACGGCGAGTACGTGGACCTGCTGGCCGCGGGCATCATCGACCCGGCCAAGGTGACCCGTTCGGCGCTGCAGAACGCGTCGTCGATCGCGGCGCTGTTCCTCACCACCGAGGCCGTCGTGGCGGACAAGCCGGAGAAGACCCCGGCTGCCCCGGCTGGTCCGGGTGGCGGGGACATGGACTTCTGAGTCCAGTTCCGACCGGAAACGGGGCGGGCCGCTGATGCGGTCCGCCCCGTTTCGTGTTCGCGGCGGGGCCGCCCCCGTCCGGTCTCGCGGGGGCCGCCCGTCAGGTCGGCAGCGGGCGCTGGTTACGCCGCTTCTGCGCCGGGTCGTACGGCGCGCGCAGCTGGATCGGCGCGTCCACCATCTCGAGCGGCTCCTCGGTCGCCGTCTCGTCGGCCCCGGCCATCTCGGCCAGCTGCTCGGCGTCGCCGTAGTCGAGCCGGTCGATCGGAAAATGGCCGGAGAGATCGCCGATCGGCGTCCAGGCGACGGGTGCGACGTCGTCGGTCTGTTCGTCGTCCGTGGTCATGGCAGCCTCCTCTACCGAAACGGTAGGGGGCGTCGATGGGCCATGTGGGCGAATGGCATTATCTAGGTCTATATCCTTTTCGCCCCGTTATTGATTTCCCAGGGTCCTGCGGTACAGGAAGAAGACCCGCTCGATCCGGGCTCCCGCGCTCCGCGAGTAGAACGGTACCGGTCCCACCCACCCGATCTGCGCCGAATCGTGCCCGGCCTCCCTCTGGTCCGACAGGCAGCGACGCAGCAGCACCCCGCCGATTCCGGAGCCCTCGGCCGCCGGGGTGGTGCCCATCGGCCCGAACCAACTCGGCCGCGACGACCCGTACGCGGCGAAGGCGATCACCTCGCCGTCGCGTTCGGCCAGGTGGCAGCCCGCCCCCGCTCGGCCCACCGAGCCGGCCAGCTCGGCGTCCCACGTACCGCCGAACGTGTCCCGGGCGAGCGCGGCGAGCGCCGGCAGGTCCGCCGGCTCCGCCCGGCGTACGGTCACACCCTGCCCGGCGAGGCGGCGCTCGGCGGCCTCCGTCGACCGCAGCGCGGGCGACCCGTCGTACGACAGGTCGGCCGTCATGTTCCACGCCGTCCGGTCCTGCCGGTAGCCAAGCGCGAGCGCGGCGCAGACCGCCGGGGTGTACCGGACGTCGATGCCGGGCCAGGCGTAGTACGGCGGGTTGCCGGCGAGCAGCACCTCGCCCGCGCCCAGCCCCGCGAGTCGCTGTTCCCCCGCGGCCAGCAGCGCCCGGCCGACGCCCCGGCGGCGGTGCTCCGGCGCGACCGCCATGAGGTCGACGTGCCCCAGCTTCTGATCGACCGCCGACAGCGATCCGATGAGCACACCCACCAGCTCCGACCCGCGGTACGCGCCGAGAGCCACGACGGGCCGGTCGGCGGCGGCCCGGGTCCAGAGGGCATCCACGAGCACGGCCGCCTCGGCGGCGTCCTCCGGCAGGTCCAGCGCCCGCTCGCAGAGCCGCGCGGCGGCCGGTGCCGAGTCGGGGGTCAGGTCGACGATGTCGATCTCCGCGTCCATGGTGGCCGACCCTAGATCACCGGGTACGGGTGGGCGCAAGAGCGCGCGGTCAGCGGGCGGCCCGCACGGCGGCGTACGCGTCGACCAGCCCGGCGCCCGTGACGTTCGCCGGCCCGCCGCAGGCATCCCCCGGGCTGGCCGAGCGGTAGGTCGGTGTGGCCGGTGTCGCCGTCTGCCGCAGGAGCTGCCGGGTCCGGGTCAGGTCGCCCACGAGTGACGGGTTGGCCGACCACATGAGCGCCACGACGCCGGCCACCTGCGGGGTCGCCATCGACGTGCCGTCCAGCGAGGCGTACCCGCCGCCCGGCATCGCCGAGCGCACCCCCACGCCGGGAGCCAGCACGTCGGGCTTCGCGGCGCCGCCCGCCACCGGCCCCCGGGCGGAGAACTCGGCCACCCGGTCCCGGTCGTCCACCGCGCCCACCGTGAGCACGTCGGGGTACGGGGCCGGTGGGTCGTCGATCGAGGCACACCAGGGGCCGGTGTTGCCGGCCGCGGCCACCACGAAGATGCCCGCCGCGTCGAGCGCGGCCGTGGCCGGCCGGAGCACACCCGGGTCGCAGCCCTCGATGCCGGGGCAGCCCCAGGAGTTCGTGAGGATGTCCGGCGCGCGCTCGGGACGCCCGGCCATGAACGGGTCGCCGCCGGCCGGGAACGGCGCCAGCATGAACTGGAGGCAGTCGAGGTAGTGCGCCGGGCTGCCGAGGTTGCGATCCAGGTTCACGCAGCCCACCCACTGGGCGCCCGGCGCCACACCGATGCCGTCGCGCCCGACGGCGCTGCCGAGGGTGTGCGTGCCGTGCCCGCCCTCGTCGGTGGGGAGGCGGGTGCCGTCCCACGGGTCGTACCACGAGTCGTCCCCGCCCCGGAAGCCGCCGGCCAGCGCCGGGTGCCGGCCGTCCACTCCGGAGTCCGAGCTGCCGATCACGACGCCCGCGCCGGTCACCCCGAGCTGCGACCACACACGGTCGGCGCCGATCCGGCGGATGTTCCACTCCGGACCGGTCGGGGCGGGCTCGGTGCCCCGGGTGGCGCCGGCCGGCGCGGGCAGCGGGCGCAGCCGCTGGCTCACCAGCACCCGGGCCACCTCGGGCCGGCGGGCCAGCCAGGCCCGCACCGCCGGACCGCCGTCCACCTCCATCGCGTTGACCAGGTAGTACGACGTCGGGTGCAGCCGCAGCCGCACCAGGTCGCGGCGGAGACCGGCCTGGGTCCGCTCGGCGGTGTCGACGAGCCGCCGGTAGACCTCGCGGGCCCGTACGTCGCGCCCGGCGCGGCCCGGCGCGGCGACCGTGATGCCGGTCAGGTCGGCCTGCTCGCGCAGCACCACGAACAGCCGTTCGCCGTGCAGCCCCGGCTGGCCCGGACCGACGTCGACCGCCGCGAGCGCCACGAGCAGCACCGCGGCCGTGGCGGCCGCCGTCCGCCGACTCGGCGCGCGACCCGCCGGCCGGGCGAACAGCACCCCGTACGCCGTGCCGACCAGCAGCGCCACGGCGAACCCGGCGACGGCGGCGACCGCCACCCAGAAGGGCACGTCCCGGCTCGTCGCGAGGAGCAGCGTGACCTCCTCCGGGTCGGCGAAGGCCAGCGGCCCGAACGCGGCGAGCCCGACCAGCCACCGGGCCGGCGCGGCGGTCACCGCTCGGGCGGCGTGCCCGCGGCGGGCGGCCGCGTACAGGGCGGCCAGGGCGAAGCCGGTCGGAGGCAGCGTGAGCAGGGCCGGCAGGTGGGCGCCGGACTGGCCGGCGCCGGCGGTGACCAGCAGCAGCGCCACGCCGGCCACCAGGCCACCGACCAGCACGAGCCGTGCCGGCCGGGGCGGGTCGCCGGCCGCGAACCGGGACCAGAACGTCGGGTCGAGCAGCGCGCCCGCCACCGCGCCCAGGGCCGCGGCCGCCAGCGCGGCGAGCACCGTCTCCAGCAGGCCGCCGAGCGCCCCGAGCCAGGCCCACGGCAGCAGGAGCGCGAGCCCGGCGGCGACCGCGAGCAGCGTGACCGCACCGGGCCGGGGCCGCCCGCCCCGGGCCGTTCCGGACGCGCCGCCCACCGCCGGCCGGTCCGGGACGGAGGCGCCGCTCGAACCGGTCGCGTCGGCGGCGGGCCCGGTGGGGTTGTGTGGGGCGGAGCCGTCGCTCGGACCGGTCGCGCTGGCGGCGGGGCTGCTGGCCGACCCGGCGGCGGGCGCGGCGTCGCGTCGCCGGCCGGCGAGCCGGCGCAGGACGAGCGCCGCGACGGCGGCCGTCGCGGCAAGCCCCGCGAGGTACGCCTCGTGGTGCACCGGCGGGACGGCGCGGAGCAGCCCGAACGCGCCGAGCACCAGCACGCCGCCCAGCCAGGCGCGGCCGGTGGCCCGGACGGCGGCGGAGCGGGGCAGCAGGGCGAGCAGCAGCGCGGGTGTCCCGACAAGCACGACGGTGAGCAGGCCCAGGGCCGGCCAGAGCCAGACCACCCGGTCCCGGCCGAGGCCGAGCAGCACCTGGTCGACCAGCCAGCCGCCGGCCTGCGCCGGCACCGTCACGGCGACGATCCAGCAGCCGGTCAGCACGGCCGCCACCACCGGCCAGGGCCCGGGCGGAGCGTCGGTCGACGGGCGGGCGTGGGCCCACGGCGGGGGTGCGGGCTGCATGGGGGAGACAGTACGACGAGCGCCCTACCGTCGACGGCCCCGAGCCCATGATCGACTCGCCTTCAGGGACGTCGCGGTGTCGACCGGGCGCGGACACCGCGACGTCAAGGAACCCGAGTCGATCAAGACGTCGGCCCGGGACGTCGACCACTCGCCCGGCCCGGAACCGACCACTCGCCCGGCCCGGAACCGATCGACCGCCGGCCCGGGACGTCCACCACCCGCCCGGCCGGGACGCCGATCGACCGCCGGGCAACTGACGCGGCGGCACCGCGGCGGACGTGCCGACGGATGGTCTTGGCGGCTACGGTGGACGGGTGCGCGACCCCAACGTGTCCCGATCCGTAGCCGGCCGGCTGTCGCCCGATCGCCGCACCGCCGACCTGCGCAGGCTCCGGGCGGAGCGGTTCGACGTGCTGGTGATCGGCGGCGGGGTGACGGGGGCGGGCGCCGCGCTCGACGCGGCCTCCCGCGGGCTGAAGGTGGCCCTCGTCGAGGCGCGGGACTTCGCGGCCGGCACCTCCAGCCGGTCCAGCAAGCTCATCCACGGCGGGCTGCGCTACCTCGAGCAGTTGGAGTTCCACCTGGTGCACGAGGCGCTCACCGAGCGGGGGCTCCTCGCCACCCGGTTGGCGCCGCACCTCGTACGCCCCGTGCCGTTCCTCGTGCCGCTGCCCGCCGGCCGGGGGCTGCGCGACCTCCCGGCCCGGACGTTCCGCCGCTCCTACTACGGCACCGGCGTGGCCACGTACGACATCTTCGCCGGCCTCTTCGGCACCGGTCGGGGCATGCCGCTGCACCGGCACCTGACCCGCGAGGGGGCCCGGCGGATCTTCCCGAGCCTGCGGGCCGACACCCTCGCCGGCGCGATCCGCTACTACGACGGGCAGGTCGACGACGCCCGGCTCGTGGTGACGCTGGCCCGCACGGCGGCCAGCCTCGGCGCCACCGTGGTGAGCAGCGCCCGCGCCGTGGGCCTGATCCGGCAGGCGCGGGAGGTGACCGGCGTCCGGGTGCGCGACCTCGAGGCGCCGGCCGGGTCGCCGGACGCCGAGTTCGAGGTGCAGGCCCGCACGGTCATCGCGGCCACCGGGGTGTGGAGCGACGACATGTCGCGGATGCTCAACGACGTCGGGCTGCGCCCGGGGATGCGGGTGCGGGCCTCCAAGGGTGTGCACCTGGTGGTGCCGCGGTCGGCGATCACCGGCGAGGCCGGGCTGATCCTGCGCACCGCCACGAGCGTGCTCTTCGTCATCCCGTGGGGCGGTCACTGGATCATCGGCACCACCGACACCGACTGGCGGCTGGACCGTTCCCACCCGGCGGCGTCGGCCCGCGACATCGACTACCTGCTCGACCAGGTCAACACCGTGCTGGACCGGCCGCTGACCACCGCCGACATCGAGGGCGTGTACGCGGGCCTGCGCCCGCTGCTGGCCGGGGAGGCCGACTCGACCTCGAAGCTCTCGCGTGAGCACGCCGTCGTCGAGCCGATGCTCGGCCTGCTGCTGGTCGCCGGCGGGAAGTACACGACGTACCGGGTGATGGCCTCGGACGTGGTCGACCGAGCCGCCCGCCGGCTCGGCGGCGTCCGCCCGTCGCGCACGGCGGACCTCCCGCTGCTCGGTGCGGACGGGTACGCCGCCATGTGGCGTGACCGGGCCGACCTCGCCCGCCGGCACGGTGTGCCGGTCGGCGTGGTGGAGCACCTGCTGGAGCGGTACGGGACGCTCACCCTCGACCTGCTCGCGCTCGTCGACGCCGAGCCCCTGCTCGGCATCCCGCTGGCCGGCGCCCCCGAGTACCTGGCCGCCGAGGTCACCTACGCGGCCCGCGCCGAGGGGGCGCTGCACCTGGAGGACGTGCTCACCCGGCGTACCCGGATCTCCTTCGAGACCAGCCACCGTGGCGTCGAGTCGGCCGAGCACGCGGCCGAGCTGATGGGCGCGGTGCTCGGCTGGGACGCCGCGCGGCGCGCCCGGGAGGTCGAGCACTACCGCGCCCGGGTGGAGGCGGAGCGGCAGTCCCAGCTGATGCCGGACGACGTCGCGGCCGACGCGGCCCGGCTCGGCGCCCCGGACGTCCGGGGGTACGCCGCCGACCGGGGCGGTGACGGCGATCCGGCCACACTGTCGTCCTGACCAGCGGGACCCCGCTGGCCGTTCCGGCCGCCGTAAGCTACCGGGCTGTAGGGGTACCAGCCACAACCTGCGGTGCTGTAGCTTCCGGCGAGTGGTTCGCCCTTTCCGTTCGCGTCTGCTCGTCCCCGTTCTCGGCGCGGTGCTGGCCGCCGCGCTGACCGGCTGCTCGTCGGGGCACGCGGCCACGAGCGAGACACTGCCCCCGTCGACCGACGCCGCGGGGCTGCCGGGGCCGGACGCGCCGACCACCGTGGGTGAGGGGCAGGTCAGCCTGGTCCAGCAGATCGGTGGGGACGGTCCGCTGCGCACCCTGCGGGTCGAGCGGGACGGCACGTGGAAGTGCTTCGACTGCGCCGGTGACGGGGTCAACTCGACCGGCCAGCTCGACGCGGAGCAGGTGAGCCGTCTCCAGCAGCTCCTCGCCGACCCGGCGCTCGCCGGAGAGACCGACGCGGCCCGGCGCTACCGGACCACCTGCATCGACGCCCTGACCTCCAGCCTGCTCACGGCCGCCGGCCCCATCACCTCGCAGGACTGCCCCGGCGCCGCGCGCCCACCGGTGGCCGGGGAGATCCTGCTGCTGCTCACGCAGGCCACCCCGGCCGAGCTGAAGGGCTGAGCCGGGCCGTCCGGCCGTCGCTCAGAGCACCTTGCCGGGGTTCAGCAGGCCGGTCGGGTCCAGCGCCGCCTTGATGGCCTGCTGCACGCGTACGCCCACCGGCCCGATCTCCCGGGCCAGCCACTCCCGCTTGAGCAGCCCCACGCCGTGCTCGCCGGTGCAGGTGCCGCCCAGCTCGAGACCCAGCCGCATGATCTCGTCGAACGCCCGCCGGCCGCGCTCCAGGCTGGCCGGGTCGGCCCGGTCCACCACGATGTTCGGGTGCATGTTGCCGTCGCCGGCGTGGCCCACCACGCCGATCGGCACGTCACACTCCGACGCGATGCGGGCCACGCCGTCGAGCAGGGCGGCGAGCGCGCCGCGGGGCACCGCCACGTCGTCGATGACGAGGCCGCCGTTGCCGCCCGGGTACGTGTCGGCAGCGAACTTCTCCATGGCCGGGTGGGCCAGGCGGCGGGCCTGCAGCAGCGCCGCCGCCTCGATCGCGTCGGTGGCCGCGTAGACCTCGTCGGCGCCGGCAGACTCGCAGACCTCGGCCAGGGCCGCCAGGTCGTCCGCGGCCCGGGTGCCGGTGTCCGCCGCGGCCAGAAGCAGGGCCTGGGCGTCGGTACGCAGGCCCATCGGCTGGTACGCCTCGATGGCCCGCAGGTGGGTCTGGTCCAGCAGCTCCAGCAGGCTGGGGCTGAGCCCGCGGGCGGCGATGTCGGCCACCGCCGTGCCGGCCGCCGCGGTGGACGGGAAGACCGCCACGAGGGTGAGCGACTCCGCCGGAGCGGGACGCAGCGCGACGGTCACCTCCGTGACCACGCCGAGCGTGCCCTCGGAGCCCACGAAGAGCCGCGTGAGGTCGTAGCCGGCCACCCCCTTGGCGGTCCGCCGGCCGGTGCGCAGCACCTCGCCCGAGGCGAGCACCACCTCCAGGCCCAGCACGTACTCGGTGGTGACGCCGTACTTCACGCAGCACATGCCGCCGGCGTTCGTGGCGACGTTGCCGCCGATCGTGGACGACTCCCAGGAGCCCGGGTCCGGCGGGTACCAGAGGCCCTGCTTCGCGACGGCCGCCGCCAGGGTCGCGTTCACCACGCCGGGCTGCACCACCGCGATGCGGCTCACCGGGTCGATCTCCCGGATCTCGTCCATGGCGACCGTGCTGAGCACCACGGCGCCGTCCACGGCGTTCGCCGCACCGGCGAGCCCCGTGCGGGCGCCCTGCGGCACCACCGGTACGCCGTGCCGGGCCGCCGCCCGCACCACGGCGACGACCTCCTCCGTGCTGCGCGGCCGGGTGACGACCAGCGGGGTGCCGGCCGCGCAGAGGTCGGCCTCGTCGCGCTCGTGCATCCGGAGCAGATCCGGATCGGTCAGCACGGCGCTCTCGCCGAGGGCGGCACGCAGGTCGTCGATGAGGGGGGATCCGGCCATGCTGGAGAGGCTAGGTGCCGGACCGCCGATCATCAACATGATCGACATGGTGGAGATACGTTGGTGGGCATGCTCTACCTGGACCGGCCCGCCTGGCCGTCCCGGGGCCGGCTCTGGTCCCACCTCGTCAGCGACGTCTCGTACGCCGAACTGCACGCGTTCGCCGAGGCCCTCGGCGCGCCCCGGCGCGGCTTCGACCGGGACCACTACGACATCCCGGCCGAGCGGTTCGCCATGGCCGTCTGGCTCGGGGCGCGGGTGGTGCCCAGCCGCGAACTGGTCCGGCTGCTCCGTGAGGCGGGGCTGCGCCGGCCGAAGCACCTGACCCGCCCCGCCCCGGCGATCATGCAGTTGTGGTTCCTCATTCGACCGCGTAAGCGCCTTTTGCGACCCACCACAACTGCATGATCGACGCCCGCTCAGGGGGTGGTCAGGGCCCCCAGCTCCCGGTGCAGGTTCGCCCGCGCCGGCCGCTCCCACCGGTCCGCCAGCGGCGGGAGGCGGAACAGGGCGGGCAGGGCGAGCAGCGCGTCGAGCACCCGGGCCCGGCCGGCCCGGAAGTCGGCGTCGGGCACGTGCGCGTACTCCCGGCGGACCGCCGCCGCGTACCGGTCGTAGCCCGGCGTCGGGGCGGCGAGCACGGCGAGGTCGGCGTCGCAGAGCAGCGCGCCGTCGGGATCGTCCGCGGTGACCGCGTGCCCGGCCGTGAGCAGCACCAGCCGGCGCGCCTCGGCCACCGCGTCCGCCGGCAGCCCCATCCCGGTGAGCAGGCGTCCCGCCAGGTCGGCGCTGTCCCGCTCGTTGGCGTCGCCGGCCGCCCGCGGATCGTAGACCGCGTCGTGGCACCACGCGGCCAGCCGGACCAGGTCCGGCCGTCGGGCCAGCCCGGCGTACCGGTCGACGACGTCGAGCACGGCGCGCAGGTGGTCGAGCGTGTGGTAGTGCCGGTGCGGCTCCCGCCACCGGCGCAGCAGCTCGTCTCCGGCGTCGGTCACCGCGGTCGGATCGGTCGCCCCGGCGCCCCGGGCCGCGGCCGTCCACCGGTCGAGAAGATCGGACACCTGCCGAGTCTCCCGCACCGTCGCCCCCGGCGGGAGGAAGGATTCACCCGGCCCGGCGCGGGTAGTACCGGCCATGGCCGTGGCTCGGGAGCGTCGACGACTGCGGCGTGTGCGCCCCACGAAGTTGAAAGAGGGACTGGCGGACGTCGACAGCGCCCGCATCGCCGACGCCATGGAGCAGGTGCGCCACCGCAGCAAGGCGACGCTGCACGACCGGTTGCACCGCGTCCGTATGGCGGCGGGGCTGGCCGTGCAGGCCGGGATCGCGGCCGCGCTCGCGTACGTCGTCTCGCACCGGCTGCTCGGCAACCCGCAGCCGGTCTTCGCGCCGATCTCCGCGGTCGGCACCCTGGCCGCCTCGGTGGGACAACGGTTCCGCCGCACGGTGGAGCTGATCGTCGGGGTGGCGATCGGGGTGGCGCTCGGCGACGGACTCATCTACCTGGTCGGCACCGGCGCGTGGCAGCTCGGCGTGGTCGTCACGGGCGCCATCCTGCTGACCATCTTCGCGGGCGCGAGCGTCGCGATCGTCATCCAGGCGGCCGCCACCGCAGTGCTGATCGTGACGCTGAGCCCGTCCACCCAGAACCTGGAGATACCCCGGTTCGTCGACGCCTTCGTGGGCGGTGGTATCGCCCTGCTGGTCACCGCGATCCTGTTTCCGCTCAACCCGCTGCGCGTGCTCAACCGTGCCGCCCGGCCGGCGCTGGACCTGCTCGCCAACCAGCTCGACGCCGCCGCCGACGGGCTGCGCGCGCGCGACCGGACGAAGGTGCAGCGGGCCCTCGACCGGCTCCGCAACAACAAGGAGGAGCTGGCCGCCTTCACCGAGGCGATCGAGGGGGCGAAGGAGACCACCACCCTGTCGCCGGCGCGCTGGCACCGCCGCGACGAGCTGGCCCACTACGCGGAGGCTGCCGACCCCATCGACCGGGCGATGCGCAACAGCGGCACCCTCATCCGCCGGTCGGTCACCCTCATCGAGGACGAGGAGCCGATCCCCGAACCCATGCCGGACGCGGTGGGCCACCTCGCCGAGGCGGTCCGCCTGCTCAAGCACGAGTTCGCCGTGGGAGACGAGCCGCAGCAGGCCCGGGAACGGTCGCTGCGCGCGGTCAGCGAGGCCGGCCGGGCGTACGGCGAGGGGGTGGGGTTCTCGGGCAGCGTCGTGATCGCCCAGGTCCGTACCGCCGCGAGCGACCTCCTCGTGGCCTCCGGCATCGAGCAGGAGGAGGCGAACCGGCTGATCCGGAAGTCCTTCGGCGACCAGGAGGCGCCCCGGGGCGCGGCGCCGGAGCCGGCCGGCGCGCCGAAGCCCCCCACGGCGCCCCCGGTCGGCTGAGGACCCCGCCGCCAGAGTCAGGCGAGCGCGGCGAGGGCCGCGAGCAGCCGGTCCACGTGCTCCGCCGTGCTGCCGACGCCGATGCTCGCGCGGAGCGCCGTCGGCGGCAGGTCCCGCCGGCCGGCGCGGGCGGCCGCCTCGGCGAGCAGCCGGCGTGCCAGGGGATGGGCGCAGAAGAGACCGTCCCGCACCCCGATCGCGTGGTCCCGGGCCAGCTCCACCGCCACCTCGGCGGAGTCCCGACCCGCCACGGCGAACGACACGATCCCCACGCGGGGGGCGTCGGGGCCGAAGGTCCGCAGCTCCACCACGTGTGGGAGGGCGGCGAGCCCGTCACGCAGCCGGGCGAGCAGGCGCTGCTCCTCCTCGTGCAGCGCGTCCCGGTCCGCCTCGGCGAGCGCGGCGCAGACCGCGGCCAGCGCGACGGCGCCGAGCAGGTTCGGCGTGCCGCCCTCGTGCCGGGCCGGCCCCACCGCCCAGTCGACGTCGTGGGTGCCCGCCCCCACCCGGCTCGTGGCCCCGCCGCCCGCCAGGTACGGCGGCGCGGCGTCCAGCCAGTCGGCGCGCCCGACGAGCGCGCCCGCGCCGAACGGGGCGTAGAGCTTGTGACCGGAGACGGCGAGGTAGTCGACGTCGAGGGCAAGTAGGTCGACGGGGGCGTGCGGGGCCAGCTGGGCGGCGTCCAGCGCGATCCGCGCCCGGTGCCGGCGGGCCACCCGGGCCAGGTCGGCCACCGGCCAGCGCTCGCCCGTCACGTTGCTCGCCCCGGTCACCGCGACCAGCACCGGCAGGCCCGGGTTGGCCGCCCGGCGCAGCTCGGCGAGGGCGGCGTCCAGGGACCGGACCGCGTCGGCCGGGTCGGCGGGCACCGGCAGCCGTACGGAGCCGCGGGGCCAGGGCAGCAGGTTCGCGTGGTGCTCACCGGCGAACGTCACCACGGTGGTGCCGGCGGGCAGCGCCCGCGCCAGCAGGTTCAGCGCGTCGGTCGTGTTGCGCGTGAAGATCACGTGGTCGTCGGCCCGGGCGCCGAAGAAGTCGCCGACGGTCTGCCGGGCCCGCTCGTAGGCGAGGGTGCAGCGGCGGGAGAGCGCTCCGGCGCCCCGGTGCACGCTCGCGTACCACGGAAGCAGCTCGGCCACGGCGTCGGCCGCTACCCGCGCGCACGGCGCGGTGGCCGCGTAGTCCAGGTTGATCTCGCCCGGCACGCCGAGCACGTCGAGCGGCCGCGCGGCGGCCGGGGAGGAAAGCAGGGCGGGCTGTGCGGGTGCGAGGGTGACGGACATGCCGGGACCTCCGGGGCCAGGGACCCCGGGTCGGCGTCGGGACGGGGTCCGCGCTTGCCCGGCGCACGAATCGGGCCGGGCCCGGTCATCACCCGGGGCACCCCACCGCGAACCTCGACGAGGGTTGCCGGCCAGCAAGCCGGGGCTTGACGCTGGCGCTCGTGACCTGACGGCAGCATAGCGGCAACCGATGCGGCCGGACCACCCGGCCGCGGCTGGCTACGCTGACCGCATGGCCGACACCCCGCCCGGCGAAACCCCGCCGTCGCCGCCCGTGCCTTCCGCACCGCCGGCGCCCGGCGCCGCGCCCCTCGTGGCCACCCGGATGCCGCGTCGGCGTCGGCGCTGGCGGCGGCCCCTCGCGTTCGCCGGGGTGGTGGCCTTCATCGCCGCGTGCGCGGTCTTCATCGTCTACACGATCGGCGAGAACATCGGCCTCCAGGCGCTGCTCATCGGCGTGGTGGCCGCCATCCTGCCGGTGCCCGTGCTGGTCGCCTGCTTCCTCTGGCTGGACCGGTACGAGCCGGAGCCGCTGCGGTACCTCATCTTCTGCTTCGGCTGGGGCGCGTTCGTCGCCACGACCGCCTCGCTCACGGTGAACGACTTCGCGGCCGGGCGGTTCGCCGACGCGGGCCTGCCGTCCGCGCTCACCGGCGTGCTCGTGGCGCCGTTCGTCGAGGAGACCACCAAGGCCCTCGGGCCGATCCTGCTGCTGGTCTTCCGACGCCGGGAGTGGTCCGGCATCACCGACGGGCTCGTCTACTGCGGGCTGTCCGCCGTCGGCTTCGCCATGGTGGAGAACATCCTCTACCTGGGCGGCTACGGCTTCGCCTCCGGCGCCGAGCGGTTCGGGCCGGCGACCGCGGCGCAGCAGGTCATCGCCACCTTCATCGTCCGTATCCTGCTGTTCGGGTTCGCCCACCCGCTCTTCACCTCGATGACCGGTGTCGGGCTGGGCATCGCGGCCCGCTCCGCCGACCGGCGCGTCCGGGTGCTCGCCCCGATCGCCGGCCTGCTGCTCGCCATGATGCTGCACGGCACGTGGAACCTGCTGCCGACGCTGAGTCAGGCGACCGGCCAGGCGCTGATCCTGCTGTACGGGTTCATCGGCGTGATGGTGCCCATCTTCTTCGGCATGGTCGGGCTGGCGATCTGGCTCCGGGCCTGGGAGGGACGGCTCACCGAGCGGCGGCTGCCCGACTACGTCCGGGCGGGTTGGCTGAGCCCGCCCGAGGTGGCGGCGCTGAGCAGCCTCGGCCGCCGGCACGCAGCCCGGACCTGGGCGCGCCGGGTGGCCGGCGACGCCGGCGTGCGGGCGATGCGCGGCTACCAGTTCGCGGCCACCCGGCTCGCGCTGCTGCGTGACGGGTCGCTGCGCGGCCTCGACCGCAAGGCCGAGGACCGGGAGCGCACCGCCCGCGAGGAGCGGGAACTGCTGGAGGCGATCAGCGCGTACCGGTCCTTCTTCGTCGGCCGCGATCCGCAGGCGCCCATCGGCGTGTGGGACGGCAACCGCTACCACCTGCGGTTCCCCGACGGCTCCCAGCGCACCGTGGACGCCCCGGACCTGCCGGTGGTGCCGATCCCGGTGGTGCTCGGCGGCCCGTCGCCCGTCCACGTGGTGGGGCCGCCGCCCGTGCCCGGGTGGCAGGGTCCATGGCCGGGCTGGCCCGGCGGCGCCTGACGAGCGGCGACCTGACCGGGCGATGCCTGACCGAGCGGTGCCTGACCGGGCGGCGCGCGGTCAGGTCATCAGGCTCGTGAGGAAGTCACCGAGCCCCTGGAACATCGCCACGAGGCCCGCACCGATCGCCTTGAAGATGTTCGCCGCGCCGTCCGGCCGGAACGCCATGAAGTAGATCAGGAACGCGATGAAGCCCCAGAACAGCAGCTTCCTGATCCATTCGGGCATCGTCCCTCCCCAGGGCCGGTGGTGCGGCTGGCTTCCCGGAGGAGGGCTGTGCAAACGACGTCGGCGGCGTCCGGTCCTACAGGTAGAGGCCCGTGCCGTCGGTCTCGACGCGCTCGGCGGCGACGGCGTGCACGTCCCGCTCGCGCAGCAGCACGTAGCCGCGGCCGTGCAGCTCGACCTCCGACCGGTCGTCGGGGTCGAACAGGACCCGGTCGCCGCTGACGATGGAGCGCACGTTCGGGCCCACCCCCACGGCGGTGGCCCAGGCCAGGCGCTTTCCCACCGCCGCGGTAGCCGGGATCACGATGCCGGCGCTGGAGCGGCGTTCGCCCTCGCTCCCCTCCAACTGCACCAGCACACGGTCGTGCAGGAGGCGGATCGGCAGGTTCTTGTCGGCGGTCACGCCGCAGACGCTACCGTGTCGCACCCGGCCGGCCGTTCCTGGTTGGCGGGGAGGTGACCGGGGCAATGTGTGGCGGAATTGCCCTATGGTGGCGGGGGCCGGCGTAAGCTGTCCGACCTGTCGCCGTGGGCGGACGGGTCGTCTTGCCAGGAGGTGCGCTTGAGCCGCTTCGAGCGGGTACGCGGGCAGCTCCGCCGCGCGTACGAGTCGGGACGGGCATCCGTACGCTCCGGTCGGGCGGCATCCGACGACGCGTCAGAGGAGGCCGGCGTGGCGTCACCGTCGACACCGGGACCGGTCGCTCCGCCCACGGCCACCGTGGTCGGCGGGGAGAATCCCAACGCCCCGCAGCCCGCGGTGTCGAGCACCAACAGCCGGGACGACGCGGAGGTGCCGCACGGGCTGCGGATCGCGGCGGCCTGGTCCTGGCGCCTCATCGTGATCGGGCTGGTGGCCTGGGCGCTCCTGCGCATCGTCAGCACCATCCGGATCGTGATCATCCCGCTGGCCATCGCGCTGCTGCTCTCGGCGCTGCTCGCGCCGGCGGTGGGGTGGCTGCTGCGTGCCCGCTTCCCGCGGTCACTCGCCACGGCCGTGGTGCTGGTCGGCGGCCTGGCCGCGGTGGTCGGCACGCTGACCCTCGTGGTGAACGAGTTCATCCGCGGGGTGCCGGAGCTGAGCGAGAAGTCCTCGCAGGGCGTCCGGCAGATCCAGAACTGGCTCAAGACCGGCCCACTGCACGTCTCGGACAAGCAGCTCGACCGCTACATCGACGAGGGCCAGCAGTGGGTCAGCGCCAACACCGAGCGGTTCACGAGCGCGGCGACCACCACGGCCGCCACGCTCGCCGAGGTGCTCACCGGGACGCTGCTCGTGCTGTTCGCCACCTTCTTCTTCCTGCGCGACGGCAACAAGATCTGGCGCTTCCTGGTCCGGCTGCTGCCGGTCGCCGCCCGCTGGCGGGTCGACGACGCGGGCCGCGCCTCCTGGGCGACCCTCGTGGCCTACGTACGGGCCACCGTGCTGGTCGCCTTCATCGACGCCGTGGGCATCGGCATCTTCCTGGTGATCTTCGACATCCCGTTCGCCTTCCCGCTGGCGGCGCTGGTCTTCCTGGGCGCGTTCATCCCGATCGTCGGTGCCGCCCTCTCCGGCGGGGTGGCCGTGCTCATCGCGCTCGTCGACAGCGGCCCGGTCACCGCGCTGATCATCCTCGGTGCCGTGATCGGTGTGCAGCAGCTCGAGGGGCACGTGCTGCAGCCGCTGATCATGGGCCGGGCGGTGGCCATCCACCCGCTCGCGGTGATCATCGGCATCGCGGCCGGCGTGGTGCTGGCCGGGATCACCGGGGCGCTGGTCGCGGTGCCGCTGATCGCCGTACTGAACACGGGGGTCCGGCGGCTCGCCGCCCGTACGGTGCCGGACACCCCACCGGACGCCGTCGTGGTCGCCTCCCAGGCCCCCTGACCCGCATCCCACCCGCGGGGCAGCTCGCGCCGAGGGCAGCCCGCGCTTGTCCCGCGCGTCGAGCCTCAAGATCCGCGCTGCGCCCCAAGATCGGCGCTGCGCCCCCAAGATCGGCGCTGCGCCCCCAAGATCCGCGCAGCGCCCCCAAGATCCGCGCAACATCCCGGAAATTGTTGCCTCCCGGCGCTCGGAGGCAACAACTTTCCCGAAGTTGTGCGGATCTTGGAGCGAAGGGAGCGTCGGCGGCGCAGCCTGCCGCCCTCGGCGGGCGCGGCCCGCGACCTGCGCAGCGGCGAGCGGGCGCAAACCCGCCCCCGGCCCAGCCCGCGGGCTGGGCCGGCCCGGGCGGGGCGCCGGGTCAGGAGGCGGCGAGGCGTTGCAGGGCGCCGTGGACGACGTCCCGGCGCGTCGTGTACCAGAACGGTGGCAGCGACCGGCGCAGGAACGGGCCGTAGCCCCGTGCCGTCTCCAGCCGCGAGTCGAGCACCGCGACCACGCCCCGGTCCCCGGTGGCGCGGATGAGCCGACCGACGCCCTGGGCCAGCCGGACGGCCGCGATGGGCACGCTCACCGCCGCGAAGCCGGAGCCGCCGCTCGCGTCGACGGCCGCCGCCCGGGCTGCCGCGAGCGGCTCGTCCGGCCGGGGGAAGGGCAGCCGGTCGATCACCACGAGTTGGCAGGAGTCGCCCGGCACGTCCACGCCCTGCCAGAGCGACATCACCCCGAACAGGCAGCTGGACCGCTCCTCCCGGAACCGGCGTACCAGCAGTGGCAGCGCCTCCTCGCCCTGAAGCAGCACCGGCAGGTCGGTGCGCGCGCGGAGCAGCTCCGCGGCCTGCTGTGCGGCCCGCCGTGAGGAGAAGAGGCCGAGCGTACGGCCACCGAGCGCCTCGACCAGCGACAGCAGCTCCGCGCCCGCGGCGTCGGGCAGGCCCGAGACACTGGGGCGGGGCAGGTGCGCGGCCACGTAGAGGATGCCCTGCCGGGCGTAGTCGAAGGGCGACCCGACGTCCAGTGACCGCCAGCCCGGCCCGCTGGTGGCCGGGACGGCCGCTGCCCGCCCGCCCGGTGTCGCGCCGCCGGAGGAGCCTGTCGCGCCGCCGGGCGAGCCTGTCGCGCCGCCGGAGGACCCTGTCGCGCCGCCGGAGCGCCCTGCCGCGCCGCTCTCATCCGAACCCGTGGGGGCCTCGCGGCCCGGGCGGCTGGTCGAGGCGGCCAGCGCGGCGGCCGCCGGGGACGGCGGCGACGGGGCCGGGGCGTCCAGCCCGAGCGCCCGGGCCACCGTGTCGAACCGGCCGCCCAGGGTCAGGGTGGCGGAGGTGGCCACGACGGTGCGTTCGTCGTACAGGTGGGTGGCGAGGGTGCCGGCGACCGAGAGCGGCGCCACCACGAGCGCCCGGCGGCCGCCGTTGTCGGGCTTCTCCACCCAGGCCACGTCGTGCTCGTTCTCCTCGAGCAGCCGCTGGGCCGTGGTGGACAGCTCGTCGAGGGCGGCCCGGGCCTGCTGCTTGCGTACCGGATCGGGGTCGTCGGCCTTGACGTCGCCGATGGCGTCGAGCGCGGCCCGGGTGGCGGCGTCGAGCAGGGTGCACGCCTCGCGCAGGGGCGCCGGGAGGCCGGCGGTGATCCGCCCGGCCGGCGCCTCGGCGAGCCCGACGGCCAGGGCGTCGCCGGCGGCCGTGAGCGCCTCGGCGGTCTCGGGCCGCAGCAGCGGCCGGGCCCGGCGGGTGGACCTGTCGATCAGCTCGGGCACCAGCTCCGCCTGGGCGGCCGAGGAGACCCGGTCGGCGAGTTCGTGTGCCTCGTCGACGACGAGCAGCTTGTGCGGCGGCACGATCTGCCGCCCGGCGAGCATGTCGACGGCGAGGAGGCTGTGGTTGGTGACCACGATGTCGGCTTCCCGGGCGCGGGCCCGCGACGCCTCCGCGAAGCACTCGGCGCCGAACGGGCAGCGGCTCGCACCCACGCACTCCCGCGCGGGCATGGACACCAGCCGCCACGCCTGGTCGTCGACGCCCGGATCCAGCTCGTCGCGGTCGCCGGTCTCGGTCTTCTCGGCCCACTCGCGCAGCCGCTCGACCTGCTTGCCGAGGCGGCCCGCCTCGCCGAGCCACTTCCCGCCGGCCGGGCGGGCGGCGGGGGCGTCGAAGAGCGCGTCCTCCGGCTCGTCCGCGGTCGAGTTGTCGAGCCGGGCCAGGCACAGGTAGTGGTGGCGTCCCTTGAGCACCGCGAACGTGGGCCGGCGGCCGAGCAGCGGCTCGACCGCGTCGGCGAGCCGGGGCAGGTCGTGGTCGACGAGCTGGGACTGCAGGGCCAGGGTGGCGGTGGAGACCACCACCGGCCCGTCGACGGTGAGGGCCGGGGCGAGGTACGCCAGCGACTTGCCGGTGCCCGTGCCCGCCTGGACCAGCAAATGGTCGCGGGAGGCCACGCACTCCTCGATGGCCGCCGCCATCTCCTGCTGGCCGGGGCGGGCGGCGCCGCCGGGAACGGCGCCCACGGCGGCGGCGAGCAGCTCCGCGCCGCTCGGCCGGGCGCCCCGGCGACGCCCCGTGCGGGCCGACGGGGTGGCGGAACCGGTGGCGGCACGGGGCGGAGTCACCGTGCGACGGTACCCGCCGCCGCCGACACCCACCGCGCCGATCCGCCGCGTGGCGGTCACGGAGTTCCGACCGGTTACTCCGGCGCTACGACGAGTGGGCGGTATCGGTTAGGGTGCGACTCATGCCGAGCGACGTGGTCCGCGTGATCTACCGCAAGTACGACGGCAGCGCCCACCGCGACTACCCGGCCCGCCGGCTCACGGAGGACGACCTCGGCGTCTGGCTCGGCGTGCCCGCCGGCACGAAGTCGGTCTACCACGGCCGGCCCTCGGTGGAGCAGATCCCCTTCGTCCTGCTGGTGCCGCACCACGCCTGGTGGACCGGCATGTTCAACCCGCCGCCGCGTACCAGCGAGGTCTACTGTGACATCGCGAGCCCGGCCCGGTGGGAGTCCGACGACACCGTCCACCTCTTCGACCTCGACCTGGACGTGGTGCGCCGGCGGGCCACCGGGGCCGTGGAGCTGCGCGACGAGGACGAGTTCGCCGAGCACCGGGTGCGCTTCGGCTACCCGGACGAGCTGGTGGTCGAGGCCGAGGCGGCGGCCCGCTGGCTCCTGGGCGCGCTCGGCGACGGCACGGAGCCGTTCGCCACGTCGTACCGCAAGTGGCTGGCCCTGGTGGTCTGACCCGGCGGCGCCGGCTCACCAGCGCGGCGGCCACTCCTCGGTGGGGTCGAGCGGGGGCAGCCCTGCGAGCTTGTCGGGGTTGAGCTGGTTGAAGACGCCGGTGATCCGGCCGTCGTGCACCGTGAACGCGGTGATCATCCGGAGCGGGCGGCCGTCGGTGTGCACCGTCTCGATCTGGAGGCCGAGCGCGCCGTCGACCAGCACGGGCCGGCCCAGCACCCGGTGCCGGTAGCGGCCGGCCCGGCCGAACAGGCCCAGCGCGAAGCGGCCGACCGCCTCCGCGCCGACCACCGGCCGGCGGGCGGCGGGGAACTGCCCGCCGCTGTCGCCGACGAAGACCACGTCGGGGGCGAGCACCTCGAGGAGCCGGTCCAGCTCGCCGGACTCGGTGGCGGCGACGAACGCCTCGACGACGCGCCGCTGCTCGGCCGGGTCGGCGTTGTGGCGGGGCGCATCGGGAGCGGCGACCGCCCGGCGGGCCCGGGAGGCGAGCTGCCGGGCGGTGACCTCGGTGGTGCCGAGCACCTCGGCGACACCTGCGAACGGCACCGCGAACACGTCGTGCAGGACGAACGCGACCCGCTGCTCCGGGGCGAGCCGTTCCAGGACCACGAGCAGCGCCGTGCCGAGCTGGTCGGTGCGGACCGCCCGCTCGGCCGGGTCGGGGGCGAAGCCGTCGCCCCGGGGGGCCTCGACGGGGGTCACCACCGGCTCCGGCAGCCACTGACCGACGTACGCCTCGCGGCGGACCCGGGCGGAGCGGAGCACGTCGAGGCAGATCCGCGCGCAGGTGGTCGTGAGCCAGCCGCGCAGGTCGCGGATCTCCTCCCGTGCGGCGGGGTCGGCGAGCGCGTTCGCGTACCGCAGCCAGGTCTCCTGGACGGCGTCCTCGGCCTCGCTCCGGCTGCCCAGCATCCGGTGGGCCACGGCCCGCAGCCGTCCCCGTTCGGCCTCGAACTCCGTCGCCAGATCCCGCACCGCACGCTCCTCCCCGACGGACGACGCCGTCCCGGCGCACATCCTCCCGCCCACTGGACGTTTCCGCCGCCCCGAACGTGACAGTGGCGTCGTGCCGCCCGCTCGACGGGCGGATCCGGGGCGGTTGGGTGATGATCCGGTGATGAGCGCACCTCGGGAGACGGAGATCACGCCGCCGGTCGGTGGGTCGATGCGGAAGCTGCTGCGGGTGTCGGCGCCGGTCGACCTAGGCGCCGTCGACCCGAGGTCGACGCCGGGCCTGCCCGGCCCGGCTGTCACGGGGGAGCGCCGCAAGGCGTGGGCCCGGGCGCAGGTCCGTCTGGTGGGCGCGGAACTCGCCCGCCAGCAGGAGATGTTGTACGCCTCCGCGAAGGCCGCCGAGGCCGGGCCGGCGCGGCGGGTGCTGCTCGTGCTCCAGGCCATGGACTCCGGGGGCAAGGACGGTGCCATCAAGCGGGTGGCGGGCGCCCTGAACCCGCTCGGCCTGGACATCCGTTCGTTCGGGCCGCCGACGCCCGAGGAGCTGCGCCACGACTTCCTGTGGCGGATCCGCCGGGCCCTGCCGCAGCCCGGCCACGTCGGCATCTTCAACCGCTCGCACTACGAGGACGTGCTCGTGGCGCGGGTCGAGTCGCTGGTGCCGGAGGCCACCTGGCGGGCCCGGTACGACGAGATCAACGCCTTCGAGCGGGAGCTGACCGACGGCGGGGTGACCGTCGTGAAGGTGATGCTGCACATCTCGTACGCCGAGCAGGGCGAGCGGCTGCTCCAACGGCTCGACGACCCGCGCAAGCACTGGAAGTACAACCCCTCCGACGTCGACGCCCGGGCCCGGTGGAACGACTACCAGGCCGCGTACGCCGAGGCGCTGAGCCGGTGCGGCACGGACGCCGCGCCGTGGTTCGTGGTGCCCGCCGACCGGAAGTGGTACCGGGACTGGGCGGTCGCCCATCTGCTCCGGGAGACGTTCGACACTCTTCGACTGGGGTATCCGCCAGCCGGTTTCGACGTGGCGTGGGAGCGCGAGCGGCTGCTGGCCGGGGGAGCGGTGGCGCGTGGGACGGCCGAGGTGAACGAGAGGTGAACGACCAGTGAATGCGGGCTGGCCAGGGGTGGGCCGGGGATTTCCCGCTGTTGGCGTTTCCTAGCATTCCCAGGGCAGGCGCCCGGACGGCGTCGCCACCCTTCCTCCGACACGACGAGGTCCGTGCTGTGAAGTTTTCCTTCCGCCCCACCGAGGGCGCCTTCTACGAGCTCTTCACCAGGGCCGCGCAGAACCTGGTCCGGGGCACCGAGCTGCTCAACGAACTCGCCCTGCCGGGCGTCGAGGTGCAGTCCGTCAGCGAGCGGCTCACCGAGGTGGAGCACGACAGCGACCAGATCACCCACGAGCTGTACAAGAAGATCAACTCCACGTTCATCACGCCGTTCGACCGGGAGGACATCTACCGGCTGGGCTCGCTGCTCGACGACGTGATGGACCACCTGGAGGCGGTGGGGAACCTCCTCTACCTGTACGGCCTCACGAAGCTGCCGTCGCTGCCCCGGGAGATGCACGAGCTCGTGAACGTGCTCGACCAGCAGGCGAAGCTGACGGCCGAGGCGATGCCCCGGCTGAAGTCGATGAAGGACCTCGAGGACTACTGGATCGAGTGCAACCGGCTCGAGAACGACGGCGACCAGGCGTACCGGATGCTGCTGGTCCGGCTCTTCTCCGGCGAGTACGACGCGTTGACCGTGCTGAAGATGAAGGAGGTCGCCGACGAGCTGGAGGCGGCCTGCGACGCGTTCGAGCACGTGGCCAACACCGTCGAGACCATCGCGGTCAAGGAGTCCTGATCCTGTGACACCCGAACTCATCGCCGTGCTGGCGGTGATCGCGGTGGCCCTGGCGTTCGACTACACCAACGGCTTCCACGACGCCGCCAACGCGATCGCGACAAGCGTCTCCACACGGGCGCTGACCCCCCGGATCGCCCTCCTGCTGGCCGCCGTCGGCAACTTCGTCGGCGCGCACTTCGGCGCGGGTGTGGCGAAGACCGTCGGCGACGGCCTGGTCACGCTCCCCACCGGGGTGGCCAGCCTGGGGGTGGTCTTCGCCGGGGTGCTCGGCGCGATCGCCTGGAACCTGATCACCTGGTACTTCGGCCTGCCGTCGTCCTCCTCCCACGCGCTCTTCGGCGGCCTGGTCGGCGCCACCCTGCTCGCGGCCGGCGGCGTCGTCCAGTGGATGAACATCGTCGAGAAGGTCATCCTGCCCATGGTGATCTCGCCGATCGTCGGCCTCACCCTGGGCTACCTCGTGATGCTCGCGATCCTGTGGATGTTCCGGAAGGGCCAGCCGGGCAAGCTGAACCGGGGCTTCCGCTGGGCGCAGACCGCCTCGGCGGCCGCCATGTCGGTCGGCCACGGCATGCAGGACGCCGCCAAGACCATGGGCATCGTGGTCCTCGCGCTCTACACCGGCGGCTTCCAGGAGAGCAAGACCCACATCCCGGGCTGGGTCTTCTGGACCTCGGCCACCATGCTGGCCCTCGGCACGTACGCCGGCGGCTGGCGGATCATCCGCACCCTCGGTCGCAAGATCATCGACCTGGGGCCGCCGGAGGGCTTCGCGGCCGAGACAGTGGCCAGCGCGGTGCTCTACTTCAACGCCCTCGTGCTCAAGGCGCCGATCTCCACCACGCACACCATCACCTCGGCGATCATGGGCGTCGGCGCCACGAAACGGCTCTCCGCCGTGCGCTGGAACGTGGCCGGCAACATCGTCATCGCCTGGATCATCACGTTCCCGGCCGCGGCGCTCATCGCCTGCCTCGCGTACCTGCTGGTGCGCCCGCTCTTCGGCTGAGCCCGACACGGAACGGACAGGGGCCCCCGGGTGACACCCGGGGGCCCCTTCGCGTGGCGAGGAGGTCAGGCGTAGTCGACGCCGATCTGGCCGCGGATCGTGTCCAGCAGCGCCATCACCTCGAGCGTGGTGGCGTGCGGCACCAGCGGACTCTCGGTGAGCCCGGCGGCCAGGCACCGCTGCACCTCGATCGCCTCGTACTGGTAGCCGCCGCCGGTCAGGTCGGCGGCGATCGTCTCCGGCTCGGCGCCCGACCGGTGCAGGGTGAGCGACTCCGGCCGGAAGAACGGCGCCGGCAGGTCGATGCGGCCGGTCGTGCCGGTCACGGAGGCGACCAGCGGGGTGGCTCCCACGATGCCGCAGCTCAGCGTCGCGACCGCGCCGGAGTCGTAGCCGAGGACCATCCCGGTGTTCTCGTCCACGCCTTCCGGGCCGATCGTGGCCCAGGACCGGATGTGCCGCGGCACGCCGAGCAGCAGGTGCGCCAGGCTCAGCGGGTAGACGCCCAGGTCGAGCAGGGCGCCGCCACCGAGCACCCGGGCGCGCATCCGGTGCTCCGGCGGGAACGGCCCGGCCACGCCGAAATCGGCCTGCACGCTGGTCACCGTGCCGATGGCGCCCTCGGCGACCAGCTCCACCATGCGCAGGATCAGCGGGTTGGTCCGCATCCACATGGCCTCCATGAGGAAGACCCCGGCGGCGCGGGCGGTCTCGATCAGCTCGGCGCTGGTCGCCAGGTCGAGCGTGAACGGCTTCTCGAGCAGCACGGCCCGCCCGGCGGCGAGGCAGGTCATGGCCGCCTCGTGGTGTGCGGCGTGCGGCGTCGCCACGTACACCACGTCCACCTCCGGGTCCGCGGCCAGCTCCGCCCAGGATCCGTACGCCCGCGGCACGTCGTGCCGCTCGGCGAAGAGCTTCGCGCTCTCGGCGGTACGCGAGCCGACCGCGACCAGTTCCGCACCCGGCACGAGCCGGAGGTCTTCGGCGAACCGCCCGGCGATCTGGCCGGTGGCGAGGATGCCCCAACGAGTCATGCCGGCCACGCTAGCCCAGCCCGGTGAACAGGCGATCGGGTGATCCACGACCCAGGTTCTAGGCTCGCAGCATGACAATCGACCACGACGGTTTCCCCGCGCCGCCGGCCCTGGTGGAGCACGCCCGGCGGTTCCGCGCCGAGGGCGGGGTGCCGGCGGTGCCCCGGGTGGCGGCCACCGTGCTGCTGCTCCGGCCGGCCGGCACGGACTTCGAGGTGTACCTGATCCGTCGGGTCGCCGCCATGGCGTTCGGCGGCATGTACGCGTTCCCCGGCGGTGGCGTGGACCGGTCGGACTCCCAGGCGCACCTCGACTGGGCCGGCCCGACGCCGGCCGAGTGGGGGCGGCGGCTCGGCCTCGCGCCGGACGCCGCGCAGACGGTGGTGTGCGCCGCGGCCCGGGAGGTGTTCGAGGAGGCCGGCGTGCTGCTCGCCGGCACGGACGCGGGGAGCGTCGTCGGCGACGTGAGCGGCGACGACTGGGAGTCCGCCCGGGTCGCCCTGGAGCAGCACCGTGGCGGCTTCGCCGAGCTGCTCGCCGAGCGCGGGCTCACGCTCCGCTCCGACCTGCTGCTGCCGTGGAGCCGGTGGATCACCCCGGAGTTCGAGCCGCGCCGCTTCGACACGTACTTCTTCGTGGCCCTGCTGCCGGAGGGGCAGCGGACCCGGAACGTCTCCGGCGAGGCCGACCACACGCTCTGGGTCCGGCCCGCGGAGGCTCGGGCGCGGGCGGCGGCGGGCGAGCTGACCATGCTGCCGCCCACCCTCGTCACCCTCGGTCAGGTGGCGGCCGCCGGCGACCTGGCCGGTGTGGCCCGTGCCGCCGCGACGCGGGACGCCGCCACCCCGGTGACCCCGCGCCTGGACCTCCCCGCCGACGGCGAACCCCGCTTCGTCCTCGCCTGACCCGAGTCCCCCGCGATCTTGCACTTGTGGCCCGGACGAAAGGGGTGAACCGGGTCAGGCCGAGGGCCGAAAGTGCAAGATCGCGGGGGCGGGGGCGGCGGGGACCGGGGCAGGGCGCGGGGTCAGCCGAAGCGGCCGGTGATGTAGTCCTCGGTCTTCTTCTGGCTCGGGTTGCTGAAGATCTTCTGCGTGTTGTCGTACTCGATGAGGCGGCCCGGGTCACCGGTCTTGTCGATCGAGAAGAACGCCGTCCGGTCCGAGACGCGGGCGGCCTGCTGCATGTTGTGCGTCACGATGATGATCGTGAACTTGTCCTTGAGCTGGAACATCAGGTCCTCGATGGCCAGCGTGGAGATCGGGTCGAGCGCCGAGCAGGGCTCGTCCATGAGCACGACCTGCGGCTCGACGGCGATCGTCCGGGCGATGCAGAGCCGTTGCTGCTGGCCGCCGGAGAGGCCGGCGCCGGGCTTGCCGAGCCGGTCCTTGACCTCGTCCCACAGGTTCGCCGACCGCAGCGCCTTCTCGGCCGTCTCGTCGAGGATCGACTTCTTTCGGACGCCGTTGAGCCGCAGCCCGGCCACCACGTTCTCGTAGATGCTCATCGTGGGGAACGGGTTCGGGCGCTGGAAGACCATCCCGATCATGCGCCGGACCGCCGTGACGTCCACGTCCCGGTCGTAGATGTCCTGGTCGTCGATCGTGAGGCTGCCCTCGACCCGGGCGCCCGGGAGCACCTCGTGCATGCGGTTGATCGACCGCAGGAAGGTCGACTTCCCGCAGCCGGACGGGCCGATGAGGGCGGTGACCGTCTTCGGCTCCACGGTGAGGTTGATGTTCTCGATCGCCTTGAAGGCGCCGTAGTAGGCGGTGACGTTCGAGGCTTCGATGCGCTTGGCCATGGTGGTGGTACCTCCGGGGTTCATCGGCCGAGCCGGTTGCGACGGGCCAGCAGCTTCGCCGCGATCGTCAGGATCAGGACGAGGGCCACCAGGGTGAGGGCCGCGGTCCACGCCCGGGCGGGCGCGAAGCGCGACGCGTCGCCGGCCTGCTGGTAGACGAAGAGCGCGAGCGAGGACTGGTTGTTCTCGAACACGTTGAAGTTGATGGCCGCGCCGCCGCCGGCGACGAGCAGCACCGGCGCCGTCTCGCCGGCCGCCCGCGCGATGGCGAGCATGACGCCGGTGACGATGCCGGGCAGCGCGGTCGGCAGCACGACCCGCAGGATGGTCTTCCACTTGGGTACGCCCAGGGCGTACGCGCCCTCCCGCAGCGGCGCCGGAACGAGCCGGAGCATCTCCTCGGTGGACCGGACCACCGTGGGCAGCATGAGCACGCTCAGGGCGAGGGCCGCCGCGAAGCCGGAGAAGCTCGGCCGGCCGTCGTTGAACCACGGCGAGACGACGAGCACCCAGAAGGCCAGCACGAAGAGGCCGGAGACGATCGACGGGATGCCCGTCATCACGTCGACGAAGAACCGGATCGTGAAGGCGAACCGGCCGCGGCCGTACTCGACCACGTAGATCGCGCAGAGGATGCCGAGCGGGACGGTGATGAGGGTGGCGATGCCGACCTGCTCCAGGGTGCCCACGATGGCGTGGTACGCGCCGCCGTTCGGGTCCCGGGCCCCGATGTTGTTCATCGAGGTGAGGAAGAAGTCGCCGTCGAGCCGCTCGACGCCGTTGCTCACGAGCGTCCACACCACCGACGCGAGCGGCAGCACGGCGAGGACGAACGCCGAGTGGATGAGGGCGCTCCAGGTGCGGTTGCGGGCCGCGCGGCGCCCCTCCACCGTGTTGGCGGCGGCGAAGAGCCCGGCCAGGTAGAGCAGCGCGCCGATCACGACGACGAGCACCGGGCCGCCGATGCCGGCGCCGTACACGATCCCGGCGGCGACCAGCAGGGCGGCCACCGCGATGGCCGGTGGGGCGTACCGGGGCAGTCGCTTCGTCCGCAGGCTGGTGGGTTGGGCCGCCGGGCGGGAGCGGTGGGTGGTGACTGCGGTGCTCATGCGGCCGACTCCGTGAACTCCCGGCGGCGGTAGATGATCGCCCGCGCCGTGATGTTGACGATCAGCGTGATCGCGAAGAGCACCAGGCCGGAGGCGATGAGCGCGCCCCGGCCGGTCTCGTTCGCCTCGCCGAACGTGTTGGCGATGTTCGCGGCGATGCTGTTGCCGCCGTTCTCGATCAGGTTGAACGAGATGTTGAAGGTGATGCCGAGGGTCATCGCGAGCGCGATGGTCTCGCCGAGCGCGCGGCCCAGACCGAGCATCACCGCGGCGATGATGCCGGGGCGTCCGTACGGCAGGACGGCCGTGCGGAGCATCTCCCAGCGGGTGGCGCCGAGGGCGAGGGCCGCCTCCTCGTTGGCGGTCGGCGTCTGGAGGAACACCTCGCGGGAGAGCGAGGTGATGATCGGCAGCACCATGATGGCGAGGACCAGCGAGCCGAGCAGGATCGACTTGCCGAACGGGCCGTCGCCGCCGAAGAGCGGGATCCAGCTGAAGTACTTGTTCAGCCAGACCGAGAAGTCCTGCACCGGCTTCAGGAAGATCTCCCGGCCCCAGAGGCCGAAGACCACGCTGGGTACGGCCGCGAGCAGGTCGATCAGGAAGCCGAGCGTGGTGCCGACCCGGCGCGGCGCGTAGTGGGAGAGGTAGAGCGCGATGCCCAGCGCGACCGGCACCGCCACCAGCAGCGCGAGAGCGGCGCTGAGGACGGTGCCGAACGCGAGCGCGCCGATGCCGAACTTCGGCTGCGCGTCGTTCGGGAACCAGCCCTCGAACGTCCAGAAGCTCTCGGTGTTGGCGCGCAGCGCCGGCACCGCCTTGGTGACCAGGAAGACCGCGATCGCCGCGATGATGATCAGAACGGCGGAGCCGGCGGCCAGGGTGAGGCCGCGGAAGGCCCGCTCGGCGCCGAACGCTCGGGCCCGCGGCAGCGCGCCGCCGCCGCCCAGCCCGGTGCCGCCCGGGGTACGGGTGCTGACTGGTGCCTCGGCCACATGCGCCGAGGCACCGGCGGGCCACTCGTGACTTTGGGTCACGCGGGTCCCGCCGGTGCCGGCGTCGGCCGAGCGGTGGGGGGATTCACCCATCTGCTCGCTCGATTCGGTTGCGGTGTGGTGTTCGGTCAGTCAGGTCAGGAGATGTTCTTGACCGCGGCCTCGACCTTGGTGCGGACGGTCTCCGGCAGCGGGGCGTAGCCCAGCTCGGTCAGGGCCGCCTGGCCCTCGCTGCTGGCGGCGTGGGCGAGGAAGCCCTTGACCAGCGGCAGCTTGGCGGCGGGGAGGCCCTTGCTGCAGACGATCTCGTAGGTCGCCAGGACCAGCGGGTAGGCCCCGGCCTCCTTGGTGTTGTAGTCGATCGCCATCTTCAGGTCGTCGCCCTGACCCTCGACCTTGGCGCTGGCGATGGTCTTGCCGGCCGACTCGGCGGTCAGCGCGGCGAACTCGCCGGCGCCGTTGCCCAGCTTGGCCATCTTGAGGCCGCCGTTCTCGGCGTACGACCACTCGACGTAGCCGATGGTGCCGGCCTGGCCCTTGATGGCGCTGGCCACGCCGTCCGACTTCGCGGCGCCGGTGCCGCCCGGGGCCTTCCACTCCTTGGCCTTGCCGAAGGTCCAGTCGGCCTCGGCGGTCTTGCTGAGGAAGGCGGTGAAGTTGTCGGTGGTGCCGGAGGAGTCCGAGCGGTGCACCGCGTTGATGGCGGTCGACGGCAGCGTGGCGCCGGGGTTGTCGGCCTTGATCGCGGCGTCGTCCCACTTGGTCACCTTGCCCGCGAAGATCTTCGCGATGGTGGCCGGCTTGAGCTGGAGGTTGTCCACGCCGTCGAGGTTGTAGGCGATGGCCACCGGGCCGATCACCATCGGCAGGTGGATGGCCTTGCCGCCGGCGCACTTCGCGTCGGCGCCCGGCTGCTCCTCCGGCTTGAGGGCGGAGTCCGAGCCGGCGAAGTCGGCGGTGCCGGCCGTGAAGGCCTGGACGCCGGCGCCGGAGCCGGAGGGCTCGTAGTTGATGGTGACGCCCTGGCACTTCTGCTGGTACGCCTTGATCCACTCGTCCATGGCGTTCTTCTGGGCGGACGAGCCCTGAGCGTTGAGGGTGCCGGTCGCGCAGTCGGCCGCGGCGGCCGAGCCGGAGGCGCCGGTCGCGGGCTCGTTGTTGTCCGAGCCGCAAGCGCTGAGAGCGAACGTCGCGGTAAGAGCGAGCGAGGCAATCGCGCCGAGCCGCTGGAGCTTCACCTGAGGGGTTTCCCTTCACGTCTGACTTGGCGCCCCGTTCCGGGGCCCGGGGGACCGGCGGTGACCGGCCGATTCCACAAGCTAGGAGGGCCAGGTAGCCGGCTCGCCCGTCGCAAGTGAACGCAGCGTGAACACGTTCGGCAGACGAGGTGACGACACGCTGAGGGTGAGTTGTCCGTTACGTGAACTCGGGTACGCGTGTCGGAACTATGCCTATATTTCGGATCCTGCGTTACCGCGCCGAGGCGCACCCGTGATCCGCCGGTGATCGGGTGGTAGGGGATCGCGCCCGCTCACCGGGCGCCGTGGTTTGTCAGCCCCGGTGGTAGTTCACGTGCGCCGACCAGCGCAGGAAACCGGTCCGCTCGTAGAGGGCGACGGCGCCGGAGTTCGACTCGTCGACGTAGAGCATGACCCGGGCCAGGCCACGCCGGTCCCGCAGGTACGCGAGCCCCGCCGCGGTCAGCGCGCGCCCCAACCCGCCGCGGTGCGCCGCCGGGTCCACGCCCAGCACGTACACCTCGCCCATGCCGGGCGAGCCCGGGCGCTCGTGCACCTTCGTCCAGTGGAAGCCGAGCAGCCGCCCCGTCGACTCCTCGACGGCGAGCAGGAAGCCGGCCGGGTCGAACCAGGGCTCGGCGAGCCGTACGCGCAGATCCTCGGCCGTCCACCGGCCCTGCTCGGGGTGCTCGGCGAAGGCCCGGGCGTTGAGCGCCAGCCACTCCGCGTCGTCCGCACCGGGCCGGAACGCGCGCAGCGCCACACCCTCGGGCAGGTGGGGCTCGGGCACCGGGGCGGTCAACGACCGGCGCAGTTGCCAGAGAACCCGGGCGCGGGTGAAGCCGAGGTCGACCGCGAGCGCGGCGGCGGACGGATGGTCGCCGTGGGCCCAGGCGCGTAGCGGGCCGGTGGCCGCGTCGATGGCGCCCCGGACCAGGGCCCGTCCGGTGCCCCGCCGCCGGTGCGCCGGATGCACCACGAGCTCCACGCCGATCCCGTCGGCCGGGTCGGTGGTGTCGAGGTGGGCGTACCCGGTCAGCGTCCCGTCGCCGGCCCGGGCCGTCAGGTGCACGGCCGGAGCGTCCGGGTCGCGCAGTCGCAGCAGGACGTGCTCGTCGAGCGGGTCGGCGCCGTCGGTGTCGCCGGCCGTGCGGGCCAGGGCGAGGACGTCGGCGATCTCCTCGGCGGTCAGCCGGTCGGCACGGGTGACCCGGTCGGTGGCGGGCTCGGCGCTGCTCACCGGTCCACCGTAGCCGGCCGGTCCCGGCCCGCCGGCCGCCCTCCCGGCGTTCGGTCGAGCCCCGCCGGCCGCCCTCCCGGCGTCCGGTCCCGCCCCGCTGGCCGCCCTCGCGGCGTCCGGTCTCGCTCATCCGGTCCGGCAGGCGACGCACCTCGGACCACCACACCCAGCGTGACCATCAGGCCGCCCCCGCGTACACCCCTTCGCCTCCTTTGCTCTGCACCCCCATATGCACCAGTCACACTCCGTGGTCTCGCGTGACCGCGCACTCCGGCATCGGGCGGAAGGACGCGCAGGTCGGCCAGGTGGTGCCTCGGTGGGTGCAGAGCAAAGCGTGGAGCGGGGGACCGCTGAGCCTCCCGACTGCCGTTACGGAACGTGTCAGCACCCTCGGTGACCGAGAGCCCGGACCTGCAGGACGGCACGGTGTCGACCGTCGGCGTGCACGGCCGGTTCACGTCGTGTCGGTGGGCAGGGCCTCCAGCTCGAACCGGGAGGTCAGGGCCGGAAGGATCCGGTACAGCGCGTCGACCGTGCCCTGGCGGCTGCCGCCCGCGTCGTGCATGAGCACGATCGAACCCGGTCCGACCTGGGCGAGCACCGTCGAGGTGATCTTCGTGGCGCCCGGCGCCTCCCAGTCCGCGGGGTCCACGTTCCAGTGCAGCGGCGTCATGCCGAGCCCGTGCGCCACCGACACCACCGGGTACGTCCATGCCCCACCAGGCTGGCGGTACCAGACGATCGGCGCCGCGGGCGCCGCTGCCCGGATCGCCTGGTTGGTGCGCAGCAGGTCGGCGCGGATGGCGTCGGCGGACCGCTTGCCGAGCGCGACGTCGTGGTTCCAGGAGTGGTTGCAGAGGGTGTGGCCGTCGGCCACGATGGCCTGGATCAGGTCGGGGTGGTCCTGGGCCATCTCCCCGACCACGCAGAAGGTCGCGCGGACGCCGTACTCGCGGAGCGCGGCGAGGACCTGCGGGGTGTACTGCGGGTCGGGTCCGTCGTCGAAGGTCAGGGCGACCCGGGCGTCGCCCGTGCTGACGTGGGCGCCGAAGAGGCTGTCGTCGGCGCCGTCCCCGGACGCGCCGTCCTGCCCCGCCTCGCTGGGGCCGGCACCGTCCGGCGATCCGCTCGGTTCGACGGGTGGCTGGTCGGCGTAGTGGGCGTTGTCCATGTCACGGGCCACGCCGGCGTCGTGCCGCGGCCGGTCCGGGATGAGGCTCCGGCCCAGCACGTACGCCGAACTGAGCAGCAGGGTCACCACCAGGGTGACGACGGCGGCGGCGCGACCGGTCGAGCCCGGTCTCAGCAGCACCCGCAGCCGGTCCAGCCAACCGGATCGCCGGCCACCCCCCGTGGTCATCCCGCGCACCATCGCCCCTTCCACCAACAAACCCGGCAGTCAGAATAGAACCGACGAGATGGGCAAATAGGGCGTATGGGAAATAGCCTGCTAAGGGGTGAGGTCAGACCGGTAGCGGCGCGGACTCCGACTCGGGCAGCGAGCGCGACGGCGGCACCACGAACTTGTAGCCGACCTGCCGCACCGTTCCAATCATCGACTCGTACTCGGAGCCGAGCTTGGCCCGCAGCCGCCGGACGTGCACGTCCACCGTCCGGGTTCCACCGAAGTAGTCGTAGCCCCACACCTCCCGCAGGAGCTGGTCGCGGGTGAAGACCCGGCCGGGGTGCTGGGCCAGGAACCTCAGCAGCTCGAACTCCTTGTAGGTGAGGTCGAGCGGACGACCCTTGAGCTTCGCGGCGTACGTGTCCGGGTCGATGGTGAGCTCCCCGGCCCGGATCGAGCTGCCCGCACCGGCGCTCGCGTTGCTGAGCCGGCCGACGGCCAGCCGCAGCCGCGCCTCCACCTCCGCGGGACCGGCGCTGGCCAGGATCACGTCGTCGACGCCCCAGTCGGCGTTCAACGCGATGAGCCCCGCCTCGGTGACCACGGCGACCAGCGGCACGCCGAGACCGGTGGCGTGCAGCATCCGGCAGGTGGCCCGCGCCTCGGTCAGTTCGGAGCGGGCGTCCACCAGCACCGCGTCCGGGCTCGGACCGGCGACCAGCGTGCGGACGTCGCGCGGCGCGGTGCGGACCGAGTGCGGCAGCAGGTCGAGTGCCGGCAGCACGGCGGACGGCTCACCCGCGCGGGCGCTCACCAGCAGCAGGATCTCCACGATCACCTCCGTCCCGGCGACCTCCCGGCCGCGCGCGACCAGCGGCACTCCGGATGGGGGTGCGCTGACAAGAAATAGCGTGGTCCCGGCGTCGCTGACGGGCGGGGTAACGGGTCGAGCGTAACTGACGAGCCTCGCCGCGCCTCCGGGGCGATTCCCGTTTGTTCCCTTTGGCCCCACTTCGCGGCTCGGGTTTTAACGTCACCGAAACCGGAAGCCCCGGGACGGGTGGCCGGGCACTCCGCGAGGGGCGGTCGGTCTGGCACGATCAGTGCGTGTTTCCCTCCACCTCGCCCGAGACCGGCCGAGACCCGTGGTCCGACGGGCCCCGCCCCGGGCCCGCCTACGGCCAGCCGCCGGCACCGCGCACCGGTCCCGGCGCCGACGACGGTGAGCGCCGCAAGCGCGGCGGGCCGCGCCGGGCGCGGCGAAGCGGCGAGCCCGCCCGCCGGCCGGACGACGCCGAGCCGGACGAGCCGGACGAGGAGACCGTGCCGCCGGTCGAGGTGCGCCGGCCGCTCTCGCTGGCCATCGCGGGGTTCTCCGCCTTGCTGGGGGTGGGGCTGGTGCTCGGCGCCCAGACCTCCGGCCCGGGGCACCGGCTGCCCTTCGCCATCGTCATCTTCGGCGTCCAACTGCTCTTCGTGCTGGCCTGGACGATGGCCATGCGGCCACCCGCCGTGCTGCTCGTCGCGCTGGTGAGCGCCGGCGTTGCCGTGGCCGCCGACGTCGCCGCCGTGCAGACGCAGATCGCCGGCCTCGCGCCGCTGGGCTACGTCGCGGCCGGCGGCTTCCTCCTCGGCGTACTCGGTCAACTGGTGCGACGCGTCGACCGGGTGCGCGTCACCGACTCGCTCGGCACCACCCTGCTCATCGTGGTGGGCGTGGTCGCCTTCGGCACGCTGATCGTGCTGAGCCGGATCCCGGCCGGCACGCAGGCCATCACCGTCTGCCTGACGGCCAGCGGCGTGGCGCTCACCGTGGCCCGGGTGACCGACGCCGTGGCGCCCTGGCCGCGGCTGGCGCCGCAGGTCCCGCGCGGGGCGGCCGGCGTGGTCGTCGGCGCGATGCTCGGCACCCTCGTGAGCGCGGTGCTCGGCAGCTACCTCGTCACGCCGTTCACCCCGACCCGCGCCGCGATCATCGGTCTCGTCGCGTCGGTCGCCGCCGTGCTGGCCGACCTCGCGGTGGGCTACGCCGAGGCCGGGCGCCTCATGGCCGGCGAGCCGCCCACCATGTGGGTCGCCCGCCACATGCAGGGCCCGCTCGGCGGCTTCGCCCTGGCCGCCCCGGCGGCGTACGCGATGTGCATGCTCTTCCTCTGACCGTACGGTTGAGCCCTCTTCCGGTCGGGTACCAACCGACCGCCGCGGCGCGGAACCGGCAGTGACGCCGCGGCGCGGCACCGGCAGTGACGACGCGCCGCAGTGGTGGCGCAGGAGAACAGGAGGCGGCGTGGCCCAGGCCCAAGCGGCGTACGAGGAACGTCCCCGGCGACGCGGGCGGCGGGCCCTCGTCGTGCTCGTCGTGCTGCTCCTGCTGTTGGCCGGGATCCTGGTGGTCGCCGACCGGGTGGCCGTCGGAGTGGCCGAGCGGGCCATCGCCGACCAGGTGCGGCAGGAGGTGGCGAAGCAGAGCGCCTCGTCCGCCCCGCCGGAGGTCGAGGTCGGCGGCTTCCCGTTCCTCACGCAGGTGCTCGACGGCCGCTACGAGCGCATCTCCATCGTGCTGCGGGAGGTGCGGGGCTCGGTGGAGGGCGACGCCATCAGCCTGCCGAGGCTCGACGTCGACGCGCACGACGTGCGCGCCTCTCTCGACACCCTCCGTACCCGACAGGGTGAGGTCGTGGCGGACACGGTGAACGGCACCGCCACCATCGACTACGGCAGCCTCGCGGCGCTGCTCGACCGGCCCGGGCTCAAGCTCAGCGAGCAGGGCGGCAAGCTCGCCGTCACCGCTCCCGTGGACATCCTCGGCCAGCAGCTCACGGTCACCGGCACCGCCGACGTGACAGTGAGTGAGCAGGGGAAGGTGGGCCTGCGCTTCAACGACCTGAACGCCGAGGGGCTGCCCAACCTGCCGCTGGCCCGCACGCTCCTCAACAACTACGCCCGGAGCATCTCGGTCGACGTGCCGCTGCCGGAGCTGCCCTTCCAGCTCACCGTCCGCAAGGTCCAGCCGCTGCCGGAGGGGCTGACGGTGACGGCGGACGCGCGCAACGTGCCGATCAACTCGGCCGGCTGAAGTCCCGCCGGCCGGCGCGGTCCGGGGCGCCCGGGGTCTCCAGGGGCGTCCCGGATGCTGGTCGGCACGGTGGCGGGCCCCATGGTGACTGGTAGGCTCCGAGCTCATGGGGACGCTCCTCACCAAACGGCGCGCGGTCGACCTGTGCCGCGTGGCCACCTGCCTGTGTCGCTCCGTCATCTGACGGCGGGGCTGTCCTCGGCCGCCTGACGCGGCCATCCGGCACGCAGGGTCCGCGTACCCTCCGGTGCTCCCACCCATCCGCCCGGCAGCGGCGCCGTCGCACGAACCCGTGATCCGTCCTTTCCATGGGTCCCGCGCGTGGTGCGACACTCATCCACATCGATCTCCGCGCGCTGGCTCACCGTCCATCCTCACCAGGGAGTGATCTGATGAGTCGCGACACCGCACTGGTCTCGGCCGAGTGGGCCGAGAAGAACCTCGACGCCCCGGGCGTCGTCTTCGTCGAGGTCGACGAGGACACCTCGGCCTACGACACCGGCCACATCGCCGGGGCCGTCAAACTGGACTGGAAGACCGACCTGCAGGACCCGGTGCGCCGGGACTTCGTGAACAAGAGTCAGTTCGAGGCGCTGCTCTCCGAGCGGGGGATCGCCAACGACGACACCGTCATCCTGTACGGCGGCAACAACAACTGGTTCGCGGCGTACGCCTACTGGTACTTCAAGCTCTACGGCCACCGCGACGTGAAGCTGCTCGACGGCGGCCGCAAGAAGTGGGAGCTCGACGCCCGTCCGCTGGTGACGGACACCGTGAGCCGCCCCGCCACGCGATACGTCGCGCAGGAGCCGGACACCTCGATCCGCGCGTTCCGCGACGAGGTGGTCGCCGCGATCGGCACGAAGAACCTGGTCGACGTCCGGTCTCCCGACGAGTACGCGGGCCGGCTCCTCGCGCCCGCGCACCTGCCTCAGGAGCAGGCGCAGCGTGCCGGGCACGTCCCCACGGCGATCAGCGTGCCGTGGTCGAAGGCGGCCAACGAGGACGGCACGTTCAAGTCCGACGACGAGCTGCGCCGGATCTACGCCGACGCCGGCCTCGACGACGGCAAGGAGACCATCGCGTACTGCCGGATCGGCGAGCGTTCCTCGCACACCTGGTTCGTGCTCCAGGAGCTGCTCGGCCACCGCAACGTGAAGAACTACGACGGCTCCTGGACCGAGTACGGCTCGCTCGTCGGCGTGCCGGTCGCCCTCGGCGACGAGCCCGGGGAGGCGTGAGCCATGACCGCTCCGACCGCCGCAGGTTGCGCGGCACCGGACCAGGCCGCGCCGCTGCCGGCCAGCCTGGACCTCGAGAAGGAGACCGTCATCACCGGCACCGTCCGCTCCGGGCAGGGTGAGGCCGTGCCGGGCGCGTACGTCCGGCTGCTCGACTCGACGGGCGAGTTCACGGCCGAGGTCGTGACCTCGGCGGCCGGGCAGTTCCGGTTCTTCGCGGCGCCGGGCAGCTGGACGCTGCGCGCGCTGTCCCGGCACGGCAACGGGGACACCGCGGTGACCGCGGGCCGGGGCATCACCGAGGTGAGCGTCACCGTCGCCGGATCCTGATCCACCGCTCCACCCGACCGGGGCCGGTCACCCTCCGGGGTGGCCGGCCCCGACCGCGTGCTCCCCGCCCTCCACCTCCGTGTTGATCATGAGGTTGGCGGGGTTTCCGATCTCCTCCGCCGCCGCAAACCTCATGATCAACGCGTGGGGGCGAGACGCCGTCCGGCGGCGCGGAGCGAGGCGCCGTCCGGCGGCGCGGAGCGAGGCGCCGTCCGGCGGCGCGGGGCGAGGCGCCGGCGGTTGGCCGGGCGCTGTGGGTCGGGCGCCGCGTGACACCATGGCCGGGTGAGCGGTGCTGCCCAGGCGGAGTGCGCCCCGCCGACCGGTCCTGACGCGTCGGCACCCGGACGGCGTCGCTGGCTGATCGCCGCCACGGTCGCCTGGGCGTTCCTGCTCGCGCTGCTGGTGTGGATCTCGGTCCGGAACGACCCGCCCACCGTCCGCGAGCAGCGCAGTCTCGCCGAGGCCGGCCCGCGGGTCGACGCCGCTGTCGGCGAGCTGGTGGCGGCGAGCGGCCCCGCGGTCCTGGAACTGGTTCCGGCGCGGGTCGAGCGGGACTGCCGGCTCACCCCGCTCGCCGGCGGGGCGACCCTCACCCGGGACGTGGAGGCGATCGGCGCGGTGGGCGCGGAACGGGAACTGCTGGAGGGGATCGCCGACCGGCTGCCGGCGAGCTGGCGCGCCGGGGTCCGCCTGACCCCGGACGGCGTACGGCTGCGCGCCGACGCCGGTGAGTTCGTGTCCGTCGAGGGCCGTCCGACGGCCGATGGGCGGGTGCGGCTCACCGTCGAGACCGGTTGCCGGCCGCTGGGAGCCGGTTACCCGCCCGCCGGCCACGCGACCGCCGGGGGACCGGCCGGCGCGGAGGCCGCGGCCCTCGCCGGCGCACTGCGGGCCCTCGGCGAGCCGGCCGACGCCGCCCCCGAGCTGGTGACGGCGTCCTGTCCCGGCGGCGGCGTCGCTCGTACGGCCGTCGCGGCCGTGGGCGGTGGCGCGGTCGCCGCGGCGACCGCCCTGGCCCCGCTCGCCACCGGCGGCCCGGTGCTGGAAACCCCCGAGGCGTACGCGTACCGCACCGGCGCCGTGGTGGTCCTCGCCGACACCGCAGCCGGCCACCCCCACGTAGCCGCCACAACCCCCTGCCCCTGACCCGCCCCCGCCCGGGTTGGCCCCCCGCTCGGGTTGGCTCCCCGCCCGCGTTGGCTCCCCGCCCGCGTTGGCTCCCCGCGGTGATCATGAAGTTATTGCTGCGACACGCCGGGCGGGCGGGCAACATCTTCATGATCACCGGGGTGAGGTGAGCGGGCGAGGTGAGCGGGGGTGATGTCAGCGGCCGTCGGTCGGGGTGCGGCTGCGGCCGAGGGCGTCCACCTTGCCCCAGCGGCCGGGGATGTCGAGCAGTTCGACGCGGCCCATGCCCTCGGGGACGGCCGGGTCGATGATCAGGTGGTCGCCCTGCGGCTCGAGGCCGAGCATGACCCGCAGCAGCAGGAGCGGGGTGCCCGTCGACCAGGCCTGCGGGCTGCACGCCGTCGGGTACTGCACCGGGTACTCGGTGAGGTCACGGTTGTAGCCGGCGAACGCCTCCGGCAGGCGGCCGTTGAAGAAGTGGGACGCCGCGAGCATCGAGTCGCAGATCCGCCCGGCCTCCTCCCGGTAGCCGTACCGCCACAGGCCCCACGCGATGATCGAGTTGTCGAACGGCCAGACCGTGCCCACGTGGTAGCCGATCGGGTTGTAGCGGCCCTGGTCGTCGGCCAGCGTACGGACACCCCAGCCGGAGAAGAGGCGCGGCCCGAGCAGGTGGTCGACGACCCGCCCGGCCCGGGTCTCGTCCACGATGCCGCTCCACAGCAGGTGACCGATGTTCGAGGCGAGGGCGTCCACCTGCCGGCCGTCCGCGTCGAGGGCGAGCGCGTAGTACTCCTTGTCCGGGATCCAGAAGTCGCGGTTGAACCGCTGCTTCAGCTCGGCCGCCTCGCGCTCCAGCCGGTCGGCGTACGCGGGGTCGTTCCAGAACGTCCGCGCCATCCGCGCGCCGCGGATCTTCGCGTCGTACGCGTAGCCCTGCAATTCGCAGGTGGCGCGGGGGAAGCCGGGCAGCCTACCGTCGGCGTAGGAGATCGAGTCGAGGGAGTCCTTCCAGCACTGGTTGGGCAGCCCGGTGCGCGTGTTGCGGGACTGGTACCAGATGTACCCGGTGCCGAGCAGATCGCCGTAGGTGTCGATCCAGTCGAGCGCGGCCCGGGCCTGCGATTCGAGCAGCAGCACGAGTTGGGTGTCGCCGGTCCACCGCTCGTACTCGTCGAGCAGGATGACGAAGAGCGGCGTCGCGTCGGCCGTGCCGTAGTACGGGGAGTGCGGCTGCTCCTCGAAGCCGGCCGTCTCGCCGTACCGCAGCTCGTGCAGGATCTTCCCGGGCTCCTCGTCGCGGAAGTCGTCCACCCGGTGCCCCTGGAGGCCGCCGAGGATCTGGAGGGTCGGCGGGATCAGCTCGGGGAGGAACGGCACCACCTGGAGCGAGGTGAAGATGCTGTCCCGCCCGAACAGCGTCATGAACCAGGGAAGCCCGGCGGCGAGCAGCCGGACCCCGAGGGCGATCGACTCGTAGCGGAGCGCCCCGAGGTCGTTGAGGCTGGTCCGGTAGGCGCCGGCGAGCGGCTGGCGGTCGCAGCCGAGCTTCGGCGCCCGTTCGATCAACTCGTTCTGCTCGGCCTCGATGGCGGCCACGTCCCGGCTGCCGCCGTACGGCAGGGTGGCCCGGATGTCCTCGCCGCGCGCCCCGTAGACGATCGTCGACACGGCGAGCCGGGTCGTCCACTCGCCGTGCCGGCCCACCCGGATGCGGAACGTCATGCCGGCCACGTCGATCTCGCCCGGCTCGCTCGTGCTGATCACCGTCTCCCGGTGGAACGCCTCCCGGCGGTACGTCAGGCGCAGCTCGTTGCCGCTCACCGTGGCCGTGGTCTGTCCCTTCTTCTGCCGGGCGTGCTTGATCTCGAAGAGGTCGGCGAAGTCCGCCCCGATGTCGATGCGCACCGTGAAGTCCATGGGCGTGCCCGAGTGGTTGAGCACGGTCAGCTCCTCCTGGAAGCTGCCGCCGATCGCCCGGCTGCGGATCACCGACACCTTGGCGTCCAGGTAGTGCGTGGGCTCGCCCGGGGCCAGGAAGAACCGGGTGCGGTAGGACTCCGCGTCGTCGAGGGACAGCGTGTGGAGGCGCTCGCCGTTGAGGGTGAGCAGCCAGGTGGAGAGGTAGCGGGTGTCGAAGGAGAAGAGGCCGGTGGGAAGGTCGAAGGAGGGCTCGATGTCGCCGCGCCCGTCGCTGACCAGGAACGTGTTGCCGTCCAGGATGCTGACCAGGTCCCTCACGCGAGCCGCCCGGTCTGCTTCCGCGCCATCTCGCGCGGATCGCGGGTGCCCGGCGGGTCGGGGAAGAACCGTCGGAAGGCCAGGAACAGCACGACGTTTCCGCTGAACGTGCTCTCGTTGCGCAGCACCGCGGAGACGCCCTGCGCCCGGCCGGTCACGAGGCGGTCGAACAGGTCCGCGCTGCTGTACCAGATGGCGTCGGCGGGCCCCCGGTGCCGGCCGACCTCCACCGAACCGGGCCGCATGCGGACCAGCCAGTGCTCGCTGTGGCCGCCGGTGAAGAGTTCGATCTGGAGCGCGCCGCTCACCAGCCCGCGAAGGACCTCGGGGGCGCGCGCCGGCAGCGATTCGAAGAACCGCTCGATCGCCTCGGTCACACCAGAATCGTAGGCATTGACCGGACAGGTCGGGTCAGTATCGGCAGTCCGTCCGTACCAGGCATTACGGTCGGGCCGGCACCGGCGGGACCGGCGCTATCAGTAGACCAGGGCCTGGGCGCCCTCGGTCATCGCCTCCTCGACGAACACGGCGGCCCCGGCGATCCGTACGCCCGGAAGCACGTCGTCCGGGCCGATCTCCCGGCGGGCGGCGCACTGGGTGCAGGCGGTGACCGTGCCCGTGGTGAGCACGACGTGCAGCAGCTCGGCCAGCGGCGCGGAGTGCGGCAGCTCGAACTCCTCGGCCCGCCCCGGCAGGGCGAACCAGGTGGATTCGCCGGTCAGCCAGAGCGAGACCTCGACCCCGGACGCGGCCGCCGTGGCAGCCACTGTGAACGCCTGGGCGCACCGCTCGGGAGCGTCCGCTCCGGCGGTGGCCTTGACGACGAGAGTGCGCGCCATGGCGCCAGCATAGGATGGCCGCGATGGTTACCGAGATCGGGTTCGTCAGCCTGCTGGTCGCGGGCCTGGGCGCGCTCGCCGGTGGCCTGGTCTACGTTGCCGTACGCATCTCGAGAGGTAACTGGTGAGCGCGAGGAGTGAGCCGGGTTTGCGAGCCCCGCAGTCGCGAACGAGAGGTAACTGGTGAGCGCGAACCCGTCGGACGAGAACCCGCTGCAGCCGCCGCCGTGGCTGAACGCGCCGCCGGTCGACCCGTACCCGTACGAGGAGAGCTACGACCTGCGCGTCGGCCCCAAGCTGCACCCGACCCTGGACGGCCTGCTGCCCTACATCGGGCTGTGGCGGGGCCGTGGGCGGGGCGGCTACCCGACGATCGAGGACTTCGACTTCGCGCAGGAGATCCGGATCAGCCATGACGGGCGGCCGTTCCTGCTGTACGAGTCGCGCGCCTGGATCCTCGACGAGCAGAGCCGCCCGGTGCGCCCGGCCGGGCGCGAGGTGGGCTGGTGGCGTCCGGTGCTCGACGGTGACCGGGCCACCGACGAGTTGGAGGTCCTGCTGAGCACCCCGACCGGGGTGATGGAGCTGTACCTGGGCCGGCGCACCGGCACCCAGGTCGAGTTGGTCACCGACGCCGTGGTGCGGACGTCGACGGCCAAGGAGGTCACGGCGGGGCACCGGCTGTTCGGCATCGTCGAGGGCGCACTGCTGTACGCCCAGGAGATGGCCGCGGTCGGTCAGGGGCTCAACCCGCACCTGTCCGCACGCCTGCTCCGCGTCGGCGGCTGACACGGGCCGGCCCGACCGCTCACCCACGCGCGTCGATCATGAGGTGGACGGGGATGCCGTCCACCTCATGATCACGGCTGACGGGTGTCGGGGACGGGGAACCCGAGGAGCTTCTGCAGGGGCGTGGTGTGCGGCGACCGTGGTCGAGGCTCGCCGTCCAGCCACGTGACCTCGACGAGGCCGCGCACCGACGAGGTGAACCACAGGCCGCCGGCGTCGCGCAGCTCCGCCGGGGTGACCATCCGTTCGGCGGCGTCGAGGCCCAGTTCGCCAGCGTGGGCGAGCAGCCAGGCGGCCGTGGTGCCGGGCAGGATGCCGGTGGTGGCCGCGGGCACCGTGCAGAGCGTGTCCCCGGCCAGCCACACGAGGTTGGAGCTGGGCCCCTCCAGCGCGTACCCGTCGGAGGAGACCCAGAGCACGTCGTCCACGCCGGCCCGCTGGGCCCAGCGTCGGGCGGCCGTGCTCACGCCGTACGACGTCGACTTGATCCCGGCGGGCAGCCAGTCCAGCTCGACGCGGGACGCCGCCGGCACCCCGAGCGGCAGGGTGGCCGCGGTGATTCCGGTCGCCCTGGCCCTGCGCGAGGTCGCGGCGACCTCGGCGAGGGTGGCGTACACGGTGGGGGGCCCGCCGCCCTCCGGTCCCCGGGTGCAGACCAGCCGCAGCGCGCCCTCGACCTCGGCGGGCCACCCGGCCCGGACGGAGTCGAGCAGCCCGACCAGCACCGCCTGCGGCGGCAGGGCCAGCTCGACGGCGGCCGCGGCGCGCGCCAGCCGGGCGAGGTGGTCGTCCCGCAGCCACGGCTGCCCGTCGCGCAGGTGCATGGTCTCGAACAACCCGTCGCCGCGCAGCACACCCAGGTCGTCGCCGCGCAGCACCGGCTCCCCGGGCGCGACGGCGCCGCGGCCGAGCACGGCGATCCTCGATGCCACCATGACCGCCGAGCGTAGCGGCGCAGAAGGTGAACCGGGACCGGCGGAACGGCGAACTATGATCGGATGGTGTCCGAATCCTCCCTCGCGGAAATGCTCCGCTCCCGTGGGCTGCGGCTGACGGCGCAGCGGCAGCTCGTCCTGCAGGCGGTGCTGGATCTCGGCCACGCCACACCGGAGCAGGTGCACACCGCGGTGCGCGAGGTGGCCGCCGGTGTGAACATCACCACGATCTACCGCACGCTGGAGCTGCTGGAGCGGCTCGGCCTGGTGACGCACACCCACCTGTCGCACGGTTCGCCGACCTACCACGCGGCGGGCGAGCACCAGCACGTCCACCTGGTCTGCCGGCAGTGCGGCGCGATCGACGAGATCGATCCGGAGCTGCTCCGGCCGCTCGCCGACGAGCTGGCCGCCCAGCGGGGATTCCACGTCGACATCGGCCACGTGTCACTCTTCGGCGTCTGCGGCAGTTGCGAGAACGGGGACCAGGAATGATCGACATCGCGGGCGCAGTGTCCGTCGAGAGCATCGACGAGGCCAGCCGCGACCAGCCGGAGCCGGCGCACGTCGCCGCCGGGGTGCGCGGGGTCGCGGCGCACTACGGCGACCCGATGCGCGAGCAGCGTGTCCTCGACACCGCCGTCGGCCTGGTCGACCGGTCGCACCGGGGCGTCGTGGCGGTGCCCGGCGAGGAACGGGCCGGCTGGCTGCACACGCTCACCTCGCAGCACCTCGCCGACCTAGCCGCCGGCGAGGGCACGGAACTGCTCGTGCTCTCGCCGCACGGGCACATCGAGCAGCACGCCCTGGTCGCCGAGGACGGCGTGACGACGTGGCTGGACACCGAGCCCGGCGCCACCACCGGGCTGCTGGCGTACCTCGAGAAGATGCGCTTCTTCAGCAAGGTCGAGCCGCGCGACGCGACGGCCGACCACGCCCTGCTCTCCCTCGTCGGGCCGGAGGCGCCCGACGCGCTCGGGACGCTCGGCGTGACCGGGCTGGCCACGCCCGACGCGGTCGCGGTGCCGGGCCCGAAGTTCCGGCACGGCGAGCTGCCGGCGCGACCGACCGTGCGGTACGAGGTCAAGCCCCTGCCCGGCGGCGGCTGGGCGCGCCGTGTGCCGCTCGGGGTGGACCTGCTGGTGCCCCGGGAGACGATGGACCAGGTCGTCGCGGAGCTGCGCGGCGCCGGGGTGCCGGTCGCGGGGCTGTGGGCGTACGAGGCGATCCGGGTGGCGGCCCGCCGGCCCCGGGTGGGGGTCGACACCGACCACCGGACCATCCCGGCCGAGGTGGGTCTCATCGGCCCCGCGGTGCACCTGGACAAGGGCTGCTACCGGGGCCAGGAGACGGTGGCCCGCGTCCACAACCTGGGCCGGCCGCCGCGCCGCCTCGTCCTGCTGCACCTGGACGGCGTGACCACCGACCAACCGCCGGTCGCGGGCACGCCGGTCACCCTCGACGGCCGGGCCGTCGGGTTCGTGGGCACGGCCGTGCACCACCACGAGCTGGGCCAGATCGCCCTCGCGGTGGTCAAGCGCAACGTTCCCGAGGACGCCCGCCTCATGATCGACGACACGGCCGCCGCCATCGACCCGGAGTGACCGGTCGGGCAGCACCCCTCTCGGTGATCAAGAGGTTTGCGTCGGAATCCGCCCCGGAAACGACGCAAACCTCTTGATCAACAGTCGGCGCGGCGGGGCGCGGGGGGCTCGCGCGCGATCGACCCCGCCAGGGTCGGCGTCTAGGATCCGGGCATGACGACAGGGACGTTGATCACGGTTGCCCCCACCGGTGCCGAGTCGGCCAAGGCGGAGGTCCCGGCGCTGCCGGTGACCCTCGACGAGCTGCTGCTCACCGCGAAGGAGTGCGAGGCGCTCGGCGCCGCCGTCATCCACGTCCACATCCGTGACGACGAAGCGCGGCCGACCCTCGACCAGGGCCGGCTGCGGGAGACCGTGGCCGCGCTGCGGGAGAGCACCGACCTGATCGTCCAGCTCTCCTCGGGCGGGGCCGTCACCGACCCGGAGGCCGACCGGCTCGCCGTGCTCGACGCCGCGCCGGACATGGCCTCCTGCACGATGGGCACCGTCAACTTCGGCGACGACGTCTTCCTCAACCGCTGGGAGTTCATCGTCGACCTGCACACGCGCATGCAGGAGCGCGGCGTCGTGCCGGAGTACGAGATCTTCGACCTCGGCCACCTGACCGCGCTCCAGCGCCTCCTCGGCAGGTACGGGCTGCCGCACGGCGGGCACGTGCACGTCGACTTCGTGATGGGCGTGCCGGGCGGCATGCCGGGCACCACCGAGACGCTGGTCGCGGCCCGGCAGATGCTGCGGGACCTGCCGGAGGGCACCACCTTCTCGGCCACCGGCATCGGCCGCAGCACGATCCCGGTCCTGCTCGCGTCGCTCTCGACGGGTGGGCACCTGCGGGTCGGCATGGAGGACACGGTGACCTACGCCAAGGGCCGGCCGGTGGAGTCCAACATGCAGCTCGTGGCCCGCGCGGTCGGCTTCGCGCAGCTCGCCCAGCGCCCGCCGCTGACCACCGCCGCGGCTCGCGAGTTGCTCGGCCTGTAAGGGCGGCCTCGTCCGCCACTCCTGTCACTGATTTCTGTACCACCTGGTCACCCGGCCGCCGGTCGTCCCCACACCGTCGGTACCGTCCACACCGTGGCTAAGACGTACGAGGGCGGCGCGCCGCTCGCCGAGGTGGTCCGGTCCGAGTTCGTGGAGGGTGTGCACCGAGGGTCGGCGGTGGTGCTGGACGCCTCGGGCGCGCCGGTCGCCGCGGCCGGTGACGTCACGTCGGCGATCTTCCCGCGGTCGGCCAGCAAGCCGATGCAGGCGATCGGGATGCTCCGCTCCGGCCTGTCGTTGACCGATCCGGCCGACCTGGCGCTGGTGTCGGCGAGCCACGCGGGTGAGGACTTCCACCTGGCCCGGGTCGGTGAGCTGCTCGCCCGTGCCGGGCTCGACGAGTCGGCGCTGCACTGCCCGCCGGACCTGCCGGTGGGGGAGGCGGCCCGGGCCGCGGTGCTGCGCGCCGGGGGCGGGCCGACCCGGATCCAGATGAACTGCTCCGGCAAGCACAGCGGCATGGTGCTCACCTGCCGGGCCGCCGGGTGGCCGATCGACGGCTACTGGCGGCCGGAACACCCGTTGCAGCAGCGGCTGCGCGAGGCGATCGAGGAGTTCACCGGCGAGGAGGTGGCCGCCGTCGGCGTCGACGGGTGCGGCGCCCCGGTGCTCGCGGTCTCGCTCACCGGGCTGGCCGGGGCGTTCCTCCGGCTGGTCTCGGCGGAGGTCGGCTCCCCGGCGCGGACGGTGGCCGACGCCATGCGGGCCTACCCGGAGCTCGTCGGCGGCACCCAGGCCGACGACACCCGGCTCATGCGCGGCATCCCCGGCCTGCTCGCGAAGGTCGGCGCGGAGGGCGTGATCGCCGCGGCGCTGCCCGGTGTGGGCGCGGTCGCCCTGAAGATCGACGACGGGGCTGCCCGCGCCCGCATGCCCGTGCTGGTCTCCGCGCTGCGCCGGCTCAACGTGGACGCGCCGGTCCTCACCGAGTACGCCGAGGTGCCGCTCTTCGGCGGGGGTCTCCCGGTCGGCGGGGTCCGGCCGGTCTGGTGACCCCCGGTCTCAGGGCAGGAACCCGAGCAACGCCGCGTTGACCGGCTCCGGGCGCTCGAGCGGCGCCAGGTGTCCGGCGGCGGGGACGTCCGGCATGCGTACGCCCTGAGGCACCTCGTCCGCGATGCGGTCGGCGAGGCGCCGGATGTCCGCGAGGTCGTCCGCGCCGGCGCCGACGAGCACGGGCATACGCAGCTCGCCGAGCCGGTCGACGGCGGGCGGGTCGACTTCGCCGACCTCGACGGCGCTGAGCGCCTGCTCGGCGGCGAGCGCACGCCGGTCCATCTCCTCGGCGAAGCGGATCAGCTCCGGGTCGACGTCCTCCGGGCGCCGGGTGGGGCCCACCACCCAGAACCGCACCTCGCCGGCGGCGGTGGCCGCGAAGTCCTCCGGGTCCAGCTCGCCCACCAGCTCGTCCCAGAGCTGCTCGGTCTCCTCGGACCACTCGTACCCGGAGACGGGAGCGCCGAAGAGCGCCAGGGCGGAGATCCGGTCGGGGTGGGCCAGCGCGGTGTCCACGGCGACGCGGCCGCCGAACGAGCACCCGACGAGCGCGGCACGGGCCAGGCCGAGGGCGTCGAGCACGCCGACCACGTCGTCGTGGTGGGCGAACGGCGCCGGCGGCAGCTCCGACTCGCCGTAGCCGCGTAGGTCGAGGGCGATCACCCGGTGCCGTGCGGCGAGTGCCGGGACCTGTTCGCGCCACATCCGTCGGTCCGCGATGCCGGCGTGCAGCAGCACGACCGGGCTGCCCTCGCCGGCCTCGTCGTACGCCAGCATCGTGCCGTTGACTTCGATCTTGCTCATCGAAGGACCGTACGCAGGGGACGGGCGGGCACGCAAGGCCGTGAGTGAGACGTCGCTAACTCCCGCTAGCGTTCTGCTTGCAAGAGCTAGCACTCCGGGCTACCGTCGGATCCATGGCCACCGGTAAAGAGCTTCCCGACATCGGCGGGTTCATTCGCGACCTGCGCCGGAACGCGAAGATCTCGCTGCGCCAGCTCGCCGAGCAGGCGGGGGTCAGCAACCCGTACCTCAGCCAGATCGAGCGTGGCCTGCGCAAGCCGAGCGCTGAGGTGCTCCAGCAGTTGGCCAGCGCGCTGCGGGTCTCCACCCCGGCCATGTACCTGCGGGCCGGGCTGCTCGACGACAAGGAGGGCCAGGGCGTCCTCGCGGCCATCGCGGTCGACCCCGACCTCACCATGGCGCAGAAGCAGTCCCTGAGCCAGATCTACGAGACGTTCCGCCGCGAGAACGCGCGGCTCACCGAGGCGACGGCCGCGGCGAACGCGGCGCAGGACACCGCCACGGCGGCCGCGGGCGAGGGCGCTACGGCGACCGCGACCGGCCGGCCCGCCACCCCGACCGAATCGGCGGGGCTCGTCAACCCGGCCGCCACCGGACCCACCACTTCGGACGGAACGCCCACCGAGGCGGTCCTCGAGTCTGTGGCCGTCACCGAGGCCGGCCCGGCGCCCGCCCCGCCCAGCAGCACGACCCCCGAGAAGACGGCCGCCGGCACGGCGGCCCCGAAGGCCGCGGAGTCGGCCGAGGAGGAAACGTCATGACCGAGCCGAAGACCAACCGCATTCCGGCCCCGATCTACGCCGCCGCCGGCGCCGGCGAGCTTGCTCTCCAGCAGTTGCGCAAGCTTCCCGCCGTGGTGAGCGGCCTCGGCACCCGGGTCGTCGCCGACCTCGGCGGCAAGGCCGTGGTGACCGGCTTCGAGCTGCGCGAGAAGGCCAACGAGACGCTGCGCGCCGCCAACCAGACCGCCGGCGCGCTGCGGGAGAAGGCCGCCGCGGGCGACCTCGACCTGAAGACGCTGCGCGAGATGGCCGACCTGGACCGGCTGCGCGCGGCGGCGGACCTGAACCGGGTGCGCGAGGTGGCCGACCTGGACAAGCTGCGCGCGGCGGCCACCCGCAACGCCGCCGTCGTGGTGGCGGGCGCGCAGGCCGCCCAGGAGCGGGCGCTGGCCGCGTACGGCGCGCTTGTCGCCCGCGGCGAGCGCGTCGTCGGCGCCGGCGTGCTGGAGGCCGCCGAGACCGTGAACGCCGACATGGAGGCGACGGGCGCGGAGACCGTGCCGGTCCGGGCCGCGACGCCGGCCGAGGCGACCGCCACGACCGAGGTGCCGACCCCGGCCGAGGTGGCCGAGATCGCCGAGGCCAAGCCGGCGGCCGTGCGCAAGGCCCGCGCTCCCCGGGCCACGAAGGCCGCCAAGGCGGCCGTGCCGGCCGACACCCCGTCGGCGAAGCTCCCCCGGGCCACCAAGCGGACCCGCCCGGCCGCCGAGTAATCCCCTACGCCGGCGACCCCGGAGGCGTCCTTGTCGGACGTATCCGGGGTCGCCGACATAAGCTTGCCGTCATGGCCTACGCCGCGCCGATCTTCGCCTTCGAAGTCCGCTACGTGATCGAGCTCGTCCTGCTCGTCTTCGCGCTGATCATTCAAGGGGTCGCGCTGGTGCACGCCATCACCCAGCGGTCCGACGCCTTCAACGCCATCGGCACCCTCCCCAAGGGCGGCTGGATCGCGATCCTGGCCGTCTGCCTGGTGCTCACCCTGCTGGGCTTCGGCCCGATCAGCCTCTTCGGACTGATCGGCATCGCGGCCGCGCTCATCTACCTCCTGGACGTGCGCGTCGGGCTCCGTGACCTCAGCGACGGCCGAGGGTTCTGGTGAGAGGTTTCCGCTGGCCGCCCCCGCCCGACGGCGGGCCTCGCACCTGGGGGCCCGGGCCCGGGGGCCCGCGGACCGGCCGGCCGGCGTTGCCCGAGCCAGAGACGGACCTGATCGCCACGCCGCACGGCGTGCGGCTGGAACGCCTGGTCACCGGCGCCGGTGACCCGGTCACCGTGTTCGCCCACGGCCTGGGCAACGGCATCGCCACCACCCGGCCGTTCGGCAGCGGGGTCGCCGGCCGCAAGGTCTTCTTCCAGTTCCGCGGGCACGGCCGCTCGGACGCGCCACCCGGGCCGTGGAGCTACTCCGACCTGGCCCGCGACCTGCGGGCGATCGCCGACCTGGGCGGCGCCACCCGCGCCTTCGGCGCGAGCCTTGGCGCTGGCGCGCTCTGCGCGCTGCTGGCCGAGAGCCCGGACCGCTTCGCGCGCCTCGTGTTCTTCCTGCCGGCGGTGCTCGACCGGCCGCGCGGCGAGGTGGCCCGGCAGCGGCTGACCGCGCTGCTGGACGCGGTGGAGAGCGGTGACGCGTCGGCCGTCGCGGAGGTGGTGAGCGTCGAGCTGCCCGCCGCCGTCCGCAACACCCCGGCCGGCTGGGCGTACCTGCGGCAACGCCTCGACCAGCTGCTGCGCGACGGGCTCGCCCCGGGGCTCGCGAGTCTGCCGGAGCAGGTCGCGTTGCCGGCCGCCACCGCGCTGGGCGCGGTCACCGCGCCCGCGCTGGTGATCGGATGTGCCGGCGACGACCTCCACCCGGTCGAGGTGGCCGAGCAGCTCGCGGCCGCGCTGCCGGCGGCCACCCTGCACGTGTACGACCGGCCGGGTGTGCTGTGGACCGAACGCGCCGACCTGCGGGAGCGGATCTCCGGGTTCCTCAACGAGTAACGTGCCCTGACATGGGTGTCACACATCACGGCCGCACGCACCGGCTCGATCTCGCCGACCCGACCCTGCGGGAGTGGCAGTGCACGGTGCTGCACGCCGACCCGGAGCAGGGCATCGTGCTCGACCGCTCGGCCTTCTATCCGGGCGGTGGCGGGCAGCCGCCGGACCACGGCGTGCTGCTCTGGCAGGGCGTCCAGACGCGGATCGTGGGCACGCGCAAGGGTGACGACCTCTGGCTGATCCCCGCCGAGGGCGACCCACTGCCTCCGGCCGGCACCACGGTGACGGGCGCAATCGAGGACGAGCGGCGTACGCGGCTGATGCGGACGCACTCCGGCCTGCACGTGCTCTGCGGTGTGGTGTTCCGCGACTTCGGCGCGCTGGTCACCGGCGGCAACATGGAGCCCGGTGAGGCCCGCATGGACTTCAATCTCCCCGAGGTCCCCACGGACTTCAAGGCCCGGATCGAGGAGCTGGTCAACGCCGAGGTGACCGCCGACCGGTCGGTCGCGGTCCGGGTGCTGCCCCGCGCCGAGGCGCTCGCGCTGCCGGACATCATCCGTACCCAGTCCAACCTCATCCCGCCGGACGAGCAGGAGGTGCGGATCGTGGACATCGTCGGGTTGGACGTGCAGGCCGACGGCGGGACCCACGTGGCCTCCACGGCCCAGATCGGCAAGGTACAGGTGCTCAAGGTGGAGAGCAAGGGCCGCGCCAACCGGCGGGTCCGCATCCGGCTCGCGGACTGACTCAGAGTTACACGGCCGATCCGCACCGGGTGGGCCCTCCGGCGAAGGAGTGGCGGCATGGCCCTGAACTGGAAGCTCGTCGTCGACTGCGCGGACCCGATCCCGTTGGCCCGGTTCTGGGCCGCGGCGCTCGACTACGAGCTGGAGGACAACAGCGTCCTCGTCGACCGGTTGGTCGAGGCCGGCGCGATCGGGCCGGAGACGTACGTCGAGATCGACGGCCGCCGCGCCTTCCGCCAGCTCGCGGCGGTGCGCCACCCGGACGACCCCGTCGACCCGGCCAGCGGGACCGGGCTCGGCCGTCGGCTGCTCTTCCAGGCGGTTCCGGAGCCCAAGCAGGGCAAGAACCGCCTGCACATCGACCTGCACGCCGGCCCGGCCGCGCGCGAGGTGACGGTGAAGCGGTTGACGGCGCTCGGCGCGACCGTGCTGCGCGAGGTGGACGAGCACGGCAGCCGGCACACCACGATGGCCGACCCCGAGGGCAACGAGTTCGACGTGCAGTGACCCGCGGGTCCGGCGCTCGCCGGCCCGCGCCGGCGGCGGATGTCGTCGGGGCGCCTGTCGAGCTGCCCCGGAAATGGGGCACTCCCGCTCCCGAGGGCCGGAACGGGGGCACTCCCGCTCCCGCCGGTGGGTCCGGGATCCGCAGAGGGCCGCGCCGGTGTGCTCAGAAATGGGGCAGCTCGACAGGACGGCAAACCCACACGTCACGGCCCGGTGCGGCGGTCGGTCGGCGGGCGGCGCCCCGGCGTCGCGGCGCCTCGGCGAGCCGCGCCCGGCTGAGACGGCCGGAAATCGGACCTCCGCTGTCAGGTATCGGTGACAGCCTCGGGGCATGACGAAACCGTTGACAGGGAAGATCGCGCTGGTGGCCGGGGCCAGCCGCGGTGCCGGCCGGCAGATCGCCGTACAGCTCGGCGCGGCCGGAGCCACCGTCTACGCCACCGGCCGCAGCAGCCGGGCCGGCCGCTCCGAGATGGACCGGCCAGAGACCATCGAGGAGACCGCCGAGCTGGTCACCGCGGCCGGGGGCGAGGGCATCGCGGTCCGGGTCGACCACCTCGTGCCGGAGCAGGTGCGGGATCTGGTGGCCCGGATCGACGCCGAGCAGGGCCGGCTGGACGTGCTGGTCAACGACATCTGGGGCGCCGAGAAGCTGGTCACCTGGAACAAGCCGGTCTGGGAGCAGCCGCTCGACGACGGCCTGCGGACCCTGCGGCTGGCGATCGACACACACATCATCACGAGCCACTTCGCGCTGCCCCTGCTGATCCGCCGGCCCGGGGGGCTCGTCGTCGAGATCGGTGACGGCACGAAGACGTACAACGACGCCAACTACCGGCTCTCGCTCTTCTACGACCTCGCCAAGGCGTCCGTGAACCGGCTGGCGTTCAGCCAGGCCGAGGAGTTGAAGCCGTACGGCTGCACGGCTGTCGCGCTCACCCCGGGTTGGCTGCGGTCGGAGCTGATGCTGGAGATCTTCGGGGTGACCGAGGAGAACTGGCGGGACGCGCTCGACGCGCAGCCGCACTTCGCCATCTCGGAGACGCCGGCGTTCGTGGGGCGCGCGGTCGCCGCGCTGGCCGCCGACGAGGACCGGGGCCGGTGGAGCGGGAAGTCCGTCTCCAGCGGGGAACTGGCGCGGGTGTACGGCTTCACCGACCTGGACGGCAGCCAACCGGACGCCTGGCGGTACCTCGTCGAGGTGCAGGACGCGGGGAAACCGGCCGACGTGACCGGCTACCGCTGATCCGGCTCGCCGGGGGAGTAGAGGGCGGCGGCGCGGGTCGCCGCGTCGGCCATCAGCGCCCGCAGCTCCGGGGGGTCGAGCACCTCCACCTCGGGACCGAGCGTGAGCAGCTGGCTGTATGCCACCTCGACGGACTCGACGGGCAGGCGCAGCACCACCCTGCCCTGCCCGTCGGGCCCCGCGGCGGCGGCGACCGCCTCGTCGTACACGAAGGGGCCGTCGACGAGGTGGCGGAGCCGGCGCAGGCCGGCGGCGCTCAGCCGGAGCGTGACCTCGGCCGGCAGCATGCTCCGCAGGAACTCTTCGGCCTGCTCGCGCCAGTACCCGGCCAGGTCGAACCCCTCGTCCCGCTCGAAGGTCCCGGCGCCGACCTCGACGTCGACGACCCGGTCCACCCGGTACGTCCGGAAACCGTCCCCGACCCGGGCCACCAGATACCAGGTCCCGCTCTTGAGCACCAGGCCGTACGGCGACAGCTCCCGGGTGACCTCCCGCTCGCCGCGCCGGTAACGCAGCCGGACCGTCCGGTCCCGCCACACCGCGCCGGCCAGCTCGGCGAGCCACGCCGGCGGGCCGACCTCGCGGAACCAGCCCGGCACGTCAAGGTGGAACCGCTGACCCGCGCGGGCGGGCGCGTCGCGCAGCGCCGGCGGGAGCGCGGCGAGCACCTTGAGTTCGGCGGACGCGACCGCGTCGGCGAGACCCATGTCGCCGGCCGGCCCGGGGAGCCCCGCGAGGAAGAGCGCCTCGGCCTCGTCCCGGGTCAGCCCGGTGAGGCGGGTCCGGTAGCCACCCAGCAGGCGGTAGCCGCCCGCCCGGCCCCGGTCGGCGTAGACGGGCACCCCGGCGGCCGAGAGGGCCAGCACGTCCCGGTAGATGGTCCGCTCGGAGACCTCAAGCTCCCGGGCCAGCTCGCCCGCGGTCATCGTCTCCCGCGACTGGAGCAGCAGCAGCAACGAGATCAACCGGGAGGCCCGCACCGGTCCATCCTGCCCCGGTCACCGCCCGCCGGGAGTGAGCAGCCCCCGGTCGTACGCGGCGGCCACGGCGGCCGCCCGGTCGTTGACGCCGAGCTTCGCGTAGACGTGCAGCAGATGGGTCTTGACCGTGGCCTCGCTGATGAACAGCCGGGCCGCGGTCTCCCGGTTCGACGAGCCGCGCGCCACCAGGGTCAGCACCTCGAGTTCGCGTTGGCTGAGGGGCTCCTCGGCGGGCGTACGCAGCCGCCCCATCAGCCGGCCCGCCACACTGGGCGACAGCACCGGCTCGCCCCGGGCCGCCCCGCGCACCGCGCGGACGAGGTCGTCCCGGGGCGCGTCCTTGAGCAGGTAACCGGTGGCTCCGGCCTCGATGGCCGGGAGCACGTCGGCGTCCGTGTCGTACGTGGTCAACACGAGGATCTTGGCGGTGCTGCCGGAGCGGGCCAGCCGATCGATGGCGGTGACCCCGTCCATCCCCGGCATCCGCAGGTCCATGAGCACGACGTCCGGGTGCAGGTGCGCCGCCAGCGCGAGCGCCTCGGCGCCGTCCGCCGCCTCACCGACCACCTCGAAGCCCGGATCACCGGCGAACATGCCGCGCAGCCCGTCCCGCACCACCGGGTGGTCGTCGACGATGAGCAGCCGTACGGGGTCGGTCAACCGGCACCTCCGGGAAGCGCGGGTACGGACGCCGAGATGGCGGTGCCGCCGCCCGGCTCGGACTCGACGGTTAGCTCGCCACCGACCCCGACCACCCGCTGCCGCATGGCGGTGAGGCCGTACCCGCCCTCGGTCTGCCGGGGCGCCGGTCGGCCGGCCGGGTCGAAGCCAACCCCGTCGTCACGGACGTCCAGCGTGACCACGTCCTCCATGTACGACAGGGTCAGCCCGACCCGGGACGCCCCGGCGTGCCGGACCACGTTGGCCAGCGCCTCCTGGGCGGCCCGGAGCAGGGTGACCTCGACCTCCGGGTGCAGCGGGCGGGCGTCCCCGGTCACGCGCACGTCGGCGCGTACCTCGTTGATCCCCGACCAGCGCCGCGTCAGCTCGGCGAGGGCGTCGGGCAACCGGGCCGTCTCCAGCGCCTCGGGCCGGACCGCCCGCACCGAGCGGCGTGCCTCGGTCAGGCTCTCCCGGGCCAGGGCGACCGCCGTGTCCACGTGCCGCTGCCAGTCGGCCCGCCGGTCGCGCGCCTGCCCGGCGGCCTCCAACTGGGTGATGATGCCGGTGAGGCCCTGGGCCAGGGTGTCGTGGATCTCCCGGGCCATCCGCTGCCGCTCGTCGGTCACCCCGGCCTCCCGGGCCTGCGTGAGCAGTTGCGCGTGCAGACCCTCGTTCTCGCGCGCCGCCTCGGCGAGTTTCCGGTTGCTCTCGGCCAGCTCCGCCACGAGCCGCTTGCGGTTGGCGTTCTGCCGCTCGGTGATGGTGCCGAACCAGCTCACCACGCCGGCCGCGCCCGCGTTGAAGAGCACCAGCACCGACCACAGCAGCCAGTGTTCCGGCGATGCGGGTGGGCCGGCGCTCTGCGCCGTGGCGACCAGGATGCCGGTGGCGGCCACCCCGACGAACCGCCACCGGCCGGAGAGCACGAGGAACGCGTGCAGGAACCCGATCCAGGCGAAGAAGCCGTACCACGGGCTGCCCACGACCAGCACGGCCGCGGCCGCGAGCAGCCCGACGTAGTAGAACGCCATCAACGCCCGCCGCGAGACCCAGTGCGGGTGCAGCATGACGAACCAGGTGACCCAGCAGGCGGCTCCCACCGCGACGGACAGGGTGACCGGCAGGGGCAGCCCACGCGGGCTCGGCGTGAAGGCGGCCAGCAGCGTCGCCACGAGCAGGCCGACGTACGGCATGGCCCGGTAGAGGCTCGCCTCGCGCGCCTCCCACGCGGCCAGCCGGTCGACCTGCTCGGCGGTGCTCATCGGGTCGCTGCTCACTCCCAACGGAACAGTTTCGCGGCGGCCGCGCCGGCGGTCACCGCGACCAGCGCCATTATCGCCAGGTGCGACGCCTGCGGGGTGGTCCCGGTCCAGGCGTCGAGCAGCGCCTGCACACCGGGTGGGGTGTAGTCCCCGATCCGCACCAGCAGGTCGGGCAGGATGAACCGGGGCACGTAGACCCCGCCGAAGAACATCGTCACGAGGAACACGGGCACGGCCAGCCCCTGGGCGGCCTTCGTGGTCCGGGCGACGGCGGCCACCAGCAGGCCGAGCGCCAGCAGCGCCGCCGTGCCGAGCACGAACGCCGCCGCGAAGCCCAGCGGCCGCGCGGGCAGCGGCACCCCGAACGCGACCCGGGCCAGCACGACGACGAGGAGCGCGCTGACCACGATGCCGCCGAGGGCGAGCACGAGCTGGGCCGCGAGCAGCGCCGCGGGGCTCGCCGGAGTGGTCCTGAGCCGGCGCAGCACCCCCCGTTCCCGGTAGGTGGCCAGCACGGTTGGCAGCACGTTCACCCCCACCATCGCGAGCGTGACCACGAGCAGCGACGGTGCGAAGTACGCGATGAAGCTCTGCCCGTCGAACTGCGGGTCGGGTCGCCGGGCCGCGGGGATGACCCCGAGCACCACCAGCACCACCGTCGGCAGCGCGATGGTGGACAGCAGCGTCGTCGGGTCCCGGAGGTAGAGCCTCGTCTCGATCTTCAGGATCTGGCCGAAGGCACGCATGGTCTTCCTCTCAGTCGGCGGGTCGCTGCCCGGTCAGCTCGACGAAGGCGTCGTCGAGGGTGGACTGCTCCAGCCGCAGGTCGGCGGCGACGATCTGGTGGCGGGCGAGGACCGCCGTGACCGCGTGCAGCAGGTCGCCGGTGCCGGTCACCACCACCTGCCCGCCGCTGCGGCTCACGGCGCTCACCTCGGGCAGGTCGGTGAAGAGGTGGTCCTGCACCGGCGTGGACGGCCGGAACCGGATCCGCTGCTCGGGCACGACACGCGACACGAGGCTGGCCGGGCTGTCCAGCGCGACGACGCGGCCCCCGTCGATGACCGCCACCCGGTCGCAGAGCCGCTCGGCCTCCTCCATGAAGTGGGTGACCAGCACGATCGTCACCCCGCGGTCCCGGACCCGTTCGATGAGGCCCCACGCGTCCCGGCGGGCCTGCGGATCGAGCCCGGTGGTCAGCTCGTCGAGGATGGCGATCTCCGGGTTGCCGACGAGCGCCAGCGCGACGGAGAGCCGCTGCTTCTGGCCACCGGACAGGTTCTTGTACGCCGTGTTCCGCTTGTCGCCGAGCCCCAACTCCTCGACGAGGCGGGCCGGGTCGGCCGGATCGCGGTAGAACGAGGCGTAGAGGTCCAGCGCCTCGCCCACCCGCAGCCGGTCCGGCAACTGGCTCTCCTGGAGCTGCACGCCGACGCGCTCGCGGAGGCCGGCCCCGTCCCGGCGGGGGTCGAGCCCGAGGACCGACACCCCGCCCCCGTCGGGGACGCGGAGCCCGGCCACGCACTCCACGGTGGTCGTCTTGCCGGCGCCGTTCGGGCCGAGGACGCCGAAGATCTCCCCGGCCTCGACCGCGAAGGACACGTCCTCCACGGCCACCAGATCGCCGTACCGCTTGTGCAGGTTGGTCACCTCGATGACCGGCATCGCACCGTCCTTCCCCCGTGGGTTCGTACCTCCTCAGGGTCGTGGCACAGGCCTGGCGGAGCATCGACCGGCCGGGGACGATCCGGGCCGCCCGGGGATGATCGTTGCGGTCCACCAACCGGTTGATGCGCCGACAGCCACTAGGCTCTGCGGTCGTGGACGTGACCAGCATGGCCCGCCCGGTGACCGGGGCCGCCACCCGCTTCTTCTCGGGCGCCGGGCTGCTGCTGCGCGGCATCGGCCTGTACGTGCGCAGCCCGAAGCTCATGCTGCTCGGCATCCTCCCGGCGCTGATCTGCGGCGCGGTCTTCCTCGCCGCGTTCGCCCTCCTCGCCTGGTTCGTCGACGATCTCGCGGCGCTGGTCACCCCGTTCGCCGACGACTGGTCGGCGACGTGGCGCAGCCTCCTGCGGGTGGTCGCCGGTCTGGCCATCCTGGGGCTCGGCGGGCTGCTCGGCGTGGTCACCTTCACGGCGGTCACCCTCGTCATCGGGGACCCGTTCTACGAGACGATCTCCGAGCGGGTGGAGGAGCGGCTGGGCGGCACCCCGGACGCGGTGGACGTGCCGTTCTGGTCGTCGCTGCGCCGCAGCCTCGCCGACTCCGTACGTCTCGTGGCGCTGTCCGCGCTCGTCGCCATCCCCCTGTTCTTCGCCGGCCTCATCCCGGTGGTCGGCCAGACCGTGGTCCCGGTGATCGGGGCGGCGGTGGGCGGCTGGTTCCTCGCCGTGGAACTCGTGGGCGCCCCCTTCTACCGGCGCGGGATGCGACTGCCGGAGCGCCGCGCGCTGCTCAGGGCGGACCGGCCCACGGCGCTCGGCTTCGGCGTGGCGGTCTTCGTCTGCTTCCTGATCCCGCTCGGGGCGGTGCTCGTCATGCCGGCCGCGGTGGCCGGTGCCACCCTGCTGGCCCGACGGTCGCTCGGGCAGTCCGTCGAGGAGCGGTGACGTGCGGGTCAGCCTGATCGAGGGGGACATCACGGCCCAGCGGGTCGACGTCGTGGTCAACGCCGCCAACTCGTCGCTGCTCGGCGGCGGTGGCGTCGACGGCGCGATCCACCGCAGGGGCGGGCCGGAGATCCTGGCCGAGTGCCGGGCGCTGCGCGCGTCCCGGTACGGCGGGGGCCTGCCCACCGGCCAGGCCGTCGCCACCACGGCCGGCCGGCTGCCGGCGCGCTGGGTGGTCCACACCGTCGGCCCGGTCTGGTCGGCCAACGAGGACCGCTCGCCGCTGCTGCGCGACTGCTACGCGAACAGCCTCGCGGTCGCCGACGAGCTGGGCGCCGGAAGCGTCGCCTTCCCGCTGATCTCGGCCGGCGTCTACGGCTGGCCGGTCGAGGACGCCGTACGCCAGGCGCTGGCGGTGCTGCGTGCGGCCACCCCGGCGCGGGTCACCGAGACGCGTCTCGTGCTCTTCGGCGCCGACACGTACGCGATCGCCGAGCGGGTCGCCGCGTCGGGCTGAGCCCGGCCCGCCCGCACGGCTGGTGCGAGACGGACCGGGACGCGCTCCCGTCACCGGGTGATGCGCAGGTTCATGCTGTCCTCCCTTCACTCGGTGATGAGGCTATGGGCGGCAAATTCTTAGGACAAGCCTATTTTTAGGTCCAACCCATGTATGCTGTCGGAGTGGGTACCGACGGCGGCCTTCGCGCACGCAAGAAGCGGCAGACCCGACAGTCCATCTCGGACGTGGCGACTCGGCTGTTCCTGGAGCGTGGCTACGAGCCGGTGACGATCGCGGAGATCGCGGCGGCGGCCGGGGTGGCGAAGATGACGGTGACGAACTACTTCCCGCGCAAGGAGGACCTCGTCCTCGACATCGCCGAGGAGTTCGTCGCGATGCTGGCCCGCGCCGCCGAGGCCCGGCCGGCCGGCGAGCCGGTGCGGGACGCGCTCCGTCGGCGGTACGCCGAGGCGGTGGCGCGGCGGGAGGCCCTGGTCGGCTTCGCGGGCGCGCCCTTCGTACGCCTGCTGGAGGACAGCCCCGCGCTCAGCGGCCGCCTGCGGGAGCTGTTCGAGCTGCGTGAGGACGCGCTCGCCGCACAGCTCGCCGCCGAGACGCCGGGGAACGACCTGACGGCGCGGCTGGTCGCCGCGCAACTCGCGGGGGCGTACCGGGTGCTCTTCGGCGAGGCGTTCCGGCTGATCCGGGCCGGGCACGACGAGGAGCAGGTCGCCGAGATCCTCGCCGAGGCGGGGACCCACGCCTTCGACCTGCTCGGGAAGGAATGACATGGCGAACGCCCTGCGGCTGATGGCCGTGCACGCGCACCCCGACGACGAGTCCAGCAAGGGCGCGGCCACCCTGGCCCGGTACGCGGCCGAGGGCGTCGACGTGCTGGTGGTGACCTGCACCGGAGGCGAGCGGGGCGACATCCTCAACCCCGCCCTCGACCGGCCGGAGGTGCGTGCCGACCTGGGCCGCGTCCGCCGGGCGGAGATGGCTCGGGCGGCGGCGGTGCTCGGCGTACGGCAGCGGTTCCTCGGCTTCGTCGACTCCGGGCTGCCGGCCCACGGTGCCGACCTGCCCGCCGACGCGTTCGCCCGGCTTCCGGTCGCCGAGGCCGCGGCCCCGCTGGTGGCGGTGGTCCGCGAGTTCCGTCCGCAGGTCATGGTGACGTACGACCCGACCGGCGGATACCCGCATCCCGACCACGTGCAGGCCCACCGCGTGGCCCGGTACGCCTTCGACGCGGCCGCGGACCCGACCGACCACACCGACGCGCACCCGGCCTGGGCCGTGTCGAAGCTCTACTACCTGGCCGCGTTCAGCCGTGCCTGGTTCCAGACACTCCACGACGCCACCCGCGCGGCCGGGCTGCCCTCCACGATGGACGACGTGTTGCGGGAGCTGCCCGAGGATCTGCCGGAGCCGCGGGTCACCACGCGGGTCGTCTGCGCCGACCACTTCGCCACCCGGGACCGGGCGCTGCTCGCGCACGCCACGCAGACGGACCCGGCGCACCCGTTCTTCGGCCACTCCCGGGACATCGAGCGGCGGGTCTGGCCGACCGAGGACTACGAGCTGGCCGAGGCCCGGACACCGGTCAGCCTGCCCGAGGACGACCTCTTCGCCGGGCTCAGGTCAGCTCGCGCAGGCAGGACCACTGGGCGGCCATCGGCCGGTAGCCGAGCCGGGCGTTGACCGCCAGCATGGGCGCGTTCGCCTCGTCGTTCGAGGTGTACGCGACGCGCACCCCGCCGGCCGCGGCCCGGTGCAGGGCCACCTGCTTCGTGAGGCGGGCCAGCCCGCGCCCCCGGTGCCGGGGCACCGTGGCCGTGTAGTCCGACCACATGCGGTCGCCGTCCCGCATGACCAGGCTGAACGCCGCCACCTCGCCGTCCACCTCGGCCGCCGTGCTGGCGGTCCTGTCGAGGCCGATGTTCTCCCAGACGTCGTGCCGCCAGGTGTCGTAGTCGATCGCGTCGGAGGGCACGTCGCCCGGCTCGTCCGCGGCCGTGGCGACCTCCGCCTCGTACATCCGTTCCGGGGCCAGCTCGCTGAGCGGCCGCCACCGTACGCCGGGCGGCGCGGGCGGCATGGGCGGCGCCGGCCGCAGGTCGAGCGCCGAGTAGCGCATCTCCCGGCTGGGCGTGAAGCCGTGCCGGCGCGCGAACGGCAGGGCCTCCTCCAGCGCCCAGGTGCGGATTCGGCGTACGCCGAGGGCACGGAGGTGGTCGAGTGCCGCGGCCAGCAGGGCGGTGCCGACCCCGCGGCCGCGGTGCTCGGGATGCGTGTGCAGCAGGGAGACCTCGCCGAAGTCGGGTTCGGACGTCCGGATGTTCCGGTACGCCGACACCCAGCCCACCAACCGGTCGTCGACCTCGGCCACGAACGCCGTCCACTCCTCGCCCGGCGGCGGCGCGGCGATCATCTGCCGCGTCGAGGCGACCCCGCGCACCAGGTACGGGTAGACCAGCGCACGCAGCGCCACGACGGCCTCGGCGTCGTCCGGCCGGGCGGTGCGAACCGTCGCGTCAGCCATCGTGGCGCACCGGTCGTTCGACGGTGCGGACGCACTCGGCGACGTGGGGAGGGGCGGGGACGGGGAGCAGGCGCGCGGGTCCGGTCACCCGCGGGAGGCTACCGCCGGGCCGCCCGGTACTCGACCGAAATAAACGACGACCCGGCTCAGGCGGAGTCGCGCAGGATCAGCTCGGTGGGGAGCATCACCGCCGGCTCGACGGTCTGCCCGGCCGCGAGCCGCAGCAGTTGCCGCGTCATCTGCCGGCCGATCTCCTGGATCGGCTGCCGGACGGTGGTGAGCGGCGGCTCGGTGTAGGCCGCCGTCTCGATGTCGTCGAAGCCGATGACCGCCACGTCGTCGGGCACCCGCCGGCCCGCCTCACGGAGCGTACGCAGCGCGGCGTGCGCCATCAGGTCGGACGCCGCGAAGACCGCGTCCAGGTCCGGATGCGCGTCGAGCAGGCGGCGCATCGCGGCGGCACCGGACTCCCGGGTGAAGTCGCCGGTGGCCACCCGCTCCGGCAGCCCGGCCGCCGCCATCGCCTCCCGGTACCCGGTGAGCCGCTCGATGCCGGCCACCATGTCCTGCGGCCCCGCGATGGTCGCGATCCGCCGCCGGCCGCTGTCGAGGAGGTGCCGCACGGCCCGGGTCACCCCGCCGACGTGGTCGACGTCCACGTAGGGCACCGGGACGTCGCCGAGCGGCCGGCCGCTGCACACCACCGGGATGCCGAGCCGGGCGAGCATGCCGGGCAGCGGGTCGGCGCCGTGCAGCGAGGCGAACAGCACGCCGTCGACGTGCCGGCCCGTCGTGTAGCGCTCGACCCGGGCGTGCCCGGCCGGCGAGCCGGCAAGCATCAGCACCAACTGCTTGTCGGCCGCCTCCAGCTCCTGGCTCACGCCCCGGATGATGCCGGGGAAGACCTGGTCGTCGGAGAAGACCCGGGTGGCCGCCTCCGGCATGACCAGGGCGATCGAGTCGGTCCGCTGGGTGACGAGGCTGCGTGCGGCCAGGTTCGGCACGTACCCCAGCTCCTCCACGGCCCGGTGCACCGCCTCCCGGATCGGTTCGGCCACCGTCGTCGAGCCGTTCACCACCCGCGAGACGGTCGCCCGGGAGACCCCGGCCCGGCGGGCCACCGCTTCAAGCGTCGGTCGTTGCGCCGTCGTCATCGCCGACATCCCCCCGCTCGCGTTCACAGCCCGTTCCGGGAGATCACCTCCTGGGACCACCGGGCGCTGGACTTCGGTGTGCGGCGCTGGGTCAGGTAGCCGACGTGCACGGTCCCGAACCGCCTGCGGTAACCCTCCGCCCACCCGAAGTCGTCCAGCAACGACCATACGAGATACTCGCGCAGCTCCACGCCCCCGGAAATCGCCTCGTGCGCCGCGTCCCGCAGAACGTCGGCTCGTTCCGTCAGGTCGACGGATCGTGTCGGCACGGACGCGTGAAAACGCTCTCACGGCAGGGTGATGTGTCCTTCACCATATGTCCGTGCCGCCGCCCCACCGCGTATGCACAAAAGTGGCCGTTCCGTCCGGAACGGCCACTTTTCTGCGCTTTCAGCTCACCCGGAGCCCGTCCAGCAGGGTCCTGTCACCCGTCACGTCCAGCGTGTCGAAGCTGACCCGGCCCCACAGGGCGAGCAGCAGGTCGCTCGCCGTGCCGCTCACGTGCGCCCGGGCGTGGTGGTCGTCGTGATCGAGAAGGGTGTCGGTGTCCAGCAGCGCCACCCCCTCGCCGCGCAGCCGCAGATACCAGTGCTGTGCGGCGTCGACGGCGGCGAGCTGCACCACGCCCTGCCACGACCCGCCCGCGCGGCGCCGGCCCGCGGGGAGCCAGGTGTCGAGCACCTCGCTCACCCCGTCGGCCGCGAGCTTCGCCTCGACCGGCTCACCCGCCGCGATGGCGAGCTGGGCGTCCCAGCGGTGCACCGCCGTCTCGTGCGCCGCCCGCCGCGGCCAGAAGCCGGCCTTCTTCGGCTGCGGCGCCCAGTTCCACGCCGTGGCCTCCGGGTCGAGCCCGTCGAAGAGCGTCATGAGGCGGTCGTAACCCTGCTGCCAGTACTGCAACGGCGTGACGCCCGGGTCCGGCTCGCCCAGGTCCGGTCGCTGCGGCGGCGCGATGGCCTGGCCGGAGCCGGCGAACGAGGCCACCCAGTGGTAGAAACCGCCCAGATGCCGGGTCAGGTCGGCGACGGTCCAGCCGGGGCAGGAGAGCACCGGTGTCTCGGGTGGCGCCTCCGCCACCGCGGCCGCGAAGGCCGGACCCTCCACTCGGAGCGCACCGATCCAGAAGTCCTTCGTGCCATGCACTCTGCTCATCGCCATCCTCCCGGGGGTGACCCGGCTACCAGTGGGTGCCGCGGCTACCCCTCAGCCTAGGGTGAAGGGTGTGTCAGACGTCTACGCCCAGCCGACAACCGGAGCCGACGCGACCGACATGAGCGCGCTGGCCGGCTACACCACCCTGCGCATGGGCGGTCCCGCCGGCCGCATCGTGCCAGGCGCCAGCGCCGAGGAAATCGTACGAGCGGTACGCGACGCGGGCACGCGGGACGAGCCCGTCCTGGTCCTCGCGGGCGGCAGCAACGTGGTCATCGGGGACGACGGCTTCCCCGGAACGGTGGTGCTGGTGCGCTCCCGCGGGCTGCGGGTGGTCGCCGAGGACGCCGACACCGTCACCGTACGGGTCGAAGCCGGCGAGCCGTGGGACGACCTGGTCGCCGCCACCGTGGCCAACGGCTGGTCCGGGCTGGAGTGCCTCTCCGGCGTCCCCGGCTCCACCGGCGCCACCCCGATCCAGAACGTCGGCGCGTACGGCCAGGAGGTCGCCGAGACGATCACGGGCGTCGAGGTGTACGACCGGGCCGAGGGGACCGCCGGCCGGGTCGCCGCCGCCGACTGCGGCTTCGCCTACCGGAGCAGCATCTTCAAGTACAGCGACCGCTGGGTGGTGCTCTCCGTCGACTTCCGGCTCACCCGCTCGCCGCTCTCCGGCCCGGTGCGCTACGCCGAACTGGCCCGGGCGCTCGGCGTCGAGGTGGGCGACCGGGTTCCGCTGGCCGACGCGAGGGCCACCGTGCTGCGGCTGCGCGCCGGGAAGGGCATGGTGCTCGACGCCGGTGACCCGGACACCCGCTCGGTGGGCTCGTTCTTCACCAACCCGGTCCTCGACCGCGCCGCGTACGACCTGCTCCGCGCGCGTGCCGCCGACATCGGCGAGCCGCCGTCCTGGCCCTGCCCCGGCGACCTCGTGAAGGTGAGCGCGGCCTGGCTCATCGACAAGGCCGGCTTCGGCAAGGGGCACCCGGGGCCCGGCGGCGCCGCCATCTCGAGCAAGCACACCCTGGCGCTCACCAACCGCAGCGGCCGCGCGACCACGGCCGACCTCGTCGCCCTCGCCCGGGAGATCCGCGACGGCGTGCACGCCCGCTTCGGCGTGACGCTCCACCCCGAACCGGTGCTCGTGAACTGCACGATCTGACGGGGGTCAGCGGGGGGCGACCGTCGGCCACGGGACGGTCAGCTCGCCGAGGCGCCAGCGGGCCGGGCGGTCCAGCAGCGGCCAGCCGCCCTCCTTCAGCGACCCGACGGCGTGCAGCCAACGCTGCCGCGGGCCGAACGTGGCGTACGCCGCGGCGTCCCGCCACGCGTCGTCCAGTGCGCGGATCAGGTCGTGCACGCGCTCGCCCGGCACGTTGCGGTGGATCAGCGCCTTGGGCAGCCGTTCGGCCAGCTCGGCCGGGCTTTCGAGGGTCGCGAGCCGGGCGGCCAGCGTCAGCGAGCGCGGCCCGTCGGCGTCGATGAGGAGCCAGCCGCACAACCGGCCCAGCTCGTCACAGGTGCCCTCGACCAGCACACCGCCCGGGGCGAGCGCGGCGGTCATCGTCCGCCACGCCCCGGCCACCTCGCTCTCGTCGTACTGGCGCAGCACGTTGAACGCGCGCACCAGCACCGGGCGCAGCCCGGCCAGCTCGAAACCGCCCCGGGCGAAGGTGAGCCCCGGCGGGTCGGCGGCGGGCGCCGCGGCGGCCACCCGCTCCGGGTCGATCTCCAGCCCCACGAGGCGTACGTCCCGCCGCGCCCCCGCGGCCAGGCGGGCGCGCAACTCCACGGCGGTGACCGGGGTGGCGCCGTAGCCCAGGTCCACCACCAGCGGATCGGTGGCCGCGCGGAGCAGGTCCCCGCAGGTGGCCACGATCCAGTTGTCCACCCGGCGGAGCCGGTTGGGGTTCGTGGTGCCCCGGGTGACCACCCCGTAGGGCCGGCGCCGCCCCGCCGCGGTCACCCGACCCGGTGCACCTTGTGCTGCGCGGCCTGGGCCAGCGGACGGACCACCAGCCGGTCCACGTTCACGTGGTGCGGCCGGGTGGCGCACCAGGCGATGCAGTCCGCCACGTCGTCGGCCACCAGCGGCTCGGCGACACCGGCGTAGACGGCCTCGGCCCGCTCGGCGTCGCCGCCGAACCGCACGAGGCTGAACTCCTCGGTCTTCACCATCCCCGGATCGATCTCGACGACCCGCACCGGACGGCCGCACAGCTCCAGCCGGAGCGTGCCGGCGATCGCGGTCTGCGCGTGCTTGGCCGCGGTGTAGCCGCCACCGCCCTCGTACACCGTGAAGCCGGCCGTCGACGACACGATCACCACGGTGCCGGCCCCGGACGCCTCCAGGGCCGGCAGCAGCGCCTGGGTGACCCGGAGCGTGCCGAGCACGTTGACGTCGTACATCCACTGCCAGTCACGGACCGAGCCGGACTCGACCGGGTCCAGGCCGCGGGCGCCACCCGCGTTGTTGACGAGCAGGGTCACCGGCTCCGGCAGCGCGGCGGCCGCCTCCGCCAGCGCGGCCACCGACGCGTCCGAGGTGACGTCGCACTCCACGGCCGTGGCCCGGCCACCGGCGGCCTCGATCTCGGTGACGAGCGTGTCCAGCCGGTCGGTACGCCGGGCCGCGGCGAGCACGTGGAAACCCTCGGCGGCGAGGCGGCGGGCGGTGGCCGCGCCGATCCCGCTCGACGCTCCGGTGACGATCGCGACAGAGGTCATCCGGACATTGTGACCCGGCGGCGGACTCGCTCTTACCCCGGGCGTGCCGGCGTTCGAATGAGGTCCGTCACGCCGGGCGACCGCCGCCGCGCATTTCCGAGCGCCGATGGGGAAGATGACATCCGGCGTACAGGTTGACCCAAGCGCCGGTCGTGCGAGACGGCATCAACCGTGACCAGGGGAGCGGACGTGGCGGAACTGCACACCGGCGTCGGTCGTCAGCGAGGAGCACGTCCGTGGCCGCGGCCCCGGCGAATCGCCACCCTCTCGGTGCACACGTCGCCGTTGCACCAGCCCGGCACCGGCGACGCCGGCGGCATGAACGTCTACATCCTGGAGGTCGCCCGGCGACTGGCCCGGGCGGGCGTAGAGGTGGAGATCTTCACCCGGGCCACCTCCGGTGACCTGCCCCCGGTGGTCGAGATGGCGCCCGGCGTCCAGGTCCGGCACATCACGGCCGGTCCCTTGGAGGGCCTCACCAAGGAGGAGCTGCCCGGGCAGCTCTGCGCGTTCACCGCCGGCGTACTGCGTGCCGAGGCGGCCCGGCCGCCGGGTCACTACGACCTCATCCACTCGCACTACTGGCTCTCCGGGCAGGTCGGCTGGCTCGCGAAGGAGCGCTGGGGCGTACCGCTCGTGCACACCGCGCACACACTCGCCAAGGTCAAGAACGCGCGGCTCGCGGTCGGGGACCGGCCGGAGCCGAAGGCCCGGGTGATCGGCGAGGAGCAGGTGGTGGCCGAGGCCGACCGGCTGGTCGCCAACACCGACGTCGAGGCCCGCGACCTCATCGAGCGGTACGCGGCCGCGCCCGACCGGGTCGGCGTCGTCCAGCCGGGAGTGGACCTGGACCGGTTCCGGCCGGCGTCCGGCGACCGGGACCACGCCGCCGTCGCGGCCCGGCGCGGGCTGGGCCTGCCCGCCCACGGCTACGTGGTGGCGTTCGTCGGCCGGATCCAGCCGTTGAAGGCCCCCGACGTGCTCGTACGCGCCGCCGCCGCGCTGCGCGACCACGACCCGGCGCTGGCCGAGCAGCTGACCGTCGTGATCTGCGGTGGCCCGAGCGGCAGTGGGCTGGACCGGCCCACGGCCCTCATCGAGCTGGCCGCCTCGCTGGGCGTCACCGACCGGGTGCGCTTCCTGCCGCCCCAGACCGGCGACGACCTGCCGGCCCTGTACCGGGCCGCCGACCTGGTCGCCGTCCCGTCGCACAACGAGTCGTTCGGGCTGGTCGCCCTGGAGGCCCAGGCCTGCGGCACGCCGGTGCTCGCCGCCGCCGTGGGCGGCCTGGTGACGGCCGTACGCGACCAGGTCAGTGGGGTGCTCATCGACGGGCACGACCCGACCGACTGGGCGCGTACGCTCGCCCGTCTGCTGCCGGACCGGGCGCTTCGCCGGGCGCTGTCCCGCGGTGCCGAACGGCACGCCCGCAGCTTCTCCTGGGACCGGACGGTCTCCAACCTGCTCGACGTGTACGGCGAGGCCATGGTGTCGCACCGCGACCGTCTCGCGGCCCAGCTCGCCGGCGACCCGGCCCTGTCCTGCTCCTGGTGAAGCGGGTGGCCGGGCGGTGGTTGCCATCCGGTGCGGTGGCGACCCCGGCCGTAGAGTGGGTCCGGTGAGCGGGAAGAGCGATCTTGCGGCCCTGATCGAGTCGGTCTGCGACGAGCGCGACCTGGCGTGGGAGGCGACGGGCCCGCAGTCGTACGCCGTGACCCTGCCCGGCACGCACAAGCTCAAGACGATCTGCAACCTGATCGTGGGTGAACACGCGCTGCGCATCGAGGCGTTCGTGATGCGCCAGCCGGACGAGCGGCGCGAGGATCTCTGGGCGTGGCTGCTCCAGCGCAACGCCCGCATGTACGGGGTGTCCTTCTCCATCGACGCCGTCGGCGACGTCTATCTGACCGGTCGGGTCAACCCGGCCGGCGTCGACGCCGAGGAGCTGGACCGGCTGCTCGGGGCCGTGCTGACGTATTCCGACGAGTCCTTCGACACGATGCTGGAGATCGGCTTCGGCAGTTCGATCCGCCGGGAATGGGAATGGCGGGTCAAGCGCGGCGAATCCACCGCGAACCTCGCCGCTTTCGCCCACCTCTTCGAGCCGTCCGGAGGTTCGGACCCGTCCTGAGGGGTATGCCGCACCGCGCGGTGCGGCAGGTTTGGGACCCTCCGCGCGCCGAGGACGGACTGTCGAGGAGCGTGAGCGTCTCATGGCTCAGCGGAACAGCTCGGGTCGCGGCGGGACTGCGACCAGAACCAGGCAGCAGGCGGGGAACCGGACACCGAACACGCCCGGGATCTCCGAGTCGGAGATCTCCCGGATGCGGGTGGACGACATCCGGGGTCAGCTCCGCAAGCACGGTGTCTCGGGGATCTCCACAATGCGTAAGCCGGACCTCGTGAAGGAGCTGGTGCGGGCGATGCGGTCGGCGGGCCGTGGCGGCGCCGCGCGCAAGGCCACCGGTCCGGCGGGCCGGGCCGCGGCCACGAAGAAGACGGCCGGCGCCCGTGCCGGCCGGGCCGCACCGAGCCGCGCCAAGGCGGTGCCGGCCAACAAGACCGCGCCGGCGAAGAAGGCGGCCGTGAAGAAGGCCGCGGCCAAGAAGACGGCCGCCGCGAAGAAGACGACGGCCGCCGCGAAGAAGGCGCCGGCCGCCAGGAAGACGACGGCGGCGAAGAAGGCACCGGCTGCCAAGAAGGCGCCGGCGAAGAAGACCACCGCGGCCAAGAGGACGAGCGCCGCGAGGAAGACCACGACGGCGCGGAAGACGACGACGGCGCGGACCACGACGGCGCGGAAGACGGCCGCCAAGAAGACGACGGCCGCGAAGAAGGCCCCGCCCGCCCGCAAGGCGGCGGCCACGAAGACCGCGCCCGGAAAGCGGGCCGCGCCGGCGCGCAAGGCGGCCGCGGCGAAGAAGACCGCTCCGGCACGGAAGACCACGGGCGGTGGTGCGGCCGCGACGGCGGCGGCCGGCGGCCTCCGGGCCGGGCGCAGCACCTCCCGGTCGGCCAGCTCGTCGCAGGTCATCTCGTCACCGGCGGACCGGCCGGAGCGTCCCGGGCGGAGCCTCGTCACGAGCAACCACGAGGTCATCCAGCGCTGGGCCGAGGAGCGTGGGGCCAGACCGGCCACGATCGCCGGCACCGAGCGGGAAGGCCGTGCGGGGGTGCTCACGTTCAACATTCCGGGCTATCGGGAGAGCAGCCGGATCCGTGAGATCACCTGGGACGAGTGGTTCCACACCTTCGACCTGCGCCGGCTGAACCTGATCTATCAGGAGCAGATGCGCGACGGTCGGCAGAGCAACTTCTTCCGGACCGAGTCGCCCGAGCGGGAGGACGCCTGACGCACGTGTTTGCGGGAATGCCCGGCGGGTATGCGCTGTTGTCACGACCGAGGCCCGGAGCAGCGGGTCCCGTCGGCTGTGACCGGCGAGACACCCGAAGCGGGTTGAAACCGTAATCCGGGCGAATTAGCTTTATTGCGCCGTGCCACGCTTGGAAACGTTCGGGGGAGCGGCGGATCGATCAGATCCGTGCACCAGGCGAGGCGCGAGGGACGGGTGGATCAACCGTTGGGGGACGGTGCCCACCTGTTTGGACCGGCGGCGCGAGCGGGCGACGCTTACGGGGGTGAGTGTCTGCCCGCCGCCGCCGGCCCCACTCTTCGCGGGTGCCCACCACTGCCATCGGCGTGGTGGGCACTTCGCGTTGAATGCGAGGTTGGAGGCTGGCCGGTTCACCCAGTGGCCGCTGTCGAGCTGCCCCAGATATGGGGCGCAAACGACGGCGTCGTCGACCGCGCGCTGCGGGCGCCGGGATGGACGCGCTTGCTAGACCGCCGCGACCCGGTCCTCGGTCGGCGTCCGGCCGGTGCCGCGAGCCGCGCTCCGGAGCAGCGCGGCCACCCGCCGCTCGCGTGGCGGCCCGGCGAGCAGGTGACCCGCGGCGGCGAGCACGCCGAGGCCGCCCACGATGAGCCAGTGGGCGGCGCCCAGGTACTGGAGGCTCACCCCGCCCAGCGTGGGCGCCACGAACGAGGCGGCGGGGAAGGTCAGGTAGAAGACCGACTGGTAGCGACCTCGGAGCTCGAGTGGTGCCAGGTCGGCGTTGATCTGCGCGTTCGGAGGCGCGGCCAGCATCGAGCCAATGGTCCAGACGACGGCCGCGCCCAGGTACACCCCGAGCCCGTCGGCCACGGTCAGCGTCCCGAAGCCGATCGCCATCAGGCCGGTGGACACCGCGAGCACGACGTGCTTGCGATGCCGGTCGATGAGGCGGGGCACGAAGAGCTGGCCGAGCACGATCAACGCGCCACCGAGGGCCACCACGAGGCCGTACGCCGACGGGCCGAGCCCGTCCGCGCGCATCGCCAGCGGCATGATCGTCGAGGTCTGCATGCTGAGGACGGCCAGCAGGAACGAGAGCCCCACGAACGTCAGGAAGACCCGGTCGGTGAGCGGCGTGAGCAGGCCCGGCCGGCGGCCCGGCGGCGCGGCGGGCAGCGGCGCCGGCGTGGCCCGGCGGTGCAGGGTCTCCGGCACCTTCCAGGCGATCACCGCGGCGGTGGCCAGCGTGGCGCAGGCGTCGACGAGGAACAGCGCGAGGAAGCTGGCCTCGGCCAGTACGCCGGCCAGGAGCGAGGCGACCGCCATGCCGAGGTTGAACGCCCAGAACTGGAGGTTGAAGGCGCGCGAGCGCCGGTTTTCGGGGACCAGGTCGACGATCGCCGCCACGAAGGCCGGGCTGGGCATCGAGTGCACCATCCCGACCAGCGCCGACAGCGCCGCGATGAGCGCCAGGTGGGTGCTGAGGGCGAGCGCGACCATCAGACCGGCGGTGGTCACGTGCGCCGCGAGGAGCGTGGCCCGCCGGCCCCACCGGTCGGTGAGCACCCCGCCCAGCAGTACGCCGATCGCGCCACCGGCCCCGTACGCCCCGACCACCGCGCCGGCGACGGCCTCGCTGGCGCCCCGCGCGTCGGTGAGGTAGAGCGACAGGAAGAGCATCGCGAACGCGCCGGCGCGGTTGATGAGGATGCCGGCCCAGAGGTACCAGAAGGTGGCCGGTAGGCCGCCCGCGGTGTCGTCCCACCAGCGCCGCAGGGCGTGCACAGGTCCTCCAGACAGTTCGGTTTCCTAACTGTTTCGTCCTGACCGTATCGGACGTGCCGTCTCCCCGTCGGGCCGACGCCGGCCGCGTACCTCCGCCGGGTCGCGTCGGTCAGCTCGCCCGGACGGGCTCGGCCGGGGCGGTCGCCGCGGCCTCGGCCGCCTGCGGCGCCGGCGGCTCGATGGTGGTGAGCGGGACGACCGGCTGTGCGGGGCGGCGCAGCGCCGCGGCACGCCGCTCGCGGGCCGGGCCGGAGACCAGGTGGGCCACCGCCATGAGGCCGCCGATCGCCGCGCACGCCGCCCAGAGCGCCGTGTTGCCGGCGTGCTCACGGACCACGCCACCGAGGATCGGCGCGACCGCGCCGGCGATCTGCCAGGAGAGCGAGAAGACGCCCTGGTAGCGACCGCGCAGGTCGGCGGGGGAGAGTTCGGCGATGAGGGTGGCGTTGGAGGGTGAGTTGAGCATCTCGCCGACCGTCCAGATCAGCACCGTCAGCCCGTACATCCAGGCGGCCTCGGCGAACGCGGTGAGCCCGAAGCCGACGCCGGTCACCAGGGCGGCCAGGGCGAGCACGTGCGAGCGGCTGCGGCCCCGGATGAGGCGCGGCACGAAGAGCTGGCCCACCACGATGAGGACGCCGTTGAGCGCGATCACCGAGCCGTACGTGGCGGGGCTCAGGCCGGAATCGCCCATGGCGATCGGCAGCATCGAGATGTGCTGGAGGAAGACGAGCGCCGCGAAGAGGTTGAGCGCCACGAAGCCGAGGTAGATGCGGTCGCCCAGGATCGTCCGCAGGGCGCCCGCGGGGGCCTTCGTGTCCTTGGTGACGACCGGCCCGGCCGCCCGCCGGGTCTCGCCCACGCGGGTGAAGATGATGATCGCGGTGACCAGGGTCGTGGCCGCGTCGACCACGAAGAGCAGCAGGTAGCCGGCCTGTGCGGCGAAGCCGGCGAGCACGGCCGCCGAGGCGAAGCCGAGGTTGATCGCCCAGTAGTTCAGGGAGAAGGCGCGCAGCCGGTCCTTCTCCGGCACCACGTCGATCATCATGGCGCCGAACGCCGGGCGCGCCGCCTCGGCGAACGCGCCGAGCAGCAGCGCCCCGAGCGCGACCGCCCAGAGCGGGCGAGCCAGCCCGAGCGCCAGCATCATGGTGGCCGCGCCGAGGTGTGCGGTGAAGAGCGTCGGCCGCCGACCCCAGCGGTCGGCCAGCATGCCGCCGGCGGTGGTGCCGAACGCGCCGCCGACGCCCCAGAGGCCGATCACGAGACCCGCCTGGGACGCGGAGAAGCCGCGCTCCTGGGTCAGGTAGATGGCGAGGAACACGAGCACGAACGACCCGAGCCGGTTGATCAGGGTGCCGGTCCAGAGGTACCAGAACCGTGTTGGCAGGCCACCCGCCGTCTCACCCAGCCAGCCTCGTACCGTCCGCATCCGCGCCCCCCGGTTTGGTAATGACCGATCTATCTCAAGCGCCTTACAACCTAGTCGTGGGCGCGAGCGCTGGTCATCAGCTTTTCCACGTGGTGGTCGTCACGACGGGTCGCCGCATGTCCGGCCGCGGCGTACGGCAGGATGATCCGCATGACAGCGAGCGAGGGGCCCACCGTCGGGACGCTGGTCCTGCTGCGGCACGGCGAGAGCGACTGGAACGCCAAGAACCTCTTCACCGGCTGGGTCGACGTCGACCTGACGGCCAAGGGCGAGGACGAGGCGCGGCGCGGCGGCGAGCTGCTCCGCGAGCACGGTCTCATGCCGGACGTGGTGCACACGAGCGTGCTGCGCCGGGCGATCCGCACCGCCGAGCTGGCGCTGAACGCGGCCGACCGGCACTGGATCGCGGTGCGCCGGTCGTGGCGGCTCAACGAGCGGCACTACGGCGCCCTCCAGGGCAAGAACAAGAAGCAGACCCTCGACGAGTACGGCGAGGAGCAGTTCATGCTCTGGCGGCGCTCGTACGACACCCCGCCGCCGCCCATCGACGACAACGACGAGTGGTCCCAGGTCGGCGATCCCCGCTACGCGCTGCTGCCGACCGAGCTGATGCCGCGGACCGAGTGCCTCAAGGACGTGGTCGAGCGGATGTTGCCGTACTGGTACGACTCGATCGTGCCGGACATCCTGGCGGGCCGTACGGTGCTGGTGGCCGCGCACGGCAACTCGCTGCGCGCCCTCGTGAAGCACCTCGACCAGATCTCCGACGAGGCGATCGCGAAGCTCAACATCCCGACCGGCATCCCGCTGCGGTACGACCTGGACCCCCACCTGCGCCCGCAGGTCCTGGGCGGGACGTACCTCGACCCGGAGGCCGCCAAGGAGGCCGCGGCCGCGGTGGCCAACCAGGGCCGCTGAGCCAGCCGTACGACGAAAGGCCCCCGGGTCACCGGGGGCCTTTCGTCGTGTGCGGGTCTCAGTTGGGCGTGGGGGCGGTCTCGCCGGTGATCAGGTACACCACGTGCTCGCCGGCGTTCACCGCGTGGTCGGCGAACCGCTCGTAGAAACGACCGAGCAGGGTGGCGTCGATGGCGGTCTCCACCCCGTACGGCCAGTCGTCGCCGAGCAGCACGCCGAAGAGGTTCTTGTGCAGTTCGTCCATGGCGTCGTCGTCCCGGTCGAGTTCGGCCGCGATGTCGGCGTCGGGCTTCGCCAGCACGGAGCCGATCTTCTCGGCCATCCGGTCGGCGATCGAGGCCATCTCCGTGAAGATCTGCCGCAGCTCGGCGGGCACGGCCGGGGAGGGGTGCCGGCGCAGGGCGGTCTTCGCCACGTGGTCGGCGAGGTCGCCCATGCGCTCCAGGTCGGCGGCCACGTGCAGAGCCGTGATCATGGCACGAAGGTCGGAGGCGACGGGCGCCTGCCGGGCCAGCAGGTCGCAGACCCGCTCCTCGACGTGCCGGTAGAGGTCGTCGATCTCGGCATCCCGTTCGATGACCGTCTCGGCCGCCTGCCGGTCGGCGGTGAGCAGGGCCCGGGTGGCCTGCCGCATGGCGGACCGGGTCCCCTCGGCCATGTCGACCAGCAGTTGGCTGACGATGTGGAGGTCGGCCCGGAACTCGTCGCGCATTGTCACGTCCTGTGGAATCGTCGCCGGCGGGTGCCGGCGCAGCATGTGGGCGGTGCGGACCACGGTAGGCCGTACGGGCGGATCCGACATTAACCCTGGTGAACGACGCCAGACGCATGAGTGAACTTTGCCGGAAGCGAGTCTGGTTCATCCCCTTCTGGGCGGTAGCCAGGTTAACAATGACCCTACGATCGCCAGGTGGAATGGGTGGTGGCGGTCGTGGTGGCCGTGGCGCTGGTGGCCGGTCTGGTCGCCGGGCTGCTGCTGTCCCGGTTCCGGGCTCCGGGCCGCCGCGGCAGGTCGACCGGGGGCGACAGCTCCCCATGGAGCACGGGGGGGCCCGCCATAGCCGAAGATCCGCAGGCCGGCCTCGGCCGCCGCACCGTGGACTCGCTCCGGGCCGGCGTCGTGGTGCTGGACCCGGACGACGTTCCCGTCCTGGTCAACCCCGCCGCCCGGGCCATGGGGCTGCTGCGCACCGGCACGACCCCGGGCTCGATCGCACCCCATCCCCTCATCCGTACGCTCGCCGGGCAGGTCCGGCGCACGGGCATCCGGCGCGAGATCGAGCTGGACCTGCCCCGGGGCCGCGACAGCGCCGGGGACAACCCCCTCGGCGTGCACCTGCGCGCCATGGGCGTCGGCGGCGGCTACATCGCCGTGGAGGCGGCCGACGTGACCGAGTCGCACCGGCTGGCCCGGGTGCGGCGCGACTTCGTGGCCAACGTGAGCCACGAGCTGAAGACGCCGATCGGCGCCCTGCAACTGCTGGCCGAGGCGCTGCTGGACGCCACCGAGCCGGCCACCGACGCCGCGCCCGACCTGTCGGAGGACATGGTCGCGGCCCGCCGCTTCGCCGAGCGGATCCAGCACGAGTCGACCCGGCTCGGCCGGCTGGTGCAGGAGCTGCTCGAGCTGACCCGGTTGCAGGGCGCCGAGCCGCAGCCGGCGCCCGAGCCGGTCTCGGTGGACTGGGTCATCGCCGAGGTGGTGGATCGCACGCGCACCACGGCCGCCGCCCGGGGGATCGAGGTCGTCGTGGAGGGCGACCGGGGGCTGACCGCGTACGGCAGCGACACCCAGCTCGCCACGGCGGTGGCCAACCTGGCGGAAAACGCCATCAACTACTCGGGCGACGGCACGACGGTACGGATCACCACCCGGGGTGTCGAGGACCACGTCGAGATCGCCGTGGCGGACCAGGGCATCGGGATCGCCCCCACCGACGTGGACCGGATCTTCGAGCGGTTCTACCGGGCCGACCAGGCACGTTCCCGGTCCACCGGCGGCACCGGGCTCGGGCTGGCCATCGTGAAACACATCGCGAGCAACCATGGCGGACGGGTCGATGTGTCGAGCACTCTTGGTGGGGGGTCGACGTTCACCCTTCGGCTGCCCGCCCGTCCCCCGGAAGACCTTCTGGCGACACTACCGGCGGCTGGGATCGAGCCCGGTTCGGCCGAGCTTCGGCAGGTCTGACAGCAATGGAAAGGAAAACCCGTTGAGCCGCGTTCTGGTGGTCGAGGACGAGGAGTCGTTCTCCGACGCCCTGTCGTACATGCTCCGCAAGGAGGGCTTCGAGGTCTCGGTCGCCGCGACGGGCCCCACGGCCCTGACCGAGTTCGACCGGACCGGCGCCGACATCGTGCTGCTCGACCTGATGCTGCCCGAAATGTCGGGCACCGAGGTCTGCCGGCAGCTCCGACAGCGCTCGCACGTGCCGATCATCATGGTCACGGCGCGGGACAGTGAGATCGACAAGGTCGTCGGCCTGGAGATCGGCGCCGACGACTACGTGACCAAGCCGTACTCGCCCCGCGAGTTGGTGGCCCGGATCCGGGCGGTGCTGCGCCGGCAGAGCCCGGAGGCGGCCGAGTCGGGTGCCCCGACCCTGGCGGCCGGCCCGGTCCGCATGGACATCGAGCGCCACGTGGTGACCGTGGACGGGGGTCCCGTCCAGCTCCCGCTCAAGGAGTTCGAGCTGCTGGAGTTGCTGCTGCGCAACGCCGGGCGGGTGCTCACCCGGGGCCAGCTCATCGACCGCGTCTGGGGCGCCGACTACGTCGGCGACACCAAGACGCTGGACGTGCACGTGAAGCGTCTCCGCTCGAAGATCGAGCCGGAGCCGTCGGCGCCGCGGTACATCGTCACCGTGCGCGGTCTGGGCTACAAGTTCGAGCCCTGATCGGCGGCGGAGAGGACGGGGCCCGCGCGCCGGCGCGGGCCCCGTCGGCTTTTCTCGGGCGTGACGCTTCGTGGTTGCGCGCCCGCACTCCCTCGGGGTGACCCTGCGTGGCGGCCAGTCCGGGTGGCACGACACCCCTCGCCGTCCTTTGCTCTGCAGCCCCATGTGCACCACCCGTTTGAGCTGGGCCTTTCTAAGGGACCCCGTGTGCCGGTACCGCCTCCGGCGATTGCGCAGAGTGCCTGGTGCCTATAGGTATGCAGAGCAAAGGACGGCGACGGGGGCGCCGCCCCCAGTCCGTCGGTTCACGCTACGTAACGGGATGCTGGCGACCGGGCATGACCGGCGACCAGGGCGACCGCGACCGGGGCGACCGCGCGCGACCGGCGCGATAGCGGAACGCACCGCGGCCGGCGTCGCCCAGTCGACGGGCCGGCCAGGCGACGGGCGGCGAGGCGACGAGCGCTCAGCCGCCGTGGGGCCGTCAGGCCGGATCGGCCGGGTGCGGCGCCACCATGCCCTGACGGACGCGGGCCCCGCACAGCTCGGCGAGCTTCGCGTACGCGGGTGCGCCGATCAACGCGGTCAGCTCCGGGCCGTAGGAGACGTACATCGGGTCGGCGCCGACGTGCGCGTCGGTGGAGGAGGTGCACCACCAGTCCAGGTCGTGCCCGCCCGCGCCCCAGCCGCGGCGGTCGAACTCGGCGAGCGTGGACACCAGCACCTTCGTGTTGTCCGGCCGTTTCACCCACTCCTGGTCCCGGCGGATCGGCAACTGCCAGCACACGTCCGGCTTGTACTCCAGCGGGTGCGCCCCGTCGCGGAGGGCCTGTGCGTGCAACGCGCAACCCCCACCGCCGGGAAAGTCGACGTCGTTGAGGAAGACGCAGGGCCCGTCCGGGCCCTGGGTGGCCGTCCGGCGGGCCGGGTTCTTGCCGTCGATGGTGTCGTCGTCGGTCCAGTTCTTGAACCCGCGCCGGAAGTGCTGCCAGGTCTCGGGGGTGAGCCGCTTGACCGCGGCGCGGACCCGCTTCTCGTCGTCCGAGTCGGTGAAGAAGGCGCCGTGTGAGCAGCAGCCCTCGGCGGCCCGACCCGCGATGATGCCGTGGCAGCCCCGACCGAAGATGCAGGTCCAGCGGGAGAGCAGCCAGGTCAGGTCGGCCCGGACGAGGTGACTCTCATCCGCCGGGTCGGTGAACTCGATCCACTCCCGGGGGAAGTCCAGCGGCACCTCGCGGCTGCGCGGATCGCCCGGGTCGTCGACCAGTACGCGGAGCTCCATCGTCACCCGGCCCAGCCTACGCCCGCTCACCGGAGCGGGCCGTCGAGCCGGGGAAACGTGTTGCCAATAGGGTCGACACATGCGACTGGGGGTCCTCGACGTCGGTTCCAACACGGTGCACCTGTTGGTGGTGGACGCACACCACGGCGCGCATCCCTGGCCGGCCCACTCCGAGAAGGTGGTGCTGCGCCTCGCCGAGCAGATCGGCCGGGACGGCGCGTTGACCACGCTCGGCGCGGACACGCTGGTCCGGGCCGTGAGCATGGCCAAGGCGGCGGCCGCCGGCCTCAACGCCGACGACCTGATCGCCTTCGCGACGTCGGCCGTGCGCGACGCCACCAACGCGGCCGAGGTGCTGGCCCGCGTCCGGGACGAGACGGGCGTACGCCTCGAGGTGCTCTCCGGCGCGGACGAGGCGCGGATGACGTTCCTCGCGGTGCGGCGCTGGTTCGGCTGGTCGGCCGGGCGACTGCTGGTGCTCGACATCGGCGGCGGCTCGCTCGAGATCGCCGCCGGCATCGACGAGGACCCGGACGCGGCGGTCTCCCTGCCGCTGGGCGCGGGGCGGCTGAGCCGGGAACGGCTGGGCATCACGCCCGACGACACCGCGCCGCCGCCGGCCCGGGCCGTCGAGGAGCTGCGGGAGTACGCCGAGAGCCTGCTCGACCCCGTGGTCAAGGAGATCGTCGACGTGGGCTGGGAGCGGCCGGTCGGCACCTCGAAGACGTTCCGCACCCTGGCGCGGCTCGCCGGAGCGGCCCCCTCCGGCGCCGGCCTCTGGGCCCGGCGCAGCCTCACCCGCACCGGTCTCCGGCAGGTGATCGGCTTCATCCGGCACATTCCGCCCGGCAATCTCGTCGAGCTGGAAGGGGTCAGCGCCGGTCGGGCCCACCAGTTGCTGGCCGGCGCCGTCGTGGCCGAGGCGGTGATGCGCCGGCTGGGCGTCGACAAGCTGGACATCTGTCCGTGGGCGCTGCGGGAGGGCGTGATCCTGCGCCGGCTCGACCAGATCGGCCCGGGCTGAGCCGCGGCGTCCGTTCCGCCCCCTCCGCGGTCGCTCGTTCACGATGTCCGGGCGTGACCGGGCTACCCTGGCTTGTGTGACTTCCCGCGTCCCGGTGCTCCTGTCCAGCTCCTCGGTCTTCCCGGAGCGGACCGCGGCGGCCTTCCAGCTGGCCGCGGCCCTCGGCTACGACGGGGTCGAGGTGATGGTCTGGACCGACGCGGTGAGCCAGGACGCGGGCGCGCTGCGCGGCCTGTCCCGGCACTACGGGGTGCCGGTGCTGTCGGTGCACGCCCCGTGCCTGCTCGTGACGCAGCGGGTGTGGAGCCCGGACCCGTGGGAGCGGCTGCGCCGGTCCGCCGAGCTGGCCGAGACGCTGGAGGCGCCGACGGTCGTGGTCCACCCGCCGTTCACGTGGCAGCGCGACTACGCCCGCACCTTCCGGGAGGGGCTCGGCGACATCGCCGACCGCCACCCGGGGCTGCGCCTCGCCGTGGAGAACATGTACCCGGTGCGGATGGCCGGGCGGCAGTTCGTGCCCTACGTGCCGGGTTGGGACCCGACCGACACCGGCTACCCCGCCTACACCCTCGACCTGTCGCACTGCGCCGCGTCACACACCGACTCGCTGGAGATGGCCGACCGGATGGGCGCCGCGCTGGCGCACGTGCACCTGGGCGACGGCACCGGCGAAGGGCGCGACGAGCATCTCGTCCCCGGCCGGGGCACGCAGCCCTGCGCCGAGCTGCTCCGGTCGCTGGCCGGGCGGGGTTTCACCGGCTCGGTGGCCGTGGAGGTGTCGACCCGGGGCGCGCGGAGCCGCGCGGTGCGCGAGGCGGACCTGCGCGCCGCGCTGGACTTCGCCCGCCAGCACCTGAGCACGCCGTCCCCGGTCGACGCCTGACCGCGCCGCCGGGGCGGCGGGGTCAGAGGGCCGGGGTGAGCGACTCGGCGGCCGCCGGCTGGGCGGCCACCGGGACCTGCTCGCCGATGGCGGCGCGCTTACGGGCCCGGTGGGCGGCCACGTGGGACCGGGTGGCGCACCGCTCAGAGCAGAACCGCCGGCAGCAGTTCGACGAGGTGTCCAGGTAGACGTTGCCGCAGCGCTCGTCGGCGCAGACGCCGAACCGGGCACTGCCGTACTCGCAGAGCCAGACGGAGAGGCCCCAGACGGCGCCGGCCAGGTATTCCGCGCTCACCGAGGCGCCCCGGCTGGTCACGTGCATGTGCCAGTCGCTGGAGTCGTGGCCCGAGATGCGTGGCTGCACCGGGTACGCCTCGAGCAGCGCGTTCAGCTCGGTCACCGCCTCGGCGTCGCGCCCGGAGGTGCCGTACTCGAAGACGTCGCGCAGGCGCTTCTGCGCCCGCCGGAAGATGGTGAGGTCCCGGTCCCCGACCTCCTCGCGCATCCAGGCGCTGGTGTCGGGGAAGAGGGCCCGCAGGTCGTCGAGGTCGTCCAGACGGGCGTTGACGAGGTCAACGCCGGTCCGGGCGTACGCGTCGAAGTTCACGCCCTCAACGGTAGACGACTCAGTCGGGACGCGGTGCGTCGATGTAGTGCGGCAGGAACCGCGCGTAACCGTCCGTGATGAGGCTGGCGCTCTCGCGGATCCCGGCGCCGGCCGACTCGCCGTCGACCGTCCAGCTGCCCAGCACCATCCGGCTGCCGGCGAATTCGGGCAGCGGGCGGAACTCCTGGTAGCACCAGCCCTCGTCGCCGTAGATCCCGGGACTGGTGATCTCCTCGGCGGGAGTGACGATCCGCACGGAACCGCCCTCGCGGCCGAGCAGCGGCTTCGCCACGTACTCGGTCATGCCGCGCGGCCCGTCGAGGTACGCCGGGAGCAGGTACTCGTGCCCCGGGTAGAGCTCCCAGAGGACGGCGAGCAGCGCCTTGTTGGACAGCAGCAGCTTCCAGGCCGGCTCGATCCAGGTGGTCGGGGTGCCCGGGTCCAGCGCCGGCCGCCCGTACGGCTCGGCCAGCATCCACTCCCAGGGGTAGAGCTTGAAGCAGGTGGTGACCGGCCGGTCCGCCGCGTCGACGAAGCGGCGGCCGTCCCAGCCGATCTGCTGGATCGGCAGCAGCTCGACGGCCAGCCCCGCCTGGCGGGCCGTCTCGGCCAGGTAGCCGGCCGTCATGTGGTCCTCGCCGGACTCCTCCTCGCTCGACCAGACGACGTGCACCCGCCGGTCGTGCAGCCCCGCCCCGATCTTCGCCCAGGCGCCGACGAGGCGCTCGTGCAGGCTGTTCCACTGGTCGCGGTCGGGTCGGGCGTCCTCCAGCCAGTACCACTGCACGATCGCCGCCTCGACCAGCGCCGTCGGGGTGTCGGCGTTGTACTCGAGCAGCTTCGGCGGCCAGCTGCCGTCGTACCAGAGGTCGAAGCGCCCGTAGAGCGTCGGCGGCCCCTCACGCAGCGACCGGGCCACGGCCTCGGCCGCCCACGCCGGGATGCCGAACTCGGCGTACCTGCGGCGCGCCACGACGTGCTCGGCGGCGGCCACCGCCATCCGGTGCAGCTCCTCCGTGGCCTCCTCCAGCCGCAGCACCTCGTCCAGGTCGAAGGCGTACGCGGCCGTCTCGTCCCAGTACGACATGACCCCGCCGTCGGGCAGCTCGGTGTCGACGTACACGAGCCCCTGCGCGCGGACGGTGGCGTCCCAGCCCGGGCGGGGCGTCGCCTGCTCCCGGCGCACCTCAGCCGCCGCAGGAGGCGACGTGGGTGCCGAACCCGCCACGGTCCGGAACGGCGGCGGCCGGCTCCGGCGTGGTCCGCGCGGCGGCCGGGTCGGCGAGCCGCATCCCGAGCGCCACGGTGTCGCCGCCGCCGGTCGGGCCCAGCGCGCAGTCGTCATCGTCGTCGTCGGAGGTGAGGTTGCAGCCGGAGAGGGCGAGCGCCAGCGCGGTGAGCGCGCCGAGCTGCACGGAGGCCGACCGGAGCCGGCGGTGGGGGTGTCGTTCCACGGCATCGTTGTAGCCGATCCGCGCCACCGCCGCCGCCCCGCGGCCGGCCGTCCGGGGTGCCTCGGACGCCCTCCGGCGCCAGCCGGCCGCCCCTCGGCGCGGGCCCGCGCGCGGGCGTTACGCTCGGCTCATGCTCCGTTCCGTCATCCTCGCCGCCTCCCGGTCATCCCAGGTCGAGCGGCTCGTCGCGACGGCCCCGTTCACCCGGGACGTCGTCCGCCGGTTCGTGGCCGGCGCCCGGACCGACGACGCGCTGCGCGCGACCCGCGCCCTCGTCGACGACGGTCTCGCCGTCACCCTCGACTTCCTCGGTGAGGACACCGTCACGCCCGACCACGCCAACGCCACCCGTGACGAGTACCTGAAGCTGCTGGGGCTGCTCGGCGGGGCCGGACTCACCCCGGGGGCCGAGGTCAGCGTGAAGCTCTCGGCGCTCGGGCAGCTGTTCGACGAGCAGCTCGCGTACGAGAACGCGCGGGCGATCTGCGCGGCGGCCGACGCGGCGGGCACCACGGTCACCCTCGACATGGAGGACCACACGACCACCGACTCGACCCTCGACATCCTCGCGAGGCTGCGCAAGGACTACCCGTCGACCGGGGCGGTGCTCCAGGCGTACCTGCGGCGGACCGAGTCGGACTGTCGGGAGCTGGCCACGGCCGGGTCCCGGGTGCGGCTGTGCAAGGGCGCCTACCGGGAGCCGGAGTCGGTGGCCTACCAGTCGGCCCGCGAGGTCGACAAGTCGTACGTGCGGTGCATGAACATCCTGATGTCCGGCGACGGCTACCCGATGCTGGCCACGCACGACCCGCGGCTCATCGCCATCGGAGAGGACCGGGCCCGCTGGTTCGACCGGACGCCGGACCGGTTCGAGTTCCAGATGCTGTTCGGCATCCGCCCCGAGGAGCAGGCCCGACTGGTGGGCGAGGGCTACACGCTGCGCACCTACGTCCCGTACGGCGACCAGTGGTACGGCTACCTCATGCGGCGGCTCGCGGAGCGCCCGGCCAACCTGGCCTTCTTCGGCCGCGCCCTGCTCTCGAAGAAGTAGTCGCCGTCCCGATCCCGCTCGCCGCGACGGCTCCGCTTGACGATTCAGGCTAATGACATTAGCTTTCTGTTTATGAGCGCTAGCTACGGGGAGCGCCCCGGCGGACGGGTGGCGTACGAGGTCCACGGCGCCGGGCCGCTGGTGGTCCTCTCGCACGGCATGGGGGAGAACCGCGGCTCCTTCCGCCACCTGGTCCCGCTGCTCGTGGCGGCCGGCTACCGGGTGGCCGCCGTCGACGTGCGGGGCCACGGCGAGTCCAGCGCCGGCTGGCCGACGTACGCCCCGGCCGAGGTCGGCGGCGACCTGCTGGCCGTGGTCCGCGCCCTCGGGGGCGCGCCGGCCGTCCTGGTGGGCAGCTCGTCCAGCGCCGCGGCCGTGGTGTTCGCGGCCGCCGACGCCCCCGAGCTGGTCGCCGGGATCGTGCAGATCGGCGCGTTCGTCGACCGGGCGAAGCCCAACCCGGTCATGCGGCTCGCGCAGGCCGTGGTGCTGCGCAGTCCACGGCTGTTCGGCAGGTTCCACCGGACCCTCTTTCCCGTCACCCGCCCCACCGACGACGCCGCCCACCGCCGCGCCCTGGTCGCCAACCTGCGCGAGCCGGGGCGGATGGCGGCGGTACGCGGCGTGGTGGCCCCGGCCGAGCCGCACTGGACCGCGCGGACGGCCGAGGTCCGGCAGCCGGTCCTCGTGCTGATGGGCGCCCGGGATCCCGACTTCCCCGATCCCGGCGCCGAGGCCCGGGCCGCGCGGCGGCTGTTCGCCACGGCCGAGGCGCGGATGATCGCCGAATCCGGCCACTACCCGCACGCCGACCAGCCGGAACGGACGGCCGAGCAGCTCACCGCGTTCCTGGCGGTGGTGACCGGTGCCTAGGGCCGGGCTCAACGAGCAGGCCGTGGTGCGCGAGGCCGCGCGGCTGGTCGACGAGGTCGGCTACCAGCAGCTGACCCTCGCGGCGCTGGCCGGTCGGTTGGGCGTCGCGCTGCCCAGCCTCTACAAGCACATCCGGGGCGCCGACGCGCTCGCGCAGAAGCTCTCCGCGCTGGTCACCGCCGAGTTGGCCACCGAGCTGACGACGGCCGGCGTGGGACGGGCAGGGGCCGACGCGCTGCGCGCCATCGCCGACGCCTACCGGGCGTACGCCCGCCGGCACCCCGGGCGCTACCCCGCCACCCAACGGGTGCCGGACCAGGCCGACCCGGAGCACGTGGCCGCAGGGGAGCGGGCGGTCGGCGCCATCTACGCGGTGCTGCGCGGCTACGGGCTGACCGGCGACGACGCCGTGGACGCCGCACGGGTGCTGCGCAGCGCGCTGCACGGCTTCGTCTCCCTGGAGGCAGCCGGCGGCTTCGGCCTGCCCCGCGACGTCGACCGCTCGTACGAGCAGCTCGTCACCGCCATGGACACGTCCTTCCGGTCCTGGCCCCGGAAGCCGGAACGGTGATCGGTGGGCTCGGCCGGCGCTGCCCGGGCTCGCGCTGCTGCCCCTGCGGGCGGTGACCGTGGCCGCGCTCCGTCCCGCCGGCCGCCCGGCGTGAGCGGGCCGCCGCGAGCGGGACGCCGCCCTCGCCGGATCGGGCGCATGGCCGTACCCTTCGCCGGGTGAACGACGGTCTGGACGAGCCCCGCCCGCGCCGGCTTCGCCCCTTGTGGACGGTTCTGACCGTGGTCGTGCTGCTGCTGTTGGCCTGTGGCCTGCCCGCCGTGCTGGTGGCCGGCGTGCTCAGCGAACGTGGCGGTCCGGCCGTGCTGCGCCGTGCCGGCTCGGGCGCCGACGATCCGGCGACCCGGGCCGGGCGCGAGCTGGCCGACCGGATAGCGGCCGTGCTGCGACGGCAATCCGCCGCGTTGCTGGCCGGCGACCAGGCCGGCTTCCTCGCCGTCGCCGAGCCGGCCGCCCACGCCGATCTCCGTCGCCGCTTCGCGGCGCTGCGCGCGCTGAAGGTGACCACCTGGCGGGCCGAGGTGACCGGCCTGCCCGCCGAGGCCGCCGGCCGTCCCGGCGAGTGGCGGTTGCTGGTGCGCTTCCAGTACTGCTTCGTGGTGCCCGGCTGCCAGCCGAGCCCGGTGCTCGCCGGCACGCGGTGGCGCGACGACGGCGGACAGCCCCGGCTCGTCGCCGTCGAGGAGTCGAAGTCCGTCGAGACCGGAACGCGCCCGTGGGAGGTCAGCGAGCTGGTCGTCGCGACCGGCGCGCGTACCGTCGTGGCCACCACTCCGGCCCTGCGCGCGAAGCTGCCCGGCCTCCTGGCCCAGGCCGAGGCGGCCGCGAAGGTGGCCGACGGGTACGCGCTGGGCGCCGAGCCGCCCGACCGGTACCGGATCTTCTACGCCGGGCCGGCCGAGTGGAAGCGCTGGTACGGCGGCGGCCGGCCGAAGTGGACCGGTGGGTACGCGGTCACCGTCGGCGGTGGCCACCACGAGGTGGTGCTCAACTCGGAGGGCGCCGCCGCCGGTGTCGACGAGTTGCTCCGGCACGAGCTGACGCACGCCGCGTCGCTGCCCGACCGGGGCTACCCGGGCACGGCCACCTGGTGGCTGGTGGAGGGGTTGGCCGAGTACGCGGGCGCCACCGGCCGGACGGTCGACCGCTACGAGGGGCTCGGCGACGTGCGGCGACTCGTCCAGAGCGGCTGGAACGGGCGGCTGGACGGGCTCGCTCCCGCCGACGACGCGTCCGCCGAGCGGGTCGCCGGCAGCTACGGCGTCGGCTACCTGGCCGTCCGGCACCTCGTCGACCGCTTCGGCGAGCCGCGTTTGCTCGACTTCTTCAGGGCCGTCGTGCACGAGCGCGTGCCGGTGGACCGCGCTGCCGAGCAGGTCTTCGGCGAGCCCTGGCCGGCGCTGCACGACGAGTGCGTGGCGTATGTCCGGGCCCGCGTGGCGTGAGCGGAACCGCCGGTGGACGGCTCATGATCCACCGGCGTCGAGCGCGTCCGGGACACCTGAGACACTGGTGCCCGCTCCCAGCGCGGAGCCCCGGTGCCGCGTCCGGAAGCGGCCCGGGGCACCCGTCCGGTGGCTCCGGTGGCGCCGCCGGAGCCACCGGGCGCCTCCGCGGCGCGACGCCGGTCCCGGCAACGGGACGCACGGCGCGCGAGGGCGGATACCGGCAGCTCAGAACGGGTGAACCCGGGCCCGAATCATGATCAGTTGTACGAAGGGATCGCGCCGGTCACAGCGGCCCCGCTACCGTACTGGTAACACGCGCGTCGCCGGTCCGGGCGGGAGCATCCCGTCGGCATGGGCACGCGCCGGGCATGGGATGGGGTCGGGTGAGCCATGGCCGGGTCGCAGTCCGACGGTCGACTGTCGGAGGTCAAGTTCCTGACCGTCGCCGAGGTGGCGACGGTCATGCGGGTGTCGAAGATGACGGTCTACCGCCTGGTGCACAGCGGTGAGCTGACCGCCGTACGGGTCGGCCGGTCGTTCCGGGTGCCCGAGCACGCGGTGCACGAATATCTCCGGGGTGCCTTTCAGGAGACCGCCTGAGCCACCGGACCAGCCGCCACGCCACCACTGAGACGCGAAGGCGCTCGCCGTGCGGGGCCGCCCGTGTGACGCCCCGGTCGTCGGCCCGCGGCAGCTCGGGCCGGCGCATCGACGGGGGCGCGTTGGTCCTGCTGACGCTCTCCCGCTACCCTGGACCCCGACCGTGACCGCACCCCGGTGCGCCCTGCCGCCCGAGCTGGTCCGGTCCGTTGTCCGCAAGCGGTCGCCGACACCACCCCGCGTGGTGTTCTCCGGTCCGCCCCGCATGTTGCATCGAAAGGCTGTCGTATGGGCTCGGTGGTCAAGAAGCGCCGCAAGCGCATGGCTAAGAAGAAGCACCGCAAGCTGCTGCGCAAGACCCGCGTCCAGCGTCGCCGTCTCGGCAAGTGACCCCGCGCCGGGCATTCGGCCCGGCAGCGGTTCACTTGCCACCTGTCGACCCTCGGAGGCTCAGGTGATCAGGCCGTGGTCGTCCCGGCTCGATCCCGCCTGCCGGGGTAGGTGCGAGACATGACCCCCGGTGGCACCCTCGGTGCTCCGGGGGTCGTCGTCGTGACCGGGGTGGGTCGCTACCTCGGCGCGCACGTGGCGGCCCGCCTGGTCGCCGATCCGAGGATCGAGCGGGTCATCGGCATCGACCCGCCGGAGTCCGGCGGCGAGTTCGCCGACCTGCTCGGCGGGGTGGAGCGGATCCGGATCGACGGCGGTTCGCTGGGCGGCCTCCTCGCCGACCTCGACGTCGACGCGGTGGTGCACCTCGCGCTGGTCACCGCGCCCGACCCGCAGCACGGCGGCCGGTCCGCGATGAAGGACCAGAACGTCATCGGCACGATGCAGCTGCTCGCCGCCTGCCAGCGGGCGCCCCGGCTGCGCAAGCTCGTGGTCCGTTCGTCGACCGCCGCGTACGGGGCGTCCTTCCGCGACCCGGCCGTGTTCACCGAGGAGACCGAGCCGCGAGAGGTGCCGCGCGGCGGGTTCGGCCGCGACATCCTGGACATCGAGGGGTACGTCCGCGGGTTCCGCCGTCGCCGGCCCGACGTCACGGCGACCGTGCTGCGTTTCGCGCCCTTCATCGGCTCCACCGCCGACACGACGCTGACCCGCTACTTCTCCCAGCCGGTGGTGCCGACCGTCTTCGGCCGCGACCCCCGGCTGCAGTTCCTGCACTTCGACGACGCCCTCGAGGTGCTGCACCGGTCGGTCGTCGAGGACCATCCCGGCACGTACAACGTGGCCGGGCCGGGTGTGCTCTCCCTCTCGCAGGCGATCCGGCGGGCCGGCCGGGTGGCCGTGCCCGTGCTGGAACCCGGCCTCTCCGGTGCCGCCGCCCTCGCCCGCACCCTCCGCCTCGGGCGCTACGGCCTGGACCAGGTCGACCTCTTCGTGCACGGCCGGGTGGTCGACACAAGCCACCTCGAGCGGGAGTACGGCTTCACCCCGCGCTCGACGGCCGCCGCCTTCGACGACTTCATCCGTGCCCACCACGGTGGCGCCGTCGTGACGCGGGACCAGCTCGCCACGGCGGAGCAGCGGGTGCTCGACGGGATCCGGCAGGTGCGGGCCGCCGTGCGGGAGCGGACATGACCGGGCCGGGTCAGGAGCGCGACGGCGCCGAGGCGGGCCGGTTCGACGTACCGCTGGACCCGCCCGGGCCGGACGCGGAGCCGGCGCGGCGCAACGGGCACCGACGCCCCGGCGACGCCGGCGACGGTTCGGCCCCGGAGGGGCCGGCGGTGGCCGACCGGCCGGGCGACCCCTGGGACCGGAGGGTGGCGAGCGGTCTGGCGTTCCTGCGCCGGCGGCTCGCCGGTGACTACGAGGTCGACGAGTTCGGCTTCGACCCGGAACTCACCGAGTCCCTCTTCCACCCGCTGCTGCGGGTGCTCTACCGGGACTGGTTCCGCACGGAGGTGACCGGCATCGAGCACGTCCCGGCCGACGGCGCCGGCCTCGTCGTGGGCAACCACTCCGGCACGGTCGCCCTCGACGCGTTGATCCTCTCGGCGGCCCTGCACGACCAGCACCCCGCCCACCGTTTCCTGCGCCTGCTCGGCGCCGACCTGGTGTTCCGGATGCCGGTCGTCTCCGAGCTGGCCCGCAAGTCGGGCGGCACGGTGGCCTGCAACCCGGACGCCGAGCGCCTGCTCGGTGCCGGCGAGCTGGTCGGCGTCTTCCCCGAGGGCTTCAAGGGCATCGGCAAGCTCTACTCGGACCGCTACAAGCTGCAACGCTTCGGCCGGGGCGGTTTCGTCTCGGCCGCGCTGCGCACGGGCACCCCGATCGTGCCGGTGGCGATCGTCGGCGGCGAGGAGATCTACCCGATGCTCGCCGACATCAAGCCGCTCGCCCGGCTGCTGAAGCTGCCCTACTTCCCGGTCACGCCGACGTTCCCGTGGCTCGGGCCGCTCGGCATGATCCCCCTGCCGAGCAAGTGGCTCATCGAGTTCTGCCCGCCGATCCCGACGGCGCACCTCACCGACTCCGCCGACGACCCGCTCGTCGTGTTCAACCTCGCCGACCAGGTGCGGGAGACCATCCAGCAGACGCTGCACCGGCTGCTCGAACGGCGACCGGACCCGTTCGGCCCGTGAGCCGGGCACGTCTCGCGGGCGGAGGCGTGCGGGTGGGGGTCAGGTAGCGCGGCGACGGCGGTGCAGCGCCAGCCCGGCGCTGACCGCACCGGCCACCAGGCCGGCCGCCGCGGTGGACGGCACGGCGATCCGGGCGGCCCGCCGCCCGGTGCGGAAGTCGCGGACCTCCCAGCCGTGCTCCCGGGCGCGCCGCAGCAGCGCGCCGTCCGGGTTCACGGCGACCGCCCGGCCGACGGCCGAGAGCAGCGGCAGGTCGTTGGCCGAGTCGCTGTAGGCGGCGCAACGCCCCAGGTCGAGCCCTTCCACGGCGGCGAGCTGGGCCACCGCCTCGGCCTTCGCAGGCCCGTGCATCAGGTCTCCGACCAGCCGGCCCGTGTACGCGCCGTCGACGATCTCGGCGACCGTGCCGAGCGCGCCGGTCAGACCGAGCCGGGACGCGATGACCCGGCCGATCTCCACCGGCGCCGCGCTGACCAGCCACACCCGCTGCCCGGAATCCAGGTGACGCTGGGCGAGCTGCCGGGTGCCGGCCCAGATGCGCGGCGCCATCAGCTCGTCGAAGATCTCCTCGGCGAGGCGCTCCACGTCGTCCACCCGCCAGCCCTCGACGAAGGCGAGCGCCGCGTCCCTGGCCTGCGACATGTCACCGGCGTGCTCCCGGGCGAGCAGCCGGAACCGCAGCTGCTGCCATGCGAACCGGGCGAGGTCGGAGGTGGTGAAGTAGTCGCGCGCGGCCAGCCCGCGGGCGAACCAGTAGATCGAGGCGCCCTGCATCATCGTGTTGTCCACGTCGAAGAAGGCGGCCGCGGCCGGATCGGGCGCCGCGGGCACGGGCGCGAGGTCGGTCTCCGCCCAGCCGGCGGTGTGACCGTGGACGTCGGTGCTGACCGTCACCTTCCGGCTGCGGGCCACGCGACCTCCCTCCCTCGACCGGCGCGACGTGTGCCTCCAGCGAGGGTAGCCGGACGCGGCCGACGGGCGGGGATCCGTGCGGTGAACTGTGCTGCGGTCGGTCAGCGGCCGGTGGGGCAGGCCGTGGGGGCCGGGCCGAGGGTGTCGCTGGCCACGGGCGCGGGACGGTTGCAGCCGATGGCGGCCCGCAGGGCGTCGGAACGCTGGCGGACGGCGTCCAGCAGCGCCAGCGAATCGCGGGTGCGCTCCCGGTCGGCCCGGGCGGCACCGGGAAGCAGGTCGTTCAGCGCGCGCCGCTGCGCGGTCACGAACGTGTTGACCGCCTCCAGGCCGGCCGCGTCGGCGCGCTGCACGGCGGCGCTGGTGAGCAGCCGTACGCCCTGGCGGGTGTCGGCGTCCATGTCGTCGAGCACCGCGCTGAACCCGGCGTGGTCGCCGCGCAGTTCGGCGGCCTCGCCGAGCCGTGTCCGGGCGAAGTCGAGGAAGAGCTGGCCACGGCTGATGTCCGAGCTGGCCAGGGCGAGCTGGGCACGCTCGGTGGAGCGTTTCATCCCGTACAGCGCGTCGCCGGGCACCGCGTTCTCGCTGGCCGCGGAGATGCCCGAGACGGCGATGGCGCCGGCCGCCACACCGACGAGGATGGCGCCCCGGGCCCGGGCCCGGCGGGCCGTGACCGCGGGCAGCAGACCGCGGACGCCCGCGGCGGCGGGTCGCTGACCGGCCGGTTCGGCCGTCGCGGCGGCAACCGGCCGGCCCAGCCCCTCGCGCTCGGCGGTGGCCAGCAGCATGGCGCGCAGACCGGTGCGGAACTCCGGGTCGACCTCGACCGTCGGACGCTCGGCGACGAGCCGCTGCCCGACCGCCACGAGCGGTGCGAGCTGGTCGTCGACGCGGGACCGGACGTGGTGTCGTCGGCCGCCGTTGGCCTCGTCGAGAAGCTGAGCGAAGCGCTCCGCGCGCCGGCGGGAGAAGAGGATGTCGTCCACCGCAGGCACCTCCCTCTCGCTGGTCACGGCCGGTCGGCCGCCGTGGTGGCCGACGACCGGCGGCAGCGTGAAGCCGCAGAGGTGAGGTCGCGGGCGAAAGCACGCCCGTCGACCTCGGGAGCCCGGGGGGATACCGGGGCAACCACCGGTCGCACCCGGAGAAACGGAACGGACCGGGCACGGGTTACGGGCCCGCCGGGGCCGAAATCACGGAAAGTGACCAGGATCACCCTGCGGGACGGCCGCCGAGCTGCGCGGACGTGGTCGGACTCGGTCGGTCCCGCCGACGGGACTACGGTTGGAAGCCGTCGGGCAGGAGCCGCGCCAGGGCCCGCACCGCGCGGTACTGGAGCGCCTTGATGGCGCCCTCGTTCTTGCCCATGGCGCGCGCCGTCTCGGCCACCGAGAAGCCCTGGAGGAACCGGAGCACGATGCACTCCTGCTGCTCCGGGTTGAGCTGCTTGACGGCGCTCAGCAGGGCGACGTTGGTGATGTGCTCGACGACGGCCGCCTCCGGGCTGCCCTCGGGCCCGCGGTCTTCGCGGTCGGCGTCGAGGACGTCGCCGGTGGTGACCTCCAGCCGGTACCGGCCGGACTTGAAGTGGTCGGCCACCAGGTTGCGGGCGATGGTCACGAGCCAGGCGCCCAGGTCGCGGCCCTGCCACGTGAAGCTGCCGATCCGCTTGAGCGCCCGCAGGAAGGTGTCGGAGGTCAGGTCCTCGGCCAGTTGCCGGTTGCCGACGCGAAAGTAGACGAAGCGGAAGACCGTGTCGACGTACCGGTCGTAGATCAGCCCGAACGCCTCGGCCTCCCCGGCCTGCGCGCGCTCGACGAGCGCCCAGACCTCGGTGGCCGGGTCGGACGGGTCGGGGCGGCTCGGGTAGCCGGTGGCGCTGCCGGTGCCGGCGGGGGCCGGGGCCGCCGGCACGGCGGGCAGCACGGCCGTCTCGCCGGCCGACGGGTCGCTCACGGCGGGGGAGTGGTCGACCCGGCGGCTCTGCGCGGGCATCGTGGGGCGTGCGGGCGCCGCCACCCGGCCACCGGCCGGCTTCGCGTTTCCGCCCGGCACGGCCGGCCGTGCCGGGGGCTCGTTGTGGTGCGGCCGGTTGCGAACCCGCTTCGCCGTGCCGTCGCCCGCCACGGCGAGGCTGCCGCTGTCGTCCGGCGCGCCGGCGGAGCGCTCGTTGACGCCGGTGCGGGGGGTCGGGCCGGTCAGGCCGAGCGGCCGGTCCGCGTAGCCGAACGTGGTCATCGTGTCGCCCCCGTCCCACCAGCCGCCGACCGCGCCGGACGGGCACACCGGACGGGTGCGCCGCGCTCGGGCAGAGCGGGTCGGGGGTGTGCCGGCGGGCGGCAGTTCCCCTTGAGGTGCTGGTCCAATGCGCTGACGGGCACGGGGGCCTCCTCGGGCTGAGGGGTGTCGACTCACGGCAAATGGGGTGAGCCGACCCGAGTGATGATAGGGCCAACGTCACCCGCGCGTGGCAAGTCCGTTACACAGGGCCGAAGTATTTCCCTCCGTGTCGCACAGATGGCGGACCGGTTGTCCGTCGTGTGCGGTTGACTTTCGACGGTTTCGGTGGTCCGGAGTGGAAGCCCTGGTCAGGAAGGCGACGCCGGTCTCCGCGTGCCCCCTCTCGGTCGGGTAGCCGACAGGCCGACGACGACGGCTCCCGGCGTGTCGGAGCGTCCCGTCCACGGGACCTCATCGGACCGTCCACGGCACACAATTTCGTCCCGTGCACGGGACCGTCCTCCCGCCGCCGGCGACCCCGCGCGGGGCCGGGGCGGGCCGGCGGCGGAGGGCATGGCCGCCAGCGGTCCGCTGTGCCAGACTCAGCCACCGTGCAGGACGCAGCGGGCAGCTCCGTGCCGAACCTCGCCGACCGGGTACGCCGGACGGCCCTCGCCGACGGCGACCGACCGGCCCTGCGCTGGCGGGACCGCAGCATCGGATGGTCCGAACTGGACGCGTCGGTGACCGCCGTCGCCCGTGCGCTGGCCGCCGCCGCGCCCGGACCGGACGGGAGCGGGCGGCCCGCCCGGGTGGCCATCGCCCTTCCCAACACGCCCGACTTCGTGGTCACCTACCTCGCCACCCTGCGCGCCGGGCTGGTCGCGGTGCCCGTCAACCCCGGCTCCACGGCGCCGGAGCTGCGGCACGTGCTCGCCGACTCCGGCGCGGCCGTGCTCGTCGCCACCGAACGGGTCCGCGACCTGGTCACCACCGTCGCCGCGGAGCTGCCGGCGCTCACCGCCGTGCACACCCGGCCGCCGTCCGCGCCTGCCGGGAGGGCCGGCGACCCCGACGAGTTCCCGGTACGCGGACGCGACGACCTGGCGGTGCTGCTCTACACGTCCGGCACGGAGGGTCGGCCCAAGGGCGCGATGCTCTCGCACGGGGCGCTGCTGGCCAACCTCGAACAGGTGGGCCGGATCGAGCCGCCCGTCGTCGGGCCGGACGACACCGTCCTGCTGGCCCTCCCGTTGTTCCACGCGTACGGGCTGAACTCGGGGCTCGGCGCGGTGATCCACCACGGCGCGACCGGGGTGCTGGTGGACGACGTCGGCCCGGACGCCGCGCTCGCCGAGATCGCCCGGCACCGGGTCAGCGTGCTCGTGGGCGTACCGTCGATGGTCCTCGTCTGGTCGACGACGGACGCGGACGCGCTCGCGGCGGCCCTGGCGTCGGTGCGGGTGGTGGTCTGCGGCGCGGCGCCGCTGGAGCCGGCCGTCGCGGCCCGCTTCACGACGGCCACCGGACGCCCGGTGCACGTCGGCTACGGCCTCACCGAAACCGCGCCGGTGCTCACCTCCACGCTGGTCGGTGGGGCGCCCAAGGCCGGCTCCATCGGGCGGCCACTGCCCGGCGTCGAGCTGCGCCTGGTCGGCGCGGACGGCACGGACCTCTGGCACGACGGGGAGGCCACGCCGGACGAGGACACCGACGGGCCGGACCTCTCCGACGTCGCCGTGGGCACCGACCCCGGGCAGATCGTGGTGCGCGGCGCGAACCTGTTCGCCGGGTACTGGCCCGACGGGCGCGGCGGCCCGGACGCGGCGGGCTGGTGGGCCACCGGTGACGTGGCCTACGCCGACGAGGACGGCGACCTCTTCCTGGTCGACCGGCTCGGCGAGTTGATCCTGGTCAACGGCTTCAACGTCTACCCGCACGAGGTCGAGTTGGCGCTCGTCGCGCATCCCGGGGTGGCCGAGTCGGCGGTACTGGGTGTGCCGCACCCCCGGACCGGCGAGACTGTCCGGGCGTACGTGGTGCGGGCCGCCGGCGAGCCGGTGACCGCCGACGAGCTGCTCGCCCACTGCGCGCGGAACCTGGCCCGGTTCAAGTGTCCGACAAGCGTCGAGTTCGTCGACGCGCTGCCGTACTCCGTGATCGGCAAGGTCCGCAAGACCCAGCTCCGGTCGGCGACCGCACCGGCGGCACCCGCGGTGCCGTCGCCGGCGGCGCCGGTCGACCCACGTACGGAGGTGCCCGATGGCCAGTGACGCCCGACTCACCCTCATCACCCGGCCCGGGTGCCACCTGTGCGACGAGGCCCGGACGGCGCTGGAGCGGGTGGTGGCCGTCACCGGCGACCGGTGGGTCGAATGGGACGTCACCGACGACCTGGACCTCGAGCGCGACTACGGCGACCGGCTGCCCGTCGTGCTGCTCGACGGCAAGGAGCACGGCTACTGGCGGGTGGAGGAGGAGCGCCTGCTGCGCGATCTCACCACACCGCAACTGTGAGCGCCGGCGGTAGGGTTCGGCGATGACCCCTGCGCACCCCCACCTCGTCTGGGACTGGAACGGCACCCTGCTCAACGACCTCAGCCTCGTGGTGGCCTCCACGAACGCCGCGTTCGCCAGCGTGGGCGGCCCGACCGTGTCGGCCGACGAGCACCGGGTGCGCTTCCGTCGACCGGTGGCCGAGTACTACGCCGACGTGCTCGGCCGGGCCGTCGACGAGGAGGCGTTCGGCCGGCTGGACCGGATCTTCCACGACGCGTACCGCAACGGGCTGACGACGTGTGAGTTGGCCGCGGACGCGCGGGCCGCCATGGCCGCGTGGCCCGGCACCCAGTCGCTGCTCTCCATGTGGTTCCACGAGGAGCTGGTGCCCACCGTGCGGGGCTTCGGGCTGACCGAGACCTTCCTGCGGGTGGACGGGTTCCGCGGCGGGCTCGGCGGCGGCCCCAAGGCGGAGTCGCTCCAGAAGCACCTCGCCGAGTTGGGCGTGGACGGCCGCTCGGTGGTGCTGATCGGCGACTCCGTCGACGACGCGGACGCCGCGGGCGCCGTCGGGGCGCGGGCCGTGCTCTACACCGGCGGCTTCACGGACCCGGCCCGGCTGCGCGCGTCCGGCCACCCGGTGGCCGACACGCTCACCGAGGCCGTGACGCTGGCGCGATCCCTGGCCTGACCGGCCCCGCCGGTCAGTCGCGCAGGTACGCGAGCACGGCCAGGACCCGGCGGTGCTGCTCGGTGTCGGGCGGCAGGTTGAGCTTCGTGAAGATGTTGCGCACGTGCTTCTCCACCGCGCCGTCGCTGACCACCAGCGTCCGTGCGATCGCCGTATTGGACCGCCCCTCGGCCATCAGGGCGAGCACCTCCCGCTCCCGCGGGGTCAGCTCCCGCAGCGGGTCGTCGCGCCGGCGCCGGGCGAAGAGCTGGCCGACGACCTCGGGGTCGAGCACGGTGCCGCCGCCGGCCACCCGCCGCACCGCGTCCAGGAACTCGTCGATCGCGGCCACCCGGTCCTTGAGCAGGTAGCCGATACCGCCCCCGCCGGCGCCGCCGGTGGTCGCGAGCAGGTCGTCGGCGTACGAGACCTCGACGTACTGGGAGAGGACCAGGATCGGGCTGCGCGGCACGAGGGTGCGGGCCTGCACCGCGGCGCGTAGCCCCTCGTCGGTGTGCGAGGGCGGCATCCGCACGTCGACGATCGACACGTCCGGCCGGTGGGCCACCACCGCCTCGACCAGCGCGTCGCCGTCGCCGACCACCGCCACCACCTCGTGCCCGTGCTCGGTGAGCAGCCGGACCAGCCCCTCCCGGAGCAGGACGGCGTCGTCGGCGATAACGATGCGCATGGTGGTGTTGTCTATCACGTCCGCCTCACAGCGGGAGGTCCGCGCGGATCTCGGTGGGACCGCCCGGCGGGCTGACCACCACCAGCTCGCCGCCGGCGGCCCGGATCCGGTCGGCGATGCCCGCCAGCCCGTGGCCCTTCGCGACGTGCGCGCCGCCCTGGCCGTCGTCGCCCACGCTCACCCTGAGCCGCCGTCCCGACCGCAGCACGGCGACCTGGCACTCGGTGGCCCGGCTGTGCTTGGCGACGTTGGTGAGCGCCTCGGCCACCACGAAGTACGCGGTGTTCTCCACCGCCGGGTCGAGCCGCCCCTCCGGGGTGCCCAGTCCGGGATCGACGGACAGCTCGATCGGGATGAGCCCGCGCCCCGCGAGCGCCGCCAGCGCGCTGGGCAGGCCGCGGTCGACGAGGATCGGCGGCGCGATGCCGCGGGAGAGCGCGCGCAGCTCCGACAGCGTGTCCCGGGTCTGGGTCACCGCCTCGTCGAGCGTCCGTCCGGCCGCCTCCGGGTCGGTGGCGAGCTGCTGCCGGGCCCGGCTGAGGTCCATCGCGAGCCGGACGAGCCGCTGCTGGGGGCCGTCGTGGATGTCCCGCTCCAGCCGGCGCAGCGCGGCCGCCTCGGCGGAGGCCGCGGCCCGCTTCTGCTCCTCCAGGGTCGTGATCCGGTCCTGCATCTCGGCAACCCCGGTCAGCATGGCCCGCGCGAAGCGGGCCTGCAGCAACGCGCAGCCCCGGATCACGATCGGCAGGGTGATGAGGAAGAAGAGCCCGAACGCCGTGTGCAGGCCGACCCGCGCCGCCGTGGAGCTGCCGAGACCGAGCAGCTCGGGCAGGTCCGTGTCGCCCTGCCCGTGCGGCAGGGTCCAGTCGTACGTCCAGTAGAGGCTGCCTCCGACGGCACCGGCCCACCAGGTCACGGTGATCACGAAGGTGGCCACCGCCACGACCAGCTTGAAGATGCCGTGGGCGAGGTCGAGCCAGGACTGGGTCTCGCTGATCGGCACGAAGATCCGTCGCCAGGCGCTGGCGCCCGGCTCGGCCGACCGGTAGGTCGGCCGTACGCGGGGCTGCCCCAGCACGGACGGCAGGCGGAGCCTTTCGATGTCGGCGAAGCCCCGGGCGGTGTGGAGGACGCCGCTGAGGATCGGCAGACCGATCACGGTCACCACGAGGCCGGCGCCGAGTGACAGGCCGACCACGAGGACGATGAAGCTGGCCAGCGCCAGGGGGAAGCCGAGCAGGACGTAACCGGAGTCGAGGAAGAGCTGGCGGGTGACGGTGGGCGCCAGCCTCGGCGGGTCGGCGGCAGCGGGAACGGCGGTCATGTCCAAAGGCTAGGCAGCCGGGGCCCTCCGACCCATCCCGCAGCCCGGCCTCCCCACCGTAGGGCTGCCCCTACCCCGCGCCCGCCCTCCGCCGCCCGCGCCCGCTTTCCCCGCCGCCCCCGCCCCCCGCCCCCGCCCCTCCACCCCCGCGATCTTGCGGTTTCGGACCCAGCTTCGTCACTTTCCTCCCGGTGTGCCGGGGCGGTAAGTGCAAGATCGCGGGAAATGCGGAGCGCGGCGGCGCGGGATTGGTCAGAGAAGTCGCAATTGAGCAATAATCGCCGGGCGGCGCCGCTGGCGGCTGCCGATCGATCTTGCGGAATGGAGGCCCAGGTGAAGCCGCGTCGCGACCTGACAAGATCGCGATTTGTGCACGTCTTCACAAGCGCCTACTCTGTAATTCCGACGCGCCCTGCTAGCACAGCCGGCACCCTCGGTCGCCAGCGGGAGTCCCGAAACGGCCGACCACCGGAGTTGGCCGAGGATCGCACCGCACGGAGTCTCATGAGTCAGCACCGTCACCCTGGCGCGCCCGGTAGCGCCGGTGCCGTACCGGCGCTCCCGGACCTGCCGGAGGCGACCGTCGCGCGGCTCCCGGAATATCTCCGCGCCCTGCACAACCTCGCCGACACCGGCCACGAGACCGTCTCCAGCGAGGGGCTGGCCAGTGCCGCCGGCGTGAACTCCGCGAAGCTCCGCAAGGACCTCTCGCACCTCGGCTCGTACGGCACCCGCGGCGTCGGCTACGACGTGGCGCTGCTGATCGAGCAGATCGAGTCGGTGCTGGGGCTCACCCAACGGCGGGCGGTCGCCCTGGTCGGCGTGGGTAATCTCGGTCACGCCCTGGCCGGCTACGCCGGCTTCAAGAGCCGCGGATTCCGGATCGCCGCCCTCTTCGACGCGGACCCGGCCCGGGTCGGCGAGGAGATCAACGGCCTGGTCGTGCGGCACGTCGACGAGCTGCCCCGGGTCGCCGCCGAGGAGTCGATCGCCATCGGCGTGATCGCCACTCCGGCGGCCGCCGCCCAGCCGGTGGCCGACCAACTCGTCGCGGTCGGCGTGACGAGCATCCTGAACTTCGCGCCCTGCGTACTCTCGGTTCCGGAGGGGGTCGACGTACGCAAGGTCGACCTCGCCATCGAGTTGCAGATCCTGTCCTTCCACGAGCACCGCAAGGCGTCGCTGACCGCGCTCCCCGCCACCGGCGGGTCCGCCCTCACCGCTCTGCCGGGTGGGCTCGCGGCCACCGACTCCCAGGAGGCGATCGGCACGTGAAACTCCTCGTCGTCGGCGCGTCCTACCGCACCGCCCCGGTCGCCACGCTGGAGCAGCTGGCGGTGCCGCCCGCAGAGCTCACCCGCACGCTGGACCGCCTGGTCGCGCAGCCGTACGTGAGCGAGGCGGTGCTGGTCTCCACCTGCAACCGGGTGGAGGTCTACGCCGCCGTGTCCGGTTTCCACGGCGGTCTCGGTGACATCTGCGCCGTGCTCGCCGAGCAGGCCGACTGCCCGGCCGCGGCGCTCGCGAACCACCTCTACGTGCACTACGACGCCGCGGCCGTGGACCACGTGTTCCGGGTCGCCACCGGGCTCGACTCGATGGTGGTCGGCGAGGCGCAGATCCTCGGCCAGCTCCGCGACGCGTACCACTGGGCCACCGGCGCCGACTCGGCCGGCCGCCTGCTGCACGAGCTCATGCAGCAGGCGCTGCGGGTCGGCAAGCGCGCGCACGCCGAGACCGGCATCGACCGGGCCGGCCAGAGCGTCGTCACCGCCGCGCTGGAGCTGGCGGCCGGTCATCTCGACGGCGACCTCGCCGGCCGTCCGGCGCTGGTCGTCGGCGCCGGCGCGATGGGCTCGCTGGGCGTGGCCACGCTCTCGCGGCTCGGCGCCGCGCCGCTCAGCGTCACCAACCGGGGGGCCGACCGGGCCGTCCGGCTCGCCGAGTCGTACGGCGCCACGGCCGTCCCGATGGCCGAGCTGCCGAGCGCGCTCTCCACAGTGGACATCGTAGTGGCCGCCACCGCGGCCACGGAACCGGTCCTCACCCGGTCGGTCGTGGCCCGGGCGCTGGCCGAGCGGGCGCCGGAGCGCGGGCCGCTGGTCCTGCTCGACCTGGCCGTGCCGCGCGACGTCGAGGCCGGCGTGGCCGAGCTGCCCGGTGTCGAGGTGATCGACATCGACCGGATGGCCGCGCTGCTCGCCGACGGCCCGGCCGCGAGCGAGGCCGCCGCCGTCGAGCGCATCGTCGGCAGCGAGGTCGAGGGCTTCCTCACCTGGCTGCGCGGCGCCGACGTGGCCCCCACCGTGGCCGCCCTGCGCGGCCGTGCCGACGACGTGGTCACCGCCGAGCTGCGCCGGCTGGCACAGCGGCGCCCGGACCTCAGCGACGACCAGCGCGCCGAGGTCGCCCGGACGGTGCACCGGGTGGTGCAGCGGCTGCTGCACCAGCCGACGGTGCGCGTCCGCCAGTTGGCCGCGGAGCCCGGCGGCGACCAGTACGCGGCCCTGCTCCGCGAGCTGTTCGACCTCCAGGTGCCACAGACGTCCCCGGTCGACACCGTCCCCGACGTCGTGGAGACCGATCCCACTCCGTCCACCGGAGGTGAGCGATGACCGCCCCCCTGCGCCTCGGCACCCGAGGAAGCGCCCTCGCGACGGCCCAGTCCAGTCATGTGGCCGAGGCGCTGACCGCGGCCACCGGGCGCCCCGTCGAGCTGGTCGAGGTGGTCACCGCTGGCGACCGCTCGAACGCGCCCGTGCACCGGCTGGGCGTCGGCGTCTTCGTCTCCGCGCTGCGGGACGCGCTGGTGGCCCGCACCATCGACTTCGCGGTGCACTCCTACAAGGACCTGCCCACCGCCGGCGCCGTCGGGCTGCACATCGCGGCGGTGCCGCCCCGGGAGGATCCGCGTGACGCGCTGGTCGCCCGCGACGGCCGTACGCTGGCCGAGCTGCCGCCGGGCGCCACGGTCGGCACCGGCGCGCTGCGCCGCATCGCCCAACTCCACGCGCTCGGGCTGCAGCTCGACGTCACGCCGATCCGCGGCAACGTCGACACGCGCCTGGGGCGGGTGCTGGGTCCGTCCGCCGACCTCGACGCGGTCGTTCTGGCCCGGGCCGGGCTGGCCCGGCTGGGGCGGGCCGGCGAGATCACCGAGACGCTCGACCCGATGCTCATGCTGCCGGCGCCCGCCCAGGGCGCCCTGGCCGTGGAGTGCCGGGCCGACGACACGGATCTGATCGAGCTGCTCGCCGTGCTCGACCACGCACCGTCCCGCGCCGCGATCACCGCGGAGCGGGCGCTGCTGGCCACCCTGGAGGCCGGGTGCAGCGCACCCGTCGCCGCCTACGCCATCGTCGCCGAAGGCGAGCCGACCGGCTCTGGCGCCGAGGGCGATGTTCACCAGGAGATCTACCTGCGCGGGGCGGTGATCAGCCCGGACGGCACCCGTGACCTCCGGCTGTCCCGCACCGGAACGCCCGCCGACGCGGCGGAGATCGGCAAGGCACTCGCCGCCGAGCTCCTCGACCTCGGCGCCGACTCGATCCTCGGCCACGAAGGACACACCGGCCCGGGGACCCAGCAATTTGGGAGCACAGAATGACCCGCACCCGTAAGCCCGTAGGCCGGATCGCGTTCGTCGGGGCCGGCCCCGGCGACCCCGGCCTGCTGACCCGCCGGGCGCACGACGCCCTGGTCGACGCCGACCAGGTGGTGTACGACCGGGGAGTCCCCGAGTCGCTGCTTGCCGCCGTGCGCGCCGAGGCCCGCGAGGACGCCGAGTTCACCCCGGCCGAGGGCGCGCCGGGCGACGTGGCCAAGGTGCTGATCTCGGCGGCCCGTGCCGGCCAGAACGCGGTGCACCTGGTGGCCGGGGACCCGTTCGGCCACGACTCGGTGGTCAAGGAGGTGCAGGCCGTCGCGCGCACCGCCGCGCACTTCGAGGTGGTGCCGGGTGTGGGCCAGGCCGAGGGCGTGGCCACCTACGCGGGCGTGCCGCTGCCGGGCGTACGCACCGCGGCCGACGTCGAGGACGTCAGCACGCTGGACTTCGAGGCGCTGGCCGCGGCGGTCGCCCGGGGCTCGCTGGCGCTCGCGGTGGACGCCGGTGATCTCGCCGCCGTCCGGGACGGGCTGCTCGCGGCGGGCGTGGACGGCGCCACCTCGGTCGGGGTGACCGGCGACGGCACCGGCGAGACCCAGTACACGACCAGCTCGACGGTGGACAGCTTCGTGGCGGCGGCGCTCGGCTTCACGGGCCGGGTGGTGCTCACCCTCGGCGAGGGCGTGGCGCAGCGGGACAAGCTCAGCTGGTGGGAGAACCGGCCGCTGTACGGCTGGAAGGTGCTCGTGCCCCGCACCAAGGAGCAGGCCGGCGTGATGAGCGCGCGGCTGCGGGCGTACGGGGCCATCCCGTGCGAGGTGCCGACGATCGCCGTGGAGCCGCCGCGCACCCCGGCGCAGATGGAGCGGGCCGTCAAGGGCCTGGTCGACGGCCGGTACGCCTGGGTGGTCTTCACCTCGGTGAACGCCGTCCGCGCGGTCTGGGAGAAGTTCGCCGAGCACGGCCTCGACGCACGGCACTTCGGCGGCGTGAAGATCGCGTGCATCGGCGACGCGACCGCCGACGCGGTCCGTGCGTTCGGCATCCAGCCGGAGTTGATCCCGTCCGGGGAGCAGTCCTCGGAGGGCCTGCTGGCCGAGTTCTCACCGCACGACGAGGTGCTCGACCCGGTCGGCCGGGTGCTGCTGCCGCGTGCCGACATCGCCACCGAGACGCTCGCCGCCGGGCTCACCGAGCGCGGCTGGGAGGTGGACGACGTGACCGCGTACCGGACCGTCCGCGCGGCCCCGCCGCCGGCCGAGATCCGCGACGCCATCAAGTCGGGCGGGTTCGACGCGGTGCTCTTCACCTCGTCCTCCACCGTCCGGAACCTGGTCGGCATCGCCGGGAAGCCGCACGCGCGTACCGTTGTTGCCGTTATCGGGCCCAAGACGGCGGAGACGGCGACGGAGTTCGGCCTGCGGGTCGACGTCCAGCCGCAGCACGCCTCGGTGCCCGACCTGGTGGAGGCGCTCGCCGCCTACGCCGTCGAGCTGCGCGAGAAGCTCGCCGCCATGCCGGCCAAGCAGCGCCGCGGCTCGAAGGTGCAGGGCCCGACCGCCCTGAGGTTCCGGTAGTCGTCAGGAGGAATCGTGGGTTACCCCGAGATCCGGCCCCGCCGTCTGCGCCGCACCCCGGCGCTGCGGCGGCTGGTTTCCGAGACCCGCGTCGACCCGGCCGAGCTGGTCGTGCCGATGTTCGTGAAAGAGGGGCTCACCGAGCCCCGGGCCATCGCGTCGCTCCCGGGGGTGCTCCAGCACTCCCGTGACTCGCTGCGCAAGGCGGCCGTCGAGGCCGTGCAGGCGGGGATCGGCGGGATCATGCTCTTCGGCGTGCCCGCGGAGCGGGACCCGGTCGGCTCCGGCGGTATCGACCCCGAGGGCATCCTCAACGTGGCCATCCGCGACGTGGTGGCCGAGGTGGGCGACGCCACCGTGGTGATGAGCGACCTCTGCCTCGACGAGTTCACCTCGCACGGGCACTGCGGCCTGCTCACGCCGGACGGCGAGGTGGACAACGACCGCACGCTCGCCGCGTACGCGGAGATGGCGGTGGCGCAGGCCGACGCCGGGGTCGGGGTGGTCGGGCCGTCCGGGATGATGGACGGCCAGGTCGGGGTGGTACGCCGGGCGCTGGACGCCGCGGGTCACCAGGACGTGGCCGTGCTGGCGTACGCCGTGAAGTACGCCTCGGCGTTCTTCGGGCCGTTCCGCGACGCCGTGGAGTCGGCGTTGGAGGGCGACCGGCGCGCCTACCAGCAGGACCCGGCGAACCTGCGGGAGTCGCTGCGCGAGGTCGCGCTCGACGTCGCCGAGGGCGCCGACATGGTGATGGTGAAGCCGGCGCTGCCGTACCTCGACGTGGTGTCGGCGGTCCGCGCGGCGGTCGACGTTCCGGTCGCGGCGTACCAGGTGTCCGGCGAGTACGCGATGGTCGAGGCGGCCGCCGCGAACGGCTGGATCGACCGGGAGCGGGCCATGCTGGAGACGCTCACGTCGATCCGGCGGGCCGGTGCCCAGATCATCCTCACCTACTGGGCCGTCGAGGCCGCCCGGCTACTCCGCGAGAGCTACTGATCGACGCGGACGCGTCCGCCTGGCCCGGTCCGCGGACCGCGGGGAGGCGGGCGCGTCGGGCGCGCGCTCCGGCGTGTCTCGCCGCGGTGAGCCGGGCGTGCGGTCTGCGGGGCGGGCCGGGCGTGTGGTCTGCGGTGCGTGCCCGGCCTGCGTCTGCGGGGCGGGCCGGGCGTGCGGTGTGCGGTGTGCGGAGCCCGGCGTGCCGGGCGCAGGGCGGCCCGGGCGCAGGGCGGGCCGGGCGTGCGGGGCTGGTCCCCAGCCCGGGCGCGATGACTTCCGTCCGACGCGCTGCACCGCCCGGGCGGACCAACCTGATTACCCAGCGTGACGTTCGCGCCGCCCCCACCCACACCCCTTTCCGTCCTTTGCTCTGCACCCCCATATGCAACAGCTACTGTGCGCGAGCGGTGCCTATAGGGGTGCAGAGCAAAGGAGGCGAGGTGGGTGCCGGCCTCGGGTGGGATCCGTGTGGAGAAGTCGCTGGTCAGCGCGATATTTGCTGTCCGCCGGCCTGGGACGCGCTCGGTAAGCAGCCAATCGCCGTCACTCTCGGTGAGAAGTCGTCGTCGATGACCGCCGATCACGCCGCGTGATGGCTTCGGGTGGCGCGCCGGTCGTCGGAGAGTCAGCGGTTGTCCACAGGGCCTCGCGTTGTCCACAGGCGGAGCGAGCGGGATTGCGGCGCGCTCCGCCGCCCGGGACGGTGACTCCATGACCGATTCGCCGAGTCCGGGCGGCCCCGACGCCGCCGTCCCGGGTGGCAACCCGGCCGATCCCGGGCCCGCCGCAGCGCAGTTCGACCCGCCGCCGAGCGGCGAGAGTGAGCCAGACCGAGGCGAACCGGACCAGGGCGAGCCGGACCGGAGCGAGCCGGACCGGAGCGAGCTGGACCGGAGCGAGATCGACCCGCTGTCGGCCGCTACCGCGGCACCGGTGCTCGTCACCGAGCCGTTCGACGTGCCGTGGCCGGCGGCGGGCATCGTCCGGGCGGTCCGCCGCCGTGCCGATCTCAGCCAGCGGGAGCTGGCCCGCTGGGCCGGCGTGAACCACGCCACCGTCGGTCGCATCGAGGCCGGCCGGATGGTCCCCAGCATCGCGTTGCTCCGGCGCATCATCTCGGTCGCGGGTTACCGCCTGGCCGTCGTCAACGAGTGCGGTCGCGTGCTCCGCCCCATGCGCGACCGGGCCGACACACGTGACGGTGCGGAACGGCGGTACCCGTCACACCTCGACACCATCCTCGACCCCGAGCCGGGGGAGTGGTGGGCGGACGTCTACGGGCTCGCGCGCCCGCCCGAGACGTTCTACCGCAACCGGCGAGTTCGGGACGCGATGCGGCGGCGCAGCCAGTGGGAGGTGCGGGTGGCCAAATACCGGGACGTTCCGCCGCCGCCCCGCTGGTGGCGAGTGGGCTGAGGCCGCTCCGCGCGGGCGGCCCCGAACGCGGGCGGCCCCGAACGCGGGCGGCCCCGAACGCGGGCGGCCCGCCGATCCGGGGATCGGCGGGCCGCCGTGGAGCGTTCGTGCCGGTCAGTCGTCGTCGCGGATCGTGCCCGTGGCGAGCGGGTCGGTCAGCCGCAGGCCGGGCACCCCGGCGACCAGCAGGGTCAGCTTCTCGTCCGACTCCCGCTTGCGGTCACCGTGCACGGTCACCGGGAACGCCAGCGAGGTCTGCCCGGCGGCCAGCACCTTGCAGCCCACGTACGGTTCGTAGTCCGAGCCGGCCTGGGCCGTGGTGCCGTACGTGGCCGCGCAGACCAGCACCGGCTGCGACAGCGGCCGCGACACGGTGGCGGTGAAGGTGAGCTGACGGTCGCCCTTGTCGCCCTCCGCCACCGACACGTCGGCGACGCCCAGCGCGGCGCGGGAGTGGAACCGGGCCACCTGCGGGTCGTGGTCGCTGGAGCCGCGCGACCCGTCGCCCGTGTGCTCGGCCGGCCAGTCGGCGTTGATGTGCGCGGCCCGCACCTGCACGAGGTCGTCGTGCAGCGCGTCGTTGACGAACAGGTGGTCCAGCGTCTGCGCCTGCCCCTCGAAGCTGTACGAGTAGGCGGACGCCGGGACGTCGGCGACGAGGTCGTCCCACAGGTTGTGCAGGCCGGCCGCGTAGAGCGGGGCCAACTGGTCCGACGGGGTGGGCTGGGCGCCGGTGGCGATCGGGTCGTCCGGACGCGGGAAGACGTTCAGGTCACCGCCGTACACCACCCGGGCGTTCGCGTCGCCCGCCTCGATCGCCGTCACGATCGCCGCGCCGTACGCGGCCTGTTCCCGCCGCTGCCCGACCCGGCTGTCCGGCCCCGACGAGTAGTGGTTGCTGACCGCCCACACGGTGAACCGCTCGGCCGAGCCCGGCGCCGCGGCCACGCTGAACTTGCCGACCTGCGGCGCGCGGGTGAAGACGTTGTCGCCGTCGGTCCCGGTCGACGTGTCCACGTCGGCCGGCAGCAGCGCGTTGAGCGCCTTCGGGTTCTGCACGTCCGCGTTCGCCGGCAGCCCCGCCGCCCGGTACTGGACGGTCGGCGCCGACCCGAGCACCGGATCTCCGGCCGCCGCGGGAGCGAGGCGCACCCGGTCCGTGCGGTAGAGGAACGCCGCCGTGATGCCGCGGGCGTCCGCGCCGGTGCGGTCGTACGCGGCGGCGTACGCCGGGCCACCGGCCGCGGCCACCGCGAGCGCCAGCTCCTGGATCGTGTCGGGCGCGCCGTCGGCGTTGTCCGTGCCGCCGCAGGCCAGCGCGCCGCCGGTGACCGTGCAGATGTCCTGGTCCTCGGCCTCCTGCACGAGGATCAGGTCCGGCGCGTGCAGGTCCGTCACGATCTGGTCGGCGAGCGAGGTGAGGTGCTCCCGGTAGTCGGCCTCGCTGGCCGGCACATAGTCGAACGGCGGGCGGACACCCGTGCAGCCCGGGTTGCCCGTGAAGTCGCAGCCGTCGAAGGGGTCGTCGCGGAAGTCGTAGAGATTTTCCACGTTGTAGGTCGCGACGGCGAACTCCTCGGACCGGTCGGCCGGCTTCGGCGGGTTGTTCCGCGACGGGTCCGCACCGGCCGTGAACTCGATCTGTTCCACCTGCACGCCGTACTTCTCGAACGAGTAGTACACGCCGCCGAAGGCGTCCTGCGCCACGGTGTCGAAGGTGCGCGCCGGCGCGATCAGCGTGCCGCTGTCACCGGTGGTGCCCTTCACACCCATGCTGCCGAGCAGCACGCGCTGGCCGTTGCCGTCGTCGAAGAGCCGCGTCGGGTCGTTGTCCAGCGGGTGCGCGTCCCGGAAGACCCGGCGCGCGTACGGGTCGGCGCGGTCCAGCACCGGGTCGTCCCGGTCGACGACCCAGACCTCCGCGTCGGCCGTGGACGCGAAGACGTCCCGCCCGCTCACCGCGCCGCTGCCCGAGCGGACCCGCAGCCGGGCACCCTCGTGCCGCTCCCAGAAGCGCCCCGCGGCGGCCAGGTCGGCCGGCGGCGCCGCGTCGGTCACCTCGACCTCGGCGTTGACGTCGAGGCCCGAGGCGAGCTTGCGGACCAGCGAGGCGCTGGACAGCTGGGTCATGGCGAAGTACTCCGACACGCGAGCGCGGAGCACCACCTCGTCGCCGACCGTCGGCACGTAGCCGCCGATCAGCGACGTGAACGCGCCCATGAACACGAAGATGCCGTCCGAGCTGGTCGGGTCGCCGTCGGTGGCGCCCCGCCGGCTCTGCAGGAAGAAGCCGTACTGCGCCTCACCCGCCGAGGTGCGGGCCAGGGTGCGCTGCGTGATCACGCCGCGGACGTCGTACAGCGCGCTGCTCGTGCCGTTGCCGCTCGCCGGAGCGAGCGGTGACCGGTCGGCCGCGCCGGACTCGCTGTCGGACGTCGGGCCCTGCACCTCGCCGACCGTCAGCTCGCGGGTCACCTGCACCGACAGGGTGCAGGTCGCGGTGCCGCCGCCGGCGTCGGTGGCGGTCAGCGTGACCGTGTACGCCCCGGCCGCGAGGTCGGCGCTGGCGCTCACCGTGGCCCGGGCAGTGCCGCCCAGCCCGTCGGCAGGCGTCACGGCGGTGCGGCTGATCGAACCGGTGGCCGGAGTCGGGCTCACCGCGGTGACCGCCAGGTCGACGATCGTGTCGTCCGGGTCGGTGGCCGTGACCTCCCGGGTGGCCGCCGTGCCGGCGGCCGTGACGAGGGCCCCACCGCAGGTCACCGTGGCGGGCACGTCGACCGGACCACCGCCGTCGACGGAGTGCGCGCCGAGGCCGTCGAACGTGTCGGTGGCGAAGCCCGCCCACTGCGCGGCCGGGTCGAACGGGTTGGACGGGTCCGTGTCGCCGGCCGTCACCGTGCTCAGACGGCGCAGGGTGTTGTCGGCGGTGCTGGTGACGCCCGACCCCCACTCGGTGCCCGGGTCCACGCCGACCTGGCCGATCGAGTCGACCACGACGTCACCTCGGCGCAGCACGATGGCGTCGTCGCCGTTGAACAGGCCGGCGCCGGTGGTCTGGTCGGCCTGGCCGAGGATGGCCGGCGCGGCCGAGGCCGCCGCGAACACGAACACCTCGCCCGACGCGACCGTGCCGGTCAGCGGGAAGCTCGTGGCGCTGGTGGAGCCGTTGAAGTAGAGCTGGAGCGAGTAGCCGCCGGCTGCCAGGTCGACGGGTGCGCCGGTGCCGTTGAACAGTTCGAGCGCCTTGTTGTTCGACGAGCCTTCGATGTACTCGGAGATGAACAGGTCGGTGGGCGCGGCGCTGGCCGCGGTGGGTGCGACGCCGATGGCCGTGGTGGTGACGGCGGCGGCGGTCGCGAGCGCGGCGAGTGTGCGGCGCGGGCGCATGAGGCCTCCACGATGGGCGGACGGTGAACTAACGCACGTTAAGGGGCGTCGTTGACCGTCGTCCATCCCCAACCGGACGGATTCGTGAACTTCGCGTCTACTGACCGGCGTCGAGACGGTGCACCAGCTCGGCCACGTCGATGCTGTATTCGCACCAGTCCCGGTCGGGCTGGTAGCCCAACTCGGCGTTGACCTTCAACATCGCCTCGTTGGCCTGCGCGTTCCAGGTCTGCACCTCGGTCAACTCGGCCTCGTGGGAGCGCAGCTCCAGCAGCATCCTCGCCTTGATGGCCCGGTCGATGCCGTAGCCGCGGTGATCCTGCACCACGATCGTGTCGTACTGGTCGGCCCGGGTCGGGTGCTGCGCCGGCACCACGACCTCGGTGAGGCCGGCCACCTCGCCGGTCTGCTCGTGCAGGGCCAGCACGATGTACGGCTTCATCCCGCGCCGGTGCAGGCAGTCCAGGCTGTCGCGCAGCCGCTGCGCGTCGTACGAGCTGGGACGCAGCTCTCCATCCTCGACGTCGCGCACCTCGGCCTTCGCCCGGGCGTACGCGTCGAGCAGCTCGTCGGGCGGGCCGCCCGGGTGGAACTCCAGGTGGTAGCCGGCGCCGACCCCGCCCGCCATCTCGGCCAGCTCGGCCCAGTCCACCGAGGACAGGTCGAGGACGCTGCGGGTCTCCACGTACTCCCGGGTGAAGCCGAGCGACTCGTAGAAGCCCACCGCCGGGGTGTCCCCGACCACCTCGACGCCGATCGACGAGAAGCCCTCCTGGTAGACCCGCCGCGCCGCGACCCGTACGAGGTCGCGCCCGAGGCCCGTGCGCCGGGCCGAGGGGTGCACGAGCACCTCCAGCACGCCGATGTCGCCGAGCAGCAGAACGTGCACCTGGCCCAGGATGGGGCCGGGCGTGCCGTCGGCGGCCGGCTCGGCCTGCGCGACCCAGGAGATCCGCCGCTGGCCCGGCATCACCTCGGTGAGGTATTCCCGCAGGGATCTCTCCCGCCACGGCGGGTCCTGCGGCAGATCCGCCGCGAGGACCGCGTTCAGCGTGTCCAGCAGCGATGCGATCTCGGCGGACGACGCGGTCCGCGCGTCCCACTCACGCACCATCACCCGTCTAGCTTGCCGCTAACAGCGGCCCGGGGGAAGTGTCCGGTTCTCCAAATGTATGCGGACGATCACTTCACGTACGGCTGGCCTGCCCGTAACGGTTGGCGGTGTCGAAGACCTTCTGGGCGTACGGGCGCACGTCGTTGTACGACAGGATCGCGTTCCACCAGTCCGCCGGGATGCTCAGGTTGCGGCCGCCCTTGCACAGGTAGTTGCCGGCGGCGAGGGCGGCGTCGTCCAGGTCGTGCGGGTCCTTTTGCTTGTCGTTGTCCGCGTCCGCCCCGATCTCCTGCCACGTGGTCGGGATGAACTGCATGGGCCCGATCGCCCGGTCGAACGCGGTGTCCTTGTCGAGCTCACCGCGGTCGGTGTCGATGATGCGCATCCGGCCGCCCTGCCCGTCGAGCGGCAGACCGATGATCTCCGGAGTGGCGCGCCCGTCCTGGCCCAGGGTGGCGCCGTTGGCTCGCCCGTGGTCCGACTCGACGAAACCGATCGCGGCCAGCGTCGTCCAGCTCAGCGCGCAACTGCGGTTGGTCTGGGCGAGCACCAGCTCGGCGTAGCCGTACGCCTGCATGGCGACGGGCGCGATGCCGACCTTGGCGCCGACCTGCCGGGCCCAGTCGGCCAGCGCGTCGGCCGGCCGGCCGCCCACCGGGCTCACCGGCCCCCCGGTCGGCGCCGCGCCCGTGGGCGGCGCCGTGGTGGGCAGGATCCCACCGGGCAGCCCGGACGGCAGCGCCGACGGCGACAGGCTCGGCGCGAGCGCGCCCGGCGGCGCGTCGGTGGCGTCGACCGCGACCTGGCGTGGCGCCCGGATCGCCGCCGGAACGACCAGCGCGCCTGCCACCGCGGTCGCCGCCACCAGGGCGAGCAGGAACAGCCCGGGCAGGGTGAGCCGCCCGCTGGGCCGCCGGGACCAGGCGCGGGTCGCCCGGGCGGCGGTCACGGCGGCCTTGCGCGGGCCGAGCCGTACGGCGTGCGCGAACGGCACCCGGTGCCGCCGGGACCGCGGTGCGGCCTTCTCGTCGGCGCCCAGGGTGCCGCCGGCCTTCGAGTCGTCGCCCGTGCCGGGGTCCGCACTCGTGCCGTCGGCCTTCGGATCGGCGTCTGCCCCGTCGGCCTTGCGGTCGGTGGTGGCGTCGGCCTTCGGACCGGCGTCTACGCCGTCCGCCTCCGGGTCGGTGCTCGCGCCGCCGTCGGCCTTCGACTCGGTGCTCGTGGTGCCGGGAGCGGCGAGCCCCGTGGTGTCGGCGTCGGCCTTCGGACCATCGGCACCGCCCCCGGGTCCGGTGTCGGCGTCGCCTGTCGCCCGACCCTCGCCCGGGGCGTCCGTTCCGCTCGTCGGCCCGGTGCTCGCCTCGGCGTCGTCCGGGGTCTCGGATCTCAGCCAGGGGCGGCGCGGACGGGGGACCTGCCGCAACGCCGGATCGGGCGCCGCGCCGGACTCGGCGAGCGGCCCGTCGAGCGGCGCGGCTGGTCGTAGGGGTCGAAGCGTCTTGTCCTCGCCGTCCACCACCCGTCGAGTATCACCCATCACTCCCGCAACGTCAGGTCCCGCCCGTACCCTGGTGCCATGCCCCGGTACGAGTTCCGCTGCCGCGCCTGCGGCGACACCTTCGAGATCAACCGCCCCATGGTCCAGGCCGGTGATCCGGCGGCCTGTCCACAGGGGCACCTCGACACGGTCAAGCTGCTCTCCACGGTCGCGGTCACGGGTCGCGGCGGCGGTGGCGCGTCCGGTGGTGCCGGAGCCTCCGCCGGGGGCGGCTGCTGCGGCGGCGCGTGCGGCTGCTGACGACCGGCATGTGATCGGCTCGACCGCCGGGAAGGCGCGGCGTCGGTCCGCCGCCGGGTCCTACGGGAGGTCCTGCTCCCGACGGGCGGCCTGCACGCCGGCCTGGAACCGGGTACGCGCGCCGAGCGTGGCCATGAGCGCCGCGATGTGACGCTGCACGGTGCGGTAGCCGACGCCGAGTTGGCGGGCGATCGCCTCGTCCGTGAGGCCGGAGAGCAGCAGGGCGACGAGCCGCCGGTGCTCGACCACGGGGCGGTGATTCGCCGCCGGCGCCGCGGCGGCCGCCGGTCGCAGGGGCAGCGCGGAGCGCCACAGCCCCTCGAAGAGGTGGCCCATGCCGTCGAGGAGCGCGCTGGTCCCGAGGAGGACCGCGCTCACGTCCGCGCCGGCGGTGTGGCGGACGACCATGCCGTAGCGATCGTCGGCGAGGTAGAGCTTGATCGGGAGCGTCGGCAGCACACGGGCCTGCTGGCCGGCGGCGACGAGCTGCTCGAGGCCGCGCAGCGCGCCCGGCTGCTCCAGCGACGAGCGCTCGTAGATCGTCCGGGCCCGGGCGCCCCGCCGTAACGGTTCCACGCCGAGACTCGTCGTGCTGGAGACGTCCAGGTAGGGAGGCTTGTCGAGGCAGCGGATCTCGGTCCGGGCGGCGCGCTGCAGGCAGGCGAACCGCTTGAGCACCGCCGTCCGGCCGCTGACCACCTCCAGCACGGCGTTCGGGTCGGTCAACGTGGCGTGCGCCCGATGGATGCCCGCGAGCCGGTGGAGGTGGTCGCGGGCGGCCGCCAGGCGTTCGGCGTACGCCCGCAGTGGCGCGTCGAGCGCGACGTTCGGGTCGACGGCCGTGTAGGTGGGTGGCTCGCCGTCGCCGATGTGCACGAGACCGGCGGCGGTGAGCGTACGGAGCGCGTCACCGAGCGAGTCGGACCGGAGCCAGGACCGGCCGAGGCCCGCCTCGGTGGTGCCCGGCTGGGCGACGACGAGTTCGTACGCCGCCGACTCGACCGCGTCCAGGCCGGCCGCGCCGAGGTTCCCGTCGGGCTGCATGGTCAGGCCGGGTCTCCCGAGGTGGTGATCCAACCGCGACGGATGGCCTGGTAACCGGCCTGGAACCGGCTCGCGGCGCCCAACCGTCGCATCATGGTGCTGATCCGGCGGCGCACCGTACGCTCGGAGCAGCCCTGCTGGGCGGCGATCGCCGCGTCCGTGAGCCCGGCGGCGAGCAGGGGCAGCAGTTCCGCCTCGGCGGGCGAGGGCGCGTCCCCGACCTCCACGAGCTGCGGGTGGCCGTCGCGCACGTGCATCGGGACGCCCTGTGCCCAGGTGAGTTCGAACAGCGCCCCGAGCGCCTCGGTGAGCGCCGGGTCCCGGACGAGCATGGCGGACTCGACGCCCTCCGGGTCGACGGGCAGCAGGGCGAGAGGGCGGTCGCTGAGCACCAGTTTGATCGGCACGGTCGACACCCGGATCTCCTCGCCGACGGAGAGCCCCAGGGTGAAGTCGGCGAGCCGCCCGGGGTCGTCGAGGCCCCGGCGGTCGTAGATGACCCGGTAACGGACGCCCTGGCGGAGCAGGTCCGGCTCCACCGGGTCGCTGAGGGGTGGGCCGTCCACATAGGGCGGGGCGTCGAAGACCCGTACCTCGCGGTGTGCGCTGAGCTGGACGTCGGCGAATGCCCGCTTGATCGCCGCTTTCCCGTGCAGGAACTCGACGAGGTCCCCCACGTCGTGCCGGCGCTGACCGTTGTGGAAGATGGCCGCCAGCCGGGCACGGCGGGCGCCGGCGCGGGACAGGGCGCGCTCGCCGGTGAGGCCCAGCGCCTCGGCCACCTCGTCCGGCGCGACGGCCTGGAAGCTCGCCGGCGCCCCGGGCAGCCGCAGCACGAGCCCCAACTCCTCCAGTCGACCGAGCAGCGGGCGGACCGGGGCGTCCCACCGGAGTTCGAGGCCGTCGAGCGTGCTCGCCGGATGGGCGAGCAACCACTCGTAGAGGGCCTGCTCGGCAGCGGTGACCCCCATGATCTGGAGCACCGGATCATGGTGCGGCAGCGTCATCGATCTGTCCAGCCTCTTCACGCCGGTGGCGTGATCCGGACGCCGCAGGTGCCTTCTGCCCGGTCCGCGGTGGTGGCATCGTCGGCAGGCGCGCTCGCCGGAGTCCTGGTGCCCGTGCCGGAGCACACTCGCGAACCGACCGAACCGCTCAGCGGCGGGCGTGGTCGTGAGTCGACTCGCCGGAGGAGAGCAGCGTGTTAACGAGAGAACCGTCCCCGCCACCGTCCACCGGCCACGCCGGCGGTCCGCGCCGCGGCGGCGTCCGGTGAGCCCCCGTACCGTCCGGCGGGGCATGCGGTCCCAGCTTCTCGGACTGGTGGCGGTGCTCGGCCTCGTGGCCGGCGTGACGGCCGTGACCGCCGGCGCCGGGCAGCCCGCGGACGCGGCGCCGGAGAAGATCCAGCCGGAGCTGCGGGCGAGCCTCAAGAGCCTTCCGGTGCAGCCGTTCTGGGTGCGCCTGCACGACCGGGCCGACCTGACCGCGGCGTCGTCGGTCAAGGACTGGGACCAGCGTGGCGCGGCCGTCGTCGAGGCGCTGCGGAAGACCGCCGAACGTAGCCAGGCCGACGTGGTCGCTCGACTGCGGGCGGCGGGCGTCGAGTTCCACACCTTCTACGCCTCCAACACCGTCTACGTCCCGCAGGGCACGCTCGACCTGGCCGAGACCCTCGCCGACGAGAGCGAGGTCACGACCATCCAGGTCGACCACACGTACACGCTGCCGGAGCCGCTGAAGGCGCAGGAGGTCGCCGACGTCGACTCGGTGGAGTGGGGCGTCCACGCGATCGGCGCGGACCGGGTGTGGGCGGACTACCACACGCGCGGCGAGGGCATCGTCGTGGCGAGCATCGACAGCGGCGTGCAGTACGACCACCCGGCTCTCGTGAAGTCGTACCGGGGCAACATGGGCGAGGCCGGCTTCTCGCACGACTACAACTGGTACGACCCGTCCCAGGTCTGCGGCTCACCGTCGCTCGCCCCCTGCGACAACAACGAGCACGGGACGCACACCATGGGAACGATGGTGGGCGACGGCGGCCCCGGCAACCGCATCGGTGTCGCGCCCGGCGCCCGCTGGATCGCCGCCAAGGGCTGCGAGGAGCGGGGCTGTTCGGATTTCGCCCTGCTCTCCTCGGCGCAGTGGATGCTGGCACCGACCGACCTGTCCGGCCAGCACCCGCGGCCGGACCTGCGGCCCGACATCGTGAACAACTCGTGGGGCACGGACAACGGCCCCACGAGCGACCCGTGGTTCAGCGACGTGGTCGCCGCCTGGCGGGCCTCGGGCATCTTCCCGATGTTCGCCAACGGCAACGCCGGCCAGTCCGGTTGCGACACCTCCGGCACCCCCGGTGACTACGAGACCACCTACAGCGCCGGCGCGTTCGACGTCGACGGCCGGATCGGCTACTTCTCCAGCCGCGGCCCGGGCGCCAACGGCGTCACCAAGCCGAACATCGCCGCGCCCGGCGTGGACGTACGCTCCAGCATCCCGGGCAGCGGATACGGGGCGTTGAGCGGCACGTCGATGGCAACCCCCCACGTGTCCGGCGCGATCGCCCTGCTCTGGTCGGCCGCCCCGAACCTCGTGGGGGACATCCCCGCCACGACGGCGTTGCTCGACCAGGTCGCGGTCGACGTGAACGACACCAGCTGCGGCGGCACGCCGGCCAACAACAACGTCTGGGGCCAGGGCAAGCTGGACATCTATGCCGCGATCGGGCAGGCGCCGCGGGGTGAGACGGGCCGGTTGACCGGACGCGTCACCGACGCCAGGACCGGCGACCCGGTCGGCGGCGCCGAGGTGCGGATCAGCGGCCCGATCCAGCGTACGGTCACCACCGGCGCGGACGGCCGCTACGCCGCGACGCTGTCGGTCGGGCGCTACACGGTCACCGCCGGCTCGTACGGCTACGGCGACGGCACCGCGACGGCGACCGTCACCGCCGACGCGACCGTCACGGGCGACATCGCGCTGACGCGTACGGCCGAGGTGACGGTCAGCGGCACGGTGACCGACGGGTCGGCGCACGGCTGGCCGCTCTACGCGCGCATCAGCGCCCCCGGCCTTCCGACCGGACCCTGGTTCACCGACCCGAAGACCGGCCGGTACGAGTTGGCGTTGCCCGCCGACTCCACCTACCACCTGACCGTGACGCCGCTCTACCCCGGCTACCAGACCAGCGCCGTCGACGTGCCGGTCGGCGAGGGCGCCCTGGTCAAGGACATCGGGGCGCAGATCGACGAAACGTCCTGCCGTGCGCCCGGCTACTCCTACCCGCTCCAGGCGGACTTCGAGGGCTGGACCGACCCGGCGAAGCGTGCGGGGTGGACGATCACCGACAACAACCACTCCGGGCACACCTGGCAGTTCGACGCGCCGGGCCTGCCGAACCTCACCGGCGGCACCGGGGACTTCGCGGCCGCCGATCCCTGGCACACCAACCTGGCGGCTCAGGACACCGACCTGGTCTCGCCCGTGTTCGACCTGTCCACGCAGGGCGCGCCGCAGATCGCCTTCAAGGCGCTCTACCTCGGTGAGACGGCCAGCGGGCAGGCGGACGTCGACCTGAGCCTCGACGGCGGGGCGACCTGGAGCACCATCTGGCGGAAGACGACCGAGAACGTCGTCACGCCGGTGAGCATCCCGGTGCCCCAGGCGGCCAACCGGTCGCAGGTGCGGCTGCGCTTCCACTACACGGGCCACGACGTGTCGCTGTGGCAGGTCGACGAGGTCACGGTCGGCACCTGCGGCCCGGTCCCCGGCGGCCTGGTCACCGGTGTGGTGCGCGACGACAACACCGGCGAGCCGATCAACGGCGCGAAGGTGGTCGACACCTCGAACCCGGCGCAGCCCGTGGTCAGCGCGGCCACGCCGCAGGACCCGAACCAGCCGGACGGCGCCTACTGGATGTTCACCTCGCGGACCGACCCGACCCTGACCGTCGACTACGGTCGCTACACCACGGCGAAGCAGCGGATCGCGGTGCCGGCGGACGCGGTCACCGTACGGGACTGGCGCCTGCGGGCCGGGCACCTCACGGTCAGCGCGGAGAACATCGACGCCACGACGCGGATGGGCAAGGCCGTCACCCGCACGCTCACCTTCGGCAACGACGGGAAGGCCCCGATCCACGTGAAGCTGGGCGAGCAGGTCGTCGGCCACGGCGACCCGTCCGGCGAGCGGGTGGCCGGGCAGCCCGGCGCGCCGCTGCGGCGCATCGCGGTCGAACTGCCGCCGCGCGGAGCCCCGCCGAAGGCGCCGCCCGGCCAGCCGGCGGAACCGGCGGTCGCGCCGCAGGCGGCCACCCCGGCCGTCGGGCCGTGGACCAGGATCGCCAACTACCCGACCCGGATCGTCGACAACGTCGCCGCCTCCGACGCGGGCAAGTTCTACTCCGTGAGCGGAACGACCACCGCGTTCCTCGAGGGGATGACCCGGCAGGGGTACGTCTACGACCCGGTGACCCTCGCGTGGAGCCCGATCGCCGACGCGCCGGAGGCGATCGCCGGAGCCTCGGGCATGTTCCTCGACGGCAGGATGTACGTCGTGGGCGGCTGGGGCGTCGACCAGCAGCAACGCCGCACCGTGTACGTCTACGACCCGGCCTCGGACGCCTGGAGCCGGGCGGCCGACCTGCCGCAGACCATCAGCACCGCCGGCATCGCGGCGCTCGACGGTCACCTGTACGTCGTCGGCGGATGCGTCGACGGCTGCCCCACGAGCGCCAGGACGGTCTACCGGTACGACCCGAAGACCGACGCCTGGACCCGGCTCGCGGACTACCCGGTCGAGTCGGACCGGCTGGGCTGCGCAGGGATCGCGGGACGGGTCGTCTGCGCCGGCGGTTACGACGGGCGGACGAGCACGCCGCTGCGGTCCACGTACCTGTTCGACCCGGCCACCGGCGCCTGGACCCGGGGCGCCGACCTGCCCTACCCGAACTGGGCGATGGGCGTGAGCGGCGCCAACGACAAGATGCAGTTCTTCAGCGGCCTGCAGGAGGCCATGGTCACCAACGAGTCGATCGAGTACGACCCGCTCACGAACGCGTGGAGCCGGCTGCCCAACGTGAACTACCCCACCTACCGGGGTGGCAGCGGCTGCGGGGCGTACCGGGTCGGGGGCAGCGTGACCCTCTGGGACCCGCAGCTCAGTGCCGAGGCGCTGCCCGGCTACGACTACTGCGGCGGTGCGGCGGACGTGCCGTGGCTGTCGCTGGACCGGACCGAGTTCGACGTGGCGCCGGGCGGATCGGTCCGCGTGGCGGTCCGGGTCGACGGCGACGTGGTCTCCCGGCCGGGTGACTACGCCGCGCGGCTCGCCGTGCTCACGGACTCGCCGTACGCCCCACGCGCCGTCGCCGTCACCGGCCACGTCGAGGCGCCGCCGTCCTGGGCGACGTTGAGCGGGATGGTGACCGACGCGGCGACGGCCGCTGCGGTCCCCGGCGCGACGGTGACCGTCTGCGGCGGCGAGCGGCAGCCCGACCAGCCGGACTGCGGCCCGGCCAGTTGGACCGCGGCGACCGGCGCGGACGGCCGCTACGAGCTGCGTCTGCCGAAGAACCAGACGGTCCGGATCACCGTCACCGCTCCCGGCTACCAGCCGGCGTCCACGGTGACCACGATCCGGGGTGCCAGGAGCACCGTCGACCTCGGGTTGCGAGCCGGCTGAGCGCCGAGCGGCACCCGGGCCAGCCCGGCCGATCCTCCCGGACCGGCCGGGCTGGCCCGTTCCCGTCCCGCGACGGGTCCCGACCCCGGTTGGCCGTACCGTCGCTTGAGGGACGGCGCCGGGCCCCACGCGGCGCCGGGGAACCCACCGAGCGGTGGGCCGACCTTGCCCCAGGCGATGCCGAGTGGCACCTTGAGTCCGAGCCCGGCCGGCCGTTCTCACGATGCGTGACCGCACGGCTTCGGGCAGCATGAATCCGACGTCACGGGCGGAGGTCGACGCATGGCGGCACGGATCCAGCTCCCGACCGGGTGGGTGACCTTCGTCTTCACCGACATCGAGGGCTCGACCCGGCTGGCCCAACTGCTCGGCCCGGACTACCGCCCGGTGCTGCGCGAGCACCGCCGGTTGCTGCGCCGGACGCTGGCCGGCACCGGAGGCGCGGAGCTGTTGACCGAGGGCGACTCGTTCTTCCTGGCCTTCGCGGACCCGACCGCCGCGCTGACCGCCTGTCTCACCGCTCAGCGGGCTCTGAGCGACCACGACTGGCCCACTCCGGAGGCCGCGCCGCGCGTGCGGATGGGCCTGCACACGGGCTACGCCGAGCCGCGCGACGGCGAGTACGCGAGCCCGGAGGTGCACCGCGCGGCGCGGGTCGCCGCCGCGGCCCACGGCGGCCAGGTGCTCTGCTCGGCGTCCACGGCGCGCCGCGCCGACCCGCTGCCCGCCGGCGCCTCGCTGCTCGACCTCGGCCTGCACCGGCTGCGCGGCTTCGACGACCGGGAACGGCTCTTCCAGCTGGTCGCGCCCGGCCTGGAGCGCCAGTTTCCGCGTCCGCGCACCGCCGACGCGGTGGCGCACAACCTGCCCACCCAGGTCACGTCGTTCGTGGGCCGGGAGGCAGAGCGGGCCGAGCTGCGCCGGCTCGTGGAGGAGCACCGGCTCGTCACGGTGCTCGGGGCGGGCGGCGCGGGGAAGACCCGGCTCGCGGTGGAGCTGGCCTGCGGGGTGGTCGAGGCGTACCCGGACGGGGTCTGGTTCGTCGACATCGCGGCGGTGACCGACCCGGGGCTGGTGGCGTTCGAGATCGCCGCCGTGCTCGGCCTGCGCCCCGAGCCGGGCCGGCCCATGGTGGACACCCTCGTGGAGTACGCGGCCGCACGCCGGATGCTGGTCCTCCTCGACACCTGCGACGCCCAGCCGGCCGCCTCCGCCGAGGTGATCTCCCGGCTGCTCGCGGGCGGTCGCGGCGTGCGGGTGCTCGCCACGAGCCGGGAGTCGTTCGGCCTGCCCGGCGAGGTGGTGTGGCGGATTCCGCCGCTCTCGGTCGAGCCGGCCGTGGACGGAGGCGAGAGCGACGCCATCGCCCTGCTGCTCGACCGGACGGCGGCGGCGCGCGGCGGGCGGCAGCCGGACCCGGCCGAGTCGGCCGACCTGCGCCGCGTGGTGCAGCGGCTGGACGGCCTGCCGCTCGCCATCGAGCTGGCCGCGGCCCGGCTGCGGGTGCTCTCGGTCGGGCAGCTCGCGGAGCGGCTCGACGACGTGCTCGGCACCCTCGACGCCGGGCGGGACGACCCCGAGCCGCCGCCCCTGGACCGGGGCTGGATGGGCAACCAGCAGGACACCGTGGACCTGGTGGCCGCGGCGGCGGGCCTGTCGCCGCCCACCCCGGCCACCCGGGCCGTGCAGCGTTCCGCCACCGAACGGCACCTCACCATGCAGGCGACCGTCACCTGGTCCTACCGGACGCTCGGGCCGCGGGCGGCACGGCTGCTGCGCTGGCTGTCGGTCTTCGCCGGTCCGGTGGACCTGGCGACGGTCGAGTGGCTGCTCGGCGACGATCCGCTCGACCCGCTCTCGGTGCTCGTGGACAAGTCGATGGTGCTGGCCGAGCCGCACGCGTCGGGCAGCACGTACCGGATGCTCGACCCCATCCGGGCGTACGCGGCGCGGCGGCTCGCCGAGGCCGGCGAGGAGCAGGCCGCCCGGAACCGGCACGTCGCCTGGTCGGCGCACGCCCTCGAGCGGGCGCACCTCGGCCCCGACGGCCGACCGGTCACCCTGTCCCTGTACGCCCTCGACCCGCTCGCCGGCGAACTGCGCGCGGCGCTGCGCTGGTGCGCCACCGGGGGCAGCGCGGCGGCGGGGCTGCGGCTGGCCGGCGGCCTGGACCAGTGGTGGCGGGAGCGCGGGCTGGCCCGGGAGGGGCGGCTGTGGCTGTTCCGGCTCTACGGGCGTATCGCCGAGACGGGTGAGCGGATCCCGGAGGCCGAGCTGGCGGCCGCGTACCACATGCACTCGCTGCACGCGGGCGCGGACGGCGAGTTCGCCGAGGAGCTGCGCTACTCGCAGCGCGCCGAGGCGGCGGCCCGGCAGGCCGGTGACGCCGGCCTGCTGGCGCGGGTGCTCGCCGGCCGGGCCGCGCCGCTTGTCGACATGGGCCAGTTCGCCGAGGCGGAGCGGGTCTGCCGTGAGGTCATCGACTGGGCGCACAGCGAGGACGTGCTGGGTGACGCGCTGCTCGCCGTCTACAGCCTTGCCGAGCTGCTGTGGCGGCGCGGCGCGCTGGACGAGGCGGCGGAGCTGCTCGGGGCGGCCCGGCCGGTCGAGGCCGCCCGGCCGGTGGAGCGCGGCCGGCGCTCGGTCGACATGCTGCTCGGCATGGTGGCGTTGGCCCGGGAGGACCTGATCGCCGCGCACGAGCACCTGCTCGTGGCGCTGCGGTCGCGGATGGCTCACGGTTTCCACGGCCGGGCCTGCGACACCCTGAACGCCATCGCCGTGCGCTGTGCGGCCGGTGGCGACCAGCTCCTGGCCGCACGGCTGTTCGGCGCCGCCCAGGCGACCGGCGCGCACCTGCGGTGCACGCCCGGGATCTACGGCGGCTACTGGTCGCAGTGGCAGGCCGAGCTGCGGCAGCGCCTGGGTGACGCGTCGTTCGACGACGCGTACGGGGAGGGCGCCGAGCTGAGCCTGGAGGAGGCCGCCCAACTGGCGCTGGACGTCGAACACCCGGACCTGGCCGCGGACTCCACCCGGTTCAGTGCCGGACCGACCCGCACGGCGCCCCGCCAGGCCGGGCCGGAGCCGGAGCGCCGACCGGCCGGCCAGACCGAGCGGGCCTGAACACGCGCCGGCCCGGGTGCCGGCGAGGTGGCGTACCGCCGACGGGCCCGTGCCGCCGGCGCCGGCGGCACGGGCCCGCGCGTGGTCAGGCGCGCAGTCCGGCGCGGCGCTCCGCGTCGGCCTTCATCGTGGCGGCGCGCTCGATGTCGGCCGGGTTGACGGCGGCCACCGAGCCGAAGATGCTGACCGCCTGGTAGTAGGTCCAGGCCAGGCTGAGGCAGGCCGGCCGGACGACCGAGTTGTACGTGGCGCAGACCCGCTTCAGGTCCTCGTAGAAGGCGCTGTCGAGGCGGGACTTGTTGGCGGCGAACACGCCCATCGCCTTGTGGTTGCGATAGCCGAAGTCGTGCCGGTAGCAGGCGAGCTCGAAGGTGAACCCGAGCGGGTTGTCGGGGCTCGTCGAGCAGTAGTCGGTGGACCAGTCGAAGGCGTACTCGGACCAGGCGGCCCTGTTGAGGCGGGCCGCGTTCCAGGCGTTGTAGCTGCTGGCGCTGGTCTGCGTCCAGCCGGAGAGGACGGCGAGCTTCTGCTCGCGGGAGACGGCGGCAGCGGCGGGGGAGGCGAGGCCGAACGCGACGAGCAGCGCGAGCGCGCCCGAGGTGAGGAGGGTGGCGAGACGTCTGGGCACTGGGACCTCCGCGGGGGTGTGCGGTGCGAGGAAGTTACCGGCGGGTCACCGGATGTCGACCAGTGTCGATCAATCGATGGACGCAGATCTTGCGCCGACCCGGACTATTGGTGACATGCGTCGAAACAGACGAATGCCCCGGGTGCGGGAGGCACCCCGGGGCATTCGCGTCCGCGTGGGTCAGCGCAGGACGAAGGCGGGCGGGCTGGCCGGGCTCTCGTTGGCCAGCCGGTCGAGCGCGGTCACGTAGTAGGTGTACCGGTGGCCGGGCTCGGCCGTGGTGTCCACCCAGGACTGCGTGCCGCCGGTGCCGCGTACGGTGTCCACGAGGTGCGCGGCGTCGGCCAGGTCGCAGGCGCCGGCCAGCTTCACCCCGTCGAAACGGTAGATGGCGTACGACGCGGCGGTGCCGAACGGCCCGACCCCGTCGGCCGGCTGCCGCCAGCTGAGCCGGACCGCGCCGTCCTCCCGCGTGGCGCGGGTCACCACCGGCATGAGCAGCGGCTTCGCCGGCAGGTGCGACATGGTGGGGATCAGCGCGGGCCGGGAGTAGTGCTCGGTGGCGTAGATGTCGGTGGCGCCGAGCCGGTTGGCCCGCACCTGCACCGCGGAGAAGTGCACGTTGCCCTGCACCTCCGGGTAGGACCGGTTGAGGGTCAGGTGGTCGGACAGCTCACGCGGGTTCATCCAGAACGTCCCGTACGCCGGGTCGCCGCTCTTGTAGTCGGCCTGTCCGATGTAGAGCTGCACCTTCGTGCCCCGGACGGTCTCCGCCCACCACGGCACCAGCCGCGCGTAGTCGGCCGCCGGGTACTGACCGATGTACCAGTAGAGCTGCGGGACGATGTAGTCGATCCACTCCTCCTTGACCCACTTGCGGGTGTCGGCGGAGATGATGTCGTACGACTGGCTGCCGGTGGTGTCCGAGCCCAGCGGGTCGGCGGAGGCGTTCCGCCAGATGCCGAACGGGCTCACACCGAACTTCACCCAGGGCTTGGCCGCCTTGATCCTGGCGTTCATCTCCTTGACCAGCAGGTTGATGTTGTCCCGTCGCCAGTCCGCACGATCGGTGAAGCCCCGGTTGTACGCCGCGAACGTGACGTCGTCGGGCACCTGGTAGGTGCCGCTCGGGTACGGGTAGAAGTAGTCGTCGAAGTGCACACCGTCGATGTCGTACCGCTTGACGGCGTCCATCATCGCGGTCTGCACGAACTCGCGGACCTCGGGGACGCCGGGGTCGTAGTAGAGCCGGCTGCCGGCGACCCCGGCCGGCGGGTAGGCGAACACCCAGTCCGGGTGTTGGCGTACCGGGTGGTTCGGGGCGAGCTTCGAGATGTCCGCGCCCGCGCCGCCCGGAGCCGGCATGGAGACCCGGTACGGGTTCATCCAGGCGTGGAACTCCAGGTTGCGCTTGTGCGACTCCTCGACGAGGAAGGCCAGCGGGTCCCAGCCCGGGTTCTGGCCGCGGACCCCGGTCAGGTACTCCGACCAGGGCTCGATCTCGGAGGGCCAGAACGCGTCGGCGGTCGGGCGGACCTGGACCACGACGGCGTTGTGGTTGAGCTTCTGGGCCAGGTCGAGCCAGGCCAGGTATTCGGCCTTCTGCTTGGCGACCCGGTCCGGGGCCGTCCAGGAGTCCTTGCTGGGCCAGTCGATGTTGGTGACGGACGCGATCCACATCGCCCGGAACTGTCGCTTGGGCGTCGCCGGGTCCGTGGTGCACGCGGTGGTGGCGGTAGCGCTCGCAGCGTCGGGCGCGGCGGTCGCGGGGGTCGCGGCGACGAGCGCGCCGAGCAGCGCCGCGGCGAGCCCGGCCGCGCCGAGCCGAGTTGCCTTCATGGGGTGTGTCCCTTCGTTGGGGCTCCCGTTGTCCTGGCGTCGCGGCGCCTGCGGCAAGATTCGCCGTTGGCTATGTGCCGCTGGTAGGAAATTTTCACACGGCGCGCGCCCTGCGCAAGGGTTCCGCGCCGGATCTGTCCGTCCGTCCCATCGAATGTCCCCCCGTCCCGCCCGTCCGGTACGGCTCCCGGCCATGCCCGTATTCGCGAAGAGCGTGGCGGTTGGCGGTGATGCGTATTGGGTAGCAACGCCCGTCACCGGCCGCCACGGTGGTGGTCGCACGGTGGGAGGGGTGAACGCGGTGTCCGTGCTGCGTACGAAACCGATCAAGGACGTGCTCGCGCAGAGCGAGGCGGACGGCGAAGACGGCGGGCCGGGCCTCAAGAGACGGCTCGGCGCGCTCGACCTCACGGGCTTCGGCATCGGCATCGTCATCGGTACCGGCATCTTCACGCTGACCGGGATCGAGGCCCGGGACAGCGCGGGGCCGGGCGTCGTCATCTCCTTCGCCATCGGCGGCGTGGTCGCCCTGCTCGCCGCGCTCTGCTACGCCGAACTGGCCTCCAGCGTGCCGGCGGCCGGCAGCGCGTACACCTACGCGTACGCCACCATGGGCGAGATCGTCGCCTGGATCATCGGCTGGGACCTCCTGCTGGAGTTCGCGCTCGGCGCCGCGGTGGTCGCCCGGGGCTGGTCCGGCTACCTGGCCGAGTTGCTCAACCTGCCCACCACCTGGTTCGGCGAGGAGGGCAGCGTCGTCAACGTCGGCGCGATCGCCATCGTGCTGATCCTCGGCATGGTCGGCATCGTCGGCATCCGCGAATCGGCCCGGGTCACCAACCTGCTGGTGCTGGTCAAGGTGGCAATCTGCGTGTTCGTGGTGGTCGCCGGCCTGTTCTTCGTCAAGGCCGCCAACCTCAGCCCGTTCATCCCGCCCGCCGAGCCGGCCACCGGCGGGGACGGCGGCATCAAGCAGCCGGTCACCCAGGCCATCTTCGGCCTGGAACCATCCGTCTTCGGGTTCGTGGGGGTGCTCAGCGCGGCCGCGGTGGTCTTCTTCGCGTACACCGGCTTCGAGGCGGTGGCCAACCTCGGCGAGGAGACCCGCAAGCCGCGCCGCGACCTGCCGCTCGGGCTGCTCGGCACGCTGCTCGTCTCGACCGTTCTCTACATCGGCGTCTCGCTGGTCGTGGTGGGCATGGTGAAGTACACCGACATCGACCGGGGCGCCCCGATCGCCGCGGCCTTCGAGTCGGTCGGCGCCGGCTGGGCCGCCGTTCTCGTCTCGATCGCCGCCATCGCCGGCCTCACCAGCGTCATCCTGGTCGACCTCGTGGCCATGGGCCGGATCGGCTTCGCCATGTCCCGGGACGGGCTGATCCCGCCGGCGATCGCCAAGGTGCACCCGCGCTGGGGCACCCCGTACCGCATCTCGGCGATCATGACCGTCGGTGTCGCGCTGCTGGCCGGCCTGCTGCCGCTGTCCGCGTTGGCCGACCTCGTGAGCATCGGCGCGCTCTGCGCGTTCGTGCTGGTCTCGGTGGCGGTGCCGATCCTGCGGCGCAAGCGGCCCGACCTGGAGCGGCCGTTCACCGTGCCGTTCTCTCCGGTGCTGCCCATCGCGTCCGCGCTGGCCTGCTTCTACCTGATGCTCAACCTCTCGGTCGAGACCTGGCTGCGGTTCCTGGCCTGGATGGTGCTCGGCGGGCTCATCTACTTCGGGTACGGCTACCGGAAGAACCGCCTGGCCCGCCGCGAACAGGGCGCCGCCCCGCAGCCCCGCGAACCGGTCGCCGGCAGCTGACCCCCACCCTGGTGATCATGAGGTTTGCGGCGGATCTGAAAGATCGAACTTGCCGCAAACCTCATGATCACCGTCACGGTCGACGGTCAGGGGCGGGGTTGGGGAGTGCCGGTCGGGCCCTTCACCACGGGCTTTCCGTCGGTCCAGACGACCTCGTCGAGCCAGGTCTGCCGGCCCGGGTCGGTGCTGCCCTCCTGGCCGGGGGGCCAGGCGTGGTAGAGCAGCCAGGTCCGGCCATCCTTGACCACCATCGAGGCGTGCCCGGGCCCCGAGGCCACGTCGTTCGTCTTCAGGATCGGGTTCTCCGGCGCCTTCACGCACGGCCCGCTCGGCGACTCGCAGACCGCGTAGCCCTCGGCGTACTCCGCCCGGTCGTACGCGTTCGCCGCGAAGAACAGGTACAACCTGCCGTCCTGGCGGTGCAGGAACGGCCCCTCCACGAGGGTCCCCTCCCACGGCTCGGTCTGCTTGAGCAGCTTCGTCGGCTCACCGACCAGGGTCAGCCCGTCCGGCGACAGGCGCTGCGACCAGATCCAGGTGTCCACCCCGATGGCGTTGCCGTCGTTCTTCCACAGCAGCCACAGGCTGCCGTCGGTGTCCCGGAACGGGCTCGCGTCGATTGCCCCGCCGAGGTCGGCCTGGCAGATGAGCGGCCCCGTCGAGTCGTCCCGGTACGGGCCCTGCGGTGCGGTGGCCACCGCGCGCCCCACGCACTGCCGGCCCGACTCCCGGCCGGCGACCGTGTAGTAGAGCACGAACCGGTCCGGGCCGAGCTGGATCGCCTCCGGCGCCCAGGTCTTCCCCGCGTCCGCCCAGTCGGGCAGTTCCGGCAGGGCGTCGCCGGCCTCCGACCAGTCGACCAGATCGGGGGAGGTGTGCACGGGCACGTTGTGGCCGCCGGCGTTGGTGTGGAACAGGTACCAGGTGTCGCCGACCCGGATCGCCTGCGGGTCGGGGGCGTCGGTCCGGATGACCGGATTGGTGAACATGCTCGGGTCGCTCCCCGTACTCGTGGAACCGCCGTGGTCGTCGCCGCCGCAGCCGGCGACGAGCAGTGCGGCGGCGAGGACCGCCGCCGCACCACGTCGCCGGAGTGACCCGGCCGTCATCCCTTCAGGCCGCTGCGGGAAACGCCCTGGATGATGTGCCGCTGGGCGAGCACGAAGAGGATCAGCACCGGCACGCTGGCCAGCACCGCCCCCGCCATGATCACCGGGTAGTCGGTCACGTAGGAGCCCTGGAGCAGGCCGAGGCCGGGCGGCAGGGTCAGCTTCTCCGGGCTGAACAGCACGAAGATCGGCCACAGGAAGTCGTTCCAGTTGGTCAGGAACGACAGCACCGCGAGGGTGGCCAGCGCGGGCTTGGACAGCGGCAGCACCACCCGGTAGAAGATCTGCCACTGGTTCGCCCCGTCGAGCACCGCGGCCTCCTCCAGCTCCCGGGGCAGGGAGAGGAAGAACTGCCGCAGGAAGAACACCCCGAACGCGCTGGCCGCGCCGGGCACCACCACCACGGTCAGCGTGTCGATCCAGTTGAGCGTGTCGACGATCAGGAAGTTCGGGACGATCAGCGAGGTCGGCGGGATGAAGAGCGTCCCGACGATCAGCGCGAAGCTCGCCCCGCGGCCGCGGAACCGCATCCGGGCCAGGGCGTACGCGGCCATCGAGGCGGTCGCCAGCACCAGCAGCGAGTGCAGCGTGGCGGCCAGCATGCTGTTGAGGAACCAGCGCAGGACCGGGTTCGCCGAGTTGTTGAGGATCTGCTGGTAGCCGTACCCCGAGATCGGATCGGGCAGCCAGGTCGGCGGGATCCGCTGCGCGCCGTCGTAGGTCTTCAGCGAGGTGATGACCATCCAGACCAGCGGGGTCAGGAAGACCAGGGCGAGGATCACCAGGATGGCGTAGAGGCCGGCGCGGCGCAGCGCGGTCGCCGAACCGCCCGTGGTGCGCGTGGGCGTCGTCATGGCAGTCCCCTCAGTCTTCCCGGTAGCGGAAGAGGCGGAAGTTGGCGAGGCTGACCACGGCCAGCATCAGCGCGAAGACGATGCTCATGGCGGCGGCCCGGCCCGCGTCGTTGTCGCGCAGCCCCTCCTCGACGATGAACCAGACCACGGTGCGGGTCTCCGTGCCCGGCGCGCCCTGGGTGATCAGGAACGACTGCCCGAACACGTTCGCCGAGGCGAGGATCGTCGTGGTCATGACGAAGAGCAGCACCGGGCGCAGCCCGGGGAGCGTGACGTGGCGGAACCGTTCCCAGGCCGTCGCGCCGTCCACCTTCGCCGCCTCGTACAGCTCCTGCGGGATGTCCTGGAGCCCGGCCAGGTAGATCACGGCGTTGAAGCCGGACGTCCACCAGACCGTCACGCCGACCAGTGAGATCCACGCCCACGGCACGTCCGTGACCCAGGGGGTGTCCGCCGGCAGGCCCAGCACCCCGAGCAGCCGGTTGACGAGACCCAGGTTCGCGTCGAGCAGGAACCGCCAGAGCAGGCCGATCACCGCGACGCCCAGCACGTACGGGGCGAAGTAGACGGCCCGGAAGAACGTCCGACCCGGGAACGAGCGGTTCAGCAGCACCGCGAGCCCCAGCGGCACCACCACGAGCAGCGGCACCGACAGGACGGTGAAGATCGCCGTGGCCCGTACGCTCTGCCACCAGTCGCCGTACACGGCCGAGTCGCTGGAGAACAACTCCTTGTAGTTGTCCAGCCCCACGAACGGCCGGTTGGGCAACTGGAAGTCCCACTGGTGCAGGCTGAGCCAGATCCCGAGCAGGATCGGCAGCAGGCCGAACACCGTGAACAGGACCAGGTACGGCGCGAGGAACAGGTACGGCGTCAGCCGTCCCGTCCGGCCCGCCGAGGCGCGCCGGCGGGCAGCGCTGGCCGCCGGGGGCGGCGCGTCACCGCGCGCCGCCCCGACCTCGATCACGTCCGCCACGGAGAATCAGCTCCCGTACTTCTTGCGGTTGTCCTCGAGCTGCTTGTTGGCCTTCGCCACGCCGTCGTCGAGCGCCTGCTTGGGCGACTTCTTGCCCAGCGCGGCCTCGTTGAAGGAGTTGTAGAAGGTCGTGAGGACCTCGCCCAGGCCGGGGGTCGCCGGCGGGAAGGCCGCGTACTCCAGCTCGGGGGCGAGCGCGCTCACCTCGGCCAGCGCCGTGAAGTCGGCGCTGTCCCGTACAGTCTTGCGGGCCGGCACCTGGCCGCCCTTGGCCCAGTCGAGGGAGTGCTGGCTCAGCCAGTTGATGAAGACCTTCGACGCGGAGATCTTGTTGGCGTTGTTGGCCCGCTGCTTCACGATCGTGAAGTTGTGCGAGTTCGCCCAGGCGGCCGGCTTGCTCCCGATCTGCGGCAGCGGCGCGACGCCCCACTGCACCTCGGGGCTCTTCTTCAGGTCGTTGATCTGCCAGATGCCGTTGAAGGTGAAGGCGTTCTTGCCGCTCTTCAGCGCCAGGTACTCGGCGTCCTGGCCGACGTTCGACGGCGAGTGCCCCTGCTTGATCATGTCGACCATCCAGGTGCACGCCTCGACGGCCTGGTCCGAGTTGAACGTGGCCTTGTTCACCTCGGCGTCGAAGAGGCTGCCGCCGAACTGGTACACCAGCGAGTAGAAGGACATGCCGCCGGTGAACTGGAACGGGCTGATCCAGAAGCCCTGGACGCCCGACTTCTTCAGCTCGGTGAGCGCCGCCGTGAAGTCGTCCCTGGTCGTCGGGGGCTTGTTCGGGTCGAGGCCCGCCTTCTGCATGACCGACTTGTTGTAGTAGAAGCCGAGCGGGTGCATGTCCAGCGGGATGCCGTACCGCTTGTTGTTGTAGAGGCCACCCTTCCAGACCGTCGGCGCGAAGTCCGCCTCGGTCAGCTCCAGGGTCTTGGCCACGTCGTCCAGCTCGGTGATCACACCGCGGGCGGCGAAGGTGGCGAGCTGGTCCATGTGCATGACCGCGATGTCCGGCCCGTTGCCGCTGGAGGCCGCGCCGGGGAGCTTGTTGTAGTAGTCCTCCCACTGGTACGTGGCCACCGACACCGCGATGTTCTGGTGCTCGGAGTTGAACTGGTTCACCAGCGTCTTGAAGATCTCACCGTCGCCGCCGGTGAACCCGTTCCACAGCTTCAGGTCCACCTTCGGGCCGGTGTAGTCCTTGCCACCGTTTCCGGCCGCCGGGCCGGACGAGTCGTCGCCACCGCCACAGCCGGCCAGCGTCAGCGTGGCCGCGGCGCCCAGGCCGATGCCGAGGCCGAGGAGCCGCCGTCGGCTCATTTCGTTGTGGATCATGCCGTATCTCTCCTTGGGGGGACGGGTTGAAGTGTGCCTGGTCAGGGCCGGTTTCCGAAGCGCAGCACGTTCCAGGAGGCGGCCGGCAGGCGCACCGAGCACCGGCCGGCGTCGATGGTGGGGGTGTTCAGTTCCCGGGGCGTCACCCTGTCCGGTTCGGCCTCGGTGTTGGTCGCCGCCGGGTCGTCCCCGGCGGCGAGGCTCACGTGGGAGTGACCGGAAAGTCCCGCGATGCCGCGCAGGTCCAGGTCGAGCGCGAGCTCCGCGTCGCCGCGGTTCACCGCGAAGACGGTCAGGTCACCGGTCTCCTCGTCGTGCACGGCCACGGTGTCCAGCACCGGGACGTCCCCGTACCGCTTCGTCTCGTAGCGCGGCGAGACCGGCTCGGTCCGCAGGACCGTGCCCCGGGCGTACCGGGCGGTCAGCGCGAACGGGTGGAAGATGCTCTGCCGCCAGGCCGGCCCGCCGTTGCGGGTGCGGATCGGCGCGATCACGTTGGCGAGCTGCGCCTGACAGGCCACGCCGACCCGGTCCGCGTGCCGGAGCAGGGTGATCAGCAGGTCGCCGACCACCACGGCGTCGACCGCCGTGAAGTCGTCCTCGATGAGCGCCGGCGCCTCGACCCAGCCGCGCCGGTCGAGGTCGGCCTGGAGGCGGGACTCGTACCAGACGTTCCACTCGTCGAACGAGATCTTGAGCTTGCGCTTCTGCCGCTGCCGGGCCGCCACGTGGTCGGCCGTGGCGATGACCTCGTTGATGAAGTTGTCCATGTCCACGGCCGAGGCCAGGATGCTGGCCCGGTCCCCGTCGGACGGGTCGTAGTAGGTGTGGGCGGAGATGTAGTCGACGTGCTCGTAGGTGTGCTCGAGCACGGTCGCCTCCCAGGAGGCGAAGGTCGGCATCCGCCGGTTGGAGCTGCCGCAGGCGACCAGGCTGATCGACGGGTCGATCATCTTCATGGCGCGGGCCGTCTCGGCGGCCAGCCGGCCGTACTCGTCGGCGGTCTTGTGCCCCACCTGCCACGGGCCGTCCAACTCGTTGCCGAGACACCAGAGCCGGACCCCGAACGGGTCCTCGGCGCCGTTCTTGCGCCGCAGGTCGGACAGGTGGGTGCCACCCGGGTGGTTGGCGTACTCCAGCAGGTCCAGCGCCTCCTGCACGCCCCGCGTGCCGAGGTTCACGGCCATCATGGGCTCGACACCGGCCTCGTCGGCCCAGGTCATGAACTCGTGCAGGCCGAACGCGTTGGTCTCGATCGTCTTCCAGGCCAGGTCGAGCCGGCGCGGGCGGTCGCCCACCGGGCCGACGCCGTCCTCCCAGCGGTAGCCGGAGACGAAGTTGCCGCCGGGGTAGCGCACCACCGAGACGCCCAGCTCCCGGGTCAGGTCCAGCACGTCGCGCCGCAGCCCGCGGGCGTCGGCCTCGGGGTGGCCGGGCTCATAGATCCCGCCGTAGACGCACCGACCCATGTGCTCGACGAAGGAGCCGAAGAGTCGCCGGTCGGCGGGTCCGATCGCGAAGGCGGGGTCGATCGTGAGCTGCGCGGTCCGCACGAATGTCACCTTTCGTCATTTCTGATGCCGGGTGACCGTAGTCACCGCTCACCCGGTGTCCCTGGTTTCTACAACGTTGTAGTCAACGTTGTAAAGACCTGTTCACGAGGTAGAGTGCCGGTGGTTGCAGCGGGGAGGTTGCGGAGTGCGGCACAGGCTCAAGGACGTCGCAGAACGGGCCGGGGTGTCGGTGAAGACCGTCTCCAACGTGGTGAACGGCTACGTGCACGTCCGGCCCGACACCCGGGCCCGGGTCGAGGAGGCCATCGCCGAGCTCAACTACCGCCCCAACCTCTCGGCCCGCAACCTGCGCAAGGGCCGCACCGGCGTCATCGCGCTGGCCGTGCCCGAGCTCGACATCCCGTACTTCGCCGAGCTGGCCCGGCACGTCGTCACGGCCGCCGCCGAACTCGGCTGGACGGTGCTCATCGACCAGACCGGTGGCGCGCGCGAGCAGGAGCGGGTGGTCGCCTCCGGCATCACCGACCACCTCATCGACGGCCTGATCTTCAGCCCGCTGGCGCTCACCGCCGACGACCTCACCAACCTCGACGGCACGCCCATGGTGCTGCTCGGCGAGCGCGTCGACCACGGCCCCGCCGACCACGTCGTGATCGACAACGTGGCCGCCGCCCGGGAGATCACCACCCACCTCGTCGGGCTCGGCCGGCGCCGCATCGCCGCCATCGGCTCGCAGCGCACCCCGGAGGGCGCCAGCGCCCGGCTGCGCCTGGACGGCTACCGGGTCGCGCTCGAGGAGGCCGGCCTCGGCTACGACGACGCACTCGTGGCGCCCGCACCGGCCTGGCACCGCGCGGACGGCGCGGCCGCCATGCGCACCCTGCTGACCTCCGGCGTACGCCCCGACGCCGTCTTCTGCTTCAACGACACCCTCGCCCTCGGCGCCCTGCGGGCGCTGCACGAGGCGGGCCTGCGCGTCCCCGAGGACGTCGCCGTGGCCGGGTTCGACGGCATCGAGGACGGGCGCTTCTCGGTGCCCACGCTGACCACGATCGCCCCGGACAAGGAGCGGATCGCCCGACTCGCCGTCGAGCTGCTGGCCAACCGCATCGACGGCGACCCCGCCGCCCCGGCCCGCGAACTCTCCGCCCCGTACCGCCTGGAGCCCCGCGAGAGCACCCGGGGCCGCTAGCGCGCTCAGTCGAAGAAGCGCGCCAGGTGGGCCTTCGACGGTGGGTCGGCGTCGGCCGGGACGGGCGTGAGGTCGGCGAAGATCGACGCGCCGTCGCAGCCGGCGTGCAGGGGATACCAGCGCGGCGTGCCCGGGGGCCGCTGGAGGCAGACGCCCTTGATCGTCTGTACGTCGAGCAGCCGCACGTGCGTCGGGTCGGCCACCGCGTTCACGTGCCCCCACCAGGGGCTCATGACGTGCAGCACGCCGCCCGGCCGCAGCACGCGGTGGCACTCGTCGACGAGGGGCAGGAAGTCGATCAGGTGCTCCAGGATGTGCACGGCGAAGAACACGTCGACCGAGTCGTCGGCCAGCGGGAGCGAGCCGGACAGGTCGGCCACGGCGTCGACGCCGGGCGCCGGGAAGATGTCGAGCCCCAGGTTGCCCGGCCACTGCTTGGTGGCCCCGCAACCGAGGTCGACGACCACCGGATCGTGCCCGCCCACGCGGACCCGGCACCAGACGCCGAACACCCCCGCGAGGCGGCCGATGCGCTCCCGCACCAGCCGCAGCTCGGCCTGGTCGGCGACCTCGCCGGTCACGTGCGCGACCCCGCGGTCGAAGCGCACCTCGACGGCGAGACCGTGCAACCGGTCGTCGTGGCCGGCCTCGTCCGCCCACGCCTCGGCGAGGAACTCGTCGACCGCCCGCAGCCGGTCGCCGGACGGCGGGGTCTGTGCCAACGCGACCATGGGCCACCTCCGGCCGCCCGTTACCCGCATCTCCGTCCGATATGCCTGCCGACGGCGGGTGGTGCGGCCCGTCGCCGTTCCAACGGCGGGCCGGCCCGGGGCAGGTGTGCCGAGCGAGCGTGATGCCGCAGAGTCATAAATATGCCTCTGCGGCATCACGCCCCCCGGAGACAACCGCCGCGCCCGGAACCCGGAGCCCGGCGCCCGAAGCCCGAAGCCCGAAGGCGTCAGCCCCCGACCCCGCGGCGCGCCCGGCCCCCCATCCGCATCCGCTGCCGCGGCGGGGGAGCGGCCGGCTTCGGCCGCTTCAGGTGGTAACGGTGCAGCTCGTTGTTGCCGGGCAGCGACGGGTCCTCGCTCATGGCGACCAGCTCCCAGCCCTGGTCGCCCGCCCGGTTCAGGTGGGCCAGCGCGGTGTCCCCGTACGGGGTGACGTCGACCATCGAGCCGTCCGGGCCGTACCAGACGAAGACGACCTCCCAGCCGAGGTCGTTCGTGGCGGCCTGCCGCCGCCGGATCAGCAGCGCGTACTCCCACTTGAGCATGGGGTCATTCTTCCCCCGTCCCGGGCGGGAGGCACGGATCAATCCTCGGCGATCCGCCCCGCGTCCACCCGTAGCCGCCGGTTGGTGGCCACGGCGTCGAGCATCCGCCGGTCGTGGGTGACGAGCAGCAGCGTCCCCGGGTAGCTGGCCAGCGCGGACTCCAGCTGCTCGATGGCGGGCAGGTCCAGGTGGTTGGTCGGCTCGTCGAGCACCAGCAGGTTCACGCCGCGCCCCTGGAGGAGAGCGAGCGCCGCCCGGGTCCGTTCGCCGGGAGACAGCGTCGCGGCCGGCCGGAGCACGTGGCCCGCGCGCAGGCCGAACTTCGCGAGCAGGGTCCGGGCGTCCGCCGGCGACAGGTCCGGCACGGCCGCGCGGAACGCGTCGATCAGGGGCACGTCCCCGAGGAACAGCCCGCGCGCCTGGTCCACCTCGCCGACGACGACGCCGGGACCGAGCGTGGCGTGCCCGGCGTCCAGCGGCAGCCGCCCGAGCAGCGCGGCCAGCAGCGTGGACTTCCCGGAGCCGTTCGCGCCCGTGACGGCCACCCGGTCGGCCCAGTCGATCTGGAGGTTCACGGGCCCGAGTGTGAAGCTGCCGCGGCGTACGACGGCGTCGCGGAGCGCGGCCACGACGGCGCCCGCGCGGGGCGCGGCGGCGATCTCCATCCGCAGCTCCCACTCCTTGCGGGGCTCCTCGACCACGTCGAGCCGTTCGATGAGCCGCTCGGTCTGCCGCGCCTTCGCCGCCTGCTTCTCCGTCGCCTCGGCGCGGAACTTCCGGCCGATCTTGTCGTTGTCGGTGGCCTTGCGCCGGGCGTTCTTGACGCCCTTCTCCATCCAGGCCCGTTGCGACCGGGCGCGTGCCTCCAGGGCGGCGCGGGTGTCGGCGTACTCCTCGTAGTCGGCGCGGGCGTGCCGGCGCGCCACCTCGCGCTCCTCCAGGTAGGCCGCGTAGCCCCCGCCGAAATGGTTGACCTGCTGCTGCGGCAGGTCCAGTTCGAGCACCCGGGTGACCGTCCGGGTCAGGAACTCCCGGTCGTGGCTGACCAGCACGGTGCCGGCCCGCAACCCCGTCACGAACTCCTCGAGCCGCTCCAGGCCGGCGAGGTCCAGGTCGTTGGTGGGCTCGTCGAGCAGGAAGACGTCGTACCGGCTGAGCAGCAGCGAGGCCAACCCGGCGCGGGCGGCCTGGCCGCCGGAGAGGCCGGTCATCTCCTGGTCCAGGTCGACGGTGAGCCCCAGCTCGGCGGCGACCTGCTCGGCGCGTTCCTCCAGGTCCGCGCCGCCGAGGGCGAGCCAGCGCTCCAGCGCGTCGGCGTACCGGTCGTCGGCGCCGTCCGCCCCGGCGGCGAGCGCCTCGGTGGCGGCGTCAAGGGCGGCCTGCGCCGGGGCCACGCCCGTCCGGCGGGCCAGGAAGCCGCGTACGGTCTCGCCCGGACGCCGGTCCGGCTCCTGCGGCAGGTGACCGATGCTCGCCGTGGGCGGGCTCAGCGTCACGCTGCCGGCCTCCACGGGCAGCAGCCCGGCGAGGGTACGCAGCAGCGTCGACTTCCCGGCCCCGTTCGGCCCGACGAGCCCGACCACGTCCCCGGGCGCGACCACCAGGTCCAGCCCGGAGAAGAGCGGACGGTCGCCGTGCCCGGCGGAGAGGTCCTTGACGATCAACGTGGCGCTCATGAGGAGGCGAGCCTATCCGGCCCGGTACCGCCGTTCCCGCTCGGAAGGGGGCACACTGCACGGGTGGTGACCACTCTGGCGATCGACTGCGGCGGCGGTGGGATCAAGGCCTCCGTCCTGGACGCGAAGGGAACGATGCGGACGCGTCCGCTGCGCGTGCCCACGCCGTACCCGCTGCCGACCGCGCTCTTCGTCAAGACCCTGCTCGACCTCGGCGCCCAGCTGCCCCCGGCCGACCGGGTGACCGTTGGCATGCCCGGCATGCTCCGGCACGGCGTGGTGGTGGCGACCCCGCACTACGTCACCCGGGCCGGGCCGCGTACGAAGATCGACCCGGACCTGCTCGCCGAGTGGTCCGGGTGGGACGTGCGGTCCGCGCTGGCCGACGCGTTCGGGGTGCCCGCGCTCGTGCTCAACGACGCCGAGGTGCACGGCGCCGGGGTGGTCGCCGGCACCGGGCTGGAGCTCGTGCTCACCCTCGGCACGGGGCTCGGCTCCGCCCTCTTCGACGGCGGGGTGCTCGCGCCGCACCTGGAGCTGTCGCACGCGCCCGTGCGTTGGGGCATGACCTACGACACCTACATCGGGGAGCCGGAACGCCGCCGGCTCGGCGACGCGTTCTGGTCCCGGCGGGTCCGCGGGGTGGTGGACGGGCTGCGGCCGGTGTTCCGCTGGGACCGGCTCTACCTGGGCGGGGGCAACTCGCGCCTGATCCGCCCCGAGCAGCTCGCCCGGATGGGCGACGACGTGGTGGTGGTGCCGAACACGGCCGGCATCGTGGGTGGCGTGCGCGCCTGGGACCTGGCGGCCACCCGTCCGGCCTGACCGGCGGGCGGTCCGCCGCCCCCTGCCGCCGGGGGAACACTCGCCGATTCGGCGGTGTTGTGCCAGCGTCGGGGAAAAGACGACGTGAGACGAGGGGGTGGGTCGAAATGGATCTCCTGGCTGAGTACCGGCGGGCGACCCTGTTCTTCGAGGCCGGTGACCCGACCGGAGCGGCCCGGCTGCTCGAGCCGATCGTCGAGGCCGAACCGGACAACTCCTCGGTACGGCAGCTGCTCGCCCGGGCGTACTTCCAGTCCGCCCAGCTCAACCGCGCCGAGGAGCAGCTGCGCGAGCTGGTCGACCGGGACCCGAGCGACCACTACGCGCACCACGTGCTGGGCCGGACGCTGGAGCGCCTGAACCGGCACACCGACGCGCTCCGGCACCTGCGGATCGCGGCCGCCATGCACAGCCGCAACGACGACTACCGCACGGCCCTGCGCCGGGTCGAGACCCGGGTGGGCGGCGGACGCTGAAACGCCGTAGGCGACGGTCACTGAAACGCCGTCGGCGGCGCAACCGGACGAAGGGCAGCCCTGCTGGGCTGCCCTTCGACGTTTCCGGGGTCGACTCCCGGCCGCGCCTAGGATGGACGGGTGAAGCTCAAGCTCGATCTCCACGACATCTTCAACAAGGGCCACGACATCGACCGTGCGCTCCGGGGGATCATGGACGAGGCGGTGGAGAAGAAGGCCACCCTCGTGGAGATCATTCCGGGCAAGGGCTCCGGGCAGCTCAAGAAGCGCGTGCTGCGGTTCCTCGACCAGAAGGACGTCAAGCAGCTCTACCACCGGGTGGAGAAGGACTCGAAGAACTTCGGCCGCCTCTTCGTGCACTTCCGCTGGAAGTAGTGACGAAACGCCCTCTGACCTGCATCGCAAGCCCCACGGACGGCCGGTGAACCATGATCATGCCGTTTCCAGGCCGTCACGGGCTTCCGTGCCGTCTTCGTCGGCTTGGTCCTCGCCGAGCGCCTTATCGATGGCCCGGCGGGTCCGGTCCTCGCTAGTCGGCAGTAGGTGGGTGTAGGTCCGGAGGGTGAAGCCGGGGTCCGCGTGGCCCAGGTATGCCGACAGGGCTTTGATGCTCTCCCCGGCATCCAGGAGCACCGAGGCGTAGGTGTGCCGGAGCACGTGCATGCCGTTGTGCCGGTCGTCAGGGATGCCGGTAGCGCGGATGGCGGGTTTCCAAACGCCGGAGTTGAATATCGAGCGGGTCAGCGCCGTCCCGGCGGGGGTGGTCAGGTACAGCTCGACGGTTCGTGGCTCGCCCGTCAGAGTTCCCCAGGGCAGCGTCACTGCGACCGGCGGGCAATCCTCGGCATGCCGCCTCAACCTGGCGGCCACCGAACGCGGTAGAGGGACCTCCCGCGACTTGCCGCCTTTCGGAGTTCGTCTACACCACGAAGCTTGCGCGGTGGTCTGAGTGAAGATCTCAGTCATCACTCCGGTTCACCCGCCGAGCATTCCCTACCTGGCCAGCGCATACGAATCGTTGTGTTTGCAGGAGCTGCCAGACGGGTGGACGTGGGAGTGGCTTGTCCAGGAGGACGGACGCACCGGCAAGGTGGCCGACGCGTTGCCCGCGGACCCTCGCATCCGGGTTGCAACCGGCAGGCCGGGCGGTCCGGGCGTCGCCCGCAACATGGCCATGGCCCGTAGCGATGGCGCCCTGTTGAGAGTTCTCGATGCCGACGACCAGCTCACCTCTGGTGCGCTGGCACGGGAGATCGATGCACTGACTAACCGGGCGGACGTTAGCTGGACGACATCGAGTGTCCTTGACCTGATGCCGGACGGATCGACGGTCGGGTGGCAGCACGCGGACCCGCCCGGAGGGAAGCTGCGACGGACTGATGTGCTCGGCTACTTCCAGCAGAACAACTACCGACTGCCGGTCCATCCGGCCACGCTGTGCATTCGACGAGAGCTAGCACTCGCGCTAGGCGGGTGGATGGCGTTACCCGGTGGCGAGGACACCGGCTTGTTACTCGCGGCGTCAGTCGTTGCGGACGGATTCTTCATCGCCGAACCGGGCTTGCTCTACCGGAAGCACCCAGACCAGATCACCGGCCAGGCCAACTGGACCGAGCCGAGCGAGTGGTTGCCTCGTATGCAACTGATCGAGGCACGCGCTCTCGCGCTTGGGGACCTCTGGAAGCAGCTCTAGCCGCAGAATCGAGGAGTACGCGCGTTAGGCCTTGTGACCGGCGCGCAGGTCCGCGACGGCGGAGAACATCAGCGGAGGCGGGTCGGGCTCACCCGCAGCCGACAGGGGTTCGAGCAAGAAACCAGTGTGGTTGCCCCATGCAGTCCGGTCGAGGATTCTGCCGACGAACCGGCGCGGGCAGTCCTCGATAATGGGAACACCCGAGCCGCCTGGTCGCCACGAGCACCGGGCGAACTTGTCCACCTCGTCACCGGTCTCGGTACCGAACAGCTCGGCGAGAGCCCGCTGGTCGGCGGCCAGACCGTGCACGGCTAAGCAGTCAGCGTGCATGGCGACTCGGTACGTGTGGTTGTTCTGCGAGAGCCACACCACGAACCGGTCCGGTTCGATGCTGCACTGCGAGGCGAAGCCGACCAGGCAGCCGGCACGCTCGCCTGATCGCGGGTCGACAGTGGTGACGACGAACATCGGACTGTCCAGCCCGTTCAGGAACGGATCGAGGCCAGCGCGCTCCCCCATGAATGCCTCCTCCCGAGACGGTACGGCCATCGTAGGTAGGAAACCCGATAGCCACTCAGACGCGGCTAGTGGGGCTGTCCATGAACGTTCACCGGGTTGGTGACACGCCGGGCGCCGTCCGCCGGGACAGGCGGTAGGGGCTCACCCTCGACGGCGATGATGTTGTAGAAACACCTACGCTGGCGCAACACCAACGCCCGCCACCCCGACGTCCTCGCCGCTCAACGCCGAGAACGCGCCCGAGTCCGCAGCGAACGCCAACACCGCTGGGGCCGACCCCGCACGAAAGCCGCCTGACCGATCAGACCCGATGACGTCTATGGATAGCGCACTCGCCGGCACGTCTCGGCCCGTGCAGCCAGGGCGCGACCGTGGGCGCCGCCGCGATCAGGGCGACCGCAAGCGCCGTGATCACCGCTTGCCCGATCCGGCCGGGCGTGATCCCCGGCGTGGTGTCCAGCACGTAGTTGGCGTACCCGTTCGCCGCCGCGTCGCTGCCAAACACGGCACAGCCGAGCAGCAGCCCTTCGATCCGGCGCAGCGCTAGCAACAGTGCCGCGAGCGGATCGAACACGGTCAGCGAGGTGAAGTACAGCATCAGCCAGGTGGGGGTGGACGGGCTGGGACCGCCCGGCCGGACGCCGAGCAGGTCGCCCAGGTGGACGATCCCGCCGTACCCGAGGACGCAGACGGCGACGATCACGACGACCCGAATCCACCGGGGCACGCCGACCCACCGCCAGAGCGATGCCGGTCTCGCCGCGCCCACTGGCCCCCCGTTCCGGTCGGGCAGTGCCCCGCCCGCGCCGCATCGATGCTAATGCGGTTCCACGGACGTCCGCCGCACCGGGTCCAGACCATGACTGGCGGCGTGCCCGTATCGCCGCCTGGACCGCGCCGCGGCACTGGCAACCGAACTGAGAGCCGGCAAACGTATGTGGTCACCGCACTAGTCACTGCGCCGGCGGCTGGACTCCTGCCGCAAAGCCTCGGTGAGATCGCGCCACGTCCCGCTCGACGCCCTCATCATCTGCTCGACCATCGCGCGCGCAGACCGTTCGTCGGCGAAGTCGTGGATGACCTCGCGCCCTTCATCACCGCCGAGGCGGCCACGAACCCGCCAGGCCCGACCGTCTGATGTCAGCCAGATGTCGCGTCGGGCTATGCGGTCCCAGCTCCCGTTCCACCAGCGACCGCGTACCTCCACCCGGAGAAGCCTAGTCGAACACCTGTTCGGGTTGGCCGGCTGCCGGCGAAGTTGTTCAAAGTTTCTGTACGTCGTCAAGGCGGCCCTTGGCGGGCCGCACGCGCCGCCGCCTGGGCGCGCGCCGGCCGCTGCCGCTGTCGCTCTGCGGCCGTCACGCCTGATGCCCGGCGGCTGGCGCGGAGAGCGGGGAGCCCAAGGGGCCGCCGCAGAACGGAAAGGCCGTTGACCGTGGGACGGTGGGCCGGCAGCCGGCCGGGCCGCGCGGCCACGAGCCCGCGCGACGCAAGGGAGCGCACGCCAGCCGCGTCGGCGAGTTGGCGGCGGGCGCGGGGTTGCGGCTACTGCGCCTCCGGCGGGGGCGCTCCGGCTCCAGGATGACCGGGGCTCCGTCGGCGCGTCACGGTCCGTGGGTGGTTGCGCGGGGCCATCCCGCCTGCCATCGACCCGGGCGAGCCGAGCAGACCACCGCCCGACCCGCCAGCGTCCGTACGAGCCGTCAAGGTCCGCCCGTCGTGGCGGGCCGGGCGGCGGCCCGCTCCCCAAGAGGGGCGGGTCGACGGCAGACAGTGAGGATGGTGGGGTGGGTCGCCGGGTTGGTCTGACTCACCGGCAGACGGACGGTTGCTGTCCTGATCCCGATTCGTCGGCCAGCTCGGTGGCCCCGGCAATGTCACCGGTCAGGCGTCGTGACTTGATAGGAGCCTGTGCGAGAGGCACCCACCACTGTGTTGTCCGCATCGCCTGACCGGTGACGTGTCCACGTGTTCTCGACTCGACCGAGAAAGGCGGACCCCACCAGCATGGCAGCCAAGAAGCGATCGGTCATCGGTGGTATCGACACCCACCGCGACACGCACCACGCCGCCGTCATCGACAGCACCGGCGGGCTCCTGGGCGACGCCGAGTTCCCGGCGACCACCGCCGGCTACACCGATCTGCTGGCCTGGATGCGCTCCTTCGGGCGGGTCGCGGCCGTGGGCGTGGAGGGAACCGGCAGCTACGGGGCCGGGCTGGCCCGCTATCTGACCAGCAAGAAGATGGCCGTCGTGGAGGTGGACCGGCCTGACCGCCGCGCTCGTCGCGCACAGGGCAAGTCCGACCCGATCGACGCTGTCGCCGCCGCCCGGGCCACCCTCGCCGGCACCGCGATGGGCACCCCGAAGACCCGCACCGGGCCGGTCGAGGCGATTCGCGCCCTCAGGGTCGCCCGCCCAGGAGCGGTCAAGGCCCGCACCGCCGCCCTAAATCAGATGCGCGGCCTGGTCGCCGCCGCCCCCGAGCCTTTGCGAGCCCGCCTGACCAGGGTCAGCGCCGCCGTGCTGGTCAACCGGTCCGCCGCACTGACCTACGACCCGGCCAGACTTCACGAGCCGGAGCACGCCACCGCCGCAGCCCTGGTCGGGCTCGCCCGCAGGGTCACCGCCCTCACCGAGGAGATCACCACCCTCGACCGGCAGGTGACACCCCTCGTCCAGAAAGCGGCGCCCCGCACCACGGCCCTGTTCGGTGTCGGCCCCGAAGTCGCGGCCCAGCTGCTCACCACCGCCGGCGACAACCCAGACCGACTGCACTCCGAAGCGGCGCTGGCCCACCTTTGCGGCGCAGCACCCATCCCCGCAAGCTCTGGACGGGTGCGCCGCCACCGCCTGCACCGCGGAGGCGACCGCGGCGCCAACCACGCCCTGCACACCATCGCACTCTGCCGCATGCGCTACGACCCACGCACACGCGCCTACCTGCAACGACGCATCACCGAAGGCCTCAGCAAGCAGGAAATCCTGCGCTGCCTGAAGCGCTACATCGTCCGCGACGTCTACACCGCCCTACGCGCCGACTTCGCCGCAATCGCCCCTTGACCTCCATAGGAGCATCGGGATGGCAGACGAGAGACGGCATTTCAGGGCGACGGGCATCAAAGCTCCTGCACCAGTCTATATCTCTACATCTGGGAGCCGACTGTCGTGTTTCCTCAGTAGCCGCTTGTAGCGATCGTGGTGTCCCAGGCTGTCCCAGGGTGTCCGGGGTGGGCCCGGCCCGCTGGCGACCTCCGGCCGGCATCGGCCGGGTCGGCCAGCCACGCTCACGAGGGCGAAGCGTGCCAGATCCATGGCAGGTCGATGGGTCGCAGCGGGGGATTGACGGGAACTGGCGGGGAGAGTGACCGCCTGGCCGCAAGGTCACGACCACCGCCGGCCAGGGCGATTCGAGAGAGCCCCCTGGCAGTGTGGGGCACATTCGGGGCACAAGACATCGTGAAAGGTCGTGAACTAGCCATCAACGTTGGCAACCCGAGACGTCGTGTGAGCAGGCGTTGGGAGCCGTTCGCGCTGATGGCGAGGCAGCGGCTCTAAGTCCCGCTTCAACGTCTGGGCGCTTGGCAGGAGGATCGCTCGTCAGTCAGAGCACCTCCGTCAGCACGAGGCCGATCAGCCCCGCAGCCAATACCCCGAGCCATGCCCAGAAGGCAGCGCGGCCATAGGGAAGGGCATGGATGGCGGTGTAGAAACGGTAGCCCTCGTAACCGCGCAGAGGGAATTGGCCGGTCACAAGTCCGAGCACTCCCCCCAGTGTCAATCCGAGGGCGATGAAGACCATGCTTGCGCCCGCGATCACCGATCCTGCGCCCAGCTCCAGATAGACGGTGCCGTTGTCGCGGACCTTGATTCGGTCGCCCGGGTGCGCTGTGTCGCTGGCAAGCTCTCGTTGAGGCTCCGGGGCCGAGCCGTCGTCGGCTGTGAACTTGCCCGAGCATCGCCGGGTCTCGTAGCGGTCCTCGGCGTCGCGGTCACTGTCGCTGTAGGAAATGTCCACCCGGCAGGAAGCGACGGTGAGTGTGCCGCCGGTGCCGGCCAGGCCCACGGCCGTCGCGAACGTCTGTGCGCCATAGGTGCCCATGAGCACGCCCGAGAGGATCATGGCCAGACTGACGGCGCGGCGGATGATGCGAGGCATGCAGCGGACGCTACAACTCAAAGGCCAGTAGCCAGGAGGCTGCCGGTCGAGCAGCCAAGCGAGCAGCCAAACCAGCGAGCATCAGCGGACGACGGCGGACCGGGGCACCCGGTCCGGCATGAGGACCAAGGGTTGGACCAGCGCCAGGGGACTGACTCGTATGTGCGGATCAGGCGTTGCCCGTCCCTTGACCGCGGTGTGCGCTGCGCCTTCCGCGAGGCGATCATCGACATGCACCGCAACTCGACCGGGTCGCCGGATGCCTTAGAGTTGGCCGCAGACGGCTGGAAGCGCCGCGCCCGCCCACTGTAAGCGCGAAGGGAGTCGCAATGGCAGCCGGTCGGATCGCGATGGCGGTGATTGGCGTGCTGATGCTGCCTCTCGGGGTTGGTGCTGTGGGTGCTGGACTGGTCGCGTTGTTAGGCGGCGTGCTCAGCTCCGACGGCGGACCGCCGACGTGTGATGGGAAGGTTATGCGCCCTGACAACCGGTGCCACATCATTCGGAACGGGCAGGGTGAGTCGGTCAGCTACGAGGAAATGGTGCGGCGTAAGGAAAGTGGGCTGCGGGACGGGCTGATCATCGGCGGCACCGCACTCGGCGGCGGAGTCGTGCTACTGCTCGGCGGCCGGTTGCTGATCCGCCGCGCCCAACCGTGACGGCGACCAGGTTGGCGAAGCCGTCAGGTGGGCCGCGAGCTGGACCGCCACCTGGAGAGGTTCGACCGGCCCGACAAGATCCGCAGGATCTGCGGAATAATTAGGCGCGACCCTGGCAGGCTATCGGGCGTATGTCCTGGTAGGAGGCAGATCTGCGCGGCGAGCGCTACCCCGTTCCTAAATCGTGTGTGGCAGTCGAGCCGCAGTGCTGATCACCCAGGCTCACGACAGCAGGCTGGGAAGCGCCATCAAGATCATGCCGTTTTGAGGCCGTCCGAGGTGGCCCCGCAGCACCCATCGTCGACCATTAATGCCAGGCATGGCAGCAGCTCAAAGGCCATGTCGTCCGATTTGATCGACTACGCCGCCGCCGGTGATCAATACCGCTGGAAGTAAGAGCCCCGGCTCCCCGACCTGGTGCGCTACCGCCGAGTTGGCTAACGAGCCGCGGAGCGCGTCATCTCGGACGACCGGGGCCTAGTGGTTCACCGACTGGCTATCGCACTGAAGTAGGGGTCGGCGGTGCGGTCGGGTAGCCCGACGGGGTCGGCGGTGCGGTCGGGTAACCGGATGGGGTCGGCGGTGCGGTCGGGTAGCCCGACGGGGTCGGCGGTGCGGTCGGCGCGGTCGGACGGTGGTTGTCGGAACTGGTCGCAGCGATTGCGATCGGCGCAGCGATGAGCACCGCGGCCAGCGTGCCGGCCGCCCCCAGTGCCAGGGTTGTGCGACGGCGTCGCCGGGCCCGTCGTTCTGCGCGGCTGAACTGGTCTGCCACTGTCGGCGCCTCCTCGGCTAGTTCGGAGAGGGTGGAGCGGATAAGGTCTTCAAACGCGGTGGTCACCGCATCACCTCCAGGCGGTGCACGTCCGGCAGCAGTTGGCGTAGTCGACCGATCGCACGATGCGTTCGGCTTCGGACGGTGCCGACGGAGCAGCCCAGGGCATCTGCGATCTGGGCCTCGGTCAGGTCCTCGTAATAGCGCAGGACCAGAACCGTGCGCTGCGCCGGCGGCAGCCGGCGCAGCGCCGCACGCATGGTGAGCCGTATGTCGGTATCACTGCTCGGATCCGGTTCGATCCCCTCGTCAGCAGAGATACGGAGGATCTCCCGGTATCGACGTAGCCGCCGCCACAGGCTCACCTGCTCCCGGTACATGACCGCCCGGACGTACCCCTCCGGGTCGGCGTTGCGCAGGGTCGGCCACTTCGCGATGGTCTTAGCCAACGCCGCTTGAAGGAGATCTTCCGCGCCGCGCGGATCTCCCGTGAGTAGGTACGCGACCCGCATCAGTGCGGGAGTGCGGCTCGCCACGAACTCGGTCAGCCGTGCGCTCTCGTCCTTGTCCAATCAACCCGCCCCTTGATCCTCGATCACTGATACAGACGCCTGGGGTTGACGGACCTATCCGCTGCCTCGTCAAAGTTTTCTAGCTTCCGGTTGGGGCGGTACGGCGCTCGTCAGGCAAAGGCACCCACGGCCTGGTCGACGCCGCCCTGTCTGGCGCCCGGCTGACGGTGGTCGGGTGAGAGCCTCGACTTTCGATCTGCATCGCCATGATCCGTGCAACTTCACGGAAATAGCTGCCTCCCGAGTCAGGGAGACAACAACTTCCGGGAAGTTGCGCGGATCTTGAAGCCGGCCGCCCCGGCCGCCCCGGCCGCCCCGGCCGCCCCGGCGACCCCGGCCACCCCAGCCCACCAGCCCCCGGCCGATCGGCCAGGCCCGGTCAGACCGGGTACGTGCGGGCCACGGCGAGCATCTCCGAGCTGTGCGAGCCCACGATCCCGACGTCAGCCGGCCGGGGGTGGAAGCCCGGCAGCCCGTCCAGCCCGTCGCTCGCGTCCATGGCGCGCAGGTCCACCCGCTCGCCCTTCGGCGCGACGGTGAGCGTCACCTCGAGGCCCTCCGGCGGCGGCGCGTGGAAGACGATCCCGAAGCCCCACTTTCCGTCGCGCGCCTCGACGGGCACCGCGCGGCCGGCCACCTCGGCGCGGAGCACCGTCGCGGTGGTGGTGTCGACGTGCAGGCTGGCGAGACGTACCGGGCGCTGGGGGGTGAGCCGTAGGCGCAGCGTCCGTTCGCCGCCCGCGGTGCTGTCGGCGAGCACGTCCAGCCGAGGGGCGGGCAGGTTCGCGGGCTGCGCCGGGCCACCGGAGAACTCGTGGTCGCCCAGGGCCGGGAAGTCGGCCGCGGACGTGCGGCCGTCCACGTACTGGCTCGTCCAGGGCTGCGGGTCGGTCTCGTCGGTGAGCCATCGGGCCGAGTTCGTGCCGGCGTCCAGGGCGTACATCAAATGGGTGGGCGCGGGGTGCGCGGCGTCGAACCGGTCGGCGCGCAGCCCTACCCCGGCGCAGACCACCGCCGCCAGCGCGGCGGCGAGCGCCGGCAGCGCGCCGAGCCGGCGGGCCCGCAGCGCCACGAGGCCGCGCTGCCCGCCGGCCTGCGGGTGCAGCAGGTCCACCACCGGCAGGGCGGCCAGCCCGAGCAGCGCCGCGACGAGCGCCCCGACCCCGGCCATCGCCATGCCGAGCGCCGGGAAGAGCAGCACCACCGTGGGCAGCAGGATCGCGACGCCCACCGCGCCGGCCACGGTCACGGTGACCACCGGCCACGGGCCGTCGATGCGGGTGCGGAGCGCCACGAGGCCGCCGAGAGCGCCGGCCAGCGCCGGCAGGGTGGTGAGGTACGCCCCGCCCGGCACCGCCACGGCGAGCAGCACCCCGAGCACGGCCAGCCAGCCCAGCCCGCCCACGGCCAGCGCGGCCGGGCCGATCCAGCGGCGGGTGAGCGCGTACCAGGCGAGGACGACCGCGGCGGCGACCGCCAGCACGGCGAGCCGGTACCAGGTCGGGCGGTACGGGTCGAGCAGCTCGGCGTAGCCGGGCCGGATCGCCGTGACCACGGCCCAGAGCGCCTGCGCGGCGAGCGGGGCGGCCACGATCGGCACCAGCGCCAGCCCGAAGCCGGCGGCCAGCCGGCCCGCCGAGCTGCGGCCCCGCCGCCGGACCAGCCAGCCGAGCGCGATCACGGCGGCCAGCGCGAGCAGGGCGAGCGGCAGGGTGAGCCAGCCCGGGTAGTGGACCAGCGCGCCGGGCACCGGGAAGTACGTGGCGTCGCCGCCGGCCCGCAGGTCGGTGAGGTCGATCCGGCCGAACTCGCGGGCCAGCCCGAGCGCGTTGTCCCCGTGCTGCTGGAGGCTGGCCCGGTCCATCCGCGCCGGGATGTCCAGCGGGGTGTGGTAGACGGCCGCACCGTCGATGTACGCCGAGTTGAGCCCCACGAAGTTCTCCGCGAGGAACGCCGTGAAGTCGGTGTCGTTGGGCAGCGCCCGGTAGATCTCCACGGCGAAGGAGGTGCCCACCGGGTGCGGCGCGGCCCGGCTGAAGACGTCCACGAGCTTCGCGTTGTCCCGGGACGTCTCGAACATGATCACCGGCCCGCTGGACCCGCGCGCCTCCAGGTTGACCACCACCCCGCCGTCGGCGGCGAGCGGGTGGGCGGAGGCGAACGCGGACGCGCCGCACAGACACGCCTCCTCGGCGTCGGTGAGCACGAGGACGATGTCGTTGCGGGGCCGTGGCCCGGCGGCCAGCGCCCGGGCCACCTCCAGGATCGCGGAGGTGCCGGCCGCGTCGTCGTTGCCACCGGGGCCGGTCTGCACGGAGTCGTAGTGGGCGACCAGGAAGACCCGCCCGGTCGGGTCGGTGCCGGGCAGCCGGGCCACCACGTTGCGGACCCGGGCCAGGGTGGCCCCGCCGGCCGCCCCGCTGAGCTGCCCGGCCTCCGGCGCCACGGCGTCCTGCACCTGTGTCTCGAGGCCGAGACCCCGTAGGACCTGCTCGACGTGTGCGCGCACCTGGTCGTTGGCCGCGCTGCCGGCCGGGTGCGGGCGCGCCGCGATGGCCTCGACGTTCCGGTACGCCCGGCCGGCGCTGAACTCGTCGGCCGGGGCGTCGACCGGAAGCGGGGCGGGAGGGCGCAGGTCCACGAGGCTGCCCGCGCCGACGGCGACCAGGGCGACGAGTGCCGCGACGGCGGCCACCAGGCGCCGTCGGGGCCGGGCCAGGGCGCGGTCGGCGCCGGGCACGCCGGCGACGTTGTGGGCGGGCGCGCGGTCCGCGGCCGGGGTGGGGGGTGCGCCCACGGGGACTCCTCGGGGACGGGGCCAGGGTGGCACCATCCTGCCCCGGCCCGGCCGGCAGCGGTACGCCCGGTGCGACGGCCGTCCCGCCGGCGGGACCGGTGGCCTCCCGCGGGTCGATGCTGGCCCGCTTTGTCCCCTAGCGTGTAGTGACCCGGCCCATGCGGGCCGGCACCGAGGCGGTCGTGTTGTGTGCGACCGTTGTGTAATACAGGATCAGCAGGGCACTCGGAAGGAGCCCGACATCACCAGCGATCTTCCGCGTCTCGCGGCGGTGACCCGGCCGTACCGGGGGGCCGGCCTGGCCGGCCCTTCCGTCGTGCCCCGGGTGCCGGGCGATCTCGGGCAGCATCCGCACGTTCCTCCGGGCGAGCGGCTCCGCGTCCTGCTGGTGGAGGACGACGAGGGGGACGCGTTCCTCGTCGGCGAGCTGCTGGCCGAGACCAACTCGATGATCGACCTCCTGGTGGCCACGAGCCTGAGCGAGGCGCGCCAGCGGATCATGGGCGTCGACTGCGTGCTGCTGGACCTCGGCCTGCCGGACGCGCAGGGGCTGGACGGGCTGCGCCAGGTGCTGGAGATGGCCAGCGGCGCGGCGGTCTGCGTCCTGACCGGGCGCACCGACGAGCACCTGGGCATCGTGGCGGTCGCCGAGGGCGCCCAGGACTACCTGGTCAAGGGCCAGGTCGACGGGGTCCTGCTGACGCGGGCGCTGCGCTACGCGGTCGAGCGCAAGCGCGCCGACGAGAACGCCCGCCGGCTGCGCGAGGTCGAGCTGCGCCAGGCCGAGTCCGCCCGTCTCGAGCGGGGCCTGCTGCCGCAGCCGCTGATGTCCACCGACCAGGTGGCCGTGCACACGTTCTACCGGCCCGGCCGGCACGCCGCGCTCATCGGCGGCGACTTCTACGACGTGGTGCAGACTCGGCCCGACCGGGTGGATGTGATGGTGGGCGACGTGTGCGGGCACGGGGTGGACGAGGCGGCGCTCGGCGTCGAGCTGCGGGTCGCCTGGCGCGCGCTGGTGCTGGCCGGCGTGTCCGACGACGAGGTGCTGCCCGCGTTGGAGCAGGTGCTCATGAGCGAGCGCCGGCTCCAGGAGATCTTCGCGACCGTGGCGACGGCTCGGCTCGACCTGGCCGCCAACCGGGCCACCGTACGGCTGGCCGGTCACCCGCCGCCGCTGCTGCTCGCCGGCGGCGCGGTGTCGCCCGTGCCGGCGCCCGGTGGCCTGCTGCTCGGCGTCCGGCCTCGCCCGCCGGTCGCGTACGACCTTCAATTCGACACCGAGGACTGGTCCCTGCTGATGTACACCGACGGCCTGATCGAGGGGCGCGTGGGCGACAGCGACGAGCGGCTCGACGTGCCCGGCCTCAGTGAGCTCCTGTACGAACCGGACAGCCGGGCGGTGCCGTTGTCCGACCTGCCGGCCTGGCTGGTCGGGCGGGCCGAGCAGATCAACGGCGGCCCGCTCGCCGACGACGTCGCCATGCTCCTGCTCACCCGGGGTGGTGGCCGGTGAGGCTGGATGTCCGCAGCTGGGGCCTCCGCCAGCGGGTGGTCGCGCTGCTCGTGGTAGGCGCCGTCCTCCTGACGGGGCTGGCCGTCGTCGAGGGCGTCCTCGCCGCCCGCAACCGCACCCAGGTCGACGCGCTGCTCAACGAGACCGGCCCGCTGCGGGTGCAGTCGCAGGAGCTGCTCAACGCCCTGCTGGACCAGGAGACCGCGGTGCGCGGCTTCGCGGTGAGCGGCGACCGTGACGACCTGGCGCCGTACGCCGCCGGGGTCGAGCAGGAGCGCGACCGGGTCGCCTCGATGCGGAAGCTCCTGGACGACTACCCGCAGATCGGCGAGGAGCTGGACGACGTCGAGGGCCGGGCCGAGCAGTGGCGGCAGGCGGTGGCCGTCCCCGTGGTCACGACGACGGAGCAGAGGGGCACGGCGGCCGGCCAGGCGCTCATCACCCAGGCGGCCCGCCAGCAGTTCGACGACGTCCGCGCCGCCGTGGAGGACCTCCAGGCCGAGATCCTCCAGGCCCGGGAGAGCAACGCCCGGGACGTCCGGCGTACGGGCAACCTGCTGGCCGTGGTGCTGGTCGCCGCCGCCCTGGTGGTGGTGATCGCCGGCGCGCTGCTGCTGCTCTCGCTGGACCGGACGGTCGTGCGCCCCATCACCGTCCTCGCCCGCGAGGTGGAGCAGGTCGCCGAGGGCAACTTCCAGCACGTGATCTCCGGCTCCGGCCCGCCGGAGTTCGTGCAGCTCGCCGACAACGTGGACGCCATGCGCCGCAGGATCGCTGCCGACCTCGCCGAGGTGCGGGAGGCCCGGGAGCGCATCGAGTGGGTCAACGGCCAGTTGCAGAAGCAGGCCGAGGAACTGACCCGCTCCAACCGGGACCTCGAACAGTTCGCGTACGTGGCCTCGCACGACCTCCAGGAGCCGCTGCGCAAGGTGGCGAGCTTCTGCCAGCTCCTCCAGCGGCGGTACGCCGGCCAGCTCGACGAGCGGGCCGACCAGTACATCGCCTTCGCCGTCGACGGGGCGCAGCGGATGCAGCGTCTGATCAACGACCTGCTGGCCTTCTCCCGCATCGGCCGGATCACCGCCGGCTTCACCGAGGTCGACCTCAACAAAGTGATGGGCGACGTGGCCGGCCAGACCGAGGCCGCCCGCCAGTACGCGGACGCCGAGCTGACCTGGTCCGAGCTGCCGGTCATCCAGGGCGAGGAGCCGCTGCTCACCAACCTGCTCGCCAACCTGGTCAGCAACTCCATCAAGTTCCGCCGTCACGACGTGCCGCCGAAGGTGCACGTCTCGGCCCGGCTCGTGGGCGCCGAGTGGGAGATCACCTGCCAGGACAACGGCATCGGCATCGAGCCCGAGTTCGCCGACAAGATCTTCGTCATCTTCCAGCGGCTGCACTCGAAGGACGCGTACCCGGGCACGGGGATCGGGCTCGCGATCGTCAAGAAGATCGTGGAGTACCACGGCGGCCGGGTCTGGGTGGACACCGACGTCCCGGAGGGCGCGGCTATCCGGTTCACGCTTCCCGCGCTGCCGAAGGACGTCCAGGCGGAGGCCGACGAGCCCGCGGCCGACGGCGGCGAGACCGCCGGCGAGGAAACCGGGGAGGCGGCGCCGGCCCCGGCCGGGGACCGGAGCGGGCCGCCGGAGCAGCCGGACGGGCCGGACCGGGCTGAGGAAGCGCCGGAAGGCGGTAGAACGGGTGGCATGAGGGAGACGGTGGGATGACCGCGCCGGCAGACGGCAAGAGCCCGATCGAGGTCCTGCTGGTCGAGGACGACCCGGGCGACGTGTTGATGACCCAGGAGGCGTTCGAGGAGCACAAGCTGCGCAACCGGCTGACCGTCGTCTCCGACGGTGCCGAGGCGCTGGCGTACCTGCGCCGCGAGGGCCAGTACGCGGACGCCGTGAGCCCCGACCTGATCCTGCTCGACCTCAACCTGCCGCGCCGGGACGGCCGGGAGGTGCTCGCGGAGATCAAGAAGGACGAGCAGCTCTGCCGGATCCCGGTGGTCGTGCTGACCACCTCGCAGGCGGACGAGGACATCCTGCGCAGCTACCAGCTGCACGCCAACGCCTACGTGACCAAGCCGGTGGACTTCGAGCGGTTCATCTCGGTGGTGCGCCAGATCGACGAGTTCTTCGTCAGCGTGGTCAAGTTGCCGCCGCGTGGCTGACACCCTGCTCGACGACGTCGGCGCGCTGCTCTGGGAGGCAGCCGACCAGGTCGTGCTCCCGCTGTTCCGCAAGCTCGACGACGCCGACGTCGCCGAGAAGGCGCCCGGTGAGATCGTCACCGTCGCCGACCGCCGGGCCGAGCAGCTCATCTCGGCGGGGTTGCGCCGACTGCGGCCGGGCTCGGTGGTGGTCGGCGAGGAGGCGGTCGCCGAGGACCCGGAGCTGCTGCGGCACCTGCGCGGCGCCGGGGACGTCTGGCTCGTCGACCCGGTCGACGGCACGTCGAACTTCGCTGCCGGGCGCCGCCCGTTCGCGCTGATGGTCGCCCTGCTCAGCGACGGCGGGCCGGTCGGCGCCTGGGTGCTCGACCCGCTGGCCCACACGCTCGCCGTGGCGCGGGCCGGTGCGGGCACGTCCGTCGACGGGCAACCGGTGCCCGCCATCGAGGCCCCGCCGGGACCCGGTGGGCTGCGCGGCGTGGCGATGACCCGGTTCCTGCCGCCGTCCGCCCGTGACCGCGTGCGTGCCGGCGGGGACCGGATCGGCGAGTTGCTGCCCGGGCAGCACTGCGCCGGGCGGGAGTACCTGGACATCCTCCTCGGGCGGCAGCAGTTCGCGCTCTTCTGGCGGACGCTGCCCTGGGACCACGCCCCGGGCACACTGCTCGTGCGGGCGGCGGGTGGCGTCGCCCGCCGGTTCGACGGCACCGAGTACAACCCGGCCGACGAGGGCCACGGCCTGCTCGTGGCGGCGAACGAGCAGGTGTGGACGGAGGTCCGCGAGGCCCTGCTCGACGGCTGATCCGCGCGCTCGGCGACAACGCCGACACGCCCCGTCGATGTTTCGTGCTGCGCGCGTTCACGGGACCGGCGGGCGGCGTCTGGTCCGGTATCGTGACCGGCGGTCACCGCCAGCAGGCCGCCGTCCGGCGCCGGCGGTGCCGCCGCCGCGCAGGATCAACCGGGGGCCGGCGGTCGATGGAAGGACGCAGTCGTGCCCAGGACAGTGCCCAGCCGGCGTCGCGCCCGCGGCCCGTTGATCGCCCTGCTCGCCGCCGTCGCGCTGCTGCTCGGCGCCGGTGCGGTGCCCGCGTACGCGGAACCGGACGAGGGCGGGAGCAAGAAGCTGCGCGACGCGCTGGACGCCACCGCCCGCGCGCACATCGAGGCCAAGGCGAAGCTCGACAACTCCAAGCGCCGGCAGAAGCAGCTGACCACCGAGCTGACCACCCTCCAGGGGCGGGTCACCGAGCTGAGCGGGCAGGTCGGCGAGGTGGCGGCCCGCTCCTACCGGATGGGGCGGCTCACCCCGACGTCGATGCTGCTCAACACCGCCTCCCCGGAGGTCTTCCTCGAGCGGGCGGCCAACCTGGACCTGATGGCCCAGCGGGACGGCAAGCGGCTGCGTGAGCTCGCCGCCGCGCACGAGCAGGCGCAGCAGGCCAAGCTCGCGGTCGACGCCGAGGTGCGGGAGCAGCAGAAGCAGCTCGCCGTGATCGCGAAGAAGAAGCGTGAGGCCGAGGCGGCGCTCGCCGAGGTGAGCTCGGGCAGCAGCGGCGGGTTCAGCGGCGGCAGCTCCACGTCGGCCAAGCCGGCGCCCCGCAACTCGGACGGCTCGTGGCCGTCGGAGTCCTGCTCGGTGGACGACCCGACCACCTCCGGCTGCATCACGCCGCGCACCCTCAACGCCCTCCAGCAGACCAAGGCGGCCGGCTACACCCGCTACGTCTCCTGCCACCGCAGCGGCGGCGGTGGCGAGCACCCGAAGGGGCGGGCGTGTGACTTCTCCGCCGCCGCGGGCGGCTTCAAGGACGAGAACGCGACAGGCGGCGACAAGGCGTACGGCGACAACCTGGCCGCGTGGCACGTCCGCAACGCCAACCGGCTCGGCGTGCTCTACGTGATCTGGTACCGGCAGATCTGGCACCCCGGCACGGGTTGGCGCTCCTACAGCGGCAGCGGCAGCCCGGCCGCCAGCCACACGAACCACGTTCATCTATCGATGTACTGACCCGCGGGGGCGGGTTGGCTGCGTACCATCGCGACGATGAGCGCCTCACCGCCCGACGTCGCGGCCCCGTCCGCGTCCACCGTTCCCGTCACCGGCCGTGCGCTGCCCAACGGGCTCGCCGCGTTCCTGGTCTTCTTCTCCAGCGGTGCCGTCCTCGTGCTGGAGACCGTCGCCCTGCGCCTCGTCGGCCCGTACGTCGGGGTGACGCTCCAGGTCACCAGCTCGGTGATCGGCATCGCGCTGGCCGCCATCGCGTACGGCGCGTGGTCGGGGGGTTGGCTCGCCGACCGGCGCGACCCGCGGCCGTTGCTGGCGCCCGCGCTGGTGCTCGCCGGCATCGCCACCGCCGTCACGCTCCCCGTCGTGCGCTACGCGGGCGAGGTGCTGCGCGGCGAGGCCGCGAGCGGCATCCTGCTGCTCGTGGCGCTGGCCGTGTTCGTGCCGGCGGCGCTGCTCGCCGCGGTCACGCCGCTGGTGGTCAAGCTCCAGCTCGCCGACCTGCGCCGCACCGGCCAGGTGGTCGGCCGGCTCTCCGGCATCGGCACCCTCGGCGGCATCACGGCGACCCTGCTCACCGGCTTCGTGCTGGTGGCCGCGCTGCCCAGCACGGTCATCCTGCTCTCGCTGGCCGTGGCGCTCGGGGTCACCGGCCTGGTCCTCGGCTGGTACCTGCACCGGCGGGCAGCCACCGAGCTGCCCGGCCGCGGCCGGGCCAAGGCGGCGCTGGCCGTGCTCGGGCTGGTCGGCGCCGGGCTGACCACTGTCGCGCCGAACCCGTGCGACGTGGAGACGGCGTACCACTGCGCGAAGGTGGAGGCCGACCCGGGCCGCGCGAGCGGGCGGACGCTGCTGCTCAACTCGGCGCAGCACTCGTACGTGGACCTGGCCGACCCGCGCCACCTGGAGTACGCGTACACGAAGTGGTTCGGCGCGGTCGCCGACGTGGCCGCGCCGGCCGGGGCGCGGCTCGACGCGCTGCACCTGGGCGGCGGCGGTTTCACGATGCCCCGCTACCTGACGGCCACGCGGCCCGGCACCGACAACCTCGTCTTCGAGATCGACGGCGGGCTCATCGAGCTGGGCGAGAAGGCACTCGGCGTACGCCAGGGGCCGGCGCTGCGCGCGGTGGCCGGCGACGCGCGGCTGCTGGTCGCCGCGGAGGCCACCGACAGCCGCGACCTGGTGGTGGGCGACGCGTTCGGGCACCTCGTGGTGCCGTGGCACCTGGCCACCCGGGAGATGGCCGCGGAGATCCAGCGGGTCACGCGGCCGAACGGCATCTACATCCAGAACGTCATCGACTACCCGCCGCTGCGGTTCATCCGCAGCGAACTGGCCACGGTGGGCGCCGAGTTCCGGCACGTGGCGCTCATCGGGCCGCCCGAGGCGATCGCCGGCGAGCACGGCTCCAACTTCGTGATCGTCGCCTCCGACGCGCCGCTGCCGCTGGAGGCGGTACGCGGGCGGCTCGCCGAGGTGGACTCCCGCGCGAGCCTGATCGCCGACGCCGAGCTGGACGACTTCGTGGGCGACGCGCTGGTGCTCACCGACGACTACGCGCCCGTCGACCAGCTCCTGGCCACCGCCTGAACGAGTGACGTGCGGACCGATTTCGACCACTGAGGTGTAGCGGGGCCGGCTCCGGGCAACAACCCCCACCATGGGTGGAGGGGACCGGAACGGCATGTGGTCGCTCGGTGAGCGCTACCGGCTCATCGAACAGCTCGGCGCGGGTGGCATGTCCGTGGTCTGGCGCGGTTACGACGAGGTGCTCGGCCGCCAGGTTGCGGTCAAGGTGCTCGCGTCCCGGCTGGCCGCCGACCGGGCCTTCCGGCACCGCATCCGGATCGAGGCGCAGGCCGCCGCCCGGCTCTGCCATCCGAACATCACCAACGTGTACGACTACGGGGAGGCCGAGCAGGCCGGGGTGACCGTGCCGTACGTCGTCATGGAGCTGATCGACGGCGGCTCGCTGAGCAGCCGGCTGGGCCGCGAGAGGCAGCTGCCCTGGCGGGAGGCGGTGACCATCGCGGCGGAGGTCGCCTCGGCGCTCGCCACCGCCCACGCGCGCGGGGTCGTGCACCGGGACGTCACGCCGGGCAACGTCATGCTGACCGCGACCGGCGTCAAGGTCGTCGACTTCGGCATCTCCGCCCTGGTAGGGGAGAGCGAGAAGGGCGCCGACGGCACGCTGCTCGGCACCCCCGCGTACCTCGCGCCCGAGCGGCTCGACAACGGCCAGGTCTCACCCGCCACCGACGTGTACGCCGTGGGGCTGCTGCTCTACCGGATGCTCACCGGTCGGCTGCCCTGGCAGGCCAGCACCACCACCCAGATGCTGCGGGCGCACATGTACAACGACCCGGAGCCGATGCCCGCGGTGCCGGGGCTTCCCCACGAGGTGGCCGACCTGGTGCGCCGCTGCCTCGCCAAGCGCCCCGAGCAACGGCCGCCCACCGCCGAGCTGGCCCGGACGCTCGCCGACGCGGCCGGCGTACTGGCCGTGGTGCCCGTGTCACCGGCCGCCGGACCGGTCGACCCGGCCTCGCTGGCGAACGTCGGCACGACGATCCTGCCCTGGTCGGCCGAGACCGACGCGCTTCCGTTCTCGCGTACCCGGCAGAAGCGGTCGGTGACCCGGCGCCGGCGGCTGGAGGCGGGCGCCGCGGCGGCCGGCCTCGTGGCGGTCACGGCCGCGCTGTGGGGGGTGACCGGGCGCAGCCCGGCCAGCGGCGGCACCGAGCAGCCCACCGAGGCCCGGATGGGGATGGAGAAGCCGCCCGCGTGCCAGGTGACGTACGCGATGCGCGCGGACTCGGGCAAGGACTTCAGCGCCGACCTCTCGCTGACGAACACCGGCGACCGGGAACTGCGTGACTGGGCCATGAACTTCACCTTTCCCGGCGAGCAGACGGTGACCCGGGCGACCCCGGCCTCGGCGAGCCAGGAGGGGTCGGCCGTGGTCGTACGCCCGCCTGCGGACCGGTCCGCCCTGGCACCGGGCGCCACCGAGAAGGTGAGCCTCACCGGCCGGTACACGGGAGCCAACCCGCTGCCGGTGACGTTCACCGTGGGCGGCGAGCGGTGCCAGGTGCAGGTGTCCGGGGTGGCTGGTGCCGCGCCGACGCCGGCCACCGTCACGTCGCCGGCCGCCGGCAAGGCGCCGGCCACGAAGGCGACCACGACGCGCGGTGGGTCCGGCAATTCCGGCACGTCCGGTGGGTCCGGCAGTTCCGGCGGCGGCGCGAAGCCGAAGCCGCCGAAGCCGCCCAAGCCCCCGAAGGCGGACGAGCCCGGGAAGGGGAAGTCCGGAGGTGGTCCGGGAAAAGGGTGAAGGCGGGTAAGGGTGGCCCTCACTCCAGGCCGGCGAAGCCCTGAACCTGCTCGATGCTGCCCTCCACCACCAGCACGCTTCCCGCGTCGAGCACCGTCGTGTCCGAGGCGTACCGGAACGGCTCGCCCGGCAGCTTCGCGCCGATCACCCGTACGCCGTAGCGGTCGATCGGCCGGATCTGTGCCAGTGACCGTCCCACGAGTGCGCCCGGCACCCGCACCTTGGCGACGGCGAAGTCGTCGCCGAACTCGATGAAGTCGAGCATCCGGGTGACGATCAGATGGGCCACCCGCTCGCCGGTCTCCGCCTCGGGAAAGACCACGTGGTGGGCTCCCACGGACGAGAGGATCTTGGCGTGCTCCGCCGAGGTGGCCCGCGCCCAGACCCGCGGCACACCGACCTCCACGAGGGCCAGCACGGTGAGCACGCTGGCCTCGACGGACGCCCCGATGGCCACCACGGCACGCGGGATGTCCGGCATTCCGATCTGGCGGAGCGCGTCCTCCTCCGTGGCATCGGCCTGTACCACCCGGTCGAGCCGGTCCGACCAGCGCTGCACGAGTTCCGGGTTGCGGTCGATCGCCATCACCTCGTGCCCGAGCCGGGCCAGCGACTCGGCCAGGTGCGCGCCGAATCGGCCCAGCCCGATCACCGCGACGCTGTCGTCGTTCGAGGTCCTAGCCGACAATGGGTTGCTCCTCCGGGTATCGGTACCGCCGGTGGCGGGTGTTGAGCGCGATCGCCGACCCGAGGGCGAGTGGGCCGACCCGGCCGATGAACATCAGGAGGGTGAGCACGAGCTGCCCGCTCTCCGGCATCGACGGGGCCAGCCCGACGCTGAGGCCGGTGGTGCTGAACGCCGAGGTCACCTCGAATAGCGCCTGGTGGAACCGGGTTCCCTCGGTCAGCAGGATCACCGCCACGGTGCCGAGCGCGACCAGCGCGACGCTGAGCAGGGCCACGGTGAGGGCCTGCCGCTGGCTCGCCGTGGCCACCCGCCGCCGGCCCACGGAGACGTCGGGCTCGCCACGCAGTTCGGCCCAGATGACGAACGCCAGCAGGAAGAAGGTCGAGACCTTGATCCCGCCGGCGGTGCTGGCACTGCCGCCACCGATGAACATCAGGGCCACGAACAGGGGATAGCTCTCCTCCTGGAGCGAATCGATGTTGATGACGTCGAACCCTCCGGTGCGGCTGAGCGCGACCTGGGTGAAGGCAGCCAGCGCCTTGCCACGCATGCCGTACTGGCCGATGGTCAGCGGGTTGGTCCACTCGGACAGGAGCACCCAGACGAAGCCGAAGGTCAGCAGCGTGACGGTGCCCCAGATGGTCAGCTTGGTGGCGACCGCCCAGCGGACCGGCCTCCGCCACTCGCGGACCGCCTCGAAGAGCGCCGGGAACCCGAGTCCGCCGACGATGGCGCCGAACGCCAGCGGGAGGCCCACCCAGGGATCCTGGGAGAAGGCCAGCAGGCCGTCGGTGTAGAGGGCGAAGCCGGCGTTGTTGAACGCCTGCACGGCGTGGAAGAGGCCGGTCCAGAGAGCGCGCCCGGGTGTGTAGTGGTAGGCCGTCCACAGGCGCCCGGCGACCACCGCGGTCATCACCGCCTCGCAGGCGAAGACGGTCACGGTGATCCGGCGGAGCAGGCGCGCCACGTCACCGATGCCGAACGCCTGGGTCTCGGCCTGCACGAGCAGCCGGTTGCGGAGTCCGAGCTGGCGGGACACGGCCAGGATGACGAGCGCCGCGACGAAGAGGATGCCGAGGCCGCCCAGTTGGGTCAGCACGGTGATGACCAGCAGCCCCCAACCTGACCAGTAGTTCGGGGTGTCGTTGACCGCCATGCCGGTGACCGAGAGCGCGGAGGTCGCCGTGAAGAGCGCCGTGACGAACGGCGGCCGCTGGTACTCGATGGTGGCGGGGCGGATCGACAGCAGCCCGGTGCCGATCAGGATCGGCACCAGGAACCCGAACGGCACCAGGCGTACGGGATGACGGAAGATCCGGCGCACCAGACAATCTTCCTTTCGTGCCGGTAGCGGGGTGGCCGAACGCGCAATCCGGAGATTCACCTGTCGGCCAGTCGACGACCAACTGCCGGTCAATCGAAGGCGGTCTCCTGAGGCGGTCCCCCCGACGACAGGAGACCGCGTTGCGACGTACCCTTTCCGCCCTCGGCGTGGCCGGCGCGCTGCTCGCCGCGGCCGTCGCCGTGCCGACCATGGCCGCGTCCGCCGAGCCGGCCGCGGGCCGCTCGGCCGCCGACCTCTCGGCCGCCCGGGCCGGCGACCAGCCGCTGGTCATCGGCCACCGCGGCGCGAGCGGCTACCGGCCGGAGCACACCCTCGAGGCGTACCGGTTGGCGATTCGGATGGGCGCCGACTTCGTCGAGCCGGACCTGGTATCCACGAGGGACGGCGTTCTCGTCGCGCGCCACGAGAACGAGATCTCGGGCACCACCGACGTGGCGGCACACCCCGAGTTCGCCGGGCGCAAGGCGACCAAGACCATCGACGGCGTCGCGGTGACCGGCTGGTTCACCGAGGACTTCACGTTGGCCGAGCTGAAGACGCTGCGCGCCAAGGAGCGCCTGCCGCAGGTGCGGGTCACGAACACCGCGTTCGACGGGCGGTTCGAGGTGCCGACCCTCCAGGAGGTCATCGACCTGGCCCGCACCGAGGGGCGGGCGCGGGGCCGCACCATCGGGATCTACCCGGAGACCAAGCACCCGACCTACTTCGCGTCGATCGGGCTGGCGCTCGAGGAGCCGCTCGTGAAGGTGCTGCGGGCCAACAAGCTGACCCGGGCGAACTCGCCCGTCATCATCCAGTCCTTCGAGACCGCGAACCTGCGCCGGCTCAACCGGATGACCGACGTCCGGCTGGCGCAGCTGCTCGACGCCGCCGGCCGCCCGTACGACTTCACGGTCGCCGGTGACGCCCGCAACTACCAGGACCTGGCGTCGGCGGCCGGACTGAGGTGGATCGCCGCGTACGCCGACGGCATCGGCGCCAACAAGAACCTCATCGTGCCCCGGGACGCCGCCGGCAAGCTGCTGGCCCCCACCACCGTCGTGCGGGACGCCCACCGCGAGGGCCTGATCGTGCACGCCTGGACGTTCCGGGTGGAGAACCAGTTCCTGCCGGTCGACTTCCGGATCGGCACCGACCCGAACGCCCGCGGCGACATCACCAGCGAGTACGAGCTGTTCTTCCGCCTCGGCCTGGACGGCGTCTTCACCGACCAGCCGGACACCGCGGCGGCCGCCCGCGCCGGTATCGCCTGACACCTTCCCGAGCATCACGTGAGCCGCTGGCCCGTCACCACCCCCCTCGGTGACGGGCCAGCCCCCTTCTCGCTGCTCCCGTCGGCGTGCCCTGGATGTGGTTGCTCACCGCCGCGTCGGGTGGTGTGTGCGCAACTTCAGGGATGTAGTTGCCTCCCGCGCGGTCTGAGGCCGCTACATCTCTGATGTTGTGCGGATCTTGCGCGGGGTGGGTGGCTCGTCGGCGTGGGAGGTGTGACGTGCGCGGTGAGTGGGGGTGTGTGGTGTCGGGTGGGAGGGGCTGTGGCCCGGGTCGGGCTGTCGACGCCCCCCGGATGTGGTTGCTCGCCGCCGCGTCGGGGCGGTGTGTGCGCAACTTCAGGGATGTAGTTGCCTCCCGCGCGGTCTGAGGCCGCTACATCTCTGAAGTTGTGCGGATCATGGGTCCGGGGGCGTTCGAACGCGGGCGGGGTGCGGGGGCGCACGGGGTGAGCGTGAGCCGGGCGCGCGGTGATCCACAACCCTGATCGGGGAAAAGTCGGTCCCCTTCGGACGCCGGCCCCGGCTTGCCCCAGATCTGGGGCAGGTCGACAGCGTCGGCTGGGGCAGGTGTCGACGGGGGCAGGGCGACAGCGCGTCGGTGCTACTGCGCCGGGCGGTCGGCGACGTAGGTGCCGCGCCCAGGGTGCCCGGTGATCAGTTCACGGTCGTGCAGAAGTGACAGCGCCCGGGAGGCGGTGTTCATGTGGACCTCGTAGGCTTCGGCCAGCTCGCGTGTCGACGGCAGCTTTTCGCCAGGCTTCAGTTCACCACTCTTGATCTTCGCCGTGATGTCGTTGGCGATCCGGCGGTATGGCGCTTCAGCTGTGGGCATGGGGAGACTCCGGTTTGGTTCGGCGTCTCCGATCATGCCGGCCTACACCAGTAACTGCAACAAGCCATCGTGTCGTGACGGCACGGGGTCGACCTACACAAGTAACTGGTGTAGGTTGACAGCGTCCGGCTCCGGTTGGTTCGGCAAGCCTCGGGAGCGGACGTCAGATGGGCTCCGTGGTCGTACCGCCGAGGTGGGCTGCGGTCGCGGGGCCGGCGGCCCGGCCTGCGTCCCCTATCCGCTGGCCGGGCCGCCTCCAAGCCGATCGGCCCGCAGGGGGGAACGGATGAGCCGGGAGCGGTTCGTGGTGCACCTGCCCGTGATCGCCCGCGATCTCGCCGCCGCGAAGCGGTTCGCCCGGGCGATCACCCGGGCGCTGGGCTTCCTGCCCGACGTGGATCCGGGCGAGACGACGGTGTCGGAGGAGGACGCGCAGTTCGTACGCCATCGGGTCTTCTGTGACACGCGGCTCGACGGAGGCCGCCGCTGCCCGCGCCCGGCCGACCACGACGGGCCCTGTGGCCCGGCACCGCGGTCGATGGCCGGGGCCGACACATGACGTCCGACGGGAACGGTGGTGACGCCCATCGCGGCGCGGCCGCGGAGGCGGGTATGGGCGGGCCGCTGTAAGGGCAGGCCACCCTACTTCTGTTACTTGTGTGTTGCGACCACATAGCCCGTGGGTGACGTCACTTCTAGCGTGAGCCGACAATGAGTTCCCTCCCTCCGAGTCCTCACGTGGAGTCGCAATGACGGTCCGGACGACGCGGCGGGCGTTCCTCTCCGCCGCCACGATGATGGCCGCGGCCCTGGCCGCCACGGCCTGTGGCAGCCCGCAGGACACCGCCTCCGGCGGCGGCGACAGCGCCGCCCCGATCAAGGTTGGTCTGGTGTACTCGCAGTCGGGTGCCCTGGCCAGCTACGGAAAGCAGTACATCGAGGGGTTCAAGGCCGGGCTCGACTACGCGACCAAGGGCACCAACAAGGTCGGGGACCGGGCCATCGAGATCACCGAGCTGGACGACGCCGGTGACCCGGCCAAGGCCGTCTCCGCCGCCAAGGACCTGATCGGCAAGGGCACCAAGATCATCGCTGGCTCCACGGCCTCCGGCGTGGCACTCCAGGTGGCGCCGATCGCGGCGCAGAACAGGGTCCTCTTCATCTCCGGGCCGGCCGCCACGGACGCGGTGACCGGCGCCAACAAGTACACCTTCCGCTCGGGCCGCCAGTCCTACCAGGACGTGGTGACCGCGAAGTCGTTCATCGGGGACCCGGCCGGCAAGAAGGTCGTCGTCTTCGCGCAGGACGGCGCGTTCGGTGACGCCAACGAGGCGGCCGTGAAGACCGTCATCGGTGGCGCCGGCGCCACCGTGAGCAGCGTGCGCGCCCCGGCCAGCGCCACCGAGTTCACCCCGTTCGCCAGCCAGATCAAGGCCGCCAAGCCGGACCTGCTCTTCGTCGCCTGGGCCGGCACCACCGCCCCGGCCATGTGGCAGACCCTCGACCAGCAGGGCGTGCTCTCGTCCACGACGGTCGTCACCGGCCTGGACATCCGTGCCTCCTGGCCCACCTTCGGCGCGGCCGGCACCAAGATCTCCTTCCTGTCGCACTACTTCGACGGGGCCAGCGACACCGAGGCCGCCAAGGCGCTCAAGGCGAAGGTCGGCACCGTCGACCTGTTCCACCCCGACGGCTTCGCGGCCGCCCAGATGGTGGTCCGCGCCGTGCAGGAGGGTGGGGACGACGTCGACAAGATGGTCAAGTCCCTGGAGGGCTGGAGCTTCGACGGGATCAAGGGCAAGACCACGGTCCGCGCCGAGGACCACGCCCTGCTCCAGCCCATGTACCAGGCCAAGCTCACGGGCAGCGGCACCGAGTTCACGGCCACCGCCCAGAAGAGCCTGACCGGCGACGAGACCGCGCCGCCGGTCGTGGCGATGAAGGGCTGACCTGATGCTCGCCACCCGCGGTCTGACCTGGCGGATCGGTGAGGTCGCCATCGTCGACGGCGTCTACCTCGACCTGGCGCCCGGGGAGTTCCTCGGCGTGATCGGCCCGAACGGCGCCGGCAAGACCTCGCTGTTCAACCTGATCACCGGCCTGCGCCGGGCCACGGAAGGTCGGGTGACCCTCGACGGGCAGGACATCACCACCCTCCCACCGCACCGACGGGCCCGGCTCGGGCTCGGCCGTACCTTCCAGGCGTCGTCGGTCTTCGGCTCGCTCAGCGTGCGGGAGAACGTCCGGCTCGCCGTACAGGCGCACCGCGGGGGCTCGATGAAGCTGTGGCGGCGGGCGGCGGCCGACCGGGAGGTGGCCGCCGCCGCCGACGCGGCGCTCGACCGGGTCGGCCTCGCCCACCGGGGTACGGCGCTCGCCGGCACCCTGGCCCACGGTGAGAAGCGCAAGCTGGAGATCGCGCTGCTGCTCGCCGGCGAGCCGCGCGTCATGCTGCTCGACGAGCCGATGGCCGGGGTGAGCGCCGAGGACGTGCCGGAACTCGTGACGGTGATCCGGTCACTGACCGGGGACAGCGGCCGCTCGGTGCTCATGGTGGAACACCACATGGACGTGATCCTGGAGCTGGCGGACCGCATCGCCGTGATGCACCACGGGGCGCTGCTCGCCTGCGACACCCCGGAGACGGTCATGGCCAACCCGACCGTCCAGGAGGCCTACCTCGGGGAGTCACTGTGAGCGCGAGGAACGAGCCGGTTCTCACCGTGGAGGACCTGTCGGTCCGGATCGCCGGGCTGCACATCCTCCAGGATGTCTCGTTCGCGGTGGCTCCGACCGGCGTGACCGTGCTGCTCGGTCGCAACGGCGTCGGCAAGACCACGACGTTGCGCGCGATCGTCGGGTTGACGCCGCGCAACGGCGAGGTGCGCGGCACCATCCGCATGGGCGCGCAGAGCCTGCTGGCCCGCCCCACGTACCGGCTGGTCCGCGGGGGGCTCGGCTACGTGCCGGAGGACCGGTGCGTCTTCGCCGGCCTCACCGTCACCGAGAACCTGCGGCTCGCCGAACGGCGGGGCACGACCCCGGCGTACGACAAGGTCTATGCGCTCTTCCCGGAGCTGGAGCGGCGCGGACGGCAACGGGCGGGCTCGCTCTCGGGCGGGCAGCAGCAGATGCTCGCGATCGGGCGGGTGCTGCTCAACGACAACCGGTTGCTGCTGGTCGACGAGCCGACCAAGGGGTTGGCGCCGAAGGTCGTCACCGAGGTGACCGAGGTGCTCGAACGCGTCGCGGAGGCGGTGCCGGTGCTGCTGGTCGAGCAGAACCTGGCCGTCGTACGGCGGCTCGCGCGCGACGCCGTGGTGCTCGCCGCCGGCCAGGTGGCCTGGACCGGCGACGCGCAGGAGCTGCTGCTGGAGACGGCGCTCACCAAGTCCCTGCTCGGCGTGGGCACGGGCGAGTCGCACCACGCGTCGGGCCGGGCCGCCGCGGCGGGGAAGGACGCGCACTGATGGGCACCGTGATCCTGTTGACGCTGACCGGGCTGGGCCTGGCGGCGCTCTACTTCCTGGTGGCCTCCGGGCTCTCCCTCGTCTTCGGCCTGGCCGACGTGCTCAACTTCGCGCACGGGCTCTTCCTCGGCGTCGGGGCGTACGCGACGTGGTGGGCGGCGGGCAACCTGCCGGGCGCCGGGGCCGACGGGTTCGGGTTCGTGCTCGCGGTCGCCTTCGGGGTGGCCGCCGGCACCCTCGTGGCCGTCCTCGTCGAACTGGTGCTGATCCGCCCGCTCTACTCGCGCACCATCGAACAGGTGCTCGTCACCGTCGGCCTGTCGCTGGCCGGGGTGGCCCTGCTCCAGGCCGCCTGGGGCGCCGACGCCCGGCCGTTCCCGAGGCCGGAGTGGACGCGCGGGGTGACCGGGATCCTCGGCGCGCAGGTGCCCAACGGCGGCCTGCTGCTGATCGTCGCGGCCGTGCTGGTGCTCGGCGCGCTGCTCGCCTTCCTTCATTGGACCCGCTACGGCCTGGTGATCCGGGCCGGGGTCGAGAACCGGGAGATGGTCACGGCGCTCGGCATCGACGTCCGCAAGGCGTTCACGCTGGTCTTCGCGATCGGCGGGGCCGCCGCCGCGCTCGCCGGGGCGCTGGGCGGGGTCTACTTCGGCACCGTCTCGCCCGGGCAGGGCAGTTCCCTGCTGATCTTCGCGTTCATCGTGGTGGTCATCGGCGGGATGGGTTCGGTGCTCGGGTCCGCGTACGCGGCGGTCGCCGTCGGCCTGCTGCAACAGTTCGTCAACTACTACGGCACCTCCGGCCTGGGCGACATCTGCGTGGTCGGGCTGCTGGCCGTGGTGCTGCTGCTGCGCCCGCAGGGCATCGCCGGAAAGGTGGCAACGGCATGACCGAGGTGAAGAGCCCCGAGGTACCCGCTCCGCCCGCGGCGGTGCCCGCCGAGCTGACCCCGGGGCGGGGCCGGTGGCACCGGGCACGCCCGTTCCTGCCGCTGGTCGCGCTGCTGGTCGCGGCGATCCTGCCGTACTCGACGGTGCAGCTCCCCGGGATCTTCGAGGGTCCGCTGAACTCTCCCGGCACCCTGCAACTGCTCGCCATCTGCCTGGTCTTCGGTGGTCTCGCCGCCGGGTACGACCTGCTCTTCGGCCGGACCGGGATGCTCTCCTTCGGGCATGCGCTCTACTTCGCGGCCGGCGTGTACGGCACCGACGTGCTCGTCACGAAGGCAGGACTGCCGCTGTGGCAGGCGGCGCTGCTCACGATCAGTGGCGGCACCATCCTCGCGGCGCTGCTCGGCGCCGTGGCGCTGCGTACGGTCGGGATCGCGTTCGCCATGGTGACGCTGGCCTTCGCGCAGGTCGGCGCGATCCTGGTGGCCCGCGACTTCGGCGGGCTGACGGGCGGCGAGGAGGGCCTGCCCCTGGACGTCTCCGGGCTGCCCGCCGGGCTGGTCGGCGTGACCAACACGGTGAACCTGTACTGGCTGGCGCTCGCCTACCTGGCCGTGGTCGTGTTCGTGGTGCACCGGGTGAGCGGCTCGCCGACGGGGCGGGTGCTGGCCGGCCTGCGCGACGACGAGCGGCGCATCGGCGTGCTCGGCCTCGACCCGTACCGCTACAAGCTGGTGGCGTTCACGCTGGCCGGCGGGCTCGCGGCGGCCGGGGGAGTGGTCTACTGCCTCATCGTCGGCGGGGCGTCGCCGCACATCACCTCGTCGGAGCTGACGCTGTCGCTGCTGGTCATGGTGGTGCTCGGCGGGCCCGGAACCCGGTGGGGACCGGTGCTCGGCGGCATCCTCTACATGTACCTGGACCACCGGCTCACCGCGTTCGGCAGCTCGGCGGCGGTCGACTCGCTGCCCGCGGTGCTCAGCCGCCCGCTCTCCCAGCCACTGTTCGTGCTCGGCACGATCTTCATCCTGGCCGTGTACTTCTTCCCGGGCGGCCTGGCCAGCCTCACCCCCCGCCTGACCCTGCTGCGCCGCTCCCTGGGGAGGTCTCCGGGGAGGAGCGGCACCTGACGGCAGGGAGGCGACGCGGCCCCCCGTGTGGGCGCGTCGCCTCCCTCGTACCGTGGTGGGTCAGCCGTTCAGCAACTCGTACGCCGCGGCCGGCGCCTCCTGTGCGGCGGTGCCGGTCGGCGCGGTGACCTTGGGCGCGGTGCCGTAGTCGCGGTACTGCACCAGGTACTCGTACGCCTTCCGACCACCCGCGGCGGGCACCTGGAGGGAGAGCGCGGCGAGATTGCCGTCCGGGCCGACCTGCGCCGTGAACGGCACGGCCGCGGCCTTCGCACCGAGCGCGGTCATCTCCTCCGCGTCCAGCACCTTCGCCGCCTCGCCGGAGGTGAGGTCGATCGTGCCGGCGTACCGGCGATCGGCCTCCTCCTTCACCTCCGTCGCCGCCTCGATCAGCGGGCCGGCGTTGCCCAGGTCCGCGCCCTCGTAGACCGGCGCGCTCTCGGCGTCGGTGATGCGGGCGCGGTCCAGCCGTAGCCACCGGTCCGGGAGCTTGGGGAAGCCGGTGAGGCCCTTCGTGTTGCTGAACTTCACCTTCATCCAGGCCTCGTCGGCCACGATCCGGAACGACAGCGTCGTGGTGAAACCCAGGTCGGCGTCCTTGACCGCGGTGGTGATCTCGGCGCCCTTCGCGGCCGGGTCGACCACACCGGACAGGGTGCTGGAGGAATCGCGCCCGGAGAAGCGGATCGTTCCCTCCGTGCCGTCCGGCACGGCGGCGAGCAGGGCCTCCTTCGGCGTCATGGCGGCGCTGGGCTGCTGCCCCGGCTCGGCCGCCCGGTCCGTCCCACCGCCGGGTCCACAGCCGCCGGCAAGGGCGGCCACGGCCAGGGCGGCGCTCGTGACGGTGGCCCGACGGAGGAATCCGACGGTACGGGTGCGCTCTGTCATCGCGGTTCTCTTTCTCGCAGTTCCGGCGGTTGCCGATGACGATGCTGGGGGCCGTCGCTGCCGAATCGCTGCGGTTATGCTTCGGTCGGACTGCCGGTGCTGCGGTCCGACTGTCGTGCGGCTGCCGCCGACGGGAACGGGGGCTGTCAGGAGCGGGAATTCGCATGTCAGGAACGCTGCGCTTCGAGGTCCTCGGTCCCCAGCGCGCCTGGTACGGCGAACGGGAGCTCGACACCGGGCCCGGCAAACAGCGCGCCGTCCTGGCGGTCCTGCTGCTCTCGCCGGGCCGGCCCGTGCCCACCGGGCAGATCATCGAGGCGGTCTGGCCGGAGGACCCGCCGGCGAACGGCCCGAACGTGGTGCAGAAGTACGTGGCCGGCCTGCGTCGGGTGTTGGAGCCGGGCCGTTCCCCACGTACGCCCGGGCAGGTGCTGACCCTGACCGACGCGGGCTATCTGCTGCGGGTGCCGCCCGAGTCGGTGGACGCCGTGCGGTTCGAACGCGATGTGCGGCGGGCGCAGCGGTTGCGCTCGGAGGGCCGAACCGCACAGGCGGTCGCCGAGCTGCGGTCGGCGCTGGAGTCCTGGCGCGGTGAACCGTTCGCCGGGTTGCCCGGTCCACTGTTCGATTCGGCGCGGCATCGGCTGGTGGAGCTGCGGGCCGCTGCCCTGGAGACGCGCGCCGACCTCGACCTCGACCTCGGCCGGCACCGGGAGCTGGTCGGTGAGCTGGTGGAGCTGGTCGCCGACTTCCCGCTGCGGGAACGGCTGCGGCACCAGCTCATGCTGGCGCTGTATCGCAGTGGCAGGCATGCCGAGGCGCTCGCCGCCTACCGGGATCACGCCGACCTGCTGCGCGAGGAGTTCGGCATCGAACCGGGTGAGGGGCTCCAGGAGCTGCACCGGCGCATCCTCCGCTCCGACCCGACCCTGCTGCCCGCCGCGGAGGTGGCGGCGTCGCCCGCCGAGCCTGCCGTAGCCCCGCCGCCGGACGTGCCCGCGGCGCCCGCATCGTCGCCCGCCGCGCCCGCATCGTCGCCCGCGGCGCCCGCATCGTCGCCGGCCGTGCCCGGAACGCCGCCCGCCGTGCCGGCAGCGCCCGAACCGCCGCCGGCGGCGCCGGCTCCGCCCGTGTCGCCGCCGGCCATGTCCGCCGAGCCGCCGGTCCACCCGACCGTGCTGCCGGCACCCGCCGGACAGGGCGCGGCTCCGCCCGGTGGCCCGGCCGCGCCGCCGTCCGACGCGCGGATCCTGCCGACGTCCGCGGTGCCGCCGCCGCTCGGCGCGCCATCCGTCGACCCGGCGTCCCTTCCGCCGTACGTCCCACCGGCGCCCACGCCCTCCCCGCTCACCGACCCGGTGCCGTCGCAGCGCGGGACACGGCGTGGGACCACGGCGCCCCGGTGGGCGAGTGCCACCGCCACGGTCGTCGGCACCCTCCTCGTCCTGCTCTCCTTCGGTTGCTCGACCTGGCTGGTGATGCTCGCGTACGCCGCCTGGCGGCGCAGCTGGCGGCTCGCGCTCGCCGGCGTCGGCTACCTGGCGCTGGTCGTCGTCGAGCTGTCCCTGCTCGACCTCGAGAATCCCGAGGCCGAGCCGCCCATGGCCACGGCGGCGCTCTTCGTCGGGCTGGCGGCGATCAGTCTGTTCGTCGGGGCGGCACACGTGATCGTGCTCAACCGCGGGGTCTGGGCGACGCTCACCGGAGGAAAGAGCATCGCCAAGAGCCGGGAGGAGGAGCGTCGCCTCCGGCGCGAGCACTCCCGCTACCTGCTCTACCACTACCCGGCGGCCCGGGGCGAGCTGCGGATCGGGCGTCCCGACCTGCCCCGCTCCTTCGACGACGGCGGCCTGATCGACGTCAACTCGGTACCGGAGCACGTACTCGCCAGGCTGCCCGGCCTGAGTGCCGACCAGTGCCGGCACCTGGCCGTGGACCGTTGGCTACGCGGCCCGTACGCCTCGATCGAGGAGCTCGCGGGCCGTTGCATGCTGCCGCCCAACCTCACCGAACCCCTCCGCGACCTGCTCGTCTTCCTGCCGCCGATGTCGGTTCGCACCGGGGGGCCGGCGGCCCCGCCCGAATCCTGACCAGGATCTCCGGCGGCGGGCATGGTGTCGTCGGTCGTCGCTGGTAGAAATGCCGGATGAGCCAGGATCGGGTGGCGGTGCGGGAGCGGGCCGAGGCGGTGCTGCGGCGGCTGGCCGGCGAGCACGCCCGGCTCCGCGAGGACCAGTGGCGGGCCATCGAGGCGCTCGTGGTCGACCGGCGCCGGGTGCTCTGCGTCCAGCGCACGGGCTGGGGCAAGTCGGCCGTCTACTTCGTGGCCACCGCCCTGCTGCGCGACCGGGACCTCGGCCGGGACCGCGACCGGGACGGCGACCGCGTCCCGACCGGGCCGACCGTGATCGTCTCGCCCCTGCTGGCGCTCATGCGCAACCAGGTCGAGTCGGCGGCGCGGGCGGGGATCCGCGCCCGCACCATCAACTCCGCCAATCTGGAGGAGTGGGACGAGATCACCGCCGAGATCCACGCCGGGGCGGTGGACGTGCTGCTCATCAGCCCGGAACGCCTCAACAACCCGGACTTCCGCGACGGGGTGCTGCCGAAGCTCGCTGCCACGACCGGGCTGCTCGTGGTGGACGAGGCGCACTGCGTCTCCGACTGGGGGCACGACTTCCGCCCGGACTACCGGCGGCTGCGGACCTTCCTGGGCAACCTGCCGGCCGGCACGCCCGTGCTCGCCACCACCGCGACCGCCAACGCCCGGGTCACCACGGACGTCGCCGAACAACTCAGCACGGGTGACGGCAGCGACGCCCTCGTCCTGCGCGGCGCACTCGACCGCGAGTCACTGCGTCTGGGCGTCCTCGACCTGCCGAGCCCGGCACACCGGCTGGCCTGGCTCGCCGACCACCTCGACCGGCTGGCCGGCTCCGGCATCGTCTACACGCTGACCGTGGCCGCCGCCGGGGAGACCGCCGAGTTCCTGCGCTCCCGTGGCTACGCCGTAGCCGCGTACACCGGACAGGCCGACGACGCCGACCGGCGGGCCGCCGAGCAGGACCTGCTGGACAACAAGATCAAGGCGTTGATCGCGACGAGCGCGCTCGGGATGGGCTTCGACAAGCCCGACCTCGGCTTCGTGGTGCACCTCGGCGCCCCGCCCTCGCCGATCGCGTACTACCAGCAGGTCGGTCGCGCGGGCCGCGCCGTGGAGCACGCCGAGGTGCTGCTGCTCCCCGGTGCCGAGGACGCGGCCATCTGGCGCTACTTCGCCTCGCTCGCCTTCCCTCCCGAGGAGCAGGTACGGGCCGTGCTGGCCGCCCTGCACACCGACCGGCCGCTCTCCACCCAGGCCCTGGAACCCCTGGTCGACCTGCGCCGGGCCCGGCTCGAGCTGATGCTCAAGGTCCTCGACGTGGACGGCGCGGTGCGCCGGGTGCGCGGCGGTTGGCTCGCCACGGGCGAGCCCTGGACCTACGACGAGGCCCGGTTGCGCCGCGTCGCCGCCGCACGCACCGCCGAGCAGCAGGCCATGCGGGAGTACGCGACCACGACGAGCTGCCGCATGCGCTTCCTCCGGGAGTGCCTGGACGACGCCGACGCTACCGACTGCGGCCGGTGCGACCGGTGCGCCGAGCCGTTGTTCACCACCGACGTGTCGGCCGAGGCGCTGACCGGCGCGCAGACGTTCCTCGGCCGCCCCGGCGTGGAGATCCCGCCGAAGAAGCTGTGGCCCACCGGGCTGGACGCGGTCGGCGTACCCCTGAAGGGACGCATCGCCCCCGCAGAGCAGGCGCTGCCGGGGCGGGCCGTGGGCCGGCTCTCCGACCTCGGCTGGGGCGCGCGGCTGCGCGCCCTCACCGGCCCGGACGCCCCCGACGCCCCGGTCCCCGACGACGTGGCCGCCGCCGTGGTCGAGGTGCTGAAGGCGTGGGCGCACGGCGACGATCCCTGGCCGCGCCGGCCCGTCGCCGTCGTGGCGGCCGGCTCCCACCGGCGGCCCCGCCTGGTCGGCTCGCTCGCCGACCGGATCGCCGCGGTCGGCCGGCTGCCGCTGCTCGGCCAGCTTCCGCCGGCCGCCGCGGCCGCCGGGGGCGCGCGGGGAAACAGCGCCCAGCGGGTACGCGCGCTGCACGACGCCTTCACCGTGCCGGCCGATCTGGCCGCCGCGCTCGCCGACCTGGGCGGCCCGGTGCTCCTCGTCGACGACCTGGTCGACTCGGGCTGGACCATGACGCTCCTCGCCCGCGCCCTCCGCCGCGCCGGCGCCCCCGACGTGCTGCCGCTCGCGTTGGCCGTCGCCGGCTGAGCCGCGGTGACGCGCCGCCCGGTTCCCGTCGGGCGGCGGGTGGGAAAAGTTCCCGTGCCCGGTGAGGTGCGACCGTCGCCACGCCGCCCGGAGACCGGCGGGCCCCGGCCCGGCCCGGCGGTACCGTGGGCGGCATGGATGAGCAGCCCGTCAGCCGCACGTACGCCGTCACCGGCATGACCTGCGAGCACTGCGTCCGCGCGGTCACCGACGAGCTGTCCACGCTCCCCGGCGTGCGGGAGGTCCGCGTCGACCTGCGCCACGGGACCGCCACGGTCACCAGCCTCGGGCCGCTGCCCGACGACGTGGTGCGGGCGGCCGTCGACGAGGCCGGCTACGAGCTGGGCGACGGCGGTGCCTGACCAGGTCTCCGCCGCGCCCGACCGCAGCACGCTCCGGTTGGCCCTCGCGGTCGGCGGGCTGGTGCTCGCCGTGCTGCTCGGCTTCGGTCTGGGACGGCTCAACTCCGGCGGCGCCGCCACGGCGGTCGGCCTGGAGACGACCGACCACACGCATCCGCCGGGCACCGCGCCCCACGACCACGGCGCCGTCGCCGACGGGTCCGCGAGCACGGACGCCGGTGGGCTGGCGATCAGCGCCGCCGGGTACACCCTCGCCCCGCTGACCACCGGGTTCACCGCCGGGCGGGCGGAACCCTTCCGGTTCCAGATCCGGGACGCGCAGCGCCGGCCGGTCACCCGGTTCGCCGTCGTGCACGACAAGCCCCTGCACCTCATCGTGGTGCGTCGCGACCTCACCGGTTTCCAGCACCTGCACCCCACGATGGCGCCCGACGGCACCTGGTCGGTGCCGCTCACCCTGCCCCAGCCGGGCACCTGGCGCGCGTACGCCGACTTCACCACCGTCGCCGACACCGGCGCGCAGACGGCGTTGACCCTCGGCGTCGACCTGACCGTTCCCGGCCGGTACGACCCGCGCCCGCTGCCGGCCGCCGCCACCTCGACCACCGTGGGCGGGTTCACCGTCGAGTACGCGGGCACCCCGCAGGCGGGCGCCACCGTGGCGCTGACGTTCCGGATCACGGCCGACGGCGCCACCGCCCCGGTGGAGCGCTATCTCGGGGCGTACGGCCACCTGGTGGCGCTGCGTGAGGGTGACCTCGGCTACCTGCACGTGCACCCCGAGTCGCAGCTCGTCGACGGGGCGGTGCGGTTCTCGCTGACCACGCCGGGCCCCGGCCGCTACCGGCTCTACCTCGACTTCCAGGTCGCCGGAGTGGTGCGGACCGCGGAGTTCACGGTCACGGTGCCGTGACGAGGACCGGCGGGGGGTGGTGCGCCCGCCCGCCGCGCGGGTCGGGCCGATGTGGCCGGCGGGTCCCGGGGACTTCGTTCAGCGGGGCCGCTCAGCCGGCCCGCTCAACCGGCTTGTTCAGCCGGCTCGCTCAGCCGCTCGCTCAGCCGACTTGTTCGGCCGGCCCGCTCAGCCGGCCCGCCGGATCGGGCGGCGGGCGAGGTAGCGCAGCAGGTCGCGGATGTGGTGCTTCTCCTCCAGCGGCACCGTCGGGTCGGCGAGCCGGTCCAGGATCACCCGGACGTCCGCCTCGACCGGCCCCTCCTCGCTGCGGCGACGCGGCATGGGACCGGCGTCCGGCAGGCCGAGGGCGCGGAACGCCGCGGCGACCGGCAGGTCGAGCGCGGCGCAGAAACCGCGCACCTTGGCCAGTTCGGGGTAGTCCTGCCAGTCGCCGGCCAACCACCGAAAGACCGTGGAGCGGCCGACGCCGGTGTGGCTGGCCAGGTCGGTGACGGTCCAGCCTCGCTCGTCACGAGCGTCGTCGATGGCGCGCCGCACGAACCGTGCGAAGGCCATCTGCGGCGAAACCTCTGCGGAACCCATTCGTGCGGGTCTTCCCTCCCGAGGCGGTACACCGGGACGATGTCGCATCCGAGCGTAGTACCGCGCGGCCCGGAAACAATTGACTGACCGCACAAACTGTCCCATGGACGGGACCTTTTTTCACGCAACGTCTGCGGGACGCCGCGCGGTGCGACGATGGTTGCCGTCGTTCAACCAACCTCGATGCCTGACCGGCGCCGTCGCCCGCCGGCGCCGTGACGACCACCCTCGTCGGCGTGGCGCTCGGGACGCGGATGGCCTCCAGCGCGGCGCGGCCGTCCGGCACTCGGAGATCAAGCGGCTGCTCGTGGACACCTCCGCTAGCGCGTCGGTGACAGGAGGCTCTCCAGTCGCGGGGTCACCTGCCACTGGTCGACGAGGTCCCGGTAGTCCCGGCGCTGCTCGTCGGTGGGCTCGGTCCCGGTGCGGCGGGCCCGGATCAGCAGGTTGCGTGGGGTGTGCCGGGAGTCGACGAACTCGACCACCTCGGTGCGGTAGCCGTGCAGCCGCAGCAGTCCGGCGCGCAGCGCGTCGGTGAGCACGTCGGCGAACCGCTCCCGGAGGATGCCCTGCCGGGTCAGCAGCTCGTACGGGGCCGGAGCCGGCCGGGCGCGCAGCTGCGCGGCGACGTCGTGGTGGCAGCACGGCGCCGCGAGCACCCAACGGGCGTCCCACCGCACCGCGCGGGCCAACGCCTCATCGGTGGCCGTGTCGCATGCGTGCAGGGCCAGCACCAGGTCGGGGGCGGGCTCGACCACCGCGTCGGCGATCGTGCCGGCCACGAAACGGACGTGCTCGCCCCAGCCCAGCCGCTCGGCCAGCTCGGTGTTGCGGCGCCGCTGGTCCTCCCGGACGTCCACACCGACCAGTTCCACGTCGAGCCCGCGCCCCGCCAGGTACCGGTACGCCGCGAAGGTCAGGTACGCGTTGCCGCAGCCCAGGTCCACCACCCGCAGCGGGCCCGTCAGTTCGTCGGGCAGCGTCGCCGCGAGCGCCCGGAGGAAGGCGTCGACCTGCCGGCGCTTCGCAGCCGAGCCCCCGATCTCGGCGAAGATCGGGTCGCCCGGGTCGAGCAGGTACTCCTTCTCCCGGTCGTGCCCGGCGGGGGCGACGGCCGGCCGGGCGGTCGCGGCCCGGTGCACCTGCGCCTCACCCGACTTCGTCACCCGCAACTGGAGCGTCGTGTCGGCGGTCTCCACGTGCCAGTTGCCGAACGGCTCCGCGAGCAGCGCGTCCAGCGCGGCGTCCGTCTCCGGCCCGGGAGCCACGTTACGGGTGTATGGACGGGCGCCGTCGGAGGTGGAGATCTGCAACCGGGCGCCCGCCTTGAGGGTCACCGGGCGCAGTTCTGCCCGGACCACCGAGGGGCGGTGCCCACGGCGTCGCCCGGCGGCGACCGCTCGGGTCAGCGCGGGGTCGAGCAGCAACGCCCGCACCTCGGTCAACGCGGCATCCAGCGGTTCCGGCATCTCCCCATCCTCCCCTGCTCCCCCTGCTGCCGGTCCCCCCGGGTCCCGCCCCCGCCCGGCCCCGCCCCAACCCCGCCACTTCCGCAGCCCCGCCGGCCCCGAACCGTCGATCATGCACTTGTGGTGCCCGAGTGTTGGCCTTATGGGGCCTTTGTCAGGCACCACAACTGCATGATCGCTGGGGCTGGGGCTGGGGCTGGGGCTGGGGCTGGGGCTGGGGCTGGGGCTGGGGCTGGGGCTGGGGCTGGGGCTGGGGCTGGGCAGCGCCGGGGCCCGGGCGGGATTGGGGCGGGGCAGCGCCACGGCCCGGGCTCGGCCCGGGCTCGGGCGCAAACGGGGCGGTGAAGCGGAGGGTGGAGACGGGACGTCCCCCGGCCCCGTGACTGGGGTGGGGGACGTCCAACTTCGTGCTACGTCAGTCGGCGGTCGTGCTGGCCTCGGCGGGCGTACCCGCGCCGGCACCCGATCCGCCACGGCGGCGCCGGCGACGACGCGGCTTCGGCGACGCCTCGCCCTCGGCGGCGGCCCCGGCCGTGACCGGCTCGGCGGCGCCACCCTCGGCGATCACGGCCGTCGGCTCGCCCGCGACGACCTCACCGGCCCGCCGGCGACGGCGGCGGCGCGCAGTCCCGGTGCTCTCCTCGGCCGTGCTCTCGGCCGGCGCGGGCGTGGCCGGCTCGCCGCGGTCGCGGCCGCGCTCGCCCCGGCCGCCGCTGTTGCGCTCGCCCCGGCCGCCGCTGCGGCGGGCGCCCCGACCCTCACCGCGCCGCGAGCGGCCACCGCCGAGGTCCTCCTCGACCTCGGCCGAGAGCCCGGCCCGGGTGCGCTCGGCGGTCGGCAGCGTGCCCGACACGTCCGTCGAGATGTGCAGGTCGGTGTAGAGGTGCGGGGACGTGTGGTACGTCTCCGGCGGCTCGGGCATCTCCAGCCCGAGCGTCTTGTCGATGATCCGCCAGCGCGGCATGTCGTCCCAGTCGACGAAGGTCACCGCGACACCGCTGGCCCCGGCCCGACCGGTGCGGCCGATGCGGTGGGTGTAGGTGTCCTGGTCCTCGGGGCAGTCGTAGTTGATGACGTGGGTGACGCCGCTGACGTCGATGCCCCGGGCCGCCACGTCGGTGGCGACGAGCGTGTCGATCTTGCCGGCGCGGAACGCCCGCAGCGCCCGCTCGCGCGCGCCCTGGCCGAGGTCGCCGTGCACGGCGGCCACGGCGAAGCCGCGGAAGTCGAGCTCCTCGGCGACACGGTCGGCGGCCCGCTTCGTCCGCGTGAAGATCATGGTGAGGCCGCGGCCCTCCGACTGGAGGATGCGGGCCACGATCTCGATCTTGTTCAGTGAGTGGGTGCGGTAGACCAGCTGCTCGGTCTGCGGCGAAGGCCCGGTCTCGGCGGTGTGCCCGGCGTGGATCGTCACGGGGTGGCGCAGGAAGCGCCGGGAGAGCGTGACGATCGGGTCCGGCATGGTCGCCGAGAAGAGCATGGTCTGCCGGTCCTCGGGGAGCATCGCCAGGATCTTCTCGACGTCGTCGAGGAAGCCCAGGTCGAGCATCCGGTCGGCCTCGTCGAGGACCAGGGCGTGCACGCGGTCAAGCCGCAGGTGCTTCTGCTTCGCGAGGTCGAGCAGCCGGCCCGGCGTGCCGACGAGGATCTCGACGCCCTTGCGCAGCGCCTCGATCTGCGGCTCGTACGCCACGCCGCCATAGATCGGCAGCACCCGGACGCCCCGGGTGCTGCCCGCGGCGGCCAGGTCCTTCGCGACCTGGAGGCCCAGCTCGCGGGTGGGGACGACGATCAGCGCCTGGGGCAGGCCGTCGCCGCCCTCCTCGGGCGCGAACACGCGCTCGAGCAGCGGTACGCCGAAGCCCAGCGTCTTGCCGGTGCCCGTGGGCGCCTGGCCGATCAGGTCGGTGCCGCGCATCGCGATCGGCAGCGCGTACTCCTGAATGGCGAACGCGCGGGTGATGCCGGCCGTAGCCAGCGCGTCGACGGTCTCCTGACGCGCGCCCAGCTCGGCGAAAGTGGGTGCCTCCGGTCGTACCGGAGCGGTGGGGGCCAGTTCGTGGCCTCCCGGGATGCCTTGTGTCAACTCGCTCATCTGGATCTGGGGGTGCCCTCTCGTGGGTGCGCCCCGTCATGTCCGCAGGGCGCGTTCGGTATGGCGCGGGCCACACGGTGGGGGGCGGATCGCCGAGACCGACCGGGCCGCACGCGCGCCGCGGGCTTCACTTCGATCAGATCGGCGCCCACGGCAACTGTTCCATACTACCTGAACCGACAGGATGACGATCTGATTCCGGTCCGTGCACATCCGCCGGGGCCGCTCCGTGTGGCCTGGCTCACAGCAGCGGTCGTCCGGCAAGCCACCGCGCCGGGTCGTCGGGCCCGGTGCGTCGCGGGACCCCGCGCGGGTGTCCCGAGCGGTAGCCTGCGCTCGTGACCGCGCCGTCCGGATCCGCCGTCGCCGACCTGCTGGGCCTGGTCGCCCTCGGTGAGCTGCTCGCCTTCGAGCGCATGGCGGGCGACGCGCGGCTCGCACCCGACCTGCGCCGCCGGGCGGCCCTCGGCGAGATGGCGGTCGCCGAGATCACCAACTACCGCCGGCTCGCCGACCGGCTCACCGCGCTGGGGGTGCCGCCCGAGGCGGCCATGGAGCCGTACGTCGAGGCGTTGCAGGCGTACCACGACTCCACCGAGCCGCGGGACTGGGCCGAGGCGGTGACCAAGGCGTACGTCGGTGACGCGATCACCGACGACTTCCTCCGGGAGATCGCCGGGGCGCTGGACGAACCGGACCGGCAACTGGTGCGCGACGTGCTGCACGAGTCCCGGTACGCCGAGTTCGCGGCCGCGGAGATCCGACTGGCGATCGAGGCCGATCCGCGGGTGGCGCACCGGCTCTCGATGTGGGCCCGCCGGTTGGTCGGCGAGGCGCTCTCCCAGGCCGGCCGGGTGGCCGCCGCCGACCGGGGCGCCCTCACCGCGCTGGTCGCGCAGGGGGAGCGGCTTGACGTGCAGGTCCTCTTCCGGCAGCTCACCGCCGCGCACACGGCGCGGATGGCCACCGCCGGGTTGAACAACTAAGCCCCGGACCGTGCGGGCCGGGGCAGCGCGTCGGCGTCCGCGACGGGCGAGCGGTCCACCCGTCGCGGACGCCGCGAACGCCTAGCGGACGGTGAACCCGACCGCCCGTGGGGACGCCTCGGCGATCTCGACGTAGGCGACCTTGTCGACCGGCACGATCACGCGCCGGCCCTTCTCGTCGGTCAGGGACAGCGTGCCGCCGTTCTTGGCGATGGCGTCGGTCACGATCTGCTCGATCTCGGCCGGCGCCTGCGCGCTCTCCAGAACCAGCTCGCGCGGCGCGTACTGCACGCCGATCTTGACCTCCACTGTGCCTCCTCAACTGGGGCGAAAGAGCCGCCGTGGGAAGGCTATCCGATCACGCGTGCGGTGGTCAGGCTGACTCACCTTGCAGCGGGAAGCTGGCGATGCCCCGCCAGGACAGCGCGGCCACCAGCGCCTCGGCCTCGGCCTTCGGCACCTGCCGGCCGCTGGCCAGCCAGAACTGCGCCGCGGTCTCGGCGGCGCCGACCAGGCCCGAGGCGAGCAGCTCGGCGTGCGACCGGCTCACCCCGGTGTCGGAGATGATCGTGTCGGTGATCGCCGCGATGCAGCCCTGCTCCACCCGCTCGACGCGCTGGCGCACCGCCGGGTCGTTGCGCAGGTCCGACTCGAAGACCAGACGGAACGCCTCGCTCTCGTGGTCGACGAAGTCGAAGTACGCGCGCACCGAGGCGCTGACCCGCTCCTTGTTGTCGCTCGTGCCGCGCATCGCGTCCTGGACCTTGGCCACGATCGCGTCGCAGTGCGTGTCGAGCAGGGCGAGGTAGAGCTCCATCTTGCCGGGGAAGTGCTGGTAGAGCACCGGCTTGGAGACCCCCGCCCGCTCGGCGATGTCGTCCATCGCCGCGGCGTGGTAGCCCTGGGCGACGAACACCTCCTGCGCGGCGGCGAGCAGCTGCTTGCGGCGCGCCGAGCGCGGCAGACGCGTGGGCCGGCCGGCGGTCTGTGCACCGTTCCCCACAGCGGTCATGGGAACCTCCGAGTTTCTCGCGTACGAGCCGGCACTTTTACCCCGAACCGGTCGGGTCCTGACGACCCGTCGCGGAATTGGCCCGCCGCTGTAACTTATCGCCACTGTCACCACACGGTAGCCTCAGCGGGGGCGACCAAGGAGCGCGCGGTGAGTGAAGCAGGGCAACCCGGTGCCGCCAACCCGGGGGAACACGGCGACGGGACGGGTCAGCAGGACGACCCGACCCGCTCCGGCGGATGGGGACCCCCGTCGATCGGATGGCCCCGTCCCGGCGAGACCGTCGCCTCCCGGGAACCGGCACGCTGGCAGCCCGACCCGGCCCCCGGCTGGGCCGCCTCCTCACCCCGCCACGGTGACCTGCCGGCGCCGATCGGCGGCGCCGCGGGCGACGCCGAGCCGCCCGCCCGGGTCAACGGGCACCACGCCAACGGCGCGAGCCACGCCCCCGAGGAGCCGTACGCGGGCCGTCCCGCGCCGGTGAGCGCTCCACCCGGCACCGCCGGTGAACACCGCGAGCCCACGGCCGAGCGGCTCGCCGTCCCCGCCCAGCGGCCGGTCCCACCCATCGAGCAGTCACCGGGTCTCGTCGACCCGGAGGCCGGCGCCGCCCGGCACGCGTCCGAGGAGGCCGCGGCCGCACGTCCGCGCTGGGCCGACCCGGCGCCGCCGACGTCCGGCCCGCCGGCCGTCCAGGTCCCGCCGGTCGGCACGGCTCCGTCCGGGTTCGAGGTGCCGCCCGGCTTCCACGCGCCCACCGTCGACCGTGCCGCCGCCGAGGAGCCGCCCGCCGAGCCGCGCGGCTGGGCCGACGTGCACCCGCCGGCCGGCGAGCCCGTGCAGCCGCGTGCCGCGTCGCAGCCGGGACCGGCCGCCGAGCCGCCCGCCGGTGAGCCCGACTGGTCCGGCCCGAGCTGGAACCGGCCGAGCTGGGGCGCCGCCTGGGCGCCCCCGTGGTCGCGGCAGGGCGAGGAACTCGCCGGGCGCCGCGCCCGTGAGAGGGACGAGCCGGTGGGGCGCCGTTCCCGCGAGAGCGACGAGCCGGCCGTTCGCCGGGTGGACGAGAGCGAGCAGCCCGCCGCGCCGCGGGCGGCCGAGGAGCCGGCGGGGCCCCGGGCCTGGGACGCCGAGGAGGCCGCCGGGCGCCGGGCGCGCCCCGAGTCGATTCCGGCCTGGGCCACCGAGCCGTACCGGCCGTACGAGCCGGTGCGGGCCGAGCCGGGCCGCCCGTACGAACCGGTCCGCGCCGAGCCGGGCCGCCCCTACGAGCCGGGCCGCCCGGAGTCGGAGGCCGGCCACGCCACCGAGACGGAGGGGTCGGCGCCCGACGACCGTCCGGCGTGGGCCGCCGGCCGTCCGGCGGCGCCGCGCGGCGAGTCGACCCCGCCGTTCGCGCCGGGTGAGCCGCCGGCGTGGGCTACCGCCGACGAACCCGCCCCCGAGCCGCCGGTCCCGTCCGAGCGGCCGTCCTGGGCACCCGCCGCCACCGCGGCGCCGGGCGGCGTCCCGCCCGCGGTGCCGGGCGTCGGCCACCCGGGCACGCCGGGCGGCGCCCCGCCGGCGGTGCCCGGCGGCGCCTCTCCGGGCGCGCCAAGCGGTGCCCCTGCGCCCGAGCCGACCAGCGCCCCACCGGTGACACCGACCAGCGCCGCTCCGGCCGGGCCGAGCGGCGCACCGCCCGCCGCCTCCGCGCGCCCGTCCTGGGCCGCCGGGGGGCGGTCGGCGCCGTACAACCGGCCGTCCTGGGCCGGCGGTCGGCCGACGAGCGGCCCACCGGCGGCCACCGCCGCGCCGGCCGACGCACCCGAGGCCACCGACCGCCGCGCGACCCGGCCGTTCCGCCTGCGGGCGGTGGGCCCGGAGCCCTCCGAGGCGTACGCGGCGCCGGACGCCCCGCCGCCCACGACCGGTGGCCGCCGCGACACCACCCCGACGCCGGGCGCGACCGGCGAACCATCGTCCCCGACGGGTCCTGCCCCGGCCTCCGCCACGAGCGGAGCCGGCCGACACGACCGCACCTCCTCCGCGCCCGCCCCGACGAGCGCACCTCCCTACGCGGCACGCCGATCCGCCTCCGACCCGGCACCGACGGCCAGTCCCGCCGGTGACCGGCGGCCGGACCCGACGGCGGCGGTGCTGCCGCAGCGCGTCCCCGCCGAGCCGGACGTGCCCGTCGTGCCGGAGCCGCCAGCCGTGGAGCCACCCGCCGAAACCCCGGAACTCGCCCGCATCGCCACCCACCTGCGCCGCGACGACGAGCCGGCGCCGCCGCAGGAGCGGCCCGAGGGCTTCGACGTCAACGCGATCCTCGGCGCCGTGCGCGAGGTCGCCGGCGTCCGCGACGCGTCACTGCGCCGCACCCCGGCGGGAGCGCACAGCCTCCGCCTCGACCTTGCCGACGGCGCCGACCCGGCCGAGGTGAGCCGGCACGTCGCCCGGCTGCTCCAGGAGCGGATGGGTCTCGCCGCCGCTCCGCAGAACGTGCCGGGCGTGCCGGTCCCGCCGGCGCCGCCGGTGCGCCGCCGTGGCGCCGGCCGCGCAGCCGAGCCTCCCGAGGGCCGGCCCACCGACGCCGAGAGCCGTGCCACCCGGGCCGGCGGCCGGTCGGCCGAGGTCGAGGGGCGTGCCGAGGGCCGGGCTACCCCGGTCGGCGTCCGGTCGGCCGAGGTCGAGGGGCGCGCCGAGGGTGGGACCGTTCCGGCGGGGGAGACGGCCCGCGCGGACGCCGCGCGGCAGCCCGCGGCCGAGGCCGGGACCACCCGGCGGCGGCGGTCGGCCGGGGCGCAGCGGGCCCGGGCCATTGTGGACGAGGTCGCCAGCGCCTCCGCGATCTCACCGGGCGCGGCCACCGGCAGCCCGGCCACCGTCGGGGCGTCGTACTCCGGAGCGCAGTTGAGCACGACGGAGACGGCGCCGTCGCGGCCGCTGGACACCGGTGGCGTACCAGGCCCCCGGGTGGTGATCGACCACGTCCAGGTGAGCACCTTCGGGCTGGACGCCACCGTGGAGGTCCGCCTCATCGCGGCCGGGGAGAGCGCCGCCGGTTACGCCACCGGCCCGGCCGTCGACGGGTACGTCCTGCGGCTCTGCGCCGTGGCCGCCGCGGCGGCCATCGACGAGCTGCTCCGCCGCCCCGACCACGCCGAACGCGGGCGGTGCTTCGTCGAGCACGCCGCCGTCGTGCCGTTCGGCAACTGCGAGGTGGCCACCGTGGTGGTGCTGCTGGTCTGTGACGGCTGGGTGGAGCAGTTGGCCGGGTCCGCCCTCGTCGCGGGGGACCCGCGGCAGGCGGTCGTCCGCGCGACGCTGGCCGCGGTGAACCGGCGGCTCGAGGCGCTGCTGGCTTGAGCATCCCGGGGCAGACTGGAGCGATGAAGCGCGCCATGCTCTGCCCGGAGCGGCTGCTCCCCGATCACGGGGTTCCGCCGCCGTGGCCGGGCCGCGCGGTCCGGCTCGACGGCTCGGCCATCTACGTTCGGGACACGCCGGCCACCGGTCCGGACGCGGAGCCGGCCCTGTACGTGCACGGCCTGGGCGGCTCGTCGCAGAACTGGACCGACCTGGCCGGTCTGCTCGCCGGCCGGCTCGACGGTCAGGCGATCGACCTGCCCGGGTTCGGTCGCAGCGAACCGGGCCCCAGCTACACGGTGCCGGCGTTCGCCGAGCGGGTGGTCCGGTGGATCGAGCACTCCGGCCGGGGGCCGGTGCACCTGTTCGGCAACTCCCTCGGCGGCGCCGTCTCCGTCCGCGTGGCGGCGCTGCGCCCCGACCTGGTGCGTACCCTCACCCTGGTCTCGCCGGCGTTGCCGTTCCTCGATTTCCGGCGCTCGGTGCAGGGCCGGATGCTGCCGCTGCTCGCCCTGCCCCGCGCCGAGCAGCTGGCCGCACGACGGCTGGCCCAGATCGCTCCCGAGGTGATGGCCGAGCAGGTGATCGAGGCGTGCGTGGCCGACGTCAGCCGGATCTGCGACCAGCGCCGGCAGGAAGCACTGGAGGAGATCCGCATCCGCTACGAGGCCGAGCACTACGCGGCCGCGTACGTCCGGACGTTCCGCGGCCTGGTCTCCAGCTTCCTGCAGTCGTACCTGCCCGGCTCGCGCTCGCTCTGGCGGCTGGCCCGGACGGTGCGGGCGCCCACCCTGGTCGTGGGCGGGCTCCAGGATCGGCTCGTGGACGTACGCGTCGCGCCGCAGGCCGCCCGCGCGATCCCCGACAGCCGGCTGCTCATGCTGCGCGGGGTCGGCCACGTGGCGCAGCTCGAGGTCCCGCGGGTGGTGGCCCGGGCGGTGCTCGGGCTGCTCGCCGAAACGGAGGAGGGTGCGGGGCGGCGCGATCTGGCAGGCTGAGCCAGATGCCCAGCTCAGCGCCCCGCCGCACCGGCGATCCGCTCGCCGCCGTCCGGCCGCCGAGCGGGCCAGCGGTGCCGGCCCCGCGCGCGCTCGCCGGGGACGAGGGCTCCCCGCCACCGCACCGCGCGGGGCGTACGCCGGCCGGCCGAGCCGAGGATGCGCCGCGCCGGCGTGGCTGTGGCTTCCAGGCGGTCGCGCAGTTGTCGGCGGTGCTGCTGGCCATCGGCGCCGCGCTCACCGTCGTCGCCCGTCACCCGGACGCCGAGGCCGGGCAGGAGGTTCCGGCGGAGGCCAGCGCGCCGACGGTACCCAGCGCGCCACTGCCGTTGGTGGGCCCGGCGCTGGCCACGGCGTCGGCGCCGCCGTCGCCGTCCTCCGCGCCGCCTCCGGTGCTGCGGCTGCCCGGGCCGGTGCCGTCGGCCGGGTCCGGTCGCTTCGGTCACGACGACCGCACCGGGCCGGTGCTGGGGGCATCGGGGTCGCTGCAGCGCTACCGGGTCGCCGTCGAGTCGGGCAGCGGGGAGGACGCGCGGGAGTTCGCCGAGGCCGTGCGGGCGGCGCTCCGGGGGCCGGGCAGTTGGGTCGACAGTCGCCGGCTGCGGTTGCAGCAGGTGCCCGGCGGGACGGCAGCGAGCTTCACGGTCTACCTGGCGACGGCCCGTACGGCGGGACGGATGTGCGCGGACGGCGGGGTGGACATCCGGGTGGGTGGCAGGCCCTACACCTCGTGTCGGGCGCCCGGGAAGGTCATCATCAACCTCGACCGCTGGCGGCTCTCGGTGCCGCACTTCGTACGGGCGAAGGTGCCCTTGTCGGTCTACCGGACGTATGTGGTCAACCACGAGGTGGGGCACCAGTTGGGGCATCGCCACGAACGTTGCCCGGGCTCGGGCCGGCCGGCGCCCGTGATGATGCAGCAGACGTTGTTCCTGAGCGGTTGCCTGGTCAACCCGTGGCCCTACCGGAGCGGCCGCCGGTACGCCGGACCGCCGCTCTGACCCCGTTCCGCCATTCTGTGCCATATGTGCGCTTTGTTCGTTTAATGACCGAGCCCATAGAGGGTGGCATTAGCGTTAAACGGGGAGAAATGCCCGTTTAATCTGGCACGCTCAGGTTCATGACGCCGTCGTCCCCTTACGACCCGCCTTCTCCCCAGCCGCCCGGCCGTACCGTCGGGCTCGGCCGCCCGAATCCGCCCACGGGGCTCGGCCGTCCGAATCCGCCCACCGGGCTCGGCCGTCCGGATCCGCCCGCCGGGCTCGGCCGGAGGCGCCTCGACACGGCCCTCGGCCGGACGGGCCGGCGCCGGTGGCGGATCGGCCTGGTGGGCCTCGTGCTGCTCCTCGCGGCCGCCGTCGGGGTCGCCGTGGCCCGCACGGGTGCCTCGCCGCCCGCGCCGTCGGACGCCGTGCAGGGCCGGCTTCCCGACGCCGGCGGGGCCGGGGCGCACGCCGGTACGCCGGCTCCGCCGCACGCCGTCCCGTCGGTCGGCGCCGGCCGCTTCGCCGTGGCCGTCGGCGGCACCTCGGTGCACGGCGACGACGGGCCACTGCGCCGCTACCGGGTCGCCGTCGAGAAGGGCACCGGCCAGGACGTCGACGCGTTCGCGGCCAGCGTGGACGAGACGCTCGCCGACCCGCGCAGCTGGATCGCGTCCGGCGACCTGCGGGTGCAGCGGGTCGCCGACGAGGCGGAGGCGGACTTCACGGTCTACCTCGCCACCCCGGTCACCTCTGAGCGCATGTGCGCCGAGGGCGGCCTCAGCACCGAGGGCTACACCTCCTGCCGCCTGCCGGGGCAGGTCATCATCAACCTGGCCCGGTGGATGGAGGCGGTGCCCGACTACGGCGCGCCCCTGTCGGTGTACCGGACGTACGTCGTCAACCACGAGGTCGGGCACGAGTTCGGCGAGGGGCACGAGGCCTGCCCGGGCCCCGGTCGGCCGGCGCCCGTGATGCAGCAGCAGACGTACGGCCTGGAGGGCTGTCTCGCGAACGCCTGGCCCTACGTCGACGGCCGCCGGTACGCGGGCGAGATCGTTCCCTGACGCCGCGGCGGGTGCCCCGGCCGGCGGCCCATCGGAGCGCGGCTTTATTCCCGCTCCCGAATGGCGGGCGGCGTGTCCTCCCTCATGGCCGACCGGCCACCCGTCGCGCGACAATGGCCCGGTTCGCATCGCCGATCCCCGGGGAGTCCGCCGTGTCGTTGCCCCCGCTCGTCGAGCCCGCCGCCGAGCTGACCGTTGACGAGATCCGCCGTTACTCGCGCCACCTGATCATCCCGGACGTCGGGGTGGAGGGGCAGAAGCGGCTGAAGAACGCCCGGGTGCTCTGTGTGGGCGCCGGTGGTCTTGGCTCGCCGGCCCTCATGTACCTCGCCGCGGCCGGCGTCGGCACGCTCGGCATCATCGACTTCGACACCGTCGACGAGTCCAACCTCCAGCGCCAGATCATCCACGGCGTCTCCGACGTCGGCCGGTCGAAGGCCGAGTCCGCCGCCGCGAGCATCCGCGAGATCAACCCCCTGGTCAACGTGGAGATCCACAACACCGCGCTGGACCGGGAGAACGTCCGGGACATCTTCGCCCGGTACGACCTGATCGTCGACGGCACCGACAACTTCGCCACCCGCTACATGGTCAACGACGCGGCGGTGCTGCTCGGCAAGCCGTACGTCTGGGGGTCGATCTACCGCTTCGACGGCCAGGCGTCGGTGTTCTGGGCCGAGCACGGCCCCTGCTACCGGTGCCTCTACCCGGAGCCCCCGCCGCCCGGCATGGTCCCGTCCTGCGCGGAGGGCGGCGTGCTCGGCGTGCTCTGCGCCTCGATCGGCTCGATCCAGGTGAACGAGGCGATCAAGCTGATCACCGGCATCGGTGAGCCGCTGGTCGGCGGGCTGATGGTCTACGACGCCCTGGAGATGTCCTACCGCAAGATCAAGGTGCGGAAGGACCCGAACTGTGTCCTCTGTGGGGAGAACCCGACCGTCACCGACCTGCTGGAGGACTACGAGGACTTCTGCGGCGCGGTGTCGGTGGAGGCCCAGGAGGCGGTGGTCGACTCGACCATCACGGCCCTGGAGCTCAAGGAGTGGCAGGACGCCGGCAAGGACGTCTTCCTGGTCGACGTGCGGGAGCCGGCGGAGTACGAGATCGTCCGCATCCCCGGGGCCACGCTGATCCCCAAGGGCGAGATCATCTCGGGCGAGGCGCTGTCCCGGTTCCCGCAGGACAAGCAGATCGTGCTGCACTGCAAGTCGGGCGTCCGCTCCGCCGAGGCGCTCGCCGCGCTCAAGGCGGCCGGGTTCCGCGACGCCGTGCACGTCCAGGGCGGGGTGCTCTCCTGGATCAAGCAGATCGATCCCTCGCTGCCCGAGTACTGACCGACCGGGCGGGGTCGGGGCGGGCCGCAACCCGCCCCGACCTCGGCCGATACTCCGAGGCGGGATCGCCTTTGCGCAGGTAGCGTGTCCGCCGTGGTCGACTTGGACGCCGCGATCGGTTTCGTCGTGGCTCACGGGGACGCGGTGGAACGCGCCCGCCTCTCCCGCCTGCGCACCGGCGCGCCGGTGCCGGTCGAGCTGCTCGACACGGCCGAGGCCGGGCAGGCGCCCGACGGCGGCTGGCCGGCCATCCTCGACGGCGCCGTCGGTTCGGTCGACGCCACCTGCTACCGGCTCGCCGAACTGGACGACCTCGGCGCGCTCGGCCGCCCGGCGGCGCGGCACGCGCTCGACTGGCTCGCCGCGCGGCAACTGCCCGACGGCGGCTGGGACGAGGCCCCCGCGCTCGCCGACCTCGCGCCGGAGTGGGCCCGCCCGGGCGACCCGGAGGCCCGCTTCTACCTCACCGCCAACGCCGGCTTCTGGTTGACCGTGGCGGGCCTCGACGCGCGGGCGGGCGGCCCGCTGGACCACCGCGTCGGTGGGGCGTACGCCGGGGTGGTGCAGGCGGCGGCGCAGGCCGTCGCCGGGCAGCTCGGCCCCGACGGCAGTTGGCCGTCGTTCCTGCCGGCCGGCTGGCTGTGCGCCGCCGTGCTGCACCGGCAGGGGATGTACGAGGAGTCGGCGCGGGTCCAGGCGGTGCTGGCCGAGCGGATCCCGCGGATGTCGGCCGCGGACGCCGCGTGGCTCGCCGCGACGCTGCGCCGGGTCGAGGTGGGCGAGGAGCAGTGGCTGCTCGTGTCGGCCCGCCGCCGTCTCGCCGAGACGCAGCGCAGCGACGGCGGCTGGGACAGCGACGACGGGCACCAGTTCGACGTGCACACCACGCTGCGGGCGATCCGCGCCTGCCGCGTGCCCGTCACCTCAGCTGACTGATCACCAGCGGCCACCAGGCGTCCGGCGCGAACGCGGCGGGGTCGATGCTCTCCAGCACCGTACGCAGCACCTCGGCACGCTCGGCCCGGCCGGCCTTGCCCTCGTCCGCCTCGACGAAGAGCGCGAACCGGTAGAGGAACTCGACGAAGGTGCGGAAGGAGCTGTTGACCGCCTGCACGTCCTGGACGGCCAGGTCGAACTGGAGGATCTCGCCGGTCTTCGGGTCGAGCACGTAGAGCAGGTCGGTGTTGTCGGCCACCGCGCCGACCACGATCAGGCGGACGTCCAGCGAGCCGTCCTCGGTGGTGAGCTGGATGGTGTCGAAGAGCTCGATGTCGCCTTCGAGGTAGGCCGTGTAGACCACCGCCACGTCGAGCGGGATCTCGTCGCCCTCGGGGAGCATGTCGGGGGTGAAGCCGCCCTCCAGCCACGCCTCGCGCGGGTAGAGGACGAGCTCGTCCTCGTTCCACAACGCGGCGAACCGCGGATCAGCTGCCATGACGGTCCTTCGTGGGGTCGGCGGTGGTCAGGAGGACAGGCCCGCGGCGATCAGCAGCCGTCGCCAGTTGTCGGCGTACTCGCCGGCGTGCCGGCCCTTGCGCAGCCGCTGCTCGGGGGCCGCCGGACCGAGGACGACGGAGGTCAGCTCCGGGTAGCGGGGGCCGAGCACGTGCTCGTCGAAGAACGTGGCGACATCGGGGGCGATGACCGTGAACTCGACGTCTTCGTCGGGGTGCTCGTACTGGTAGACGTAGGCGCTGGACTCCATGTAGTACACGTCCAGGTCTTCCCGGTCGAGGTAGATGGGGTCACCGCCGCGGATCTCGGCGCGCAGGCCGGGGGGGACGCTGTCCATCTCGTAGCCGACGATCAGCGGGCTGCCCATCGGGTCGTCCGGGTCGACCTCGTGCTCCGCCCAGGCCTGCGGGGTGAGGATCTCCTTCGGCGCGTGGAACCGGAAGTTGTCGCCCTCCAACCGCTGGAACAGGCTGTAGACCTCGGCGACGCCGGGCAGGTCGGCGATCGGCTCCAGCGGCGCCGGCCCCTCGATGCGTACGCCGAAGCCGTGCTCGGCCTCCACCCGGGTGAGCAGCTCCACCTTCTCGGCGATCCGGGCGACGACGGCGGGATCCGGCCGGGTCACGGCAGGACCTTCACGATGACCGGGGTGCCTTCGGGGACGTCGCGCAGCGCCACGGAGATGTCGCTGCCGATCTGGCGGTTGGTCCAGGCGTCCATCAGCCTGAGGTTAGCGTATTCGTCCTTTCCGTCGAGTTGCAGCTCGTGGACGTGGTCCGGGTCGAGCCCCTGGCCCCGGGCGGTGATCGGCCCCCGGCCGTCGTAGAGGCGGTCGACGAGGCCCTTGTTGGCCAGGTACTGGTTGGTTTCCGGGGTGCCGTGCTGCTGGGTCAGCCGCTTGTTCCTGGTCAGCCGCCGGGTCACCCGGTCCCGGAAGACGTTGGTGCGGGTCCTGGTGCCGGGCTTCGTCCCTCGGCCGCCCCGGTGGTAGACGTTGTTGGCCGTCCGGTCCGACTTCGCCTTGCTCAGCCGGCCCTCCTGGCCGAGCCGTTGCAGGTCGCGGGCCTTGCGTTCGAAGTCCCGCTTGTCGAAGTCCGGCCGGTTGCGCAGCACCAGCACCGCCGGGCCCTTCGGCTTCGTGCCGGCCGACTTGGCGGTCCGGAAGACGTCGGCGTTCTCCAGGTACGCCGAGACGATCTTGGCGCCCTTGGCCTGTGTCTGCCGGGGCGGCGCGGTCCGCTTCCTAGCCATTGAGCACCGTGTCCACCGCCATGCCGATCAGCTCATCGATGATCATGCCGGTGATCATCTTGAAGATCGGGATCTCCAGCAGGGACGCGCCGAAGGTGGCCACCGCCGTGGCGATGGCCTGCGCGATCTGGATGGCCAGCAGCGCCAGTTGGACGATCACCTGGATCTTCAGGGCCAGCACCACGCCCGCCGCGACCATGAGGCCGATGCCGATGACGTTCGCCGGGTTGGCGACGTCGGCGATGTTGCGCGCCGCGGACTCGGCGTCGTTCCACTCGCCGGCGAAGGCGGTGAAGCTCTCGCCCCGGTTGTTGTCGAGCACCGTCCGCGCCGCCGACTCCAGCTGCGCGACCGAGCCGGAGATCTGCCCGGCCATCCCGGTCCACTCGCCGGCCAGCTGGAACAGCGCCGTCTCGTCGGACTGCGGCCAGTCGTAGCCGAGCATCGACAGCAGGGAGGCGAGCTCGCCCGGCAGGGTCAGGCCCACCGTGACTCCTTTCCTGGGTCGCTCATCCGGCCGTCGCGCGCCCGCCCGCGGCGCCGCGCGCTCATCGGCCCAGCGCGCCGAGCATCGAGCGGAAGGAGGCGCTCACGTCCTCCTCGACGGCCCGGTAGCCGTCGGCCATCTGGTGCAGCCCGTCGGCGTAGCTGCCCAGCTCCTCGATGTTGGTGCTCAGGCACTCGGTCAACGCGTCCACGCAGGCCTGGTGGGCGACGCCGAGCAGCGTCCCGATGTCGTCGCCGCCGAACGCGGCGGCGTATCCGGCGACCGCGGCCTGGAAGCTCTCGAAGGTCTGCCGGACGGACTCCCGGGCCTGTTCCAGTTCCGCCGCGCCCTGGCGCAGCGCGTCGATGTCGACGTCGAGGTTCTCCACCGTCAGCTCCGCTGCTGCAGCTTCCGCATGGTCTCGCTGATCGCCTGGCTCATCTCGCGCATCTGCCGCAGGCTCTGGTCCTGGAGGCGCTCGACGGTGGCGGTGATCGCGGCGAGGTCGGGCATCGGCTCGGCGGCGGCGGTGCCGTCGTCCTGGCCGTCGAGCGCGGCGTTCACCGCCAGGCGCAGCTCGTCGGCGAGGTGATCCGAGCCGTCGCGGAGCACCCGGGGGTCGATCTCGATGGCGCTGACCCGACCGTCGGTGCCCACAGTGACCCGGATCCGGCCGTCCGCCGCCTCGGCCACCGACTCGGTGCGCTCCGGCGGGGTGACGCCGCGGCCCACCTCGCGCAGCGCGGCCCGGGCCTGTGCCAGTTGCGCTTCCAGGGCGCTCTCGCCCAGCATGTCGCCTCCCCAGACAGGCCGTGCCGAACCGGCCCCAGACTATCGGCCGGCCACAATCCCCGGCACCCCACCGCCGGTCCATTCGCGACACCCACGGCCCGGCGCGCCCGGGACGTCAGCCGCGCAGGTGGCCGTTCCCGGTCACCACGTACTTGGTGGAGGTCAGCTCGGGAAGGCCCATCGGGCCACGGGCGTGCAGCTTCTGCGTGGAAATGCCGATCTCGGCGCCGAAGCCGAACTCGCCGCCGTCGGTGAACCGGGTCGAGGCGTTCACCATCACGGCCGCGGCGTCAACCCGGGCCACGAACTCCCGCGCGGCGCTCGCCGAATCGGTGACGATGGCCTCGGTGTGCCCGGTGCCGTACCGCCGGATGTGCGCGACAGCCGCGTCCAGCGAGTCGACGACGGCCACCGAGATGTCCGCGGCGAGGTACTCGGTGGCGAAGTCCTCCTCGGTGGCCGCGACCACGGCGGGGGAGTGGGCGGCGACGCGATCGTCGCCGTGGACGGTCACCCCGGCCTCGGCGAACGCGGCGAGCATCGCGGGAAGGAAGGCGTCGGCGACGGCCGCGTGCACGAGCAGCGACTCGGCCGTGTTGCAGGTGGACAACCGCTGCGTCTTGGCGTTGAGCGTGACGGCCACGGCCTTCGACACGTCGGCCGCGGCGTCCACATAGACGTGACAGTTGCCCACCCCGGTCTCGATCACCGGCACCGTGGACTCCTCGACCACCGTGCGGATCAGCGAGGCGCCGCCGCGCGGAATCAGCACGTCGACGAGGCCGCGGGCGCGCATCAGCTCCTTCACCGAGTCGCGCGAGGTGGCGTCGAGCAGTTGCACCGCGTCGGCGGGCAGCCCGGCGCCGGCCACCGCGTCCCGCAGCACGGCGACCAGCGCCGCGTTGGAGTGCGCGGCCGAGGAGGAGCCGCGCAGCAGTGCCGCGTTGCCGGACTTCAGGCAGATCCCGGCCGCGTCGACTGTCACGTTCGGCCGAGCCTCGTAGATGATCCCGACCACCCCGAACGGCACCCGGATCTGCCGCAGCTCCAGCCCGTTGGGCAGGGTCGAGCCGCGGACCACCTCGCCCACCGGGTCGGGCAGCGCGGCCATCTGCCGCAGGGCGTCGGCGATGCCGGCCACCCGGCCGTCGTCGAGGGCCAGGCGGTCCAGCACGGCCGCCGTCAGCCCGGCCTCCCGGCCGGCCGCCAGGTCCGTCGCGTTCGCGGCCACGATCTCCGGCGTACGTGCCACCAGCGCGTCGGCCATCGCGTGCAGCGCGGCGTCCTTGGCCGTACGCGTGGCCACGGCCAGCGCCTCCGCCGCGACCCGGGCCCGCCGCGCCTGGTCGGTCACACTCGTCGCACTCATGCGGCACTCCTCACAGCAGCACCAGGTCGTCACGGTGGACGACCTCCCGTTCGTACGCCGGGCCGAGCGCCGCGGCGAGTTCCGAGGTGGAGCGGCCGAGCAGCCCGGGCAGCTCGACCGCGTCGTAGTTGACAAGTCCCCGGGCCACCGGGGCGCCCTCGCCGTCCACCAGGTCGACCGGATCGCCGGCGGTGAACGCCCCGTCGACCGCGGTTATGCCGGCCGGCAGCAGCGACTTGCGCCGGCCGACCACCGCGGCCACCGCGCCCGGGTCTAGGTGCAGCCGGCCCCTCGGGGAGGTGGCGTGCGCGAGCCAGAACAGCCGCGCCGCCGGGCGCTGCCGCCGCGGGTGGAAGAACGTGCCGACCGGTTCGCCGGCGAGCGCCGTGCCGGCCAGCGGGGCGGCCGTGAGCACCACGGGAATGCCGAAGCCGGTGGCGATCCGGGCCGCCTCGACCTTGGTCACCATGCCGCCGGTGCCGACCCCGGCGCGGCCCGCGCCGCCGATGGCCACACCGGCCAGGTCCTCCTCGCCGCGCACCTCGGTGATCCGGGTCGAGTGCGGCCGCGTGGGGTCGCCCGTCCAGAGCGCGTCGACGTCGGACAGGAGCACCAGCAGGTCGGCGTGTACGAGGGCGGCGACCAGCGCGGCCAGCCGGTCGTTGTCGCCGAACCGGATCTCCTCGGTGGCGACCGTGTCGTTCTCGTTGACGATGGGCACCGCCCGCAGGTCGAGCAGCTTGCGCAGCGTCCGGTACGCGTTGCGGTAGTGCGCCCGCCGGGTCACGTCGTCGACCGTGAGCAGCACCTGCCCGACGGTGAGCCCGTGCCGGGCGAAGCTGGCCGCGTACCGCCCGATGAGCAGGCCCTGGCCGACGCTGGCCGCGGCCTGCTGGGTGGCCAGGTCGCGCGGGCGCCGGGTCAGGCCGAGCGGCGCGAGGCCGGCGGCGATCGCGCCGGAGGAGACCAGCACCACCTCACGGCCGCCGGTGGCCAACCTGCCGAGGGTGTCGACGAGCGCGTCGACGCGCTCGTCGGCGAGCCCGCCGGTCGGGGTGGTCAGCGAGGAGGACCCGATCTTGACCACGATCCGTCGGGCCGCCGTTACCGCTTCGCGCACCCGACCATTCTGCGTGCTCAGGGCCGTGCCGCCCGGCGGCGTTCCCATATGGTGGCCGATTGTGACACCAGACGAGTACGTCGAGGCGGTGCTGGACCTCGTGGAGCGGATCCCGCCCGGTCGGGTGATGTCGTACGGCGCGGTGGCCGACGCGCTCGCCGAACGCTCCGGCCGCGCGTCGGCCCGGCTGGTGGGCACCATCATGGCCCGGCACGGAGGCGGCGTGCCCTGGCACCGGGTGGTGACCTCGTCGGGGCGCCTGCCGCCGGGCCACGAACGGGAGGCGCGGGCCCGGTTGCGCGCCGAGGGGACGCCGTTGCGCGGCCCCGGGGTGGACATGGCGGCGGCCGGCTGGTCGCCGGAAGAGGGGATGTGACCCGCGGCACAACGTGAGTAACATTCGGCGCCATGGACGCGCCGCCGGCCGACCCGGCTCCGGTCCGGGGTGGCCTGCCGCGACGGGTGCACGCCGGCTACGCGCTCGGGTCGCTGGCGACCGGCGCCTTCGGCACGGTGCCCGGCCTGCTCCTGCTGCCGTACCTCACCGACACCCTGGGCGTGGCCGCCGGGCTGGCCGCACTCCTCGTGCTCCTGCCGAAGGCGTGGGACGTGCTCGTCAACCCGGTGGCCGGGCGCGTCTCCGACCGCACCCGGTCCCGCTGGGGCGCCCGCCGGCCGTACCTGCTCGTCGCGGGGCTCGCACTCGCCCTGCTGTTCGCCGCCATCTTCGCGGCGCCCTTCGGAGCCGCCGCGGCGGCCGGTGCGTACGTGGCGGTCGCGTTCCTCGCCACCGCCACCGCGTACGCCTTCTTCCAGGTGCCGTACGTGGCGATGCCCGTCGAGCTGACCGACGACCAGGCCGAGCGCACCCGGCTCATGACCTGGCGGATCGCCGTGCTGGCGCTGGCCATCCTGGTTTCCGGGGCGGTCGCTCCCGCCGTGGTGACGGCGGGCGGCGAGGGGATCGCCGGGCACCGCTGGATGGGGCTCTTCGTGGCGGCGCTGATCGCCGTGGGGGCGGTCGGCGCGTTCCTGGGCACCCGGGCCGCGCCCACCGGCGAGGTGCGCCAGAGCGAGCCGACGCTGCGCGCCCAGCTCGCGGTGGCCGGACGCAACCGGCCGTTCCGCGGTCTGCTGCTGTGTTTCGTGGTGCAGTCCGCCGGGGTCGCCACCATCCTGGCCGGCGTCAACTACTTCGCCGACCAGATCCTGCGCGACCCGGAGACCGGCGCCACGCTCCTGTTCGCCTGCTTCGTCGGGCCCGCGCTGCTGGTCATGCCGGTGTGGACCCGGGTCGGCGCCCGGCTGGGCAAGCGCGCGGCCCTCGTGGCGGCGTCGCTCCTGCTCACGGTGGGCGTCGCTGCCCTCGTGGCGGCGCCGCTGTTGCCGGCCGCCGCGGTCTATGCGGTCGTCGCGCTGGTCGGCGCCGGGTACGCGGGCCAGCAGGTCTTCGCGCTCGCCATGCTGCCCGACTGCATCGCCTGGGACGAGAGGCGCACCGGGCGGCGGCAGGCCGGCGTCTTCACCGGCGTCTGGACGGCCGGGGAGACCCTGGGGCTCGCGCTCGGGCCCGGCATCTACGGCCTGGTGCTCCAGGTCGCCGGGTACGTCTCGTCCGACACCGGCACGGCGGCTGCCCAGTCCGACACGGCCCGCCTCGGCATCCTGCTCGGCTTCAGTGTCCTCCCCGCCGCCCTGGTAGCAACCCCCCTGCTGGCCCTCCGCCGGTACGACCTGACCCCCACCCCCGACACTCCCGTCGATCATGCAGTTGTGGTGGGGGATGAAAGCCATTGATCCGCACGGAAGGGGCACCACAACTCCATGATCGACGAGGAGACGGGCGGGACCGCGCTGCCGGAGCGGGGGATGGCTGCCGAGCGGGTGCTTGACGAGATCCGGCTGCTGCGGGGGCGGGACCGGCCCACGCACGGCGGTCGGCTCTTCGCGTACGTCTACGACCCGGCGGTGCCGGGCCTCGACGAGCTGGCGGCCGCCGCCCACGCGCAGAGCGCGCACGTCAACGGGCTGGACCCGACCGCCTTCCCGTCCCTGCTCGCCATGGAGAACGCCCTCGTGGGCGCGGCCGGCCGGCTGCTCGGAGGCGGGCCCGGCAGCGCCGCGCCGGACGTGGTCGGCAGCGTCACGGGCGGCGGCACCGAATCGCTGATCCTGGCGGTCAAGGCCGCCCGGGACGCCCACCCCGAGATCACCGCGCCCCGGCTCGTGGTGCCGTCGAGCGCGCACGCGGCCTTCGCCAAGGCGGCGCACTACCTGCGGGTGGCGCTCGACGTGGTGCCCGTACCCCCGGACACCCTGCGCGCCGACCCCGCCGCGATGGCCGCCGCCATCGGGCCGGACACCGTGCTCGTGGCGTGCTCCGCACCGTCGTACGCGCACGGTGTGGTCGACCCGGTCGCCGAGATCGCGGCCGTCGCCGCCGAGGCGGGACGGCGCTGCCACGTGGACGCCTGCTTCGGCGGCTGGACGCTGCCGTACCTGCGCCGGCTCGGCGCGCCGGTGCCCCCGTTCGACTTCACGGTGCCCGGGGTCACGTCGGTGTCCGTGGACCTGCACAAGTACGCGTACGCCCCGAAGGGCGTCTCGGTGCTGCTCCACCGCGATCCGGCGCTGCGCGCCCCGCAGTACTTCGCGTACGCCGACTGGCCGGGCTACACGATGATCAACCCGACGATCGCCTCGACCCGCTCGGGTGGTCCGATCGCGGCGGCGTACGCCACCCTGCGGCACCTCGGCGACGACGGGTACCTGCGCCTCGCGGCCACCACCCGGGACGCGGTGGCCGGGCTGGCCGACGCCGTACGTGCCGTTGACGGCCTGCGGCTGATGGCCGAGCCGGAGTCCACGGTCGTCTGCTTCACGACCACCGACCCGGCCCTCGACCTCTTCGTCCTGGTCGACGAGCTGACACTGCGCGGCTGGCACACCCAGCCCCAGCTCACGTACGCGGGCCTGCCGGCGAGCGTGCACCTCACGGTGACCGCGGCGGTGGCGCCCCGGGTGGCCGAGTTCGGGCCGGCGCTGGCCGACGCCGTGGCGGCGGCCCGGGCGGCCGGCCCGGTCGCCCTGCCCCCGGACCTGCTGGCCCTCGCCGGCGCCCTGACTCCGGACGCGCTCACGCCCGGTCTGGTCGCCGGCCTGGCGGCCGGTCTCGGCCTGGGCGGCGGGGCGGGCGTCGGATCGGCCGGGGCCGGCCCCCTGCCCGAACGGATGGCGCCGGTCAACGCGTTGCTGGACGCCGCCCCGCCGGCGGTGCGGGAGCGGTTGCTGGTCGAGTTCGTCGGGCTGCTCCAGCGACCCGCCTGGTGAGAAGCGACGGCGGCGTCCCAGCCGGGACGCCGCCGTGTTGCTCACCGCCCGATCGCGACCGGCACGGTGTTGTCCGAGACCTTCAGGTCGGGCCACCGACGGTAGTCCGCGTCGTAATGCTCCACATGCACGCTCGCGTTCTCGGACGGCTGGTCCGGACCGAAGCGGAACCGGAACGTCCAACCCCGGCTTTCGCCGGCCTTCAACCCGTCGGTGAGGCACTCCGGCCACTCCACGCCGTCCCTCGGCGGCTGGCACCGCGAAGCGTCACCACCCTCCAGGTCGCCGAAGGTCGCCAGGCTGGTGAAGGCCACGTGGTCGACGTCGACCGGTCCCCGGTTGGTGACGGTGAAGACCACGGTCCCCGCGAGGGTGCCCGTTTCGTCCACCGGCTTCAGGACGACCGGTCCCCTGGTCAGCTTCAGGTCGGTGAGTCGCGGATCCTTGCCCCAGCTCGTCGGACCGCCGCTCTGGCCGAACCGCTCGCCGTCCCACCGGTACGTCCGCCACTGGTGCCGCTGCCAGTGCTCGGGCACACCGCAGCACGGCTGGATGTCGCCGACCTGGACCCGGACGGCTCCCTGGGTCACGTCGACCGCCAGGATGTCCTCGAACGACCTGTCGCCGCGCTCGGCCGTCCGATTGACGCGTCCGAGTGTCACGATCTTCCCGCGATCGTTCCGGTCGAACGCCACGACCTGCTTGCCGACGGTCTCGCCCAGCCGGCAGCCGAGCAGCGCCACCGTCTCGGCGGCGCCGTCCGCGTCCACGTCGCCCTGGTCGATGGCGATCAGGTGCGGGACCTCGGCCTCGCGCAGCGGCGGCCGCAGGGTGAGCCGCACCCCTTCGGTCGCACACTCCGTGGGGGAGCCGACCTGCCAGGCGGGCAGGTCGAGGCGGGCGGCGAGCAACTCGCGTTCGGAGATGCGGCCGTCCGGGGCCTCCGGTGTGCGGGGGACCGACGGCGTCGCGGACGGGCTGGTCGACGCGCTGGGCGAGGGGGAGGAGGGGGTCGGGGTGGGTTCGACCGTCGGCGTCGTCGCGGGCGGCGCGGGTGGTGTCGCGTCGCCGCGCAGCGCGGCCGTGGCGGCGATCGGCGCCACCACGAGGGCGACGGCGAGCGCCGCGCCGGCGGCCACGGTGGCGCGCCGGCGGCGCCGCAGCGTACGGCGGGCGGCGTCCGGGCCCGGCCCGTCGACCCGCGCGGTCAGCTCGTGCCGGTACGCGGCGAAGTGGGTCCGCAGCGGATCCTGCTCAGCCATGGTCGACCCCCTCGATGGTCTCGTCGAGCAGCGTGGCCAGGGCCGTCCGGCTGCGGTGCAGCCAGGACTTGACCGTGCCCTCGGCCACCCCTTCCTGAATGGCGATCTGGGCGACGGAGAGGTCCGCGAGGTAGTGCAGGACGACGGCGCGCCGGTGGTTCGGCGGCAGCGCCGCGAGCGCGACGTCGATCGCCACCCGGTCCGGTGTGGGACCGGAAACCTGCGGCTCGACCCGCCGCTGCCGGAGCAGGTGGTTGCGGGCGGTCCGCAGGCGCCGCCACCGGCTGCTGGCCAGGTTCCAGGCCACCCGCCGCACCCAGGCCACCGGGTCGTCGTAGCGGATCAACCGGTCCCACCGGGCGAGCGCGCGGCAGAAGGCCTCCTGGGCGAGGTCCTGCGCCTGCCCCAGATCTCCGGTGTACGCGCACAGTTGGGCCACCACGCCGCGGTAGTGCGCGTGGTAGAAGCCGTCGAAGGTGATCGCCGGCGCGGCGTGCCCGCCGACGTCGACGACCGGCGGTTCGTTCGCGCGTGCCCCCATGGTCACCGTCACTGTCCCCTCCCCGTGCTGACCGATGCCGATAACACTTCCTCCCGGCACGGCCGGTTGCGGGCCGCCCTGCAAGAGACCCGACAGCAAACCGGCGACGGCGGCCGGCGTCACGGCCCGGTCGAGCGGCCGGCCGGTGCGCTCCGGGACTGTGGTTGACTGGGCGGGAGGTTCGGGAAGGGGGCGGGCGTGCAGCTACCGGGAGTGCTCGGCGAGCCCATCCGGTTCGTGCTCAACTGGGGCCGCCGCTACTCGCTCTGGGTGTTCAACTTCGGTCTGGCCTGCTGCGCCATCGAGTTCATCGCCACCAGCATGAGCCGGCACGACTTCATGCGGCTCGGCGTGATCCCGTTCGCGCACGGCCCGCGTCAGGCCGACCTCATGGTGGTCTCCGGCACGGTGACCGACAAGATGGCGCCGGCGATCAAGCGGCTGTACGACCAGATGCCCGAGCCCAAGTACGTCATCTCCTTCGGCGCCTGCTCCAACTGCGGCGGCCCGTACTGGGACTCCTACTCGGTGACGAAGGGCGTCGACCAGCTCATCCCGGTCGACGTCTACGTCCCCGGCTGCCCGCCCCGGCCGGAGGCGCTGCTGCACGGCATCCTGCGCCTCCAGGAGAAGATCGCCGCCGAGCGGTCCGGCGTGGGCGGTGTGCCCCGGCCGGACCTGCTCGCCGCGCCCGTCAACGCGCCGCCCCGCGACGGCGCCGCGCCGCGTTCGGTGGCGTCGCTCACCGCCCCACCGGTACGCCCGCCCCGGAGCTGACCGGGCGGCCGACGTCCTGCCTGGCGGGCGGGGGTTAGCCTGCGCACCATGAGCAACTCCGCGGAGCGCCGTGCCGCCCACATCGTCGACGTGCTGATCGAGGAGTTCGGCCCGTCGATGGCCCTCGACCCGGCCGCCTTCCGACGCAAGTTCCGCAAGATGGCCGCCTCGCCGTTCGCCTTCTACCGGGGCAGCGCCTCCCTCTTCTACGCCGACCAGCGCGGCGACTTCGCCGACGACAGCTTCCTCGACGACCGCACCAGCCGGGTCTGGATCCACGGCGACCTGCACGCCGAGAACTTCGGCACCTACATGAACGCCTCCGGGCAGCTGGTGTTCAACGTCAACGACTTCGACGAGGCGTACGTCGGGCCGTTCACCTGGGACCTGAGGCGCTTCGCGGCCAGCGTGGCGCTGCTCGGCTACGCCAAGGCGCTCTCCGACCGGGTGATCACCGAGCTGGTCACCGGCTTCGCCCGGTCGTACCTCACCGAGCTGCGGGCCATCGCCGCGGGCGGGGACGACGCGATCGGCTCGATCACCCTCGACAACGCCGACGGGGTGCTGCGCCGGGTGCTCCAGCAGGCACGGCTCAACACCCGCGTCGATTTGCTCGCCACGCAGACCACCATCGACAACTACGAGCGGCGGTTCTCCCTGGGCGACGGGGTGTTCGAGGTCGACGCCGACACCCGGGACCGGGTGTGCGCCGCCTTCGCCGACTACCTCGGCACGCTGCCCGCCTCGTCGGCGCGCCTGCGCCCCGTCGAGGCGCGGATCAAGGACGTGGTGCTGCGCAAGGGCGTGGGCATCGGCTCCGCCGGGCTGCCGTCGTACAACCTGCTGCTGGAGGGGCACACGCAGGCGCTCGAGAACGACGTCGTCATCTACATGAAGCAGGCGCAGGTGCCGGCGGTGGCGCGGCACATCGCCGACGAGTCGGTCCGCGGCTACTTCCAGCACCAGGGGCACCGCACGGCCGAGTCGCAGCGGGCGTTGCAGGCGCACGCCGACCCGTGGCTGGGCTTCACCGAGCTGGATGGCACCGGCCAGCTCGTGGCCGAGGTGTCCCCGTACGCCGCCGACCTCGACTGGGCCGACGTGAACGAGCCCGAGGAGCTGGCCGGAGTGCTCACGGACCTGGGCCGCGCCGTGGCGCGGATGCACTCGGTGGCCGACGACGAGTCGAGCCACGACCTGGTCGACTACTCGACCGAGGAGGCCATCGTGGCCGCGGTCGCGGAGGACGAGTCGGGGTTCGTGGGCCACCTCGTCGAGTTCGCCCACGCGTACGGCGTGCGGGCACGGGAGGATCACCAGCTCTTCGTGGACGTGTTCCGCAACGGGAAGCTGCCCGGGATCTGACCCTGCGGTCGCTCAGACCGCGAACTCCAGCACCACCTTGATGTCCTCCGGCCCCGGCCGGTACGCGTCGGCGTATCCCGAGACGGGCACCCGTCGGCTGATCAGCGCGCTCAACCACAGCTGGTCGGCACGGCGCAGCGCCTCGGCGGCCAGGTCCCAGTGCCGGCGGTTGGCGTTCACCGACCCGAACACCACGTTGTTCTCCAGCACCAGCGCCCGGTTCAGCGCCCCCGCGTCGAAGTCGATGGTCCGGCCGCCGCTGGACACCCCGGCCAGGCAGACGATGCCGGTCGGCGCGGCCTTGCACATGACGTCGAGCACCACCTTCGGCGCGCCGGTGCACTCGACCACCACGTCCGGCTCGAAGTCCAGGTCGTCGACCTGCGTCGAGTGGTACGTGGCGCCGAGAGCCCGGACCAGCTCCGGTTTCGGGCCGCTGGTCGCCAGGTCGAGCACGTGCACGGCGAGCCCGCGCTGGCTCGCGAGCAGGGCGGCGAGCAGGCCGATGGGTCCGGCGCCGGTGACCAGCACGCTCCGCGGCTGCCACTCGGCCCGGTGCCCGATCCGCTCGATGTGGTCCCACGCCTTCGCCACGACGCTGGTGGGTTCGAGGAGCATCCCGACCTGGCCGAGCGACCGGTCCAGCTTGACGGCGAACGTCGGCTGGAGCCGCCAGCGTTCCCGGGCGAAGCCGGCGAGGCCCTTGATGCCGTGCTCCGTGTAGCGGCCGTTGCGGCACATGTCCCACTCGCCGACCGCGCAGTTCGTGCACGGCACCGGGTCCGGGTGTCGCACGATCCCGGCCACCAGGTCACCCGGCTGGAGGGTGCCGGTGGGGTCCTCCAGCACGCGACCGAGGGACTCGTGCCCGAGCACGAGGCGACGTTCCCCGGGCGGCGCCTCCCCGTACTCCCCGGCGATGATCTCGTGGTCGGTGCCGCAGATGCCGACGGCCAGCGCCTCGACGAGGATGGCGCCGTCCTCCGGGGGCGGCTCGGGGTGGTCGTCGATCAGCTCCAACGAGTTCGCGACCCCGGGGGTCACAGTCACAGCGCGCACAGTCCTCATCTTGGCCCGCGCACCCGCGGCCCGCGCGGCAAAGCGGCAGATGCCCACGGGCGGGCCGGCCGCCGCGACGGGCTTGCCGGGACTGCCCCGCCCGTCGTCCGGGCGCCGCAGGCCGGCCGGGCGCTTCGACGCACGCCTAGGATCAGCGGCATGACTCCGGAAGAGGTCGGTGCCCGGATGGCCGCGCTGCTCGCGCCGGCCGAGGTCACCCCGTCGGTCTCCGGCGGCCAGCGGCACGCGCGGGCCACCGTCGACGTGCCGGCGGCGAGTTGGCGGGACGCGGTCCGGGCGGCGCGCGACGACGCGGAACTGGAGTGCGACTTCTTCGACTGGCTCTCGGCCGTCGACGAGCTGGCCGAGGGGTTCGACGTGGTGGCGCACCTCTGGTCGACGCGGCGCCGGCACGGGCTGCTGCTGCGCACCCGGGTGCCGCGGGAGGCGGCCACCGTGGCCTCGGTGGTCGACGTCTACCCGGGGGCGGGGTGGCACGAGCGGGAGACGCACGAGATGTTCGGCGTCGACTTCGCGGGCCACGACGGGCTGCGGCCACTGCTGCTGCCACCGGAGTTCGAGGGCCATCCGCTGCGCAAGGAGTTCGTGCTGGCCTCCCGGGTGGCCAAGCCCTGGCCGGGCGCCAAGGAGCCGGGAGAGTCGGAGGCCGGCGGTGGCCGGCGGCCGATCCGTCCGCCGGGTGTGCCGGCACCGGGCGAGTGGGGCGTCGTGCCCACCCCGGCCGGCGCTGGCGGCGCGGGTGAGGGGCCCCGCGGCGGCGTGCCGGCCCGTCCGGCCCGCGAGCGGCCGGCGCGCCCGCCGCGTACCGCCTCCGCGGCCCGTGGCGACGGCCCGGCGCCGGCCGGACCGGCCGCCGCCGACGCCGGTCGCCTCCCGGGCGCGCCCGGCGGCCGCGGGGCCGGAGCGGCCCGTTCCGGTCCGCCGGCCGACCGCCCGTCCCGGCGGGGGCCGGCGGCGACCGAGCGCGGCGACGACGACGACGGAGGTACGCCCTGATGCCGCTGTGGCTGGAGCTGCTGATCCGGGTGGGTGGCGTGCTGGTCGCCTTCCTCACCCTGCCGCTGCTGGTCGGCCAGGCCGAGCACAAGGTGATGGCGCACATGCAGGGCCGGCTCGGTCCCATGTACGCGGGTGCGTTCCACGGCTGGGCGCAGCTCGTCGCCGACGGGATCAAGTTCGTGCAGAAGGAGGACGTGACCCCGCGTGAGGCGGACCGGCCGGTGTTCCGGCTGGCGCCCGCGGTGGCGCTCGTGCCCTACCTGCTGGTGCTGCTGGTGATCCCGCTCGGCCCGGGCGACCTGGTCGGGCAGCCGCTGGACGTCGGGCTCTTCTTCGTGCTCGCGGTGGTGGGCGTCGGCGTGGTGGCGGTGCTCATGTCGGCGTGGGCGTCGGCCAACAAGTACAGCCTGCTGGGCGGGCTGCGTGGGGCCGCCCAGTTGCTCGGCTACGAGCTGCCTCTGGTGTTGGCGGCCGCCTCGGTGGCGATGGCCGCCGGGACGCTCAGCCTCTCCGGCATCGTCGAGGCGTGGCGGCCGTGGTGGCTGCTCTGGCAGGCGCCCGCCATGGTCGTGTTCTTCGTGGCCGGGCTCGCCGAGATCCGCCGCCCGCCCTTCGACATGCCGGTCGCCGACTCGGAGCTGGTGTTCGGCTTCATGACCGAGTACACGGGGCTGCGCTTCGCGTTCTTCCTGCTGGCCGAGTACGTCGGCATCGTGGTGATCGCGGCGCTGACCACCGTGCTCTTCCTCGGCGGCTGGCACGGCCCCTTCGCCGACGCGCAGCTCGGCTGGCTGTGGACCCTGATCAAGGTGTTCGCCGTGGCGTTCCTGATCATCTGGCTGCGGGTGGCGTACCCCCGGCTGCGCGAGGACCAGCTCCAGCGCCTGTGCTGGCTGGTGCTGGTCCCCGCGTCCCTCGCCCAGCTCGTCCTCACGGCCGCCGTCCGCGTCGCCATCTGACCGCGCGGCCGGCCTCCGGCGAGGCTGGCCGGCGGCCGGGGTCAGCGCAGCGGCGTGTGGGCCGGGTCGACCCGCTCCGCCGCCGGGGGCGGCGGGGGCGGGGTGCCGTCCCCGAACGGGCGGCCACCGAGCGCCTCCCGGCCGTGGGGCGTGAGCCAGTTCGCTAGGTCCGGGCCGAGCGGCACGATCCCGGTCGGGTTGATGTCCCGGTGCACCTCGTAGTAGTGGCGCTTGATGTGGTCGAAGTCGATGGTGTCCCCGAAGCCCGGCGTCTGGAACAGGTCCCGGGCGTACGCCCACAGCACCGGCATCTCGGCGAGCTTCTGCCGGTTGCACTTGAAGTGGCCGTGGTAGACCGGGTCGAAGCGCACCAACGTGGTGAACAGCCGCACGTCCGCCTCGGTGATGGTGTCGCCCACCAGGTAGCGCTGGTCGCGCAGGCGGTCGCTCAGCCAGTCCAGCCGGTCGAAGAGCCGGTGGTACGCCTTCTCGTACGCCTCCTGGCTGCCGGCGAAGCCGCACCGGTAGACGCCGTTGTTGACGTCCCGGAACACCACGTCGTTGACCTCGTCGATCTCGGCGCGCAGCCGCTCCGGGTACAGCTCGGGCGCGCCCTCCCGGTGGTACGCCGTCCACTGCGTGGACAGGTCGAGGCTCATCTGCGCGTAGTCGTTGGTCACGACCTGCCCGGTCGGCTCGTCCACCATGGCCGGGACGGTGATGCCCCGGTCGTAGCCGGGGAACCGCTTGAAGTACGCCTCGGCCAGCCGCTCGATGCCGAGCACCGGGTCACGCCCGTCGGGGTCGAGGTCGAACGTCCAGCTCCGCTTGTCGTGGGTGGGGCCGGCCACCGCCATGGAGATGGCGTCCTCCAGGCCGAGCAGCCGGCGGACGATGATGAGGCGGTTCGCCCAGGGGCAGGCGCGACTGACCGCGAGCCGGTACCGGCCAGGTTCCACCGGATAGCCGTCCCGCCCGTCGGTGGTGATCCGGGTCGCGATGTACCGCTGGTCGCGGGTGAACTCGCCGCCCGGCTCGACGTACTTGCCGCCGGTGCGCAGCAGCGCCTGTTCCCCGGTCTCGGTCGCGCCACCCTCGCTGGTCGTGTCCACGCCGTTCCTCCGATCATGTCGCCTCGCCCCATTCTGGCCGCTCGGGGAGCGGTAGGCGCGGTGAGTGCACTCACCCCGTCGGCGATACGCTGCCCCGGTGACCGACACGGAGGGCGCGGCGCGGCGGTTCATCACCGACGTGTGGAACGCCGAGCGCGAGGAGTCGGCGTACGACCTCGTGGCACCGGAGTGCCCGGGTCTGGGCGGTGCCGGCCCGGAGGCGGTGCTCGCCTGGCACCGGGACCGGCGGGCGGCCTTTCCCGACCTGCGCTACAAGATCGTCGACCTGGTGGCCGCCGGAAACCGGGTCGCCGTGCACTGGCGCGCCGCCGGCACGCAGGCCGGGCGGTTCGGCCCGGTGCCGCCCACCGGCCAGGTGGTCAGCTACTCGGGGGCGACCTTCCTGCGGTTCGACGACACCGGCCGGATCGCCGACGTGTGGAGCTGCAACGAGCTGTTCCAGCTCCTCCAGCAGCTCGGCGTCGAGATGCTGCCGCCCGCCGGCGGGGTCACCGGCTCCGCGGGGTGATCCGGGCCCGCGGGATGTCGATCTCCCACGGCTCCGGCAGTCGCCGGTCACTCGCGGGCCCTTTTCCGGTGCGTCGTTCTCCCCGTCGACACGGTGCCGCCGGCCAGGCTCGGGGGGTGGTCGCGCGCGCCGGGGGCACAGGGCAGGATGGTCGGCATGACCGACCGCAGCGAGCGCACACCGGACGACGGCGCCGGTGACCGCGGCCTGCCCGGGGCGGGCCTGGTCAAGGGGCTGGCGGTCACGCTCAAGACGATGACCCGGCGCGCCACCACCCAGCAGTACCCGGACGTGGCCCCCGAGCTGCCGCCCCGCTCGCGCGGGGTGATCGCGCTGCTCGAGGAGAACTGCACGGTCTGCATGCTCTGCGCGCGTGAGTGTCCGGACTGGTGCATCTACATCGACTCGCACAAGGAGGAGGTGGCGGTGCCCGGCGCCGCCCGCCCCCGCCAGCGCAACGTGCTCGACCGGTTCGACATCGACTTCTCGCTCTGCATGTACTGCGGCATCTGCGTCGAGGTCTGCCCGTTCGACGCGCTCTACTGGACGCCCGAGTTCGAGTACGCCGAGTACGACATCAAGGACCTGCTGCACGACAAGGACCACCTCGGGCAGTGGATGGGCACCGTCCCGCCGCCACCCGCGCACGACCCGAACGGGGAGCCGGCCAAGGAGGAGACGAGCGCCGCCCGCAAGGCCGCGGTCCCCGCCACGCGGCCCACGCCCCCGGCCGTACGACCCGAGCCCGGCGAGGCGGCTCCATGACCGGTGCGGACGTGCTGCTGCTCGCGCTCGGCGCGGTGGCGGTCGGCTCGGGCGTCCTCGTGGTCACCACGAAGCACCTGGTCCGGGCCGGTCTATACCTGGTCGTCTGCCTCGGCGCCCTGGCCGGCGACTACCTGGTGCTCGCGGCCGAGCTGGTGGCCTGGGTGCAGGTGCTCATCTACGTGGGCGCGGTGGTCGTGCTGCTGCTGTTCGCCGTGATGCTCACCCGGGCGCCGATCGGCGCCTCCGACGACCTGGACCGGCCCGGCTGGCCGGCCGCGCTCATCGGCGGCGGGGCGGGGCTGGGCCTCGCCGCGCTGCTGGTCGACGCGTACCGGTGGACGGCCGTGGAGCTGCCCGAGGCGGGCACCGCCGAGCGGCTCGGCGGGGAGATCTTCCGCAACTGGGTGCTCCCGTTCGAGGTGCTCTCGGTGCTGCTGCTCGCGGCCCTGGTGGGCGCGATCGTGATCTCGCGGCCGGACATCGGGCGATCCACCTCGACGCGCGGAACGGAGGCCAGGTGAGGCCGGTCGTCCCGTACGTCACCGCGGCGCTGCTGTTCGGCCTCGGCGCGTACGGCGTGCTGCGCCGCCGCAACGCGGTGCTGGTCCTGATGGCCGTCGAGCTGATGCTCAACGCGGTCAACCTCATCCTGGTCACCGCCGACACCACGGTGCGGGCGACGCTGCCGCACGGCGGGCAGGTCTTCGCGCTCTTCGTCATCGTGCTGGCCGCCGCGGAGGTCGGCGTGGGGCTGGCCATCGTGCTCCAGCTCTACCGGCTGCGGGCCAGCGTCGCCGTCGACGAGGTGCCGCTCACCGAGTCGCCGGCCGGCGCGCCCGCCGAGCCGCGGGCCGACGGGCCCGCCGGGTTGCCGGCCACTGTCGGCGCCCCGCCCGCCGACCCGGGCACGGGCCGCACCGGCGACGCCGACGCGAGGGAGGAGCGGTGACGGCCCCGACCCTGCTCGGCGTGCTGCTTCCCGTCGTACCGCTGGCGGCGGGTCTCGCGGGCCTGCTGCTGCCGCCGTCGCCCCGCGGCCTCGCGGCCGACGGCGGTCGCGGCGCGGCGACCGGCGAGCAGCGGGCGCGGCGGGCGGCCATCACGCTCGCTGTGGCCGGCGCGGCCGGTGCGCTGGCCCTGGCGGTCGCCCTGCTGGCCACCCTCGACGGGTCGGTCGAGGCGAGCACCACCTGGGTCGACCTGGCCGGGCTGCGGGTCACCCTGGGCGTCCGGCTCGACGGCGCCGCCGCGCTGGTCGCGGTGGCGGTCGGCGCGGTGGCGCTGGCCGTGCAGGTCTACTCGATCGGCTACCTCAAGCGCGGCCCGCACGACGACGTCGACGTCGACCACCGCTACCCCCCGTACGCCGCGCAGATCAGCCTCTTCACGGCCGCCATGCTGCTGGTCGTGGTGTCCGGCGACCTGCTGTTGCTGCTGGTCGGCTGGGAGGTGATGGGCCTTTGCTCGTACCTGCTCATCGCCCACGACCGCCGGCTGCCCGAGGCGCCCGCCGCCGCCGTGAAGGCGTTCCTCGTCACCCGGGTGGGTGACGTCGGCTTCCTGCTCGGCATCGCGCTGCTCGGCGTCTCCGCGGGCAGCTTCCGGATCGCCGACGTGCTGGCCCACGACCACGCCCCCGGCACGCTCACGGCCGCCTGCCTGCTGCTGCTCGCCGGGGTGGCGGGCAAGAGCGCCCAGTTCCCGCTGCACACCTGGCTGCCCGACGCGATGGCCGGCCCGACGCCGATCAGCGCGCTCATCCACGCCGCCACCATGGTGGCGGCCGGCGTGTACGCGGTCGCCCGGCTCTACCCGCTCTTCGAGGCCGCGCCCGTCGCGCTCACCGTGCTCGGGGTGCTCGGCTCGATCACCCTGCTGCTCGGCGCGTTCGCGGCCACCGCGCAGGACGACATCAAACGGGTGCTCGCCTGGTCGACGGTGTCCCAGATCGGCTACATGACCGGCGCGCTCGCCGTCGGCTCCCCGGCGGCGGCGCTGTTCCACCTGCTCACCCACGCCGCGTTCAAGGCGCTGCTCTTCCTCGCGGCGGGCGCGGTCATCCACGCCGTCGGCACCACGCTCATGTCGCGGATGGGCGGGCTGCGCGGCAGCATGCCGCTCACCTTCTGGTGCACGCTGGTCGGTCTGGGCGCGCTGGCCGGGCTGCCGCCGCTCGCGGGCTTCTGGAGCAAGGACGGCGTGCTGGCCGTGGCGCAGGCCGCCGCGCTGGACGGCGAGGGCCCCACCCCCTCCTGGCTCGGCTGGCTGGTCTGGCTCGCCGGCCTGGTCGGCGTGGCGGTCACCGCCTGGTACGCCACCCGCCTGCTGCTGCGCACGTTCCTCGGCGAGCCCCGCACACCGCTGGCTAGTCCGCACGACCCGCCGGGCACGCTGCGCTGGCCGGTGCTGCTGCTCGCCGTGCCGGCCGCGCTGCTCGGCCTGGCCGGGTTCGCCGCACCGTTCGCGGATTGGCTCCAGCCGGCGCCGCTGGCCAGCCCGGAGCGCCCGTCCGACCTGCTCCCCGCCGAGCCGCTCGTCCACCTCACGCCGTCCGTCGTGCTGCCGCTGGCGCTGCTGCTGCTCGGCGCGGGTCTGGCCTGGGCGCGCTGGCGTCGGGACCCGTCCGCCGATCCCGCCGCCGCGCTGGGTCCGCTGCGGCCGCTCTTCGCGGCGGCGTTCCGGCTCGACGACGTCCAGCACGCCCTCGTCGTACGCCCCGTCCGGGCGCTCGCCCGCGCGGTGCGCACCGGTGACGAGCGGGTGGTCGACGGCGCCGTCGAGGGCAGCGGCCGGGCCGCGTCCGGCCTCGGCGCCGGGCTGGCCACCCTGCACCGGGCGGCGCTGCCCCGGGCGGCCGCCGCCGTGCTGGCCGGCGCGCTGCTCATCGGCCTGGCGGCGGCCCTGATCGGAGGTGCGGCATGACCGCGGGCGAGTTCCTGCTGGTCGCGGTGCTCGCGGTGCCGGCGCTGGGTGCGGTCGCGGTGGCCGTGACCCCCGCCGACCGGGTGGCCCGGGTGGTCGGCACCGTGGCCGCCGGGCTCACCCTGCTCGCCGCGGCGCCGCTCGTCGCCGGCGACCGCGGCTGGTTCGCCTGGTCGGCGGCGTCGCCCGCGGTACGCCCCTGGCACCAGCTCGACCTGCCCTGGGTGCCCGCCCTGGACCTGCGGTTCCACCTCGGCGTCGACGGCATCTCGTACCCGCTCGTGGTGCTGACCGCGCTGCTGACCCTGCTCTGCTGCGGCTACACGCTCTGGCGGGTGCCCGAGGGCGGCGGCAGCGGCCGGGCGCTGGTCGCGCTGCTGCTGGTGGTGGAGGTCGGCATCCTGGGCACGTTCCTCGCCCTGGACCTGGTGTTGTTCTTCCTGTTCTTCGAGGTCGTCCTGCTGCCCATGTACGCGGTGATCGCCGGCTGGGGTGGCGAGGACCGGCGCCGGGCGGCCCGCAAGTTCGTGCTCTACACCCTCTTCGGCTCGGTGCTGCTGCTCGTGGGTGTCTACGTGGTGGTGGCCGCCGCCGGCACCGCCGACATCGTGGCGCTGACCGGTGGCGGCGGGCTTCCCCGCGACACCCAACTGTTCGCGTTCACGCTGCTGGCGCTGGCGTTCGCGGTGAAGAGCCCGCTGTGGCCGCTGCACTCCTGGCTTCCGGACGCGCACACCCAGGCGCCCACCGTGGGCAGCGTGGTGCTCGCCGGGGTGCTGCTGAAGATGGGCACGTACGGGCTGATCCGGGTGGCCGTCGGGGTCGCGCCGGAGGGCGCCCGCTGGGCGGCGCCGGTGCTCGGCGTGCTGGCCGTCGCCGCGATCCTCGTGGGTGCGCTGGTCTGCCTCGCGCAGTCCGAACTGAAGCGGCTCGTCGCGTACTCCAGCGTGGGGCACATGGGCTTCGTGCTGCTCGGCGTCGCCACGCTCACCACCACCGGCATCCAGGCGGCGCTGATCGGCAACGTGGCGCACGGCGTGATCACCGGCCTGCTGTTCTTCCTGGCCGGAGCCATCAAGGACCGTACGCACACCGGGGCGCTCGCCGAGCTGTCCGGCCTGCGGGAGACCGCGCCCCGGCTCGCCGGGCTGCTCGGCTTCGCGGCCGTCGCGTCCCTGGGGCTGCCCGGGCTCGCCGGCTTCTGGGGCGAGGCGTTCGCCGTGATCGCCGCCGTCGAGGTGGGCGGCGCGTTCTGGACGACCCTCGGCGTGCTGGCCGCCGTTGGCGGGGCGCTCACCGCCGCGTACTTCCTGCGCCTGCTTCGTCGGGTGACCCACGGGCGGCCGACCCCGGCCGTGGGGCGGCTCGCCCCCACGCTGGCCGGCGCGGAACTCACCGCCTGGGCGCCGCTCGTGCTGCTCGCGCTGGCCATCGGGCTGGCCCCGGTGCTGGTGCTCGGTGTGGCGGAGGCGCCGGTCGAGGCCCTCGTGGAGGTTCTCCCATGACCCCGAGCGTGGTGCAGAGCGTCGATCACGTGGCGCTGCTTCCGGCGTACCTGGCCGCCGGCACCGCCGTGCTCGTCCTGGTCACCGATCTCGTGCTGGCCCGTCCCCGGGCGACGGTCGCGGTGGCGGCGGTGGGCGCGCTCGCCACGGCGCTCGGGTCGGCGCTGGTCGGCGCCGGTGGCGAGCGGCGCACGTTCTGCGCGGGCGCCGACTGCTCGTACGTGCTCGGCGGGCGGGCGGCTCTCGTCGGAGCCGTGTTCGCCCTGCTCACGCTTGGGGTGCTCGGCCTCTCCGGCGGGCACCTGCGGGCCGGCCGGGCGCCGGCGGGGGAGTACTGCTTCCTGCTGGCGTGCTCGATGACGGGTGGCGTGGTGCTCGGCGCGGCCGGCGATCTCATCACGCTGATCGTGGCGCTGGAGACGCTGACCCTGCCGCTCTACGTGCTGGTGGGGCTGCGCCGGGGCAGCCTGGCCAGCGCCGAGGCGGCCGTCACCTTCTTCGTGGTGAGCGTGGTGGCCACCACGCTGAGTCTGCTCGGGGCGGCGCTGCTCTACGCGGTCACGGGCGGGCTGCACCTGGGCCGGCTCGGCACGGTGCTCGCGGAGCGCCCGGAGCTGCACGACCTGCCGCTCACCACGGCGGCGGTGGCGCTGCTGGTGTTCGGGCTCGCGTTCAAGGTCGCCGCCGTGCCGTTCCACGCCTGGGCGCCGGCCACCTACGACGGCGCGCCGCTGCCGGTCGCCGCGTACCTGTCGACGGCGTCGAAGCTCGGCGGTGTGGTGGCGCTGCTCGCCGTGGTGACGACCGCGCTGCCGGCCGACCTGACCGGCCCGGTGCTCGCGCTGCTCGCGGTGCTCACGATGACGGTGGGGAACCTGGTGGCGCTGCGACAGCGGCGGACCATCCGGCTGCTCGCCTGGTCGTCGGTGGCCCAGGCCGGTTACATCCTGGCCCCGCTCGGGGCGCTGGCGCTCGCCACCGGGCGCACCGGCGAGGCCCGGGCCACGGCGTACGCGGCCGCGCTCGCGTACGCCGTCTTCTTCGTGCTGCTGGAACTCGCCGCGTTCGCGGGGGTGACCGCCCTGCGCCCGGCGGACGCCGACGGCGGCACCCTCGACGACCTGCGGGGCGCGGCGCGCCGGCACCCGTGGCTCGGCGCCGGCCTCGCGCTGGCCGTCGTCGGGTTGGCGGGGCTGCCGCCCGGGCTGGCCGGCCTCTTCGCCAAGGTCACCGTGGTCCGTTCGCTGCTCGACGGCGGCGCCGGCGGGCTCGCGCTCGTCGTGGCGGTGAACGCGGTGATCGGGCTCGCCTACTACCTGCGGCTGGCCGCCGGCCTGTACGCGGCTCCGGCCGCCGGGCCGGCGAGCGCTTCGACGGCGCCCCGGGCCCGGGCGGTGGCGACGGTGCTGGCCGTGGCCACCCTCGCCGCCGCCGTGGTGGGGTTCGCCCCTCAGTTGGTGCTCGACCTGGCCGCCCGCTGACGCGGCCCACTCCTTCTTCTGGGCGCGCTCCCAGTCAATTCACAGCGATATCGCGGATGGTTGACGGGTACCGGTGTGTTGAACCGGTCGACGGATCCCGGAGATCCGTGCACCGAAGGAGTGATCGTGCACCACAACCGCCTCAAGACCGCAGCGCTGCTCGGCCTGCTCACCGCACTGATCCTCGCGGTGGGCTACTGGTTCGGCGGCAGTGGCGGCCTGGTCATCGCCGTTCTCCTGTCGCTGGTCATGAACGGCGTCAGCTACTTCTTCTCGGACAAGCTCGCGCTGCGCGCGATGCGGGCACAACCGGTCAGCGAGGCACAGTTCCCCGAGCTGTACCGGATGGTGCGCGAGCTGGCGACCGAGGCCCGGCAGCCCATGCCGCGCCTGTACGTGAGCCCCACCGCGCAGCCGAACGCGTTCGCCACGGGCCGTAACCCGCAGCACGCGGCCGTCTGCGTCACCCAGGGCATCACCGAGATCCTCGACTACCGCGAGCTGCGCGGCGTGATCGGGCACGAGCTGTCCCACGTCTACAACCGGGACATCCTCATCTCCAGCGTGGCGGCCGGCCTGGCCGGCATCATCACCACGCTGGCGAACATCGCCTGGTTCATTCCGCTGGCCGGCGGGGACGACGAGGACGGCCCGAACCCGGCCGTGCTCCTGCTCACCATCATCCTCGGCCCGATCGCCGCGACGATCATCCAGCTGGCGATCAGCCGGAACCGGGAGTTCCAGGCGGACGCCTCGGGCGCCGAGCTGAGCCGTGACCCGCTGGCCCTCGCCAACGCGCTCCGCAAGATCGACGCGGTGGCGAGCCGTCGGCCGCTGCCGGCCCAGGGCAACCTGACCAGCACCGCCCACCTGATGATCGCCAACCCGTTCCGCGGCGGCGGCATCGCGGCCCTCTTCTCCACCCACCCCCGGATGGAGGAGCGGGTCGCCCGGCTGGAGCGCATGGCCGCGAACTCCGGCCCGGTGCAGTTCCTGCGCTGACGCACCGATCCACCACTCCGCCCGTACCCGGTGCCCGGGTGCGGGCGGAGTGCTGTGTGCGTGGCGATAACCGCTTCGTCCGCACCACCCGTGGGCGTTAGGGTCGAAACACCTGACGCTCGTTACATCTCCCGGGAGGTCCGCGTGGCTGCTCTGCGCCAGTATCTGGGCGTCTGGCGGATTCCCGGCGCACCGATGCTGCTGGTCACCGGCATCATCGGCCGGCTCGGGATCGGCATGACGCCACTGGCGCTGCTGCTCGTCGTCGAGCAGATGACCGGGCGGTACTCCCTCGCCGCCGTGGCCGGCGGGATCTACGCCGTGGCCGGTGCCGCGCTCAGCCCCGTGGCTGGGCGCATCGCCGACCGGATCGGGCCCAGCCCCGTACTGCTGGCCACCGCCGTCGCCCACCCGCTCGCGCTCGTCGGGCTGCTGCTCGCGAGCCGGGCCGGTGCCGACGCAATGGCCGCGATCTACCTGGCCGCCGGGGTGGCCGGCGCCACGTATCCGCCGCTCACGGCGGCCATCCGAGGCGCCTGGAACGACCTGACGGCCCCGGCGTCCGGCCGGTACCACCTGCGCAACACCGCCCTCGCGGCCGAGACCTCGCTCTTCGAGATCGTCTTCGTGCTCGGTCCGCTGCTCGTGGCCGGCTTCGTGCTCTTCGCCGACGCGACCGCCGCCCTGGTCGGCGCCGCGCTGGTCACCCTCGTGGGCACCACGGCCGTGGCCCTCGGCCGGGTCATGCGTGATTGGCGGCCACACCCCCGCGAGCACCACGCCCGCGGGCTCGGACCGCTGCGGGTCGGCGGCTTCCCCGCGCTGCTGGTCTGCGTGGCAAGCCTGGGCATCGCGTTCGGCGCCGCCGGCGTGATCGTGCCGGCCTTCGCCAGCCACCACGACCCGGCCGACGCCGAGAGCGTCGCCGGTGTGCTGCTGGCCGTCTGGGGCGTCGGCAGCGCGACCGGCGGGTTCTGGTTCGGGGTCCGCAAGCCGGCCCGGAACATGACCCGGCAGTTCGCGGGCCTGCTGGCCGCGCTCGCCGCCAGCTTCGCCGTCTTCGCGGTGATGCCCGGCCCGCTGGCGCTGGGCGTCGCGCTCGTCGTGGGCGGTGCCACCATCGCGCCCGCGCTGACCCTCGAGAACACGCTGGTCGGGCGCATCGCCCCGCCCGGCATGCTGAACGAGGCGTACACCTGGGTGGTCACCATGTCCGTGGCGGCGAGCGCGGCCGGCGGCGCGGTGGCCGGGGTGATCGTGGACCACGCCGGCGGCGTGCCGTGGGCGTTCCTCTTCGCCGGGGCCGCGGTCGCCGTCGGGGCCGGCGTCGCGGCGCTGCCCGCCGGGCCCATCGCCCGCGCGGAGGCCACCGCGGTACGCCTCGAGGAGCCGGTTCCCGCCTGACGGGTTGGCGGAGGCCGGGCCGGGTACGCCGGGGGGTGTGTTCCTCTTCTTCTCGAACCGGATCGGATGCCTCGGCTCGCTGCTGATCAGCGCGATCCTGACCGTGGTGCTGTTGCTGATCTTCAGTCGCTGACGGCCGATCCGTCGGCTCCGCTCACCCGTCGGTGACGACCGCCGCGATGGCGGCGTGCGGGCGGTGAGCGGGGTCGTCGAGCCGCAGCAGGCGCTCGACCTCGGTGAACCCGGCTCGGGCCAGACGCTCGGAGAATCCGTCGACCGGCCAGCGGTACGCGGTCGCGACCTTGTGGTCGAAGGCGGCGACCTCGTCACCGACGAAGATCCCGACCACTAACCTGCCGGCCGGGGCCATCGCCCGCCGGAACTCGGCGAGCACGCCGTCGAGGCTCTGCGGAGGCAGGTGGATCAGGGAGTACCAGGCCAGGATGCCGGCGACGGAGTGGTCGGCGACGTCGAGCTTGTCGATCGACCCGAGGTGGTACTCACCGTCCGGGTGGGTCGCCCGCGCGTGGGCGATGAACTCGGGAACCATGTCGATCCCCGTCGCGTCGACACCCCGCGAGCGGAGATGACCGGTGATGTGGCCAGGCCCGCAGCCCAGGTCGAGCACGGTGCCGGGTCGGTCCGCGAGATGCCGCCCGATGAAGGCCAGGTCGTCGGCGTGCACCTTCTGGGGCGTACCGAACAGCTCGATGTAGAGCTCTGCGACGGATGCGTACGCCTGCCGGACCTGTTCCGTGTGCACCGCACGACTATAGGAGCCCGCGGGCCGGCGCCGTGACGAGCTGTCCGTCGGCTTGCGTCAGCAGACCGTGGCGGCGGTGACGACGAACGTGACCGCGTACGTGAACCGGCGGGCGGCGACGGCCTCGTCGAACTGGTCTTCGAAGGCACGCGCTTCGGCAGGGTCGAGTGCGCCACGTTCGGCGGCCGTGGCGGCCCGGCTTCATGTGTGCGCGGGTTCCTGCCGCGCTGTGCGGAGCCTGCGTTTTCATGCGGGCCAACGCCGGGGTCAGAGCCGCCGCCCGGGCCGCCGGCCGTCAGCACCCGGTCGATGGTCCGGCGTCTCGTCCAGGCCGACGGGGGCAAGTGGCGCGACCAGACCGGCGCGCCCGTAGCCCCCCGGCCATCCTCATGAGGCCCGGATCTCGACCGTCGCCCGGCGCATGGTGCCAGGCCAAAGACGCCGGTCACTTCGATGGGGCATCGAGGATTTCTCGCATCCCCTACCGTCACTATCCATGGCCTACCCGTACCAGGTGCCTCAACCGCCGAAACGGCGGACGCTGCGAACCGTGTTGATCATCGTTGGCGTGGTCGTCGTGCTCTGCTGCGGTGGCGCCGGCATCGGCGGTTTTTTCCTGTACAAGGGGGTCAAGGGCGCGACGGATCCGGCCCGGCAGGCCGCCGAGTCGTTCGTGAGCGACCTGGAGGCCGGCGACGCGGATGCGGCGTACGGGCTGTTGTGCAGCGACACGCGCAGCAGGTACACGCGAGACGCGTTCGCCCAGGGCGTCGCCAAGCAGCCGAGGATCCGTGGCCACAAGGTCAACGGCGTCTACGTGTCGAGCGTCAACGGCCGCACGTCGGCGACGGTGAACATGGGCCTGACGCTGGACAGCGGCTTCACCGACCAGCACACGTTCCCGCTGGTGAAGGAGGATGGCGCCTGGAAGGTGTGCGGCCAGCCGTACTGAGCCCACGTCCAACGGGCCAGGCGACGCCCGTCGCAGGTGCACGTATTGGATCAGCCCACGCGCCGAGGACAGCAAGAGCTGGGCCAGGCCGTCACCAGGCCGTCGCAGGCCGATCGTTAGTACCTACGACGACCAACGGTGACGGCGTCTGCCCAGGCAGCAGGACGTAAGCAGGCCGACCAGCAGAACGTCTGGCGACCTCTTACCTGTAGTTCGTGAACTGGAGGGCCACCCCGAAGTCCTCGCCCTTGAGCAGAGCGATGACGGCCTGGAGGTCGTCCTTCTTCTTGCCCGTGACCCGGAGCTGGTCGCCCTGGATCTGGGCCTGGACCCCCTTCGGGCCCTCGTCGCGGATCTTCTTGCTGATCGCCTTGGCCTTGTCCGAGTCGATACCCTGGATGACCTTGGCGTCGATCTTGAACACCTTGCCGGAGGACCGCGGGTCGCCCGCGTCCAGCGACTTCAGCGAGATGTTCCGCTTGATCAGCTTCTCCTTGAAGACCTCCAGCGCGGCACGGACCCGCTCCTCGGTCTCGGCCTGGAGGGCGATGGCCTCCTCGCCGGACCAGGAGATCTCGGCGCCCGTACCCCGGAAGTCGAACCGCGTCGAGAGCTCCTTCTCCGCCTGGCGGAGTGCGTTGTCGACCTCCTGGCGGTCGACCTTGCTCACGATGTCGAACGACGGGTTCGCTGCCATGCTCATGCTCCTGCTGTCCGGCGGTGTCTGGCGGGCCGTCGTCCGCTGACCAGCGGTACGACCCTCTGACGGTACCCGGTTGCACGTCCGCGGGTGGGAGCCGCTATCCTTGCTTCGCTGCCGCGTCGTGACGCGGTGGTACGCCCTGGCGGGTTGCCCGAGCGGCCAATGGGAGCGGACTGTAAATCCGTCGCGAAAGCTACAGAGGTTCGAATCCTCTACCCGCCACCAGGTGCGGGAGCGGCTCTTGACCAGCAGAAACGCGGGTCGGGAGCCGTTCTCGTTGGTCCCACTCGCTCTCACGCGGGACCACTGCGGCTCTGTGGTCGTGTCGGATGCGTGTCGGCGCGGCAAGCGATGACGTCGGACATGACGAGAGGGCTGTTGCCTTGAGTAGCGTGTGGCCTTCCCTCGGTGCCAAGAAGATGCTTCGCTTCCTTCAAAGGGAGTTGGGGTACCAGGTGGTGAGCCAAGTGGGCTCCCACCGCAAGCTCAGCGCCCCGGGCAGGCCTGATCTGATCTTCAGCTTCCATGACCGAGCTACTGTCGCCCCTCGTACAGTACGAGACATACTGGTGAAGCAAGCTGGGCTCAGCTTGGCCGAAGCGGAGGAGGTGATTACGCGTGCCTGACCGAGAGCCGGTTGATTTGATCTTCAGTGATGAAGGCGAGTTCGGGTGGACGGTCCGTAGTCCCCAGGTGCCCGGGCTCATCGCTGCTCGCGACACCCTCAAGGAGCTTTCCGCCGACCTTCCTGGTTTGTTGGAGTTCGCCGGTGTTGACCTCTCTGCCGTGGAAAGACGGCCTCATATCGAAAAGGTCATTTCTGTCCCAGAGGGTGATCTTGTAGTTCGGATCGCCGGTGACAAGCATCGGCAGGAGCGGGAAGCAACCGCCAATCGGATTGTTGCCGCTCTTGCTGTGCAGGATCAACGGCCAGGGCTCCTGTCCGTGCCGCGAACTTTGTCTGGTGAGGTCCTGTACGTCTGCGTGGTTCCATCGGATACCGTTCGCTGGCTTACAGACCAGTTTGGACCGTCAGGGGATGCAGCCGCAGTAGCGATGAACGTTGCTGAGGAGATGATCTGGGCTACCCACTTTGTGGCTGGCCCTCCGGCTGATGCGACCGATGATGCCCTTAGTCTGGCTGATCTTGGTTTTTCTATGGAAACGACGATGGGGGAGATGATGCGAGAAAGCTCGGGTCGCTCTTCCCCAAGGCGACTGATCCTGTCTGTGTGAGTACGGCCCCCGCCAATCGCGGGGGCCGTACTCGTAAAAGGTCAGTCGGAAGGCCCGCCTAGGGCGGCTTCAATGTGTCGTCGGGCAGCCTCCTCTTGGCCGTAGACGCACTTTGCGTAGACCCGCATAAGGACATGCACGCTGTGCCCTGCCCACTCGGCGACCTGGGTAGCCGGAACCCCGGCATTGAGCCAGAGTGACACGGCAGCATGCCGCAGGTCGTACGGTCGCCGGGCCAGCGGTGAGCGCTGCTGAGCCGGTGTGAGCACCTTTGCTCGCGCGTCCCGCCATGCCTTGCCGTAGGTGTTGTTCGGGATCGGTTGGCCGGCGGTGGGCACGTACCGTCCGCCGGGGCCGCGCCGGGTGACGAACAGCTTGCCGTTCGCGCCGGGCGGGTACTCCTTGATGTGATGATCGAGTAGCCGCACGAGCGGCGGCGGCACTGGCACGTCCCGGGTCGCTGCCTTTGCCCGGTGCTTAAGCCCTCGGTCCTCGGCGGCGTCGTCTCCGTCGCTCCAGTCCCGGCCCACGGCTACCGTTGAGCCGGTCAAGTGCAGCACGCCCCAACCCCCACGCTGGGCGGGCCGCTCGTACTCGTCTTCCCGTAGGTGGAGCACCTCTTCGGGCCGTAGCGCGGCGTAGTACATACATCCGAAGAACGCCTAAGGAGCGCGTGCCGCTGGAGTACGGGTGATCGGCTACGCCAACCGGCCATCGAAGGTTGAGGTGATGCGGGCCGCCGGGGCGGACGCAGTGATCACGAGCATGGGGATGATGGCCGGGGTGCTGATCGAGCGCGTCACCAGTTGATGCGCCGCCCCGCAGGTGCCGGCACGCCCTTACTGGTCTACGCCACAAACCGGCCGGACTGAACGTTGTGACTAGACCCACTAGGTCCCATGCCGCAATGGCCGTGCGGTAGGGCCTTCGCTTCCGAAACGCCTTGTGCCGTCTGAGCTGACAGCGGATAGTGGCAGCGGAACCGGGCAGGAGGGTATGGCTGTGGGGCGAGCGAGTCGCAGGAAGGCGCAAAGCAGAGAGCATCGCCAGCAACACCGAGAAATACTCGCAGCGTTGCGGGCGGATGAAAGGGGTCGGCGGACCCCTCCAACTGTTGAAGCCTACGAAGCGCTACCTAATGCCACCGAGGCTAAGGTAGCTCTCGTTGCTCGCCACAACCATCGGATGATGACGCTGCCGAGGCTCGATTCAGCGGGCTTTGTCGTTATCCGAGCTGCCCTGGGCCCGACAATCCATCTAAGAATCGCGATAAGAATGCTCGGTGGCTCGGCCGAACGGATGCCAGCTCACGGAGGCGGTTCGTGGCTTGAGCAAATCGCCTGGGGTGTCGACAGTGTCATGGCGACGGCTCGGCTTGCCTATGTCGGCCAGCTACTGGGAGCCGGCATGGTCATCCGGCAGCAGTTGGAGCGGTGGACGGAAAATCTTGCCTATAACTCTGGGACCTTCCACAGGCCTGGTGAGGATCGTGCGGATTTCATCGAGCGCGTTTGGTCTGTTGCTCCCAAGCAGTCGTGGAGGATGCCTGCCGAGACGCCAAACGGGCGTTATCCTGCCTTCGTCTCGACTCGATCGCCTGGGCGAGTGTTCTCCGATCTAAGCGAATTTCTGCATGGTCGGCTATACCGAGAAGCGGTAGCGTGGGACGCAGTAGAACTGCTCGCGCCGGGTAGGATGGGCGATTCCGAAGTCCGCTCCGCCTATCGCTTGATCGCGGAAGGCATGGCGCTTGTTGTTGAGCGTCTCCGCGCGTGCGTAGGAACCTACGCTGTCGAGTCCGGCCGCGCGGAAATGGAGTCGATGGTTTGGCAATTGCCAAATGCCACGCCTGCCGGGTCGAAGCCGCCGCCATCGCAAATGTTGTATCCCCTTACGCCGCAAACTGGCTTAAACCCCGTGGTGGTGGCCGACTCGCTGGCGGTGCACTCCGTCTTTGAGCGAATCTTGAAGGGTGAAAGGCCGGCGGGGAGGGTGTATCGAGATGACGAGATGCTAGATATATGCTTCCTTGAGTTCCGAGCGCGAGCAATTGCAGGCGCGCTCCGGGCTTTCAGCCAGGAGAAGGAGAAGGTGGGTCGCCTAGACTTCGACTATCTCTTGTTCCGTGAAAACCACTACATCCTGTCATCCGAGATCGCCGCACTTGCAAGTCGCTGGGAGCAAGGCGAGATTGCTGACGGACTTGCCATTTCGGCCTCGGCGCTGCGGTCGGGATTTTGGCTATGGCTCGAAGATGACGACCGTGCGATGTCTATGCTTCGCACGGTCTTGGAGCAGGTTGCGCGGGTGCGAACTTGGAGGACGAAGCCTGAGAAGGCCCGCCGTCTAGAGGCCTCGCCAGCAACGATGCCGCGCGATTGGCTTGAAGCAGCGGGTCTTCGCCGTCTGGCGGCATTGAACCGTGCGTTAGGCGAGATGGCGCACTTAAGAGCCGACGGTAGTTGGTCTGGCGCACGCGATTTGCTTGCGGAACTTCAGCACCCTGAGTCTCGAATTGAGGACTATCTGCATACTGGTAGAGGCCATGCCTTGTCGTGGATGTCGCTCATTCTTGCCAAGGAGGCGGTAGCCGTAATCGGACGTCACTCTGCGGTGCTCGCTAGGTCGATGGGAGAGATCGTCAGTTGGTTTGACGTTGACGAGCCTGGCAGGGACCGCGAATACCAAAGATTCTTGGATTTCGCGTGGACGCTTCGCCGGGCGGACATCATAAAGAAGGACCGATCGGGGCCTGCATTCAGAAGGGCTCAGCTTCGTAAGCTGTTCGGTGAGCCTCCCGTTCCTTTCAGACCAGCGGTCCTGATCGGTGACCCGGAGGTGGGGATGTGAGACCGGCAAGTCTCGCCGCCCAGGCATTAGAGTGCCGGTGACGTTGATCTAGCGATCTAGAGGCGAGACCTCGACTTCGTGTCGCATCCGTGTTGCCGTAGTGTCGGCGGGCGATGTTTTTGCTGGTCAGGGGCTCGCGCTTGGCGCTCTGTAAATCCGTCGCGAAAGCTACAGAGGTTCGAATCCTCTACCCGCCACCAGGTGCGAAAACGGCCCCTGACCAGCAGAGATGCTGATCGGGGGTCGTTCTCGTTGGTCTGGCATAGTCCGGCTGGGTCCAGCCGTTGACGACTGGTTGTGGGCAGATCGTGGGCGGGTCGATCTCGTCCCCCGAGGGCTCTCTCGGGCCACGAACGCTGGGGTTCGTGGAACTGAAAAACAGGGCCTGGCTCGGTCCGTGGGCGTAGCGGCAGGCTGAGGGCTTCGCGGTGGGACGTGGCCCGGCCGCGGAAGGTAAGCCGTGGGCAAGCCAGTCCCGGTGTTGGACTGGCGCGGCAGTCGGAACTCGACATGGCGTACCTCCGTGTGTCCCTCTCCGGCGTCGAGAAGGTGCTCCGCGGGCGAACGACAAGATCGGCGACGCCCTCGGATGAGTCGATTGATACTGGGGCCGTGAATCAGGATGAGGTTCGGGAACTGGCTACCGCTGAGTTCACCAGGCGGATGCGCGCCGGCAAGCCCCGAGGCGGGTTCCAAGTTGACGACTGGTGGATCTCCGAGCCGTACGAAGCGCAGGTACGGGGACTCCGGGGCAGCAAGCGCTACCTTGTCGTCGACTTCCTTGCTCAGGGCGAGACCAGGGCCCGGGGGCACTTCAAGCTCAGCGTGGCGGTTGACCCGGATACCGGCGAGGTTGACATGCTCAGGTGACGGGTCGATTGAGCATCTGCGCCTGTAGGCAGATGGTGACGGTCCGCTCCTCTCCAACTCTGCCTGGACTGCCGCTGGGCTTGTACGGTCACGGGGTGGACCGTGTCCAGTTGACCGCTCTGCTCTGTCGGCAGGGTGACGTGTACGAGGCATGCCGGAGCGCCCTGGCGAGCGGCGCGTCCTTCGACATCTCCGACAGTCCGCTGCCGGCGAGCCATTTCGCGGCGATCTATCGCCGACGGGAGGTCCACACGCGGAAGCGGGACATTCCGACCCTTGGCTTCGCTCAGGCCGTCGAGGCGCTGTACGCATCGGGCGAGGAGCCGTTGCAGGTCGGAGCCGTCTGGCTCGCCGACCCTTCTTACTACTTTCAACTCTTCCTGTCGGCGGGAAAGCCTGCTGTCGTTGCGTGCATCAACCTCGACCAACGGCACCAAGCCGGGCGGCGGGTGTTCCGGCGACCGATGTAGCCCGCCGACTGACTCACGGCGTGTCTATCGTGCTGGGATGTACCAGCCCACGCGCCGCGCGCCGTCGCGCTAGACGGCCTCGAGGACGAAGAACAGGAAGCACAGGATGTGCCCCGAGGGGGAGGTCACGAGGTCGGGGAACGCCTCGCGGGCACCGGGCGCGGGAGGTGGTTCGCTCACGGCGGCGATCCGGAAGCCAGCTGCGATGAACTCGTTGGTTATCGCGTGCAGTGGTCGGTGCCAGTACGTCAGCACGGCGGGCTGGCCGTTGAAAACGTAGTCCTCGGACCACTGTTCGGTCGCGAAGTAGTCGCCTTCGGGCCGGATCAGGTGGTAGACGAAGGGGTGGTTGACGGCCACGATGAGTCGGCCGCCGGGTACGAGCACGCGCCGCAACTCGGCGAGTGGCCCCTTCCAGTCCTCGAGGTAGTGAAGGACCAGGCAGGCGACGACGTCATCGAAGGCGTCGTCGGGGAACGGCAGGGGATCGCCGCCCAAACCACCCTGATGCAGGGCCGCGTCACCGCCGAGCCGCTGGCGGGCGAGGTCCAGCATCTTGGCACTGGGGTCGACGCCGGTCACGGTGGCGCCGCGGTCGCGCAGTGCCGCGAGCAGGGGGCCGGCTCCGCAGCCGACGTCGAGGATCCGCCGCCCGGCCACGTCTCCGGCCAGGTCCAGCATCGCGGGACGGGTGTAGTAGCCGTTGATGAGGTTGGATTCGGTCTCGACCGCGTACGCCTCGGCGAAGCTGTCGTAGTCGTTGGCCACAGGCTTGCCGGCGGGCCCGGGCGAGCGCTCAAGGTCAGAAGACATGCCGCCAGCCTGGCAGGCTCCGTTCGCTTTGGCGGCTCACCGCTCCGGCGCCGCGCGGCGCGACGGCATGGTGACTATTACGGCTGTCCCCAGTAGCAGGGCCGGAGGGACGAACCACAGTCCGATACCCAGAGCAAGGAGGAGTCCCCATACCAGCATTGCCAGCGCCGCGACCACAGTCGTGATCCCCACGGCGCGGCCGGCGAAATCTGCGACAAGGGCGCCTGCGGCGGCCACCACCGGCACGCCCAGCAGATAGGTGGCGGCAGCGCCGCTGTCCTCGACCGTGAACGGCAGCAACGCGACGACGATCCCCAGCGTGACGGCGAAGGCCATCAACCTCCACACTCGACCGACGACACGGGGGCTCGTGCCGTTCCTGCCCAGGTACACGAACGCTGCCGCAGCAACGAACACGGCGAGGACCCCGCCTACTGTCGCAGCCATGGGCACCTCCAGAGGGAGAACGGGGAGGCCGCTGCAATCACGCTTCGTGGTTTCGGCACCACATCGCATCGTGCCAACCACCGGCAAGCCTCCGGCCGTCCCCATCCACCCGAACGCCCTTGATCTACGGAAGCGCGAGTCAAGGGCCGTATCTTCTCCGCTGCGACCTGGTCTACGAGGTGGTGTGGCGCTCGGCGTCGCTGCGGACCACGCAGAACTCGTTGCCCTCCGGGTCGGCCAACACCACCCAGCCGCTGCCGTCCGGCTCGCGCCGGTCGGCGACCACGGTGGCGCCGAGGGCGCGGATGCGCTCGACCTCCTGATCGCGGAGTACCTCGGGCTCCAGGCAGATGTGCGTACGGTTCTTGACGCTCTTCGGCTCCGGCACTCGCTGGAAGTAGAGCCTCGCACCGGTCGGCGGCTCGATGGCCACCTCCTCGTCGCCCGGCCTGGAGTCGGGGTCGACCGGGCAGTCGAAGACCTTGGCCCAGAAGTGCGCCAGCTCGTACGGGTCGGCGCAGTCGAATGCGAAGTTGCGGATGACAGTCCCCATCCGGTGAGCCTCGTACCTGCCCGGCGACGAGGTCAACTCGTATCGGCCCGATGCGGAGGCCGTCATCCGTACGGCCCAGATCGACCATCCGGTCGGCGGCAGTCGTAAGTGGTATGACTGATCACTCCGTGTTGCCCTGGCGATGTCGCACGGGGCAGGTATGGTGGTCGATGTTCGACTCGCGACCGCCGAGACCACGCCGGCGGTCGGCGTGACACACAGTCATCAAGCGGTGTGGGATCGGGGGCCGTCCGAACCGGCGAGGCGAAATGTACTGAAGGTCGTATCAAGCGTCAGGCGAAACGCTCTCATGTCGTGGTCGGTGCCTTGATCTGGCACGGCTCGGTTCGGCGGGGTTGTCCGAACGGCGCGACCTCGCCGACGCCCGGCTCGGGCGTGGCCTCACCGCTTTTCTGTGCGCTCCGGGGTGTGGCACGATCGTGGAACCTCTACCACCCCGCAACACTTCCCCGACAGGAGCAAACATGTCTGGTCGAAAGCTGGGCCGACTGTCCGGGTCGCTCCTCCTGCTTGCCGCCGCTGCAACCATCGGGCTCCACGCCGGTTCGCACGACTCCGGCATCGAGGGCGAATTCCACAACGCTGACATCATCTGGACCTTCGGCGCGGATCGTTCCACCGTGGACTACCAGGCCGCCGACATCATCTGGACGGTGGTCGGGGAGCGTCCCGCCACCGACAACGGCCTCTGACGGCTGCCACTGCTCATCGGCGCCGCACGGAGACCGTCCGAGCCGTAGGGAGCGGCATGCCGCAGCGCGATCGCTCGCGACGCCGGTCGACGGACCATGCCTGGTTGATCACCGGGCCACTGGTCCTTCTCGCGATCATCTGCTCGACGATAACCGGGCTGGTCGCCGACGAGCCGTTCGGCGAGTGGCTTCTGGCGGCGGCGTTGCTCGTCGTCATGATCGCCGGTGGGATACCGGTCCTGAACTTCGTCGTCCGGCGGCAGTCGTTCGGCATCACCCTGACCGAGATACCCCTGGTTCTCGCGCTGTTCCTGCTGCCTCCGCTCACCGTCGTGGTGATCTACACGGCGGCGTCGATGCTCACGCAGACCCGGCACCGCTTCGCACCGGCCAAGTTCTGGTTCAACGTCGCGAAGGCGGCCGCCGGGACCTCGCTCGCGGTTCTCGTCCTCCAGGCCCTGCCGCCGGTGGACGGGGTGGGTCCCGCCACCTGGCTCACCCTCTTCGCCGCCGTCGCGGCGGTGATCCTCGTCAGCCTCGCGGCCGTCGTCGGTGTGCACACGCTGCTGCAGGGCTGGCAGGCGGGCCGTGACGCCCTGCGTACCTTTCCGCCAGCGCTGCTGACCCCCGCGATCAACGTCGCGATGGGCTTGATCATCCTGATCGCGGTCGACGTCACGTGGTGGTCCCTCGTGCTGCTGGCCGCGCTCGGGACGGCCCTCATGCTGGTCTACCGGTCCTATGCCCAGTTCTTCCGCCAGCACCGCACGCTCGCCGAGATGTACGACCTCACCCGGGCGATCGCGGAGCGAGGCCAGGACGGCACGCTCGTCGACGCCCTCCTGGACCGGGTCCGGGCCCTGATGCAGGCGGAGTACGCGACGCTCTGGCTGCCCGCCCAGGGCCGCCATCCCGAGGTGTTACTCACCGCGCGGGTCGACGACCCGGGTCTGCTCGACGTGGTGCCCACACCGGCCGTGTTCCGGGAGCGGGCCGCCGAACAGGGGCAGACCGTCGCGGTGGGTCGCGCCTTCGACCGGGAAACGACCGAGCGGCGCGCGCTCGCGAACGGCAAGATCAAAGACGTCATCGTGGTGCCGCTCCGGTCGGGCCAGGCCGTCATCGGCACCCTCGAGGTCGCCAACCGCCTCAGCGACGTCGGCCACTTCACCGACAGCGACATACCCATCTTCGAGACGGTGGCGGCGCACGCCGCTGTCGCGCTGGAGAACTCCCGGCTCGTCGACCGGCTGCGGCACGACGCGTACCACGACACCCTCACCAAGCTGCCCAACCGCCGGCGCATCACCAGCGCCCTCGGCGAGTCGGTCAAGATCCGGGCGCCGGGCGAGGTGGTGGCCCTGCTCCTGTTCGACGTGGACGGGCTGCGCCAGGTCAACGAGTCGCTGGGCCACGCGGCCGGCGACAAGGTTCTCGCCGAGGTGGCCGACCGGCTACGCGCGTCGGCGCCGTCCTCGGCCCTGGTCGGCCGGGCGGGCGGCGACGAGTTCCTGGTCACGATGCGGCTGGAGAGCGCCGAGGCGGCCCTGCACCTCGCGGCCCAGCTCCGCGAGCAGATCCGCGACGAGATGATCTTCGACACGCTCACCCTGGACGTCGACACGGCGGTCGGCGTCGCCGTACACCCGGATCACGGGAGCGACCCGGCCACGCTGCTGCAACGCGTCGACCTCGCCGCCACCGCGGCCAAGTCCGTCCCGGGCAGCGTGCAACTGTTCAACCCGGGTCTGGAGTCCCGTTCGCTGCGCCGGCTGGGCCTCGCCGGCGACCTGCGCCGGGCGTTGGACGACGGCGAGCTGAGGGTCTTCTTCCAACCCAAGGTCACCCTGCGGGACCGGCGGCTGATCGGCGTCGAGTGCCTGGCCCGCTGGGAGCACCCGACGCACGGCACGGTGGCCCCGGAGGACTTCGTGGCGGTGGCCGAGCACACCGGCCAGCTCGACCGGCTCACCGAGATCGTGCTCCGCGAGGGGCTGCGGCGCAGCCGGGACTGGGCGCAGGCCGACCAGCCGCTCTCCGTGGCCGTCAACCTCTCTCCGCGTACGCTCATCGACGAGCACTTCCCGGACCGGGTGAAGGACCTGCTCACCGAGTACGGGGTGCCGGCGCAGCGGCTCACCCTGGAGGTCACCGAGGCCGGTGTGCTCGACGGCACGGACCGCCCGATCCCGACCCTGCGCCGGCTGCGCGACCTGGGCGTACGGCTGTCGGTCGACGACTTCGGCACCGGTGACTCGTCGTTGGCCCACCTGCGCCGGCTGCCGGTGCACGAGGTCAAGGTCGACCGGTCCTTCGTCCAGGGGATGGCGACCGACCCGGGTGACCTGGCCATCGTCAACGCGGTGGTGACCCTCTCCCAGCAGTTCGGTCTGGCCGTGGTCGCCGAGGGCGTGGAGAGCGAGCTGACCCTCGAGCTGCTGCAGGACATCGGGTGCGAGATCGGGCAGGGCTTCCTCTTCAGCCGGCCTCTGCCGTACGAGCGGCTGGAGGCGTGGTTCGGCGCCCAGGTGGACCCGGAGTCGATCTCCGGAGCGGAGCTTCCGCGCCTGCGTGTCGTGCCCTGACCTGGGCAGATTCTCCTGCAGGGGATCCGATTTCACCTGCGGCCCGGCGCCGTGTACTCTTACCTCTGCGCGCCCCACGGGGAGATCGCGCAGGCCCCCTTAGCTCAGTCGGCAGAGCGTCTCCATGGTAAGGAGAAGGTCTACGGTTCGATTCCGTAAGGGGGCTCTAGGGTTCAGCTGGACCCACCGCGGCGGTGTAGCTCAGATGGCAGAGCAAGCGGCTCATAATCGCTGTGTCGCCGGTTCAAGTCCGGCCACCGCTACTCTCGTCCTCCGGGCGTGTTCCCGGTGGTCAGTGGGAGGGGCGCCACAGGCGCCCACTTTGCATGTCCGCGCCATCAGCGCGTACGCTGATGCGCCGTAGTTGTAATCCGTTAGCGAGGAAGGCACTCCGCCGTGGCGAAGGCGACCGATGTCCGGCCGAAGATCACTTTGGCGTGTGTGGAGTGCAAGGAGCGCAACTACATCACGCGCAAGAACCGTCGTAACGACCCGGACCGCATCGAGCTGAAGAAGTTCTGCCCCCGGGACGGTCGGCACACGGTCCACCGCGAGACCCGCTGACCTGCGGCCGGCTCGACGCCGGCCATCCTCGAAGCTCCGTCCGAACGCCGATCCGACCGGCCGGCGCGGCGTCCGCCGCAGCCGACCGTCCGGATCGGCGTTCGTGCTTTCCGTGTAGGTTCGCCGCATGTCCCTGGACCCGTCCTACGTCGGCCGGACCTACCCGCCGACCGCCCCCTACCAGGTGGGCCGAGAGAAGATCCGCGAGTTCGCCACCGCCATCGGCGCCGACGACCCGGCCCACCACGACCCGGAGGCGGCCCGCGCGCTCGGGCACCCGGACGTGGTGGCCCCGCCGACCTTCCCCTTCGTGGTGACCATGGCCGCCACCCGGCAGATCGTCGAGGACCCGGACCTCGGCGTCGACTACAGCCGCGTGGTGCACGGCGACCAGCGGTTCGCGTACACCCGGCCCGTGGTGGCCGGCGACGAGCTGGTCTGCGTGAGCACCATCGAGGACATCACCAGCCGGGGCGGGCACGGCTTCCTCACGACCCGCACCGACATCACCACGGCCGCCGGCGAGCCGGTGGTCGCGGTCTGGTCCAAGCTCGTCGTACGTGGGGAGGCCTGACATGGAGCTGCCAGCCAGGACGTTCCGGGTGACCCGCGCGGACCTGGTCCGCTACGCCGGCGCCTCGGGCGACTTCAACCCGATCCACTGGAGCGACCGGATCGCCACCAAGGTGGGCCTGCCCGGGGTGATCGCCCACGGCATGTTCACGATGGCCCTGGTCGGCCGCGCCGTCACGGAGTGGGCCGGAGGGCCGGACGCGGTCGTCGACTACGGGGTCCGGTTCACCCGGCCGGTCGTGGTGCCCGACGACGACCAGGGCACCGAGATCGAGGTGACGGCGGTGGTGCGGGAGGTCACGGAGGACGGGCTCACCCGGCTCGACATCACGGCCACCTGCCTCGGGGAGAAGGTGCTCTCCCAGGCCCGGGCCACCGTCCGGACGGGCCGCTGACCGGGGGCTCCGACGCGCGATGGGTGGACCGGTTGGGAAAGTCGGGTGCCTACCCGTACACTGGTCCGCCGTGGGGCAAGTGACCCCTGCTCGACCGCGCGTGGTCGAGTGGGGCGAGCGTTGCCGCACAGGGGTGTAGCTCAATTGGCAGAGCAGCGGTCTCCAAAACCGCAGGCTGCAGGTTCAAGTCCTGTCACCCCTGCGCCTCAGGCCTGACCGTTCCCGTGGGTCGCGCCGCCGAAGACGGCGGCGTCCGGCCCGTGGTGGTGGCATCGGCGGGGTGGTTCCGAGGCATCGGGCCACCGGTCGATCCGCCGGCCGCGGCCCGTCGCGGGACGGTTGGTCCGGCCGGCGTGACCAACGCCGCGCACGTCGCCCGACGTGCGAACCCGAGATCCCGCGACGGAGGGCGAAGTGGCCGACAACAAGCGGCGCGGCGAGGACGCCGGCGACGACCGTCTGGACGACGAGATCGTCGACGACGTTGCCGACGACGACGACGCCACCGGCGCGGACGAGCCGGTCTCCCGAGGCGGCACCGCGACGCGGTCCCGCGCGCGTGCCGAGTCGGCCGACAAGCCGAAGACCCGGACGGAGACCGACCGGGTGGGCCTGTTCGGCCGCATCGCCCGGTTCTTCCGCGAGGTCGTTGCCGAACTGCGTAAGGTCATCTGGCCGACCCGCAAGGAGTTGCTGACCTACACGGCCGTGGTCATCACCTTCGTCGCGGTGATGCTGACGATCGTGGGTGTCCTGGACTACGGCTTCGCCAAGGGCGTGCTGTGGGTCTTCGGCAACCCCAGCTGACCGGCTGTACCAGCCGATAGTGACGGAAGTGAGCGAGCGTGCCTGAGTACGACGAGACCGCCGGCCCCGCGGACGAGCAGTCCACGGTGGCGACGGCGGCGAACGACGAGTCGGTCGAGGCCGCCAGCGAGCCGGAATTCGCGACCACCGAGCCCGCCTCGGACGAGGACTTCGACCCCGTCGCCGAGCTGCGCCAGAAGCTGCGCTACGCGCCGGGCGACTGGTACGTGGTGCACTCCTACGCCGGCTACGAGAACAAGGTCAAGACCAACCTCGAGACCCGGATCACGAGCCTCGACATGGAGGACTACATCTACCAGGTCGAGGTGCCGACCCGGGAAGAGGTCGAGGTCAAGAACGGGAAGCGGTCGCAGGTCCAGGCCAAGGTCTTCCCGGGCTACATCCTGGTCCGCATGGAGCTGACCGCCGAGTCCTACTCCTGCGTGCGGAACACGCCCGGGGTCACCGGCTTCGTGGGCGCGACCGACCGGGCGGACCGGCCGGCGCCGCTCTCCCTCGACGAGGTGCTCAAGTGGCTGGCCCCGGCGGTGGAGACCGAGCAGAAGAAGGCAAAGCCCGAGATCAAGGTCCTCGACTTCGAGGTCGGCGACTCCGTCACCGTCACCGACGGCGCCTTCGCCTCGCTGCCGGCCACGATCAGCGAGATCAACGCCGACCAGCAGAAGCTCAAGGTGCTGGTGTCGATCTTCGGTCGGGAGACGCCGGTCGAGCTGAACTTCAACCAGGTCGCCAAGATCTGATCGTCCGGTCGCCGGCGGTGGGGTCCGTCCCACCGCCGGCGCGGCCGTTCCCCGCGACCTCGCCGGCCGGGCCTGGTCCGGCCTGCGCTACTCTTGAACGTCGCTGCCTCGCGCCGCGCTGACCGTGCGCGCCCGCAGGCGGTGATCGGTGAGCACCATTTCCGTTCCAAGTCCCAGGAAGAGACATGCCTCCGAAGAAGAAGCTCGTCAAGACGTTCACGCTTCAGCTGCCGGCGGGCCAGGCCACCCCGGCGCCGCCGGTCGGCCCCGCTCTCGGTCAGCACGGCGTCAACATCATGGAGTTCTGCAAGTCGTACAACGCGCAGACCGAGTCGCAGCGGGGCGACATCGTCCCCGCCGAGATCAGCGTGTACGAGGACCGGTCCTTCACCTTCGTGCTGAAGACCCCGCCCGCCGCCCGGCTGCTGATCAAGGCCGCCGGTGTGCAGAAGGGCTCGGGCGTCCCGCAGAGCCAGAAGGTCGGTTCGGTGTCCCGCGCCCAGCTGCGTGAGATCGCCGAGCGGAAGATGGCCGACCTGAACGCCAACGACCTCGACCACGCCGAGCGGATCATCGCCGGTACCGCCCGCTCCATGGGCATCACCGTCAGCGACTGATCGCGCCCGACACCGACCCGTACGGATCGTGGGAGGGCTCGCGGACGCCGCGGCCCGCCAGAGACCACAGGAGTAACGAGAACATGCAGCGCAGCAAGAGCTACCGCAAGGCCGCCGACGTCATCGACCGGTCCAAGCTCTACACCCCCGCCGAGGCCGTGAAGCTGGCCAAGGAGACCACCTCCGTCAAGTTCGACGCCACGGTCGAGGTCGCCATGCGCCTCGGCGTCGACCCCCGCAAGGCGGACCAGATGGTCCGCGGCACGGTCAACCTGCCGCACGGCACCGGTAAGACCGCCCGCGTGATCGTCTTCGCCGCCGGCGCGAAGGCCGAGGAGGCCACCGCGGCGGGTGCGGACGAGGTGGGCACCGACGAGCTGGTCGCCCGTATCCAGGAGGGCTGGCTCGACTTCGACGCGGCGATCGCCACGCCGGACCAGATGGCCAAGATCGGCCGGATCGCGCGGATCCTGGGCCCGCGCGGTCTCATGCCGAACCCGAAGACCGGCACGGTGACCATGGACGTCGCCAAGGCGGTGCAGGACATCAAGGGCGGCAAGATCACCTTCCGGGTGGACAAGCACTCGAACCTGCACCTGATCATCGGCAAGGCCTCGTTCAGCGAAACCCAGCTGGTCGACAACTACGTGGCGGTGCTCGACGAGGTGCTGCGGGCCAAGCCGTCCGCCGCCAAGGGCAAGTACCTCAAGAAGGTCACCCTCACCACCACCATGGGCCCGGGCGTCCCGGTCGACCCGAACCTGGTGAAGAACCTCCAGGAGGGTTCGGCCGAGAGCTGAGCCTCCGACCCTCGAAAGGGCGCCGCCACGACGATGGGGGCGCCCTTTCGCGTGCTCGGTGTGGCAGGCTCGGCGCATGCGGCTGGAGAACGTCTGGCTGCGGTACCGCCGGCGGGGGCCGTGGGTGCTGCGCAGCGTCGACGTACGGATCGAGGCGGGGGAGGCGGCTGTCGTACTGGGCCGCAACGGGGTGGGCAAGTCGACCCTGCTCCAGGTGGCGGCCGGAGTGCTCCGGCCGGTCCGCGGGCGGGTCACCGACCGTCCGTCCCGGGTGGGCTGGGTTCCGGAGCGGTTCCCGGCCGACCAGCCGTTCACCGTCGAGCACTACCTGACCTCGATGGGTCGGATGGCCGGGCTCGCCCCCGCGGAGGCGGGCCGGGCCGTGGCCGCCTGGACGGAGCGTCTCGGCCTCGCCCGGTTCCAGCGGGTGCGGCTGCCGGAGCTGTCGAAGGGCACGGCCCAGAAGGTGGGCCTGGCCCAGGCGCTGCTCCGCCGGCCCGGCCTGCTGGTGCTCGACGAGCCGTGGGAGGGGCTGGACGCCACGGCCCGCGAGGTGGTTCCCGAGCTGATCGACGAGGTCCTCGCCGACGGGGGGTCGGTGCTGGTGAGTGACCACCGCGGCGAGACGGTCCGGCTGCCCGGCGCGCGTCGCTGGGCGGTGGCCGACGGCGCGGTGACCGAGGAGCAGCCGGCCGCGGAGGAGGCGTACGCGGTGGTCGAGGTGGCGGTGCCGGCCGCGCGGGTCAGCGGCGTCGTCGCCCGGCTCCGGGCCGACGGCCACCGGGTGCTGGGCGTACGCCCCGACGGGCCGAAGGGAGCGATCGTGGCGGCCGGAGCCGGCGACCGGGGCGGGTCCCCGGACGACCACCGGGGACGGTCCGGCGTCGAGGAACCCGAGTCGATCCCGGCCGGGCTCGGCGGGTCGGCGGATCCGGCGAGCGGAGGGGACCGGTGACCGCGCTGGTCCGGCTGCGGCTGGCCGGTTTCCTGCGGACCGGGCGGGCGCTGGCGCCGGTGCTCGCGGGCCTGGTCGCCCTCGGCATCCTGTACGGCGGGGGCCGCGCTCAGCCGGCGGAGGCGTACGGCGTGTCGGCCGTGGTGCTCTTCCCGGTGCTCGCCTGGCAGACCAAGCTGCTGCTGGACGTCGAGCCGGACGGGCAGCGCCGGCTCGCCCAGGTGGTGGTGGGCGCCCGGCGCGAGCGGATCGCCGGCCTGCTCGCGGCCGCCGTGGCGGCCCTCGGCACGGTCGCCGTCGCGCTGGTCTTCCCGTGGCTCGTGGGCGGGGTCACCGGCCCCGTCGAGCCGGGCGACCGGTCGATCGCCGTGGGCATCGCGCTGGGGCTCTGGGCGCACCTGCTGGCCGTACCGCCGGGGGTGCTGCTCGGGGCGCTGGCCAGCCGCGCCTGCACGGGCAGCGCCGGGTACGGCGTGGCGGTGCTCGCCCTCGGCGGCGTCGGCGCCGTGGTGCTCGGTCTGAGCGGCTCGGTGGCGCCCTGGCTGGCACCGCCGATCATGGCGACCGCCCGGACCGCGGCCGGGGACGCCGCCGCCGGGACCGTGACGCTGCTCACCCTCTGGGCGGCGGTGTGGAGCGCCGTGGCGCTGGCCGGCTACCTGTGGTGGCGCCGGTCGCGGGCGTGAGCCGGCCCACGCGGGGGGCGATTTGCCGCTCACGCCGCGTGTCACGTAGTCTTGTCGCGAAGTTCCACCCAGAGACCGCTGGTCACCGTGCCCCGGCACGGTCGAAGGTCCCGCGACGACGGGCGACCCGCGCAGGGCGGTAAGCGAAATCGGCAGCGCAGCATGGTCCGCCGACCGTGCCCCGCGATGCCGGCCCTCGCCCCGTGCGCCCTGCGCCGGGGCTTTTCTCGTTGTCGCGCTTCCTAGCCGCCGTCGCAGCGCCCGCTGTCGACGGCGACCAGCCTCGAGCAACGAGAGAGGAGGGACATGGCGGACAAGCCGATCCGGGCCGACAAGGCCACGGCCGTCGCAGAGCTGACCGAGAGCTTCCGCAACGCGGGCGCCACGGTGCTGACCGAGTACCGCGGTCTGACGGTTTCCCAGCTCACCCAGCTGCGACGCTCGCTCGGCAAGGAGACCAGCTACACCGTCGCGAAGAACACGCTGGCCAAGCGTGCCGCGTCGGACGCGGGCATCTCCGGCCTCGACGAGCTGTTCTCCGGTCCTACCGCGCTGACTTTCGTTTCGGGCGACGTCGTCGAGGCGGCGAAGGGGCTTCGCGACTTCGCGAAGGCCAACCCGAAGCTCGTCATCAAGGGCGGTGTCTTCGAGGGCAAGGCCATTTCCGCGGCCGAGGTCACGAAGCTCGCCGACCTGGAGTCCCGTGAGGTGCTGCTGGCCAAGATGGCCGGCGCCATGAAGGGCAGCCTGAGCAAGGCCGCGGCCCTGTTCCAGGCCCCGCTCGCCCAGACCGCGCGTCTGGCGGCCGCCCTGCAGGACAAGCGCGAGAAGGAAGGCGCCGAGGCGGCCTGAGGCCTCCCGGCGCACCCACGTTCTTAGGTAGATCTTTTAGGAAAGGACGCCAGACATGGCGAAGCTCAGCACCGACGAGCTGCTCGACGCGTTCAAGGAGATGACGCTGATCGAGCTCTCCGAGTTCGTGAAGCAGTTCGAGGAGACCTTCGACGTCACCGCGGCCGCCCCGGTCGCCGTGGCCGCGGGTGCCCCGGCCGGTGGCGGCGCCGCCGCCGAGGCCGAGCCGGAGAAGGACGAGTTCGACGTCATCCTCGACGCCGACGGTGGCAAGAAGATCCAGGTCATCAAGGTCGTGCGTGAGCTGACCGGCCTGGGCCTCAAGGAGGCCAAGGACCTGGTCGAGGGCGCGCCGAAGCCGGTCCTCGAGAAGGTCAACAAGGAGACCGCCGACAAGGCCAAGGCCAAGCTCGAGGGTGAGGGCGCCAAGGTCACCCTCAAGTGACCTGACGCACCACCTGCGCGTGTCCGGCTCGCGTGAGCCGGCGCACACAGCGCGTCGCGGCGGGCGGCGATCCGACTCCGGATCGCCGCCCGCCCTGCTTGGCGGGCCGGGCGGCAGCGCGCGTGAGCAGGGCGTCTCTGTGGGCGGCCCGGTCCGGCGGCGGCGCGGCCGCGCACCGGGTGGGCGGGAAAGACGCGGCGACCCGGTGAGCGGCCCTTGACGTGGCCCCGGGCCGCCAGGCACGCTGACACCAGCAAGACCTTCCGCGCTTGCGACGGCCACCAGGCGGGTAATGCAGCGGCGGCACCATCGGCCGCGGCACCCGAGCGGCCCGGCGGGAACGTTGCGTTCCGAGCGGCCCGGTTGACCCGGTTTTCCGGGGTCCCCGGCACGTTCCGCGACGACCTGCCGGGGTGGGCTGGACAGCGGTTAGCCTCTCGGCTACACTGCTAGTTTGCGCTGCCTTCCGACTAGACCCCTGCTCGGAAATGTCCGTTTCCGGATATTTCTGGTGGGGTCATTGGAGTGCACGCGTACCAGCCGTTCTGCAGCACCGGTCCTCGGAAGGACGCATCTTGGCAGCTTCCCGCCCTGCGAAGACCAGTCGTACGTCGAGCGCTTTCGCTCCCCGCCGAGTTTCTTTCGGCAGGATCACCGAACACCTCGAGGTCCCCAACCTCCTCGCCATCCAGAACGAGTCCTTCGACTGGCTCGTCGGCAACGAGGCTTGGCAGGGCCGGTCGGCGGACGACCCGCACGCACGCTCGGGTCTCGCGGAGATCCTCGACGAGATCAGTCCCATTGAGGACTTCTCCGGCACCATGTCGCTTTCCTTCTCGTCCCCGCGCTTCGACGAGGTCAAGGCCTCGATCGAGGAGTGCAAGGAGAAGGACCTCACCTACTGCGCCCCGCTCTTCGTGACCGCGGAGTTCACCAACAACACCACCGGCGAGATCAAGAGCCAGACGGTGTTCATGGGTGACTTCCCGATGATGACGCCGAAGGGCACGTTCATCATCAACGGCACCGAGCGTGTCGTGGTGAGCCAGCTCGTCCGGTCCCCGGGCGTGTACTTCGACAAGCAGCCGGACAAGACCTCCGACCGCGACCTCTCCAGCGTCAAGGTCATCCCGAGCCGGGGTGCCTGGCTGGAGTTCGACATCGACAAGCGCGACACGGTCGGCGTCCGCATCGACCGCAAGCGCCGGCAGGCCGTCACGGTCCTGCTCAAGGCCATCGGATGGTCCAACGAGCAGATCCGTGAGCGTTTCGGCTGGTCCGAGCTCATGATGACCACGCTCGAGAAGGACCACATCGCCGGCCAGGACGAGGCCCTGCTCGACATCTACCGCAAGCTGCGCCCGGGTGAGCCGCCGACGCGCGAGAACGCCCAGACGCTGCTCGACAACCTCTTCTTCAACCCGAAGCGGTACGACCTGGCCAAGGTCGGGCGCTACAAGTTCAACAAGAAGCTCGAGATCGAGGTGCCGATCACCACCGGCACGCTCACCGAGGACGACATCGTCGCCACCGTGGAGTACCTCTGCCGGCTGCACGCCGGTGAGGACGGCTACGAGGCCGACGACATCGACCACTTCGGCAACCGGCGCCTGCGCACCGTGGGCGAGCTGATCCAGAACCAGGTCCGGGTCGGCCTCTCCCGCATGGAGCGGGTCGTCCGCGAGCGGATGACCACCCAGGACGTCGAGGCGATCACGCCGCAGACCCTGATCAACATCCGCCCGGTGGTGGCGGCGATCAAGGAGTTCTTCGGTACGTCGCAGCTGTCCCAGTTCATGGACCAGACCAACCCGCTGGCGGGCCTGACCCACCGGCGCCGGCTGAGCGCGCTCGGCCCGGGTGGTCTGTCCCGGGAGCGGGCCGGCTTCGAGGTCCGCGACGTGCACCCGTCCCACTACGGCCGGATGTGCCCCATCGAGACGCCGGAAGGCCCGAACATCGGTCTGATCGGCGCGCTCTCCACCTTCGCCCGGGTCAACCCGTTCGGCTTCATCGAGACGCCGTACCGGAAGGTCGTCGACGGTCGGGTCACCGACCAGATCGACTACCTGACCGCGGACGAGGAGGACCGGTACGTCAAGGCGCAGGCCAACGCGCCGCTGAAGGCGGACGGCTCGTTCGCCGAGGACCGCGTCCTGGTCCGCCGTAAGGGCGGCGAGACCGAGGACGTCCCGCCGGCGGCCGTGGACTACATGGACGTGTCGCCGCGGCAGATGACCTCGGTCGCGACCGCGATGATCCCGTTCCTCGAGCACGACGACGCCAACCGGGCGCTCATGGGCGCGAACATGCAGCGCCAGGCGGTGCCGCTGGTCAAGGCCGAGTCGCCGCTGGTCGGCACCGGCATGGAGTACCGGGCCGCCGTCGACGCCGGTGACGTGGTGGTCGCCGAGGTCGGCGGTGTCATCGAGGACCTGTGCGCCGACTACATCACCGTCCACCAGGACGACGGCCACCGCCGGACGTACCTGCTGCACAAGTTCCGCCGCTCCAACGCCGGCTCCTGCGTCAACCAGAAGCCGGTGGTCTTCGAGGGCGACCGCGTCGAGGCCGGCCAGGTCATCGCCGACGGTCCGTGCACCGACGAGGGCGAGATGGCGCTCGGGCGCAACCTGCTCGTGGCGTTCATGACCTGGGAGGGGCACAACTACGAGGACGCGATCATCCTGTCGCAGCGCCTCGTGCAGCAGGACGTGCTCACCTCGATCCACATCGAGGAGCACGAGGTCGACGCCCGGGACACCAAGCTCGGTCCGGAGGAGATCACCCGCGACATCCCGAACGTCAGCGAGGAGATGCTCGCCGACCTCGACGAGCGCGGCATCATCCGGATCGGCGCCGAGGTCGTCCCCGGCGACATCCTGGTCGGCAAGGTCACCCCGAAGGGTGAGACCGAGCTGACCCCGGAGGAGCGGCTGCTCCGCGCGATCTTCGGCGAGAAGGCGCGTGAGGTCCGGGACACCTCGCTGAAGGTGCCGCACGGCGAGACCGGCACGGTCATCGGTGTGCGTACCTTCTCCCGCGAGGACGGCGACGAGCTGCCGCCGGGTGTCAACGAGCTGGTCCGGGTCTACGTCGCCCAGAAGCGGAAGATCCAGGACGGCGACAAGCTCGCCGGCCGCCACGGCAACAAGGGCGTCATCTCCAAGATCCTCCCGATCGAGGACATGCCGTTCCTCGAGGACGGCACCCCGGTCGACATCGTGCTCAACCCGCTGGGTGTGCCGAGCCGGATGAACATCGGCCAGGTGCTGGAGACACACCTCGGCTGGGTGGCCAAGACCGGCTGGAAGGTCGAGGGCGAGGACGAGGAGTGGAAGCGGCAGCTCCGGGCGATCGGCGCTGACGAGTCCGAGCCGGACACCAACGTGGCCACCCCGGTCTTCGACGGTGCCCGCGAGGAGGAGATCGCCGGTCTGCTCGAGTCGACCCTGCCCAACCGGGACGGCAACCAGCTGATCGGGCGCACCGGCAAGGCGCGTCTCTTCGACGGCCGTTCGGGCGAGCCGCTGCCGGACGCGATCGCGGTCGGCTACATCTACATCCTGAAGCTCAACCACCTGGTCGACGACAAGATCCACGCGCGGTCGACCGGCCCGTACTCGATGATCACGCAGCAGCCGCTGGGTGGTAAGGCGCAGTTCGGTGGCCAGCGCTTCGGTGAGATGGAGTGCTGGGCGATGCAGGCGTACGGCGCCGCGTACGCCCTGCAGGAGCTGCTGACGATCAAGTCCGACGACGTTCTCGGCCGGGTGAAGGTCTACGAGGCCATCGTCAAGGGCGAGAACATCCCGGAGCCGGGCATCCCGGAGTCGTTCAAGGTGCTGCTCAAGGAGCTGCAGTCGCTGTGCCTCAACGTCGAGGTGCTCTCCAGCGACGGCGTGGCCCTCGAGATGCGCGAGACCGACGACGAGGTGTTCCGGGCCGCCGAGGAGCTGGGCATCGACCTGTCCCGGCGCGAGCCGAGCTCGGTCGAGGAAGTGTGACGTCGAGCCTCCGGGGGCGGGCGACCGCCCCCGGGGGCCGACCCCGATGAGCTGCTGGCGCAACAAAGCGACGTGTGAGGGATATATAACGTGCTCGACGTCAACTTTTTCGACGAGTTGCGGATCGGCCTGGCGACCGCCGACGACATCCGTCAGTGGTCGCACGGCGAGGTGAAGAAGCCGGAGACGATCAACTACCGCACCCTGAAGCCGGAGAAGGACGGGCTCTTCTGCGAGAAGATCTTCGGTCCCCAGCGGGACTGGGAGTGCTACTGCGGCAAGTACAAGCGGGTCCGGTTCAAGGGCATCATCTGTGAGCGCTGCGGCGTCGAGGTGACCCGTTCCAAGGTCCGCCGTGAGCGGATGGGCCACATCGAGCTGGCCGCTCCGGTGACCCACATCTGGTACTTCAAGGGCGTGCCGAGCCGGCTGGGCTACCTGCTGGACCTCGCCCCGAAGGACCTCGAGAAGATCATCTACTTCGCCTCGTACGTCGTGACGAGCGTGGACGCCGAGGCGCGTCACCGCGACCTCTCGACCATCGAGAACGAGATTCTCGCCGAGAAGCGGCAGGCCGAGAACAGCCGCGACTCGGAGATCGAGAAGCGGGCCGCCAAGCTCGAGGCCGACCTGGCCGAGCTGGAGGCCGAGGGTGCCAAGGCGGACGTCCGGCGCAAGGTCAAGGAGGGCGGAGAGCGCGAGATGCGCCAGATCCGCGACCGGGCCCAGCGCGAGATCGACCGCCTGGACGAGGTGCTCGACACCTTCCGCAAGCTCGAGCCGAAGCAGCTCGTCACCGACGAGCTGCTCTACCGCGAGCTGCGGGACCGGTTCGGCGAGTACTTCACCGGTGCCATGGGCGCCGAGGCGATCAAGGCGCTGGTCCAGAACATGGACCTCGACGCCGAGGCGGAGAGCCTCCGCGAGACCATCCGCACCGGCAAGGGCCAGCGGAAGATCCGGGCGCTCAAGCGGCTCAAGGTCGTGGCGGCGTTCCAGAACACCCGCAACTCGCCGCTCGGCATGGTGCTCGACTGCGTGCCGGTCATCCCGCCGGACCTGCGTCCGATGGTGCAGCTGGACGGTGGCCGCTTCGCGACCTCCGACCTGAACGACCTGTACCGCCGCGTGATCAACCGGAACAACCGCCTCAAGCGGCTGATCGACCTCGGCGCGCCCGAGATCATCGTCAACAACGAGAAGCGGATGCTGCAGGAGGCCGTCGACGCGCTGTTCGACAACGGCCGCCGCGGCCGGCCGGTCACCGGCCCGGGTAACCGCCCGCTGAAGTCGCTGTCCGACATGCTCAAGGGCAAGCAGGGTCGCTTCCGGCAGAACCTGCTCGGCAAGCGCGTCGACTACTCCGGCCGTTCGGTCATCGTGGTCGGCCCGAAGCTGAAGCTGCACCAGTGCGGCCTGCCCAAGCAGATGGCGCTGGAGCTGTTCAAGCCGTTCGTCATGAAGCGGCTGGTCGACCTCAACCACGCACAGAACATCAAGTCCGCCAAGCGGATGGTCGAGCGGCAGCGGCCGGTCGTGTGGGACGTGCTGGAAGAGGTCATCGGCGAGCACCCGGTGCTGCTCAACCGGGCGCCCACCCTGCACCGACTGGGTATCCAGGCGTTCGAGCCGCAGCTGGTCGAGGGCAAGGCCATCCAGATCCACCCGCTGGTCTGCACCGCGTTCAACGCCGACTTCGACGGTGACCAGATGGCGGTGCACGTGCCGCTGTCCGCCGAGGCGCAGGCCGAGGCGCGGATCCTGATGCTGTCGTCGAACAACATCCTCAAGCCGGCCGACGGCAAGCCCGTCACCATGCCCACCCAGGACATGGTGATCGGCCTCTACCACCTGACGCACCTCACCCCGGACGAGAAGGGCGCCGGTCGGGCGTTCAGCTCGGACGCCGAGGCGCGGATGGCGTACGACAACGGCGAGCTGCACCTGCAGGCTCCGGTGAAGATCCGGCTGCGCGGCATCGTCGGGGTCGACAACGGTGCCGGCGCCGAGCCGTGGGCCGCGCCGGAGGGCTGGGCCGAGGGCGACACGGTGACCGTGGAGACCACGCTCGGCCGGGTCCTGTTCAACGAGACGCTGCCCCCGGGCTACCGCTTCGTGAACTACGAGATCCGCAAGGGCCAGCTCTCCGCGATCGTCAACGACCTCGCCGAGCGCTTCCCGAAGGTGGCGCTTGCCGCGACCCTCGACGGGCTCAAGGAGGCCGGGTTCCACTGGGCCACCTGGTCCGGCGTGACCATCGGCATGGAGGACGTCATCGCTCCGCCGCGCAAGGCGGAGATCCTGGAGCGGTACGAGAAGGAAGCCGACCGGATCGACAAGCAGTACCAGCGTGGTCTGATGACCGCCGAGGAGCGTCGCGGCGAGCTCATCGAGATCTGGACCAAGGCGACCAACGAGGTCGCCAAGGAGATGGACACCGCGCTGCCGCAGGAGAACCCGCTGTGGAAGATGATCAACTCGGGTGCTCGCGGTAACCTGCTCCAGCTCCGGCAGATCGCGGCGATCCGTGGTCTGGTGGCCAACCCGAAGGGCGAGATCATCCCGCGGCCGATCAAGGCCAGCTACCGGGAGGGCCTCTCCGTGCTGGAGTACTTCATCTCCACGCACGGTGCCCGTAAGGGTCTCGCCGACACCGCGCTGCGGACCGCCGACTCGGGTTACCTGACCCGTCGTCTGGTGGACGTCTCGCAGGACGTCATCATCCGCGAGGAGGACTGCGGCACCGACCGGGCCATCCCGATGCAGATCGGCGAGCGGCTCGACGGCAAGCTGGTCGTCCACGAGCACGCCGAGACCAGCGTGCACGCGCGGACGCTGGCCGACGACATCAAGGGGCCGGACGGCACCGTGGTGGCCGAGCGGGGTCAGGACATCAACTCGATCCTGGTCGACAAGATCGTCGCGGCCGGGGTGGAGACGGTGCGGGTGCGCAGCGTGCTCACCTGCGAGTCGAAGCTGGGCGTCTGCGGTGCGTGCTACGGCCGCTCGCTGCCGACCGGCAAGACCGTGGACGTCGGCGAGGCGGTCGGCATCATCGCCGCCCAGTCGATCGGTGAGCCGGGTACGCAGCTGACGATGCGTACCTTCCACACCGGTGGTGTCGCGGGTGAGGACATCACCCAGGGTCTGCCCCGTGTCCAGGAGATCTTCGAGGCCCGGGTCCCGAAGGGTAAGGCGCCCATCGCCGACACCCCCGGCCGGGTGCGGATCGAGGACGGCGAGCGGTCGCGGAAGATCATCGTGGTGCCGGACGACGGCAGCGACGAGATCGTCTACGACAAGATCTCGAAGCGGGTCCGGCTGCGGACGCAGGACGGCCAGCACGTCGAGGTCGGCGAGAAGCTCACCGAGGGCACCATCGACCCGCACGAGCTGCTCCGCATCCTCGGCCCGCGGGCGGTCCAGGTCCACCTGACCCAGGAGGTCCAGGAGGTCTACCGCTCGCAGGGTGTGCTCATCCACGACAAGCACATCGAGATCATCATCCGCCAGATGCTCAAGCGGGTGACGGTCATCGACTCCGGCTCGACCGAGTTCCTGCCGGGCGTGCTGGTCGACCGGGCCCTGTTCGAGTCGGAGAACCGCCGGCTCGTCTCCGAGGGCGGCGAGCCCGCGGCGGGTCGCCCGGTGCTGATGGGTATCACCAAGGCCTCGCTGGCCACCGACTCCTGGCTGTCGGCGGCCTCCTTCCAGGAGACCACCCGGGTGCTGACGGACGCGGCGATCCACGCCCGCAGCGACTCGCTGATCGGCCTCAAGGAGAACGTGATCATCGGTAAGCTCATCCCGGCCGGTACGGGCATCAGCAAGTACCGCAACGTCCGGGTCGAGCCGACCGAGGAGGCGAAGGCCAAGGTCTACTCGATGACCGGCTACCCCGAGACCGACTACGGCTTCGGGCCGGCCAGCGGCCAGGCGGTGCCGCTGGACGACTTCGACTTCGGGTCGTACCGCTAAGCAGCACGAACGACGAGGCCCCCGGCACCCGCCGGGGGCCTCGTCGCATCTGGGTGCGCCATCTGAAGAGAAGGTTCTCGAGAGAACTCATTCGAGAGATTACTCTCGACGTCATGGAGAACCCACCACGAGCCCTCACAGACCCGAGGGAGCTGCGCGCGCTCAGTCATCCGGTACGGCTGGCCCTCATGGAGGTGCTCGGGGCCGGCCCGCTGACCGCCACCCAGGCCGGGGAGTTGATCGGGGAGAGCGCCACCACCTGCTCCTTCCATCTCCGGCAGCTTGCCCGCTACGGGTTCGTCGAGGAAGCGGGTGGGGGTCGGGGTCGCGCTCGGCCCTGGCGGCTCACGCGCCGTGGCTGGTCCGCGCCCGCCCGTCCTGAGGACCCCGCCTGGACCCGTGCCTCGCAGGCACTCGACCGCGTGTTGCTCGACCGCTACGTTGAGCGGCTGCGCCGCTTCCTCGACGACGTCCCCACCTATTCCGGTGAGTGGCAACAGGCGTCCAGTGGCCAGCAGCACCTCTTGCACCTCACCGCGTCGGAGCTGGCCGAGTTCGTGAGCGCCTACCAGGAGTTGGTGGCCACGTTCGCCACCCGGTTCGACCAGCGGCACACCGACCCGGCAGTCCGGCCGGCCGGGACCCTTCCGGTCGAGCTGCTCTTCTTCGGCTATCCCGTCCAGGCGCCGGAGGCACCGGATGTCGACGCGGCGCCTGCTCGCTGATCGGCGCGCCCGCCGCTACCTCACGGGCCAGACCCTCTCGTTAATCGGCGACAGCTCCATGTGGCTGGCCTGCGGGATCTGGGTGAAGGACTTGACCGGGAGTAACGGTGCGGCAGGCCTCACGTTCCTCTTCTTTGCCCTGCCCGCGCTGCTGGCGCCGTTGGCCGGGCTGCTCGCTGACCGGCTGCCCCGCCGTCGGTTGCTGGTCGCCACAAACCTCGGCGGCGCTGTCGTTCTCCTGCCACTGTTGGCCGTCCGCAGCCCGGGCCAGGTCGGCACGATCTACGCGGTGATGTTCCTGTACGGCTGCCTCAACCTGGTCATCGCGCCTGCCCAGTCCGCGCTGCTGGTCACCCTCCTCCCCGACGATCTGCTGGCCAGCGCGAACGCGCTGCTCCGCACCATCCGGGAGAGCCTGCGCCTGCTCGCCCCGCTCGCCGGGGCTGGGCTGTACGCGGCGTTCGGCGGGGTGGCGGTGGCCCTGCTGGACATGGCGACCTTCATCGGGGCCGCCGCGCTGGTGCTCAGCCTGCGCGTTCCCGACCCCGCTCCGGAGCGCCGGGCGCGTACGGCCGGGGTGTTGCGGCACTGGGCCGGCGAGGCGACCGAAGGCTTCCGACACCTCGCCGGCCATCCGCTCCTTCGCCGTGTCGTGCTCGCGACCACGGTGCTCGCCCTGGTGCTCGGCTTCGCCGAGTCGACGGGGTACGCCGTCGTGGAACACGGTCTCCACCGCAGCTCCGAGTTCCTCGGCGTACTGCAAGCGGCGCAGGGCCTCGGTGCGGTGCTGGGCGGACTCGCCAGCGCGGCGGCGGTCCGCCGCTTCGGTGAGATCCGGGTGGCCGCAGCCGCCTTCCTCTGCTGGGCCGCGGGGGCCGCGCTCTCCGTCACGTCCGTGCTCGACGTTGTGCTCATCGGCCGGGTCAGCTCCGGCGTCGGCCTGACCGTCATGGCGATCGCCCTGCTGACCCTTCTGCAGCGCAGCGCTCCGGACCGGTTACAGGGGCGGGTGTACGCCGGCTTCGAGGTGGCCACGACTGTTCCGCAGACCGCCTCGATCGGGCTCGGGGCGTACCTGATAGGGGTGCTCGATTATCGTGTGCTGCTGCTAACCGAGGCGGCCGTCGTGGTCGCCGCCGCGGCGCTGCTGCTCCTGGCCGACCGGGTGGCCGCGCCGTCCCCGGTGGACGAGCCGGCTCCCGGATCGATCGCTGTCGCCGGCCCGGCCGTCACGCTCGGCGCACCTTCGTCAGTGGCGGGAGTGGCTGACGGGATCGGGGCATGATGGTGGGCATGACGACCGCACCCGGGCAGGTGCCCGTCGCGCCCCACGGGACGCGCCACCCGCTGGACCCGGACCCGGCCCGTGCCACCAAGGCCAGGGCCGTGTTCGCGCTCGGGCTGATGGCGGCGCTGACCGGTCTCTTCGTCGGCGGGGTGGTGCCTGCCACCGTGGCGTTGCACCTCGCGCGGCAGGCTCGCCGGGAGGCGTACGCCTCGGGGGGTTTCCTCACCGGCGCGGCCTGGCTGCGGCGGGGGGAGCGGCTGGCCTGGACGGGCCTCGTGCTGGTCGCGGTCGCCGTGGTGGCCGCCGTGGTGGTGGCGGTGGTCCGGCTGGCGGACGCGCCGTTCGGGCACGACTACCCGTCGACGGTCGACTGACCGGCCGGGGGAGCGCTCCGCGCCCGACGCGGACAGCGGGGTTCCCGGCGGTAGCCTGACCGGTGTCCGTCGCGGCGGTGGCGGCTCCAGTCGAGGAGGAGGCACTCGTGACGGAACCGGCGCGGCCCCCGTCGGGTGATCCCGCACGGCCCTCCGATCTCCCCGACGCCGAGGCCTCGGGGCACACCGACATCAGCGGCCCGGGCGAGCGGCCACCGGCCGGGCCCGACTCTTCCGCGGGCGGGCCGGCCGCGTCCGTCGGTGGCCAGGCGCCGCCGGCCGGACCGTGGCCTCCCGGCGCGCCGGGTTGGGGCGCTCCGCCCGTGCCGCCGGGCCCGCCGGGTGGGGGAGTGCCACCGGCCGCCCCGGCGTCACCGGGGTGGGGCGCGCCGCCGGGCTCCGGCGGGTGGGGGCCGCACGCCGGGTCTCCGCACGGCTCCTGGGGTACGCCCGGATCCCCGGGTTGGGGTCCGCCGCCCGCGCCGCAAGGCGGGGCGGTGCCGGGGTCACCCGGTCCGGGCACGCCGCCCGGCCCCGGCGGCTGGGGTGGGGCACCGGGTGCGTGGGGGGCGCCGCCGTCGGCGGTGGTCCACGCGCCGCCCGCGTGGCATGCGCCACCGCCGCCCAGCGACGCGCAGAGCCTGCCGCCGAAGCGGGTGGAGGCGGTGGCCGGCACCCCGTTCGGTGTGGTCCACCTCGACGTGCCGCCGGTCACGTCCGGGCTCGCCGTCGGCGCGCTCGTGGCGGGCGTCGTCTCGATCCTGGTCTCGCTGCTGGTCATCTGCTTCGGTGTCCTCGGGCAGAGCTGGACGGGTGTGTGGGCCGCCGGCGCCTTCGCCGTGCTCGGCGTGCTGACCGGGGCGGGCGCCATCGTCGCGGGGCTCCTCGCCCGGCGGCAGATCGAGCGGCCGGCGCCGCCGCCGGCGGTGCGGTTCACCGGCCGGGGCGTGGCGACGGCCGGCCTGAGCTGCGGGGGCGCCGGGCTCGGGCTCAGCCTGCTCGGCGTGGTCGTGGCCCTGGTGATCTCGCTGTCCTGAGCGGGTTCCCTCCGAGCCGGCCGGGGGAGCGGTGCCGGTGGGGTTCGGTGGGCTCCCGGGGCCGACGGGCCGTACTCCGGCGAAGCCGGTACACTTGTATTCGTAGGTGCCCATCAGGGGCGCGCAGGCGGGACAGACCCGACGGCCACAGACTCGATCGCTTCGGCGGCGTGGTCCGACGGACCACTCCGTTTTGACCTGGGCGGCTGTGGTAGGTAACCTTTCCCCTTGTGCCCGGGCCTGCCCGGGCAACTCGTGCGTGCGCTGGCCCGGTTGATCCGGAGATCGAGCGGCAGCACGGCTAAGCCAAAAGATCCGGTGCGGGGGCGATCCGCGTGCCGGTGAACAGACCCGGTGCGGCGTGAGCGTCGGCACCGGGACCGTGAGCCGGGCGACACGCCCGACCGCGGGTGCCGGGACCTCCGCGAGGTGGCCCTGGTCGGAATGTAGGAGAGCCGATCACCCGGTCGGCTACGGCAGACGGCGCGGTCGCGACACGCGGCCGAAGGGAGCGGAGAAACCCGGTGCCCACGATCCAGCAGCTGGTCCGAAAGGGCCGCCAGGCGAAGACGAGCAAGACCAAGACCCCGGCGCTGAAGGGTTCCCCCCAGCGGCGCGGCGTGTGCACCCGCGTGTACACCACCACCCCCAAGAAGCCGAACTCGGCGCTGCGCAAGGTCGCTCGTGTGAAGCTCAGCAGCCAGATCGAGGTGACCGCCTACATCCCCGGTGTCGGCCACAACCTCCAGGAGCACTCGATCGTGCTCGTTCGTGGCGGCCGTGTGAAGGACCTCCCCGGCGTGCGTTACAAGATCGTCCGCGGCTCGCTGGACACCCAGGGTGTCCGCAACCGCAAGCAGGCGCGCAGCCGTTACGGCGCGAAGAAGGAGAAGAGCTGAGATGCCGCGTAAGGGACCCGCTCCGCGGCGGCCGCTGGTCGCTGACCCGGTGTACAACTCGCCGCTGGTCACCCAGCTCGTGAACAAGATCCTGCTGCGCGGCAAGCGCCAGCTCGCCGAGAGCATCGTGTACGCCGCCCTCGAGGGCTGCCGCGAGAAGTCCGGCACGGACCCCGTCGTCACCCTCAAGCGGGCGATGGACAACGTGAAGCCGACCCTCGAGGTGCGCAGCCGCCGTGTCGGTGGCGCCACCTACCAGGTGCCGGTCGAGGTCCGCCCGGCCCGCGCCACCACCCTGGGCCTGCGCTGGCTGGTGACCTACTCGCGCGCCCGCCGGGAGAAGACCATGGTCGAGCGGCTCATGAACGAGCTGCTGGACGCGAGCAACGGCCTCGGTGCCGCCGTGAAGCGGCGCGAGGACACGCACAAGATGGCCGAGTCCAACAAGGCCTTCGCGCACTACCGCTGGTAACACCCTGGTTCCGGCGCCGTCCGGCGCCGGAACCGCCACCAGTTGAGTCGAGACGACGATAAGTAGGGATTGAAGTGGCCGCCGCAGACGCGCTCGCCAACGTACGCAACATCGGCATCATGGCGCACATCGATGCCGGTAAGACCACTACCACCGAGCGAATCCTGTTCTACACCGGCATCACGTACAAGATCGGTGAGGTCCACGAGGGCGCCGCCGTCATGGACTGGATGGAGCAGGAGCAGGAGCGCGGTATCACCATCACTTCCGCCGCCACCAAGTGCGAGTGGAAGGGCCACACGATCCAGATCATCGACACGCCCGGCCACGTCGACTTCACGGTCGAGGTCGAGCGGTCGCTGCGCGTCCTGGACGGCGCGGTCGCCGTGTACGACGGTGTCGCCGGTGTGGAGCCGCAGACCGAGAACGTCTGGCGCCAGGCGGACAAGTACAACGTCCCGCGGATGTGCTTCGTCAACAAGCTCGACCGGACCGGCGCCGACTTCTTCCGCTGCGTGCAGATGATGATCGACCGGCTGAACGCCACCCCGCTCGTGCTCCAGATCCCGATCGGAACCGAGGCCGACCACATCGGCGTCGTCGACCTGATCGGCATGCGCGCCCTCACCTGGCGCGGGGAGACCCAGAAGGGTGAGGACTACGCGATCGAGGAGATCCCGGCCGAGCTGGCCGACTCCGCGGCCGAGTGGCGCGAGAAGCTGATGGAGACCCTGGCCGACGTCGACGACTCGGTCATGGAGCGCTACCTGGAGGGCGAGGAGATCTCGGTCGACGAGATCAAGGCCGCCATCCGGCGCGCCACCATCGCCGGCAAGGCCAACCCGGTGCTCTGCGGCTCGGCGTTCAAGAACAAGGGCATCCAGCCGATGCTGGACGCCGTGGTCGACTACCTGCCGTCGCCGCTGGACATCCCGGCCATCGAGGGCACCGCGACCGACGGCGAGACCCCGCTGCAGCGGAAGCCGTCCACCTCGGAGCCGTTCTCGGGCCTGGCCTTCAAGATCCAGACCGACAAGCACCTCGGCAAGCTCACCTACGTCCGGGTCTACTCCGGCGTGGTCGAGTCCGGGTCCCAGGTGGTCAACTCCACCAAGGACCGCAAGGAGCGGATCGGCAAGATCTACCAGATGCACGCCAACAAGCGGGAGGAGCGCAGCTCCGCCAAGGCTGGCGACATCATCGCGGTGCAGGGTCTCAAGCAGACCACCACCGGTGACACCCTGTGCGACCCGGCGAACCCGGTCATCCTGGAGTCGATGACGTTCCCGGAGCCGGTCATCGAGGTCGCCATCGAGCCGAAGACCAAGGCCGACCAGGAGAAGCTCAGCACCGCCATCCAACGGCTGGCCGAGGAGGACCCGACCTTCCGCGTCAAGCTGGACGAGGAGACCGGCCAGACGGTCATCTCCGGCATGGGCGAGCTGCACCTGGACATCCTGGTCGACCGGATGCGCCGCGAGTTCAACGTCGAGGCCAACATCGGTAAGCCGCAGGTGGCGTACCGCGAGACCATCCGCCGCGCGGTGGAGAAGGTCGAGTACACCCACAAGAAGCAGACCGGTGGTTCCGGCCAGTACGCCCGGGTGATCATCAGCCTGGAGCCGCTGCCGCTGGACAACGAGGCCCCGACCTACGAGTTCGCGAACGCCGTCACCGGTGGCCGCATCCCCCGGGAGTTCATCCCGTCGGTGGACGCGGGCGCCCAGGACGCCATGCAGTACGGCATCCTCGCCGGCTTCCCGCTGGTGGGTGTCAAGCTGACGCTGGTGGACGGTCAGTACCACGAGGTCGACTCGTCCGAGATGGCGTTCAAGATCGCCGGTTCGATGGCGCTCAAGGAGGCGGCCCGCAAGGCCGACCCGGCGCTGCTCGAGCCGATGATGGCCGTTGAGGTCACCACTCCTGAGGAGAACATGGGTGACGTCATCGGCGACCTCAACTCCCGCCGTGGCATCATCCAGGCGATGGAGGAGCGCGGGGGTGCCCGCGTCGTCCGCGCCCTGGTGCCGTTGTCGGAGATGTTCGGCTACGTCGGCGACCTGCGGTCGAAGACCCAGGGCCGGGCTAGCTACAGCATGCAGTTCGACTCCTACGCCGAGGTTCCGGCCAACGTGGCGAAGGAGATCATCGCCAAGGCGACGGGTGAGTGACGCTCACCTGAGCTGATGAACCGTCGGTGGTCGCGGGTGGTTCGCCCGCCCGCGGCCACCACGGACGGGTTGCGTGAGACCGGGCCTGTAGGCTTCACCGCCGCAGAACCCACGAGAAGCTCTCCGGCCGGAAGGTCGGAAAGGCTGTCGACAGAGTCCTAAGCGCCGAACGGCGCGCCGGGCGTACGAACCAAACAGTCCACAGGAGGACACCAGTGGCGAAGGCGAAGTTCGAGCGGACTAAGCCGCACGTCAACATCGGCACCATTGGTCACATCGACCACGGTAAGACGACGCTGACGGCGGCCATCACCAAGGTCCTGCACGACCAGTACCCGGACCTGAACCCGTACACGCCGTTCGACGAGATCGACAAGGCGCCGGAGGAGAAGGCCCGCGGCATCACGATCTCGATCGCGCACGTCGAGTACCAGACCGAGGCGCGGCACTACGCGCACGTCGACTGCCCCGGTCACGCCGACTACATCAAGAACATGATCACCGGTGCCGCGCAGATGGACGGCGCGATCCTGGTGGTGGCGGCGACCGACGGCCCGATGCCGCAGACCCGCGAGCACGTGCTGCTGGCCCGTCAGGTCGGTGTGCCGTACATCGTCGTGGCGCTCAACAAGAGCGACATGGTCGACGACGAGGAGCTCCTGGAGCTCGTCGAGCTCGAGGTCCGCGAGCTGCTCTCCTCGCAGGAGTACCCGGGTGACGACCTGCCGGTCGTCCGGGTCTCGGCGCTGAAGGCCCTCGAGGGCGACCCGGAGTGGACCCAGAAGCTCCTGGACCTGATGACCGCTGTCGACACCGCGATCCCGCAGCCGGAGCGCGAGACCGACAAGCCGTTCCTCATGCCGATCGAGGACGTCTTCACGATCACCGGTCGTGGCACCGTCGTCACCGGTCGCGCCGAGCGTGGCGTGCTCAAGCCGAACGAGGAGGTGGAGATCGTCGGTATCCGCGAGAAGTCGCAGAAGACGGTCTGCACCGGCATCGAGATGTTCCGCAAGCTGCTCGACGAGGCCCGCGCGGGTGAGAACGTCGGTCTGCTGCTGCGCGGCATCAAGCGCGAGGACGTCGAGCGCGGCATGGTGGTCATCAAGCCGGGCACCACGACCCCGCACACGGAGTTCGAGGCGACGGTCTACATCCTCTCCAAGGAGGAGGGCGGCCGGCACACCCCGTTCTTCCAGAACTACCGCCCGCAGTTCTACTTCCGGACCACGGACGTCACCGGTGTCGTCACGCTCCCCGAGGGCACCGAGATGGTCATGCCGGGTGACAACACCTCGATGACGGTGAAGCTGATCCAGCCCATCGCCATGGAGGAGAACCTCAAGTTCGCGATCCGCGAGGGTGGCCGCACCGTCGGCGCCGGGTTCGTCACCAAGATCCTTAAGTGAGCTGGGTAACCCCGATTAGACCCGCCGCTGGTCGTGCGGCATACTAGTCAGGTTGCGTAACGGCTGTTCGCCGTCCGTGTTCGGCTGAGTCGAACCTCCGGACGGCGGGCAGCCGAGCGCAGGGTGGTTGGCGGTTCGTCCGCCAACCACCCGCGCACGGCGTTCAGGTCGCGAGAGAGCGGCCGGCGCCTTGACCCACCGCATGGTCGGAACGCTCCGGAGCCCGGGGCGGAGCCTGGCCCGAGGGCGCGACACGCCCGACCGCGGGGGTCGGCGAAGTGGGCCTGTGCCAGCCGGTACAGGTGCCCGCAACACAGCGGCATCGAGAGAAGGAACAGAAGCCACCATGGCGGGACAGAAGATCCGCATCCGGCTCAAGGCCTATGACCACGAGGTCGTCGACTCCTCGGCTCGGAAGATCGTCGAGACGGTGACGCGCACCGGGGCGCAGGTCGCGGGCCCGGTGCCGCTGCCCACGGAGATCAACCGTTTCTGCGTCATCCGCTCGCCGCACAAGTACAAGGACTCGCGCGAGCACTTCGAGATGCGTACGCACAAGCGGCTGATCGACATCATCGACCCGACCCCCAAGACGGTCGACTCGCTCATGCGCCTCGACCTGCCGGCTGGCGTCGACATCGAGATCAAGCTGTAGGGACCGGACAAATGGACAGGCAAGTTAAGGGGATCCTGGGCGCCAAGCTCGGCATGACCCAGGTCTGGGACAACAACCGCGTTGTGCCCGTGACCGTGGTGCAGGCCGGCCCGTGCGTCGTCACCCAGGTTCGTGACGCCGACAAGGACGGTTACTCCGCGGTCCAGCTGGCGTACGGCGCGATCGACCCGCGCAAGGTGAAGAAGCCGATCAGCGGCCACTACGCCAAGGCGGACGTGGCGCCGCGCCGGCACATCGTCGAGCTGCGCACCAGCGACGCCGCCGACTACTCGCTCGGCCAGGAGGTCACGGTCGAGGAGTTCCCGGTGGGCGTGTCGGTCGACGTGACCGGCAAGACCAAGGGCAAGGGCTTCGCCGGTGTCATGAAGCGGCACGGCTTCCACGGCCTGCGCGCCAGCCACGGTGTCGAGCGCAAGCACCGCTCGCCCGGCTCGATCGGCGGTGCCTCCACCCCCGGTCGCGTCTTCAAGGGCGTCCGGATGGCGGGTCGGATGGGTGGCGTGCGCTACACCGTCCAGAACCTGACCATCCAGGCCGTCGACACCGAGAACAACCTCCTGCTCGTCCGTGGTGCCATCCCCGGTCCCAAGGGCGCGCTGGTCCTGGTCCGCACCGCGGCCAAGAGCAAGGCGAAGAAGGGCGGTGTGGCCAAGTGACCACCGTTGACGTCCTCAACGTCGAAGGCACGAAGACCGGCTCCGTCGAGCTGCCGGCCGACATCTTCGACGCGCAGGCGAACGTCGCGCTGATGCACCAGGTCGTGGTGGCCCAGCTGGCGGCGGCCCGACAGGGCACGCACAAGGCCAAGACCCGCGGCGAGGTCGCCGGCGGCGGCAAGAAGCCGTACAAGCAGAAGGGCACCGGTCGTGCCCGGCAGGGCTCGATCCGCGCGCCGCAGTTCGCCGGCGGTGGCGTGGTGCACGGTCCCGTGCCGCGTGACTACAGCCAGCGGACCCCGAAGAAGATGAAGGCCGCCGCGCTGCGTGGCGCCCTCTCCGACCGGGCCCGCGCCGGCCAGGTGCACGTCGTCGAGGCGTTCGTCTCCGGCGAGAAGCCGTCGACCAAGGCGGCCCTGGCCACGCTGGCGAAGCTGACCACGGCCCGGCGGGTCCTGGTCGTGCTGAGCAGCACCGACGAGCTGAACTGGGTGTCGCTGCGCAACGAGCCGCGGGTGCACCTGATCGAAGCCGGCCAGCTGAACACGTACGACGTGCTGGTGGCCGACGACGTGGTCTTCACAAAGGACGCCCTGGACGAGTTCCTCGGTGTTCCCGCCGAGGCCACCGAGGAGGGTGACAAGTGAGCACGATCGCCGACCCGCGCGACATCATCGTGGCGCCGGTCGTCTCGGAGAAGAGCTACAGCGAGCTGAACCGCAACTGGTACACCTTCCTGGTGCACCCGGACGCCAACAAGACCGAGATCAAGATCGCTATCCAGCAGATCTTCAACGTCCGCGTCCTGACGGTCAACACGCTCAACCGCGAGGGCAAGCGCAAGCGGACCCGCACCGGGTTCGGGAAGCGCAAGGACACCAAGCGGGCGATGGTGAAGCTGGCTGACGGTGACCGTATCGAGGCCTTCGGCGGCCCGGTCAGCTGAGGGGTGTAGACAATGGCTATCCGTAAGTACAAGCCGACGACGCCGGGCCGGCGTGGCTCCAGCGTCGCCGACTTCGCCGAGATCACCCGGTCGACGCCGGAGAAGTCGCTGCTGGCTCCGCTGCCGAAGAAGGGCGGGCGCAACGCCCACGGCCGGATCACCACGCGGCACCACGGTGGTGGACACAAGCGGCAGTACCGTCTCGTCGACTTCAAGCGGGTCGACAAGGACGGCGTGCCGGCGAAGGTCGCCCACATCGAGTACGACCCGAACCGCACCGCGCGCATCGCGCTGCTGCACTACGCCGACGGCGAGAAGCGCTACATCATCGCGCCGAAGGACCTGAAGCAGGGCGACACCGTCGAGTCGGGTCCGAGCGCCGACATCAAGCCCGGCAACAACCTGCCGCTGCGCAACATCCCGGTCGGTACCACCATCCACAACGTGGAGCTGCGCCCGGGCGGCGGCGCCAAGCTGGCCCGCTCGGCCGGCGTCGGCATCCAGCTGCTCGGCCGTGAGGGCGCGTACGCGACCCTGCGCATGCCGTCCGGTGAGATCCGGCGTGTGGACGTGCGCTGCCGGGCGAGCGTCGGTGAGATCGGCAACGCCGACCAGTCGAACATCAACTGGGGCAAGGCCGGCCGCATGCGGTGGAAGGGCAAGCGCCCGACCGTCCGTGGTGTCGCCATGAACCCGGTCGACCACCCGCACGGTGGTGGTGAGGGTAAGACCTCCGGTGGTCGCCACCCGGTGAACCCGCAGGGTAAGCCCGAGGGTCGCACCCGTCGTAAGGGCCAGCCGAGTGACCGGCTGATCGTCCGTCGCCGCTACGCCACCCGCAAGCGCGGCTAACAGGAGAGCTGACTTATGCCTCGCAGCCTGAAGAAGGGCCCGTTCGTCGACGACCACCTGCTCAAGAAGGTGGAGACGCAGAACGAGAAGGGCTCCAAGAACGTCATCAAGACCTGGTCGCGGCGCTCGATGATCATCCCCGACATGCTCGGGCACACGATCGCGGTGCACGACGGACGCAAGCACGTCCCGGTGTTCGTGACCGAGGCGATGGTCGGGCACAAGCTCGGCGAGTTCGCGCTGACCCGCACGTTCAAGGGTCACGAGAAGGACGACCGGAAGAGCCGTCGGCGCTGACGCCGCGGGCATACGGATAGAGGATCAAGGGGTTACAGCGATGCCAGGAAAGGGCGACGCTCCGGTGCTTCCGGGCGCGCGGGCGGTTGCGCGGTACGTGCGCATCTCGCCGATGAAGGCGCGCCGGGTGGTCAACCTCGTCCGCGGCCTGCCCGCGAAGGAGGCGCTCACGGTGCTGCAGTTCGCGCCGCAGGCTGCGAGCGAGCAGGTTTACAAGGTGCTCGCCAGCGCGATCGCCAACGCGGAGAACAACGAGCGGCTGGACCCCGACGCGCTGCTCGTCAGCGAGGCGTACGTGGACGAGGGCCCCACCATGAAGCGGTTCCAGCCGCGGGCGCAGGGCCGGGCGTACCGGATCCGCAAGCGCACCTGCCACATCACGGTGGCGGTCGAGGCCGTCGCGCCGGCCTCGCCGCGCAAGGCCGCGAAGAAGACGGCTCCGGCTAAGCAGGCCGCGCCGGCCGAGACGCAGAGCAACACGGAGGGCGCGGAGTAATGGGTCAGAAGGTTCACCCCACTGGGTTCCGGCTCGGTATCTCGACCGACTGGAAGTCCCGCTGGTTCGCGGACAAGCTCTACAAGGACTACATCGGCGAGGACGTGAAGATCCGCCGGATGATGTCCAGGGGCCTGGAGCGCGCCGGCATTTCCAAGGTCGACATCGAGCGCACCCGGGACCGGGTCCGCGTCGACATCCACACCGCCCGGCCGGGCATCGTCATCGGCCGTAAGGGTGCGGAGGCCGACCGGATCCGCGGGGAGCTGGAGAAGCTGACCGGCAAGCAGGTGCAGCTCAACATCATCGAGGTGAAGAGCCCCGAGTCGGACGCGCAGCTCGTCGCGCAGGGCGTGGCCGAGCAGCTGTCCAGCCGGGTGAGCTTCCGTCGGGCGATGCGCAAGGCCATGCAGTCGGCCATGAAGAACCCGGTCTGCAAGGGCATCCGGGTGCAGGTCTCGGGCCGTCTGGGCGGCGCCGAGATGAGCCGGACCGAGTTCTACCGCGAGGGTCGGGTTCCGCTGCACACGCTGCGGGCCAACATCGAGTACGGCTTCTTCGAGGCCCGTACCACCTTCGGCCGGATCGGTGTGAAGGTCTGGATCTACAAGGGCGACGCGGTCCCGGGCCGGGAGGCCCCGGCCGAGGCCGGCCCGTCCCGCCCGCGCCGTGACCGTGGCGACCGGCCCGAGCGGCCGCGCCGTGGTCGGTCGGGTTCGTCCGGCACCACCGCCGGCGGTACCGAGGCCGGCCGGGCTGCCGCGACCACGCTCGCGCAGCAGGCCGAGACGCCGAGTGGCGAGCCGGTCGACGCCGGTGCCGTCGCCGCGGTCGCCACTCAGCCGGCAGAAACGCAGCAGGAGGGCTGACAGATGCTGATGCCGCGCAAGCCCCCGAAGGGCTTCCGCAAGCCGCACCACCCGGACCGCAGCGGCGCGTCCAAGGGCGGCAACCGGGTGGTGTTCGGTGAGTTCGGGATCCAGGCTCTGGAGTCGGCCTACGTCACCAACCGGCAGATCGAGTCGGCGCGTATCGCGATGACCCGTCACATCAAGCGTGGTGGCAAGGTCTGGATCACCATCTTCCCGGACCAGGCCCTCACCAAGAAGCCGGCCGAAACCCGCATGGGTTCCGGTAAGGGCTCGCCCGAGTGGTGGGTCTCCAACGTCAAGCCGGGCCGGATTCTCTTCGAGATGTCCTTCCCGAACGAGCAGATCGCGCGAGAGGCGATGCGTCGCGCGATCCACAAGCTCCCGATGAAGTGCCGCATTGTGACGCGCGAAGTGGGTGAGTCCTGATGGCAGCGGGCGTTAAGGCCACCGAGCTGCGTGAGCTCTCCGAGGAGGAGCTGGTCACGAGGCTGCGGGAGGCCAAGGCGGAGCTGTTCAACCTCCGCGTGCAGGCCGCAACCGGGCAGCTGGACAACAACCGGCGGCTGCAGGTCATCCGTCGGGAGATCGCCCGGATCTACACGATCATGCGCGAGCGCGAGCTGGGGCTCTCGGCCGCGCCGACTGAGGTGACTGCAGGATGAGCGAGAACACCACCACCGCCGCCACGCGTGGCCGCCGCAAGGTCCGTGAGGGCCTGGTGGTCAGCGACAAGATGGAAAAGACCGTCGTCGTCGAGGTCGAGGACCGGGTCAAGCACGCGCTGTACGGCAAGATCATGCGCCGTACCAGCAAGCTCAAGGTGCACGACGAGCAGAACAGCGCCGGCATCGGCGACCGGGTCCTGATCATGGAGACCCGGCCGCTGTCCGCCACCAAGCGCTGGCGGCTCGTGGAGATCCTGGAAAAGGCCAAGTAGCGAAGGCTTCGAGCTCGCCCGGCGTCGCGTCGGGCGCAGGTTCCGCCAGGCTCCGGCCGCCGCGGCGGCCGGAGAACCGGCAGACATAGGAGATAGACGTGATTCAGCAGGAGTCGCGACTGCGCGTCGCCGACAACACGGGTGCCCGGGAGATCCTGTGCATCCGGGTTCTCGGTGGCTCCGGTCGGCGCTACGCGAGCATCGGCGACGTCATCGTGGCCACCGTCAAGGACGCGATCCCGGGTGCCGGTGTGAAGAAGGGCGACGTCGTCAAGGCCGTCGTCGTTCGCACCGCCAAGGAGAAGCGGCGCCCGGACGGGTCGTACATCCGCTTCGACGAGAACGCCGCCGTCATCATCAAGGACGGTGGTGACCCGCGCGGTACCCGTATCTTCGGCCCGGTCGGTCGGGAGCTGCGGGACAAGCGGTTCATGAAGATCATTTCCCTCGCGCCGGAGGTGTTGTGACCGTGAAGGTCAAGAAGGGCGACACGGTCGTCGTCATCGCCGGCAAGGACAAGGGCGCCAAGGGCAAGGTCATCGCGGCCTACCCGCGGCAGGACAAGGTCCTGGTCGAGGGCGTGAACCGGGTCAAGAAGCACACCCGCATCAGCACCACCCAGCGCGGCGCCAAGACCGGTGGCATCGTCACCCAGGAGGCCCCGATCCACGTGTCGAACGTGATGGTCCTGGACTCCGACGGGAAGCCGACCCGCGTCGGTTACCGGATCGACGACAACGGCCAGAAGGTCCGCATCGCGCGTAGCACCGGTAAGGACCTCTGATGACCACGGCTACCGAAACCAAGACCCTGCCGCGCCTCAAGGAGCGGTACCGCAACGAGATCGTGGCCAAGCTGCGCGAGCAGCACAACTACGGCAACCCCATGCAGGTGCCGCGGCTGGTCAAGATCGTCGTCAACATGGGTGTGGGCGAGGCCGCCCGCGACGCCAAGCTGATCGACGGCGCCGTCCGCGACCTGGCCACCATCACCGGCCAGAAGCCGCAGGTGCGGCGGGCCACCAAGTCCATCGCGCAGTTCAAGCTGCGCGAGGGCATGCCGATCGGCGCGAAGGTCACCCTGCGCGGCGACCGGATGTGGGAGTTCCTGGACCGGCTGCTGTCCATCGCGCTGCCGCGTATCCGTGACTTCCGCGGTCTGGACGGGCGCAAGCTCGACGGGCACGGCAACTACACGTTCGGCCTGACCGAGCAGTCGGTGTTCCACGAGATCGACCAGGACAAGATCGATCGCCAGCGGGGCATGGACATCACGGTGGTCACCACCGCCACGACCGACGACGAGGGCCGGGAACTGCTCAAGCTCCTGGGCTTCCCGTTCAAGGAGAACTGAGATGGCCAAGAAGGCGCTGATCCTGAAGGCGGCCGCGAAGCCGAAGTTCTCGGTTCGCGCGTACACCCGCTGCCAGCGGTGCGGGCGTCCGAAGGCGGTCTACCGCAAGTTCGGTCTCTGCCGGGTGTGCATCCGGGAGATGGCCCACCGCGGTGAGCTGCCCGGCGTGTCCAAGGCTTCCTGGTAATAGCCCGGCGCGCTCCGCGCGTCAGCTGCACTGTCTCTTCGCCGTAGGCCTGCGGGCGACCCGCGGGAACCCCGGCGAGAAAGGTTGACGAAATCCATGACGATGACCGACCCGATCGCAGACATGCTCACGCGTCTGCGTAACGCCAACCAGGCGTACCACGACCGGGTTCAGATGCCCTACTCGAAGATCAAGGCGAACATCGCCGAGGTCCTGAAGAGCGAGGGTTACATCTCCTCCTGGTCGGTCGAGGAGCCCGAGGAGGGCGCCGTCGGCAAGCGACTGGTCGTCGAACTGAAGTACGGCCAGAACCGGGAGCGGAGCCTGGCCGGCATCAAGCGCGTGTCCAAGCCCGGCCTGCGGGTGTACGCCAAGTCGGACGGGCTCCCGCGGGTGCTCGGCGGGCTGGGCGTGGCGATCATTTCGACGTCCCAGGGGCTGCTCACCGACCGGCAGGCCCGCAAGCGGAGCGTTGGCGGGGAAGTCCTCGCCTTCGTCTGGTAACGGGAGACAGGTAGAAATGTCGCGTATTGGACGTAAGTCGATCCCGGTGCCAGCCGGCGTCGACATCACGATCGACGGTCAGACCGTCAAGGTGAAGGGCCCGAAGGGCGAGCTGTCGCACACCCTGGCCGAGCCGATCACCGTCGAGCGGGGCGAGGACGGTCAGCTGAGCGTCAACCGCCCCAACGACGAGCGGAAGGCCAAGGAGCTGCACGGCCTCAGCCGTACCCTGGTCGCCAACATGATCGTCGGCGTCACCGAGGGGTACCGGAAGAGCCTGGAGATCGCCGGCACCGGTTACCGCGTCACCGCCAAGGGCAAGGACCTGGAGTTCGCGCTCGGGTTCTCCCACCCGGTCACGGTGGCCGCGCCGGAGGGCATCACCTTCACGGTGGAGCGGCCGACGCTGTTCCACATCGCCGGTATCGACAAGCAGCAGGTCGGTGAGATCGCCGCGAACATCCGGAAGATCCGCCCGCCGGAGCCCTACAAGGGCAAGGGCATCAAGTACCAGGGCGAGGTAATTCGTCGCAAGGCCGGAAAGGCAGGTAAGAAGTGAGCGCCACGCTGCTCAAGCGCCGCCGCGGCGTCGCCGCCAAGCGCGCCGTCGGGCGGGCGCGCCGGCACTTCCGGGTCCGCAAGAACGTCAGTGGTACGGCCGAGCGTCCGCGTCTGGTCGTCACCCGTTCGCTGCGGCACATCGTCGCCCAGATCGTCGACGACACCAAGGGTCACACCCTGGCGTCGGCGTCGACGATGGAGGCCTCGCTGCGCGGCGCCGAGGGCGACAAGAGCGCCCTCGCCGGCAAGGTGGGCGCCCTGCTCGCCGAGCGGGCGAAGGCCGCCGGCGTCTCCAAGGTCGTCTTCGACCGCGGTGGCAACCGGTACGCGGGGCGGGTCGCCGCGCTTGCCGACGCCGCCCGCGAAGCCGGGCTCGAGTTCTAGTAACCCCGTCACGAGAGAGAAGGAAGGCTGCTGATGCCAGGTCAACAGCGCCGTGGCGGCGGGTCCGGTGGCAACGAGGGTGGTCGCCGCGACAACCGCCGTGAGGGCGGCCGCGGAAACGCGCCCGTCGAGAAGACCCCGCACCTCGAGCGGGTCGTCGCGATCAACCGCGTCGCCAAGGTCGTGAAGGGTGGTCGTCGCTTCAGCTTCACCGCCCTGGTGATCGTGGGCGACGGCGACGGCACGGTCGGCGTGGGCTACGGAAAGGCCAAGGAGGTGCCCGCGGCGATCGCCAAGGGCGTCGAGGAGGCCAAGAAGCACTTCTTCAAGGTGCCGCGGATCGGCCAGTCGATCCCGCACCCGGTGCAGGGCGAGGACGCCGCGGGCGTGGTGCTGCTCAAGCCGGCCTCGGCCGGTACGGGTGTCATCGCCGGTGGGCCGGTGCGTGCCGTGCTGGAATGCGCGGGCATCCACGACGTGCTCTCCAAGAGCCTCGGCTCGTCGAACCCGATCAACATCGTGCACGCCACCGTCGCGGCGCTGAAGGCGCTGGAGTCGCCGGAGGCCGTTGCCGCCCGTCGTGGCCTGCCGGTGGAGGACGTCGCGCCGGCCGCCATGCTCGCGTCGCGGGCGGGGGTGGCTTCCTGATGGCACGCCTGAAGGTCACCCAGGTCCGGTCCGAGATCGGGACCAAGCAGAACCAGCGTGACTCGCTGCGGTCGCTCGGTCTCAAGCGGATCAACGACGTGGTGGTCAAGGAGGACCGGCCCGAGATCCGCGGCATGATCTTCGCTGTGAACCACCTCGTGAAGGTCGAGGAGGTCGAGTAATGACGATCAAGGTCCACCACCTGCGCCCGGCGCCGGGGGCCAAGACCGCGAAGACCCGTGTGGGTCGCGGTGAGGGCTCCAAGGGCAAGACCGCCGGTCGCGGTACCAAGGGTTCGAAGGCCCGGAAGAACATCCCGGCGGCGTTCGAGGGTGGGCAGATGCCCATCCACATGCGCCTGCCGAAGCTGAAGGGCTTCAAGAACAAGTTCAAGGTGACCTTCCAGGTGGTCAACCTGGACCGGCTCGCCGAGCTGTTCCCGAACGGCGGTCAGGTCGGCCCGCAGGAGCTGGTCGACGCGGGCGCGGTCCGCAAGGGCCAGCCGGTGAAGGTTCTCGGCACCGGGGACCTCGGTGGGGTGACGCTCCAGGTGTCGGCGCACGCGTTCAGCGCGTCGGCCAAGGAGAAGATCGCCGCCGCCGGCGGCTCGGTCACCGAGCTGTAAGTGGTACGGACCACGGCGCCCGTCCGGTTGTGAGCAACTGGACGGGCGCCGTGTCTACCTGGGACATGTGCGCCAAGTAACATCGGAAGCGGTTTATGTAGCCGGGGACATCTGCCCGGAGAGGGATCGGGCTGTTAGAGTCCCTTCCCAGCCATGGATATCGGGCACTCGCCCGGCACCCACCCCGATCCGCCAGGGACAACCGGCGGCCCGCCTCGCGCAGGAGGAAGAAGTTGCTGTCCGCCTTTCTCAGTGCGTTCCGTACGCCTGACCTGCGCAAGAAGCTGCTGTTCACAGTCGGCATCATCGCGATCTACCGGCTCGGCGCCACGCTGCCCAGCCCGGGCGTCTCGTACGGCAACGTGCAGAAGTGCCTCGACACCCTCCAGGGGGACACGACCGGGGTGCTGAACCTGCTCAACCTGTTCTCCGGCGGGGCGCTGCTGCAGCTCTCGGTCTTCGCGCTGGGCATCATGCCCTACATCACCGCGTCGATCATCCTGCAGCTGCTGACCGTGGTGATCCCGCGGCTCGAGCAGCTCCGCAAGGAGGGCCAGGCCGGCCAGGCCAAGATCACCCAGTACACCCGCTACCTGACCCTCGGTCTCGGTGTCCTCCAGGCGTCGGCGTTCGTGGCGCTGGCCCGCTCCGGGCAGCTGTTCCAGAACCGCTGCGACCAGTTCCCGATCATCCCCGAGGGCACCGGCATCCCCGACTGGCTGACGCTGGGCATCCTCGTCATGACGATGACCGCGGGCACCGGTGTGGTCATGTGGCTCGGCGAGTTGATCACCGACCGCGGCGTCGGCAACGGCATGTCCGTCCTGATCTTCACCTCGATCGCCGCCCGCCTCCCCGGCGAGGGCTGGTCGATCAAGAACACCCAGGGCTGGTGGAAGTTCTTCCTGGTCATCGCCCTGGTCCTGGTCGTCATCACCGCGGTCACGTTCATCGAGCAGGCGCAGCGCCGCATCCCGGTGCAGTACGCCAAGCGCATGATCGGCCGGCGGATGTACGGCGGCACCTCGACCTACATCCCGCTCAAGGTCAACCAGGCGGGCGTCATCCCGGTCATCTTCGGCTCGTCGCTGCTCTACCTGCCGCAGCTGGCCCTGCAGTTCTTCGACCAGAACAACCCGGGCAAGACCCAGGCCTGGATCCAGAACAACCTGGTGGCGCCGGACAGCCCGATCTACATCACGGTCTACTTCCTGCTGATCATCTTCTTCACGTACTTCTACGTCTCGATCACGTTCAACCCGACCGAGGTCGCGGACAACATGAAGAAGTACGGCGGGTTCGTGCCGGGTATCCGCCCGGGCAAGCCGACGGCCGACTACCTCGACTTCATCCTGAGCCGGATCACCCTGCCGGGCGCGCTCTACCTGGGCATCGTGTCGATCCTGCCGAACTTCTTCTTCATCTGGCTGGACAACCAGCAGTACCAGAACTTCCCGTTCGGCGGCACCGCTGTGCTGATCATGGTCGGCGTCGGTCTGGAGACCGTGAAGCAGATCGAGAGTCAACTGATGCAGCGGAACTACGAAGGGTTCCTGCGGTAGATGAGACTCGTTCTGGTTGGCCCGCCGGGCGCGGGTAAGGGCACACAGGCCGAGTTCATCGCCGCCCACCTCGCGGTGCCGAAGATCTCGACCGGTGACATCTTCCGGTCGAACGTCTCGCAGGGCACGCCGCTGGGCGTCGAGGCCAAGCGCTACATGGACGCCGGTGAGCTGGTGCCCGACGAGGTCACCATCAACATGGTCCGGGACCGGCTCGCCGAGCCGGACGCCAGCGAGGGTTTCCTCCTCGACGGCTTCCCGCGCACCACGCCGCAGGCGGCCGCGCTCGACAAGCTCCTCGCCGACCTGGGCACCGCCCTGGACGTGGTGCTCGAGCTGGTGGTCGACGACGACGAGGTGATCCGGCGGCTCTCCGGCCGGCGCACCTGCCGGGGCTGCGGCAAGATCTGGCACGTCGAGTTCGACGCCACGACCCGCGACGGCATCTGCGACCGGTGTGGCGCCGAGCTGTTCCAGCGCGACGACGACAAGCCGGAGACGATCGCCACCCGGCTCCGGGAGTACGCCGAGAAGACCGCGCCGCTGGTCGACTACTACGGCGCCCAGGGCAAGCTGGTCGGGATCGACGCGACGGGCCCGGTGGAGGACGTCACCGTCCGCGCCATCGACGCCCTGCGGTCGTACGGCGGCTGAGGTCCCGCCGGCCTCCCGGCGGATAGAGTGCGAACAGCGGGGTACGTTCGGCGTGCCCCGCTGTTTCGGCAAGGAAAGGTAACGGCTTCATGCGTCGTCCCCAGCTGGACATCCAGCTGAAGACCCCCGAGCAGATCGAGAAGATGCGGGCGGCCGGCCTGGTGGTCGCCGACGCCCTGCGTCGGATGCGGGAGGCCGTGGCGCCAGGGGTCAGCACGGCCGACCTGGACGCCATCGCCGAGTCGACGATCCGGGCGGCGGGGGCGGTGCCGTCGTTCAAGGGCTACCACGGCTACCCGGCCTCGATCTGCTCGTCGGTCAACGCGCAGGTCGTGCACGCCATCCCGGCGCCCACGCAGGTGCTGCGCGACGGCGACCTCATCTCGATCGACTGCGGTGCCGTGCTCGACGGCTGGCACGGCGACTCGGCGATCACGGTGGGGGTCGGCGACGTGGACCCGGCGCTGCTGAAGATGGCGGCGGCGGCCGAGGACGCCATGTGGGCCGGGATCGCCGCGGCGGCCCGGGGGGCGGCGAGCGGCCGGGGCCGGCTGACCGACATCTCCCACGCGGTCGAGGACGCGGTCCGCCGCGCCGGCCGGTACGGCATCGTCGACGGGTACGGCGGACACGGCATCGGCACCGAGATGCACCAGGACCCGCACGTGCTGAACCACGGGCGGCCGGGCAAGGGCCCGCGCCTGGTGCCGGGCATGGCGCTCGCCATCGAGCCGATGATCACCATGGGCTCGCCCCGCACCGCGGAGCTGGCCGACGGCTGGACGGTGGTGACCCGGGACGGCTCGGTGGCCGCACACGTCGAGCACACGATGGCGCTGCTTCCCGACGGGGTGTGGGTGCTCACGGCCGAGGACGGCGGGCGCGCCCGTCTGGGCGACCTGGTCACCGCCCGCCAACCCGCCGACTCCCCGACCCCCTGACCTCAGGGCCCTCTCCCGTCCCACCACCCCGACGCCTGCCGGTTTGATCAAGAGCTTCGCCTCATTCCGGGGCCGGATCCTGACGCGAACCTCTTGATCACCGGGGCTCGGGAGGGGGTGAGCAGGGGACGGGGATCCCCCGTACGCGGAACGCGCAGGTGGCCGGTTTGGCGGCGGGGTGCGTGCGGGCGTACACTTTCTGATCGGCGCACAGCGTCCACTCCGGCATGCCCATCCGCGCTTCGATGGGGCTGGAGCCGCGGCTGGCGCGGGCTACCTGATCTCGATCAGTTCACCCGTGTAAGACGTTGTGGGCCGTCCGGAGCAACCGACGTCAGGACAGCGGAGGACATGCCGAAAAAAGACGGAGCCATCGAGATCGAAGGTCGGGTCATCGAGCCCCTGCCGAACGCCATGTTCCGGGTGGAGCTCGCGAACGGCCACAAGGTGCTGGCTCACATCAGCGGCAAGATGCGGCAGCACTACATCCGCATCCTGCCGGAGGATCGGGTCGTCGTCGAGCTCTCGCCGTACGACCTGACCCGCGGGCGCATCGTCTACCGCTACAAGTAGTCCTGACGACGGCCGGGACGTCCCCGTGTCCGTCTTCGACGTCCGAGGTCGCGCCTGGCGCGTCACCGGGCCCTGATGGGAAGTAAGGCAACCGTGAAGGTCAAGCCGAGCGTCAAGAGGATCTGCAACAAGTGCCGGGTGATCCGTCGGCACGGCCGGGTCATGGTCATCTGCAGCGACCCGCGCCACAAGCAGCGCCAGGGCTGAGCCCTCACCCCGGCCGCGTCAGCGGTCGGTGAGGTCCTCACCCGGGCCGCAGATCCGGACAACACACACCACACATGCTCGTCCCAGCCGCGAGCGGTACGCGTCAGGCGTACTCCCTCGTAGCTGACCCCCGGTCGGAGGCCGGGGCCCGCTCGGGCAGCGGCCGTCTCCCGGTCGCCGGCGCGGATCGCGCCGGAGGCAGGAGAGGGTCGGAGCGGGGTGGGACGGGTGCAGACCTCCGTCAACACCACGAGGAGCACGCCCGCACATGGCACGTCTAGTCGGCGTCGACCTCCCCCGCGAGAAGCGGATGGAGATCGCGCTCACCTACATCTTCGGCGTGGGTCGCACCCGCGCTCTGGAGACGCTCGCCGCCACCGGCATCTCGCCGGACAAGCGCGCCCGGGACCTCACGGACGAGGAGCTCGTGCAGCTCCGGGACCACATCGAGGCCAACTACAAGGTTGAAGGCGACCTGCGCCGCGAGGTCGCCGCGGACATCCGCCGCAAGGTCGAGATCGGCTCCTACGCCGGTATCCGGCACCGCCGGGGCCTGCCCGTGCGTGGCCAGCGGACGCGTACCAACGCCCGCACCCGCAAGGGCCCGAAGCGGACCGTCGCCGGCAAGAAGAAGCCCGGCAAGAAGTAGTTCCCCACCGGAGGTCCGGCCCGTCGCCGTCGTGCTGACGCGGGCACCCACCCGGGTCGACGCCCGCGGACGGGGGACCGGATCCCGATCGGAAACCGAAACAGGAGCGCACAAGACTTATGCCACCGAAGGCTCGTGCCGGAGCCGCAGTCAAGAAGGTCCGGCGCAAGGAACGCAAGAACGTCGCCCACGGGCAGGCGCACATCAAGAGCACCTTCAACAACACCATCGTGTCCATCACGGACCCGACCGGTGCGGTCATCTCCTGGGCCTCCGCGGGCCAGGTGGGCTTCAAGGGCTCCCGCAAGTCGACCCCGTTCGCCGCGCAGCTGGCCGCCGAGGCCGCCGCGCGCCGGGCGATGGAGCACGGCATGCGCAAGGTCGACGTGTTCGTCAAGGGCCCCGGCTCCGGCCGGGAGACCGCCATCCGTTCGCTGCAGGCCGTCGGCCTCGAGGTCGGTCAGATCTCCGACGTCACGCCGCAGCCGCACAACGGGTGCCGTCCGCCGAAGCGTCGCCGGGTCTGAGAGGTAGAGAGAGATGGCTCGTTACACCGGTGCTGACTGCCGCCGTTGCCGGCGGGAGAAGATGAAGCTGTTCCTCAAGGGCAGCAAGTGCGATGGTCCGAAGTGCCCGTTCGAGTCCCGGCCGTTCCCGCCCGGGCAGCACGGCCGCGGTCGGACGAAGGAGACGGAGTACCTGCTCCAGCTCCGCGAGAAGCAGAAGGCCCGCCGCGTCTACGGCGTGCTGGAGAAGCAGTTCCGCGGCTACTACGAGGAGGCCGTGGCCAAGCAGGCCAAGACCGGTGAGGTCCTCCTGCAGATCCTCGAGTCGCGGCTGGACAACGTGGTCTACCGGGCCGGCTACGCCGGTTCCCGGGACATGGCCCGTCAGTTGGTCAAGCACGGTCACTTCACCGTGAACGGCAAGAAGGTCGACATCCCGTCGTACCGGGTCAAGGAGCACGACATCATCGAGGTCCGGGAGAAGAGCAAGCAGCTCACCCCGTTCCTGGTGGCGCAGGCTCAGGCCGGTTCGCGGTCGGTTCCGGCGTGGCTCGAGCCCATCCCGAGCCAGATGAAGATCCTCGTGCACTCGCTCCCGAGCCGCCAGGTGATCGACACCCAGGTGCAGGAGCAGCTGATCGTCGAGCTCTACTCCAAGTAGGGCTCGTTGCGGTGGCCCGCCCTCACGGGGGCGGGCCACCGGAACAGTTTGTGTCGTGGGCGTCATATGGCGGGCGCCCCGGAAGAGAAGAGAAGACATGCTCATCAGCCAGCGACCGACCCTCTCCGAGGAGTCGATCAACGAGACCCGGTCCCGGTTCACCATCGAGCCGCTGGAGCCGGGCTTCGGCTACACCCTCGGCAACTCGCTGCGGCGCACGCTGCTGTCGTCGATCCCGGGTGCGGCCGTGACCTCGATCAAGATCGACGGTGTGCTGCACGAGTTCACCACGATCCCCGGGGTCAAGGAGGACGTGGTCGAGCTCGTCATGAACATCAAGGAGCTGTGCGTCAGCTCCGAGCACGACGAGCCGGTCAGCATGTACCTGCGCAAGCAGGGCCCGGGCGACGTGACGGCCGGGGACATCCAGCCGCCGGCCGGCGTCTCGGTGCACAACCCGGACCTGAAGCTCGCGACCCTCAACGGCAAGGGCCGGCTCGACATGGAGCTGACCGTCGAGCGGGGCCGGGGCTACGTCACGGCGGCGCAGAACAAGCAGGCTGGCGCCGAGATCGGCCGGATCCCGGTCGACTCGATCTACTCGCCGGTGCTGAAGGTCACCTACCGCGTCGAGGCGACCCGTGTCGAGCAGCGGACGGACTTCGACCGGCTGATCATCGACGTCGAGACCAAGCCGTCGATGGGTCCGCGCACCGCGCTGGCCTCCGCCGGTTCGACGCTCGTCGAGCTGTTCGGGCTGGCCCGGGAGCTGGACGAGACCGCCGAGGGCATCGACATCGGGCCGTCCCCGCAGGACGCCCAGCTGGCGGCGGACCTGGCCCTGCCGATCGAGGAGCTGGACCTCACCGTCCGCTCCTACAACTGCCTCAAGCGCGAGGGCATCAACACCGTTGGTGAGCTCATCGGGCGTACCGAGGCCGACCTCCTCGACATCCGCAACTTCGGCCAGAAGTCGATCGACGAGGTCAAGATGAAGCTCGCCGGGATGGGTCTCGGGCTGAAGGACTCGGCTCCGAACTTCGACCCGGCGCACGTCGTGGACGCCTTCGGTGAGGCCGACTACGACACCGACGACTACCGCGAGACCGAGCAGCTCTAGACCGCGCTGCCGCCACATCTGAGGAGCACCGAGAATGCCCACGCCCACCAAGGGTCCCCGCCTCGGCGGCAGCCCCGCGCACGAGCGGTTGATGCTGGCCAACCTGGCCACGTCGCTGTTCCAGCACGGCAAGATCCAGACCACCGAGACCAAGGCCCGGCGGCTGCGCCCGCTCGCGGAGCAGCTGATCACCAAGGCCAAGCGCGGTGACCTGGCCGCCCGGCGTCGGGTGCTCGCCGTCGTCAAGGACAAGGACGTGGTCTACGCCCTGTTCGACCAGATCGCGCCGCGGTACGCCAACCGCAACGGTGGCTACACCCGGATCGTGAAGACCGGTCCGCGCAAGGGCGACGCCGCGCCGATGGCGATCATCGAGCTGGTCGAGGAGCTGCAGGTCGCCGAGCCGCGGGCGAACAAGAAGACCGCCGCCCGCAAGGCCGCGCAGCAGGACAAGGTCGAGGCGCTCGCGCCCGAGGAGGAGACTCCGCGGTCCGGGTCCGCCGACCAGGACGCCGAGCCGCCGGTGTCGGCGTCCGGTGACACCGCCGAGGCGCGCGAGGACAGCGACCTCGCCACCGAGGAGAACAGCGCGGACAAGGAGAACAAGGCCTGATCACGGCCTTGTCGGGCCCGGCACCCCTCGTGGGTGCCGGGCCCGATCCATAACGGGAGGTACGAGGTGGACGAGCTGACCCGGCTGCGGCTGGACGTGTCGTACGACGGGACCGGCTTCTCGGGCTGGGCGGTCCAGCCGGACCGCCGTACCGTGGCCGGCGTGTTCGTCGAGGCGCTCGACCTGCTGCTGGGCGCCGGCACCGCGTCCGGGCTGACCGTGGCGGGGCGTACGGACGCCGGCGTGCACGCCACCGGCCAGGTCTGTCACGTCGACCTGCCGGCGGCGGTGTGGCGGGAGCGGGAGGCCACGCTGCTGCGCCGGCTGGCCCGGCTGCTCCCCACCGACGTCCGGGTCCGGGCGGTCACCGCGGTGCCGGCGGAGTTCGACGCCCGCTTCTCGGCCACGTTCCGGCGGTACGAGTACCGGGTGACCGACGCCCCGTACGGCGCGGACCCGCTGCGCCGGCACGAGATCCTGGCCTGGCCGAGGCCGCTCGACCTCGACGCGCTGAACGGCGCGGCGGCCGGCCTGGTGGGGGAGCACGACTTCGCGGCGTACTGCCGCCGCAAGGAGAACGCCACCACGCTGCGCGAGGTGACCCGCCTGGACTGGCGGCGCGAGCCGGACGGCGTGCTGGTGGCCACCGTGCAGGCGGACGCGTTCTGCCAGGCGATGGTCCGGAGCCTCGTCGGGGCCATGCTGGTGGCAGGCGAGGGGCGGCGCCCGGTCGAGTGGCCGGCCAGCCTGTTGAGCCGTCGCGAGCGGTCCGGCGACGTCACCGTGGCGCCCGCGCACGGGCTGACCCTGGTGGCGGTGGGCTACCCGGACGACCCCGCCGAGTACGCCCGCCGCGCCGAGGCCACCCGCCGCCTGCGGGTGCCCGCCGAGGCCTGACCCCGGTCGTCAGTCGCCGGGGATCTCCGAGGCCCCGTCCTGGGTTCCCGTCGTGGCCGACGGACCGGCCGTGGGCTGGCTCGCCGTGCCGCCGTCGGCGCGTCGCTGGAGCACACCGCGGTTGAGGTGCAGCTCGATGATGTCGAAGAGGATCTCCCGTACCGCCGGGTCGCCGGACTTGATCGTCTCGCCGTCGGTGCGCGCCACCACGGCGTACGCCAGGTAGTGGCCGCGGACCTGCCAGCCCACCCGGGCGGGCGCGCTGGCGATCGCCTCGGTGTCGTCGCCGGCCTCCATGCCGCGGAAGCGGCCCTGCCGCTCGTCGAGCAGCTGCCGGATCCGGTCCCGGGCCCGCTCGGCGCTGACCTTGTCGGTCAGGTTGAACAGGCCGGCGGTCACGAGGTGGGTGCCGTCGGGCGCGCGTAGCGTGCCGCGGACCACCTGGCTGCAGCCGAGCCGGACGAGCAGGTCGGCGACCTCGTCGGTGGCGGCGACCGCGCAGCTGCCGCTCGACTGCGTCTTCAGCACCTGGTACGCCGGCTGGCCGTCGTTCACGGCCAGCTCCTTGCCGGCGAAGAGTTCCTTGGCGGTGAGCGGCGCCTGGTCGGTGTCGCGGGAGTCGAGGTCCTCGCGCTCGGGCTGCGCCGACGGCGCGGCTCCCGCCTGGTAGCTCGGTGTGGGCTGCGGATCGGGGGTGCGGTCGGCGAGCAGCGCGGCGGCGCCGAGGCCGCAGAGCGCGAGCAGCACGAGTACGGCCGCGCCGCCGACCAGGACCTGCCACAGTCGACCGCCGCCGGAACGCGGGACGGGCGCCGGCGCGGCCGCCGCCGGCGCGGGGTCGTAACCGGTGGGCGGGGGCGGCGCCGGGTCGTAGGCGGGAGGCGGCGCCGAGGCGTAGGCGGGCGGCGGGGGCGACACGGGCGCGGCGGCCCGCAGCGGCTCCGGTTCGGGCGCGGGCAGGGCCATCCGTGTCGCCCGGGGCAGCGACGGGGTGGGGAAGCGGGACGGGGAGGGCCCGGCCGGTGGTGGCGGACCGGCGCCGAGCATGGACAGGTCGGACCCGGGCTCCGGGTGCTCCACGAAAGCGTCCTCATCGGACTCGTACCGATACACCATGTCGCCCAGAGTAGGAGTTATTGCCCCTTTAGGTGGTAATAATGCAAAATCGTGTCGCGAGTGGCGTCGAGCCATGCTGAGGCAGTCGATCCGCAGTCCCGGCACGGTGCGAGAATTGCCGGCGTGACCGGCGACCACTACTTCACCGCTGAACCCGCGACCGCAGCCCGCCGGCGCGAGGTGGAGTTCACCGTCGCCGACCGCGACTACACGCTCGCCTCGGCCGGCGGCGTCTTCTCCGCCGACCGGCTCGACCCGGGCACCGCCGTGCTGCTGCGCAAGGCCCAGCTGCCCGCCGCGGACACCACCGGCGACCTGCTCGACCTCGGCTGTGGCTTCGGTCCGATCAGCTGCGTCCTGGCCACGAACGCCCCCGCGGCCACCGTCTGGGCCGTCGACGTCAACGAGCGCGCCCGCGAGCTGACCACCGCCAACGCCGCCCGGGTCGGCGCCGCGGAGCGGGTACGCGTGCACGCCCCCGACGACGTACCGGCCGACGTCCGGTTCGCCCAGATCTGGTCCAACCCGCCCATCCGGATCGGCAAGGACGAGCTGCACGAGCTGCTCGGGCGCTGGCTGCCCCGGCTCACCCCGGAGGGCGTCGCCTGGCTGGTGGTCGCCCGCCACCTCGGCGGCGACTCGCTGCACCGCTGGCTCGTCGACCAGGGCTGGCAGGTCGAGCGGCACGCCAGCCAGAAGGGCTACCGGGTGCTGCGGGTCGGCCGGTAATTGGATGTACCGCCCGGCCGGCGGTGCGGCAGGATCCCCGCGTGGGTTACGTGGACGTGGCGGCGGTGGGACACATCCTGCCCGACGGTCGGGAACTCTTCACCGAGGTGTCGTTCCGGGTCGGTGAGGGCGCCAAGGTGGCGCTCGTCGGGCCGAACGGCGCGGGCAAGACCACCCTGCTCCGGATGGTCGCGGGCGATCTGCCCGTGAAGACGGGCACCGTCGCCCGCACCGGCGGGCTCGGTGTCATGCGGCAGTTCATCGGCATGATCGGTGACGAGTCGACGCTCGCCGACCTGGCCCTGTCGCTCGCCCCGCCCGCGCTGCGCGCCGCCGGCCACCGCCTCGCCGAGACCGAGGCGGCCATGCGGGCCGCCGAGCTGCGCGGCAAGTTCAGCACCGCGGCCGGCAAGGCGCAGCTCGCGTACGCGGACGCGCTCGCGGCCTGGGGCGAGACCGGCGGGTACGACGCCGAGGTCCTCTTCGACACCGTGGCCACCATCGTGCTCGACCTGCCCTGGGAGACCGCCCGGGAGCGTCCGGTGCGGACCCTCTCCGGCGGCCAGCAGAAACGCTTCGCCCTGGAACTGCTGCTCCGCGGGCCGGACGAGGTGCTGCTCCTCGACGAGCCGGACAACTTCCTCGACGTGCCCGGCAAGCGGTGGCTGGAGGGGCGGCTGCGCGAGTCCACGAAGTCGGTGCTCTACGTGTCGCACGACCGGGAGCTGCTGGCGCGTACGGCCGACCGGGTGGTCGCCGTGGAGGGCGGCAGCGCCTGGGTGCACCCGGGCGGGTTCGCGAGCTGGCACGAGGCGCGGGTGGCCCGGCACGCGCGCCTCGACGAGCTGCGCCGGCGCTGGGACGAGGAGCACCAGAAGCTGCGCGAGCTGATGCTGATGTACAAGCAGAAGGCCGCGTACAACGACGGGATGGCGTCGCGCTACCAGGCCGCCCAGACGCGGCTGCGCAAGTTCGAGGAGGCCGGACCGCCGCCCGTACCGCCGAAGGACCAGGACATCCGGATGCGGCTGACGGGCGGACGCACCGGTAAACGCGCGATCGTGTGCGAGCAGCTGGAGCTGGACGGGCTCACGTACCCCTTCGACCTGGAGATCTGGTACGGCGACCGGGTGGCCGTGCTCGGCGCGAACGGCACCGGCAAGTCGCACTTCCTGCGGTTGCTGGCCCGCGGCGGCAGCGACCCCGACCCGGCGAACGGCCCGGTGGACGCGGGGCTCACGCTCGCGCCGGTGGCGCACGACGGGGTGGCCCGGCTCGGCGCCCGGGTCCGGCCCGGGCACTTCTCCCAGACGCACGACCGGCCGGAGCTGATGGAGAAGACGCTCGTCGAGATCCTGTGGCGGGGCGACGAGCACCGGGCCGGCATGGACCGGCACGCGGCCATGGCGGCGCTGTCCCGCTACGAGCTGGCGGGGCAGGGCGACCAGCGGTTCGGCACCCTCTCCGGCGGGCAGCAGGCGCGGTTCCTGGTGCTGCTCCTGGAACTCTCCGGCGCGACCCTGCTGCTGCTCGACGAGCCGACGGACAACCTCGACCTGGCGAGTGCGGAAGCCCTCGAGGCCGGCCTCGACGCGTTCGAGGGCACGGTGATCGCCGTGACCCACGACCGCTGGTTCACCCGTACCTTCGACCGGTTCGTGCTGTTCCGGTCCGACGGCGAGGTGGTGGAGACACCCGAGCCCGTGTGGGACGTGGCGTGAACGTCACCGAGCTGGCCGGGCGGCTCTGCGCCGTCCGGGGGGTGGTGGCCGTGGCGCTGGGCGGCAGCCGGGCGCGGAACGCGCATCGGCCGGACTCCGACTGGGACCTGGGCCTGTACTACCGGGGCGAGCTGGACGTGCCGGCGCTGGCGGATGCCGAGCGCCTGCGCGCCGAGGTGCTCGGCTGAGGCACGGGTAACCGGCCGGCTGCCGCGCGCACGGCCCGCGCCCGGGCATAGGGTTGATCTCGTGACTGAGATGACCTACCGCCGGTTGGGCGACTCCGGGCTCGTGGTGTCCGTGGTCGGCATCGGCTGCAACAACGTCGGCCGCCAGCTCGACCTCGACGGCACGCGCGCGATCGTCGACGCCGCGCTGGACGTCGGGATCAACTTCTTCGACACGGCGGACATCTACGGGGAGCCGCAGGGCAGCTCCGAGGAGCTGCTCGGGCAGGCGCTCAAGGGCCGCCGCGACGACGTGGTGGTGGCCACCAAGTTCGGCATGGACATGAACGGGCTCAACGGCCCGGACTTTGGCGCTCGCGGCGCCCGGCGTTACATCGCCCGCGCCGTCGAGGCGTCGCTGCGCCGGCTCGGCACCGATCACATCGACCTGTACCAGATGCACGAACCCGACCCGGGCACCCCGATCGACGAGACCCTCGCGGCGCTGGACGACCTGGTCCGCGCCGGCAAGGTGCGCTACCTGGGCAACTCGAACTTCGCCGGCTGGCAGATCGCCGACGCGGACTGGGTCGCGTCGTCCAACGGCCGGTCCCGGTTCATCAGCGCCCAGAACCACTACAGCCTCGTCGAGCGCTCGGTCGAGACCGAGGTGGTGCCCGCGTGCGAGCGCTTCGGCCTGGGCCTGCTGCCGTTCTTCCCGCTGGCCAACGGGCTGCTCACCGGCAAGTACCGGCGGAACGAGGCGCCGCCCGCGGGCAGCCGCCTCGCCGGCGGTGGCCGGTACGCGGCCCGCTTCGCGGCGGCGGACTGGGACACCATCGAGGCGATCGGCCGGTACGCGGACGAGCGGGGCCTCACCATGCTCCAGGTGGCCATCGGCGGCCTGGCCGCCCAGCCGGCGGTGACGTCGGTGATCGCGGGCGCGACCACCCCGGAGCAGGTGCGCGCCAACGCGGCGGCCGGTTCCTGGCAGCCCACCGACGAGGACCTGGACGCCCTGCGCGCCGTCCTCTGAGGCACGAACGACGCGGCGGCCGCGCGGACCCAGCCGCCGAGGCCGGGTCGACGCGGTCGACGCGTGTCCCGCGTTCAGTCGCGGCGGCGGGTGACCTGCAGCACCACCGCCACCGCGGTGGCGGCGAGCATGAGGGCCGCGAGCCCCACCAACCACCACCGGCCGCTCCCGGTGTCGTCGGCGCGGCCGGCGCCGCGGGGTGACGGCGCGCTCATCGCGGCCGGCGGCGGGGACTGCGCGACGCGCGCCTGGACCTGGGCGCTCGCCTCACCCGTGTGCGGTGCCGGTGCGGTGACCGTGACCCGCCAGCGGCCGGGGGAGAGGAGCGGCCCGCTGGCGTAGAAGCCCTGCCCCTCGGCGGCCGGTTCCAGTTGCCGCGGCCCCACCCGCTGCCCGTCCGGGCCGGTCGCGGTGAGGGTCAGCCGCACCAGCTTGTCGAGCCGGTGCCCGTCGGCGTAGAGGGCCTGCACGGTGACGCCCTCGGCCCCGTCACCGGCGACGGTGAGCCTGAGCCGGCCGGTGTGCGCGGTGGCCGGACCCGCCGTGAGTAGGGCCAGGACCAGGCCGGCGAGCAGCGCGGCGAGGGCCTTGCGGATGCGCGTCACGGGACGCCTCCTCACTGCGAAAGGGGGCGGCCCCTCCCGGCGCACCTGCGCCGGGAGGGGCCGCCGTCGGATCAGAGCCGGCGGCCCGGCGCGAGCCGGGTGGCGTCGCCGCCCAGCCGTCCGGCGCCGTCGACCGGCGCGCCGTCGTTCGCCCGTACGCCGGCCCTGCTGGCCGTTCCGCCAAGCCGGACGATCATGGCGTCCGCGTCGCGGACCAGCACGTCCCGGACCTCCGCCTCGGCCACCAGGGTGGCGTTGGCCGCGAGGTCGCGGAACGCGGTCAGCTGCTTGACCGCCTTGTTGTCGTTGCCCGACGCCTCGGCCTTGCGGGCGGCGTCGAGCTTGGCCGTCAGCTGCTTGTGCGCGTTGGCGGAGAGCCGCCCGGTCGCCTTGAACCGGTCCAGCAGGTTCTGCATGTCCCGGAACGAGGTGGTCACGAAGAACCGGACGGCGGAGGTGGTCTCGTTGCCCGCCTTGTCGGTCGCCGTGACGGTCAGCTCGTGCAGGCCGAGCGGCAGCTCGTACATGGCCTGCAGGGTGCCGCTCACGTACGGCCGACCGTCCAGCGCGCCGGTCACGGACGCGATGCCCGAGGTCGGGTCGACCGCCTGCCAGGACACCCGGACGTCCTGGCTGTCGCCGTAGAGCTGGCCGTCGGCGAGGCCGGAGACCAGCAGCGTCGGCTTCGTGCCGTCGATGCGCAGCACCGCCGACTTGAGCGTCTCCGCGTTGCCCGCGGTGTCGGTGGCGCGGAACAGCAGCTCGTGCTGCCCGTCACCGGTCACCGCCACGGGTTCCGAGTACGGCGTCCAGGCGCCGCCGTCCAGCGACCACTCGACCGCCTTCACCCCGGAGCCGGCGTCGGTCGAGGTCAGCACGACCGGGACCGTCCCGGCGTGCCAGCCCTCGTCGTTGGCCGGCGCGAACGTCGCCGAGGTGACCGGCGCCGTGGCGTCGATCTTCACGGTGACCGTCTTCGTCGGCTCCACGTTGCCGGCCCGGTCCGTCGACCGGAACCGCAGCTCGTGCTCACCGTCGCCGGTGACCTGGACCGGGCCCGTGTAGTCGGTCCACGTGCTCGCCCCGTCGAGCTGGTACGCCGTGCCGGCCAGCCCGCTGCCGCCCGCCTCGTCGGCGGCCGTCAGCGTGACCGTCGCCGGGCCGGTGTGCCACCCCTCGGTCGGGGTGCCGGAGACCGCGGCGGTCGTCACCGGCGCCGTCTTGTCGGCCGCCTCCTTCGTAAGCCGGAAGTAGTCGAACGCGGCGGTCTTCGACGCGGTCTGGTTTGCGCCGAGGGTGAACAGACCCACCTTCGGGGTGGCGCCGACCGCGCTGTTGGTGAGCGCCGTCAACGCCGTCCAGGTCGCCCCGTCGGCCGAGTACGACGCGGTGAACGTGTCACCGCTGCGCGCCAGCCGCAGGTGCCACACCGCGCCGGTCAGGTTCGTGGCCTCGGGCTGCGGGTTCTGCACGGTCCCGCCGATCTCGCTGCGGAACTCGATCCGCCGCGTCACCGGCTGGCCGGGTTGGTTGTCCGCGATGAAGTCGAACTTCAGGTAGTTGTCGTCGTTGGCGTGCACGATGAGGCCCGCCTGCTGGTACTGCTCGTTCAGCAGGCTCCCGTCGACCTTCGTCTCCAGGGTCCAGTCGCCCGACGGCGCGGTCTGGAGGATGAAGTTCGCCGGCCCGGTGTTGCCGGTGCCGTAGATGTCGCCGTTCGGCACGTCGACCCGCAGCGCGCCGCCGGTCACCCGGTAGCGCGTGGCGTCCTCCCGCAGGATCGCGTTCCACCGGCACTTGTCGAGCGTGTCGCCGGTGAACTCGTCCGACGGCTCGACCGGCCCGGCCGGCTCGTCCGGGGAGACCTGGAACCAGTCGAACGCCGCCTCCACGACCGGCGCGTCGGTGCCGCCGTTGAGCGCGAAGACCCCGATGCGCGGGTTGGTGATGCCGGCGAGCGCGGCGGCCCGGCCGACCGGGCTGAACGTCTGCCCGTCGGCCGAGACGGCCGCGGTCAGGTTCGTCCCGTCGCTGGTGACCCGCAGGTACAGGGTGTCACCGGCCGGTGCGGCGACGCTGTCGGCGGCCTCGTTGCGGGGCGCGCCGGCGGTCTCCCGGATGAACTCGACCCGCCGGCTGCCCGAGTAGAGCAGGTCCAGCTTCGCGTAGTTCTCGTCGTCGCCGTACACCAGCAGGCCGGCCTGCTGGTAGTTGGTCGTCACCGGCAGGGTGACCCGGGTGGTCGCCTGCCACGCGCCGCCCGGCGCCGGCTGGAGCACCAGGTTGGTGGCGTCGTTGCGTGCGCCGTAGAGGTCGCCGACCGCGGTGGGCAGCCGCAGCGCCCCACCGGAGACCGAGTAGAGCTGGTTCTCCCGGACCACGCTGGTCCACCGGGTCTTGTCGAGGGCGCTGCCGGTGAAGTCGTCCGAGCGCGCCCCGAAGCAGGACGTGTTGGGCGCCTCCACCCGTACGGGGACGGTGGTGTACGACTTCGCGCCCTTGCTGTCGGTCACGGTGAGCGTGGCCGTGAACGTGCCCGGGCCGGTGTAGGTGTGGGTGGCGTCCAGGGTGGATGCCGTGCCGCCGTCACCGAAGTCCCAGGCGTACGCCAGCGGGGTGTTCCCCTCGGCGTCGGTGGCCGTGCCGTCGAAGGCGACCGTGAGCGGCGCGGTGCCGGTGGTCGGGGTGGCGGTGGCGCTCACGACCGGTGGCGCGTTCTCGGTGACGCCCCGGCCGAGGAAGTCCATCCAGTTGACGTTCATCAGCGAACCGGCGCCACCGGACGGGTCCTTGGCGACGAAGTACAGCGAGCCGCTCGCGGCGCCGGTGACCGGTGCCGTCACGTCCGTGTACGTCTGCCAGTCGCCGGTGCCCGGCACGGTGGCCTGCGCGACCACCGGACCGTCGACGGCGCCCGCGTGGACGTCGATCCGCCCGCCGTTCACGTCCGACGCCACCCGGAACCGGAGTTCGGTGATGTTGGTGAGGTTCGCGGGCGCGACCGACCACCAGTCGCCGTCCTCGATGAACCCGATGTTCTGGCCGCCGCCGGCGGTGTCGCCGGTCGTCTCCCGCTGCACGCCGGGGTCGCCGCCGCCGGTGCTGCCCGGCGCCCGGCCGGTGGCCGTGAAGTACTCGGCCTGCTTCCGCTTCGGCTGGAGCTGCTCGATGGCGCGGCCGGTGAGCGGGCCGGCGCCGCCGGTGCCGCCCTCGTCGGTGTAGGTCGCCTCGAACACGCTGAACACGTTCGCCTCGGCGCCGTGCCCGGAGGCGAGCGACGTCTGGACCGTGCCCGTGCAGCCCGTGTGCTGCTCCAGCGGGTGCGCGTGCTCGTCGTGGCCGAGCAGCACCTGGAGCTGGACGCGATCGCAGTCGATCTCGCCGTCCTCCGGGTCGGTGACCTTCACCGTGTAGCGGACCTGGTCGCCCCAGTCGAAGAAGCCGCCGTCCGGCGGGAACTCGATGGTCACCGTCGGGGCCGTGTTGCCGACCGTGACCGGTACGTTGGCGACCGCGGTACGACCCTTCGGGTTGGTGACGGTGAGCTGCGCCGTGTACGTCCCGGCCTCGGCGTACGTGTGCGTGGGGTTGGCCTCGGTGGAGGTCTGTCCGTCACCGAAGGCCCAGGCGTACGTGAGCGTGCCGCCGTCCGGGTCGCGCGAGCCGGCGCTGGAGAACGACACGGTGAGCGGCGCCGGCCCGGACGTCGGCTGGCCGCTGGCCACCGCGATCGGGGCGCGGTCGCCGGCGATGTAGTCGATCCGGTAGACGCCGGAGTTGTCGTTGTTGCCGCCGAAGCCGCTGCCCCACTCGATGAGGTAGAGCGCGCCGTCGGGGCCGAACTCGAAGTCCATGGGCCGGATGAGAGTCATGCCGGCGAGGATCTGGTTGATGTCCACGAGGGACTTGCCGTCGCCGGTCACCTGCATCGTGTACATCTTCGACTGGTTCCACTCGCCGAAGAGCGCCTTGCCGTCGTAGTACGCGGGCCACTTGCGGTCCGAGTCCAGGTCGGCGTCGTACCGGTAGACCGGGCCGCCCATCGGCGCGCCGCCGCCCCCGATCTCCGGGAAGCGGGGGTTGCCGCCGTAGTCGTAGTCGACGGTGGCCGGGATGGCCGGCGGGAGCTGGGTGAGGCCCGTGTTGTTGGGCGAGTCGTTCACCGGCGCCGCGCAGTCGAACTTCGCGCCGCTCGGCCCGGACGGGAACTGGTAGTCGTTGTAGGCGTAGTTCGCCCCGGTGCAGTACGGCCAGCCGTAGTTGCCCGCCGTGCCCACGATGTTCCACTCGACGGTGCCCTCCGGGCCCCGGTTCGGGTTGGGCGCGCCGGCGTCCGGCCCGTAGTCACCGACGTAGAGGGTGCCGGTGGCCGGGTCGGTGCCGATCCGGAACGGGTTGCGGAAGCCCATGGCGTAGATCTCCGGCCGGGTCTTCGCGGTGCCCGGCGGGAAGAGGTTGCCGGCCGGAACCGTGTACGTCCCGTCGTCCTCCGGGTGGATCCGCAGCACCTTGCCGCGCAGGTCGTTGGTGTTGCCCGCGCTGCGCTGCGCGTCGAAGTCCTGCCGGCCGGGCCGCTCGTCGATGGGCGTGAACGCGTCGGACTCGAACGGGTTGGTGTTGTCGCCGGTCGCCAGGTAGAGGTTGCCCGCGTTGTCGAACGTCATGCTGCCGCCCGCGTGGCAGCAGGTGTTCCGCTGCGTGTCGACCCGCAGGACCTGCTTCTCGCTGGCCGGGTCGATGGTGTCGCCGGTCACCGTGAACCGGGACAGCAGGTTGCGCGCCACCCCGTCGTTCGGGGCGTAGTAGAGGTAGACCCAGTGGTTCGTGGCGAAGTCCGGGTCGAGCCGGATGCCGATGAGGCCGTCCTCGTTGCCGGTGAACACGTCCAGGCGGACGGCGGTCACCGTGTTGCCGGTGTCCGGCTTCACGATCTGCACCCGGCCGTCGCGCTCGACGTAGAAGACGCGCCCGTCCGGTGCGACGTCCAGCTCCATGGGGTTGCTGGTGTTGCTGTCCAGCGTGACCTTCTCGAAGCTGGCGGTCTTCGAGGCCCCGCAGTCGGCGTCCGCCACGCCCGCGGCGGTGCGGATGCCGCCGAGCAGGTGGGCCAGGAACTGCGGCTCCGCGTACGACTCTCGGGTGTGCCCGCCCCCGGTGTACCAGGAGCGGCCGCCGTCGAAGTCCTGGCACCACGCGATCGGGTGGTCGGCGCCCATGGCGCCGGCGCCCGCCGAGTAGCTGGTCTCGTCGAGGCTCGCGAGCACGTGCACGTCGGGCCGCGGGTTGGACTGGTAGTTGTACCACTCGTCGAACCGGGACCACCGGTCCGGCAGCTCGGCGGTGGCCGGGTGCGCGTGGTCCTCGACCTTGACGGTGGCCTGCTGGGGCGCCGGGTGGCTGGCGAAGTACGCGCCCACCAGGTCGCCGTACCAGGCCCAGCTGTACTCGGTGTCCGAGGCCGCGTGGATGCCGACGTAGCCGCCGCCGGCGCGGACGTAGCGCTCGAAGGCGGCCTGCTGCTCGGCGTCGAGGACGTCGCCCGTCGTGGAGAGCCAGATCACGGCCTGGTACTTCGCGAGGTTCGCGTCGGTGAACGCGCCGCCGTCCTCGGTGGTGTCGACGGTGAAGCCGTTGGCCGCGCCGAGCTGCTGGATCGCCGCGATACCGGTCGGGATGGAGTCGTGCCGGAATCCGGCCGTCTTCGAGAAGACGAGGACCGAGAACGGGTCGTCGGCGCGGGCCGGCCTGGGCGCGGCCTGCGTGACCGGGGTCGCGGCCGCGGCGGCCTGGGCCGCTCGCGCGCCGGCCGGCGCAGCGGCCGGAGCGGCCTGCGCGGCGGGAGCGGCCTGCGCCGGGGCGCCGTACACGACGGTCGAGGCGAGGGCGAGGGAGAGAAACGTGGCGGTGACGGGTATGCGGGCACGACGACGGAACACGCCGCCTCCTATGTCGCGGTGGACAGGGATCGCGGGGGCCGGCTCGCCGAAGACCGTCCCGGGTGGACGGGAGTGGACGTCGGGCCAGGACGTTCACACCCTTGATTATGTCGAATCGCTGAACAAATTAATTCGGGTGGATGCGTGCCCGGCAAGACGCGGATGGTAACGGTTTCGCAACACCGGGCGACATTCCGACCAGGACGTCACGAAGCGACCCCCGAATCGGCCGGAACGCAGGGCGGACCGCTGTCGCCTGCGCCACCTTGGCAGGGCGGTGGGTCCTGCCGTACGGTGGCAGGCAAGTAACCCACGGGAGCCCGGTGCACCGGGCTGAGAGGGGGGCTGGTAGCCCCCGACCGTCGAACCTGATCCGGGTAATGCCGGCGCAGGGAGGAGCGTTGCCGTGCCGTCCCTTGGACGATTGCATCTCGTCACCGACACCCGACCCGGGCGTGAACCGCTCACCGTGGTCCGGGCCGCCCTCGCGGCAGCCCGCGCCGAGCTGGTCGTGCAGGTCAGGGTCGAGGACGACGCCACCGACCGCGAGGCGTACGACCTGACCCGACGCGTGGTCGCGCTCTGCGCGCCGTACGGGGCGACGTGCCTCGTCAACGACCGGCTGCACGTGGCGCTCGCGGCGGGCGCCGCCGGCGGGCACGTCGGCGCCGACGACCTGCCCGTCGAGGCCGCCCGGGCCGTGCTCGGCCCGGCCGCGGTGCTCGGCGCCACGGCCCGGCAGCCCGGCACCGCGGCCGAGGCCGTCGCCGCCGGAGCCAGCTACCTCGGGGTGGGCCCGTGCCATCCCACCGTCACGAAGGAGGGGCTGCCACCGCCCATCGGCGTGCCCGGGATACGGGCCGTGGCCGAGGCGGTCGACGTGCCCGTCATCGCCATCGGCGGGGTGACCGCGGCCCGCGTGCCGGCGCTGCGGGCCGCCGGGGCGTACGGGGTGGCCGTCGTCGGGGCGCTCTCCGCGGCCGCCGACCCGCAGCGCGCCACCGCCGAGCTGATCGAGGCGCTGGCGTGCTGAGCGCCCGGCCACCGTCGACCCCTGCCGGCGACGCGGGCCGGGCGGACGTGGCGGTGGTGGGGGCCGGGCCCATCGGGCTCGCCGTCGCCTGGCGCTGCGCCGCCCGTGGTCTGCGGGTGACCGTGCACGATCCCGACCCCGGCTCCGGAGCGTCGGCCGTGGCCGCCGGGATGCTCGCCCCGGTCGCCGAGGCGTACTTCGGCGAACAGGAGCTGACCGGCCTGCTCGTGGCGTCCGCCGCCCGCTGGCCGGCGTTCGCCGCCGAACTGACCGAGGCGACCGGCGTCGCGCTCGGCTACCGGACCGACGGCACCCTCATGGTGGGGCTCACCGCCGACGACCTGGCCGAGGCGCGGCGGCTCTGGGCGTACCAAAGGGGTCTCGGCCTGCCGGTGACCCCGCTGCGCCCCACCGAGCTGCGCGACCGCGAGCCGGCGCTGGCCCCCCGCGTGCGCGGCGGCGCCCTCGCGCCCACCGACCACCAGGTCGACCCGCGGGCGCTGGTGCCCGCGCTGCGGACGGCCGCCGAGCGGGCCGGCGCGGTGCTGGTGCCCGAGGCGGTGCGGCGGCTGTCCGACCTGGACGCCCGGGTCACCGTGGTGGCCGCCGGCTGCGGGGCCGCGGCGCTCACCGGGCTCCCGGTCCGGCCGGTCAAGGGGCAGGTGCTCCGGCTCCGGGCGCCCGGCGGCGGCGCGCCGGGGTTCCGGCACGTCGTCCGGGGGTACGCCGACGGCGACCAGGTCTACCTCGTGCCCCGGGCCAGCGGCGAGGTCGTCGTCGGCGCCACGGTCGAGGAGCGCCGCGACGTCGACGTCTCCGCCGGGGCGGTGCTCCGCCTGCTCCGCGCCGCCGTCGAACTCGTGCCCGAGCTGGCCGAGTACGACCTCGTCGAGACGACCGCCGGGCTGCGACCCGGCACACCGGACAACGCGCCGATCCTCGGCCCCCTGCCCGGCCGGCCCGACGTGCTGGCCGCCACCGGGCACCACCGGCACGGCATCGTGCTCACCCCGGTCACCGCGGACCTCATCGCCGACCTGGTGACCACCGGCGTGCCCGACCCGCTGCTCGAACCCTTCCGTCCCGAGCGGTTCGCCGCCGGCCGGACGACCGAGGAGGACCCATGGAACTGACGGTGAACGGCGTCGGGCGGACGGTGCCCGGCGGAGCGACGGTGGCCGACGTGGTCGGCGAGGTCACGCCGCAGCGGCGCGGCGTGGCGGTGGCGGTCAACGGCGAGGTCGTCCCCCGCACCGGCTGGCCGGCGACGGTGCTGCGTGACGGGGACCGGGTCGAGGTGCTCAGCGCCGCCCAGGGCGGGTGAGCGGGATGACGCTCGACCTCGGCGGGACGTCGTTCACCTCCCGTCTCATCCTCGGCACCGGCGGCGCCGCGAACCTGCGGGTGCTCGAACAGGCCATCCGGGCGTCCGGCACCGAGCTGGTCACGGTGGCCCTGCGCCGGGTCGACACCGTCCCCGGCACGGGCGGTGGGCTGCTGGAGATGCTGGACCGGTGCGGCGTACGGCTGCTGCCGAACACCGCCGGCTGTCGCACGGCCGTCGAGGCGGTCAAGGTCGCCCGGCTGGCTCGGGAGGCGTTCGACACCGACCTGGTCAAGGTGGAGGTGGCCGGCGACGAGCGCACGCTGCTGCCGGACGGCACGGAGCTGCTGCGCGCCGCCGAGGAACTGGTGGCCGACGGGTTCACCGTGCTGCCGTACACGACCGACGACCCGGTGCTGGCCCGGCGGCTCGTCGACGTCGGTTGCGCCGCCGTGATGCCCGCCGGCTCGCCGATCGGCTCCGGGCTGGGCATCGCCAACCCGCACTACATCCGGCTGATCCGGCAGAGCGTGGACGTGCCGGTGATCCTGGACTCCGGCATCGGCACCGCGTCGGACGCCGCGCTGGCCATGGAACTCGGCTGCGACGGCGTGATGCTGGCCACCGCCGTCACCCGGGCCGCCGACCCGGTGGCGATGGCCACCGCCATGCGGCACGCGGTCGAGGCTGGGCGCCTGGCGGCCGGAGCGGGACGCATCGCCCGCCGCCACCACGCCCTCGCCTCCACGCCGGACGACGGAAGGCCGGAGCTGTGACGCCCGTCGGCGCGGATCCGGACACGGATCGGCGGCTCGCCGCCAGGGTGCCGCCGCTGCCCCGCGGGCTCGTCGTCCTGACCGACCGGTGGCAGGCCACGCGACCGCTGGCCGAGGTGGTCGCCGCGGCGGTCGCCGGGGGTGTGCGTTGGGTCGTGCTGCGGGAGAAGGACCTGCCGCGCCCGGAGCGCGCCGCGCTCGCCGCCGACCTGCGCCCGATCCTCGCCGAGGCGGGCGGCACGCTCGTCGTCGCCGGCCCCGACCCGCTCGGCGGCGACGCCGTGCACCTTCCGTCCGCCGGCCCGTACCCGCCGCCGCGGCTCGGCCTGGTCGGCCGCTCCTGCCACAACACGGCGGAGCTGGCGCGACTGTCCACGGAGGACTACGTCACACTCTCGCCCGTCCACCCCACCCGGTCCAAACCCGGCTACGGCCCGCCTCTCGGGCCCGACGGGCTCGCCGCGCTGGTCGCGGCCAGTCCCGTTCCGGCCCTCGCCCTCGGCGGCATCGAGACGCCCGACCAGGTGGCGGCCTGCGTACGGGCGGGCGCCGTCGGGGTCGCCGTGCTGGGCGCGATCATGCGCGCCGACGACCCCGCGGAGGCGGCCGCCACGTTGGCGAGCGCCTTCGACGGGCGCGGCGCCTGGCGGTCCGAGGGGGAGCGCAGGTGACCCCGCCGACCGTTCTCACCATCGCCGGCTCCGATTCGGGCGGCGGCGCCGGCATCCAGGCCGACCTCAAGGTGTTCGCGGCGCTCGGCGCGTACGGGACCAGCGTGCTCACCGCCGTGACGGCCCAGAACACCCGGGGCGTGGACGCCGTCCTGCCACTGCCCCCGGGCACCGTCACCGACCAGGTCGAGAGCGTGCTCGCCGACTTCACCGTCCGCGCGGTCAAGACCGGCATGCTCGGCAGCCCGGCCGTCGCCGACGCGGTCGCGACCGCGGCCCGAGCCGGCCGGCTGCCGCACCTCGTCGTCGACCCGGTGCTCGTCGCCACGAGCGGGCACCGGCTCGGCGTCGTCGCCGCGGTCGAGCGGCTGCTGCCGTACGCCCAGGTGGCGACGCCGAACTGCGCGGAGGCCGCGGCCATCACCGGACGCCCGGTGACCACGGTCGAGGAGATGGTCACCGCCGCCGAGGCGCTGGCGGCCGGCGGGCCGGCGCACGTGGTGGTGACGGGCGGCGACCTCGCCGACGGCGAGGCGGTCGACGTGCTGCACGGCGGCGGCGTCACCACGGTGCTGCGAACGCCCCGGGTCGACACCCGGCACACGCACGGCACCGGCTGCTCGTTCTCGGCGGCGATCGCCGTCCGGCTGGCACTGGGCGACCCGGTGCCGGCCGCGGTGGCCGCCGCCAAGGAGTACGTGACCCGCGCGCTGGCCGGCGGGCGGGACTGGAAGCTGGGCGCGGGACGCGGCCCGCTGGACCACTTCGGCTGGTCCGCTTGACCACCAGGGAGGCTGTCATGCACGCACGACGCAAGGTGTACGTGGAAGGGGCCCGGCCCGACATCCGGGTGCCGTTCGCCGAGGTGACGCTGACCGGGGACAACCCGCCGGTGCGGCTCTACGACACATCGGGGCCCGGATCGGACCCGCAGGTGGGGCTGCCGCCGCTGCGCGGTCCGTGGATCGCCGAGCGCGGCGACGTCGCCCCGGTGCGCGGAGCCGGCACCCCGCTCGCCGGCGCCGACGGCCGGCGGCCCACGCAGCTCGCGTACGCCCGTGCGGGCGTCGTGACGCCCGAGATGGAGTTCGTGGCGATCCGGGAGGGTGTGGCGCCCGAGTTCGTCCGCGACGAGATCGCCGCCGGCCGCGCCGTGCTCCCGCTCAACGTGAACCACCCGGAGTGCGAGCCCGCGATCATCGGCAAGGCGTTCCTCGTCAAGGTCAACGCCAACATCGGCACCTCGGCGGTCAGCTCGTCCATCGCCGAGGAGGTGGAGAAGCTGACCTGGGCCACCCGGTGGGGCGCGGACACCGTCATGGACCTGTCCACCGGCAAGCGGATCCACGAGACCCGCGAGGCGATCGTGCGGAACGCGCCCGTCCCGATCGGCACCGTGCCGATCTACCAGGCGCTCGAGAAGGTCGGCGGCGACCCGGTGAAGCTGAGCTGGGAGGTGTTCCGGGAGACCGTCGTCGAGCAGGCCGAGCAGGGCGTCGACTACATGACGGTGCACGCCGGGGTGCGGCTGCCGTACGTGCCCCTGGCCGTCGACCGGGTGACCGGGATCGTCTCGCGCGGCGGCTCGATCATGGCGGCCTGGTGCCTCGCGCACCACGAGGAGAACTTCCTCTACACGCACTTCGAGGAGCTGTGCGAGATCCTCGCGCGGTACGACGTGACGTTCTCCCTCGGCGACGGGCTCCGCCCCGGTTCGATCGCCGACGCGAACGACGAGGCGCAGTTCGCCGAGCTGCGCACCCTCGGCGAGCTCACGAAGGTCGCCTGGGCGTACGACGTCCAGGTCATGATCGAGGGCCCCGGGCACGTGCCCATGCACAAGATCAAGGAGAACGTGGACCTCCAGCAGGAGTGGTGCCACGAGGCGCCGTTCTACACGCTCGGTCCGCTGACCACCGACATCGCGCCCGCGTACGACCACATCACCTCGGCGATCGGCGCCGCGATGATCGGCATGTTCGGCACCGCCATGCTCTGCTACGTCACCCCGAAGGAGCACCTCGGGCTCCCGGACCGCGACGACGTGAAGGCGGGCGTCATCGCGTACAAGATCGCGGCGCACGCGGCCGACCTGGCGAAGGGCCACCCCGGGGCGCAGGCCTGGGACGACGCGCTCTCCAAGGCGCGGTTCGAGTTCCGGTGGGAGGACCAGTTCAACCTCGCGCTCGACCCGGAGACCGCCCGGTCGTACCACGACGCGACGCTGCCCGCCGATCCGGCGAAGACCGCCCACTTCTGCTCGATGTGCGGCCCGAAGTTCTGCTCCATGAAGATCACTCAGGAGCTGAAGGAGTACGCGGCGCGCGGGATGCAGGACAAGTCGGCGGAGTTCCTCTCCTCCGGCGGGCGCGTCTACCTGCCCCTGGCCTGACCGCGCCGCTGCGAGGCGACCGCGGTCCGCGGTGTCCGCGCACACACGGCGACGCCCGGGGTGTGACCCCGGGCGTCGCCGCCGTCGTCGGTCCGTCAGTCGCGGTGGTGGCGGCCCGAGGAGCGCAGCGAGCGCCGTCCGCTCTCCCGCTCGGGCTCGTTGTCCGCCACCGGGCGGCCCAGCCCGGCCACCCAGTCGACGTACTCCTCGTCCTGCGCCGGCAGCGCCTCGGCGTCGGTGCTCTCCGCGCCGTCGTCGCGGGAGCGGTTGCGCCGGAACAGCCCGAGCCGACCCCGGCCGCGACCGGCGGACCGGTCCGCCGGGGCCGGTCCGTCCGTGGACCCCTCGGCGGGTACGTCCGCCTCGGTCGACTCCGTCCCCGCCTGCGTGTGGCGCGGGCTGGTGGGCTGCGGACCGGTCGTCTGTGGGCCGGCCGTTTGCAGATCGGTCGTTTGTTGGCCGGCCGTTTGCGGATCGGTCGTCTGTGGACCGGTCGTCTGCGGGCCGGCGCGCCGCGCGGTGGCCAGGGCTTCCCAGCTCGCCGCCCGGTTCAGGTCGGGCAGCGGCGCGCGGTGCCGCGCCCGGGGCGCCGGCTCGCGCGTGCCTTCCGCGGATGCCGGCTGGGCCGTTCCGCCGGAGGACGCCTCGCGGGCCGGTCCGGCGCCCGAACGCGGCGGGATGGGCCAGGCCGGAGTGACGGGCCAGTCCGTGCGGGCCGGTCCGCCGGCCGGGCGGGCGCCACGGGGCGACGCGTCTGCACGGCTCGTCGCGTCCTGCGGGTCTGGGGGCGGGCCGTCGGCGGTGGGCGTCGCGCCCTGCGGTTCGGTCACGGCGCGGGAGCCGTGGTCGGGCCGGTCGACCGGGCGGGAGGGATCGCTCTCCGGCTCCGCGGTCGGGCCGCTCGGCCCGGCCGGAGCGGCTGCCTCGACCGGAACGGTTGCCTCGGCCGGAACGGTTGCCTCGGCCGGAACGGTTGCCTCGGCCGGAACGGTTGCCCCGGCCGGGACGCCGCCGCGGGCCGGTCCGTCGACGGTCGATTCGTCGGCGGTCGTCCTGATGGTCGGCCCGTTAGTGGTCGGCACGTCCGCGGTCCGCCTGCCGGCGGTCGGCTTGGCGGTGGTTGGCGTGCTGGTGGTCGGCCTGCCGGCGGTCGGCCTGGCGGTGGTTGGCGTGCTGGTGGTCGGCTTGTGGGCGGTCGTGCCGACCTCGGCCGGGTTCCCGCCGATCGGCCCGGCGGGTGCCGGCGTGCCGGTCGTGCCGCTTGCGGTGCCGGTCGTGTCGGTGGTGCCGGTCGGGCCGGCGGGGGTGTCGGTGGTGCCGCTCGCAGTGCCGGTCGGGCCGGCGGTGGTGTCGGTGGTGGTGTCGGTGGTGCCGCTCGCGGTGTCGGTGGTGTCGGTCGCGCCGCTCGCGGTGCCGGTCGGGCGGGCCGCGGTTCCCGTGCTGGTCGGGATTGCCGTGCTGGTCGGGGTTGCCGTGCTGGTCGGGGTTGCCGTGCTGGTCGGGGTGTCGGTGCCGGCCACGGCCGGCTTCGCCGCGGACCGTGACCTGGCCGTGCGCCGGGGCTTCGGCGCCGGTGCCTCCGGCGCGTCCGCTGCCCTGGCGTCCTCGGTTGCGGGTGGTGTCTTGCCGGCAGGCGCTGCCTCCGCTGCCGGCGCCGCATCCCGCGTGCCCGCCCCGCCACCGCCGCGGGCCCGCGGCGCCGTCCGGGCGCTGCTTCTGGCCGCACCGCCCACGCCCGGCTCGGCCGGCGGGCGCCCGTCCGCCGGTGCGTCGCCGGACGGCTGGCCAACCTTCCCGGTCGAGCGTGATGCCTCAGAGGCATATTTATGACTCTGAGGCATCACGCTCGTCGTGGGTTCGGTCCCGGCGGCCCCGGCAGCGTGCTCGGTCGATGGCACGGGCTCGGTTGTCGGTTCGAACGCGGCCGCGGGGCTCGACCGCTCGACGGAACTCGGCTTCGCGACCGGGGCGGGCCCTGCGACACGGCGTGCCTCGGCGACGGAGGGCTCTGTGGCGCGGCCCTTCGCGGCTCCGGGCGCAGATGCCGTGCCGGGCGCGGATGCGGTGCCGGGGGTGGACGCCGGGCCGGGGGTGGACGTCATCCCGGGGGTGGACGCCGGGCCGGAGGTCGACGCCGTGCTGGGGCTGACGGTCGTGCGACTGGCGGATGTCGAGTCCGAGGAGCGATCCGCGACGGGGGCGGGCTCGGCGGCGGGAGTCTGTTCCGTCGCAGCGGCGTGCTCGACCGGCCGGCCCAGCGTCGACTCGACGGTCAGTGGCATGGTGGCCTGGTCCTCCGCGCGCGGGCGGCCGGAGGCGTCGCCGCGCGTCGGGTGGGCGCTCGTCGCGCCCGCCTGCGGCCAGTCCCAGTGGGCTGGGGTGCCCCGGAGCCCGGGGCCGCCGGTGTGGACGGCGGCCGTGGCGGGCACCGACCCGGCCGAGCGGGCGGCCACGTCCGCGCCGGCCGGCACCACCCGGTCGGCGTCCGGAGCGCCCGCGTCCGTACCGCCGGCGGCCCGAGCGCCGTACGCCGGACCGTCGGACGCCGGCCCGTCGGACGCCGGACCGTCGGTGGCCGGAGCGTCGGCGCCGGGCAGCACGGGACCGGCCGGCAGGGGACGCAGGATGGCGCTCGGCTCGATGGCGGTGCCGCCGCTGCGGTGGGCACCGGCGCCGTGCGCGTCGACGGGACGGCGCAGCAGGGCCGCGGCCGTCGCGCCGAGGACTCCGGCGGCGACCGCGATCAACGCGCCGTAGTAGGGCGTGGTCTGGTACCGGTCCACCGCGTCGCCGGGGCCGGCCGTGAGGTAGGCGAACGCCACGAGCACCGGACCGGCCACGCCGGTCGCGCCGCTGACCAGCGGCACCTGCCCGCGCCACCGGGCGAGACCGGCGGTCGTCGCGCCGGCGAGCAGCGCCACGATCGGCAACAGCAGCAGCGACAGCCGCTGGGCGGCGTCCGCGGCGAGCCAGGTCGGCTCGAGCACACCGAGCCGGACGCTGCGCAGCGGACCGGCCGCGCCGAGCGACGGCAGCGCGGACACCAGGGCGAGCAGCCAGACGGCGCCGGCCACGGCCGCGACGTTCCAGCCCAGCGGCGGGTTCAGCAGCACCGCGATGGCCGCTCCCGCGCCGACGATCGCGCCGAGGACGGCGCAGATCCCGACTGCGAAGACCGGGTCGACGGAGACCAGCTCGGCGGCGCGGGCCGGCTGCATGCACAGCGGCGCGACGATGGTGGCGCCGAGCGCCGCGGCGGCGCCGACGGCCAGGTGTCGACCGGTCGTGGCCGGTGGGCCGTCGTGGCGGGCGAGACGCCCGGTGAGCACCGCCCCGGCCACGGCGGCGTTCGCCGCGAACCAGCCCACCCAGACGAGCTGGGCCGGCCACTGGTTGACGGTCACGCCGGTGAAGGCGCCGGTGAGCCGGACGATGCCGAAGCCGTACGCGATGCCCAGCTGACCGGCCCCGGCCAGCACGCTCACCCCGAGCGCGGTGAGCAGCAGTCTGCCCCAGGTCCGATAGGCCATGTCCGGCACGTTACGCACCCGCTGTGCCGGATCGCCACCGGCACGCCGCGCGTCGCGGCCGGGCGCTCGACCGGCGGGTCTACTTGAGTTCGACCAGCCGGGCCAGGTATGTCGTGTTCCCGACGTTGGTGAGCATGTGCACGGCGCCCGGGTCGCGGTAGACGACTCCGCCGGTCGGTTCGTCCGCGTCGATCCGGGTGCCGTCGACGGTCTGCACGACGTTCTTCGCACCCTGGATCGCCACCACGAGGTAGGGGTGGTCGTGCCGGTGCAGCGGCTGCCGCTCGCCCGGCTCCAGCCGGATGTGCCAGACCCGCACCCGGTCGTTCTCGTACACGATCTCCTGGCCCACCGGCCCGAGCTCCAGGTCGTCGCTCACGTCGCTCATCGTCCTCCGTCCCACTGCGGCAGCACCTCGCCGGCGATCAGTTCCAGGTGATCGAGGTCGGCGAGTTCGGTGAGGCGCAGGTGCACCCGGGTCGCGCCGAGCGCCGCGAACTCGCCGATCCGGTCGACCAGTTGGGCGGGGGAGCCGACCACCGGGTCCTCCGGCGGCAACGCGCTCGCCACGTGCAACGGCGCGGCCCGGCGCTGTGCCTCGGCGTCCGTCCGGCCGACGGCCACCACGATCCCGGCGGAGAGGACCAGTGGCGCTCGCCCCGTCTCCGCCCGGCCCACCCGCTCGCAGGCCTCGCGCACCCGTTCGTACGCCTCGGCGGTCTCCTCGACCGACTTGAACGGCATGTTGAACTCGTCGCCGTAGCGCGCCGCCAGGTCCGGGGTGCGCTTCGGGCCGCGCCCGCCCACGATGACCGGCGGCCCCGGCACCTGCACGGGCTTGGGCAGCGCGGGAGCGTCCGCCAGCCGGTAGTGGTCGCCCGAGAAGTGGTACGAGCCGCCCAGCGGGGTCCGCCACAGACCGGTGATCACTTCGAGCTGCTCGGCGAGCCGGTCGAAGCGCTCGCCGACCGGGGGGAACGGGATGCCGTACGAGAGGTGTTCCCGTTCGTACCAGCCGGCGCCGATGCCCAGCTCGACGCGACCGCCGCTCATCTGGTCCACCTGGGCCACCATCAGGGCGAGCGGGCCGGGCAGGCGGAACGTCGCCGAGGTGACCAGCGTGCCGAGCCGGATGCGGCTGGTCTCCCGGGCCAGCGCGGCCAGGGTCAACCAGGCGTCGGTCGGACCGGGCAACCCCGGGTCGGCCCCCATCGACTGGTAGTGGTCGGCGCGGAAGAAGCCCTCGAAGCCGAGGTCCTCGACGGCGCGCGCGAAGCGGAGCTGGTCGTCGTAGCTGGCGCCGCGGTGCGGCTCGATGAACACCGACACCCGCATGGTCATCGGCCCTCCGTACCGGCGGACGCCGGTTCGTCGCGTTCCATGAGCAGCTCGTGGAGGTCGGCGCTGACCCGGGCGACGTCGGCCAGGTGCGCGTTGCGGCCGAGCGTGCGCGGCCGGGGGATGGCCACGTCGACGACCTTGCGGATCCGGCCGGGCCGGGGACTCAGCACCACGACCCGGTCGGCGAGGAGCACCGCCTCGTCGATCGAGTGGGTGACGAAGACGATGGTCGAGGAGTTCTCCATGTGCACCCGCTGGAGCTCACCGGAGAGCTCCTCGCGGGTGAGCGCGTCGAGCGCGGAGAACGGCTCGTCCATGAGCATCACCCGGGGATCGCCGATCAGGGACCGGCACAGCGAGACCCGCTGCTGCATGCCGCCGGAGAGCTCGTGCGGCAGGCGCTTCTCGAAGCCCCCGAGCCCGGCCAGGTCGAGCAGCTCCCGGGCGCGGTCGCGGTACTTCGCCCGGCTCCAGCCGAACACCTCGACCGGCAGGAGGACGTTGTCGAGGACCGTACGCCAGGGGAGCAGGGCGGGCTTCTGGAACAGCATGGCGATGTCGCGGCGGGGCTTGCCCACCGGCGTGCCGCCGACGGTGATCTCGCCGCTGGTCAGCGGCAGGAGGCCGGCGATCAGCCGCAGCAGGGTCGACTTGCCGCAACCGGAGCGGCCGAGGACGGCGACGAACTCGCCCTCGGCGACGTCGAGGTCGATGCCCCGCAACGCCTCGACGCGGCCGCCGCGGCCGTCGAACGTACGGGACACACCGGACAGTCGGATCATCTCCGGCGGGCCTCCCTGAGTGGGCGGTCAGAATCCGCCAAAGGCTATCCGCCCTGTGTCCGCATCGCACCGTCCGGGGTGGACGCCAGTTTGTTTCCGTTCCGCAACCCGACACGCCTGGCGTCGCAAAGGTGGGGTTCTCGTACGCTGTGCCCGCGAAGAGTCCCCTCACGACGGTGGTGCCGGCCTGCCCCCCCTTCGCCGGTACCCCGCGACAACCCCTCCGGCGGCCTGCCGGCCCCGGTCGGAAAGGACATGGTGCACTGATGAGAAGGCTGACCCGTACGGTCGCCGCGGCCGCGTTGGCCACCGGTCTCGCGCTGGCCGCCGCCGGCTGCAGCGGCGGCTCGGACTCGTCCGACGACGCCAAGGGCGGCGGCGGCTCGCTGGAGAAGGTGACCTACCTCACGTCGTTCGGCAACTTCGGCCGTGACTCCTACGCGTGGGTGGCGAAGGACAAGGGCTTCTTCAAGGAGGCCGGCTTCGACGTCGACATCAAGCCCGGTCAGGGCACGGGCGCCGTCATTCAGACGATCGTCGGCGGCCAGGCCGACTTCGGCCCGATCGACCTGACCGGCGGTCTGCTCCAGCTCGGCAACGGCCAGGCCAAGGACTTCGTGGCGGTGGCCGCGATCCAGCAGCGCACCATGGCCGCCATCGCCACGCTCGAGGGCAAGAACATCGCCTCGCCGAAGGACCTCGAGGGCAAGAAGCTCGCCGACACCCCCGGCTCGGTCGTGCGCAACCTCTTCCCGACGTACGCCCGGATGGCCGGCATCGACGCCACCAAGGTGACCTGGGTCAACGGCGAGGCGCAGACCCTGATCGGCACGCTCGCCGCCGGCCAGGTCGACGGCATCGGGCAGTTCGTCGTGGGTCAGCCGACCATCGAGGGCGTGGCCAAGGGCAAGAAGGCCGTCATGCTGCCGTACAGCAACGTGATGCAGGACCTCTACGGCAACGTGCTCATCACCTCGGCGAAGATCGCCAAGGAGAAGCCGGAGATGGTGAAGAAGTTCACGGCGGCGCTCATGAAGGGCCTGGAGTACAGCCTCGCCAACCCGCAGGAGGCGGCGGACATCCTCAAGAAGAACGTGGACGCCACCAACACCGCCTCGGCCGCCGCCGAGCTGCAGCTGATGGCCGGGTACGTCCGGTCGAGCAACTCGGGCACCGCCCTCGGCACGCTGGACAGCGGCCGCGTGGCCAAGAGCATCGCGATCCTCCAGGGCGCCGGCACCCTCAAGCAGAACATCACCCCCGAGCAGATCATCGACTTCAGCCTCACGCCGAAGGCCTGATCACCGCAGTGCCCCGGGGTGTGTCCCGCCGGACTCCGGCGGGGCGCACCCCGTCCCGCGTTCCGGCCCATCGGCCGGAGGAACCAAGGAGGACACCATGACCGAGGTCCGGTCGGCGGAGCCGGTGACCGAGCCCACCGCCGCGGAGACCACGTCGGCGACGGGTCCGCGCCGGGCCGTCGGCGTACGGGCCGCCGGGGCGGGCGCCGCGCTGCTGCCCACCGTGGGTCTGCTGATCGCCCTCGCGGTGTGGTGGCTCACCGCACGGCTCGAGCTGGTGCACCCGGCGGCCCTGCCGCCGCCCGCGGACGTGTTCACCGCGTTCGTCGACAAGCCGGCCCGGATGCTGGAGCACACCTGGGACACGATGCTGGAGATCCTGATCGGGTTCGCGCTCTCCGTGGCGGCCGGCGTCCTGATCGGGCTGGCGCTGGCCACGTCCCGGACGGTGGAGCGGATGTTCACGCCGCTGCTCGTCGCGGTGAACGCCGTACCCAAGATCACCCTGGGGCCGCTGCTCGTGGTGGCCCTCGGCTGGGGTCAGAAGCCCATCCTCACCATGGTGTTCCTGCTCTGCTTCTTTCCGATCGTGCTCTCCACGGCGACCGGGCTCACCACCACGCCGGCCGACCTCGCCGAACTGGTCCGGTCCTGGAACGCCTCCCGCTGGCAGGCCTTCCGCAAGGTGCGCTTCCCGGCCGCGCTGCCGCAGATCTTCGTCGGCCTCAAGGTCGCCATGCCGCTGGCCGCCATCGGCGCGGTCATCGGCGAGTTCCAGGCCGGGGAGGGTGGGCTCGGCTACGTCATCCAGCAGTACGCGGGCGTCGGCGACACGGCGACCGCGTGGGCGGCGATCATGCTGGTCGCGGTGGTCAGCATCCTGCTCTACACGGCCCTCGTGGTGATCGAGCGGATCGCCCTGCCGTGGGTCCGCGAGACCACGAGCAGCCGCTGATATTCCTTCCCCCGAACGCGACGCGGGCCGGCTCCCCCGGATCGGGGAAGCCGGCCCGCGTCGTGTGGGTCAGCCCGCCAGGCGCCAGCGGCCGTTGCGCGCCACGAGGGTCGTGAGCGCCTGCGGCATGAGGCCGGAGTGGTTGTCCGGAGTCATCCGGATCGGGCCCGAGAGACCGTCCAACTGGGACGTCTCGAGCACGTCGCGCATGCCGTCCCGGTTCACCCGGTCGGCTGGCCCGCCGGCACGTAGCTGCGCGTCCGCGATGAGCTGCACGGCGTCGGCCGCGAACGACGAGGCGCCGTTGTAACCGCCGAACCGTGCCGTGTAGTCCTGGAACCACTGCCGGCGGGCCGCCTTGGCCGGCGTCGTGGCGATCACGTCGTCGATCACCATGGTCTGGGTGAAGATCAGCGTCGCCCGCTCGGTGGCCCGGGCCGCCTCGCCCAGGAAGAGGTCGCCCGCGGCGCCCGCGTCGAAGTAGAGCGAGCCCGTGAAGCCGAGCTGCTGCGCAGCGGTCGCCGCCAGCCCGGCCTGCTCCGGCGGGGTCCAGACGATCAGGGCGTCGGTCTTGCGCGAGGTCAGCGTACGCACGGGCTGGCTGACGTCCGTGTCGGTGATCCGCACGGACGCCTGGCGTACCAGGTCGGCGCCCGTCTTGGTGAACTCGCGCTGGAGGGCGGTCATCCCCTCCCGGCCGTAGTCGTCGGCGCTGTAGAGCAGCGACACCTTGCGGATGCCCCGGCGGCTCAGCTCCGTGGCCAGGGCGGCGGCGCTGTCGGCGGCGTTCGGGCCGAGCTTGAACACGTACCGCCGGTCGGCCACCGGGCTGGCGACGGCGCCCGACGTGGCGAGGGCGATGGTGGGGATCTTCTTCTCGTTGATGGTCCGGACCGCGCCGATCGCGCACTCGTTGCAGCCGCCCATGATGATCGCGCTGACGTCGCCGTCGCTGCTGAAGTCGCCGATGTTCCGCAGCGATTCGCTGGCGTCGGAACGGTTGTCCTTGACCTTCAGCTCGATCCGCCGGCCACCGAGCGCGCCGGAGGCGTTCAGCTGTTCGATCTTCAGTTCGAGCGCACGCTGGTACGCCTTCCCGACGGGGGCGGAGGCGCCGGAGAGTTCGAGGTCCGCGGCGATCACGATCGGACTCGCCGCCGCCTCGTCCGTGCCGAACTGGCACCCCGTGAGCGTGCCGGCCAGCACGACGGATGCCAGAGCCACGATGGCCGTGGAGCGGATGGGGCTCAAGTCGTCCTCCAGGTGCGGGCGCGGGCGCTGCCCGGTCACCGCCGCTAGTCCGTCCTCAGTGGAATGACGGGAAGAGTGTGCCGTACGGTGTGCGCGAAGCCTGCAAAACCTTGCCAACGGCGGGCGCTGCGGTCAAGCGCGGTCGTCGTGGTCGTTTCGGGACGCGCATCCCACATGCTGGCGACACGCGATGTTTACCAACGGTCACGGTGCATACACGTGTGACCACTCTGGAGTCACCTGCCCTGTTCACAGGCTTGCGGAAGTGAAGGTAACAGTTGACCGGAACACGGGGTGCGCGCGGTGCGACCGTTATCTGCCCGGCTGCGGCTTCCCAAACAGGAGCGTCTCTGATGAAATCGCGGCCGTGCCGCGCGTGCCGCCGCCCAGCGCGCCCGGCACGGTTCGGTCGTTCAGGCGTGGAAGAAACGACGGAGGCGATGTCGTGAGCACCGGACCGACGACCCTGCCCCACACTCGTGCGGGCGCCCGGCCGGCCCGTCGTCGCCTGCCCCGACTGCGGGACGCCCGGATCCGGTCGAAGCTGGCGCTCATCCTTGTGGTGCCGGTCGCCGCCGTCATCGCGCTGGCGGCCGTCCGGCTCGTCTCCGTCGGGCAGGGCGCCTTCGAGGCGAGCCAGGCGCGGTCGCTGACCGAGCTGTCCCGCGACGTCTCCGCGCTCACGCAGGACCTGCAGGCCGAGCGGATGGCCGCGGCCGCCTACCTGGCCGCACCGCAGCAGCAGGCCGACGCGTACAACCTGCGGGTGCGCCAGACGCAGCAACGCGTCGAGGCGTACCGCGAGGAGCGCAAGCGTGTCGGAGAGGTGCCCACGTCGGTCCAGGAGCGGCTGGCCGCCATCGACGGCCACCTCGAGACGCTGGACAGCACCCGGCAGGAGGTGCTGGACCGCCGGCAGATGGCGGTCGCCGAGGCCGTGCTCCGCTACGGCGTCATCCTCACCGACCTGGTCTCGTACGGCGACGGGCTGGCCCAGCTTCCCGGCGGCGAACGCCTGGCGGACAGCCGGCGGGCGGTGGCCGCGTTCGCCCGCGCCAAGGCGGCCGTGGCCGAGGAGGAGGCGGTCGCCTTCACGGCGCTCAGCGCCGGCCAGCTCGACGAGGAGCAGTTCTCCGCCTTCGTGGCCACCCTCACCAGTCAGCAGGAGGCGCTGCTCGCCTTCTCGCTGGCCGCGGACCCGGCGCAACGCGCCCTCGTGAACAGCACCGTCTCGGGTGACGCCGTCGGCCTCGCCGACCGGGTGGCCGCCGACATCACCCGCTCGGTCGGGCAGCGTCCGCTCGTCGGCGCGCAGGACGCCACGGCCGCCATCGGCGCGGTGAACGACCTGATGCGCTGGGCCGAGGTCCAGTTGCAGAACCAGCTCTACGCCCAGACCGACCAGACCCGCGCGGACGTCATCCGGCAGGCCGTGCTCGAGTCCGTGCTGGTGCTGCTGACCCTTCTCATCGCCGTGTCGCTCGCCGTGGTGCTGGCCCGTTCGCTCAACGACTCGCTGCGCCGCCTCCGGGAGGGCGCCCTGTCGGTGGCCAACCACGACCTGCCCGACGCCGTGCAACGGCTGCAGAGCATGGGCAGCGTCGGCGAGGGCGGCGTGGACGAGATCGTCCGCGAGGTCCGGGACCCGATAAAGCTGTCCAACCGCGACGAGGTGGGGCAGGTAGCCTCCGCCTTCAACGTCGTACACCGGGAGGCCGTGCGCATCGCGGCCGAACAGGCGGCGCTGCGTACCAGCGTCTCGGCGATGTTCCTCAACCTGGCCCGGCGCAGCCAGACGCTGGTCGACCGGATGATCGGCGAGCTGGATGCCATCGAGCGCGGCGAGGAGGACCCGAAGCGGCTCGCCCAGCTCTTCGAGCTGGACCACCTGGCCACCCGGATGCGCCGCAACGACGAGAACCTGCTGGTCCTCGCGGGCGCCGACTCGGCCGTGCCGCGCCGCGACGACGCCCTGCTCGTGGACGTGCTGCGCGCCGCGCAGTCCGAGGTCGAGCTGTACGCGCGCATCGAGTTCGGCAACGTCGACACCGACATCTCGGTGGCCGCCCACGCCGTCAACGACGTGGTCCGGCTGGTCGCCGAGCTGCTCGACAACGCCACCCGGTTCTCGCCGCCGAACACCGTCGTCGTGGCCGACGGTCGGCGCATCCGCGACTACGTCCTCATCAAGATCGAGGACCGCGGGCTCGGCCTGACCGACGAGCAACTCGACTCGCTGAACCGCCGGCTCGCCGCCCCGCCCACCGTGGACGTCGCGGCGTTCCGGCTCATGGGTCTCGCCGTGGTGAGCCGGCTGGCGTCCCGCTACGGCATCCGCGTCGAGTTGCGCCGCAACGTCGAGGGCGGCACGGTCGCTCAGGTCACGTTGCCGAACTCGACAGTCGTCCTGCCGGTGCAGCGGGGCCGGGACCAGGCGCTCACCCGACCGCGCCAGCCGATGGCGGTCGAGCAGGCGCCGCTGAGCCCCGTCGCGGTGGCCGAGCCGCGTATCGGCCTCACCTCGGCGGCGCCGCTGACCGACCAGTGGCGCACCACCGGCACGCCGGCCCCGGCGCCGTGGCCGGCGCCCGTGGACGCCCGGGACGGCGCACCCACCGTGTCGGCCGGCGGGATGACCAACCCGGCCCCGGCGGCGCAGCCGTCGTACGGGGCGGGGCTCCCCGTCGACAACCCGACGGCCGCCCATCCGACGCTCGCCCCGCTGCCCCGGCGTGCGCCGGCCACCGGCCCGGCCGAGTCGCCCGCCGCACCGTCACGGCAGTTCGGCGCGGTCCCCGGCGCGGGCACGCCCCCGGCCGCTCCGCCGGCGCCCCCGGCCGTCCCGCCGGCCATGCCGGCCGTTCCCCCGCCCGCGGTGCCGGCCATGCCCCCGTCGGCCATGCCCCCGTCGGCCATGCCCCCGTCGGCCATGCCGGCCGCGCCGCCGCCGATCGCGGCCCGTCCGGAGCCGGTGGCCGAGGCGCCGATCTTCCGGGAGATGGAGGCGGTCTGGTTCCGCTCCCACGGCAACGACGCCACCGCCATCTTCACCCGGCCGCAGTTCGACGAGCCGCCGGCCGGAGCGGGAGGAAGCACCCCGTCGACCGCGCGGCCCACCACCCCTGCGGCGGCCCCTCCGCTGCCCACCCGCACCCCGGGCGGCAGCGGCACCACCGCCCCGCCGCAGCCGCCGCCGCCGTCGTACACGCCGCCGGCGACTCCGTCCCCGGCGACTCCCGCGGCCCCGGCGACTCCCGCGGCCCCGGCGGCTGCGGCCCCGCCGTCGCCCGCGGCCCCGGCGGCCGCGGCGAGCGACGCCGACGCCTGGCGGACGGCGGCCGACGACGGCTGGACGCGCGCCAGCCGGGCGGCGGAGCCGGCCAACGCCGGGACCACCCGCTCGGGGCTGCCGAAGCGGGTGCCCCAGGCGCAGCTCGTGCCGGGCGGCATCGAGCCGCGCGGTGGCCGGGAGCCCTCGCGGCGCAGCCCGGACGACGTACGCGGTCTGTTGTCGGCCTACCACCGTGGCGTGCAGCGCGGTCGGACGGCCGGCACGGACCAGAACCGCACCTCGAAGGAGACCCGATGAACAGGCCAGCGGCCATGCAGGACATGGGTTGGCTGCTCACCAACTTCGCCGACAGCGTGGCGGGCATCGCCCACGTGGTGGCGGTGTCCGCCGACGGGCTGCTGCTCGCCTCCTCCCGGGACCTCCCCCCGGACCGGGCGGACCAGCTCGCCGCGATCACGTCCGGCGTGGTGAGCCTGACCGAGGGCGCCGCCCGGATGTTCAGCGCCGGCGGGGTGCTGCAGACGGTCATCGAGATGGACAGCGGCTACCTCTTCCTGATGTCGATCAGCGACGGCTCGTCGATGGCCGTGCTGGCCGCGCGCAGCTGCGACGTGGGTCAGGTCGGGTACGAGATGGCGCTGCTGGTGGAACGGGTGGGCGCCGCGCTGGTGCCGCTGCCCCGGGACGCGGTGCGCTCGTAGCCCACCGGGCGCCGGCCGCACGGCGACCAGGGACGGGGGAGACGGAACCGGCAGCCGCCGGCACGGAGAGGAGGTGATCGCGGATGGAACCACGGCGTGACCCGCGCGGTGCGCTCGTGCGACCGTACGCGGTCACCCGCGGCCGTACCGAGCCCCGGCAGGACATCGCCCTGGAGGCGGTCCTGATGGCCACGCCCACCCAGGTCGCCGAGTCCCGCTTCGCGGGGCACGACAAGCACCGCATAGCCACCGTCTGCGAGGGCCGGGCGCAGTCGCTGGCGGAGATCGCCGCGTACACCCGGATGCCACTCGGCGTCGCCCGGGTGCTGGTCGCCGACCTGGTGGCCGAGGGCCTGCTGACGCTACACGCTGCTGCTCCCGCCGAGGGGTTCGAGGAGCGCATGGAACTGCTGGGAAGGGTGCTAAGTGGACTTCGCAGGCTATGACCCCGCGGGGGGTCAGCAGAGCCGCGGGATCGTATCCGCCAAGATCGTCATCGCGGGTGGCTTCGGCGTCGGCAAGACGACGCTGGTCGGCTCGATCTCCGAGATCACACCGCTGACCACCGAGGCGGTGATGACCGCGGCCGGTGTCGGCATCGACGACCCGTCCAAGGTGCCGGGCAAGGAGACGACCACCGTCGCCATGGACTTCGGCCGCATCACCATGGCGCAGGACCTGATCCTGTACCTGTTCGGCACGCCGGGCCAGACCCGCTTCTGGTTCATGTGGGACGAGATCATCCGGGGCGCCGTGGGCGCGGCCGTGCTGGTCGACACCCGCCGGATCACCGACGCCTTCGCGCCGCTGGACTACTTCGAGAACCGCAACCTGCCGTACGTGGTCGCCCTGAACGCCTTCGACGGCGCGCCGCAGTACGAGCTGGAGGAGGTCCGCGAGGCGCTCGCGATCTCGCCGCAGGTGCCCCTCATCATGACCGACGCCCGGCGGCGGGAGTCGGTGAAGCAGGTGCTGGTCACCGTCGTCGAGCACGCCATGGCGCGGCTGCAGGCCGAGCACGGCCGGGGGTACGCGACACCCGTCGGCTGAGCCGGCGTCGTGGCCGCGCACCGGGACGTCCCGGGCACGTGCCACGCGGCGGCTCAGTCGACGCGCAGGCGGTAGCCCCGCCTCACGACGGTCTGCACCAGGCGGGGGGCGCGCAGGCCGGCGCGGAGCCGGGTCACCGCCAGCTCCACGACGTGCTCGTCGGCGCCGCGCGGCAGCGCCCGCAGCAGCGCGGCGCGCGACAGCACCCGGCCCGGGTGCCGGGCGAGTTCGCGTAGCACCGCCATCGGCGCCGGCGCGAGCGGACGCAGCTCACCGTCGATCACCGCGGCGTGCCCGCGAACGGTGAGCAGGTGGCCGTCCGCCGTGCAGGTGATGGCCCGACCGGGCAGCTCGTCGGCGACGGTCTGGACGAGCATGCCCAGCCGGGCCCGCGCGGGCGTGCTGACCGGCACCCCGCGCCGGCGCAGCGGGTCCGCGGTGACCGGCCCGACGGCGGTGGCCAGCACGTCCGTACGGAAGGCGCCGAGCACCGCGTCGACGCGGTCGCCGGCAGCCTCCAGAAGCGACTCCACGGCCGGGGCCGCCAGGAACGTGACCGCGTCGACGAGGCGGCCGGCCACCAGGTCTACGAGCCGGTGCAGCGGCGCCGGGTCGGTGGGCGGCGCCCACCGGTGGACCGGTATCTCGACCACCGTGGCGCCGGCCGCTTCGAGCGCCCGCGCGTACCCGGGCCGCCGCCGGCCGTGCAGCTGCACCGCGACCACCTGGCCGGCCACCCCACGCCGGCGCAGGTGGTCGACCACCTCGTCGCAACTCGCGGAGATTGGTGACCACCGGTCGCGCAGGCCGGCCGCGCGGAGGGCTGCCCGGGCCGTGGGACCGCGGGCCACCGCGTACGCCGGGGCGAGCGCGGCGCGCAGCGCGTCCGCCAGGCCCCACCCCCGGGCCGCCTCCAGCCAGTCCCGCAGGCCGGCGCCGGTGGTCGCCACGAGGACGTCCGGTGGCCGGTCCAGGCAGGCACGGGTGGCCTCCCGCAGCCGGGTGTCGTCGGGCGGCGGCACGACCCGCGGCGCCGGGGCGAGCACCACGCGGGCCCCCCGTCGTCGCAGCAGCGCGGCGAGGTCGTCCCGCCGGCGGTCGGCGGTCACCCCGACGGTGAAGCCGGCCAGTTGCTGCGGGCGTCCCGCCCGGGTGGCCGACCGCGCACCCTCCGTCATGCCGGCCAAGCGTGCCGCCGGGCGGTTTCCGGGCCGGGTCCGGCCTGTTTCGGCCCGGTCAAGGGCGAGGCGTCCGCGCGGGCCGGGGGCGTCCCCCGTCGCGGGGTACCGTCCGTCCGTGCGCCTGGTCTAGAATGCGAGACACGTTTCCCGGATGATGGGAGAGCGGAATGACCGTCGCGGACGCCTTCGACGCCGTCGCCGGCACCTACGACGAGGCGCGCCGCCGGCTCGTGCCGTGCTTCGAGGCCTTCTACGGAGCCGCTGTGGAGGTGGCGTCGCCACCGCTGCGGGCCGCGCGGGCCGCCGGGCGTACGCCCGAGGTGCTCGACCTCGGCGCCGGCACCGGCCTGCTGTCGCTGCTGCTCGCCGCGGCGGTGCCCGGGGTGCGGCTGACCCTCGTCGACGCGGCGCCCGCGATGCTGGCGGTGGCCGCCGACCGGCTCCGGGAGCGCGGGGTGGAGCACCGGACGGTGTTCGCCGACCTGGCCGACCCGCTGCCCGTCGGCCGGTACGACGCGGTGGTCAGCGCCCTGGCCATCCACCACCTCGACGACCCGGGCAAGCGCGCCCTCTACCGCCGGCTGCCGGCCGCCCTGGCCCCCGGCGGCGTCTTCGTCAACGCCGAGCAGGTGGCGGGCCCGACCCCGACGCTGGACCGGCGCTACGACGAGGTGTGGCGGGAGCGGACCGCGGCTCTCGGCTCGGACGCCGCGGAGATCGCCGCCGCGCGGGCGCGGATGGCGTACGACCGCCCCGCGACGGTCACCGACCAGTGCGCCTGGCTCACCGACGCGGGCCTGGTCGACGTGGACTGCTTCTTCAAGGAGTGGCGGTTCGCCGTGTTCGGCGGCCGGGTGGCCTGACGTGGCCGGCCCGCCGCGTGGCGTCCCGGAGGTTTGTCCTCCGGTGGGCGTTCTCGCGCCGTCGGGGCGGGTGCCGGCGGCGGCCGGGATGACTGACGGTCATACCGGTGGGTAGTCTCCCGGTCATGACTGCCAAGGTGACCCTTTCGTTCTCCGACGAGACGATCGAGGAGGCCCGGCGGTTCGCCAAGCGCGAGGGGTTGTCGCTCTCGGCGTGGATGGACCAGGCGGCCCGAGAGAAGGCGCTCCGCGAGGTCTTCGCCGCGCACGCCGCCGCCGTGGGCCGCGCCGGCCTGGATCTCGAGTCGGCCGCCCTGGCCGACGCCCGCGAGGTGGGCATGGTCGACGACCTGCTCTTCCGCGGACGCCCGCGTGCTGCGTAGGGGCGAGGTCTGGCGCATTGAGGGCGCACGCGAACGGCTCGGGCTGGTGATCAGCTCGGACGTCTACAACTCCACCGACGTACCCATCGTGATCGTGGCCGAGGTGGTCGAGCAGGCGCTGCTGCGCGACTCGCCGCTGGCCGTGCCCATGGGCGGGTACGTGGTCATGCCGGACCGCATCTCCTCGCCCATGAAGAAGTGGTTCACCGAGTGCGTGGACGTGGCCGACACCGAGACGATGCTCCGGGTGGGCCGGGCGCTGCGTATCCTGCAGCAGCTCTGAGTGTCGCTGCTCACCCGGCGGGCCGGCGGCGCGCGGGGCGGGACCCCGTTTTGACCTGCCGACCGGGCGTTCGGTATCGTTGCCTGCTGTTGTACGACATCCAGAGGCGTGCCACATCAGGTACGCTTGGTCGTTCGTGCGCGCCTGGTGACCCGGCGCGCGACCCCAGACCGACGACGAGACAAGGTAGACCTGTGCGTACGTACAGCCCGAAGCCGGGTGAGATCGAGCGTCAGTGGCACGTCATCGACGCCTCTGATGTCGTGCTGGGCCGCCTGGCCACCCACGCCGCCACGCTGCTGCGTGGCAAGCACAAGCCGACCTTCGCGCCGCACGTCGACACGGGCGACTTCGTCGTCATCGTGAACGCGGGCAAGGTTGCGCTGACCGGCAACAAGCGGCAGCAGAAGATCGCCTACCGCCACTCCGGCTACCCGGGTGGTCTGAAGCAGGTCGGCTACGACGAGCTGCTCAGCAAGCGTCCGGAGCGAGCCATCGAGCTCGCCGTCAAGGGCATGCTCCCGCACAACAAGCTCGGCCGTAAGCTCATCAAGAAGCTGAAGGTCTACGCCGGTGCCGAGCACCCGCACGGCGCCCAGTCGCCGGTGCCGTTCGAGATCAAGCAGATCGCGCAGTGAGCGCGGGCGAAGGAAGCAGCATGACCGACATCACCGCCACCGAGGTCGCCCCCGAGGCCACCGAGGCGCCGGCGCCCGTCGCCCGCGCGCCCCGTGGTGACCGCCCGATCCAGACCGTGGGCCGCCGCAAGGAGGCCATCGTCCGGGTCCGCATCGTTCCGGGCACCGGCAAGATCACCTGCAACGGCCGGGACCTCGAGGCCTACTTCCCGAGCAAGGTGCACCAGCAGCTGATCAAGGACCCGCTGGTGACCGCCGAGAAGCCGGAGGCGTTCGACGTGATCGCCAACCTGCGGGGTGGCGGCATCACCGGTCAGGCCGGCGCCCTCCGCCTGGCCATCGCCCGGGCGCTGATCGTCAACGAGCCGGACGACCGCCCCGCCCTCAAGAAGGCCGGCTTCCTGACTCGGGACGCCCGGGTCAAGGAGAGCAAGAAGTACGGTCTCAAGAAGGCCCGCAAGGCTCCGCAGTACTCGAAGCGCTGACCTTCAGCACCACCTTGTACGTCTGACGGACGGCCGGTCCGCCTCCCCTCGCCGGGCGGTGGTCCGGCCGTTTCGCTTTCTCTTCCTCGACCGTGTCATCGGAGGTTGGCGGGTATGGGTCGGTTGTTCGGCACGGACGGCGTCCGCGGACGGGCGAACGTGGATCTCACGCCGGAGTTGGCGCTCGCGGTGGCCGTCGCCGCCGCTCACACGCTGGCCGAGACGGACCGGAGCCATCCGCCCGTGGCGGTGGTCGGTCGGGACACCCGGGCCAGCGGCGAGATGCTGGAGGCCGCGGTCGTGGCGGGGCTCACCAGCGCCGGCGCCACGGTGATCCGGGTCGGTGTGCTGCCCACCCCGGCGGTGGCGTTCCTGACCGCGGAGGCCAAGGCGGACCTCGGCGTGATGCTCTCCGCGTCGCACAACCCGATGCCGGACAACGGGATCAAGCTCTTCGCGGCCGGGGGGCACAAGCTTCCCGACGACATCGAGATGAAGATCGAGGCGGCGGTCGAGGCGAACGCCACGACCGCCTGGGAGCGGCCGGTGGGCGCCGGGGTCGGGCGGGTGCACGACCTGCTCGACGGGGCGGACCACTACGTGCAGCACCTGGTGGGGACCGTGCCGCACCGGCTCGACGGCATCAAGGTCGTGGTGGACTGCGCCAACGGCGCGGCGGCCGAGGTGGCCCCCGTCGCGTACCGGGAGGCCGGCGCCGAGGTGATCGCCATCCACGCCGAGCCGGACGGGCTCAACATCAACGACGACTGCGGGTCGAACCACATCGACGCGCTGCGCGCCGCCGTGGTCGAGCACGGCGCACACCTGGGCATCGCCCACGACGGCGACGCCGACCGTTGCGTGGCCGTGACGGCCGACGGCGAGGAGGTCGACGGCGACCAGGTCATGGCGATCCTCGCGCTCGCCATGCGGGAGGCCGGCACGCTCACCGACGACACGCTGGTGGCGACGGTGATGAGCAACCTCGGGCTGCGGCTCGCCATGTCCGCCGAAGGCATCCGGCTCGTCGAGACCAAGGTCGGCGACCGGTACGTGCTCGAGGAGCTGCGCGCGTCCGGGCTGGCGCTCGGCGGCGAGCAGAGCGGGCACATCGTCATGCCGGCGTACGCCACCACGGGCGACGGGGTGCTGACCGGCCTGCACCTCATGTCACGGATGGCGGCCACCGGCCGCACCCTGGCCGACCTGGCCGCCGTGGTGACCAAGCTCCCGCAGGTGCTCATCAACGTGCCGGTCGGCGATCGCACCGTCGGCGCCGCCGCGCCGGCCGTCCGGGCCGAGGTCGAGCGGGCCGAGGCCGAGCTGGACGGCACCGGCCGGGTGCTGCTGCGCCCGTCGGGCACCGAGCCGCTGGTCCGGGTCATGGTCGAGGCGGCCACCGAGACGACGGCCCGGGCCGTCGCCGAGCGGATCGCCGAGCAGGTCCGCAACGCGAGCCCCGCCAACGCCTGACCGCCGGCCCCGGCGATGGCCGTGCCCGGCGGGGACCATCCCGGCCGGGCGGCCGGCCCGCCGGGTCAGAGGCGGAGGCGGGCGGCGCGGTCGTAGGTGTCGGCGGGATCCTCGCCCTCGGTGAGGTCGAGGTCCTCGACCACCCGGCCGTCGCCGAGCCGGACCAGCCGGTCGCAGCGGGCCGCGATCGACCGCTCGTGGGTGGCCAACACGATCGTCATCCCGTGCCGCTCGCGCAGGTCGAGCAGCAGGTCGAGGATCTGGGCGCTGGTGGTCGAGTCGAGGTTGCCGGTGGGCTCGTCGGCCAGCAGCAGCCCGGGCGCACCCATCAGCGCCCGGGCGATGGCGACCCGTTGCTGCTCACCGCCGGAGAGCTGCGCCGGCATCGCCCGCTCCCGTCCGGCGAGGCCGACGGCGTCGAGCAGCTCACGAGCCCGGGTCGCGTGGTCGGCCCGGCCGCGCAGCGGCAGCACCGGGGCGATCACGTTGTCCAGCACGGTCAGCGCGGGCAGCAGGTGGTAGCGCTGGAAGACGAACCCGACCCGCTGCCGGTACCGGGCCAGCGCGGCACGACGCAGCGCCGTGATCTCCGTGTCGTCGACCGTGACGGTGCCGCTGTCGGCCTGTTCGATGGCGCCGATCAGGTGCAGCAGGGTCGACTTGCCGGAGCCGCTGGGACCGGTCAGCGCCACCACCGACCCGGCCGTGATCTCCAGCGAGACGTCGTCGACCGCGGTCAGGCGTTCGGCGCCGGCGCGGAACTGCCGGGTCAGCCCGGCGGTCCGGACCGTGCTGCCGGTCGTTGCCTCCATCGTCACTCCTCCGCGAGTAGCCGTGCGGTCGGCAGCCGGCGCAGCACGGCGGCCGGCACCAGCGCCGCGAGACAGGTGACCAGCACCCCGACGAGCGCCACCGCGGCGGCGACCAGCACCAGGGCGGCCGGCAGGCCACCGACCAGCCAGGCGGCCCCGGCGAGGCCCAGCCCCGCCCCGGTGAGCGCGCCGAGCGCGCCGATGAGAAGCCCCTCGTAGCCGATCAGGCGGGCCAGTGCGGCGTCCGTCCAGCCGACCGCGCGCAGGGTGGACAACTCCGCAGCGCGGTCCCGGACGTTCAGGTACAGCACGTCGGCCACGGCGCCCGCGCCGAGCAGGACGGTGACGACCGCGGCGAGGGTGTCGGCACCCCGCACGTTCAGCGAGACGGTGTCGCCGAGCAGGCTGCCGACGATGGCGCCGCGGAAGGCGTAGGCGGCGGCGCTGACCAGGGTCAACGCGGTCAGGCCGATGGCCAGCGCGCCGGCCCCGAGCAGGGTGCGCCCGGGTGTGCGGACCAGGTTCACGAGGGCCATCCCGAGCAGGCTGCGGGGCCGACGCACCCACCGGGCCGGGGCCACCAGCGGCCGCAGGGCGGCGGCCGGGTGGGCGCCCGCGGCCCGCAGCGCCGGAACCAGGCCCGCCACCAGCGCCAGGAGCAGAGCCACCGGTACGGCGAGCGCGGCCTGACGCCAATCGATCCCGATGTCCAGCGCGGCGGCCAGGGGGAACGCCAGCCCCAGGGCGAGCAGGCCGGCGGCCAGCCCCACGGCGGCCACCTCGCCGAGGACCAGCGCCGCGATCCGGCGCGCCGGCCAGCCCAGGCAGGCGAGCACTGCCAGCTCGGGGCGCCGGTCCCGGACGGCGGCGGAGACCGCGTTGCCGAGGAACAGCGCGCAGACCACCAGCACCAGCCCGAAGAGGACGACGCTCTTGCGGTCGACGGCCCGCGTGATGACCGAGGCAACCCCGAGGGCCGACCACGGCTCGGTCAGCCGCAGCTCGGGCCGGCCGAACGAGCCCCCGGGCAGCTCCACGGTCTGCGGAGCGGGAGACGAGCCGAAGGTGAGGTCGACGTCCAGCCCGGTCGTGTCGGCGATCCGCTCGGCGATGAGCCGGACCCGCTCGGCGGACCGTTCGGTGTAGCCGCCGACGTCGGCGACCCGGACCCGGATCGCGCTGATCGGCGCGGTCCGCATCGGGGTGGCGTCACCCGCGAGCAGCGTCGGCACCGCGGCCAGGCTGGTGAGCAGCAACGGCGGCGAGGAGAGGTAGCCAGCCGGGTTGCCGCTCGGCTCCAGCGGCCGGCCGCCCAGCGCCTGGCGGCTGCGCTCGTCGGCGCCGTCGGTGCGCGGCGGCTCGTACGTCTCCAGCGGCACCCGGGACAGGTCGCTGAACCCGCGCAGCTTCTCGGGGTCGAAGACGCCGACGGTACGCCAGAACCGGAGCTGGAGGTTCGTGCCCGACGGCGGCTGGGGAAGTGCGGTCACCGGGCGGAAGCCGTTGTCGTCGGCCAGCCACGGACGGGGGCGAGGGTTGAGGACGTTCTGGCCGCCGTAGATTCCGGGATCGTACGGCGGTCGCGCGACAACTCGGAGGGTGCCGTCGGGGAGCCGTTCGTACTCCGGGGCACCCGCCTGGATGACCGTCTGCAGGTCACCCATGCAGCAGCCGGTCTCGGAGAGGCCCTCGGCGAGCAGGTCGCGATACCCGTCGGTCAGGGCGTACTCCTCGAACCCGGCCCCGACCCGGGTGGCGCGGCTCAGCACCTGCTCCAGTTCGTCGATCGGCAGCCCCGCGGGCCGTGCCTGCGGCAGCCGGGTGAGGGCGGACCGCACGGTGACGTCGAGGTAGGGGCGGCTGGTGCTCAACACAGGGATGGACCGTTCGATCGCGCCGGGACCCAGGGAGGTCTCGGTTGTCGTGTCGTCCGGCCGGAGCGGGCGGCCCTCGGTCACCGCGTCGCGCAGGCCGACGAGGCGCTGCTCCGCGTCGGGGTCGACGGCGGCCAGCAGGAACGGCACCGTCACCCGGTAGGTGACGACCAGTCGGTCGGTGACGACGCGCTGGGCGCGGTCGGGCAGCCAGGTGTTCGCCTCGAAACGCCCGTCGGGCAGCAGCCGGACGGTGTCGACGCTCCATTTTTGCCGTTCGGAGGTGAGCCCACCGTTCCCCGGCTGCGACATCAGGTGCGGGTCACAGATCGGCTCGCTCCCGCCACCGGGAAGCACCTCCCGTGGGACCTGCCCGCACTGCGGGTCGTACCGGTACGTCCGGCCGTCCGAGTAGGGGAACCAGGAGTCGTTCGGGTCCGCGCCCCACTCGGGGTAGAGCAGTGGGCGCTTGGTCACGTACACGTAGCGCGGGCTGCCGGGGGCGGTGGAGAGCCCGCGCTCGGCGGTGAAGGTGGGGTCGAGCCGGATGACCTGCTGCTCCAGCGAGCGGTCGACCGCGCCGGTCACGTCGAACCGGACCGGCACCGTCGAGGTCGAGTAGCCCAGCATGGCGATCGGGGCGGCGACGTCGATGCCGGGGACCTGCTTCACCCGCTCGTACTGCGCGGGGGTGATGCCGCCGAAGAGGCCGGAGAGGTAGTTCGGGCGGACCAGGCCACGGTCGGCCTCGAGCGGGGTGCGCGTCCCCTGGGGACGGACCAGGATGTCGTAGGCGGCCCGGGTGTTGCGCTCCACGGCGCCGGTGACCTCCAGGCGGGAGGTGGTGGTGGCGCCGGTGAGGACGACGAAGCCGGTGGTCGCCACCAGCACCCCTGCCAGCAGCGCCACCGACCGCCCAGCACGGCCGCGCAGCTGTCCCCAGACGAACCTCAGCATGTCGCGCCTCCCCGTGTGCTACCTCACACTGTGCGCGTTACATTGTCACAATGCAAGGGCCCGGCCCCGCGGGTCGGTGGAACGGAGGAGACGTGGCCATCCAGCACGCGGTCCTGGCGCTGCTCGTACGCGGTCCGAGTTACGGCTACGAGCTGAAAGGCGCCTTCGAGGCCGCCACCGGTCCACAGTGGGGGCCGCTCAACATCGGCCATCTCTACCAGATCCTCGACCGGCTCTCCCGGGACTCCCTGGTGGTCGCCGAGCGGCAGGCCCAGCAGGTCAAACCCGACCGGGTGGTCTACCAGATCACCCCCGCCGGCCGTGCCGAGCTGGAACGCTGGCTCCACGAGCCGAGCCCGCGCAGCGGCGGCTTCCGGGACGACTTCTTCCTCAAGGTCACCGCCGCGGCCCGGTCGGGTTCCGCGCAGACCGTCCGCACCGTGCTGAGCAACCAGCGCGGGCACCTGCTGCGTGAGCTGCGCAACCTCGACGGGCTGCGTCGCAGGGCCGACGATCCGGTGGTCGGTCTGCTGCTCGCCGCGGCGAGCCGGCACGTCGAGGCGGACCTCGCCTTCGTCGACGATGCCGAGGCGGTGCTGCTGGCCGACGGCGGCGCGCTGCTCGCCACGCTGGCGGTCGCACCGTCGGAAAGCACCGGCGCGGCCGCCGACGCCCCGGGAGCCCCGGCGGGGGACGACGCCGAGCCGACCCGGGCGGCCGGCTGACCCGCCGGTCAGGCCGGTGGGCCCGTCAGCCCGCGCAGCCGGGCCACCGCCTCGGCCAGGACCTCCGGGCGCTTGCAGAACGCGAACCGGACGAGCCTCCGACCGGCCTCGACGTCGTCGTAGAACACCTGCGTCGGCACGGCCACCACGCCGCACCGCTCCGGCAGCGAGAGACAGAACTCCACACCGTCACGGCCGCCGAGCGGGGTGACGTCGGCCGTCACGAAGTACGTCCCCTCCGGCGCGAGCACGTCGAAACCGGCGTCCGCGAGGCCGGCGACCAGCCGGTCCCGCCGGGCCTGGAGATCCGCGCGGAAGCCGGTGAAGTACGCGTCCGGCAGGCCCAGCGCCACGGCCACGGCGGGTTGGAGCGGCGACGCGTTCACGAAGGTCAGGAACTGCTTCACCCGGAGCACCGCGGAGACCAGCGCGGCGGGGCCGCTCACCCAGCCGACCTTCCAGCCGGTGCAGGAGAACGTCTTGCCCGCGGAGGAGATGCGCAGTGTGCGCTCCCGCATGCCGGGCAGGGTGGCGAGCGGCACGTGCGGGGCCGACGCGTCAGTGAAGACGAGGTGCTCGTACACCTCGTCGGTCACCGCGTACGCGCCGTGCTCCCGGCACAGGTCGGCGACGAGCGCCAGTTCGGCCGGGGTGAAGACCTTGCCGGTCGGGTTGTGCGGCGAGTTCAGCAGCACCAGCCGGGTCCGCGGCCCGAACGCCGCGCGCAGGGCAGCCGGGTCGAAGGCGTACCGGCCGTCCTCGGCGGGGCGCAGGGTGACCGGCCGGCGCACGGCCCCGGCCAGAGCGATCGAAGCCGCGTACGAGTCGTAGTACGGCTCGAAGCAGACCACCTCGTCGCCGGGCTCGCAGAGCGCGAGGATCGCGGCGGCGACCGCCTCGGTGGCGCCCGCCGTCACCACGACCTCGCCGTCCGGGTCGTACTCCAGTCCCCAGAACCGCCGCTGGTGCGCCGCCACCGCCGCGCGCAGGGCGGGAATCCCCGGCCCCGGCGGGTACTGGTTCTGCCCCGAGCGCAGCGCCTCGGCCGCGGCGGCCAGCATCTCCGGCGGCCCGTCGGTGTCCGGAAAGCCCTGCCCCAGGTTGACCGCGCCCGTGCGGACGGCGAGCGCGGACATCTCGGCGAAGATGGTCGTGCCGAACGGCCGCATCCGGGCCACCAGCGGATCGGCATCGGTGGTCGTCGTCGTCACGCCCGCCAGCCTACGACCCCCGGCCGCCGGCGCGAACCGGTCGCTCAGCCGAAGCAGCTGGCCCGCCAACCCGTGCTGTCGACCGCCTCGGTGACCGGCGTGCCACCGTCGGTGCTCAGCGTGCAGGAGAGCTTCTTTCCCCCGGTTGCGGCCATCCTGGCTGCCTGCACCATCACCCGGTCGCGGCGATCGGTCCGGATGCTCTTCCGCCAGGGCAGCCGCGCCCCCTCCAGCCAGACCGGCTCGCCGTTCGCGTCCCAGTAGAGGATGTCGGCCCGTCCCTGCCCGGTCACCTCGTAGACGACCCGGATCCGGCCGGGGCCGGTGGACGGCGTCGTGGCCGGCGCGGCCGAGGGGGCCGGCGGGGTGGTCGCGGCCACGGACCCGACCGTCCCTCGGCCGGGCCACTCGTCGTCGGGGGCCGCCTCGTCCCGGGCCTGGTGATCGGGCCGGGCGGTGACATAGGCGTCGAGCCCGACGCCGCCCGCGACCAGGAGCACCACGGCGAGGACCGCGCCGACCAGCACCCGACGGCGCCGCCGGCCGGTGGTCGGGCCGGCGCCGTCCGGTTGTCCGGTGCCCGAGCCGACGCCGTCCGGTCGTCCGGTGTGGGGCGGGTCGGCGACGGGGGGCTCGGGCGTCTGCCGCGGGAACGGCGCGTGGGCGGGGTCGGCGGGGAGCCAGGGATCGGACTGGCGTGCCGACGGCGGGTCGAGGGGTGCCCAGGCACGGGGCGGTGGCGGTTCGGGTGGCGGCGTTGTGGAGGGCGGGGCCCAGGCGCGGGGCGTTGACGGCTCGGGCGACGGCGGGTCGAGGGGGGCCCAGGGGCGCGCCGGCGGCTCGGGTGGCGGCGTTGTGGAGGGCGCCGCCCAGGCACGGGGCGTTGACGGCTCGGGCGATGGCGTTGTGGAGGGCGGGGCCCAGGGGTGGGGTGGCGACGGCGTTGTGGAGGGCGGGCCCCAGGCGCGGGGCGTTGACGGCTCGGGCGATGGCGTTGCGGAGGGCGGGCGCCCCTCGGGCATGACTGCTCCAGCGTGGGCTGAACTCTTCGGCGGCGCCGCCAGCGTACGTGCCGTGGGCCTGCGGGCAGGGGCCCCACCCGGCGGGCTCGGCATCGCACCGGGCTCGGCAGGGCCGGGGTCAATCCTCTGCGGCGGCCGCCTGTTCCGGCAGCGGGCCCGGTTGCTCGGGTCCGGGCCGCGGCGACCGTGTTTCACCGAGCCGGGGCCGGCGATGATCCGGCGCCCCCGGGTCGTCCGTCCACGGACGGGTCGACCGGAACCGGATATCCGGCGCGAGCCGGACACGAGGCTGACCGGGCAGGCGAGCCGGATGGCCCCTCGGTAGTCATGGTGGAGCGCCGCCGCCGACCTGGGGTGCTGCGCCGACCTGGGGTGCTGCGCCGACCTGGGGTGCTGCGCCGACCTGGAGCGCTGCCTTCGACCTAAAGCGCCGCCGTCGACCCTGGAGCGCTGCCGTCGACCTGGCGCGCCGCCGACCTGGAGCGCCGGCCGCCGGCCGAGCGCCGGCCGATCGAGGGATTCGGACGGGCCATGGCAGACCCTCGCCGGGCCGACAGGGGTGATCGACTCGACTTCCCGGAAGTCGGGCTGTCACGACGGCCGGCACACCGCGACTTCACGGAACCCGAGTCGATCAGGCGACCGGACACCGCAACTTCAGGGGCCCGAGCCGATCGCCGGCGCCTGCGGGCTGATCGACACCGTTTCGCCGATCTCGCGGTATCCGGCGCCCCGGAACCCCGCCGTATCGGCGGAGTGGAGTCGATCAAGGCCGTGCCGAGGCTTGGTCGACGCGGTTACGCCGATCTGGCGGTATCCGGTGCTTCCGCTCCGGGGACAGAAGCGGCGTCCGGCCGGGAGGCGCGTGCCGGCCGTCGAGGTTTGACGCCCGCCCGCCGGTTGCGCCCCTCGATGTACGGGTAGGCGGGGGCGGTGAGCGACCGTGTCGCGGCACGCCAGGACGGGTTTTCCCGCCGGGTGGCGTGGCGCGCGGGGCCGTTCGCTCAAGCTCAGTGATTGTTTGGCGGACTTTCGCGCACGCGCGATGAGCGAAACTGGGTTAGGCTGCGGACCATGTGTGGAATCGTGGGTTACGCCGGCGCGCGGCCGGCGCTCGGCATCGTGCTGGACGGGCTGCGGCGGCTGGAGTACCGCGGCTACGACTCGGCGGGCGTCGCCATCGTGTGCGACGGGCAGCTGCTGACCGAGAAGAAGGCCGGCAAGCTCGCCAACCTGGAGAAGGTGCTCTCCGAACGCGCGGCCGAGGACCCGGCGTCCTGCGCGGCCAGCCCGATCGGCATCGGTGACGGCACCACCGGCATCGGTCACACCCGCTGGGCCACCCACGGCGGCCCCACCGACCGCAACGCCCACCCACACGTCTCGCCCGACGGCCGTGTCGCCGTGATCCACAACGGGATCATCGAGAACTTCGCGAAGCTCCGCGCCGAGCTGGAGGCCGACGGCGTCCAGTTCACCAGCGACACCGACACCGAGTGCGCGGCGCACCTGCTCGCCGCCGCGCTGGCCGACCTGCGCGCCGCCGGCCACCCGGACGGCCCGCAACTGCTCGCGGCCGCCATGCGGGTGGTCTGCCAGCGGCTCGAGGGCGCGTTCACGCTCCTCGCCGTGGACGCCACGGTCCCCGGCGCCGTGGTGGGCGCGCGGCGCAACTCGCCGCTCGTCGTGGGCCGGGGCCAGGGTGAGAACTACCTGGCGTCCGACGTGGCCGCGTTCATCGAGCACACCCGGGACGCGGTCGAGCTGGGCCAGGACCAGATCGTGCTGATCACCGGCGACACCATCGAGATCACCGACTTCGACGGCCAGCCGGCCAGCGGCAAGGACTTCCACATCGACTGGGACTCGTCCGCCGCCGAGAAGGGTGGCTACGACTGGTTCATGCTCAAGGAGATCGAGGAGCAGCCGCAGGCCGTCGCCGACACGCTGCTCGGCCGGCTCACCGAGTCCGGCGAGATCATGCTCGACGAGGTCCGCCTCAGCGACCAGGACCTGCGCGACGTCGACAAGATCTTCATCGTGGCGTGCGGCACCGCGTACCACTCCGGTCTGGTCGCCAAGTACGCCATCGAGCACTGGACCCGGATCCCCTGCGAGGTGGAGCTGGCCAGCGAGTTCCGCTACCGCGACCCGGTGCTCGACCGGTCCACCCTCATCGTGGTGATCTCGCAGTCCGGCGAGACGATGGACACGCTGATGGCGCTCCGGCACGCCAAGGAGCAGAAGGCGCGGGTGCTGGCCATCTGCAACACCAACGGCTCGACGATCCCCCGCGAGTCCGACGCGGTGCTCTACACCCACGGCGGGCCGGAGATCGCGGTCGCCTCCACGAAGGCGTTCCTCACCCAGCTCGTCGCCTGCTACCTGATCGGCCTGCACCTGGCGCAGGTGCGCGGGATCAAGTTCGCCGACGAGGTGGCCGCCGTGGTCGCCCAGTTGCAGGAGATGCCGGCCAAGCTGCGGGAGCTGCTCGACCGCATCGAGCCGGTGCGCGAGCTGGCGCGGGAGCTGAAAGCCGAGCCGACCGTGCTCTTCATCGGCCGGCACGTCGGCTACCCGGTGGCGCTCGAAGGTGCGCTCAAGCTCAAGGAGCTGGCGTACATGCACGCCGAGGGGTTCGCCGCCGGCGAGCTGAAGCACGGGCCGATCGCACTGATCGACAAGGGCACGCCGGTGGTCTGCGTGGTGCCGTCGCCGGCCGGCCGGGGAATGCTGCACGACAAGGTGGTCTCCAACATCCAGGAGGTGCGGGCGCGGGGCGCCCGGACCATCGTGATCGCGGAGGAGGGCGACGAGGCGGTCGTCCGCTACGCCGACCACCTGATCTACGTGCCCCGCACGCCGACCCTGCTCTCGCCCCTGGTCACCACCGTGCCGCTGCAGGTCCTCGCGGCGGAGATCGCCGCCGCGCGCGGCCACGACGTCGACCAGCCGCGCAACCTCGCGAAGTCCGTCACCGTCGAGTGACGAGCCGACCCGTGGGTCCCGGCCGCCGCGTCCGGCGGCCGGGACCCGGGGTCGCGCGCTTCACGCCGCGCTCACGGCCGGCCGCGCCCGCTCGACGCCGGCCGGGCCTGCTCGACGCCGACAGGGCCCGCTCGACGCCGGCCGGGCCTGCTCGACGCCGGCCGGGCCTGCTCGACGCCGGCCCAGCCCTCGTCAACGGCCCAGGACGACCCGGGCCATGCCGTCCAGCGCCGGATTGTCCGCGTCGAAGTAGCCGGTGTGGCCGTGCCGGCCGCTGGGGAAGACGCGCCCGCCGAAACCCGGATCGGCCGGATCCCGGCCGAACCACAGCTCGTGCCCGTCGCGCCCCGGCCAGCCGAGCGCTGCGGCGAGCGGGGACGTGCCGGTGAGCGCCCGCCGCGCCAGCTCGTCCGGCGGGCGGGCGAGCCGGATCACGTCGTCCGCGGCGCTGCTGGCCCACACCTCCCCGGGCGGCACGCGCAGGTCGGCGGCGTGCCCGACGCCGACCCCCGGCGAGCCGACGAAGACCAGGGCGTCGGCGGCCAGGCCGTGGTCGCGGGCGGCCGTGCCGACCACGAGCGACCCGTAGCTGTGCCCGAGCACGGTCTGCCGGGCCGGGGGCCCGTCGTGGGTGGCCCGCAGCCCGTCCTGGAAGCGGTGCAGCGCCGGGCCGGCGTCCCGCGCCTTCTCCGCCGTGACCGCCTCGTGCAGGAAGTCCGGGGCGTCGTAGTCCAGCCAGAGCACCGCCGCGCTTCGCTGGCCTGGGGCCAGCTCGGCGCACCGGTCCAGCACCCGCCCGGCGCGGACCAGCTCGCCCGGGGCGTCGTCGAGGCCGGCCGTCATCCCCGGCACGTACGTGAACACGCGCTCGGCGTCGTCCGGGTCGCCGAGCGCGACGACGACCCGACCCTCACCCGCCGGATCCAGACCGAGCAGGTACGCGCGCGGCCCGGCCGCCCCGCCCATCCTTTCGGCGAGCGCGTCCAGGCCGGCTAGCCGGGCGTCGAGCAGGTGCAGCCGGGCCGTGTCGACCGGGCCGGGCGGCAGCCGGGCCAGCAGACGCCCGCGCTCGGCCAGCAGGACCGCGCGGCGCGCGCCGAGCAGCAGGCGGTTGGCCTGGTCGCGTGCCGCCACGGGCACCCCGTCCAGGCCACCGACAAGCGCCGGCTCGTGCGCCACGAGCCAGCGCCGCTGGGCCGGGGTGAGCCCCGCCCACCAGGCGCGTACCCGGGCGGGATCGGCGTCCGGCGCGGGACGGCCCGGGGGCGGCGGCGACTGCCAGCCGGCCGCCGCGGCTGCGGCGAGGTCGGCCAGCCGGCGCGCGGCCGTCCGGTCGGCGGCCGCGGCCAGCTCGAGCGCCCCCCGCAGCGCCGCCGACACCCGCGCCGCGGCGGGGCCGTCCCGCTCACTGGGGCGTACTCGGGCCGGATCGACGCCGACCCGGCCCTCCCGGTCGACCGACAGCCCGGACGCGTCGGCGAGGGCCACCGCCGCGGCCAGCCGGCCCTTCGCGGCGGTGAGACGGGCCGCGAGCTCGGCGAGCACCTGGTCGGCCTCGATCAGCGCGGGCGCCACCGAGGTCACCTCGCTGGCCAAGCCGGTGACGCGGGACCCGGCCGCGCCGGCCGCCGCACCGGACCACCCGCCGTCCAGCGTGACCGCGTGCCCTGCCAGTGCCGACGAGCGCCGGTCGACCAGCCCGGTCAGCCCCGCCCACTCCGCGCCCGCGGCCCGCCACGCCCCCGGATCGGCGGCCCAGAGCTGGGCGTAACCGACGGCCGGACGGCTCATCGCGGCACCCCGCCGAGCCGTCGGGCCGCCCGGTCGTCGACCGCCTGGTAGGCGTCGACAGCCGCCCGGACCGCGGCGCCCGTGGCGGCCACCCGGCCGCCGAGCCGGCCCAGCCAGCCGTGCACCGCCGCCTCCAGCCCGGCCAGGGCCGACCCCGCCGACCAGCCCGGAGCGGGCACCGTCAACCCGGGAACCCCGGCCAGCCCGTGCGCCAGCGCGTACGCGTCGTCGTCCAGCGCCCGGGCCACCCCGCGCAGTGTCTCCGGCCGGACGCTGAACGGCTCCTCCGTCATTCCCGCACCCCCGTGTGGATCGGCATCGACAGCGACGACGCTAGGCGCCGGGATGGCCGTTCCGGGTTCCCTGTGGACGGCGGAAGGGCAGACGCGCGCCGCCCGTCCACAGGCGTTGCCCGGTGCGGAGCCGGGCGCTAATGTCCCGCCACGCCCGCCGGTAGGGTGAGTTCGTGATCGTGGCTGTGGGCATCGACGTCGTGCTGGTGGACCGGTTCGCCCGGGCCCTGGCGCGGACGCCGCTGCTCGCCGACCGGCTCTTCACCGAGGCCGAGCGGCGGACCCACTCCGGCCACCCCCGCTCACCCGAGTCGCTCGCCGCCCGGTTCGCCGCGAAGGAGGCGGTGGCCAAGGCGCTCGGCGCGCCGGCCGGGCTGAACTGGCACGACTGCGAGGTCGTGCCCGATCCGGACGGCCGCCCGTGGCTGACGGTCTCCGGCACGGTGGCCGCCGCCGCCGAGGAACGCGGGGTGAACCACTGGCACCTCTCGCTGTCGCACGACGGCGGGATCGCCTCGGCCATGGTGGTCGCGGAGCGCTGACAATCGGTGGGCCGCCGGCGGGCGCGCCCGGGACGTGGGACGGGGGCCGGCGGCATGAGACCGGTGTGGCGGGTGGCGGACGTACGCGCGGCGGAGGCCGGCCTGATGGCCACGCTGCCGCCCGGGACGCTCATGCAGCGCGCGGCGGCCGGGCTCGCCCGGCGGTGCGCGCTGCTGCTCGCGGACCGGGGCGGCGTCTACGGCTCCCGGGTGCTGCTGCTGGTGGGCTCGGGTGACAACGGCGGCGACACGCTCTTCGCGGGCGCGCACCTCGCCCGGCGCGGCGCGGCCGTGTCGGCCCTGCTGCTCACGCCGGGCCGGGCGCACGCCGGCGGGCTGGCCGCGCTGCGCGCCGCGGGCGGCCGGGTGGTCGACCGCCCGCCGGCCGTCGTCGACCTCCTGCTGGACGGGATCGTCGGCATCGGTGGCAGCGGCGGGCTGCGGGAGACGGCCGACCAGTTGGCGGCGAGCCTCGTACGGCACTGCGGGCGCGACGGCCTCCGCGCCACGGTCGTGGCCGTTGACGTGCCGAGCGGGGTCGCGGTGGACACCGGCGACGTGCCGGTGACCGCGTCGGGCCGGCCGAACGCCGTCCGGGCCGACGTCACGGTCACGTTCGGCGCGTTGAAGCCGGCCCTGGTGGTGGGCCCGGCCGCGCCGCTCGCCGGCGAGGTCGAGCTGGTCGACATCGGGCTGGGTCCGTGGCTGCGCGGCACCCCGGCGTTGCGGGTCACCGAGTGGTCGGACGTGGTGGCGTGGTGGCCGGCACTCGGCCCCGCCTCGGAGAAGTACAGCCGGGGCGTGGTCGGGGTGGCCACGGGCTCGGCCGCGTACCCGGGCGCGGCGGTCCTGTCGGTGGGCGGCGCGCTGGCCGGGCCGACGGGGATGCTCCGCTACGCGGGCGGCGCCCGGGCCGAGGTGCTGCACCAGCACCCGTCGGTGATCGCGACCGGCCGGGTCGCCGACGCGGGCCGGGTGCAGGCGTGGGTGTGCGGCTCCGGGCTGGGCACCGGCGACGACGCCGCCGCCGAGCTGCGCGCGGTGCTGGCCGCGCCGGTGCCCGTGGTGCTGGACGCCGACGCGCTCACCCTGCTGGTGGACGGCTCCCTCGCCGAGCAGCTCCGCAAGCGGGACGCCCCGATAGTGGTGACCCCGCACGACCGGGAGTTCGCCCGGCTCTGCGGCGAGGAGCCGGGCGCCGACCGGGTCGCCGCCGCGCTGCGACTCGCCGCCTGGATGAACGCCGTGGTGCTGCTCAAGGGGGACCGCACGGTGGTCGCCACGCCCGCCGGGCAGGCGTACGTGAACCCGACCGGCACCCCGGCACTGGCCACCGGTGGCACGGGCGACGTGCTGGCCGGGCTGCTCGGCTCGCTGCTGGCCGGCGGGGTGCGCGCCGAGCGGGCGGCCGCGGCGGCGGCGTACCTCCACGGGCTGGCCGGCCGGGAGGCGGCCCGGAGCGGACCGGTGACCGCGCTGGACGTGGCGGCCGCGCTCCGCCCGGTGATCGCCCGGCTGGGCTGAACGTCCCCGTATCACCCGCCGCTCCGCCCGCCGGCCCGGCGGGCTCGACGCGCGGGGCGTGCGTCGACCCGCACGGTGATCACTGCGCAAGTACGCTGGGCGCATGTGGCAGGCCGAGGTACGCGTCGATCTTGATGCGATCCGTGAGAACGTGAGCCGGCTCCGGTCCGGCACCACCGCCGACGTGATGTCGGTGGTGAAGGCCGACGGATACGGGCACGGCATGATCCCGGCCGCCCGTGCGGCGTTGGACGGCGGGGCGACCTGGCTCGGCGTCTGCACCCTCGACGAGGCGCTCACGCTGCGCCGGGCCGGCATCACGGCGCCCGTGCTCGCCTGGCTGCTCGCCCCCGGGCTGCCGCTGCACGACGGGATCACGGCCGGCGTCGACCTGGCCGCCGCCAGCCTGCCGCAGCTCGACGAGATGGTCGAGGCGAGCCGCCGGGCCGATCGGCCGGCCCGGCTGCACCTGAAGATCGACACCGGGCTGTCCCGGGGCGGGGCCACCGTCGCGGACTGGCCCGCCCTGCTCGACGCGGCCGCCAAGGCGCAGGCCGACGGGCTGGTCGAGGTGGTCGGGGTGTGGAGCCACTTCGTCTACGCCGACATGCCCGGGCACCCCACGACCGACCGCCAGCTGGCCGTCTTCCACGAGGGGCTGGCCATGGTCGAGCGCGCCGGTCTGCGCCCGCAGTACCGGCACCTGGCCAACTCCGCGGCCACCCTGACCCGGCCGGACACCCACTTCGACCTGGTCCGGCCCGGCATCGCCGTCTACGGTCTCTCGCCGGTCGCCGGGGAGACGTTCGGGTTGCGGCCGGCGATGACCGCCCGCGCCCGGGTGATGCTCACCAAACGGGTGCCGGCCGGCACCGGCGTCTCGTACGGGCACACGTACACCACCGAGCGCGAGGCGAACCTGGCCGTCGTGCCGCTGGGCTACGCCGACGGGGTGCCGCGGCACGCCTCCAACAGCGGGCCGGTGCAGCTCGGCGGCTCCCGGCGGGTGATCTCCGGCCGGGTCTGCATGGACCAGTTCGTGCTCGACTGCGGCGACGACCAGGTGGCCGCCGGAGACGTGGCCACGCTCTTCGGCAGCGGCGCCGACGGCGAGCCGACGGCCGACGACTGGGCCGACGCGGTCGGCACGATCAACTACGAGATCGTCACCCGGTTCGGCAGCAGCCGCGTTCCGCGGATCTACGACGGTGAGCGCCCGTGAGCGTGGTGCCGTGAGTCCGTACCGCATCCCCCGGCCGCGGACCGCGACGGGCCGGGTCGCCGGCGTGGTCGGTGCGGCGGTGGGCGTCGCCGCCGCCGGGCTCGCGGCCGGTGTCGCCACCGAACGCGCGCTGGTCCGCCGGCTCAAGGCCGACCCGGGCGATCCGTACGCGTACGAGCCGTTCGGCCAGCAGCCGTACGACGAGGCGTTCCGGCTGGAGCTGCCGGACGGCACCGACATCCACGTCGAGGTGGTCGAGCCGAGCCGGCCGGTGCCGGGCCACCCGACCATCGTGCTCGTGCACGGCTTCTGCCTCGACATGGGCACCTTCCACTTCCAGCGCAAGCTGCTCACCGAGCGCGGTGAGCACCGGGTGGTCGCGTACGACCAGCCCGGGCACGGCCGGTCCGGCCGGTTGGAGACGGGCGAGTACGACATCGAGGCGCTCGGGCACACCCTGCGCCGGGTGATCGACCGGACCGCCCCGGAGGGGCCGCTCGTGCTGGTCGGCCATTCGATGGGCGGGATGACCATCATGGCGTTCGCCGAGCTGTTTCCGGAGATGTTCGGCGACCGGGTGGTCGGCACCGTGCTGATGGCCACCTCGGGCGGCCTGCTCGCCGAGACGAAGCTGGTGGCGCCGGCACTGCTCGGCCGGGTCGGCGGCCCGGTGCTGCACATGATGAGCAACGCCACCCGCTACGGCGGCACGGTCATCGATAGGGCCCGCAGATCGACGTCGAACGTGGCCTGGCTGCTCACCCGCCGGTACGGCTTCGGCGGCCGCAAGCCGAGCGCGGCCCTCGTGTCGTACGTGGAGACGATGAACTCGCGCACCTCGGCGGACACCGTGACGCGGTACCTGCGTACGCTTGCCACGCACTCCCGCTTCCCGGCGTTGGCGGCGCTGGCCGACACCCCGGTCCTCGTGGTGGTCGGCGACAAGGACATGATCACACCGGTGACCCACTCGGAGGAGATCGTCCGCCGGCTGCCGCACGCCGAGTTCGTCAAGATCCCCGACAGCGGGCACGTGGTGATGCTGGAGCACGCGGACGAGGTCAACGCCGCGCTGGTGAGGTTCCTGGAGGAGTTGTGAGTCAGGTCGTGAAGCTGCCGACCGTCGCCGACACGCAGGAGTTCGGCCGCCGGCTGGCCGGGGTGCTCCGCGCGGGCGACCTGGTGCTGCTGACGGGCCCGCTGGGCGCCGGCAAGACCGCGCTCACCCAGGGCATCGGCGCCGGTCTCGGTGTGCTCGGCGAGGTCACCTCACCGACGTTCGTGATCGCCCGGGTGCACCGGCCGGACCCGGCCCGCGGCGGGCGGGTCCCGCTCGTGCACGCCGACGCGTACCGGCTGGGCGACGCCGCCGACCCCCGCGCCGAGATCGACGACCTGGACCTGGACGCGTCGGTCGACGAGTCGGTGACCGTGGTCGAGTGGGGCGAGGGCCTGGTCGAGCAGTTGACCGACGCGCACCTGCGGGTCCGGATCGACCGCCGGGACGACGACACGCGGATCGTCGAGCTCGACCCGGTGGGCGGCGACTGGGCCCAGCGCGTCGCCGCCCTCGGCTGACGGCCGTCGGGCGGCCTCCGCCGCGCTGTCGGTGGGGGCTGGTAGGAAGGGTGCCGACCGACGAAAGGTTGCCGATGACCGACGCCCCCGCCCTCGACCTGCTGGCGCTGCTGCCGGAGGAGTGGCGTGCCGTGCTCACCCCCCACCTCGACCCGGCCCGCACCGCCGCCCTGGCCGAGTTCGTGGCCGGGGAGTACGCGAGCCAGACCGTCTTCCCACCGCTGCCGGACCTGTTCTCCGCCTACCGGCTCTGCCCGCCGCAGGCGTGCCGGGTGCTGATCCTCGGGCAGGACCCCTACCACCGGGCGGGGCAGGCGCACGGGCTCAGCTTCAGCGTCCGCGAGGGGGTGTCCGTCCCGCCGTCGCTGCGCAACGTCTTCAAGGAACTCGGCGACGACCTGGGCGTGCCGAAGCCGCGCAGCGGCAACCTCGCCGGCTGGGCGGCCCAGGGGGTGCTGCTGCTCAACGCCGTGCTGACGGTGCGGCAGGCGAGCCCCGGCTCGCACGCCAACAAGGGGTGGGAGGAGTTCACCGACGCCACCATCCGGGCGCTCGACGCGCAGCCCGACCGGGTGGTCTTCCTGCTCTGGGGCGGCTACGCCCGCAAGAAGGCGGCCCTCGTGACCAACCCGCAGCACGTGGTGCTGGAGGCGGGCCACCCGAGCCCCATGAACCCGCGCGGCTTCCTCGGCAGCCGCCCGTTCAGCGCGGCCAACAAGGCCCTCGCCGACGCCGGGCTGCCCACGGTCGACTGGGAGCGTACGGCCGGCTGAGCGCTCAGCGCCGTTCGCGGTGGCGGCGCAGGAGCGCGGCGGCCCGGGGATCGGCGACCTCCACCTCGACCAGCGGGACCACCCGGTAGCCGCGCTCGCCGTGGCGCACCTCGATGGCGTCGGGCAGCTCGTCGCACATGGCCGCGCGGATCTCCCCGTACCGGGTGCGCCAGCGATGCTCGCCCGGCTCCTCGGGGTCGACGTGCACGCCGCCGAACTCGCCCCACCGGGCGTTCCACCGCTGCCCGTAGGCGGCCTCCAGCCAGCGGGTGAACCGGGCCGCGTCGCGCCACCGCACCGCCACCTCCGGGGCGTCGACCGGAATGGGGGCGCCCTGCAGCAGCGCCGCCGCGGCTCCCGAGACCACGTGTGGCAGGTCGCCGAGCCGGTCGAGCAGCCGGTCCAGGTTCAGCTCGTCGATCCGGTCGGCCAGCGGCCGGGCGGCCAGGTCGGCCATCGCGGCGTCGAGGTGCGCGTCGAGCGGCTCGACGGCCACCGCGAGCTGGACGTCCATCGCCGCGAGCAGCCGCTCGAGCAGCGGCAGGCCGGGCGCCCGCTCGCCGCGCTCGATGCGGGCCACGGCCGTCTGGCTGACCCCGGCCAGGTCGGCCAACTGCCGCTGGGTGAGCTCACGCGACTCGCGCTGCTGTCGAACGGTGTGACCGAGGATCCTCACGAGGCGGGACATCCCGGCATCGTCGGCGATGCTGACCGGGGGCGGTACCCCAGAGGCATGTTGGCGACTCGGCGACCTGAGGCGCGATCGGCCGAACGGGCGCCGGCCGGTGCTGGCACCGGCCGGTGGGACCACTCGCGGTGAGCCTGATGCCTCAGAGGCATATTTATGACTGAGAGGCATCAGGCTCATAAAGGAACTACCGCGCCCGGGCTGGTCCACGGCCTGAGCGGAAAGATCGCGACGGGGCGGGGCCGGCGCGGCCGCCTTCGGAACCACCACCGGCGGGCCACCTGCGGAAGCACGGGCGGGGCGGGGCGTCACATGGCGTGACGGCGGGGGCGGCTAGGCTGGCATACCGTGCTCGTACTCGTGGTGGACAGCTCGACCCCCGCGGTGACCGCGGCGCTGGTCGAGGTCTCGGCGGACGACGTCGCGCTCCGCGCGCACCGGTGCACGGTCGATGCCCGGGCGCACGGCGAACTCCTCGCCCCGGAGGTCGACGCGGTGCTCGCGGACGCGGATGCCCGCCCGGCCGACCTCGCCGCCATCGTGGCCGGCCTCGGCCCCGGCCCGTTCACCGGGCTGCGGGTGGGCCTCGTGACCGCCGCCACGATGGGCCAGGTGCTCGGCATCCCGACGTACGGCGTGTGCTCGCTCGACGGCATCGGCCACCCGGCGGCCGCCGGCGAGCCGGTCCTCGCGGCGAGCGACGCGCGCCGCAAGGAGATCTACTGGGCGGTCTACGACGGCGCAGGCCAGCGCATCGCGGGGCCCGAGGTGGACGCGCCCGCGGTGGCCGCCGAGCGGGCACGCGACCTCGCGGTCACCGTGGCGGTGGGCGACGGCGCGCACCGGTACGCCGACGTGCTGAACCTGCCGGTCCGCGCGGAGCCGCGCTACCCGGACCCGGTCGCGCTGGCCCGGCTGGCCGGCGAGCGGATCCGCGCCGGTGCCGCCGGCGAGCGGCTCACCCCGCTGTACCTGCGCCGCCCGGACGCCGTGGCGGCGATCGCGCGCAAGCCGGTCCTTCCATGAGTACGGTCCGGCTCGACCGGTTCCGGTGGTGGCACATCGACGAGGTGCTGCCGCTGGAGGCGGACCTGTTCGGCGCCGAGCAGTGGTCGCCCGCGATGTTCTGGAACGAGTTGGCCAACGGCCACTACTACCGGGTGGCCACCGACGAGGACGGCACCGTCGTCGGGTACGCCGGACTGACCGTGGCCCCACCCGACGAGGCGTGGGTGCAGAACATCGCGGTGCGGCGCGACGCCCAGCGCCGGGGCATCGGCCGGTTCCTGCTGGAGGAGCTGCTGGCCGAGGCGGTCCGGCTCGGCGCCCGGCGCACGCTGCTCGAGGTGGCGGCGGACAACGCGCCCGCGCAGCGGCTCTACGCGACGTACGGCTTCGAGCCGGTGGGCATCCGGCGGGGCTACTACCAACCCAGCAACACCGACGCGCTGGTCATGCAGCGGAACGAGGAATGACCCATGGCTGACGAACCTCTCATCCTCGGCATCGAGACCTCGTGTGACGAGACGGGGGTGGGCGTCGTCCGCGGGCACACCCTGCTCGCCGACGCGCTCGCCTCCAGCGTCGAGGAGCACGCCCGGTTCGGCGGCGTGGTGCCCGAGGTGGCCAGCCGGGCCCACCTGGAGGCGATCGTGCCCACCATGGACCGGGCGCTCAAGGAGGCCGGCGTCACGATCGCGGACATCGACGCGATCGCCGTCACCTCCGGTCCCGGGCTGGCCGGCGCCCTGCTCGTGGGCGTGGCAGCGGCCAAGGGGTACGCGCTCGCCGCCGAGAAGCCGGTCTACGGGGTGAACCACCTCGCCGCGCACGTCGCCGTGGACACCCTGGAACACGGGCCGCTGCCCGAGCCGGCGGTCGCGCTGCTGGTCTCCGGTGGGCACTCCTCCCTGCTGCTCGTCGACGACCTGGCCCGCGGGGTCACCCCGCTCGGCGCCACCATCGACGACGCGGCCGGGGAGGCGTTCGACAAGGTGGCCCGCCTGCTCGGGCTGCCGTTCCCCGGCGGCCCGCCCATCGACCGGGAGGCGCGGGCCGGCGACGCGGCGGCCATCGGTTTCCCGCGCGGGCTCACCGCCGCCAAGGACCTCGCGAAGCACCGGTACGACTTCTCGTTCTCCGGCCTCAAGACGGCGGTGGCCCGCTGGGTCGAGGCCCGGCAGCGCGACGGCGCACCGGTGCCGGTCGCCGACGTGGCCGCGTCGTTCCAGGAGGCCGTCTGCGACGTCCTCACCGCGAAGGCGCTGGACGCGTGCCGGACGCACGGCGTCGACACGCTCGTGATCGGTGGGGGAGTGGCGGCGAACTCGCGCCTGCGGGCCATGGCCGAGCAGCGGGCCGAGAAGCACGGCATCCGCGTACGCGTGCCCCGGCCCCGGCTCTGCACCGACAACGGCGCGATGGTCGCGGCGCTCGGCTCGCACCTGGTCGCCTCCGGTGTCGCGCCGAGCCGGCTCGACCTGCCCGCGGACTCGGCCATGCCGCTGACCGTCGTCAGCGTGTGAGGGGAGCGGCGTGATCGTCCGGATGTGGGAGGCGCGGGCGGAGTCGTACGGCTTCGCCGACCTCATCACCTGGGTGTGCGACACCGCGCTGCCCGAGTTCGAACACGACCCGCGGCACCTCTCCAGCGAGGTCTACTCGTCGACGGACCACCGGGTGGTGGTCATCTCGAAGTGGCGCAGCGACCCGCGCCCGTTGCCGGACCCGCCCGCCATGCTGGTCGCCCGGCCGCCGCACTCCTGGGACTTCACCCAGGTCGACCGCTGACCGCACGGTCCGTCCGCCGTGCCGCTCAGGTGCGGCGGAGGAGGCGGTAGGTGGCGAGGCCGCCGGTGCCGAGGGCGGCCAGGAAGACCAGCCAGACCACCGTGCTGCTCACCCCGACCCCGGGCCCGCTGTTCGCGGAGGCAGCGGCGAGCAGCCCGTCGCTGCCGGGGGCGGGGAGCGCCGCCGGCGGCAGCTCGGGCCACCGCACCAGACCGGTGCTCTCGAGCATCTGCATGTGGTGCAGCACGAAACGGTTGGCGTCGTCGCAGAGTTTCCGGACCGTGGCGTCCCGGGTGCTGGCCCGTACCGCGCCGATCACCGGGAAGATCTTGCCGTGCGCGACCCGGAGGCGGGTCACGAAGATCTGGTCGAACCGGGCGCCGGAGGCGTTCTGCATCTCCGCGAGCCAGCCCTTCTGTTCGGCCGTGGGCTCCGAGGGGATGCTCGCGCGCAGCTTGTTGGCCGCGTCCACGACGAGCTGGTCCAGCTGCTGGTGCTCGCCCGCGATGCCCGCGCCGATCTCCCGTACCTTCGCGGACTGGCCCTTCTCGGCCGCCATCTGCCCGGCCGGCATCTCCCACAGCCCGGCCAGCCGTACACCGTTGAGGAGGGTCATGTCCGCCGCGTTGAGCTGCTGCCCGCCGGCGGGCGCGGCCGCGGCCACGCCGGGCACCACGCCGACCCCGGCCACGATCGCGACGAGCAGCGCCGCCGCGCGGTGAAGCCGGTGGCCCGACCGGCGACGAGCGGATCTGAGCGGTGCCATCAGTGCGATGCCTCCTCGGTGCGGCCGACCACGTCCGACCGGGCGGCGACCACCCCGCCGGCCGCCCGTCGGACACTGGTACGGACCGACCGCGCGATCAGTTCACCGTTTCCGGTGGCCCGTCGAGACCGGGGAAGGCGCTCCGCGTCAGCGGCTGACGGCCATGAACAGCCCGAGCAGGAGCAGGGTGAGCGCGGCGGCGGCGAAGACGGCCAGCAGTTCGCGGCGGCCGTGTCGCGCCGCCGGAGCGGCGGGGCCCGCCGGCGCGGGCAGGTCGCGGGTCAGCGCGGCGAGGTCGCCGAGCGTCCTGGCGTTCCAGGCGGCGCCGACCCGGTCGGAGAACTCGTCCAGGGTGAGTCGGCCCGCCGCCGTGTGCCCCTGCAACTCGGCGACCACGCGCTGGCGGTCGTCGTCGGAGGCGCGCAGCTCGACGTCCACGCCGACAGCGTACGCAGCCCGGCTCCCCGGCGGGTTCCGTCGGCGTCCATCGACTGAAGTGCGGACGTCGCGCGTCTAGGCGCGGCCGGAGGCGACGGGCGCCACCTGCGCCTGGGTCAGGGTCACGAGGTCGGCCGGGGCGAGTTGGAGCTGGAGGCCGCGGCGGCCCGCCGACACGTAGATCGTGGGGAAGGTCAGCGCCGAGGAGTCGAGCACCGTGGGGAGCCGCCTGCGCTGGCCGAGCGGGCTGATCCCGCCGCGGACGTACCCGGTCGTGCGCTCGGCGACCGCGCGGTTGGCGAGGGCCGCCCGCTTGCCCCCGACGGCCGCCGCGAGGGCCTTGAGGTCCAGCTCACCGGTGACCGGCACCACGGCCACGGTGAGCACGCCGTCCACCTCGGTGACCAGTGACTTGAACACCCGCTCCGGCGGTACGCCGAGCGCGGCAGCGGCCAGCGCCCCGTAGTTGGGCGCGTCCGGGTCCACGTCGTACGGGTGGACGCTGTGCGCGATCTTCCGCTTGGTCAGCAGTGCCGTCGCCGGTGTGCCCTGTCCCGCCACGGTCGACAACCTACCGTCGACCGGCGGGGACCGGTTGACAGAGCAGCACCGTGGGCTGCCCGGCGACCCGAGTGAGCACCACGCTGGCCGCCGCGTCGCCGGAGAGGCGCAGGTCACGCCGGAGCTGTTCGGGAGTGAGCGCCGAGCCGCGCTTGAGGATCTCCACACGGCCGACGCGTCGTTCCCGCAGGAGCGCGCGCAGCCGCTTCAGCGAGAACGGGAGCACGTCGGTGACCTCCAGGCAGCGGGTGAACGGGCTCTGCGCGGGGGTGTCCGCGTACAGGTAGGCGATGGCGGGGTCGGCCAGGGTCGCGCCGAGGTCGTCGGCCAGTTCGGCGATCAGGTGCGCGCGTACCACGGCGGGGTCGGGGTCGTGCAGGAAGCGGCGTACCGGCCCCACGGCCGCCTCCCGGTCGCCCGCGCCGGTGAGCTGGCGGGCGGGCGTCGCGGGGTCGTCCCGGAGGAGCGTGGCGCGCCGGGGCACCTCGGCGAGCCGGCCGCACCAGAGCGCCGCCTCGACGAGGTCGCCGTCCACGCCGACCCACTCGGCCTCGGCGCCGGCGGGAATCAGCCGATGGTCGATCCCCGGCGCCACCTTCACGACGGTGCGCGGCACCCGCTCGGCGAGCGCCGTCACGAAGTCCCAGGACGGCGAGTAGGCGTTCGGGTCGAAGAGCCGCCGGCCGGTGCCGGCGGCCCGCCGGGCCGGGTCGCAGAAGACCGCGTCGACCCGGCTCACGTCGAACGCGGTGGCGTCGCCGCACTCGACGGTGAAGAGGTCGGACAGCCCGGCCGCCTCGGCGTTGGCCGCGGCCATGGCGGCGGTCAGCGGGTCGGCCTCCACCCCGTACACGCGGATGCCCGCGCGGGCGGCGGCGAGCGCGTCGGCGCCGAGCCCGCAGCCGAGGTCGGCGAGGCTGCCCACCCCGGCGGCGCGGAGGCGCTCGGCGCGCCGTGCGGCGACCACGCCCCGGGTGGCCTGTTCCAGGCCGGCGCGGGTGAGGAACATCCCGGCCGCCGCGGGCCCGAACTTGCCCGCGGCCCGGCGGCGCAGCGCGACCTGGGTGAGCGCCGCCGCCGCGAGCCCGGCGGGCACCCCGGCCGCGCGGAGCGCGGACGCCGCGGCCAGCGGGTCGGCGTCGGCCACCCGCGCCGCCGCGTCGAGCGCGGCCGTTCCCTCGGGGGTACGCAGGGCGGCGAGCTGGTCGAGATCCACCCGGTCATTGTGGTGGCCGGCCGCGACGCGCCGCCCTGGGGGTTGGCACTCTCCTTGACGGAGTGCTAGCCACGGAATAACCTGCGATTAGCACTCTCACCCCGAGGGTGCCAGCTTCCGGGTCCTGGTGACTCGGTGGCTGAACGCCAGGCGGACCGGCACCCGCGACGACGGCCCCGCCCGGTGGCATGTGGCAGATTGACCTGGCCGGCCCCGCCGGCCGGCACAGAAACCAGTACCCCAGGAGGGTATGCCCGTGACTACCGCGACCAAGGTTGCGATCAAGCCGCTCGAGGACCGGATCCTGGTCCAGGCGAACGAGGCTGAGACCACCACGGCGTCGGGCATCGTGATCCCCGACACCGCCAAGGAGAAGCCGCAGGAGGGCACCGTCCTCGCTGTCGGCCCGGGCCGCGTCGACGACAAGGGCAACCGGATCCCGGTTGACGTCAAGGTCGGCGACACCGTCATCTACTCGAAGTACGGCGGCACCGAGGTCAAGTACGCCGGCGAGGAGTACCTGGTGCTCTCCGCCCGCGACGTCCTCGCGGTCATCGAGAAGTAAGCAACCGATCAGTGTCGTTGCCCCGGTCCGGTTCGCCGGGCCGGGGCACCGCCGCTTGAAGGGACATCCATGGCGAAGATCCTGAGCTTCTCGGACGACGCCCGACACCTGCTGGAGCACGGTGTCAACGCCCTCGCGGACGCGGTGAAGGTCACCCTCGGCCCGCGCGGGCGCAACGTCGTCCTGGACAAGAAATTCGGTGCGCCGACGATCACCAACGATGGTGTGACCATCGCCAAGGAGATCGAGCTCACCAACCCGTACGAGAACCTCGGCGCGCAGCTGGTCAAGGAGGTGGCGACCAAGACCAACGACGTCGCCGGCGACGGGACCACCACCGCGACCGTGCTCGCCCAGGCCATGGTCCGTGAGGGCCTGCGCAACGTGGCCGCCGGCGCCAACCCGACCGGCCTCAAGCGGGGCATCGACGCGGCGGCCGGCAAGGTCTCCGAGGCGCTGCTCGGCCGGGCCGTCGAGGTGGCCGGCCGGGAGTCCATCGCGCACGTCGCGACGGTCTCCGCGCAGGACGCGGCCATCGGCGACCTGATCGCCGAGGCGATGGAGAAGGTCGGCCGCGACGGCGTCATCACCGTCGAGGAGGGCTCCACCCTCGCCACCGAGCTGGACGTGACCGAGGGTCTCCAGTTCGACAAGGGCTTCATCTCCCCGAACTTCGTCACCGACGCGGAGGCGCAGGAGTCGGTCCTGGAGGACCCGTACATCCTGATCACCACGCAGAAGATCTCGGCGATCGAGGAGCTGCTGCCGCTGCTGGAGAAGATCCTGCAGAACAGCAAGCCGCTGCTGATCATCGCCGAGGACGTCGAGGGCCAGGCGCTGGCCACCCTCGTGGTCAACTCGCTCCGCAAGACCCTCAAGGTCTGCGCGGTGAAGGCCCCGGGCTTCGGCGACCGCCGCAAGGCGATGCTCCAGGACATGGCGATCCTCACCGGCGCCGAGCTGATCGCCCCCGAGCTGGGCTACAAGCTCGACCAGGTCGGCCTCGAGGTGCTGGGCTCGGCCCGCCGCGTCGTGGTCGACAAGGACAACACCACGATCGTCGACGGCGGCGGCCAGAGCGCCGACGTCGCCGACCGGGTGGCCCAGATCCGCAAGGAGATCGAGGCCTCGGACTCCGAGTGGGACCGGGAGAAGCTCTCCGAGCGGCTCGCGAAGCTCTCGGGCGGCATCGCGGTCATCAAGGTGGGCGCGGCGACCGAGGTCGAGATGAAGGAGCGCAAGCACCGCATCGAGGACGCCATCGCCGCGACCAAGGCCGCGGTCGAGGAGGGCACGGTGCCCGGCGGCGGCGCGGCCCTCGCGCAGATCCTCCCAGCGCTGGACGACGACCTCGGCTTCACCGGTGACGAGAAGGTCGGCGTCTCGATCGTGCGCAAGGCGCTCGTCGAGCCGCTGCGCTGGATCGCCCAGAACGCCGGCCACGACGGCTACGTGGTGGTGCAGAAGGTCGCGGGCGCCGACTGGGGCACCGGCCTGAACGCCGCCACCGGCGAGTACGTCGACCTGGCCAAGTCCGGCATCGTGGACCCGGTGAAGGTGACCCGCAACGCCGTCGCCAACGCCGCCTCCATCGCCGGCCTGCTGCTCACCACGGAGAGCCTCGTGGTCGAGAAGCCGGCCGAGCCGGAGCCGGCCGCCGCGGGCGGCCACGGCCACTCGCACGGCCACGGCCACCAGCACGGCCCGGGCTTCTGACGCACGTCGTACGCCCGGTCGGGGCACACCGTCGTCCGGCGGTGTGCCCCGACGCGTACGTGGCCCTGGCCACCGGGTGCCTCCGGCACTACCGGCCGGCCGGTCGATCGGAAACACTGGGCCGATGAGCACCACGAACCGCCGGTTCGCCGCCCTGGCCGGGATCACCGCCGCCGCCGTGGCGATCGGCGTCGCGGAGGTGGTGGCCGTGCTGACCGGCCCCCGGTCGGCGCCGCTGGTCGCGGTCGGGGGAGTGGTCGTCGACACCGTCCCGGAGCCGCTCAAGCAGTTCGCCATCGACCTGTTCGGCACGTACGACAAGCCTGCCCTCCTGATCGGGACGGCCGTGCTGCTGGCCGGTTTCGCCGCGCTGCTGGGCGTGCTGTCCGTACGCCGGCTCGCGGTCGGCCTCGCGGGCATCGCCGCCTTCGGGGCGCTCGGCGTGGCCGCGGCGCTCACCCGCGCCGGCGCGGACGCCGCGGACGCGTTGCCGTCGCTCGTCGGCGCGGGGCTCGGCGCGGCGGTGCTCTGGGCTTTCGTCGCCGGGCCGCTGGAGCTCGACCCCTGGCCCTGGACCCCGCCCACCGCCCGGCCCACGGGCCCGTCGCAGGTGTCCGCCACGGGCTTGTCGCAGGTTCCGGCCCCGCCGCAGGTCTCGGTACCGGGCTTGTCGCAGGTCTCGGCCCCGCCGCAGGTCTCCGCCACAGCCTCGGCCGCAGCTCCGCCTGAGGACTCCGTCCCCTGTCGAGCTGCCCCAGAAATGGGGCGCCCCATTTCTGGGGCAGCTCGACAGGAGGCCGCTGAGGTAACCGCGCCAGGATCGTCGACGGGCGCCGTGACCACCGGCCCCGCGACCACCGGCCCCGCGACCACCGGGCTCGCGACTGTCGGCGCGCCGCTGGAGAGCATCGCCCCGGAGTCCCGGCGGCGCTTCCTCACCGGTGCCGGGGCGCTGCTCGGCGCGGCGGCCGTGGCCGGACTGGGCGGGCACTGGCTGGCCGGCCGGCGCGGGGTGTCCGCGGCCCGGAAGGCCGTGGTGCTGCCCGCCCCGGCGTCGCCCGCCCCCGCGGTGCCCGCGGGGGCGGACCTGTCGCTGACCCAGCTCGCGCCCTACGTCACCCCGAACTTCGGCTTCTACCGGATCGACACGGCCCTCGTGGTGCCGCAGGTCGACCCGGAGAGCTGGCGGCTGCGCATCCACGGGCGGGTCCGCAACCCGATCACCTTGAGCTTCGCCGACCTGCTGGCGCGTCCGCTGGTGGAGCGGTACGTCACGCTGGCCTGCGTCTCCAACGAGGTCGGTGGGGACCTCGTCGGCAACGCCCGGTGGCTGGGCGTCCCGATACGGGAGCTGCTGGACGAGGCGGGGCCGGAGGAGGGCGCCGACCAGGTGGTCGCCCGCTCGGTCGACGGCTGGACCTGCGGCACCCCGACGGCGGCGCTGCGCGACGGGCGGGACGCGTTGCTGGCGGTCGGGATGAACGGGGAGCCGCTGCCCGTGGAGCACGGGTTCCCGGTCCGGATGGTGGTGCCCGGTCTCTACGGCTACGTGTCGGCGTGCAAGTGGGTGACCGAGCTGGAGTTGACGAGCTTCGCGGACTTCGACGCGTACTGGGTGCCGCGCGGATGGTCGGCGCAGGGGCCGATCAAGACGCAGTCACGGATCGACGCGCCCCGGGCGCGCAACCGGCTGACCGCCGGCCCGGTCGTGGTGGCCGGGGTGGCGTGGGCGCAGCACCGGGGCGTCCGCCGGGTCGAGGTACGCGTCGACGAGGGCCCCTGGCACGACGCGGAGCTGGCTCCCACCGTCTCGGTGGACACCTGGGTGCAGTGGTCGTGGCGCTGGGACGCCACGCCGGGCGAGCACCGCCTCCAGGTGCGCGCCACCGACGCCACGGGCGAGACGCAGACCGAGCGCCGGCAGGATGTCGTTCCGGACGGCGCCACCGGCTGGCACACGGTGACGGTGACCGTCCGCTGACCCGCCTCTCCGCCACGGCGCGGCGCCGCGCCCCCGTTCGGGGACGCGGCGCCGGAGATCGGTGGGGTGCCGCTCAGGCCACGTTGCGCTGGGCGGGCATGGTCGACTTGTGCGGGCGGCCGAGGCGCGCCTCCAGCCGGCCGACGTCGACCCGGGCCTGGCGACGGTCGGCCAGGTCCTCCCAGCCGATGGCCAGCAGGCGCAGCCGCTCGGACTCGCTGAAGCCACCCCAGACGCCGTACGGTTCGCGGACGGACAGCGCGTGGGCGGCGCACTCGGCCCGGACGGGGCACGCACGGCAGACCGCCTTCGCCCCCGACTCGCGGCGGAGCCGGGACGAGCCCCGCTCGCCGTCGGGGTGGAAGAACTGGGCGCTGTCCCGGCCCCGGCAGGCGCCGAGTCGCTGCCAGTCCCAGAGATCGACGATGGGTCCGGGCAGTCTACGTACGTTCGACATCAGCACCCCTCCTCCCGCGCGGCACCGCGAGATACTCATGGCCGGTCTTCGGGCGGCGGGCCGCACAGGCGCACCGTTCCCGGCCTGAACTCCGGTACCCGCGCCGTCGGCAACTCACACGTGTGTGATCCAAAACGTCCGGCAAGTTGCGGCATATGCCCCTTCTGTCGGAAAAGTTCGGAGGATTGCCGGGAACCTCCTCCCGGGCCCACCCGGTCATGGTCTGCTCGTGGGCGGAGAGGAGACCACAGTGCGTACCGTTCTTGTGTGCGTCCGGACACCACTTGCGGCGCAACATCTCACGTCCGCAGCAGCCCGGCTCGGTCTGTCCGCGGTCGTCCGTACCGCCGTCTCCGATCCCGAGGTGATGCTGCGGCTCGCGGAGCGCCAGCCCGACGTGGTGCTCGCCGACACGGCGCTCACCCGGCCGGACAGCGCCGGCTTCGTCCGCCGCGTGCTGGCCCGCGCACCGCACGCCGCGGTGCTGCTGTTCGGCGCCGAGGAGTCCGAGGCGGCCGCGGCCACCATCAGCGCGGGCGCCCGCGGCCTGATCCAGGGCGCCGACCACGACCTCACGAGCGCCGTGGCCAAGGCCCTCCTGCTGCTCTCCGCACCGGGGCGGGCGGCCCGGCACCGGGTCACCGACCCGGCGCGGGACACGGCGGCCGTCGGTGGGCCGGTCCGGTCCGCGCCGGCCGGCCGCCGCGGCGGCGATCCCGGCCCGGGCTGGACGGCCGGTCCCGAGGAGGGGCCGGGCGGCGCACCGGCCGTGGTGCCGGTGCAGCGCGGCGACGACGGCCCGGAGGGCGCCGGAGGCGACCCCGAGGACACGTCACCGGACGACGGCCAGCGACCCGCCCCGAACGTACGGGCCGCGCGGGCGGCCATCGGCCTCACCGAGCGCGAGCTTCAGGTGCTGCTCGGCATGGCCGAGGGCAAGAGCAACGCCGAGATCGGGCGGGAGCTGTTCGTCTCCGAGGACACCGTCAAGACGCACGCGCGCCGGCTGTTCCGCAAGCTCGGGGCGCGGGACCGGGCGCACGCGGTGGCCGCGGGCTTCCGCGCCGGCCTGGTGGCCTGAGCCGGAGCCGACCTCCGGGCGGCGGGCCGCCGCCGACCGGGCGGTCGGGCGCTCGACTCACCGGTCGGTGGGCTCGTCGCTCCCCGACTCCTCGTCGTTCCCCTCGGTCAGCGTGTCGTGCACGCCGTCCGCGTAGCCCCGGGCGTACTCCCAGGTGACGTAGTGGTCCGGATCCGGGTCGTAGGCGGGCTCGTGCACGCGCGGCCGGCCGGAGCTCAACAGGTGGCGCAGGTTGCCCCGGAGCAGGTCCCAGTCGAAGTAGTGCGGCTCGCGGCAGTCCTCGCATTCGATCACCAGCCCGCGCACCCCGATGGGCGCCAGCAGGGCCTGGTAGATCTCCAGGTCGGCGAGGTCCTCCAGCACGTCCTGGCGCTCGACGTCGGTCAGCGGGTCGAGCGGCGCGTCGTCGCCCGGATCGTGCAGCCCCGCCGCCGGATCGGCCGGGTCGCCGTTGAACGGGTCGATGGGCTCGTCGTGCACCCCCTCACCGTAGACCCAACACCCCGGCCACGCCCGCCCCCCGGGCGCGTGTGGGGCCGGCCCGGCGCGACGCGGGGCCGGCCGAGCTGCACGGGTACGATGGTGCGACGCGCCGCGTGCGGCGCCCCTCCGGTGCCGCCCGCGCCACCTCGCTGAAGCCCGTACATCCAGCTCAGGGGAGCAATCGTGGAAAATTCGCCCAGCACCGATCGTCCGGCCGGCGCCGACCACGGCGAGCTGGGCGGCCACCTGCCGGAACTCCCGGCCGGCTCGGCCCGGGTGGTGCCGCTCGGCCTCACCTTCGACGACGTGCTCCTCCAGCCCGGCGAGTCGGACGTGGTGCCCAGCCGGGTCAACACCGTCACCCGGCTGACCCGCAACGTGACCCTCTCCATCCCGCTGCTGTCCAGCGCCATGGACACGGTGACCGAGGCCCGGATGGCGATCGCCATGGCCCGTCAGGGTGGCATCGGGGTGCTGCACCGCAACCTCTCGGTGGAGGACCAGGCGCTCCAGGTCGACCTCGTGAAGCGCTCCGAGTCCGGCATGATCACCAACCCGGTGACGGCGAGCCCCGACGACACGCTGCGCGACGTCGACGCGCTCTGCGGCCGCTACCGGATCTCCGGCGTGCCGGTCGTCGACGGTGACGGCCAGCTGGTGGGCATCGTCACGAACCGCGACATGCGCTTCGTCTCCGACCCGGCCACCCCGGTTCGGGAGATCATGACCCGGGCCCCGCTGATCACGGCGCCCGTCGGCGTGAGCAAGGACGAGGCGCTGGCCCTGCTGCGCCAGCACAAGGTGGAGAAGCTCCCGATCGTGGACGGCTCCGGGCGGCTGCGCGGGCTGATCACGGTGAAGGACTTCACCAAGAGCGAGCAGTACCCGGACGCCACCAAGGACGAGGCGGGCCGGCTGCGCGTGGCCGCCGCGATCGGCGTCGGCGAGGACGCGTACAAGCGGGCCCGGGCCCTCGTCGACGCGGGCGTGGACGTGCTGATCGTGGACACGGCGCACGGCCACCAGCGGGCCGTGCTCGACATGGTCCGCCGGCTCAAGAAGGACGTGACGGTCGACGTCGTGGGCGGCAACGTGGCCACGTACGCCGGGGCGAAGGCCCTGGTCGACGCGGGCGCCGACGGCGTGAAGGTCGGCGTGGGCCCGGGTGCGATCTGCACCACCCGGATCGTCGCCGGCGTGGGTGTCCCGCAGATCACCGCGATCATGGAGGCGGCCCGGGCCGCCGGCCCCGCCGGTGTGCCGGTGATCGGCGACGGCGGCATCCAGTACTCGGGCGACATCGCGAAGGCGCTGGTCGCCGGCGCCGACACGGTGATGCTCGGCAGCCTGCTCGCGGGCTGCGAGGAGAGCCCCGGCGAGCTGATCTTCGTCAACGGCAAGCAGTTCAAGGCGTACCGCGGCATGGGCTCGCTCGGCGCGATGCAGTCCCGCGGGCAGGCCAAGTCGTACTCGAAGGACCGCTACTTCCAGCAGGACGTGACCAGCGACGAGAAGCTGGTCCCGGAGGGCGTCGAGGGTCAGGTGCCGTACCGCGGCCCGCTGTCCCGGGTGGCCCACCAGCTGGTCGGCGGCCTGCGGCTGGCGATGGGGTACGCCGGCGCCGAGAGCATCCCCGAGCTCCACGAGCGCGGCCAGCTGATCCGGATCACCGCGGCGGGCCTCAAGGAGAGCCACCCGCACGACATCCAGATGACCGTCGAGGCGCCCAACTACCACACCCGCTGACCTCCCCCACCACCCCCGAACACACCTGGAGTTGACCCATGCGTGACGTGGTCGAGATCGGGTTGGGCAAGACCGCGCAGCGCGGTTACCACCTGGACGACATCGCGATCGTGCCGAGCCGCCGGACCCGGGACGTCGACGACGTCTCCACGTCCTGGCAGCTCGACGCCTACCAGTTCGGCATCCCGTGTGTGGGCCACCCCTCCGACGCCACCATGAGCCCCGCCTCGGCGGTCCGGCTCGGGCAGCTCGGCGGCCTCGGCGTGCTCAACGTCGAGGGGCTCTGGACCCGCTACGAGAACCCCACCAAGGTGCTCGAGGAGCTGGCCGGGCTCGACGAGGACGCCCCCGCCACCAAGCGGCTCCAGGAGGTGTACGCCGAGCCGATCCGTCCGGACCTCATCGCCGAGCGGGTCCGGGAGCTGCGCGCGGGCGGCGGCACGGTGGCGGTGCGCGTCTCCCCGCAGCACACGCTGGCGCTCGCCCCGGTCATCCTCGACGCCGGCGTGGACATCCTGGTCATCCAGGGCACCATCGTCTCCGCCGAGCACGTCTCGACCACCGACGAGCCGCTGAACCTCAAGGAGTTCATCGCCGACCTCGACCTGCCGGTGATCGTGGGCGGCTGCACCGACTACAAGACCGCGCTGCACCTCATGCGTACCGGCGCGGCCGGCGTGATCGTCGGCATCGGCGGGGACGACTGGTCGACCACCGAGTCGGTGCTCGGCATCCGGGTGCCGATGGCCACCGCGATCGCCGACGCGGCGGCGGCCCGCCGCGACTACCTCGACGAGACCGGCGGTCGGTACGTGCACCTCATCGCCGACGGCGACATGCAGACCTCCGGCGACATCGCGAAGGCGCTCGGCTGCGGCGCGGACGCCGTGATGCTCGGCGAGCCGTTGTCGCTCTGCGAGGAGGCGCCGGCCGGGGGCGCCTGGTGGCACTCGGCCGCCAGCCACCCGTCGCTGCCGCGCGGCGCGTTCGAGCCCGCCAACGAGCCGCTCGGCACCATGGAGCAGGTCCTCTTCGGCCCCGCCGACGAGCCCGACGGCCAGCTCAACCTCTTCGGCGGCCTGCGCCGGGCCATGGCCAAGTGCGGCTACCGGGACCTCAAGGAGTTCCAGAAGGTCGGCCTGGTCCTCGACCGCTGACCTGCGCGAACCCACCGCACCGCACCGGCCGCGCCGATAGGCTCGGCCGGTGCGTCGTCTCTCCCCGCGATTCGTGCTCGCCGCCGCGCTGGCGGTCGCGCTCGCGGCCGCCGGCTGCACGCCGTCCAAGGAGGACGGCGCGTTCCGTCCGGGCAGCGCGGACCTCGGCGACCCGTACGTCCCGGGGCACGGCAACGGCGGGTACGACGTGGGGCACTACGCCCTCGACGTGCGCTACGACCCGGCGTCCGACCGGCTGACCGGGCGCGCGACGCTCACCGCGACGGCCACCCAGGGGCTGTCCCGGTTCAACCTGGACCTCGCCGGCCTGACCGTCGACCGGGTGGTGGTCGACGGCGCGCCGGCCGAGCACCGCCGCGCCGGGGACGAGCTGGTCGTCACCCCGCCCCGCGGGCTTCCCCGGGGCGCCCGCTTCACCGTCGAGGTCGCGTACGGCGGGGTGCCGGCGCCGGTCACCGACGGCGCGTTGGGCAGCGGCGGCTTCCTGCACACCGACGACGGGGCGATAGCGCTCGGCCAACCCGACTCGGCGGCCACCTGGTTCCCGGTCAACGACCACCCGTCGGACAAGGCCACCTACGACATCGCGGTGACCGTGCCGGACGGGCTCGCGGCGTTGAGCAACGGGGCGCCGGGGGAGCGACGCAGCGACGGCGGCTGGACCACCTGGCGCTGGAGCGAGCGGTCGCCGATGGCCAGCTACCTCACGACCCTGGTGATCGGCGACTACCGGGTGACCACGGGCACGCACGCGGGCCGGCCCATCGTCACCGCGGTGCCCTCCAACGAGCCGGCGGACGGCCCGGCCGCCACCTCGCTGGCCCGCACCGGCGAGATCGCCGACTTCCTGGCCGGGCGCTTCGGGCCGTACCCGTTCGAGGCGTACGGCGGCATCGCGGTGACCGACGAACGGATCGGGTACGCGCTGGAGACGCAGTCGCGGCCCGTGTACGGGCCGGGCTTCTTCCTCGGCGGCCGGCCGAACCCGAGCGTGGTGGCGCACGAGCTGGCCCACCAGTGGTTCGGTGACAGCGTCTCGCTGAGCCGGTGGAGCGACATCTGGCTCAACGAGGGCTTCGCCACGTACGCCGAATGGCTCTGGGAGGAGCACGACGGCGGCCGGACGGCGCAGCGCGCGTTCGAGGCGCAGTACGCGGCCACCGACTGGTCGCAGCCCTCGATCGACCCCGGTCGGGAGGCGATGTTCGGCACGGCCGTCTACAAGCGTGGCGCCCTCGCCGTGCACGCGCTGCGCCGCGCGGTCGGCGACGACGCCTTCTTCCGGATCCTTCGCGAGTGGACGGCGCAGCGGCGCGACGGCAACGGCACCACCGACGACCTGGTGGCCCTCGCCGAACGGGTGGCCGGCCGGCAACTGCGACCGTTCCTCGACGCCTGGCTGGTGGGCGGCAGCGCCCCCGCCCTGCCGTGACGACCCCGTGATGGTTCCTCGGTAGGCTGCCGCGGACGGACCGGGCGACGAGGTGCCGGCCGCTGCCTCAGCGGGGCGGGCCGGGCGACCGGGCGCCGACGACGGGCGCGGAAGCCGTCGACACTGCGGGAGGGCGAGGCGATGGGGCTGCCACGGCGTGCTCTGCGGGTGGCTGGCGGTCTGGTGCTGACCGGCGCCCTGCTGGCCGGTTGCGACTCGGCGCCGGCCGGCTCGGACCCCGCGCCGGCGGCCGCGCCGTCGTCGGCGGCCGCCCGGGAGTTCAAGCCCGGAGCGGCCGGCGCGGGTGACCCGTACTTCCCCACCTACGGCAACGGCGGCTACGACGTCGGCCGGTACACGGTGAAGGTCCGCTACGAGCCGGCGAAGGACCGGCTCAGCGGCACCACGACCGTGCACGCCGCGGCGACCGCCGACCTGTCGGCGTTCAATCTGGACCTCGCCGGGATGACCGTGCGGTCGGTGACCGTGGACGGTGCGCCCGCGAAGCACTCCCGTAAGGGCGACGAGCTGGTGGTGACGCCGGCCCACGGCCTGATCGCCGGCAACGGCTTCGTCGTCGAGGTGGCGTACGAGGGCGAGCCCGCGCCGCTGGAGAACGAGGTGCTCGGGCTGGGCGGTTTCCTCCACACGCAGACCGGCGCGATCGCGCTCGGCCAGCCCGAGTCGGCGAGCACGTGGTTTCCGGTCAACGACCACCCGTCCGACAAGGCCACGTACGACTTCGAGATCACCGTCCCGGACGGGTTGACGGCGGTCAGCAACGGGGTGCCGGCCGGGAGGTCCGGCAGCGGCGGCTGGACGACCTGGAAGTGGTCCGAGCGTCAGCCGATGGCCAGCTACCTGAGTTTTGTGGTGATCGGCAAGCTCCGGGTGACCACCGGCGAGCACAAGGGACGGCCCGTGTTCAGCGCCGTCGAGAGCGGCATCTCCGAGGGCGCGGCGGACGAGTCGATCGCGAAGACCGTCGAGGTGGCCGACTACCTGGAGAGCGTCTTCGGGCCGTACCCGTTCGAGGCGTACGGCGGGGTGGTCGTCTCCGACTCGCGGATCCGGTACGCGCTGGAGACGCAGTCACGGCCGGTCTACTCCGCCGGGTTCTTCCGGCAGGGCGTGAACACGGGCGTGGTGGCGCACGAGCTGGCGCACCAGTGGTACGGCGACAGCGTGGCGCTCTCGCGGTGGCAGGACATCTGGCTCAACGAGGGGCTCGCCACGTACGCCGAGTGGCTGTGGGCCGAGCACAGCGAGGGCCGGCGGGCCGCGGCCGCCTTCGCCACCCGCTACGCGGGCTCGCCCAGCCAGTTCTGGCGGACCCCGCCCGGCAAGCCGGGTGTGGCGAACCTGTTCAGCGACGCGGTCTACCAGCGCGGCGGGATGACGGTGCACGCGCTGCGGGTCGCGGTCGGCGACAAGGCGTTCTTCGAGATCCTGAAGACCTGGGCGGCGGAGAAGCGCAACAGCAACGGCACCACCGAGGAGTTCGTCGCGTTGGCCGAACGCGTCTCGGGCAAGAAGCTCAAGGGCCTCTTCGACGCCTGGCTCTACGGCACCACCCGTCCCGCCGAGCCCAAGCCCCTCTAGGTCTTCACCCGCAGGGTGGGGTGGGCGGACAGGTAGGGCTCGGCACGGCCGGCGCGGAGTTCGGTGAGGAAGCGGCGGCCCACCGAGGTGAGCTGCTCGCCGCGGTAGGAGCCGCCGGAGCCGACCGACGAGCCGGGCAGGCCGACCAGCACGAACCGGTCCGCCGGCAGGCCACCCAGGGCGTACGCGAACTCGACGAGCCGCCGCCCGCCACCGGCGTAGACGAGCGTGTCGCCGAGCGCGTCGGCGACCTGCTGCACCCGGTCGGGGTCACGGGCGAGCCCCTGGTCCAGGATCTTGCGGGCGAGGGCCCGGATCAGTTGCTGCTGGTGCCGCTGCCGGCTGTAGTCCCCGCCGGGGATGTAGCGCTGCCGCGCGTAGTCCAGCGCCTGCCATCCGGTGAGGTGGCGGTTGCCCTTCTCGTAGACCATCTGCGGCCCGACGTACCCACCCGCGCCGGGCTCCCGGTGCCGGCCGTCGGGCCGGCGGTGCCGCGACTCGACCCGCTGGTCGACGTAGATGTCCACCCCGCCGAGGCTGTCCACGAGCCGGTCGAAGCCGTTGAAGGTGATCACCGCGCCCGCGTCGATGCGCAGCCCCGTGTACCCGCTCACGGTGCTGCGCACCAGCTCGTACCCCTGCGCGGTGTTCGGCTGCTTCGGGCGGCCCGGCACCCGGCTGCCGTAGCTCATGGCGTGGGTCAGCTTGGTCCGCCCGCCGCGGTAGCCGGCCTTCGGGAAGGCCGGGATGTCGACCACCAGGTCGCGGGGGAGCGAGAACAGGTACGCCCGGTCGAGCCCCCGGGGCACGTGCAGCACCAGGACGGCGTCGGCGTGCGGCTCCCACCCGGGGACGCTGACCCGGGTGTCCACACCCACGAGCAGCAGGTTGAGCGGGCCGGTGATGTCGGCACCCGGCGGCGGCGGGGGCGAGGTGGACGGGCTGGGGGACGGGACCGGTGTGCTCGGGGAGGGGCTTCCCGAGGCGCCCGATGCCGCGCCGGTGTCCGGGCCCCGGTCGCCCACCAGCCGGACGGCCACCACCCCACCGGCGGTGACGAGCACGATCGCGGCGAGCAGCAGCACGCCGACCAGCCAGCGACGGCGTGTCAGACCTGACCCGAGGCTCATCTGGCGACCCCTTCCACCCGTACCTCTGTGACGTTCCGACGGGTGCCTCCGGTTGCCGCCCCGTGGCGCCGATGCGCCGAGTGTGGATGATCCCGTGAAAACGCCCCTGGCGCGACGGCTACCGACCGGTAATGATGCGGTCATGCGGTACGACGTGGTGGTCATCGGGTCCGGCTTCGGTGGCAGCGTCGCGGCCCTGCGGCTCGCCGAGAAGGGCTACTCCGTCGGAGTGCTGGAGGCCGGGCGGCGCTTCGCCGACGACGAGTTCCCGGAGACGTCGTGGCGGCTGCGCCGCTTCCTCTGGGCGCCGGGGCTGGGCTGCTACGGCATCCAGCGAATCACGCTGCTCCGCTCGGCCGACCGGCGGGCCGGTGGCGGGGTGCTCGTGCTCTCCGGGGCGGGGGTGGGCGGCGGCTCGCTGGTCTACGCCAACACCCTCTACGAGCCGCTGCCCGCGTTCTACGCCGATCCGCAGTGGCGCGACATCACCGACTGGCGGGACGAGCTCGCGCCGCACTACGACCAGGCGAAGCGGATGCTCGGCGTCACCACGTACCCGCGGGAGACCGGCGCGGACCGGGCCATGCGGGCGGTGGCCGCGCGGATGGGGGTGGGCCACACGTTCCACGCCACGCCCGTCGGCGTGCACATCGGCCGTCCCGGCCAGCGGGCCGCCGACCCGTACTTCGGCGGCGCCGGCCCGGAGCGCACCGGCTGCACGCACTGCGGCTCCTGCATGACGGGCTGCCGGCTGGGGGCCAAGAACACGCTGGTCAAGAACTACCTGTGGCTCGCCGAGCGGCTCGGCGCGCGGGTGCACCCGCTCACCACGGTCACCGCCGTCCGCCCCGCGTCCGACGGCGGGTACGAGGTGCACACCGTCCGCACCGGCGCCTGGCTGCGCCGGCGTCGGCAGGTGGTCCGGGCCGACCAGGTCGTCTTCGCGGCCGGCGCGCTCGGCACCCAACGGCTCCTGCACGCGATGCGGGCGAGCGGCGCCCTGCCGGGCCTGTCCCCGCGGTTGGGCGAGCTGACCCGGACCAACTCGGAGGCCATCCTCGGCGCCTCCGTGCCCCGAGGCCAGGCCCGCGCCCGGGCGCTCGACTTCACCGAGGGCGTCGCCATCACCAGCTCGTTCCACCCCGACCCGCAGACGCACATCGAGCCGGTCCGCTACGGGCGGGGCTCCAACGCCATGGGGCTGCTCCAGTCCCTGCTGGTCGACGGCGGTCCGCACCGCCTGCGGCGCTGGTTCGGCGTCCTGCTGCGCCAGCCCCGCACCGCGGCGCGGCTGCTGTCGGTCCGCGACTGGTCCCAGCGGACGGTGATCGCCCTGGTCATGCAGTCGCTCGACAACTCGCTGACCACCCGCTGGCGACGCGGGCCGCTCGGGCGGCGGCTCGTCACGCTTCCCGGGCACGGTGAGCCGAGCCCCACCTGGATCCCGGCCGGCAACACGGCGGCCCGCCTGCTCGCCGAGGAGATCGGCGGTACGCCGGGCGGCGCCCTGACCGAGCCGTTCGACATCCCGATGACCGCGCACATCCTCGGCGGCGCGGCCATCGGCGCCACCCCGGCCGACGGGGTGATCGACCCGTACCACCGGGTCTACGGGCATCCGGGGCTGCACGTGGTGGACGGGGCGGCCGTCACCGCGAACCTCGGGGTGAACCCGTCGCTGACGATCACCGCGCAGGCGGAGAGGGCGATGTCCCTCTGGCCGAACAGGGGCGAGGACGATCCGAGACCGCCCCTGGGCGCTCCGTACCGCCGCCTGAAGCCGGTCCCCCCGCGCAACCCCGCGGTACCGCCCGAGGCCCCCGCAGCCCTACGCCTCTGACCTCCGTCCCCCGCGATCTTGCAGTTTCGGCCCCCGGAACGCGGCGTTTGTCCCGTTCGCCGGGGCGGAAACTGCAAGATCGCGGAAGTCGGGCGGTGGCCGGCGGGGCGTGTCCGGGGCGCCCGTGACTGTCGGTAGGCTTTGCCCACATGAGCACGCCTCGCCCTGTCCTCGTGGTGGACCTCGGAGCCCAGTACGCCCAGCTCATCGCGCGTCGGGTGCGCGAGGCGAACGTCTACTCCGAGATCGTGCCGCACACCATGCCCGTCGCCGAGATGCTGGCGAAGGACCCGGCCGCGATCATCCTGTCCGGAGGCCCGTCCAGCGTCTACGCGCCGGGCGCCCCGCAGATCGACGCCGGCATGTTCACGGCCGGCGTACCCGTCTTCGGCATCTGCTACGGCTTCCAGGCGATGGCCCAGGCGCTCGGCGGCACCGTGGCCCGCACCGGCAACCGGGAGTACGGCGGCACCCCGCTGCGCGCCCGCCCGGACGCCGGCGTGCTGCTCCGCGACCTCCCGGACGACCTGCCGGTCTGGATGAGCCACGGCGACTGCGTGACCGAGGCGCCGGCCGGGTTCACGGTGACCGCCGAGTCGTCGGGCGCGCCGGTCGCCGCCTTCGAGGACCTGGCCGGCCGCCGGGCCGGGGTGCAGTTCCACCCGGAGGTCGGGCACACCGCCCACGGCCAGGAGATCCTGGCCCGGTTCCTCCACGAGATCGCCGGCATCGAGCCCACCTGGACGCCGGAGAACATCATCGACGAGCAGGTCGCCCGGATCCGCGAGCAGGTCGGTGACAAGGAGGTCATCTGCGGCCTGAGCGGCGGCGTCGACTCGGCGGTCGCCGCGGCGCTGGTCCACCGGGCCGTCGGCGACCAGCTGACCTGCGTGTTCGTCGACCACGGCCTGCTGCGCGCCGGCGAGGCCGAGCAGGTCGAGAAGGACTACGTGGCGGCCACCGGCATCAAGCTCAAGGTGGTCGACGCCGCGGACCGGTTCCTCGGCGCGCTCGCCGGGGTGACCGACCCGGAGCAGAAGCGCAAGATCATCGGCCGGGAGTTCATCCGGGTCTTCGAGTCCGCCGCCCGGGAGATCGCCTCCCACGGCGACGTCGAGTTCCTCGTGCAGGGCACCCTCTACCCCGACGTGGTCGAGTCCGGCGGCGGCGCCGGCACCGCCAACATCAAGAGCCACCACAACGTCGGCGGCCTGCCGGATGACCTGAAGTTCGCGCTCGTCGAGCCGCTGCGCACGCTGTTCAAGGACGAGGTGCGGGCGCTCGGCCTGCAACTGGGGCTGCCCGAGGCGATGGTGTGGCGGCACCCGTTCCCGGGCCCCGGCCTCGCCATCCGGATCATCGGCGCCGTCGACCGGGAGCGCCTCGAGGTGCTCCGCCGGGCCGACCTGATCGCCCGCGAGGAGCTCACCGCCGCCGGCCTGGACCGGGGCGTGTGGCAGTTCCCGGTGGTGCTCCTGGCCGACGTCCGCAGCGTCGGCGTGCAGGGCGACGGGCGCAGCTACGGGCATCCCGTGGTGCTGCGCCCGGTCTCCAGCGAGGACGCGATGACGGCCGACTGGTCCCGGCTGCCCTACGAGGTGGTCGCCCGGATCTCCACCCGGATCACCAACGAGGTCGCCGAGGTCAACCGCGTGGTGCTGGACGTGACCAGCAAGCCGCCGGGCACCATCGAGTGGGAGTGACCCCGGCTCAGCCGGCGGCCGGCGGCACCGGCCCGGTCGGCGGCTGCGGCGGGGTCATGCCGGGACCGGCCGGCGGGTAGGGCCCGGCCGGGGCGTACCCCGCCGGCGGCACGGTTCCGGCGGCGGGCGCGTGCGGCGCGGCGCCCGCGGGGTGCGGCCAGGCGGGTGCGCCCGCCGGCTCCTCGGGCATGAGGAACCACATGATCGGGTACGCGAGCAGCGCCAGCCCGCCGGTGAGGAGCCCGGCGACCGCGAAGATCACTCGGACCAGGACGGGATCGACGTCGAGGTAGCGGCCGAGGCCGCTGGCGACACCCGCCACCATCCGGTCGGTGGTCGGTCGCCGGAGCTGCTTGTACGGAGCCTGGGGAGGGATGGAGGCTGTCATGTCTCCACCGTCCGCGCCGGGCGTCGCGGCGACCTCGGTGACCGCCCGGATCCCTACCCTGACCGCCCCCTGAGGCGGGAGCGTTGAGTCAGGAATCCGACTCTTTTCGATGGGGGTAACCGGGCCGGGGGAGAATTTTTTCCCGTGACCACCACGCTGACGCCGCTTCGCAGGATCGCGGCATACGCAGTTTGTGCTGATTCGGCCGGTCGAGTTCTGCTGGTCCGCGCGTCGGAGCGATCCGGCACACCGGGCACCTGGTCGCTGCCCGGCGGGGCGGTCGACCACGGTGAGGATCCGAACCACACCGTCGTCCGGGAGACCGCGGCCGAGACCGGGCTGTCGGTCGCGGTGACCGGCCTCGAGGACGTGCTGGCGGACATGCGGGCGCTGCCCGAGCGCGGTATCACGATCCACACGGACCGGCTCGTCTACCGGGTCTCGGTGCGCGGCGGCACCCTCAGCGACCGGGTGGGCCGGCCCACCGACCTGGCCCGGTGGTTCACCCGGGAGGAGGCCGCCGAGCTGCCGCTGCGGGCGTTCACGGCGCGGGCCCTCGACCTGCCGGCCGCCTCGGCCGACGTGGTCCCCGACGAGGCGCCCGAGTTCCCCTCCTTCTACGCCGTGCCCGGCCCGGACGGGCTGCACCGGGCGCAGCGCTTCGCGGCGTACGCGGTCTGCACCGACCCGGCCGGCCGGGTGCTGCTCACCCGGGTCGCCGACGGCTACCCGGGCGCGGGCTGCTGGCACCTGCCCGGCGGCGGCACCGACTACGGCGAGCAGCCCGGGGCGGCGCTGATCCGCGAACTCGTCGAGGAGACCGGGCAGACCGGTCGGCTGGTGGGGCTGCTCGGCGTCGCCAGCCACCGGGATGCCGCCTCGCTCGGCCCCGAGGGCTACCCCATCGACTGGCACGGCGTACGCGCCTTCTACCGGGTGGTGGTCGACAAACCGGCGCCGCCCCGGGTCGCCGACGTCGGGGGCTCCACCTCCGAGGCCCGCTGGTTCGCGAGGGAGGAGCTCGGCGCGCTACCCACCGACCACCTCACCGAGGTGACCGCCGAGGCCGTCCAGGCCGCCCAGCTAGCCTGACCCCCTCGCGCGCTTCTCACGCCCCCGCGCCCCTCGCCGCTTCCCGCGGCGATCATGAAGTTATTGTCGGGACACGCCGGTATGGACGGCGATAACTTCATGATCGTCGGGTGGCGGGCGGCGGGCGGGGGAGTCAGCGGATGGAGCAGCGGCGGCGGGTGGGGGCGTACGGCCTCTGCCGGGACGACGGGCGGGTGCTGCTGGTGCGGGCGTCGGCCAGCGCCGACTTCCCCGGCATCTGGCAGGTGCCCGGCGGCGGAGTGGAGCACGCCGAGCACCCGGCCCACACGGTGGTACGCGAGGTCACCGAGGAGACCGGCCTGACCGTCGAGATCACGGACCTGCACGCCGTGGTGGCGGACGTGATCCCGTTCCCGGAGGCCGACGTCTCCCTGCACACCGACCGGGTGGTCTTCGACCTGGCCGTCATCGGGGGCAGCCTGCGCGACGAGGGTGCGGGCGCCACCGACCAGGCCCGCTGGGTCACGCCCCAGGAGGCGGCCGAGCTGCCGCTCATGCCGTTCACGGCCGAACTGCTCGGCCTGCCCGTGACACCCCTGCCGGCCCCACGGGCCGGGCGGTGGGCCTTTCCGCCGCCGCACCCCGACCGCCGGCTGCGCTTCGGGGCGTACGGGCTGGTCACCGACCCGGAGGGTCGGGTGCTGCTCACGATGATCGCGGACGGCTACCCCGGGGCGGGCCGGTGGCACCTGCCCGGCGGCGGGACGGACCACGGCGAGCAGCCGGTGCCCGCGCTGCTGCGCGAACTCGTCGAGGAATCGGGCCAGCTCGGCCGCGTGACCGGGCTCATCGGGCTGGACAACCTGCACAACCCGGCCGCGCTCGGGCCGGAGGGGCGACCGCTGGACTGGCACGGGGTGCGGGTGATCTACCGGGTGGTGGTCGAGGCGCCGACCGAGCCGCGGGTCACCGAGCTGGCCGGCGGGTCGACGGCGCGGGCCGGGTGGTTCACCCGTGACCAGCTCGCCGGGCTGCCGCTGACCGAGATCGCCGCCCGCGCTACCGGACGTCGAGGGCGATAACACTCGCCAACCCGGCCGAGACTGGCGCCCTCCGGTACAGTCGAGGTGGGGAATGATGGCGGAACGGGCGATGAGGCCCGGGTTGGGAATAAGAGGGCCGCTCGCACGGTTTACGGAGATATAGGCCCCCGACAGCTATCGCCAAGCGCCGTTCCCTGTGCGATGGTGTACTCCGCACAACGGCTGCCGGGCCACGAAAGGTCCGGCACGAGACAGCCGGACACCCGCCCCGAGGCGGCCAGCCGATCCGGTGATGGAGGAAGCGTGCCGAGAGCCCCATGGCGCCGGCGTCGTACGACTGACAGTCCGCGCCCCGCAGGGCGTCGCTGGGCGGGCCGGCTGCGTCGCAGCAGCACGTTCGCCCGGCAGGTGCTGCTGGTTCGAGTGGGTCGCCGCGACGGCGACCTCCACGGCGGCACCGACACGGCGCTCGCCGAGCCCCGTTACGTCGACCACCGGCGTCGCTACGGTCTCGACCGGCCCAGCCGGGCCGAGATCGAGGCCGTCATGCCGGTCAGCCCGGCCGTGGCGCCGGTCGCCGAGCCCGACGACGCGGCCCGGTCGATCCCGCTGCTCCCCGGCGAGCGCACCGCCACCCGGCGCGCGAAGTTCGCCCTGGTCAACGCGTGCACACTGAGCAGCCTCACGCTCGGCATGCTCGCCATCTTCCTGGCCATGCAGGGCGACGTACGCGTCGCCGCGCTGTGCCTCATCGCCTGCGTGGCGTTCGACGGCCTGGACGGCGCGCTGGCCCGCAAGCTGGGTGTGGCCAGCCCGTTCGGCGCGCAGATGGACTCGCTGGCCGACATGTGCTCGTTCGGTCTCGCCGCGCCGGTGGTCGTCTACGCCTCGCTCGCCGGCTCCGTGTCGACGGCGGCCGCGGCCGTCGCCTGCGCGCTCGTCGCGGCCTGCGCCGCCATCCGGCTCGCCCGGTTCAACGTCTCGCCGAAGGACGGGCGCTTCTTCTGCGGCGTGCCCACCACGATGGCCGCCGCCGTGCTCGCGGTGACCGTCGCCATCCGTGTGCCCGTACCCGGGCCGGTGCTGCTGGCCGGCGTGGCGCTGCTCGCCTTCGCCATGGTGTCCAGCTTCCCGTACGCCAAGCTGGCCCGGCTCGTGAAGCTGCCGCCGTGGCTCTGGCTGGCCCCGGTGGTCGGCGCGCTCGTCGACGTCCGGATCACCTTCGCGCTCATCGTGGTCGGCTACCTGGTGAGCGGCCCGGTCCTCTGGCTGCGCCAGCGCCGCGCCGCCTGATTTCCGTCGTACGTCAGAAGGGGCGCCGCGAACCCGCGGCGCCCCTTCTCAGGTGTCCCCGTCCGTCTCAGCGCCAGCGCGCGATCACCGTGGCGCCACCGACCACCTTGTCGCCCGGGCCGACCAGCGGGTCCGCGGCGTCGGCCGGCAGGTAGACGTCGGTGCGCGAGCCGAACCGGATGAGCCCGAAACGCTCGCCCCGGGCCAGCAGCGTGCCGATCGGCGCCCGCTGCACGATCCGCCGGGCGATCAGCCCGGTCCTTTGCGCGACGACCACCGTGCCGTTCGCGGTGTCGAGCACCGTGTACGCGGCCACGTTGTGCTCGGCGTCCGGCTTCATGGCGTTGACGAACCCGCCGTCGGCCACGAAGTAGTCGACCACCTTGCCGGCGACCGGCGCCCGGTTGACGTGCACGTCCAGCACCGACAGGAAGACCGCGACACGCAACCACTCCCCGTCACCGAAGCGCTCGTCGTGCAGCCGCCGCACCGACAGCACCTGCCCGTCCGCGGCGGCCACCACCGCCGACGGGTCCTCGGGCACGTCCCGCTCCGGGTCACGGAAGAACGCGGCGACCGGGGCGGCGGCGAGGGCGGGAAGCAGCCAGAGCTTCGACTTCGGCCGGGCGAGCCGGGCCAGCGCGGCGAGCCCCAGGGTGATCCCGGCGGCGGCCACACCGTTGGAGTCGATGTGCATGGTCCGGGTCAGCGGCACGCTCGACGGCCGGTGGGCGGGCGCGAGCCGGGCCGCCGTGGCGGGGGACGCCGGCGTGAACCGGAGCCGGTACAGCCGTACCGGAGGGGAATTGCGCAACACCAGGTCGCTACCCACGCCGTACAGCGCGTCCTGCCGCTCCAACTCGCCCGCGGCCCCAGCCGTACGGCCCGGCCCGGCGGCGGTCGCCACGCTGAGCACCGCGCCGTCGCCGAGATACTTGGTGAGCGTCTCGATCGTGGCCCGCGCCTCCTCGGCCGTGCCGAGAAGCGGCTCGGCGGCGATCACCACCTCGGCCGGGTCGGCCTCGGTGAGGGAGTCGACCACCCGGACCCGCTCGGAGACCCAGCGGCCCTGGCCGGTGACGTGCTCCCGCAGCGCCGTGGCCGAGGCGGCCTCCGCGGGCACGACGGTGAGCCGGTCACCGGGCAGCAACGCCTCGATCGCCGCGGCCAGCACCGGGGACTGCGCGCTGGCGCCCACCAGCAGCGCGGCCTTCGGGTCGTTGAACCGGGCGAGTTCGGTGACGAGGGTACGGGCGGCTCGCTCGCCGATGCGGACCGGACCGGGCCGTCCGGGGGTACGCACGGCGGGGGACTGGGTCATCTCGGGCGGGCTCCTGACGGGGTAGGCACTGCAAGCGCGACGGGGCCGCCGCGGGCGGCGCGGGGCCGGCGGGCGGGGCGAATGTCCATCGGCCAGCATAGGCGTCCGTGCGTGCCGCCCGCACCGCCGCCACCGTCCCGACCGGCTGCCCTTTCACCATCCCTGGCCGGGCCGCCCGCGCCTGTCGACGCGAGCGGCAGCCGCCGGCCGACGGCGCCTACCGCGCTGGCCGGGGCGAACCGGTCGATTCGCGGGCCGGTCAGCGTCGGGCTCGGGTCGGCGTCGGGCCCGGTCGGTGCCGTGGCCGGTCGGCGTGCTGGTTGGTCGGTGTGGTGGCTGGTCGGTGTGGTGGCTGGTCGGCGTCGGGGCTGGTGAGCGTCGGCCCGGTCGGAGTGGTGGCCGGTCAGCGTCGAGGCTGGTCGGCTTCGGGCGCGGTCGGCCTGGCGGCTGGTGGGCTTCGGGCGCGGTGGGCCTGGTGGCTGGTCGGCGTCGGGCGCGGTGGGCCTGGTGGCTGGTCGGCGTCGGGCCCGCCGGTCCCCGTTCGACGCCTTGCTCTGCACCCGCCGATGCACCATGGCGCTGACCTGCGGAAACGCGAATCGGGCGTCGACCTCGCCCTCCGGCACGGTGCCACGGGTTTGCCGGTGCATATCGGGGTGCAGAGCAAGCGGGTGGTCCGGCTGGCGGGGCGGCTGGTGCGACCCGCGGTCGAGCCGCCTCGCTCGCGGGGCGGCGATTACCGAGATCGACTCCAGATCGCCGATGTGGCGGGGTTGCGGCGCGTATGACACCGCCACTTCGGCGATGTGGTGTGGATCAAGCCGCGTGGCCGGGAGTTATCGACTCGAGTTCACGGAAGTTGGCGTATCCGGCGGTCCGGGATACCGCGACTTCAGGGATCTCGAGTCGATCACGTCGAGCGCCACACTTCCATCGGGTCAGCGTCGGGCCCGTCAGCGTCGGGGCCGGTCAGCGTCGGGCCGGTCAGCGTCGGGGCCGGTCAGCGTCGCGGGTCGTCGTCGGCCGCCGGCCACGGGTTCGCCCCGCCGCCCGGGCCACCGCTCGGCCGGTCCTCGGTCGCCTCGACCGGGGCGTCGGTGATGGCCTCGGTCGGCCGCTCCTCGGCTCCGTCCTCCGCACGGTCGGACCCGGCACCGGCCGTGTCCGCGGACTTCGTCGGTCGCTCCGCCTCCCAGGCCGGGTGGACGCCGCCGGTGGTGGGTCGTTCCGCCTCCCAGGCCGGGTGGACGCCGCCGGCCGTCGGCTGCTCCGCCTCCCAGGCGGGATGGACCCCGCCGACCGTCGGCTGCTCCGCTTCCCACGCCGGGTGGATGCCCCCCGCCGTGGGCTGGTCCGCCTCCCAGCCCGGCAGGATCCCGCCCGACGTGGGCCGGTCCGCGTGCCAACCGGCCGGCCCGCCGGCGGCGACGGGCTCACCGGCCGCCGGGGCGGCCGACACGGGTTCTCCGGCGGCCGGGCCACCCGAGCTCGGCGCGCCGGGCGCGGCCGAGCCCGGCGCGCCCGCGGTGCTGACCGGCACCGGGGCCGGTGCGTCGGCCGGTGCGTCGGCGGGCGTGGCGGCGGGTGCGGTCGCGCTGTCGGCGTAGCGGCCGGAGCGGAGGGCGCCGACGAGGCCCATGATCCCGATGAGGATCAGGGCGCCGGCCAGGAACCAGCCGACCGGCGGCAGGGCGAGCCCGAGCAGTTGGGCGGACAGCCACCAGGCGGCGAGCGCCAGGAAGAGCAGGCCGAAGGCGAACGAGACGAGGTCCGTACGATGCGCTTTCACCGAGTCACCACCAGGTTGCCGGCGTTGATGTGGACGAAGAGCCGGAGGGTCCCGCCGCCCGCCCCGTCGGGGCCGAGATCGGTGAACTCCCGGGACCTTCCGGCCGGGCCGGGCTGGTGCCGCCCGAAGATGGTCGCGTCACCGGCGTTGACGTCGGCCACCGTGGTCACGTCGACGTTCGGCGGCACCACGACGGTGGCCTTGCCGAGGTTGACCGAGACCGTGATGTCGGTGTTCCGCTTGTCGAAGTCGACCGCCCGCAGGTCGAGCACGGCGTCGCCGAGGCTGTTCTCGTACCGGGTGGCGAGATCCTGGTAGCTGGCCGGCGCCCAGGTCACCGCGCCGTCGACGCCCCGGAACCGGTCGTACGACTCGGCGACCGTCCCCACGGCCAGCGCGGCGGCGGTCACGAGGCCGAGCGCGATGAGCCAGCGGGCCCGGCCGAACCAGGTGCCGACGAGCAGCCCGAATCCGATGGTGGCCAGCGCCGCCGCGAAGTACGCCGAGGCGCCCACGTCGAAGACGTTCAGCAGGTCGAGGACGGCGACCAAGCCGAGCGCGAGGAAGATCAGCGAGAACGTGACGGCGCCGAGCGGCGAGCGCTCCTTCGGCCGCTTCGGCTGCTTGGCCGGCTTCTTCGGCGGCATCGGCAGTTGGCCGCCCGCCGACTGTGAGGCGTACGGGCCGTGTGGGGCGAACGGCGGCCGGTAGCCGGCCGGGGGCAGCGGCGCGGTCGGGGCGTACCCGGCAGTGGCCGGCTGACCGCTCCGGGGGGCGACCTCGGACGGCAGGGCCGGAGCCGGAGCGCCCGACACCTGCGGCGTGGACCCGGCCGGGGCGACCGGCGGCCAGGCCGGCAGCTCGGCGGTGCGGTCCGCGGGCTGCGCGCTGACCGGGGTGGGGACGCCGACGGGAGCGCCGCCGGAGACCGGACCGCCGGCGTAGGCGGCGTGCGGGGTGCGCGCCGGCACGGGTGCTGCCGGGGCGGCGGACGGTTGGGGCCCGGCCGCCGGGCCGACGCCGGGCGTGGGCGCGCCGGGGGCGGCGGCCAGGTCGACGGTGGGCGGGGCGGCGTACGGGCCGGGCGCCGGGTAGGCGACCGGTGGCACGGGGCCCGCTGGCGCGGCCGGGGGCGGGGCGGCCGCGGGGCCGCGCTCCCGGCCGCGGTGCTCCCGATTGAGCAGCAGCGCCCCACCGATGAGGATGGCCGCGCCGAGCAGCACCGCCCGGAAGGCGTCGGTGACGATGTAGCCGAAGCCCACCGCCGCCACGATGCTGAGCACGATGACGGTGACGGGCGACATGCTGGAGCGGCCACGTCCCAGCATCGACTCGACGGGCGACGCGCTGTCGCCCTCACCGGGGATGATCAGCCACGCCGCGATGTAGACGAGGATGCCGACCCCGCCGAAGAACCCGAGCACCGCGAGCAGCACCCGCCAGAGCACGGGGTCGGTGTTGGTGGCCCGCCCGATGGCCGCGCAGACCCCGGCCAGGTACCGCCCGTCACGCGGGCGGACCAACCCGTACCGCGTGGTGAAGCCGGCGGCGCCCGGCGGCGTGTCGCCCGGGAACCCGCCCGGACCGCCGGCCGGGGGCGGCGTGCCACCGCCGCCACCGGCGGCCCCCGATCCTCCGGCGGGGCCGAAACCGGCAGCGCCGGGGCCGTACCCGAAAGCATCCGCGCCGGCGGAGCCGGGTCCGTATCCCGTGGGGCCCGCGCCGGCGGAGCCCGGGCCGTACCCGAAGGCACCCGCGTCGGCGGTGCCCGGACCGTGGCCGGTGGTCGCCGCGGGCCCCCCGCCCGCGGCGACCGGCGCCGGGCCGGGGCCCGCGCTCGACCCGGGGCCCGGTCCGTATCCCGCGGGGCCCGCGCCGGCGCCTCCCGTGCCCGAAGGGCCGGGGCCAGCCGGAGCCGGCGGGCCGAACGCGGCGGGCCCGGTCCAGCCGGCGGACCCGGGCGAGGGCGTCGCCCCGCCCGTGGACGCCGCCTGAGGGCCGGGCGACTGGGCAGCTTCCTCGTTCATGCTCTCGATCCTGCTGCCCCTCCCGCCCGAACGACCTCAGGACCCGACCCTGACGCCACCCTGAGATCCCGGGCGCCGGAATGTCCGGGGCGTCCCCGTGGTCGGCACCCGCCGGCGCGTGTGACCATCGAAAATGGGTGCCGGCGACGTGCCGGCCATCTGCGCTCCTCGCCGGGCCCGCACCGGCGCCGCCCCCGTGACCAGGGAGTTTCCGATCAGCACCGTGAGCCCGCCACCGCGCCTCTACCGCGCACCGGAGCACCGGATGGCCGCCGGGGTGGCCGCCGGCATCGCCGACCACCTCGGGATCTCGGTGCTGCGGGTACGCGTGGCCTTCATGGTCCTGCTCGGGCTGAGCGGTCTCGGCCTGCTGCTCTACGCCGCCTTCTGGGCGGTGGTGCCGCTGCGGCCCGGCGACACCGGTGTGCCGCCCCGGCGCGACATCGGCCAGCTGCTGCCCTTCGTGGCCATCGGGCTCGGCGTCCTCCTGGTGCAGGTGATGGTCTTCGACTCGGTGGGCGCGGCGGGCACGGCCGGCTGGCTGGTCGCGATCATCGCGGTCGGCGCGGGGGTGATCTGGCACCAGTCCGCTCCGGAACGGCGGCGCCAGTGGGGCGAGGCCCTGCCGGTGCCCTGGCTCGGCGCGGTCGTCGAGGAGAGCGACCGGCGGGCGTTCGTGCTGCGCTTCATCGGCGGCGGGGTGCTGGTGGCGGTCGGCATCATCGGCGTGGCCGCCGTCTACTCCCCGGCCCAGAACCTCGACGCGGTGATCAACGGCGTCATCTTCGCCCTGGTCGGCCTCGCCGGGGTCGGCGTGGTGGCGGCGCCGGTGCTGTGGCGGACGTACAACCAGCTCCGCTCGGAGCGCGAGGGGCGCATCCGGGAGCAGGAGCGGGCCGAGCTGGCCGCGATGGTGCACGACCAGGTGCTGCACACCCTCGCCCTGATCCAGCGCAACGCGAGCGACATCAAGATGGTCCAGCGGCTCGCCCGCGGGCAGGAGCGCTCGCTGCGCAACTGGCTCTACAAGCCCACCGGGTCGCCCACCGAACGGTTCGCGGCGGCGCTCGAGCAGGCCGCGGCCGAGGTCGAGGACACCTTCGCCATCACGGTCGAGGCGGTCGTGGTCGGGGACCGCGAGACCGACGAGCGCGTCGGCGCGCTCGTCGCGGCCGCCCGCGAGGCACTGGTGAACGCCGCGCGGCACGCCGGGGTGCAGACGGTCTCGTTGTACGCCGAGGTGGAACCGGACCAGATCAGCGTGTTCGTCCGGGACCGGGGGAAGGGCTTCGACCCCGATACGGTGGAGGACCACCGGCACGGCGTCCGTGGTTCGATCATCGGGCGGATGAAGCGGCACAACGGCCGGGCCGAGATCCGGTCGGAGCCGGGCGAGGGGACCGAGATCCGGTTGATCCTGCCGATCTCCGGTGACCCGTCCACAGCGGAAAGGGACAGATGACGATGGCGGAGCAGTCGATGGGACCGGTCGAGGGTGCGGGCGCCCGCGCCGAGCGGCTGCGGGTCTTCCTCGTGGACGACCACGCCATGTTCCGCGCCGGCGTACGGGCCGAACTCGGCGCGCACGTCGAGGTCGTGGGTGAGGCCAGCGCGGTGGCCGAGGCGGTCAACGGGATCGCCGCGACGCTGCCCGACGTGGTCCTGCTGGACGTGCACATGCCCGACGGCGGCGGGCGGGCGGTGCTCGAGGCCATGCGGCGTACCCACCCGCAGGTCAAGTTCCTGGCGCTGAGCGTCTCGGACGCGGCCGAGGACGTCATCGGGCTGATCCGGGCCGGCGCCCGGGGCTACGTCACGAAGACCATCTCGCCGGACGAGCTGACCGCGGCGATCCGCCGGGTGGCCGACGGCGACGCCGTGTTCAGCCCGCGGCTGGCCGGGTTCGTGCTGGACGCCTTCGCGGCCCGGCCGGACGCCCCGGTCGCCGACCCGGAGCTGGACCAGCTCACCAACCGTGAGCGCGAGGTGCTGCGGCTGCTCGCCCGGGGGTACGCGTACAAGGAGATCGCCAAGGAGCTGTTCATCTCGATCAAGACGGTCGAGACCCACGTGTCGAACGTGCTGCGCAAGCTCCAGATGTCCAACAGGTACGAACTCTCCCGGTGGGCCGCCGACCGCCGGCTCGTGTGATCGAATCCTCTCCCGGGAAAACTCGGGCAGATGCGACGGATGCCGCCGGTAGGGGCTGACAGGCGATCAATCTTCGTCTCATAATGCCCCGTCACGTTCTCGCGTGCGGGTGGTGCGCATCCCGCGGGAACGGCGGCTCTCGCACACCCGCCACGGGCGGGTCACCCTTGGGGAGAGGTAGACCAGACTCATGATCGGACAACGAGGACGGCGCTGGGCGCGGATCGCCCTGGCGACCGTCGCCGGTGGCGCGCTCGCGCTCGGCGCCGCCGCGCCGGCCGCGGCGGACGAGCCGGCAGTCGGCACCGCGAAGTCGGCGGGCGGCAGCGTCACGCTGCTGCTCAACGGCAAGGCGCAGGGTGTCGGCGCGCTGGAGCTGAAGATCGAGAAGAAGTCGCTCGTCGTCTTCTGCATCGATTTCCACACGCCGGTCGCCGTGGACGGGAAGTACAAGGAGGGCACCTGGAGCGAGTCCGAGGTGAAGAACCTCGGCAAGGTGCAGTGGGTGCTGACCCACGGCTACCCGAACGCCGACTCCGCGGAGCTGCTCGCGGCGGCCAAGGTGACCGTGCCGGCGGGTGCCGACGCGAAGAAGCTGCTCTACTTCGGCACCCAGACGGCCGTCTGGCAGTTCAGCGACGGCATCAAGCTCGGTGAGTACGTCGACGGCAAGGGCCTGCTCGGCAAGAAGCAGTACGCCGTGGTCAAGGGGATCCACGACTACCTGGTGAAGAACGCGACCGACCAGCCCGAGCCGCGCGCCGAGCTGAAGGTCGACCCGAGCAGCGCCACGGCGACGGTCGGTGGCAAGGCCGGTCCGTTCACCGTCCAGGGCCCGGCCGGTGACATCGCGGTCGCGGTCACCGGCGGCACCGCCGTGGACGCCGAGGGCAAGGCTCTCACCACGACCACCAACGGCGGCCAGTTCTGGCTGAGCGCCGCGGACGCCGGCAAGGTCGAGGTGACGCTGTCCGCCAAGGGCTCGGTCTCCTTCGGCCGGGTGTTCCTCTTCACCGGCGGCAAGAACAAGCACCAGAAGCTGATCCTCGGTGGCAGCACCGACGAGACGGTGACGGCCAAGGCCGGCGCCACCTTCACCGCCGCGCCGACCACGCCGTCGGCCACCCCGAGCGCGAGCGCCAGCGCCAGCGCCAGCCCGAGCACCAGCGAGTCGCCTTCGGCGACGCCGTCGACCCCGGGTGAGACCCCGGCGCCGTCCACCTCGCCGGCCAGCAGCGGCGGAGCCCTGCCGCTGACCGGCTCGCCGATCGCCACCGCGGTGATCGCCGGTGTGCTGCTGCTCGCCGCCGGCGCGGGGACCGTGCTGGTGATGCGCCGCCGCAAGGTCCGCTTCACCGCCTGACCCGTTCGGCCCCGGCCCCGGCATCGCTTCCCGCGGTGCCGGGGCCGCGTCGTGTCCGGGGACCGGCGCCGCTCTTCACTCCGTCCGCAGCACGGTGAACGCCTCGGCCAGCCGGCCGGGCGGCAGTCCGGCGTTCTCGGCGGCCGTGGTGAGGCGGGTGCGGATCCACGTCTCGACGTCGAAATGCTGGGTCTGTGTGCGGTGCACGCGCATCGCCGCGATTTTGCGGTCGAAGCGGTCGGTGATGTCGACGGCGTGGTCCGGCCGCGGCCCCCCGAAGTACCAGACCTCGCGGACCACCCAGGGTTCGAGCCCGTCGGCCAGCAGGTCGGGATGGGCGAAGCGGTTGCGCGCGTCGGGGTAGATCGCGCAGGTGGTGGCCTCGCCGACGGCCAGGTGGTCCGGGTGGCTGGGACCGGTGAGCTGCTCCCAGCGGCGCAGCGGGGAATGGGTGAGCACGCGCTCGGGACGGAACCGGCGGATGGCGGCCGTGATGTCGCGGCGCAGCGGCACCGTCGGCGCGAGCGTGCCGTCGGGGTAGCCGTCGAGGAACTCCACCTGCCGGACGCCGAGACTCGCGGCGGCGGCCCTCTGCTCCGCCTCGCGCAGCCGGGGCATCTCGGCCCGCTCGGTGTCGTCGAAGCCGCCCGACTCACCCCGGCTGGTAACGAGGTAAGCGATCTCGATACCCTCATCCACCCAGCCGGCGATCGTGCCCGCACAGTCGAATTCGATGTCGTCCGGATGGGCAAAAACTGCTAGCGCCCGGCGGACGTCGGGGAGTAGGGGAGCGGAGGCGGGAAAGCTCACGGACTCCGAGCGTACGCGGTGGCCGGACCATGTCTTACCTGCTCACAGCGGTATGACCTACATGTTTCATGATCTTTTCTCAAGTATCGGCAACATGGCGGCCAACTAACGTCTTGATAACGGCACCTTCACGGAAGCGGCCGGTGAGTGTCACAGTGGCAAGCACCTCGCCCCCCGTGTGAGGCACTCCGTACGGCCTGATGACCACGGTCCCCGCTCTCGACAGCGGTTCGTGGCACCGACGCGTGCGCGGTGCGGAGCCCGGCCGGGCGTGGTGGCCCGGCGGATCGGTACATCAGGGGTGTCCCGATTTCCCAGTGGTTCTCGGCGGCCCGCGTACGCGGCCACCGTTGGCGTCACCCCCCAGACGTACGTGAACTCCACGACGGAACCAGGTTAGAAAGAGGAGGCCCCTCGGAATGAGAGTCTCGAAGCGGGCGAGTAGCGCGGTCGCGCTGGGCGCGGCATTCGCGCTCATCGCGTCCGGCTGCTCGGGCAGCGACGACGGCGGCGACGCCGGCAACAGCGCTGACGGCGCGATCGTCATCGACGGCACCGAGCCGGAGGTTCCCCTGGTTCCGGCGAACACCACCGAGACCGGTGGCGGTGCCATCATCGACTACCTGTGGACCGGTCTGGTCGAGTACCCGAACAACGGTGGCGCGCCGCAGAACGCGGTCGCCGAGTCGATTGAGACCAGCGACTCCAAGGTCTACAACATCAAGATCAAGAAGGGCCTCAAGTTCCACGATGGAACCGAGGTGAAGGCCGCGAACTTCACCAAGGCCTGGAACTGGGCCGCCTACTCGCCGAACGGCGCGCAGAACTCGAGCTTCTTCGCCGACATCCAGGGCTTCGCCGACGTGCAGTCGGAGGACCCGGACGGCGAGGGGCCGAAGAAGGCCGCGGAGCCGGCCAAGAAGGAGATGTCGGGCCTGAAGGTCATCGACGACTACTCCTTCCAGGTCACGCTCTCCGCGCCGACCGCGGTGTTCCCCACCAAGCTCGGTTACAGCGCCTTCGTGCCGCTGCCGGACGTGTTTTTCACCCAGACGCCGGAGGAGTTCGGCCGCAAGCCGGTCGGCAACGGCCCGGTGAAGTTCGTGTCGTGGGAGAACAACGTCAGCATCAAGCTGACGCGCTTCGACGACTACCAGCTGCGCGACAAGATGAAGATCAAGGACGTCGACGTCAAGCTCTACCAGGAGGACACGGCGGCCTACAACGACCTGCTCGCCGGCAACCTGGACTTCCAGCAGCAGGTCCCGGTCTCCGCGCTGGCCGGTGACAAGTGGAAGGCCGACCTGGCCGACCGGGCGATCCAGTCGACCACGCCGTCCACGGGCATCATCGCCTTCCCGATGTACGACGCCCGCTTCAAGGACCCGAAGCTGCGTCGCGCGGTCTCGCTGGCGGTCAACCGGCAGGAGATCACCGAGAAGATCTTCTTCGGCAACCGCACCCCGGCCGACAGCTGGGCCAACCCGCTGACCCCGGGCGCCAAGGGCGGCAACTGCACGGCCTGCCAGTACAACCCGGACGAGGCCAAGCGGCTCCTCGCCGAGGCCGGCGGCTTCCAGGGCGAGATGGTCTTCTACTACAACGCGGACGCCAGCCACAAGGAGTGGATGGAGGCCGTCGCGCAGAGCGTGAAGAACGTGCTGGGCATCAACGCCCGGGCCGAGGGCATCCCCACCTTCGCGGTCTTCCGTGAGCAGATCAACGCCCACAAGATGAAGGGCCCGTACCGTGCCGGCTGGCAGCAGGACTACCCCGACGTGGAGAACTGGGTCAACCCGCTCTACGTGACCGGTGGTTCCTCGAACGACGGCCTGTACAGCAACCCCCAGGTCGACGCGCTGGCCAAGGAGGCCAGTGGCGCCCCGAACCTGGAGGCCTCGCACGAGAAGTTCGCCGAGGCCGTCAAGGTCATCGACCAGGACGTTCCGTCCATCCCGGTCTACTTCCAGGGCCAGCAGTCCGGCCACTCGGAGAAGATCAAGAAGGTGGAGCTGACCAACGTCGGCGAGATCGACATCACCTCCGTCGAGCTCTGATCCGTACGGTCTGACCCAGGTCGGGCTCACCTATGAGGTGAGCCCGACCTGGGGCCGTTCCGCGAGGGGTGCAAAATGCCCCTCGACACGTCGTCACGCGTGTCGCTTCGCCGACGCGCCCCCTGTCTGGAGGACCACCCCATGGGCCGTTATCTGTTGAGACGGCTGCTCCAACTCGTCCCGGTCTTCATCGGAACGACATTCCTGATCTACTGGCTCGTCTGGTCGGTGCCCGGCGATCCGTTCGCCGGCAAGTGCGGTGAGCGGCCGTGCCCGCCCGGATTCGTCGCGATGATGACCGAGAAGTTCCAGCTGGACCAGCCCCTCTACGTGCAGTACGCCACCTACATGAAGAACCTCTTCCAGGGGGACTTCGGCACGACCTGGAGCGGCCGCCCGATCAGCGAGATCATCGCCACGGCGTACCCGAACACGCTGAAGCTGGCCGTGGTCGCCCTGGTGATCGAAGCGGTCATCGGCCTCACCGCCGGTGTCGTGACCGGCCTGCGGCGTAACGGTTTCCTGGACAACCTGGTCCTCGTCTCCACGCTCTTCCTCATCGCACTGCCGATCTTCGTCATCGGCTTCGTGCTCCAGTGGGTGCTCGGCGTGCAGTGGCACCTCATCAACCCGACGGTGTCGGGCGAGATGCGCCTCTCCGAGCTGATAGTCCCCGGCTTCGTGCTGGGCAGCATCTCGATGGCGTACGTCGCCCGGGTCGCCCGCACGAGCATCGCCGAGAACCGCCGCTCCGACTACGTCCGCACGGCGATCGCCAAGGGCCTGCCGATGCGCCGCGTGGTCGGTGTGCACCTGCTGCGCAACTCGCTGATCCCGGTGGTCACCCTGCTCGGCACCGACCTCGGCGCGCTGATGGGTGGCGCCATCGTCACCGAGGGCATCTTCCAGATCAACGGCATCGGTCGACAGGTGTACCGGTCGATCGTCACGAAGGAGAGCGCCACCGTGGTCTCCATCGTGGTGATCCTGGTGCTCGTCTATCTCCTGATGAACCTTGTGGTGGACCTGCTCTACGCCGCCCTGGACCCGAGGATCCGCTATGAGTGAGCGAAGCGAACGAATCATCAACGCGGCGTGCCCGGCGACTCAGGCCGGGGCCGAGCGAAGCGAGGTGGCGGCATGAGTGACCCGAGCGCTGCGTCGATCGTCTCCACACCGCCGTCGCACCAGCCGACCGAGATCGGCGCCCCGACGAACGCCGGCCTGCCCGAGAACGCGCGCCAGGAGAAGGCGCGCGGCCTGCTCGGTGACGCCTGGCGCGACCTGCGGCGCAAGCCGCTCTTCTGGATCTCCGCGGCCTTCATCCTGCTCTTCATCGTGATGGCCGCCTTCCCGTCGCTGTTCACCTCGGCCGACCCGACCGCCGGTGAGCTGGGCCGGAGCCTGGACAAGCCGTCCGGGCACGCCTGGTTCGGTTACGACATCCAGGGCCGGGACGTCTACGCCCGGACCATCTACGGCGCCAACGCCTCCATCGTGGTGGCGCTGCTGTCGGTGATCGGCACGCTGCTGATCGGCGGCACGATGGGCATCATCGCCGGCTACCGCGGCGGCTGGGTGGACGCCCTGCTCTCCCGGATCGCCGACGTGTTCTTCGGCCTGCCGTTCGTGCTCGGCGCGATCGTCATCCTGACGACCTTCAACGGCTCCGGCACCAGCAACAGCGAGTGGGAGGTCAAGTTCCTCGTCATCGCCTCGCTGGTCGTGCTGAGCTGGCCGGTCGTGATGCGGCTGATGCGCTCGTCGGTGCTGGCCAACAAGGAGGCCGACTACATCGTGGCGGCCCGCGCGCTGGGCGCCGGCACCGGCCGGATCATCCTCAAGCACCTGCTGCCGAACTGCCTGGCCCCGCTGCTGGTGTACGGGACGATCATGGTCGGCTCGTTCATCGGCGCCGAGGCGACGCTCTCCTTCCTGGGCGTCGGGCTGAAGTCGCCGGTGGTCTCCTGGGGCATCATCATCAACGAGGCGCAGGACCTGATCCGGGTCGCCCCGAACCTGCTCTTCTTCCCCGCCGCGTTCCTCGTCGCCGCCGTGCTGAGCTTCGTGATGCTCGGCGAGGCGGTCCGCGAGGCTCTCGACCCGAAACTCCGCTAGGGGAGATCCAGTTGTCCGACATTCTCGTGTCCGAGCAGTCCGCCGCGGGCGCCTCCGGGCGCCCCGCCGGCCGCCTGCTCGAGGTCGACGACCTCCGCGTGGAGTTCCGCACCCGCGACGGCGTCGCCAAGGTCATCAACGGGGTCACGTACCACGTCGACGCGGGGGAGACCCTCGCCGTGCTCGGCGAGTCCGGCTCCGGCAAGAGCGTCACGGCGCAGACCATCATGGGCATCCTCGACACCCCGCCCGGTCACGTCACCGGCGGCCAGGTGCGCTTCCACGGCAAGGACATGCTCGCCATGTCCTTCGAGGAGCGCCGCCGCATCCGCGGCGAGGGCATCGCCATGATCTTCCAGGACGCGCTCTCTGCCCTGAACCCGGTGTTCACCGTCGGGTTCCAGATCGCCGAGCAGTTCCGCGTCCGGCGTGGCATGAGCCGCGCGGACGCCAAGAAGCGCGCGATCGAGATGCTCGACCAGGTCAAGATCCCGAACGCCAAGGGCCGGTTCAGCAACTACCCGCACCAGTTCTCCGGCGGTATGCGGCAGCGGGCGATGATCGCCATGTCGCTGGCGCTCGACCCGGAGGTGCTGATCGCGGACGAGCCGACCACCGCGTTGGACGTGACCGTGCAGGCCCAGATCATGGACCTGCTGGCCGAGCTCCAGCGCGAGCGGCAGATGGGCATGATCCTGATCACCCACGACCTCGGCGTCGTCGCCGACGTCGCGGACCGGATCGCGGTCATGTACGCGGGCCGCATCGTCGAGGAAGCCAACGTGTACGACCTGTACGCGAAGCCCGCGCACCCGTACACCCTCGGCCTGCTCGACTCGATTCCCCGGCTCGACGAGAAGGGGCAGCAGCTCCGCACCATCAAGGGCCTCCCGCCGAACCTCATGAACATCCCGCCGGGCTGCCCGTTCAACCCGCGCTGCCCCATGGCGCAGCCGGTCTGCCGGGAGAAGGTGCCGCCGCTGCTGCACATCGGCGCCGGTCGTGCCAGCGCCTGCCACTTCGCCGAGGAGCTGGTGAACCGTGACTGAGAACATCCTCGAGGTCCGTGAGCTGGTCAAGCACTACCCCGTCACCCGCGGTGTGGTGTTCAAGAAGACCGTCGGTCAGGTCAAGGCGGTCGACGGGGTCTCCTTCGAGCTGCGCCAGGGCGAGACCCTCGGCGTGGTGGGCGAGTCGGGCTGCGGCAAGTCGACGCTGGCCCGGGTGCTCATGAACCTGGAGAAGCCGACCGCCGGCAGCGTGCACTACAAGGGCCAGGACATCTCCAAGCTGTCCGGTGGCGCCCTGCGCCGGCTGCGCCGGCAGATCCAGCTCGTCATGCAGGACCCGTACACCTCGCTGAACCCGCGGATGACGGTCGGCGACCTCATCGGTGAGCCGTTCGAAATCCACCCGGAGGTGGCTCCGCGCGGCAGCCGGCGGTCGAAGGTCAAGGAACTGCTCGACCTGGTGGGTCTCAACCCGGAGCACATCAACCGGTACCCGCACCAGTTCTCCGGTGGCCAGCGGCAGCGCATCGGCATCGCCCGGGCGCTCGCCCTGCGTCCGGAGATCATCGTCTGCGACGAGCCGGTGTCGGCCCTGGACGTGTCGATCCAGGCGCAGGTCATGAACCTGCTGGAGAAGCTCCAGTCGGAGTTCGGCCTCGCGTACATCTTCATCGCGCACGACCTGTCGGTGGTGCGGCACCTGAGCGACCGCGTCGCGGTCATGTACCTCGGCAAGATCGTGGAGATCGGCACCGAGGACGAGATCTACGAGCGGCCGACGCACCCGTACACCCAGGCGCTGCTCTCCGCGGTGCCGGTGCCGGACCCGACCGTCCGGGAGCACAAGGCGATCATCCGCCTGACGGGTGACGTGCCGTCGCCGGCCGACCCGCCGTCGGGCTGCCGGTTCCGCACCCGGTGCTGGAAGGCGCAGGAGATCTGCGCCCAGCAGGTGCCGCTGCTGCAGATCCGGCAGGGCTCGGACCACCCGAGCGCGTGCCACTTCGCCGAGAAGCGGGAGATCGTGGCCACCCACGAGGTCTGACGCACCCCGGACCGCCTGCCGACGCCGACGCGGCGCCGGCAGGCGGTTCCGTGTATCCGGAGCCCGAAGGGGCGGCGGTCCCTCGGGCCGGTGCGAGCGACGGGCCGCAGCGAAGGGCGTCAGAGCGGCCCGCGGCCGGCGCGCAGCAGCAGGAGCGCGAACTGGGTGCCGTCGGCGCCGAGCGCCGTCCGGAACCGCTCGAGGATCTCCCGCTCGCGAGAGAGCACCAGCCGGGTGCCGCCGGAGGCCATCCGTGTCGCGCCGACCTCCTGGGAGAGGCGGGCCCGCTCCTGCCAGAGGTCGATGAGCGCCTGGTCGATCTCGTCGATCCGCTTCCGGATGTCCAGGATGCGGGCCGCGGCCGCGGGCTCCCGCGTGCCGGCGTCCCGGGCCCCGGGCCCGCCGGTCGGGCCGTCCGCCGCCGCGACGGCCCCGTCGACGCCGACGGCCGCGTCGCCGGTCGGTCCGGCCGGCGTCGGTCCGCTCCCGCTTGCGTCGCCCGCAGGGGCCGAGGCGCCGTCCGCGGGGGTCGAGGCGCCGTTCGCCGGGGCCGAGGTGCCGTCCGCGGGGGCCGAACTCCCGTTCGCCGCCACGACACCGCCCTCCGCGCCGGTGTCGCTCGCGTCGGCCGGGTCGCCGTCACCCCGTGCCGGTCCGCCGTTTCGGTGTGCCACGTCTGTCATCATCGCCGTACCCCTCGGACGTCGGGCCCCGGTGCCCGGATCCCGAGGACGAGAAAGCCCCGGGCTCCAGGAGCCCGGGGCTTTCTCGCAGGTCTGTGATCAGGCGCGACCTACGGCTGCCGGACTCCCGGTGCCGTAGTAAAAGTAGTAGCGCTGACCGAACACGCCGTCGAGTATGCCCACCCTGAGGGGCGGCGCGCAAGGATTCCCACCAACCGGTCTCACCGCAGGGCGGCACGGGGCGTGCGCGGTCGGGGAGTGTCCGCCGGGCGGCATAGACTCGCCGTGCGATGCATCCTCTCTTCGACCTCCCCGCGTCCCCGCCCGCGCCCGGGCCCGCGTCGGCCCGCCCGCACCGGCCCGGGTCCGCCGGCAGCCGCCTCGACCCGCAGGCCCTGCTCACCGGCCTCAACGGGCCGCAACGCGACGCGGTGACCCACGCCGGTTCGCCACTGTTGATCGTCGCGGGCGCCGGCTCCGGCAAGACCCGCGTGCTCACCCACCGGATCGCCTACCTGTTGGCCGCGCGGGACGTGCACCCCGGGGAGATCATCGCGATCACCTTCACCAACAAGGCCGCGGGCGAGATGAAGGAGCGGGTCGCCGCGCTGGTCGGCCCCCGGGCCCGGCTCATGTGGGTGTCGACGTTCCACTCGGCGTGCGTACGCATCCTGCGCGCCGAGCACGAGCACGCCGGGCTCAAGTCGACGTTCTCCATCTACGACGCCGACGACTCCCGCCGGCTCATGCAGATGGTGACCCGGGAGCTGGATCTCGACCCGAAGCGCTATCCGGCGCGCGGGCTGGCCGCCCAGGTCTCCAACCTGAAGAACGAGCTGGTCGACCCCGAGGCGTTCGCGGCCGGGGCGAAGGGCCCCAACGAGCGGGCCCTCGCCGAGGCCTACACGCTCTACCAGCGCCGGCTGCGCGAGGCCCACGCGCTGGACTTCGACGACCTGATCATGACGACGGTGCACCTGCTCCAGTCGCACCCGCACGTCGCGGAGACCTACCGCCGGCGGTTCCGGCACGTGCTGGTCGACGAGTACCAGGACACCAACCACGCCCAGTACGTCCTGATCAAGGAGCTGGTCTCCGGCACCGAGGGGCTGCCCCCGGCGGAGCTGTGCGTGGTCGGCGACGCCGACCAGTCGATCTACGCGTTCCGGGGCGCGACCATCCGCAACATCCTCGAGTTCGAGCGCGACTTCACCGACGCGCGGACGATCCTGCTGGAGCAGAACTACCGCTCCACGCAGACGATCCTCAACGCGGCCAACGCCGTGATCGACCGCAACACCTCGCGGAAGCCGAAGCGGCTCTGGAGCGACTCCGGCCCCGGCGAGCAGATCGTCGGCTACGTGGCCGACACCGAGCACGCCGAGGCCGACTGGGTGGCGCGGGAGATCGACCGGCTGGTCGACGCCGACGAGACCCGCCCCGGGGACGTGGCCGTCTTCTACCGGACCAACGCCCAGTCCCGCGTCTTCGAGGAGGTGTTCATCCGGGTCGGCCTGCCGTACAAGGTGGTCGGCGGTGTGCGCTTCTACGAGCGCAAGGAGGTCCGCGACGCACTCGCCTACCTGCGCGCCGTGGTCAACGACGACGACACCGTCAGCCTGCGCCGGATCCTGAACACCCCGCGCCGGGGCATCGGCGACCGGGCCGAGGCGTGCGTGGAGGCCCTCTCCGCCCGGGACCGGATCTCGTTCGGCGCGGCGCTACGCCGGGCCAAGGACGCGCCGGGCATCTCCACCCGGGCCGCGAACGGCATCGCCGATTTCGTGGCCCTGCTCGACGGCGCCCGGGAGCTGGCCGAGACCGGCACGCCGGAGGAGGTGTTGGAGGCGCTGCTCACCCGTTCGGGCTACCTCACCGAGCTGGAGGAGAGCATCGACCCGCAGGACGCGGGCCGCGTCGACAACCTCCAGGAACTGGTCAGCGTGGCCCGGGAGTACACGGAGCGGATCGAGGCGACCGGCGCCGACGGGGAGCGAGCCACCGTGGCCGGTTTCCTGGAGCAGGTCGCCCTGGTCGCCGACGCCGACCAGGTCCCGACGGACGACCCGGACCACCAGGGCGTGGTCACCCTCATGACCCTGCACACGGCCAAGGGGCTGGAGTTCCCGGTGGTCTTCCTGACCGGCCTGGAGGACGGCGTCTTCCCGCACCTGCGCTCGCTCGGCGACACCCGCGAGCTGGAGGAGGAGCGGCGGCTCGCGTACGTGGGGATCACCCGCGCCCGGCAGCGCCTCTACCTCTCCCGGGCGGTCACCCGCTCGGCGTGGGGGCAGCCGGCCTACAACCCGCCGTCGCGGTTCCTCGAGGAACTGCCGCCGGATCTGGTGCGCTGGGAGCGCACGGAGGGGTCGTACACCTCGTGGGCCGGCGGGGGCGGCGGCGTCGGGGGCCGCGCGGACCGCGCGCCCGGCGGTCGTGGCGGCTTCACCGGCGGTACGCCGAAGGCCGCGCAGCTGGCGCGACGGCTCGGCGTGGACGGCAGCCGTCTCACCACGGCCAGCGAGCTTCCCCAGGCGCCGAAGGTGGCCGCCGGCGACCGGGTCAACCACCAGCGCTACGGGATGGGTCGGGTGATCGTCGTCGAGGGACACGGCCCGGGCGCACGCGCGCAGATCGACTTCGGCGACCAGACCCTCTGGCTCGTGATCCGGCACGCCCCGATCGACAAGCTCTGAGCGGCCGAGGATCGACGGGAAAGCTGCTGCGGGGACCGGACGGGTGGTGGCGCACCCTGGCCGCCGACCGCTGGTCGATGGCCGACGTCCCCTGACCGATGGTCGCCCGGCGGCGCTGCCCCGGCGGGCCGCCCCGGCGGGGCCGCTCCGGCGTTGCCGTCCGGCGGACCGCCCCGCCGCTCCCACGGCGGCCCCCCACGGCTTTCACCACCGCCGACGCCGCCGGGCCGGCAACGCGCCTCCACGCGATCCCGGATCTCTTGTACAACCCCCGGCCGGGGGCCGTGCGAGTCGAGGCGGGCGTGGGCGCGGACGGCACGGGAGACCCGCTGCCGGGGGCTGCCGGGGGCTTCGAGCGCTACGAGCGCGCGGCCCTGCCATTACTCGCAGTCACATATGCGTCCTGTCGCCCTGCGTAACGAGAGGCTCCTGGGCCTAATCACCCCTCCGCCTCCTTTGCTCTGCACCCCTCGATGCACCACCGAGCTGACCAGGGAGCATGCGCTGGCTCCCCGGAACGCGCGTCGGCCGCCCGGTGACGCTCCGCAACTGGTGCATATGTGGGTGCAGAGCAAAGGATCCGCGGTGTGGTGTTGAAGGGAGCCCTGAAGGATACGAAGAGTCAACGCGATGGCCGTCCGTGGCACGGAAGCAGGCCGCCGACCCGAGCGACGGGGAAAGGCGGCGCCGCGCCGGACGGCCGCTTTGTTCACCAGGCGAGTGACGGCTGACGACGAACGCCGCGTGACTGTTCGCGACGCGCGGCCGCCGGGCCGAGCAGGCACATGAGGTCGACGATCCCGTCGGGAACGAGATCGGTCGAGGGGTGCCTGCTCGGCCGTGGTGTCTCAGGAGGCCGACGAAGCCATCGCGTCGCGGGCCGTAGCGCGGCGCCCAGGCTCTACCACGAAGGTGCCGCGCGATGGCGACATCCTCGATGAGAACGGACGGCCGTCAGCAGGCCACGTCGATGCCGCGGGCGCGCAGGAACGGCGCCGGGTCGATCTGGTTCCACATCTGACCCTGGTGCACCTCGAAGTGCAGGTGAGGGCCGGTCGCGTCGCCGGTCGCGCCCTCGTAGCCGATGACCTGGCCGGTGGAGACCTTGTCGCCGACGCTCACGATGAGCCGGCTCTGGTGGGCGTAGTGGGTCAGGTAGCCGTTGCCGTGGTCGATGAAGACCGAGTTGCCGTACCCGTCGCCGGCGTCGCCGGCCTTCACGACGGTGCCACCGAAGGCGGCGTGGATCGGCGTGCCGGCGGGCATCGCGAAGTCGATGCCGGCGTGCTGGGTGCCCCAGCGCGGACCGAAGCAGGAGGTGATGCTGGCGCCCTGCATCGGGATGACCCAGCCCGGCTTGGGCTTCACGGTCTTCTTCGGCTTCGGCTTCGGCTTCGGCTTGGCGGTGGTCGCCGTGACCGAGGGCGAGGGGCTGGCGCTCGTCGGGCTCGGCGCGGGGCTGGCCGGCGCGGTCGACGGGGTGGCCGGCGCGCTCGACTCGCGGGCCGCGCGGTCGGCGCGGGCGGCGGCCTCGTTGCGGGCCTGCGCGTCGAGCGAGACCGGGGCCGGGGTGTCGTCGCTACCGGAGGTGGCGATCGCGGCACCCGCGACGCCGATGCCAATCACGGCGACCGCCCCGACGACGAGGAGCCGGGCACGGCCCGGCCGACGCCGGTGCCGAACCACTCCGGCGTCGACGGGCTGGTCGTTCTGGGTTGTGCTGTCTTCCTGCACGGGTGGACCTTCACGTGTCGAGGGCGTGGGACCCGAACGATCCTGGTGAGGCCCGTGAACGGCGCGGTCGAGGGGTCATGGCGCCGGCCCCGGTGCGACGCCACCCGCTGTCCGGTTCGACCACCCTCAGGCGTTCCGTCCCGGTAAGTGATCTTGGACCGTGGTGGCGTCCGTCACTTTCACTCGTGCGTCGCAGGTCACGTCGCCCCGTTCAGGCGCAGAAAAAACCGCCCGGATCGGCCGATCCGGGCGGTCAACGACTGATACGCAGCGTCAGGACGCGGCTACCTCGTTGTAGTACGTCTCGACTTGTAGCTTGATGTCCACTCCGCGCTCTTGGAGCCACGGCACCGGGTCGACCGGCTCGCCCTTGACATGCACCTCGAGGTGCAGGTGGGAGCCGTAGGAGTGACCCGTGTTGCCCACGAGACCGAGCTGGTCGCCGGCCTTGACCTGCTGCCCCTGGTGCACGCTCACGGCCGAGGAGTGCCCGTAGATGGCCTCGCTGCCGTCCTGGTGCTGGACGATCACCGCGTACCCGTAGCCACCGAACCAGCCGGCCTTCGTGACCGTGCCGTCGTGGATCGCCACGTACGGGGTGCCCTCGGGCGCCACGAGGTCGACGCCGGTGTGCAGCTCGCCCCAGCGCATGCCGTAGGGCGAGCTGAAGTCGTAGCCCTGGAGGGGAAGCAGCCAGACGTCGGCCTCGGTGGCCTCCTCGCCGCGGGCGCTGTCGCGGGAGGCGCGGTCGGCGGAGTCGGCACGGGCCGCGGCGTCCTGGCTGGTGATCGAGGCCTGGCGGAGCTCGTCGAGGACCGACGGGTTGACGCTCTTCGCGTCGGGCAGGGCGCCCGCGCCGAGCGCGACGACGCCGGCTCCGACGAAGGCGGTCGTGACGACGGCCGCGTAACGGCTCCGCGGTGGGGTGGGTACGCGGCGGCGGCCGCGATATCTATCGGGCTCAGACGACAGGCGCTGACGCACGCACACCCTCCGTTGTCGGGGTTCCGATGCGGCTCGCGGACACCCGGTCAAGCGCCGGGAAACGTCTGCGGGCCACGTCGTCACCCGTCCATGGACCTGATGACAACCGTGGTCACGTTAGCCAACCGCAACAGGAGTCACAAGCCAGACCGCAGAATTGGCGTGTCGTTCTGTCCGTTTGCGTCCGTGGTTGTCAGGCTTCGGGCCGCCGTTCGGTGCCCTGCTTACTGTCCGTTCGTCGCCCAGCGTTACCGATGCGGCGGACTCGTCCGGCTTGACGGAGCGGTGACGGGCCACCGGCTGTGTCGGCGACTACGGACGGCGCGGCGGAAGGACGCCCGTCCGGGGAAGGTTCCCGGCCCCGATTTCCCGCCCCCGCCCGGCCGGGTTACCGTTCGTTCAGGTGAATGGCCGCGGAGCCGGTGAAAGGTGTGCGCTGATGAGCTCTCGTATTCGGGTCGTCGTCGCCAAGCCAGGCCTGGACGGCCACGACCGGGGGGCGAAGGTGGTCGCCCGCGCCCTGCGCGACGCCGGCATGGAGGTCATCTACACCGGCCTGCACCAAACCCCGGAGCAGATCGTCGAGACCGCCATCCAGGAGGACGCGGACGCGGTCGGTCTCTCGGTCCTCTCCGGCGCGCACATGACCCTCTTCCGTCGGGTGGTCGAGCTGCTCGCCGAGCGCGACGCGCGCGACATCGTGGTCTTCGGCGGGGGCATCATCCCGGACGCCGACATCCCGGAGCTGGAGCGGCTGGGCGTCGCGAAGATCTTCACGCCGGGCGCCACCACCACGTCGATCGTGGAGTGGGTGCGCCAGAACGTCGCGCAGCCGGTCGGCTGACACCCCGCGAGAGTCGTCGGCGCCGCGCGGGAGTCATCGGGAGACGCGGAGACGGGGGAGGGGCCGGACGCACCCCTCACACGTCCGGCCCCTCTATGCACGATGCCCCGCCGCCACCCCTCGACCGACAGGGCATCGGCCGTCTCCCGTCATCGCGCTTGACCAGCGCTCCGACACCTGACTCAACGACGGCCCCGCGGAGGGGTTACGCACCCGCGCCAACATCCCCCGGACGGCTGACGCCGACGGCCGCGGGCCGGGAAACGGAGCGGACCGGTGCCCGGTTGTGCATTACCGCACACCGCGCACCCGCTCGGTTGCCACCGGTGCCCACCTCGCTAGGCTGCGGCCAATGGCCTGTGTCAAGTGATGACAGGCGTCAAACTGTTTTCTGAACGCTGGTGGCGGCGCGACGGCGCGCCGCGGAGACGGGACGGGACGCGCAATCGTGGACCTGTACGAGTACCAGGGGCGGGACCTGTTCGAGCGGCACGGGTTGCCCGTGCTCGCCGGCGGCGTCGCCACGACCCCGGAGGAGGCCCGCGCGATCGCCGAACGCCTCGGCGGCCGGGTGGTCGTCAAGGCGCAGGTGAAGGTCGGTGGCCGGGGCAAGGCCGGCGGCGTGAAGCTGGCCGAGGGCGCCGAGGAGACGGTGGCCCGCGCCACCGACATCCTGGGCATGGACATCAAGGGCCACACCGTCCACAAGGTCATGATCACGGTGACCGCGGACGTGGCCGAGGAGTACTACTTCTCCTACCTGCTCGACCGGGCGAACCGCACCTTCCTCTGCATCGCCAGCGTCGCCGGCGGCATGGACATCGAGCAGGTCGCCGCCGAGACCCCGGACAAGGTCGTCAAGGCGCCGATCGACGCGGTCACCGGGGTGGACGAGGCCAAGGCGCGTGAGATCGTCACCGCCGCCAACTTCCCCGCCGAGGTCGCCGACCAGGTCGTCGAGGTCGCCGTCGGGCTGTGGAAGGCGTTCGTCGCCGAGGACGCCACGCTCGTCGAGGTGAACCCGCTGGCCAAGACCGGCGAGGGCAAGCTGCTGCTGCTCGACGCGAAGGTGAGCCTCGACGAGAACGCCGCGTTCCGGCACCCGGACCACGAGGCGCTCGTCGACCAGGCCGCCGTGGACCCGCTGGAGCAGGCCGCCAAGGAGAAGGACCTCAACTACGTCAAGCTCGACGGCGAGGTCGGCATCATCGGCAACGGCGCGGGCCTCGTCATGTCCACCCTCGACGTGGTCGCGTACGCCGGTGAGCGGCACGGCGGCGTCAAGCCGGCCAACTTCCTCGACATCGGCGGCGGCGCGAGCGCCGCGGTGATGGCGAACGGGCTGGAGATCGTCCTGTCCGACCCGTCGGTGAAGAGCGTCTTCGTCAACGTCTTCGGCGGCATCACCGCCTGCGACGCGGTCGCCAACGGCATCGTGCAGGCGCTCGCCCTGCTCGAGCAGCGCGGCGAGAAGGTCACCAAGCCGCTCGTCGTCCGGCTCGACGGCAACAACGCCGAGGCCGGCCGGGCGATCCTCGACGACGCGAACAACCCGCTCATCGAGCGGGTCGACACGATGGATGGCGCGGCCGAGCGGGCCGCCGAGCTGGCCGCTGCGGGGGTCTGATCATGGCAATCTGGCTGACCAAGGACTCGAAGGTCATCGTTCAGGGGATGACCGGCTCCGAGGGTTCCAAGCACACCCGGCGCATGCTCGCCGCCGGCACCAACGTGGTCGGTGGCGTCAACCCGCGCAAGGCGGGCCAGACGGTCGACTTCGACGGCACCGAGCTGCCGGTCTTCGCCACCGTGGCGGACGCCATGAAGGAGACCGGGGCCGACGTCACGGTCATCTTCGTGCCGCCGCAGTTCACCAAGGCCGCGGCCATCGAGGCGATCGACGCCGGCATCGACCTGGCCGTCGTGATCACCGAGGGCGTGCCGGTGCACGACACCGCGGCGCTGTGGGCGTACAACGTGGCCAAGGGCGAGCGGACCCGGATCATCGGGCCGAACTGCCCCGGCATCGCCTCGCCGGGCGGCTCCAACGCCGGCATCATCCCGGCCGACATCACCGGCTCCGGTCGGATCGGCCTCGTCAGCAAGAGCGGCACGCTGACCTACCAGATGATGTACGAGCTGCGCGACATCGGCTTCTCGACCTGCGTCGGCATCGGCGGTGACCCGATCATCGGCACCACCCACATCGACGCCCTCGCCGCGTTCGAGGCCGACCCGGACACCGACGCCATCGTGATGATCGGTGAGATCGGCGGCGACGCGGAGGAGCGGGCCGCGGAGTTCATCAAGGCGAACGTCACCAAGCCGGTGGTCGGCTACATCGCCGGCTTCACGGCGCCGCCCGGCAAGACCATGGGGCACGCCGGCGCGATCATCTCCGGCTCGGCCGGCACGGCCGACGCGAAGAAGGCCGCGCTCGAGGCGGTCGGCGTCAAGGTCGGCAAGACGCCGACCGAGACGGCCCGCCTGATGCGGGAGATCATGTCCGCTGGCTGAGTGGACCGTTCCTGGTGAGGGGGTCGACCGGATCCGGTCGACCCCCTCGACCGTTTCCACCGCACCGGGCGTCGTCCCGGGCCGGAGATCGCGGGACTCGCGGTCGTGGCGAGCCCGTATCGGACTGCCGTCACCGGCGCGACGTGCCAGAGTAGATCCCGATGTCCCCCGACACCCCTGAGCAACCACGCCGTTCCGGTGCGGTCACCGCCGCCGACGACCGGCCGGTCACCCCTGCCACGCGGGAGCGGCGGGTTCCGGCTCCCCGCGCCGGCGGCTCCCCGCGCGGGCGGGCGCCGCTGGCCGTGGCCGCCGCGGTGGCCGCCGCCGGGGCGGCGCTCACCTCGTACCTGCCGGTCGCGGTCGTGCTCGGTCTGGCCCAGCTCAGCGAGGACGCGGGTTCGGTCACCGGCGCGCTGCGCGCCGGGCTGGCCGGCTGGCTGCTCGGCCACGGCGTGCCGTTACCGACCGACGCCGGCCCGCTCGGGCTCGCCCCGCTGGCGCTCACCGCGCTGGTGATTTGGCGGTTGGCGCGGGCCGGCGTGCACGTCAGCCGGGCCATCGGGGCCCGCGGCGGGCGGTCGACGCGCCAGGCGCTCACCGCCGCGGTGGCGGTCGGTGTCGGCTACGCGCTGCTCGGCGTGCTCGCCGCGGTGCTCGCCCGCGCGGGCGGCGCCGCCGTGTCGCCGGTCCGCGCCGCCGTGGCCTTCGCCCTCATCGGCACGCTGGCCGCTCTGGCCGGTGCCGCGCGCATCACGGGCGTGGCGGCGTTGCTCGCCGACCGGGCCCCGACGGTGCTCCGGGACGGGTTCCGGACCGGCCTTGTCGCGGGCCTGCTGCTGATCGCGGCGGGCGCCGGAGCGGCCGGGCTCGCGGTGGCCACGGGTGGCGGCGACGCGGCCGACATGATCGGGGCGTACCGCACGGGGGTGGCGGGTCAGGCGGGGATCGTGCTCGTGAGCCTCGCGTACGCGCCCAACGCCACCCTCTGGTCGACCAGCTATCTGCTCGGCCCGGGCTTCGCCGTCGGCGCCGACACCGCGGTACGCACCAGCGAGGTGTCCGTCGGCGCGCTGCCGGCCGTACCGCTGCTGGCCGGCCTGCCGCGCGGCCCGGTCGACGGGCTGGGCGCCGCGCTGCTCGCGGTGCCGGTGCTGGCCGGGATGACCGCCGGCTGGCTGCTCGCGCGGAGGCTGCTGCGGCTCGCGGCCGACCAGCGGGCGCCGCTGGCCTGGGGGCCGCTGCTCGGCGCGGCGGCGATCGCCGGCCCGGTCGCCGGGGTGCTGCTCGGGGTCGCCGCGCGCGCGTCCGGCGGGCCGCTGGGCGGCGGTCGCCTCGCCGAGATGGGGCCGGTCGCCTGGCAGGTGGCCGCCGTGACCACGGCGGTCGTGGGTGTGGGCGCGCTGCTCGGCGCCGCCGCCACGCGGGCGTTCACCCGCCCGCCCGCGCGCTGACCCGCCGTCTCGCCGCGCCCGGCAACGGCAAGGGGCGCCCCGCGGACCGCGGGACGCCCCTGGTGTACGCCGTCGATCAGGGCTCGGTCGGCAGGTTCACGTTGGCGACGATGCCGAGGATGAGCACCAGGATGCCCAGGCCCGCGCCGATCGCTCCGCAGATGAGACCGGCCTTGGCCTGGCCGGCGTTGCTGGCCTGCCCCTGGTCGGCCTTCTGCTTGGCCAGGTAGCCGGTGATCACGCCGGCGATGCCGACCGGGATGCCCAGGTAGAGGCAGCAGACCAGCGGGATCGACGCGATACCGAGGATCATCGACACCAGGCCGAGCGTGTTGTTCTGCCCACCCGTCTGGGGGTAGCCGGCGTTCGGGTACGTGGGCGCGCCGCCGTACGGCTGCTGCTGGCCGTACGGGTCCTGGTACGGCTGCCCGTACGGCTGGCCCGAGGTGGGCTGCTGCCCGTACGGCTGGCCCGAAGTGGGCTGCTGCCCGTACGGCTGACCGGAGGTGGGCTGCTGCCCGTAGGGCGCGGCCGGCGGCGGCGCGTACGGGTCGTGCGGCTGGGCGGTCGGATCCTGGTTGGGCTGCTGGTTGTGGGGATCCTGACCGGGGTAACCGGGCTGCATTTCGATGAGGCTCCTTGCCTGTGGTCGGTCAGTGCGTACTGGTGTTGTTACTGATGATCGCGCCGATGCCGCCCAGCGCGCAGCACAGGATCGCCACCACGTACCACGCGATGCCGACGATCAGGGCCCACTTGGACCATTTCCGCGACTCGGCCGCCGCGGCGTGCGCCCCGGCGTAGTCGCCCTGCGCGAGGAGCGGGTTCACCTTCGACGCGTTGATGATGGCGGGGATCGCGAGCGGCCAGAAGAGGAAGATGGCGACGATCGACATCGTCATGTTGTTGTTGATCGGCGGCGGCTGCGGTGCCGGATATCCGGGCTGCATGGAGCTCCTGTCGTCGATGTGGTCGAGGGGCGGGCACGCGCGGGCCCGGGGCAGCGGCAGCGTACCGGTTCGGCGCCCGTCCGACTGTCGGCCGTTGGCGCGCCGCCCAGACGTCGGTCACTCTGACCTGCCCGATAGGGTGGCCGGGTGACCGAGCCCGAGTCCGCCCGCATCGTCGTCCTCGTCTCCGGATCCGGGAGCAACCTGCAGGCGCTGCTCGACGCCAGCACCGATCCCGCGTACGGCGCGAGGGTCGTGGCGGTCGGCGCCGACCGGGACGGGATCGCCGGGCTGGACCGGGCCGCCGCGGCGGGCGTGCCGACGTTCGTGGCGCCGCTCAAGGCGTACGACACCCGGGAGGACTGGGACCGCGCGCTCACCGCGCAGGTCGCCGAGCACCGGCCCGACCTGGTCGTCTCGGCCGGCTTCCTGAAGCTGGTCGGGCCGCACTTCCTGGCCGCCTTCGGCGACCGGTACCTGAACACGCACAACACCCTGCTGCCGGCGTTTCCCGGCATCCACGGCCCGCGCGACGCCCTCGCCTACGGCGTGAAGGTCACCGGCGCCACCCTCTTCTTCGTCGACGCCGGCATGGACACCGGCCCGATCGTCGCGCAGGTCGCCGTGCCGGTGCTGGACGACGACGACGAGGAGTCGCTCACCGAGCGCATCAAGTCGGCCGAGCGGCGCCAGCTCGTCGAGCACGTGGGCCGCCTCGTCCGCAACGGCTGGACCATCACCGGAAGAAAGGTCACCATCCCGTGAGCTCCACTGAGGACGCACGTCGCCCGATCAGGCGGGCGCTGGTCAGCGTCTACGACAAGACCGGCCTGGTCGAGCTGGCCCAGGCGCTGCACGCGGCGGGCGTGGAGATCGTGTCGACCGGGAGCACCGCGGCGACGATCGCCGGCGCCGGCGTGCCGGTCACCGCGGTGGAGACGGTCACCGGCTTCCCCGAGGTGCTCGACGGGCGGGTCAAGACCCTGCACCCCAAGGTGCACGCGGGCCTGCTCGCCGACCTGCGCAAGGATTCGCACGTCACCCAGCTCGACGAGCTGGGTGTCGCCGCGTTCGACCTGCTGGTCAGCAACCTGTACCCGTTCCAGGCCACGGTGGCCTCCGGGGCGAGCCTCGACGAGTGCGTGGAGCAGATCGACATCGGCGGTCCGGCGATGGTCCGGGCGGCGGCCAAGAACCACGCCTCCGTCGCCGTGGTGACCGACCCGTCGGCGTACCCGGCGCTTCGCGCCGCGCTCGAGGCGGGGGGCTTCACCCTGACGCAGCGCCGGGCGTTGGCCGCGCGGGCGTTCGCCGACATCGCCGAGTACGACGTGGCGGTGGCCAACTGGTGCGCGGTGCAGCTGGGCGGTGAGCCGGAGTGGCCGGCCTTTGCGGGGCTGGCGCTGCGGTCGCAGCGGGCGCTGCGCTACGGAGAGAACCCTCACCAGGCGGCCGCGCTCTACACCGACCCCGACGCGCCGGCCGGGCTCGCCCAGGCCGAGCAGCTGCACGGCAAGGAGATGTCCTACAACAACTACGTCGACGCGGACGCCGCGTGGCGGGCCGCCAACGACTTCGGCGACCAGCCGGCGGTAGCGATCATCAAGCACGCCAACCCGTGCGGCATCGCGGTCGGCGCGGACGTGGCCGAGGCGCACCGGAAGGCGCACGCCTGCGACCCGGTCTCGGCGTACGGGGGTGTCATCGCGGTCAACCGGCCGGTGACCGTCGAGCTGGCCCGCCAGGTGGCGGACATCTTCACCGAGGTGGTGGTGGCGCCGGAGTTCGACGCCGCGGCGACCGAGATCCTCCGGGCCAAGAAGAACATCCGGCTGCTGCGCGCCCCGGCGTGGAATCCGCAGCCCGCGGAGTGGCGGCAGGTCGGCGGCGGCGTGCTCGTGCAGATGGCGGACCGGATCGACGCGCCGGGCGACGACCCGGCGAGCTGGCGGCTCGCGGCCGGTGACCCGGCCGACGAGGAGACGCTGCGTGACCTCGCCTTCGCCTGGCGGGCGGTCCGCGCGGTGAAGAGCAACGCGATCCTGCTCGCGAAGGACGGCGCGACCGTCGGCGTCGGCATGGGTCAGGTCAACCGGGTCGACTCGGCGCAGCTCGCGGTGCGCCGGGCCGGTGCCGAGCGGGCCCGCGGCTCGGTCTGCGCCTCGGACGCGTTCTTCCCGTTCGCCGACGGTCCGACGATCCTCATCGAGGCCGGCGTACGCGCCATCGTGCAGCCCGGCGGCTCCATCCGCGACGAGGAGGTCATCGCGGCGGCCAAGGAGGCCGGCGTGACCATGTACCTCACCGGGACCCGCCACTTCTTCCACTGAGCCCTGCGTACGGAGGCCGCCGACACCGCGTCGCCCCGCGCCCCAGGGACTCCGGGCGCGGGGCGACGATCGGGGCGCGGGTCAGGCCGCGGCGGGACGGACCTCGGCGAAGTGGCAGGCCGAGGGGTGCGGGTCGGCGGCGCGGGAGATCGTGAGCGGCTCCTCGCGGGCGCAGACCTCCTGGGCCTTCCAGCAGCGGGTGCGGAACCGGCAGCCCGACGGCGGGTCGGCCGGGGAGGGCACGTCGCCGGTCAGGCGAATGATGTTCCGCTCGTGGCGCACCTCCGGGTCCGGCACCGGCACCGCGGAGAGCAGCGCCTGGGTGTACGGGTGGGTGGCGCGCTCGTAGATCTCGTCCTCGGTGCCGATCTCGACGATCTTGCCGAGGTACATGACGGCGACCCGGTCGGAGATGTGCCGGACCACCGACAGGTCGTGCGCGATGAAGATGTAGGACAGGCCGAACTCGTCCTGGAGCTGCTCCAGCAGGTTGATCACCTGCGCCTGGATCGACACGTCGAGGGCCGACACCGGCTCGTCGCAGACGATGATCTCCGGACGCAGGGCGAGAGCCCGGGCGATGCCAATGCGCTGCCGCTGGCCGCCGGAGAACTGGTGCGGGTACCGGTTGATGTGCTCGGGGTTCAGCCCGACCACCTCCAGCAGCTCCTGCACCCGCTTCCGCCGGCTGCCCTTCGGCGCCGCGTCCGGGTGGATCTCGAACGGCTCGCCGATGATGTCGCCGACCGTCATCCGCGGGTTGAGCGAGGTGTACGGGTCCTGCATGACCATCTGCATGTTGCGCCGCAGCCGGCGCAGCTCGCCGCCGGAGGCCTTGAACAGGTCCCGCCCCTCGAGGGTGGCCCGGCCGGAGGTCGGCGTCTCCAGCCGCATGAGCAGCCGGGCCAGCGTCGACTTGCCGCAGCCGGACTCGCCGACGATGCCCAGGGTCTCACCCCGGCGCAGCTCGAAGCTGACCCCGTCGACGGCCTTGACCGCGCCGGTCTGCTTCTTGAACAGCACGCCCTGGGAGATCGGGAAGTGCTTCACCACGTTGTCGACGGCGAGGAGGGTCTCGCCGCGGACCTTGGTGGAACTAGCGGGCGCTGTCATCACGCACCTCCTGAGCGAAGTGGCATGCGCTGGTCCGGCCGTCGCCGAGGACCAGGTCGTTCGGCACCACGTCGACGCAGACCTGCTGCACGTACGGGCACCGGGGGTGGAACGGGCAGCCGGAGGGGATCGCCATGAGGTTCGGCGGCAGACCCTTGATCGTCGCCAGCTCCTGGCCGCGGACGTCCAGGCGCGGGATCGACTCCAGCAGGCCCTTGGTGTACGGGTGCGCCGGCGCCCGGTAGAGCGACCGGACGTCGGCGTGCTCGACGATGCGGCCCGCGTACATGACCGCGATCCGGTCCGCCACGCCGGCGACGACGCCCAGGTCGTGGGTGATCAGGATCATCGCCATGCCGAGCTCGCGGCGCAGGTCGGCGAGGAGGTCCATGATCTGGGCCTGGACCGTCACGTCGAGCGCGGTCGTCGGCTCGTCGGCGATCAGCACCTTCGGGTTGAGCGCGAGCGCCATGGCGATCATGACGCGCTGCCGCATGCCACCGGAGAACTGGTGCGGGTAGTCGCCGATCCGCTTGGCGGCGGCCGGGATCTTCACGAGATCCATGAGCTCGACGGCCCGCCGGCGGGCGTCGGCCCGGGACATCCCCTCGCGCTGGCGCAGCGTCTCACCGATCTGCCAGCCGACCGGGAACACCGGGTTCAGCGCGGAGAGCGCGTCCTGGAAGATCATCGCGATCTCCTTGCCGCGCACCTGCCGGCGCTGGTCCTCCGTCTGGGTGAGCAGGTCGCGGCCCTGGTAGAGGATCTGCCCGGACCGGATGTGCGCCGGCGGGGTGTCCAGGATGCCCATGATCGCCTGGGCGGTCACGGACTTGCCGGACCCGGACTCGCCGAGCACGGCGAGCGTCTCGCCGGCGTCCAGGTGGTACGACACCCCGTTGATCACCCGGGCGACGCCCTCGTTGGTGCGGAACTCGACGTGCAGGTCCCGGACCTCGAGCAGGTGGCCGCCCTCGGGTGTGGGCGAGGCCGGCGTGGGTTGGACGGTCGATTGGGTCATGGGGTCACCGCAGCTTCGGGTCGAAGGCGTCACGGATCGCGTCGCCGAGCATGATGAACGCCAGCACGGTCAACGCGAGGAAGGTCGACGGGACGATCAGCGGGGTGGCCGACTCCCGCATGTGGATCCGGCCGGTGTCGATGTCCTGGCCCCACGAGATCGTCGGCGCCTTGAGGCCGATGCCCAGGAAGGAGAGCGTGGCCTCGGCGGCGATGAAGGAGCCGAGCGCGATGGTCAACACCACGATGGCCGGTGCCAGCGAGTTCGGCAGGATGTGCCGCCACATGATCCGGCCGTGACCGGCGCCGAGCATCCGGGCCGCCGCGACGTAGTCCTGCTCCTTCGCGGTGATCACGGAGGAGCGCACCACGCGGGCCGCCGTCGTCCAGCCGAGGACGGCCAGTACGAAGATGACAGCGGTGATCCGGGCGTTCGGGCTGGCGCTGCCCACCCGCTTGAGCAGCACGATGGCGGCCAGCAGCAGCGGGATGCCGAGCACGATGTCGATCACCCGGGAGAGCACGGCGTCCACCCAGCGGCCGAAGTACCCGGCGAGCATGCCGATCACCAGCGCGATCACGCCGGTGAACAGCGCGGAGAGCGCGCCCACCAGCAGCGACGCGCGGGAACCGTAGACCGCGCGGGAGTACGTGTCGCAGCCCTGGAAGTCGTACCCGAAGATGGCGCCACCGGACGGGCCGGCGTTCTGCCGTGAGAGCAGGCAGTCCTGCGGGTCGTTCGAGGCGAACAGGCCGGGCACGATGGCCATCAGGCTGACCAGCGTCACGAGGGCCAGCGAGATCCAGAAGATCGGGTTGCGGCGCAGGTCGCGCCACGCGTCCCCGGCGAGGCTGCGGGGCTTGTGGGTGCCGACCCTGTCCGGCGCGCCGGGCTCACCGGAGGGGCCACGCCGCGCGGCCTGGTTCTCGGTCGCCGCCACCGTTTCGAAGTCACTCATGCCTGCACCTCGCTCCGCTCGGTGCCGGCATGAGCGCCCAAGCACGCTGCGTTGATGATTCGTTCGCTGCGCTCACTCATAGCGGATCCTCGGGTCGAGTACGGCGTACAGGACGTCCACCAGCAGGTTCGAGACCAGGTAGACCACGACGAGCACGCTGACGAAGCCCACCACCAGGGGGCCGTCCTCCGTGCGGATGCCCCGGAAGAGGTTGAAGCCCACGCCGGGGATGTTGAAGACGCCCTCCGTGATGATCGCGCCGCTCATGAGGTTGCCCAGCTCGACGCCGAGGAAGGTCACCACGGGGATGAGCGAGTTGCGCAGCACGTGGACGCTCACGATGCGCCGCTTGACGAGGCCCTTCGACCGTGCCGTCCGGACGTAGTCGGCGCGCAGGTTCTCCGCGACCGAGGTGCGGGTGAGTCGCAGCGCCGTGGCCAGCGAGAGGGAACCGAGCACGATGCCCGGTAGCAGCAGCGCGTAGAAAGTCGGCTCCGCGCCGGCGGTGGGCGGGAAGAGCTGCCACTTGACGCCGAGGAAGTACTGCGCGAGGGGCGCCAGCACGATGGTGGGGATGCCCAGCACGAGCAGCGTCAGCACGAGGGTCGAGTTGTCGAAGATGCTCGCGCGGCGGATGCCGGCGATCACACCGGCGGTGACGCCGAAGACCACGGCGACGGCGAGGGCGATGAGGGCCAGCCGCACCGTGACGGGCCACGCCTGCTGGAGGATGTCGCCGATCTGCCGGCCGGTCAGCGACTGGCCGAGGTCGCCCTGGAGCAGGCTCCGGACGTAGTCGAAGTAGCGGTAGAAGAAGCCACCGACACCGGTCTGGTCGAGGTGGTACTTCTCGGTCAGGTATGCCCGCTGCGCGGCCGTCACCGGGCGCTCGCCCGCAAGGGCCTGGATCGGGTCGCTCTGGCCGGCGAACATGAGCGCATAGACGATCAGCGTGGTCCCGAAGAACGCCAGGACCATCTGCAGGAGTCGCCGCAGGATATAGCGGAACATACTTTCCAGTCTCTCCGGAAAAATGCGAAGGGGTCGCGAGAAGACTTTCTGGTCGTACCGGAAAAATCCCCGACCGGTTCCGGCCCACGGGGCCGGCGCCGGAAGCGGCCCGGACGCGGAGGACCGGGCGGTTCGGGTGTGCCCGGGCCACCCGGGGTCGCCCCCGGGTGGCCCGTGCCGCGGTCGTCAGCTCAGCTGGCGGCCTCGATCTTGACCAGGTTGACGCGCTGGGAAGCGTCCATCTCGACGTTCTTGACCTTCGTCGAGTGCCCGAACACGTTCTGCCCGAAGCGGAGCGGGATCACCGGCATGTCCTTGGCCAGGATGTCCTCGGCCTGCTGGTACTTCTTGATCGCCTCTTCCTGGGAAGGCGCGGCGGCGCCCTCCTTCACGAGCCGGTCGAACTCCTTGTTGCTGTAGCCGTAGTAGTTCGACGAGCCGTTGGTGCTGTACAGCGGACCCAGGTAGTCCTCCATGGACGGGTAGTCCATGACCCAACCCATCCGGAACAGGCCCACCGGCTGCTTCTTCTCGACCTTGTCGAGCAGGTCGGAGAACTTCGGCTCGGCCGAGCCGACGCAGTCCACGCCGAGGTTGGCCTTGAGCTGGTTGCAGGTCGCGTCCACCCAGTCCTTGTGACCGCCGTCGCCGTTGTAGGAGATGGTGATCTTCGACGGACCCTTGGCGGCCTGGTACAGGCTCTTGGCCTCGGTCGGGTTGAACTGACCCGCCGCACCCGTGGTGTCGTCACGGAAGCCCGGCAGGATCGGCGACACGAACGAGCGGGCCGGCTGCTGCGAGTTCTTGAAGATCGACTTGGTGATCTCGTCCCGGTCGATCGCCATCGAGATCGCCTTGCGCACGTCCGGGTTGCTGTAGTCCTTGTCGAACGTGGGGAAGGCCAGGAACTGGAACGACGACATGGGGCTGGTCTGGTACCGGTCGCCCAGGTCGGTCGGCGCGGTGCTCAGGTTCTCGGTCGGAATCGTCGGCAGCACGTCGAGGTTGTCCGCCAGCACGTCCGCGTACGCGGCGGTGAGCTGCTGGTAGATCCGGAACTCGATGTCCTTGACCTTCGGCTTGTCGAGCGGGTACGCGTCGTAGCGCTCGACCTCGATCTTGCTGTCGTGCTGCCAGGCGCCCTTCATCTTGAACGGGCCCTGGCCGATCGGCGCCTGCTCGTAGTTGTCCTTGAGCACGCCCGGCGCGGAGAACGCGGCCTCCGGCAGCGGGTAGAACGCGTTGTAGCCGAGCATCGTCTTGAAGTCGGTGTACGGCGCGGAAAGCGTCACCTGGAAGGTCAGGTCGTCCAGCTTCTTGAGGCCGGACAGGGTCTTCGCCTTGGGCTTGTCGCCCTGAAGGTCCTGGTAACCGGCGATCTTGTCGAAGAAGTAGCTGGCGCCCTGGCCGTTCGGCGCGTAGGCGCCGTAGTTCCAGGCGTTGATGTAGTCGTCGGACGTGACCTTCTCACCGTTGTGGAAGGTGAAGCCGTCCTTCAGCTTGATCGTCCAGACGGTGTTGTCGGACGACGTGACGGACTCGGCCGCGACCTCGACCGGCTTGTTCTGCGCGTCGTAGTCCACGAGCGGCGCGAACAGGCCGGAGATCACCTGGGAGCCCGAGGTCTCCGTGGTGTTGGTCGGGACCAGGTGCTGCGGCTCGGCGATCTGGATGCTGACCGCACCGGAGCCGTTGCTGCCCGATCCGCTTCCGCCGCCGCTGCCGCAGGCCGCGAGGCCCAGCGTCACCGCGAGCGGGAGAGCGGTCCAGGCGGCGAGTCTACGAACTCGCATGGAGCCTCCTCATCTCCTCACACTGCGCAGTCAAGCCCGGCGCTGGGTAACGCTGCGCAACGTCGGGCAACGGTAGGTCGTCAACGCTTGTTCGGCAACGAGGCGGTTTCGACTCCGTAACAGAGCGGCCGGACGGCTCTTGCCGGGCGGCATCCACCCTGCTAACCGATCACGGCGGATTCGGCGCTGAAGTGCTGATTCACGGGGGGTTGCGGCGTACTTCGCGGGTCGCTCGTGACCTGTCGTGCCCGTCCGCAGGCGTTCGTCCGGAATATCCGGGCCATGCCTGCCCGTCCCGTCCGACCGTGATGGAATCCACATTCCAGCAACCGAGAGTGATGAACATCATGTGACGTACAGTCACCAATGCCTGCGCCGGAGGCGGTCCCCGTGCCCGTTCCGGACCGGGGTCGTGGGGGTCGGCGCACGCCCGACGTGAGACGATCTGGGCGTGACGGCGACGCTTCTCGACGGCAAGGCGACCGCGGCGGAGATCAAGGACGAGCTGCGGACGCGGGTCAAGGCTCTGGCCGAACGCGGCATCACCCCGGGCCTGGGCACGGTCCTGGTGGGGTCCGATCCGGGCTCCCAGGCGTACGTCAACGGCAAGCACCGGGACTGCGCGGAGGTGGGCATCGCGTCGATCCGTCGCGAGCTGCCCGAGGACGCCACCCAGGAGCAGGTCGAGGCCGTGCTCGCCGAGCTGAACGCCGACCCGGCCTGCCACGGCTACATCGTCCAGCTGCCACTCCCGGCGCACCTCGACACGCAGCGGGTCCTGGAACTCATCGACCCGGCGAAGGACGCCGACGGCCTGCACCCGGTCAACCTCGGCCGGCTGGTGCTCGGCTACCCGGGCCCGCTGCCGTGCACGCCACGCGGCATCGTCGAGCTGCTCCGGCGTCACGACGTGGCGTTGAGCGGAGCCAAGGTCGCCGTGGTCGGCCGGGGCAACACCGTCGGCCGCCCGCTCGGCCTGCTGCTCACCCGCCGCAGCGAGAACGCCACGGTGACCCTGTGCCACACCGGCACGCTCGACCTCGCGGCGCACACCCGGGCCGCCGACATCGTCATCGTGGCGGCCGGTGTGCCCGGCCTGCTCACGGCCGACATGATCACGCCGGGTGCGACCGTCGTCGACGTGGGCATCACCCGCGTCGTGGGGCCCGACGGCAAGGGCCGCTACACCGGTGACGTCGACTCGGAGGTGGCCGAGGTGGCCGGCGCGCTGGTCCCGATGCCGGGCGGCGTCGGCCCCATGACCCGGGCCATGCTGCTCACCAACGTGGTGGAACGGGCGGAGCAGGGCTGAGAACGCCGCGGGCTCCCCGCCCGCCCGGTCCCGGCATAACCGTCCGACCCTGGCCGGATCGGTGCCAGGATGGCTGATACCGTCCGGAAAACCGACTGGTATCAGGGAGTGGGACGACCATGGGTAAGAAGGTCACTGTCGTCGGGGCCGGCTTCTACGGCTCCACCACCGCACAGCGCCTGGCCGAGTACGACGTCTTCGACACCGTCGTGATCACGGACATCGTCGAGGGCAAGCCCGCCGGCATCGCACTGGACCTGAACCAGTCGCGGTCGATCGAGGGCTTCGAGACCAAGGTGGTGGGCGCGACCACCGGCCCCAACGGCGAGGGCTACGAGGCCATCGAGGGCTCGGACGTCGTGGTGATCACCGCTGGCCTGCCCCGGAAGCCGGGCATGAGCCGGATGGACCTGCTGGAGACCAACGCCAAGATCGTCCGTCAGGTCTCCGAGAACGTGGCCAAGTACGCCCCGAACGCCGTGGTCATCGTGGTCTCCAACCCCCTCGACGAGATGACCGCGCTCGCCCAGATCGCCACCCAGTTCCCGAAGAACCGCGTGCTCGGGCAGGCCGGCATGCTGGACACCGCCCGGTTCAGCAACTTCGTGGCCGAGGCCCTCAACGTTCCCGTGAAGTCGGTGCGGACGCTCACCCTCGGCTCGCACGGCGACACCATGGTGCCCGTGCCGTCCCGGAGCACCGTCAACGGCAAGCCGCTGCGCGACGTCATGCCGGCCGAGCAGATCGAGGACCTCGTGGTCCGTACGCGCAACGGTGGCGCCGAGGTGGTCGCGCTGCTCAAGACGGGTTCGGCGTACTACGCGCCGTCCGCGGCCGCCGCCCGGATGGCCAAGGCGGTCGCCGAGGACTCCGGCGAGGTCATGCCGGTCTGCGCCTGGGTCGACGGTCAGTACGGGATCTCCGGCGTCTACCTCGGCGTCGAGGCCGAGATCGGCGCGGAGGGCGTCAAGCGGGTCGTCGAGACCGAGCTGGACGCCGACGAGCTGGCCAGCCTCAAGGAGGCCGCCGAGGCCGTCCGTTCCAAGCAGGCCGACATCTCCAACATGTGAGCTGACCACAGCCACCGGAAGGGGCGCGCCGGCGATGCCGGCGCGCCCCTTCCGCGTCCCGGCCCGGCCCCGGCCCACCGGGGTGAGGCGGGGTGCGGCCTCGTCCGGGCAGGTCACCGGCTAGAGGGAGCCCGAGTGGGGATCGCCGGCCAGTTCCAGTACGCTCGTACTGCTTGAGCACGTGTCCCCCGAGAGGAGCGCCGGCCGATGGCGAAGATCAAGGTAAACAACCCGGTCGTGGAGCTCGACGGCGACGAGATGACCCGGATCATCTGGAAGCAGATCCGGGAGCAGCTGATCCTGCCCTACCTCGACGTCGACCTGCACTACTACGACCTGTCGATCCAGCACCGCGACGAGACCGACGACCAGGTCACCGTCGACGCGGCCAACGCCATCAAGGAGCACGGCGTCGGCGTCAAGTGCGCGACGATCACCCCGGACGAGGCCCGGGTCGAGGAGTTCGGCCTCAAGAAGATGTGGCGGTCGCCGAACGGCACCATCCGCAACATTCTCGGCGGCGTCGTCTTCCGCGAGCCGATCATCATGTCGAACGTGCCCCGACTGGTCCCCGGCTGGACCAAGCCGATCATCATCGGCCGCCACGCGCACGGCGACCAGTACAAGGCCACCGACTTCGTGGTCCCCGGCCCGGGCACGGTGACCATCACCTACACCCCGGCCGACGGCTCGGCGCCGGTGGAGATGGAGGTCGCCAACTTCCCCGGCGGCGGCATCGCCATGGGCATGTACAACTTCGACGAGTCGATCCGGGACTTCGCCCGCGCCTCGTTCCGGTACGGCCTGGACCGCAACTACCCGGTCTACCTGTCCACCAAGAACACCATCCTCAAGGCGTACGACGGCCGGTTCAAGGACCTCTTCGCCGAGGTGTTCGAGAACGAGTTCAAGGCGGACTTCGAGGCCGCCGGCATCACGTACGAGCACCGGCTGATCGACGACATGGTCGCCGCCGCGCTGAAGTGGGAGGGCGGCTTCGTCTGGGCCGCCAAGAACTACGACGGCGACGTGCAGTCCGACACCGTGGCCCAGGGCTTCGGCTCGCTCGGCCTCATGACCTCGGTGCTCATGACCCCGGACGGCCGCACCGTCGAGGCCGAGGCCGCGCACGGCACGGTCACCCGGCACTACCGGCAGTGGCAGAAGGGTGAGAAGACCTCGACCAACCCGATCGCGTCGATCTACGCCTGGACCCGTGGCCTCGCCCACCGGGGCAAGCTGGACGGCACGCCGGCGGTCACCGAGTTCGCCGACACGCTGGAGAAGGTCATCGTCGAGACCGTCGAGGGCGGCCAGATGACCAAGGACCTCGCGCTGCTCATCGGCCGGGACGCCCCGTGGCTCACCACCGACGAGTTCATGAACGCGCTCGACGAGAACCTGGCGCGCAAGCTCGCCGCCTGATCCTCGCCAGCACACGTACGGGCCCGCCGGCAGCTGCCGGCGGGCCCCGTTCGTTCCCTGGGAGCGTTCTCCGTCACCCGACCCGGCGCGCCTCGTTGACCAGGGTGGACGAGATGCCAGTCGCGTCCAGGAAGGTTGACCGCGGTAGCCGCGCGGCACTCGTGCCGACCAGCCAGCCTTCCCGGCTGTCGTGCACAGCCAGCCGTCCCTTCCCTGCGGGGGGCCCTGTCCCGGGCCCCCCGCGCCCTGTCCGGCCCCACTTCCTTCCCGCCGGGCCTCCCTGCGGGGGATCAGGCGGCGCGGAGGAGCTCGGCGGCGCGTTCGGGCGCGATGTCGTTGATGAAGACGCCCATCCCGGACTCCGAGCCGGCCAGGTACTTCAGCTTGTCCTTCGCCCGCCGAATGCTGAAGAGCTGCAGGTGCAGGTGCCCGAGCTGCCGGTCGATCCGCACCGGCGCCTGGTGCCACGCCGCGATGTAGGGCATGGGCAGGTCGAAGAGCGCGTCGAAGCGACGCAGCAGGTCCAGGTAGAGCGGCCCGAACGCCTCCCGCTCGGCGTCGTCCAGGGCGGGGATGTCCGGCACCGGCCGGTGCGGCGCGACGTGCACCTCGAACGGCCACCGGGCGGCCGCCGGGACGTACGCCGTCCAGTGCTCGTTGGAGAGCACCACCCGCTCGCCGGCGGCCCGTTCGGCGGCCAGCACGTCCGCGTAGAGGTTGCCGCCGAGGGTGCGCTCGGCGTAGCGGCGTGCGGCGCCGAGCATCGCCCGGGTCCGTGGCGTCACGAAGGGGTACGCGTAGATCTGCCCGTGCGGGTGGTGCAGCGTCACACCGATCTCCACGCCGCGGTTCTCGAAGCAGAACACCTGCTCCACACCGGGCAGCTCACCCAGCGCGACCGTCCGGTCGGCGAGCGCGTCGAGCACGGTGCGGACCCGGCGGGGGGAGAGGCTCGCGAACGAGGCGTTGTGGTCGGACGTGAAGCAGACCACCTCGCAGCGGCCGAAGCCCGGCCGGAGCGGGGTGAACGGTGTGACCTCACCGGGCTCGTCGGCCACCCGGCCGCTCAGTGACGGAAACCGGTTCTCGAAGACGACGACGTCGTAGTCGGGCGCCGGGATCTCGGTGAGCCGGTCGCCCACCGAGGGGTCGAGCGGGCACTGGTCGGCGGGGGGCAGGAAGGTCCGGGTCTGCCGGTGGACGGCCACCGCCACCCACTCGTCGGTCAGCGGGTCGTACCGCAGTTGGGAGGCGTGCGGCGGAGGCGGCAGCTCCCGCCGGTCCGGCTGGTCGCGGACGGCGTCGTCCCGCTCGTCGAAGTAGATCAGTTCCCGGCCGTCGGCCAGCCGGATCGCGGTGCGCTTCACTCCGCCGCCCCTCCAGTCGTCGGCGCGCCGGTGGGCCGGCGCACCTCCGTCGCCCTCACCATCACCAGTTCACCCACGCGCTCGCCGAGTATCCGTCGTGCCTCCGCCGGCAACCCGTCGTCGCTGACGAGCACGTGCGCGGCGGACAGCTCCACGATCGAGGAGATGCCGACGGTGCCCCACTTCGTGTGGTCGGCGAGCACCACCAGCCGGTCGGCCGCCGCCACCAGGGCGCGGTCGGTCTCCGCCTCCATGAGGTTGGGCGTGGTGAAGCCCGCCCGTTCGCTGATCCCGTGGACGCCGAGGAAGAGCAGGTCGAGGTGGAGCGACCGGATCGCCCCGACGGCCAGCGGACCCACCAGCGCATCGGACGGCGTCCGCACGCCCCCGGTGAGCACCACCGTCTGGTCGGCCCGCCCACCGGCGTGCAGGATCTCGGCGACCGGCAGCGAGTTGGTCACCACGGTCAGTCCGGGCACGTCCACGAGCCGGCGGGCCAGTTCGGCGGTGGTCGTCCCCGCGGAGAGCGCGACGGCCGCGCCCGGAGGCACCAGCTGTGCCGCCCGGTCGGCGATGGCCGCCTTCTCGCCCGGCTGTCGGACCGACTTGGCCCGGAACCCCGGCTCGTCGGTCGACCCGGTGCCGGCCAGGGTGGCGCCGCCGTGCACCTTGGCCAGCAGGCCGCGGTCGTGCAGCGTCTCCAGGTCGCGCCGGATCGTCATGTCCGAGACGCCGAACTCGGCGGCCAACTCGGTGACGCGTACCCCGCCCGCCGCCCGGACCCGCTCCAGGATGGCCGCCTGCCGCTGCTGCGCGAGCATCCCCTCACCTCCGGGCCGTGTCGCATACCCTCACGCGGTCAAACGTGTTCCAACAAGAACGAACACTAGCGCGTACCCGGAAGCGGCGGAAGGAACGGGGGTCGTCCGGCGGTCAGACGGACGGCAGTTTGGGCTCGACCCACCCGGTCTCGGTGAGGTGGTGCAGGACGGCCTGGACCGACTCCTCGACGGTCAGGTCGCTGGTGTCGACCACCAGGTCGGCGTCGGTCGGCTCCTCGTACGGGTCGTCGACCCCCGTCATCCCGGTGAGCAGACCGGCGCGCGCCCGCGCGTAGAGCCCCTTGCGGTCGCGCCGTTCGCACACCTCGAGCGGGGTGGCGACGTGCACCAGCAGGAAACCCGCCCCGGCCGCCAGCGCCATCTCCCGGGCGGCCGCCCGGGCCGCGGCGTACGGGGCGATGGGGCAGCAGATGGCCAGCCCGCGGTGCCGGGCGATCTCCGCCGCCACCCAGCCGATCCGGCGTACGTTCAGGTCGCGGTCGGTCTTGGTGAACCCCAGCCCCGCGGACAGCTCCCGGCGCACGGCGTCGCCGTCGAGCAGGCTGATCGTCCGCTCGCCCCCCTCGCGCAGCGCGTCGGACAGGCCGCGCGCGATGGTCGACTTGCCCGAGCCGGAGAGACCGGTCAGGAAGACCACGAGCCCGCGGTGCCGGCGCGGCGGACGGGCCCGGGCCAGCTCCCTGGCGACCGCCGGCGGGGTGTGCCACTCGGGGAGCGGGAAACCCCGGTCCAGCAGGTCGTCGATCTCCTCCTGGGCCAGCGCGAGCCGCCGGTTGCGGGGCGGGATGTCCTCCCGCCAGCGCCACTGACCGTCACGGTTGTCGTACGCCAGCTCGCGCGGCACCAGCACGCGCAGGCCGGCGCCGGAGAGCATCTCGCCCGTGGAGAGCAGGTGGGTCACGCCGTACGCGGCCGACACCCGCGCCCGCAGCAGCGCGTCGCTGATCTCGTCGCGACGGCGGGAGAGCGGCACCGCGACGAGCGTGGCCGGGGGCATCCGGTCCCGGGCCGCGAAGACGGCGCGCACCAGCGACTCGGGTGGCATCCCGCCGACGCCGTCCTCACCGATCGGGATGAGGACCAGCAGGTGCGCGCCGAGGGTGCGGGCGGCGTGCGCGATCTGGGCCAGCTGCGGCCGGTGCAGCGGACGGTCGGCGATCACCCCGAGCACCCGGCCGGGAGGCAGCAGCGCGCGGACCTCCTCCGGGCTGCGGCGCAGCCGCTGGAACGGCCCGTGACTGCCGTCGCCCAGCCGGCGCAGGACGCCACCGACACCGGCCACCCCGTCGCGCACCGGCCACGCGTCGGCCACGTCCAGCGCGGCCATCGGCGCGCCCTCGCCGTCGGTGAGCACCAGCGCGCGGCGCGCCGGATCGCGCGGGTCGAGCGCCTGCGCGAGCGCCGCCGGCACCTGGAGGGTCACGGGGACCTGCCACGGGCTGCCGTCGGCGAGCCGCCCCCGGCGGCTGACCGAGACCAGGTCGGCCCGGGTCATGAAGCCGGTCAGCGGGGCGTACGCCCCGGTCAGCAGCAGTTCCAGGTCGGCCAGCTCGCCGGGGCGCGGCGTGTACGCCGGCGCGTCCCGGAGCACCTCGTCGGGCAGCACCCACCCGTTGCTCATCACACCCCCCACTCGCTGGCCGGCACACAGTTTCTCAGTCGACCGCCGATCGGTCGAGGGCGCCACTCCACCCCGCCGCCGTGTGTCGGCACAGCCGGTCGATCCATCCCGGTCAGCGCAGGTCAGCCGCGCCGGCCGCCCCGCCCGGCGAGCGCGACCAGATTGTCGGGGACACGGCGGCGGACGGCCCGGCGGAGCCGGATGAGTAACGACTCCTCCGACACCTCCGGCGGCGCCCCGTCGGTGGCGCACCGCACCAGCAGCGGGAGCCGGGCGTCCAGCGTCCAGCCCAAGCTGCTGACGCGGACCTTGAGCTGCCACGTCCCGGCCGTCCGGCCGCCGTTGACCGTCGAGAGGTCGACCGTCACCGTCCCGCGGTGCTCGGCGTGGACCGTCCCGTCGGGCCCGGCCACCCGCTCGACCGTGAACTGCACCGGCAGGAAGACCTCCTCGTTGGTCTCCTGGTGGCGGGCCACCACGTCCAGCCGGCCCTTGCCGAGGGCCTTCGTCACGTCGCGCAGCTCCGGGTCGACGTCCGTCACCGGCAGCTGCAGGAGATCCCGGTCGCCCTGTCGCACGACCCGCATCGGCCGCCGGCCGGACTCCAGCCACGCACGGACGTCGACGGTCAGCGTCGTACCGTCGAGGGCGTACCGGTCGACCCGGCCGGTGGCGTGGAGCCTCGACTCCCACTCGGCGAGCCGGCGCAGGTCGGCCAGCCGGTCCTCGGCGGCGAGGTGGGTGAGGACGCGTTGCACCGGCGGCAGCCCGGCCGCGACGCCGGGACCGAACCGCTCCCGGATGATGTCGCGGACCTCCGCGGCGACCCGCGCCGCCCACTCCTGCGGGGCGTCAAGGAAGCGGCGCCCGCGCAGCCGGCTGAGCATCTCGTTGCGGAGCCAGCGCCGGTGCAGCCGGTCCCGCAGCGGGCCTGGCTCCACGTGCGCGTCGACGGTGTCCAGCGCCTCCCGCAGGGCGGTGTAGTACTCGCCCGGGTCCATCTCGGCGGTGGTCACGCCGCCGCCGTCGTCCCGACGGGTGTGGTGGTAGCAGGTGTAGTCGGCCAGGACGCAGGTGCGCTTCGACAGCAGGTATGCCCGCACCACCATCCGGTGGTCCTCCAGGCGTCGCGGCCATCCCTCCGGGAACCGCAGGTCGTGCTCGTCCAGGAACGCCCGGCGGAACATCTTGTGGCAGGTCAGGCTGTCGATCAGCGGCGCGTTCGCGAGGGTGGCGTCGAACCGGTTGCGCCGGAACAGCTCGCGGGGGACGCTGCGCCCGTGCCCGGCCATCCGGCCGATGACCACGTCCGCTCCGTGCGTCGAGGCGGTGTCGTAGAGCCGCTCGAGGGCCTCGTCGCCGAGCCAGTCGTCGTCGTCCACGAACATCACGTACTCGCCGCGCGCCTGCGCGACGCCGACGTTGCGCGGCCGTGACGGCCAGCCCGAGTTCTCGATGTGCACGACCCGCAGGTGCGGGTGGGCGGCCGCCAGCGCGTCCAGGCGGGCCGGCGTGTCGTCGGTCGAGCCGTCGTCGACGAAGACGGCCTCGAACTGCGCGGGCGGCAGCGACTGGCTGAGCAGCGAGTCGACGAGGCGCCCGATCCGGGGACCACAGTTGTAGGCGGGCACCACCACGCTCACCTTCACGGGGGTACTCGTGTCGCCGGTCATCGTTCTCTCCCCGGTCGTAGGTCGCCACCCGGGACGGTCGGGCCATCCGCGGGCGGCGATGAACCGCTCCATTGTGAGGGTCCGGGCGCGTGGGTGGTAGCCATGGCCCGCCGCTGATCCCTAGGGGCCGGGCCCGGGGAGGATCAGGGAAGCGTCCGGGGCGCGGAACGCCCCACGAGGGGCCTGAGCTGCCTACGCTGGGCGGCGTGACACTGATAGCGACGGAGTCGCTGACCAAGACGTACGGGGGAGGGGTCACCGCGCTGGCCGACCTCACCGTCTCGGTCGAGCCGGGGATCATCGGGCTGGTGGGCGCGAACGGCGCCGGCAAGTCGACCCTGATCAAGATCCTGCTCGGCCTGCTGGCCCCGACGAGCGGGCGGGTCCGGGTGCTCGGCCTGGACCCGACGACCGACTCCGCGGCCGTACGGGCCCGGGTCGGCTACATGCCCGAGCACGACGCCCTCCCGCCCGACCTGAGCGCCGCCGAGCTGGTGACCCACCTCGGGCGGATCAGCGGGCTGCCCCGCACGGTCGCTCGCGAGCGGGCCTCCGAGGCGCTGCGGCACGTGGGCCTCTACGAGGAGCGCTACCGCCCGGTGGGCGGCTACTCCACCGGCATGAAGCAGCGGGTGAAGCTCGCACAGGCGCTCGTGCACGACCCCGACCTGCTGCTGCTCGACGAGCCGACCAACGGCCTCGACCCGGCCGGCCGGGACGCCATGCTGGCCCTCGTGCACCGCATCGGCACCGAGTTCGGCATCTCCGTCCTGGTCTGTTCCCACCTGCTCGGCGAGGTCGAGCGGATCTGCGACACCCTGGTCGCCATCGACGGCGGCCGGCTGCTGCGGGCCGACCACATCTCGGCCATGACCTCGGCCACCGACGTGCTCGCCGTCGAGGTGAGCGAGGGCACCGAGGAGCTCGCCGCCCGGCTGGCCGCGCTGCACCTGCCGGTCCGTCGCGACGGGCGGCTGCTGCTCGTCGAGCTGGCCGACGACGCCACCTACGACCTGATCCTCGGCGCGGTGGCCGAGCTGGACCTGCCGCTGCACCGGCTGGACCAGCGCCGGCACCGGGTGGCCGAGCTGTTCGCCACGAGGGAGCCCAGCCATGCCTGAGCCGACCGGTGTCATCCACGACATCGGCTACCAGCGTTACACCGGCCCGCGGCTGGGCCGCCGGCACGTCTTCGGCGCGCTCTACCTGCACGGGCTGCGCACCGCGTTCGGGCTGGGCCGCAGCGCCAAGGCCAAGATCTTCCCGTGGCTGGTGGTCGCCATCGTCACCGTGGTCGCGGCCGGCGTCACCGCCGTCCGCAGCCAGCTCGGCGAGGTGGTGATGACGTACGCCCAGTTCGCCGACAACATGAGCTGGCTCGTCATCTTCTTCGTGGCAGTGGTCGCCCCCGAGCTGGTCTCCCGGGACCTGCGCAGCGGTGTGCTGCCGCTCTACTTCTCCCGGCCGCTGCCCCGGTCGGACTACCCGCTCGCCAAGCTGCTGGCCCTCGTGACCGCGCTGTGGCTGCTGCTCGGCGGGCCGCAGCTGGTGATGTTCCTCGGCGCCGCGTTCACCACCGACGACGGCATGACCGGGGTCTGGAACGAGCTTCTCGACCTGCTGCCCGGCCTGCTCTACGCCGGCCTCTGGGCGGTCGTCTTCGCCTCGGTAGGCCTGCTGGTCGCCTCGCTGAGCGGCAAGCGCGCGTTCGCGGCCGGCGGGATCGTGGCGGTGTTCCTCATGACCACGCCGATCGTCGGCACCCTGTCGATCATGCCGTCGCGGGCGGTCAACGAGCTGGCCGGGCTGGCCTCGCCGTCCACGCTCGTGCAGGGCGTCGGCGTCTGGTCCCTCGGCGACCTGCTCGTCACCGAGAACGGTGGCACCGCGCACTCGATGATCGGCGGCTTCGGGCCGGTCTACGCGATCGCCGCCGTGCTGCTCGTGGCCGTCTGCGTCACCCTGCTGCTGGCCCGGTACCGGAAGGTGGCCGCCCGATGACCACGACCAGCGCCGCCCCCCGCGCGGGGGCCGCGACCGCAGCCGCCAGCACGCTGGATCTCGCCGGCGTCTCCCGCTGGTACGGCAACGTGGTCGCCGTCAACGACGTGAGCATGCGGCTCGGCCCGGGCGTCACCGGGCTGCTCGGCCCCAACGGCGCGGGCAAGACGACCCTGCTGCACATGATGGCCGGTTTCCTGGCCCCCTCGCGCGGGGCGGTGACCCTCGACGGCGCGCCGACCTGGCGCAACCCGGAGGTCTACCGCCGGCTGGGGCTGGTGAGCGAGCGGGAGGCGGTGCACACCTTCCTCAGCGCGTACGAGTTCGTGCTGGCCAGCGCGAAGCTGCACCGCCTGCCCGATCCGAAGGAGGCGGCCCGCCGGGCCATCGCCCTGGTGGAGCTGGAGAGCGCGCAGGACCGGCGGATCGGCACGTACTCCAAGGGCATGCGGCAGCGCGCCCGCGTGGCCGCGGCGCTGGTGCACGACCCGCAGGTGCTGCTGCTCGACGAGCCGTTCAACGGCATGGACCCCCGCCAGCGGCTGCACATGATGGACCTGCTGCACCGCCTCGGCGGCGCCGGCCGCACCATCCTGTTCAGCTCGCACATCCTCGAAGAGGTCGAGCAGGTCTCCGGCACGGTCCAGGTGATGGTGGCCGGCCGGCTCGCCGCCTCCGGCGACTTCCGGACGATCCGCCGGCTCATGACCAACCGGCCGCACGTCTTCGCGGTGCACTCGACCGACGACCGGGCCCTCGCGGTCGCGTTGATGGCCGAGGCCTCGGTGACCGGCGTCGAGCTGACGCGCACCGGGCTCACCGTGCGGGCCGGCGACTACGGCGCCTTCACCCGGGCACTGCCCCGGATCGCCCTCGGGAAGGGCATCCGGGTGCGGCAGCTCGTGCCCGAGGACGAGTCCCTCGAGAGCGTCTTCTCCTACCTGGTGGAGGCCTGACCCATGTCGACCGTTTCCTGGATCACCGCCCGCGGCCTCTTCGGCCGGCGCCGGTTCCTGCTGCTGTTCCCCCTCCCGGTGGTGCTCGTGCTGCTGGCCGTGCTGTCCCGCTCCCTGGGCGTGGACCCGGGTCAGTGGGGCCCGCCCGTGCTCGTCGGGCTCGGGCTGGCCGTCGTGCTGCCGGTGGTCGCCCTGATCGTGGGCACCGGTGTGCTCGGTGCGGAGATCGACGACGGCACGGTGGTGCACATCCTCACCAAGCCGCTGCCGCGCTGGCAGATCGTCCTGCCGAAGCTCGCGGTGGCGACCGGCGTCACGGCGGCCACCGTGGCCGTGCCGCTCTACGTCGCGGGCGTGCTGGCCCATTCCGTACGCCTCGGCCTGGCGCTCGCCGCGGCCGCGTGCCTCGGTGCGCTGGCGTACTCGGCGCTGTTCCTGGCGCTCAGCCTGCTCACCCGGCGGCCGGTGCTGCTCGGTCTGGTCTACGTGCTGATCTGGGAGGGGCTGCTCGGCAACTTCGTGAGCGGCACGAAGGTGCTCTCGATCCAGCAGTACGTGATCGCCCTGGCCGACCGACTGGCCCCGACCGGGCTGCTGGAGACGAGCGTCTCCGTGCCGGTGGCGGCCGTCATGACGGCGCTCGTGAGCGTCGGCTTCACCGTCCTGGCGATCGACCGGCTGCGCTCGTTCAGCGTGGCCGGCGAGACGAGCTGAGGCTACGGACCGTGCGACGGGCCCCCGCGACGCCTCACGCGACGCGGGGGCCCGGTCAGCAGGTGCGCGGATGGTAGGGCTGGCCGGATGGACCGGGTCCGCCAGGTCGGCGAGGCTGGACACGTGAGTGCGGAAGCGGGACAGGTCATGGCGCGCCAGCCATACGCCGGCGGCGCGCGGCACTGGCTGGTGAGCCTCGCGGTGGCCGGGCTGGCCGCCGCCGCGACCAGCACGGTCGCCCAGGGCAGCGGGCACTTCCACTGGTGGGCGGGGTTCGTGTTGATCCCCGGCGCGTTGATCGCCGCCAGTGGAGGGCCGATGCTGGCCCGGGGCGGCGGGCGGGCCTTCGCCGGGTACGTCATCGTCTGCCCGGGCGCGCTGGTCTTCGCCACCGGCGCGCTGCTGATGTTCGGGGTGATGGGCCGCGGCTGGCCCGTCATGATCATGCTGCCGTGCCTGGCGGTCGCCGGCACGTACCTGTGGCGGCCGGCGCATCCGCTGGCGCGGGGGCTGCACCGGGCGGTGGCGCTGCTGGCGCTGACCGGCGCGCTGCTCGGCGCGACGTTCCAGCTGATCCGCGCCGGCGTCGTGGACTTCGGCGACACCGGCTGGTGGGGGGCCTTCCTCATGCTGGCCGGGGTGATCGTGTGCGGCAACGCGGTCGAGCTGGTCCGGCACCGGATGCCGTACCGCCTGCAGGCCATCACGCTGCTGGTCGGCCCGTCGGTGGTCTCGTTCCTGCTCGGGCTGCGCTTCCTCCGCGGCTGGTGACACACCACCGGCCGGGCCGGCCCCGAGGGCTGGCCCGGCCGGGCGTCGCCGGCCCCCCGGGCGCCGGCCCGGCCGGGCGTCGCTAGAACGCGGAGGCGATGACCAGTTCGGTGGTGCGGTCGGGCAGCAGGTCGAGCTTGCCGATCCGGCCGGCGGCCCGCACGTCGTCGGAGACCAGCGTGAGCTTCTCCAGCACGGCGGCCGGGCCGAGCGCCTCGGCGAGCGGCACCTCCGCCCGCATCGAGAGCTTCCGCTCGGACTTGGCCCGCCGCACCTGGCTGAGCGCGTCCCCGGCGAGCCGGAGCAGCTCCGGGTCACCCTCGCCCTCGATCGCCCGGCCCACCTCGTACGTGGTCGGCCACGGCGCGCGGTGCACCGAGCCGTACCGCCACCATGACCAGACCTCCTCGGTGACGAACGGCAGCACGGGGGCGAACAGCCGCAACTGCACCGAGAGGGCGGTGGCCAGCGCCGCCCGGGCCGAGTCGGCACCGGGCCCAGATCCGTACGCCCGCTCCTTCACCAGCTCGATGTAGTCGTCGCAGAACCGCCAGAAGAACGTCTCGGTCGCCTGGAGGGCGGCCGTGTGGTCGTACGCCTCGAGGGCGGTCGTCGCGGCGGCCACGACGGTGGAGAGTTCGGCGAGCACGGCCCGGTCGAGCGGCGCGGTCGCGGCCTCGCGCAGCGCCGCCCCGGCGCCCAGCCCGAGGGCGAACTTCGACGCGTTCAGCAGCTTCGTCGCCAGCCGGCGGCCGATCTTGATCTGGGCCGGGTCGTACGCCAGGTCCATGCCGGGCTTGCCGCTCGCCGCCCAGTACCGCACCGCGTCGGAGCCGTGCTGCTCCAGCAGCGCCATCGGGGTGACGACGTTCCCCTTGGACTTCGACATCTTCTTCCGGTCCGGGTCGAGGATCCAGCCGGACACCTCGGCGTCCCGCCAGGGCAGCACGCCGTGTTCGAGGTGCGACCGGACGATCGTGGAGAAGAGCCAGGTGCGGATGATGTCGTGTGCCTGCGGGCGCAGGTCCATCGGGAAGACCCGGGCGAACAGGTCCGGGTCGGTCTCCCAGCCGCCGACGATCTGCGGGCTCAGCGACGAGGTGGCCCAGGTGTCCAGGACGTCCGGGTCGCCGACGAAACCGCCGGGGCGACCGCGCTGGGACTCCTCGTAACCGGGCGCCGGGTCGCTGGACGGGTCGACCGGCAGCGCGGACTCGTCCGGCGTGAGAGGCTGGGACCAGTCCGGCTCGCCAGCGTCGTCGAGCCGGTACCACACCGGCACCGGCACCCCGAAGTAGCGCTGCCGGCTGACCAGCCAGTCGCCGGTCAACCCGCCCACCCAGTGCTCGTAGCGGTGGCGCATGTAGTCCGGCACCCAGTGCAGCTCACGGCCACGGGCCAGCAGATCCTCGCGCAGCCGGGGGTCGCGCCCGCCGTTGCGCAGGTACCACTGCCGGGTGGAGACGATCTCCAGCGGCCGGTCACCGCGCTCGTAGAACTTCACGGGGTGCGTGATCGGTCGTGGCTCGCCGATCAGGTCGCCCGCGTCGGCGAGCATCCCGACGACCTCCCGGCGCGCGCCGTTGACGGTCTGCCCCGCCAGGGCCGCGTACGGCTCGGCCGGCACGCCGGCGGGCGGCTCGGGCAGCAGCCGGCCGTCCCGGCCGATGACGACCCGGGTGTCCAGTTGCAGCTCACGCCACCAGGTCACGTCGCTGAGGTCGCCGAACGTGCAGACCATCACCAGACCGGTGCCCTTGGCCGGGTCGGCGAGCGGGTGGGCGTGCACCGGCACCTCCACCCCGAACAGCGGGCTGCGGGCGATCGTCCCGGTCAGGTCGGCGTAGCGCTCGTCGTCCGGGTGGTGGACCAGCGCCACGCAGGCCGGCAGCAGCTCCGGCCGGGTCGTCTCAATCAGCAGCTCGCGCCCGTCGCGGCCGGTGAAGCGCAGCCGGTGGTAGGCGCCCGGGCGCTCCCGGTCCTCCAGCTCGGCCTGGGCCACCGCGGTGCCGAACCCGACGTCCCACAGGGTCGGCGCCTCCGCCTGGTAGGCCTCGCCGCGCGCCAGGTTGCGCAGGAACGCCCGCTGGCTGGTGGCCCGCGCCACCCGGCCGATCGTGGTGTACGTCAGCGACCAGTCCACCGACAGCCCGAGCCGCCGCCAGAGCGCCTCGAAGACCTGCTCGTCGGCGACGGTGAGCCGCTCGCACAGCTCGATGAAACTGCGCCGGGAGACGGGCGTCGGGTTCTTCCGGGCCTCGTCGGTGACCGGGGCGGCCGGCGGTCGCCAGGCCGGGTCGTAGGGCAGCTCCGGGTCGCAGCGCACCCCGTAGACGTTCTGCACCCGCCGCTCCGTCGGCAGGCCGTTGTCGTCCCAGCCCATCGGGTAGAACACGGTGCGCCCGCGCATCCGCTGGAACCGGGCCACCGTGTCGGTGTGCGTGTACGAGAAGACGTGCCCCATGTGCAGCTCGCCCGATACGGTCGGCGGAGGCGTGTCGATGGCGTATACGTCCGAACGCTCCTTCGAGCGGTCGAACGCGTACGTGCCCTCCTCCTGCCAGCGGCGCGCCCAGGTCTCCTCGATGCCGTCCAGGCTCGGACGGTCGGGGACGCCGGCGCGGGCCGTCCTCTCCGTATCGGTCATCCTGCGATCGTAGGCAGCGGGCAACGGCCGGACCATCGGTTAAGCCTCGTGCCACGATGGAATTCGTGCCGACGCTTCCACTGAGCCCCGACGAGCTGCTCACCACCACGCGCACGGTCCGCCGGCGGCTGGACCTGAGCCGGCCGGTGCCGATGGAGCTGGTCCGCGAGTGCCTGGAGATCGCGCTCCAGGCGCCCTCCGGCTCCAACCGGCAGGGCTGGCACTTCGTGGTGGTCACCGACCCGATGCTGCGCGCCGAGATCGGTCTGCTCTACCAGCGGGCGGTGCGGGCGTACCTCGCGTCGGAGTCCTCGGCGGCCCGCCTGTTCCCGGACGACCCGGCGCGCGCCGCCGTGCAGCAGCGGGTGGGCGAGAGCGTGGCCTGGCTCGGTGACCGGATGGGCCAGGTGCCCGTGCTGCTGCTCCCGTGCCTGCGGCTGCACGGCGGCGGGGAGCTGTCGGCCGGCAACCAGGCCGGGCTGTGGGGGTCGCTCCTGCCAGCGGTGTGGAGCTACATGCTCGCCGCCCGGGCGCGCGGGCTCGGCACCGCCTGGACCACCCTGCACCTCACGTACGAGGCGGAGGTGGCCGAGCTGCTCGGCCTGCCCGAGGAGGTGCGCCAGGCCGCGCTGGTCCCGACGGCCTGGTACACGGGCGAGGGTTTCCGGCCGGCGAGGCGGCAGCCCCTCGACGAGGTGCTGCACGTCGACCGCTGGTAGGCCGGTCGGGGCGGCGGAGAGACCTCCGGCTGTGACAGCATCTGCCGGGTCCTGGCAACCCCGGGGGAGGCAGTGCGTGGACGACGTACGCGCGGTGTGGTGGGACCGGCCGGAGCTCGTCGAGGCGCTCGCCGCGTTCGCCGTCGGCGTGGTGTTCGCGGCCCGCGGGATGCCGCTCGTGGCGGTGTCCGGCTTCTCCGAGCTGATCGCCAACGCCTCCGTGGCGGCAGTCGCGCCGGCCTGCGCGCTGCTCGCCGTGGCCGTGGCCGCGGCGGCCCTCGCCCCGCGCCTGCCCGGATGGTGGCTCGTGGGCGGCGCTCTGGCCCTCCTCCTCGTGGCGGACCGGTTGCCCGGCGGCGGTGGCTCCGGGCTCATGCCGCCGTCCGGCGAGTACGCGACCGGCGAGGTAGCCGCCGCGCTCGCGGCCGCCGTCGGGGTCGGCTTCGCGCTCGGCGGTGTGCTGCTGGCGCTGGGGCAGGTGCCCCGAACGGTGCGGTGGCTGCCGGCCGGTGGGCTGGCGGCCGGGCTCGTGCTGCACCCGGTCAGCACCGCGGCGATCACGAGCCAGCTGCCGGCCCGGTACGCCGGCACGCTGCTCCCCGCCCAGGTGCAGCTCTGGGCGGCGGTGCCGGTCGTCCTGCTCGCCGGGCTCCTGGCGTACCGGCGGTCCATCGACGTCCCGTCCCCGGCGCCCGGCCGGTCCCGGCCCGCCCCGGTGGTGCTGGTCGGCGTCGCGGCCGCGCTGACCCTCGCGGGGCTGGCCGGCCGTTCGTGGCTGGTCCGGGCGCTCCGGCTCGACCCGGACGGCTTCTCGAGCCACCGGCGGACGGTCGTCGTCGAGGCGATCTCCCACTACTCGCTTGTCGTGATCGCGGTGGCCGTCGCCGTGGTGCTGCTGGCTTCCGCGTACCGGGCCGGTGGCGTGGTCGCGGCCCGGTGGGTGGCGGTCGGTGCGGGCGCCGGTCCGCTCCTGCTCACCGGGTTCCCGCTGGGCGGCACCTCCTCGCCGTCGCGGATGTTCCTGGTCGTGGTGGCGGGGGCCGCCGCGCTCACCACCGGCGCCCTGCTGGCGCGGAGCGCCGTGTCGCCGCCCGGGGACGCGATCGGTCTGTTGGTCGCCGCCGTGGCGGCGCCCCTGGCGTCCCCCATGGTGGGGCCGGAGCTGCCCTGGGCGGTGACCGCTCATCCGGTGCTGGTCACCCTCGGCCTCGGTCTCGCGCTGGGCTTCGGCCTGAGTCACACGGCCACCGCGGTCGGTCCCCCGGAAATCGGGCGCGGCGGTCCCGGGCCCGGCCCGGAGACCGGCCGCCTGGTCGGGCTCTTGGCGCTCGGCCCAGCCGCGCTGCTGCTCTCCGCCGTGGCGCTGGCCCCGGTGGTGCTGCACTCCCAGATGGACACGCCGTACCGGGAGCCGCTGGTGACCGTGCCCGCCTTCGCGGCCGGCGCCGCGGTGCTGGCGGCGCTGCTGTTCGGGCTGCAGCGCGCGGTGGAGCGGCTCCTCCGCCGACCGCAACCCCAACCCGTCGCGTGATCAAGAGCTTTGCGTCGTCCGGCCGCCCGATCCTGACGCAAAGCTCTTGATCACCGGGCCGGGCCTGGCCGGATGGGGCCGGTGGGGTTGGGCCGGGTGGGGCCGGAGGGGGTCGGGGATCAGCGGAGGGAGTTCTGCCACTGGCGGTGCAGGGCGGCGTAGCGGCCTCCGGCGGCGGCCAGCCGGTGCGGCGGGCCGTCCTCGACGATGCGGCCGCCGTCGAGGACCAGCACCCGGTCGGCGATCTCCACGGTGGAGAGCCGGTGCGCGATGACCAGCGCCGTCCGGTCCCGCAGGATGGTGCCGAGCGCCCGCTGCACCAGCCGTTCCGTGGGGACGTCCAGGGACGAGGTCGCCTCGTCCAGGATCAGCACGGTCGGGTCGGCCAGGAACGCGCGGGCGAACGCGACCAACTGCCGCTGCCCGGCGGAGAGCCGGCCGCCACGCCGGTGCACCTGCGTGGCGTACCCGTCGGGGAGCGCCGAGATGAAGTCGTGCGCGCCGATCGCCGTGGCGGCGGCCCGCACCGCGGCGTCGTCGGCGTCCGGGCGGCCGAACCGGATGTTCTCCTCGACGGTGCCGCTGAACAGGTGGTTCTCCTGGGTCACCAGCACCACGGCCCGGCGCAGGTCGGCGTCGGCCACGTCCCGCAGGTCGATCCCGTCGAGGCTTACCGCGCCGCTGACCGGGTCGTGGAACCGCGCGACCAGCTTGGCGATGGTCGACTTGCCGGCGCCCGTCGGCCCGATGAGCGCGACGGTCTGCCCGGCGGGCACCGTCAGCTCCAGGTCGGTGAGGATGGCGGCGCCCGGGCGGTAGCCGAAGGAGACCGTACGGAAGGCCAGCTCCCCGTTACCGGGGCCGCGCGGCAGCGGCGCCGGGCGGGGAGGCTCCGGCACCTCCGGCCGCTCGTCGAGCACACCGGCGAGCTTCTCCAGCGCCGCCGTGGCGGACTGGAGCGAGTTGTAGAACTGGCTCAGCTCCTGCATCGGCTCGAAGAAACGCCGCAGGTAGAGCAGGAACGCGGCCAGCACGCCGATCTCGGTACGCCCGCCGAGCACCCGCCAGCCGCCGTAGCAGAGGACCGCGGCCACCGTCACGTTGCCGATCACCTTGATCCCCGGTGAGTACGTGGCGATCAGCCGGAAAGCGTGCAGGCTGGCGTGGCGGTAGTCGTCGCTCAGCGCCTCGAAGATGCGCTGGTTGCGCGGCTCCCGCCGGTACGCCTGCACCGCCCGGATGCCGCGCATCGACTCGACGAAGTGGACGATGACCAGCGCCACCGCCTCGCGGGTGCGCCGGTACGCGCCGGCCGACGCCCGGGCGAACCAGCGGGACAGCCAGAACAGGAACGGGAAGGCGAGCAGGGTCACGGCGGCCAGCGGCGGGTCCAGCAGGAGCAGGATGGCGGCCACGGACACGATCGAGAGCACGGCGAGCACCACGCTGTCGATGCCGCCGTCGACCAGTTCGGCGATCGAGTCGAGGTCGCTCGTGAGGCGGGACACCATCCGCCCGGACGTGTACCGCTCGTGGAACGCCACCGACAGGCGCAGGAAGTGCCCGTACACCCGCTGGCGGAGGTCGAGGAGGACGGCCTGGCCGATGCGCGCGGAGAGGGTGAGGAAACCGCGGCGGGCCGCGTACTCGACGACGGCCGCCGCGCCGAACGCCCCGGCCACGGCGACGAGCGGGCCGGGGTCGCCGGCCCGCAGCGGCGCGATGCCCCGGTCGATGCCGAGCATGACGAGGTACGGCCCGGCCATGGCGGCGCCGTTCTGGGCGAGCAGCAGCGCCACCGCCGCGGTGAGCCAGCCGCGGTGCGGGCGCAGGAGGTCGGCCAGGAGCAGCCGGCTGCGGGCCCGGAGCCGGGCCACGGCCTCGGGGCTGCCGTCCTCGGCGTGGCTGCGGTCGGCGACCGGGTCGATGGCCCGTCCGCGCCAGCGCGTCAGCTCCGCCTCACCGTCCAGGGACGGAACGTCGTCGATTTCGGGCGGACCGTCGGCGGGTGGCGGCCGGCGGGGCCGCAGCGGCCACCGGCGGTGGCCCCCGCCCCCGGCCACGTTCCCGCGTGGCCCCGAGGCGTCGGCGGTCACGACCGCACCAGCCCGCGTCCGCCCGGTGCGGTGCCCGTCGGCCCGGCCCCGGTGGGCGGCGACGCCCCGCCGGCCGGTGCGGCCCCGGTGCCCGCGGCGGAAGGCGGCTCGGCCGAGAGCAGGGCCCGGTACGCGGGAACCGTGGCGAGCAGGTCGGAATGGCGGCCGACCGCGGTGATCCGGCCGCCGTCGAGGAGCGCCACCCGGTCGGCCAGCGCGATGGTCGACGGCCGGTGCACCACGAGCAGCGCCGTGCACTCCCGCAGCACCCGCTTCAACGCGGCCTCGACGAGCGCCTCGGTCTGCACGTCGAGCGCGGAGAGCGGGTCGTCGAGGACGAGCAGCGCGGGCCGGCCGAGCACCGCGCGGGCCAGCGCGAGCCGCTGCCGCTGCCCGCCGGACAGGGTGAGGCCCTGTTCGCCCACCCGCGTGCCCAACCCCCACGGCAGGTCGTACGCGAAATCGGCCTGGGCCAGTGCGAGCGCGGCCCGGATCTCCTCCTCGCCCGCGTCGGGGCGGCCGAGGATGAGGTTCTCCCGGACCGACATGGAGAACAGGGTGGGTTCCTCGAACGCCACCCCGACGAGGCGACGCAACGCGTCCAGCCGCAGGTGGCGCAGGTCGTGTCCGTCGAGGGTGATCCGGCCGCCGGTCACGTCGTGCAGACGCGGCACGAGTGAGAGCAGCGTGCTCTTGCCGCAACCGGTCGCGCCCACGAGGGCCACCGTCTCGCCCGGCTCGACGGTCAGGTCGATGTCGCGCAGCACCGGCGCGGCCGTGTCGGGGTACGCGAACGAGACGCGCTCGAACCGCAGCCGGCCGCGCACCGCCGCGCGGGACAGCGCCACGGCGCCGGGGGCGTCCACGATCCGCGGGGGAGTGTCCAGCACCTCCTGGACGCGGTCCGCGGCGGTGGCGGCCTCCTGCCCGTTCGCGATGATCCAGCCCAGCGACTGCACCGGCCAGATCAGCATGAGCTGGAGGGTCACGAAGGCGACCAGCTCGCCGATGGTGAACCCGCCCCGGGCGGCGGTGGCCGCACCGGCGACCAGCACTGCCCCCAGCGTGAGGTTCGGCACCAGGTCGAGCAGGGCGGAGGTGCGGGCCAGCAGCCGACCCTTGCCGACGCCGGTGTCGTGCAGCGTGCGGGCGGCGCCGCCGAAGCGGGCCGCGAGCTGCGGTCCCCGCCCGTACGCCCGCATGGTGCGCAGCCCCTGCGCCGTCTCCTCGACGAGCGTGGCCACGTCACCCTGCTGCTCCTGCATCCGTCGCGACGCCGCGTGGTAGTGCCGGGCGAACTGCCGGCTGATGAGGAACAGCGGCACCGCGCTCGCGGCCACCAGCAGGCCCAGCGCCGGGTGCAGGCGGATCAGCAGCACCACCACGACCGCGTACGTGAGCAGGTTGAGCACCAGGAAGAGCAGGCCGAACGAGAGGAACCGGCGGATCACCGACAGGTCGGTGGTGATCCGGGAGAGGAGTTGGCCGGACTGCCACCGGTCGTGGAAGCTCGCGGGAAGTCGTTGCAGGTGGGCGTAGACGTCGGCGCGCAGCGCCGCCTCCATGCCGACCGCCGAGGAGGACTGCACCCAGCGGCGGACGAAGATGAGCACCGCCTCGGCGAGCCCGAGCAGCAGCGCGAGCGCGCCGAGGTGGAGCAGCCCGGCCGGGTCGCGCCGTGCCACCGGCCCGTCGACGACCCGTTGCACCACGACTGGCACGGCGATGCTCGCTCCGGTGCCGGCCAGCGCCGCGAGCAGCAGCCAGCCGAACTGGGCCGCGTACGGGCGCAGGTAGCGGCGCAGCCGCCAGAGGTTGTGCACCGGGTGGGGGCCCGCGGCGACCCGGGCGGCCGGGTCGCCGTCGCTCTCCGCAGGCACTACCCGACGGTAGCGGCAAATGTGAGGCCGGCCGGTGTCAGCTTGCCGTCAACCGCCGCTCATGACCGAGAAGCCACTTCTTCACGTCGAGGCCCCAGCGGTAGCCGCCCAGCGTCCCGTCGGTGCGCAGCACCCGGTGGCAGGGCACGAACAGGGCGGCCGCGTTACGGGCGCAGGCGGCCGCGGCGGCGCGTACGGCCAGGGGCCGGCCGGCGAGCCCGGCGAACGCGGTGTAGGTCACCGGGTCGCCGGGCTTCACCTCCCGCAGCACGCGCCAGGCGTGCCCCATGAACTCCCCGCCGGTGCGTTGCTCGACGGGTACGGCGTCGATCGCCGTGAGGTCGCCGTCCAGGTAGGACCGGACCGCGGCGGTGACCGGGCCGAGGTCGGCGCGTTCGCGCAGCGGCCCGCGCAGGGCGGGGTGGAGCAGCGGCAGCAGGCCCTCCGGGTCGGCCGTGAAGCCGGCGGCCCGGACCGCCCCGTCGGGGCCGGTGAGGATGGTCAGCGGGCCGGCCGGAGTGGCAAGCACGGCAGTGTCGATCGTGGTCACAGCGCTCTCCAGAGTCGGATCACCGCGTAGGATCGCCAGGGACGCCAGCGGTCGGCGTACGCGTCGAGGGTCTTCGGGTCGTCGGGCAGGCCGAGGGCGGCCGCGCCGCGCCGGACCGCCAGGTCGGTGGGGAGGAAAACGTCGGGGTCGCCGAGTGCGCGCATCGCCACGTAGCCGGCGGTCCAGGCGCCGATGCCGGGCACCGCGACGAGCCGGCGTACGGCCTCCTCGCGGTCGCCCCCGGGCGCCAGGTCGAGCGACCCGTCGGCGACCGCCCGGGCGAGCGCCCGGATCGTCTCCCGCCGCCCGGCCGGCATCCGGAACGCCGCGTCCGGCAGCCCGGCGACGTCCTCGGCGGCGGGAAACCCCCTCAGGCTCCGGTGATCATGAGGTTGGCGGCGTTCCCGGAGATCCGCATCGCCGTCGATCTCATGATCGACGGGATCGGGTGCGGTCGTGTGGGTCAGGAGGCGGGTCAGGGTGGTGCGGGCGGCGGCCACGGAGACCTGCTGACCGACGATGGCGCGTACCGCCATCTCGAAGCCGTCGACCGAGCGCGGCAGCCGGACGCCCGGCTCGGCGGCGACCGCGCTCGCGAACGCCGGGTCCGCACCGAGCGCGGCGTCGACGGCCACCGGGTCCGCGTCGAGGTCCAGCAGGCGGCGGCAGCGCGCCACGGCCGGAGCCAGGTCCCGCATGTCGGCGAGCCGCAGCGTCGCCGACACGTGACCGTCGGCCGGGGTCAGCGCCACCTCGGCGGCGCCGTGCGGCAGTCGCAACCCCCGGCGGTACGTGCCGTCCCGGACCTCCTCGACGCCGGGCAGCGCCCGCACCGCGAGGAAGTCCAGCAGCGCGACCGCGTGCAGCGGCGGGCGGTACGCGAGCCGGAGGGTGATCGTTCCCGCCCCACCGGGGGCCGGCAGTCCCCGGCGCGCGTGGCGCAGCTCGGTCGGGGCCACGCCGTACACCTCGCGAACCGTGTCGTTGAACTGCCGTACGCTGCCGAACCCGGCCGCGAACGCGATCTCCGCCATGCCCAGCCCCGTGGTCTCGACGAGGATCCGGGCGGTCTGCGCCCGCTGGGCCCGGGCCAGGGCCAGCGGCCCGGCCCCCAGCTCGGCGCGGAGCATCCGGTGCAGGTGTCGCTCGGTGTAGCCGAGTCGGGAGGCGAGCCCGGGCACGCCGTCCCGGTCGACCACCCCGTCGGCGATCAGCCGCATGGCCCGTCCCACCACGTCGGCGCGGACGTCCCACTGGGGTGAGCCTGGCGCCGCGTCCGGGCGGCAGCGGCGGCAGGCGCGCAACCCGGCGCCCTGCGCGGCGGCCGCCGACGGGAAGAACCGGACGTTCTGCCGCTTGGGTGTGGTGGCCGGGCACGAGGGCCGGCAGTAGACGCCGGTCGACGTCACGCCGGTGTAGAACCAGCCGTCGAACCGCTGGTCACGGCTGTCGACGGCCCGATAGCACCGCTCGAAGTCCAAGTCCACGCCACCGATGATGCCCCCGGCCGCCGGGCATCGGCTGGCGGGAATCGGACGTGGCCGTGCGCCGTCCCGCCCGGCGGTTCGATACGCGTCGTCGAAAGTGTCGGTAGTGGGCGCTAGTGTCCGGCCACCAACTCAAGAAGGGTGCAGCGATGGCGAGCGTGGCGGGTCGCGGAGCGACGCGGAGCGGGCACCCTCCGCTGGACCGGGCCGTCCTCCAGGGCTTCTACCGGCGGATGCGGGCCGTCGCCCCGGCCGCCGTGGGCGCCATCGAGCGTGACCGCGCCACCGACCACACCCGTCCCTTCGCCGACACCGCCTGCGGCCGACTGGCCCAGTCACTCGACCACGACGGCCTGCGGGCCCTGGGCATGTGGGCGCACCACTGGTGCATGCGGTTCTACGACGACGACACCCTGCCCGGCCTGCGCCTGGTCCGGGAGATCGCCGCCCGGGTGGGGCTGGGCTGGACGGCCGACGAGGTGCGCTGGATGCTCCGCGAGTCGTGCGCGGCGGGCCCCGCCGCCGAGGCCCGGTTCACCCTGCCCCTCGCCGCGGCCCGCGAGCTGGCGCCGGGCGACGTTCCACCCGAGCTGTACGAGGACCTGCCGATCGCGGCCGACCCGCCCACCGGGCCGTTCGGGGCGGTCGTGCCGCGCCAGCTCCGGCGCGAGCCGGGCTCGCGGTGAGGCCTGCCGGCGCGAGCCGGGCTCGCGGTGAGGCCTGCCGGCGCGCCCCGGGCTCGCGGTGAGGCCTGCCGGTCGGTGACGCTTCGGCGAGTCCTCGTGCGGCGTGTCGTCTCGCCGGCACGTCACCGATCGACGGCGACCGGGAGCAGCCGGGGCTGACCGTTCACCCGACGCAGCGGCTCGGGCCGGCGCCGGTCCTCGCGGGGCGGGCGCTGGCCGAGCGCCGTGGCGCCGACCGCCAGGGCGAACCCGGCGAGCTGCCAGGCGGTGAACGACTGGCCCAGCGCCACCCAGCCGAGGGCGGCCGCGGTCAGCGGGCTGAGCGCCCCCAGCAGCGACACCTGGGTGACCGGCAGCCGGGCGGCGCCCCGGAACCACAGCGCGTACGCGAGGGCGGTCCCGACCAGCGTGAGCCAGGCGTACCCGGCGAGGGCGGGCAGGTCCGGGGCCGGTGGCCGGCCCTCGACGGCGAGGGCGAGCGGCACCACCATGAGTCCGCCCGCGGCGAGCTGCCATCCGGTGACGGTGAGCGTGCCCACGCCGTCGGGGCGCCCCCAGCGTCGGGTGAGCACCAGCCCGGTGGCCATCGCGGCCGTGGCGGTCAGGCCCGCGGCGATGCCCACCGCGTCGAGGCCGGCGTCGGGGCGCAGCACCACGAGCGTGACGCCGAGCGGCGCGGCGACGGCGGCGGCCAGGGCGCGGGGCCGTTCGCCGAGCACGAGCACGGTCAGCCCGGCCACCAGCAGCGGCTGCACCGCACCGAGCACGGCGGCCGTGCCGCCGGGCAGCCGGTACGCGGCCAGGAAGAGCAGCGGGAAGAACGCGCCGATGTTGAGCGCGCCCAGCACCAGCGAGCGCCACCACCAGGCCCCGTGCGGGCGGCGCCGGGTGAGCGCGAGCAGCAGCAGCCCGGCGGGGAGCGCCCGCAGCACGCCGGACCAGAGCGGCCGCCCCGGCGGCAGCAGCTCGCTCGTCACCAGGTACGTCGTGCCCCACACGGTGGGGGCCACGGCGGTCGACAGCACGTCCGTCCAGCGGCGGTCCATGGCGTCCTCCTCAGCACTAAGTATCTTAGGGCTAAGATACTTGAGCCCAAGTTAAGTGGGAAGGGGTCCGTGCGGCACAATCCGGATGTGACGGAACGGGTGAGCCGGGACGACGTGGACGCGATCGTCGCGCAGTGGCAGCGCGAGCGGCCGGGCATGCGTCCCGAGCCGATGGCGGTGTTCGGCCGGATCTACCGGCTGGCCCGGCTGGTCGGCGACGAGCAGCAGCGGGTCTACGCGCGGTGGGGGATCGGCCGGGGCGAGTTCGACGTGCTGGCCGCGCTGCGCCGCTCCGGCGCGCCGTACACTCTGGCGCCCAAGGCGCTCACGGCCTCACTGATGCTCACGTCCGGCGGGATGACCGGCCGGCTCGACCGGCTCGAACGCGCCGGACTCGTGCGCCGGGCACCCGACCCGACCGACCGGCGGGGCCTCCAGGTCACCCTCACCGAGACGGGACGGCAGGTGATCGAGGAGGCCGCCGACGCCGGGCTCGCCGTGCAGCGCCGGATCCTCGACACGCTGCCGCCCGAGGACCAGGAACGCCTCGGCGACCTGCTGCGTACGCTCCTCGCGGGCGCCACGGACGACGCACACTGACCTGGCGCGGGGCGCAGACGTCACGCCGGCCCCCCGGGGTCGGCCGGCGGGCCCGCGGCGGCCGGGGGAGGATGCTCGGCGACCGCTCCCGACGGAAGGACGACTCGTGCCCGCCAGCGAACCGACCATCCTCGCCACCAGCATGGGCTTCTCCAGCCGCAGGCGCGGGCCGTACGACCTCCGGCCCGGCCCGATCTTCGACCTGGGAGCGGAGCTGGCCCAGGCCGGCCCGGAGCCGCGCATCTGCTACCTCGGGCAGGCCGTCGGCGACCAGCCCACCTCCTTCACGGCGATGTACGGCGCGTTCGCCGGCACCCGGTTCCGGCTGTCGCACCTCGCCCTGTTCCCGATGCCGAACGTCGACGACATCCGGGCCCACCTGCTCGCCCAGGACATGATCTGGGTCGGGGGCGGCAGCGTGGCCAACCTCGTGGCCGTGTGGCGGGTGCACGGCCTCGACGAGATCCTCCACGAGTCCTGGCAGGCCGGGGTGGTGCTCGGCGGGGTGTCCGCCGGCTCGATCTGCTGGCACGTGGGCGGGGCCACCGACAGCTTCGGCCCGGAGCTGCGCGGGTTCACCGACGGGCTGGGCTGGCTGCCGTACGGCAACGGCGTGCACTACGACAGCGAGGAGCAGCGCCGGCCGCTCGTCCACCGGCTGGTGGGCGACGGCACGCTGCCCGTCTCGCACTGCACCGACGACGGGGTCGGCCTGGTCTACCGAGGGGACACGCTGGTCGAGGCCGTCGCGGACCGGGAGGGGGTCTCGGCGTACGAGGTGAGCCGCGCCGCCGACGGCACGGTACGGGAGACCGTCATCGCCCCGCGCCTGCTCCGCTGACGTCACGGGTAAGCTGGCTCGTCGTGAGTCTCACCATCGGCATCGTCGGCCTGCCCAACGTCGGCAAGAGCACCCTGTTCAACGCGCTCACCAAGAACGACGTGCTCGCGGCGAACTACCCGTTCGCCACCATCGAGCCCAACGTCGGCGTCGTGGGGCTGCCCGACGAGCGGCTGGGAAAGCTCGCCGAGATCTTCAGCTCGCAGAAGGTGCTGCCCGCGCCGGTGTCGTTCGTCGACATCGCCGGCCTCGTCCGCGGGGCCTCCAAGGGCCAGGGCCGGGGCAACGCGTTCCTTGCGAACATCCGGGACGCCACGGCGATCTGCCAGGTGGTGCGGGCCTTCTCCGACCCGAACGTGGTGCACGTCGACGGCAAGGTCTCCCCGGCCGACGACATCGAGACGATCAACACCGAGCTGATCCTCGCCGACCTCCAGACGCTGGAGAAGGCGGTGCCGCGGCTGGAGAAGGAGGCCAAGCTCCGCAAGGACCGGGCGGCCGCCGCGACCGCCGCCAAGCAGGCCGCCGAGCTGCTCGACACCGGCGTCACCCTCTACGCCGGCGCCGCCGCCGCGGGCATCGAGGTGGAGCACCTGCGCGAGCTGCACCTGCTCACCACCAAGCCGTTCCTCTACGTCTTCAACGTCGACGAGGCCGAGCTGGGCAACGCCGAGTTCCTCGACGAGATGCGCGCCCTCGTCGCGCCCGCCGAGGCGATCTTCATGGACGCGAAGATCGAGTCGGAGCTGGTGGACCTGCCCGAGGACGAGGCCCGGGAGCTGCTGGAGTCGATCGGGCAGAGCGAGCCGGGGCTCGACCAGCTCGTCCGGGTCGGCTTCCGGACGCTCGGGCTCCAGACGTACCTCACGGCCGGCCCCAAGGAGGCGCGGGCCTGGACCATCCCGGTCGGCGCGACCGCGCCGGAGGCCGCGGGGGTCATCCACTCCGACTTCCAGCGCGGCTTCATCAAAGCCGAGGTCGTCTCCTACGGCGACCTGGTCACGGCCGGGAGCATGGCCGCCGCCAAGGCGGCCGGCAAGGTCCGGATCGAGGGCAAGGAGTACGTCATGCAGGACGGCGACGTCGTGGAGTTCCGCTTCAACGTCTGAACCCGGCCCGTTTCCGCAGGTCACGAGGTTGGACCCTCGCTCTGGGGCACACCGGGAGCACAACACCAGGCCTCATCGACGGCGCGTCGGGTGCGCTCCTCCGAGTCCGGCATCAGGTGCCCGTACGTCGACAGGACCAGGGTCGCGTTCTCGTGCCCCAACCGCTCGGCGACCGTGATGACCGACGCGTGGTGATGGCGCAGGTCGTGCGTCGTGATGCTGTCCGGCAGGCCAGCCTTCCAGACAGCCGCTCCGAAAGATGAGTGTGCCGTAGTAGTCGTGCCGGTAGGGGCCAGCGAAGCGGGTTGTGAAGAGAGTGCCGTCACCAGCCGGCGGGTACTGCGCCATGTGCGCCCGGAGAGCGTCGGCGACGACCTGGGGCAGCGGCACTGTCCGGCGCGAACGCGGCGTCTTGGGTTCCGCCCGCACCTTGGATTGCGGCGCGAACTGCCATTCGATGCGGACCAGCCGCGAGGCGAGGTCGACGTCTTGGACGCGCAGCGCGAGCAGTACGTGGGTGCGCCCGATCGTTGCGTCTGGCTCTGGCATCTGGCCCCGCTTCCGGTAGTTCGTCACCGTCGCTACCTTGACACCGAGGTAGGCGGCTACATCGGAAGTTGTCCACCACTCCGCGGTCCTATCTGGGCCGGCTTCTACGACCCCATGCTTCCATCAGCGGGTTTTTAGTAGTACGTCCGAGAGGTGATCGTTTCGTCGGCGGTCAGGACGTGGAGCCGGTCGGTGTCGACCCAGATCGTGACCGGGGTGCCGGCGAGGGCTGGGCCGAGCCACACCTGCTGCTGGGCGACGGTCAGGTTGCCCGACGATGACACGACCCGGACGAGCTGCACCGGCTGCGGCCGGCCGGTGGACACGGTGATCGACGCGTCGATCTGGATGGCGGGTGGCTTCCTCGGGGCCGGTGGTGGGGTGGGCAGCAGCCCGGCCGGCAGACGCAGGGGCAGATTTTCCGCCTCAGGCCGGTCTCGTCCTGCCGTGGGGCGGTGGAAACGGTCGGCGGGGAAGGCGTCGTCGATGCCCTGGTGGGGCCGGTCGTAGTTGTATTCGGCGACGAAGGCGTCCACCGCGGCCTGGGCCTCATCCAGAGTGGCGAACACCCCCCCGTCCAGGCATTCACCCTGCAGGCTCTGATGGAACCGTTCTACCTTCCCGGTGGTGGTCGGGGTGCGGGGTTTGGTGTTGCGGGCCACGATGCCGTTCTCCCGGCAGATCCGCTCGAACAACACCTCACTAGGGCGGGGCCCCTCAGGTGGTACTCCAGCTCTGCCGCCTCCCTCACAATGCCACGGCCGTTGAGTCGGCGAAGCTTGGCAAGTCGGGTGACGCGGTCGGCATCGGGATCAGCTCGTCCATCCCGATACGGTAGGGCACTGTCAGGACACGCTGCGCTCCTCCGGACGGTCGGGCCGGGAATCCACACGATCGTCAAGGGAGGCCGCTGGTTGCACGAAGGTTTCGCACCACCCTGGAGGTCCTCGTGCCACACGCTAACGCACCCCTGGCAGAGCGCGGGAGGCTGCGCCTGGCCAGCTGTGTGGTCGATGACGGTTGGCCGCTACGACGGGTCGCGGAGCGCGACCCGGGCTGATCGTCCTGTACGCCCTCGGACGGCCGCCGCCACCCGCTAACGTCACGCCATGCCGAGCGAGCCCCGCGGCCAGAACGCCGACACCGACGTCGCCGACCGCGCCACCCCCGTCGAAATCTTCTTCGACGTCGTCTTCGTCCTCACCGTCACCCAACTCGCCGGCCTGCTCGAGCACCACCTCAACTGGGCCGGCGTCGGTCAGACCGTCCTGATCCTCGGCCTGCTCTGGTACGTCTACAGCGGCTACGTCTGGCTGACCAACCACGTCCCACCCCGCCGCCCCGTCCGCATACTCCTCCTCTTCGGCGGCATGGCCGGCTTCCTGCTCACCGCCGCCGCCATCCCCCACGCCTTCACCGGCAGCGGCCTGCTCTTCGGCGTCGGCTACCTCATCGTGGTCACCGTCCACATCGGCCTGTTCAGCCGCAGCCCCCACCGGCCGGCCGTCCGCCGGTTCGTCCCCTACGAACTCGGCGGTGCCGCCCTCGTGATCGTCGCCGGCCTGCTCACCGGACCCGCCGTGCCCGTCCTCTGGGTCGCCGCCATCTTCATCCAGAGCGTCCTGCCCTTCCTGCTGCCCGGCCACTCCTGGGTCGGCGCCGCCGCGAGCCTCCACGTCCGCCCCGCCCACTTCGTCGAACGGCACGCCCTGCTCGTCATCGTGGCCCTCGGCGAAACCGTCGTCGCCATCGGCATGGGCGCCCGGGTGGACCACCTCAACCCCGGCGTCGCCGGCGCCGTCGTGATGGCCCTCGCCCTCCCCGCCACTTTCTGGTGGACCTACTTCACCGACACCGCCGCCAGCGAAGCCGCCCTCGAACACGCCGACGACGCCACCCGAGCCCGCCTGGCTGCCCGCGTCTACAACCTCGACCACGTCGTGCTGCTTCTCGGCATCATCGCCACCGCCACCGGCCTGCACGCCGTGGTCGTCCACCCCGAGACCCCCGCCGGATGGCCCGCCGCGCTCGCCCTCACCGCCGGTGTGGCCCTCTTCCTCGCCGCCATCGCCGACCTCCGCCACTCCGTCGGCGTCAGGCGGACCACCAGCCGCCGTGCCACGGCCGCGCTCGTCCTGGCCAGCACCCCCATCGGCGCAAGCGTCAACTCCGCCCTGCACCTGGGCGTCGTGATCATCCTGATGCTCGTCATGCTGCTGATCGACGGGCACCGTCCCGGCGCGCCACTCAGCCGCGCGGTGCCTGCATGATCACCGGGACGCCCGAGCAGGCAGATCAGTCCGCACCACTTGAAGCCGGCGTCCACGAAGAGGCCGTACTCCTCGACGGTGAGGCCGATCCGGGTGGCCGCCGTCTTCCGGGCGCCCATCGCGCTGCCCATGTCAGGCGGCCTGCGCGAGGGTCTGGTTGACGGCGGCCTGGCGGGCGGCGGCCTTCTTCGCCCGCCGCTCCTCCTTGGTCAGCACGCTGGTGACGTGGAAGCAGCCGCACGACTTCTGCGGGTAGAGCTTGTACGCCTTGCCGTAGAGGGCGGTGAAGTAGGCGGCGGCCCGCTCGGCCGACGGCCGCTAGTGCCATGGTGCCCTGGGCGTGCGGGTGACACCGAGCCCCCGCGGGGTGCCTAAGCTGATCCGGCGACTCGCCGCGGCCCGGGAGACCCAACGATGACGAGATCTGAACTCTGCACCATCCGCGCAGCCCGCCCAGCCGACGTGCCCACCCTCGTCGACCTTGTCGAGTCGGCGTACCGGGGGGAGCGAAGCCAGGCCGGCTGGACCCATGAGGCGGACCTGCTCGACGGGCAGCGCACCGACGTCGACATGGTGCGCGCGGCCGTGACGCACCCGGAGGGCGCGGTGCTGGTCGCCGAGGATCGGACGAAGATCGTCGCCTGCTGCCAGCTGGAGCGCCGCAGCGGCCACGCCTACTTCGGCATGTTCGCGGTTTCGCCGGTGCTGCAGGGTGGCGGGCTCGGCCGGGCCCTGCTGGCGGAGGCAGAGCGGTTCGCCACGGAGGAGTGGGGCGTCGGCGAGATGCGGATGACCGTCATCGTCCAACGGCACGACCTGATCGCCTGGTACGAGCGCCGCGGCTACATCCGTACCGGCGAGCTGACCCCGTTCCCGTACGGGGACGAGCGGTTCGGGCTGCCCAAGCGGTCGGACCTCGCGTTCGAGATCCTGACCAAGAAGCTCGGCTGAGCGGGCCCGCCGGTCGCCCGGTCGCTGACCGGGATGCCAACCAGGTAGGGCATCGTCCGAGGCCGCGGTGTCAGCCATCACCCGCGCAGGACGAAGGCAAAAGGCTGAACCAGCGAGCGGTCATGGCAGAAGGGAAGGCGTGGGAGCCGGCGTCGAGCGCTGTTGCCGCTGGTCAGTGTGCCGCGCCCTGACTTCCGCATCGACGTCTGAAACCCGCCCGTTCCCGCGCGGCCCGGGCCGCCACCCGATCGCACGGCCGGGCAGAATCTGGTCGTGATCGCAGAGATTCATCGACTCCAGCGTGCCTTCGACGAGGCTGAGCTACGCGCCGACACCGACCTGCTGAACGCGTTGCTCGCCGACGACTTCCGGTCCATCGGCGAGCAGGGCTACGTGCTCGACAAGGCACAGTGGGTCGGCAAGTTCGCCGAGTCCGCCTACACCAGTCTGGAGAGCGACGACGTGGAGGTGTCCTACTACGGTCATGCGGCCATCGTCCGGTGCGTCCAGCGCACCCGCTCGACCTGGCGCGGGCAGGAGATGGCATTGACCGTCCGCGTCAGCCAGACCCGGGTCGAGCTGCCCGAGGGCTGGCGACTGGCCGGCATCCAGTTCAGCTCCCTCGGCGGCGCGTGACGGGGACATTCGCGCTGGGCCTTTTGCTCAGCGCAAGCGCTGCCGCATCCCGTCAGTCAGGAACGTGTCAGACGACATCCCGCACCCACGGCGACTGCGGGTGCGCGGTGCGGATGGCCTCGCGCAACCACCGCCGTTCCTCCGCGTCCAGGATGCCCTGGGAGATGCGGAGGTCGTGCTCGTCACGGGTACGGGGATCTCGCGACTTCCAGAGCAGTTGAGTGGCCGGCGTCCCTGTCGGCACGCCGCGTACCGGTGCGACGGCCCGACTCCAGGGGAGCGTGATGCGTGGATCGCGGCGATACCGCCAGACCGCCTCGTCGCCGTCCTCCAGATTGATTTGGAGGACCCACCGATCGCGCTTTTCGTCGCGTAGCCAGATGTTGTGCAGTGCGGGGTCGTCGAGGTGCTCCGCCAGCGACAACAGGTGCCCGTTCATGGCGGCGAAGGGCCGCAGCCTCGCCGACATGCTGTCGAGCAAGGCCGGGAGCGCCGGCCGGAGGGTGCTGACATCGATGTCGCCGTGATGTCGGCTCGTGGTTTCCAGCCAATGGTCGATGGCCCAACCGCCCGAGAGCCACCAGCGCGCTGGACAACCTGGAAACAGTGAGCGCACCTCGCCGACGGAGAGCGCAGACCAGATGTGCCGCTGTGGGTCGTACCGCATGAACCCAGGCTGACAGCCACCTCGCCCCGAGGCGACGTAGCGTGTGTTCAGTGCGGGTACTTCCCGAAGGCGGTGCTCAGGGCGGTCTCCGCGGTGCAGCTCATCTCGCCCGGTGCGAGCTGGGTGTGCGAGGGCCGCCAGAGCTGCGGCCCCTTCGCGGTGACGCGGGCCAGAATGCAGTCGTACTGCGAGGCTCGCAGGCCGACACCCACCGTGCCCTGTCGCGCACCGACGTCCTGTTGAATCGCCGGGTCGAGTTGCAGGCCGACGAGCGCCGCGCGGACGGCGTCCTCGTTGGAGCCGGCGGACCGCAGGGCGACCTTCAGACGGTCGTCGACGCCGGCGAGCGTCGGGTCCTTGGTGACCGGTAGCGGAGCTCCCCTCGGGCATGCGATGTCGTCGTCGCGGGTGTCGTTCTCCGGGCCGAGCTGGAGACGAAAGCAGATCTGCTCGTCACCCTCGTCGATCACTGAGCCGTCCGCCCCGATCTCCACGCCGTGACCGGTCACCTGGAGCACCAGGGTCACACCGGTCTGCCAGTGCGTCTCGCCGGTGACCGTGAGGACCTTGACGTCGGGGTGCTGGCCCGCGGAGTGTGCGTACTTGTCGGCCTGGTAGAGGTGGTCGTATTCGAACCGGAAGAGGACCCTGTCGACTTTCTTGGCGGCGTCGGCCACGGCGCTCTCGTGGAGCGGGCTTCGCCGTAGGTCGACGATGTCGCCGACCCTCTCCTGGAGGCGACCCTCCAGCTTGTCGAGAAAGTGCCAGGAGACACCGCCCACCAGCGCCAGAACCAGGAGCAGCGCAGCGCCGGACGTCATCCGCCGGGTGCCTCGATCCATGCGTGGAAGTATGCCGGCGCAAGGGAGTTCGCGTGGCCCCGCAAAGGCTGCCCGTAGGTCGGCAGTCCGGGTTGAGCGCGTCGACGGCGGATGGAAGGCTCACGCGGCATGATCGATGATTTCGCGAAGGAGTACCTGCACAGCGATCTGCGAGATATTCGCGAGACGATGCTGTGGAAGCTCGACGGGTTGCCCGAGTACGACGTCCGCCGCCCGCTGACCGTGACGGGGACAAACCTTCTCGGCCTGGTCAAGCACCTGTCGGTCACGGAGTCCTGGTACTTCGGCGAGGTCTTCGACCGGCCGTTCCCCGAGCGGCTGCCCCGGTGGGACGACGTCCGGGAACACGACTCGCTGATGTGGGCGACGGAGCACGAGACCCGCGAGGAGATCATCGACCGCTACCGTCGCGTGTGGAAGCACTCGGACGCCACGATCACCGCGCTCGCCGTCGACTCCCCGGGCCACGTGCCCTGGTGGCCACGGCCGGACGTGAAGCTGTTCAACATCCTGGTCCACGTGCTCGCCGAGACCAGCCGGCACGCCGGACACGCCGACATCCTGCGCGAACAGCTCGACGGCGCGACCGGGGTGGCCGCCTGGGACGCGGACACGCAGCACGATGCGGCGTTCTGGGAGGCCCGACGCGCGAGGATCGAGCGGGCCGCCAAGGCGGCCGCCACCGAGCCCCATCACGACGGTTCCGTCACCGCCCACGGCTGAAACCGCGGGGCGGACACCCGGCGCCCGGCGTGAGCCCGAACGGGTGGGTCACCGGTCCCTGAGGGCGTTCACCAGCCTCCTAACCACCGCGCGGGCATCCTCGAGATCGCGGAGGCTCAGCCCCGCCCGTGCGACGACGTCCCGACGGTCGGCGTCCGACCGTTCCAGCAGGGCGGCGAGCGTGGTCCGACCCTCCTCGGTGAGGGCCACGAGTGGCGCGCGTACGTGATCGGGATTGTCGTGCAACGTCACCAGGCCGGCGGTGACCAGGTTGTCGACCACTCGCTGCACACTCTGTCGCGCCAGGCCGAGTCTGCGCGCCGCGCTCGCGACGGTGCGGGCGCCGTCGGACAGCACGCTCAGTACGTGCCACCGCGCGGCTGTCTGCCCCTGTTCCCCGGCGAGCTCCTCGCTTGAGCGTCGGGACTCGCCCGCCAGCTCGTACACATCCGCGATGAGCAGCCGATACATGTCGACGCGTTCCCGTTCCATCGGCGACAGCATACCGGGATTGACAGCGATCTGTCGTAGTGACAGCATGTTGTCATGATTCTTCGACTGTGGAGTGGACGGACGACTCCCGCCAACGCCGACGCCTACGAGCGGCTGTTGACGCGGGACATCGCGCCGGCGATCCTCGCCCGTGGCCTGGAGGGGCTCCACGAGCTGCACGTTCTGCGCCGTTCTCCACAGGAACTGGATCCCGCCGACGGCAGCGAGTTCCTCACCGTCATGGCCTTCCGGGACGTCACCGCGGTGTCGGCGTTCACCGGCGGAGATCCGGCGACCTCGGTCGTCCCGCCCGCCGCCCGCCGCCTGCTCAAGCGCTTCGACCGGCACTCCCGGCACTACCTCAGCCGTGCGGTGTTCCGTGCCGGCGACGGATAGTCACCGTGCCTCCGGCATGCGGGGCCTTCGTCCGGGTACCTGCCGAGCGTGACCTTCTCGATCGCCGCGCGGTGCCCGCGTACCGGCCAGCTCGGGGTGGCAGCCCTGACGGCCAGACCCGCGGTCGGCAAGCTCGTCGCACACGTCGACTCCGGTCGTGGCGCGGTCGCGACACAGGCCACCCCCAACCCGTTCCTGGCGTACGACGGCCTGCCGCTGCTCGGCGAGGGCTGGGCGCCGCGGGACGTGCTCGCCGAGCTGCTGGCCCGGGACCCGGGTCGTGAGGTGCGGCAGGCCGGCATGGTCGACTGCCAGGGTCGCTCGTACGCCTTCACCGGCTCGCGTACGGCGGAGTGGGCGGGCCACCGCACCGGGCCGGGTTACGCGGTGCAGGGCAACCGCCTGGTGGGCCCGGAGACCCTCGCGGAGATCGTCCGCGTGTTCGAGGACAGCCGGGACCTCGACCTGGCGGAGCGGCTCGTGGAGGCCGTCGTGGCCGGAGAGGAGGCCGGCGGTGACCGGCACGGCGCCCGGTCGGCGACCGTGACCGTGATCGGCGACCAGCCGTACCCGCTCTGGGACGTGCGGGTCGACGACGCGGAGCGTCCGGCGCGGGAACTACGCCGGCTGCACGGCGTCTTCCAGGAGGACGTGCTTCCGACCATCCAGCGGCTGCCCACGCGCGACGATCCCATGGGCGAGGCCGCGCGGGAGGCGCTCGGGTAGTCCGGCACCGGCGCCAGGGGCCGGTACGTCGATGCCCTGCTCGCCCCTGATCGCCGCCCGAATTCCGCACTGTCGCGTCCGCTACGCCTTGCTGACCTGTCTCGCCCAGCCTTGTTAGGCTGCCGCCGGCTGGTTGCGGAGCCCTCGGGGAGGTCGCGGGTGGCGGATTTCGACGGCACGCAGGTCGGACAGTTGCTGGCGCAGATGAGGCAGACGCTGGACACCATGCGTGCCGGCCCGCAGGAGGCCGGCGCGCCTCGCGAAGACGCGGTCGGCGAGGCCGCCGACGGGCAGGTGCGGGCGGTGATGCGCGACGGCCGGCTCGAGTCCGTCCGGCTCGACCCGCGGGTGATGCGCCTCGCCAGCGATGATCTCGGTGAGCACATCGTGACCGCGGTCAACGCCGCGCTGGCTGCCGCCCGGCAGCCGACCGCCGGCGTCCCGGTCACTGTCGACCCGGCCCGGCTGGCCGAGCAGCTGCGCGAGGTGCAGGACGCGTCGGTGCGGCAGATGAGCATGTTCGGCCAGGCGATGAACGACGTGCTGGCCCGGATGCGGGAGTCCGGGGGCGGGCGGTGAGCGCCGGCGTCGAGGTCGACGTCGACGCGCTGCGCCGTGCCGGGGAGCAACTGACCCGCGCGGCGGAGCGCCTCGACCGGGAATGGGCCGCGTTCAGCTCGCAGGTGCAGTCGATGGGCGACATCTTCGGCGACGACGCGGTGGGCGGGCTGATCGGGGCGTCGTACCAGGCCGCGCACCAGATCGCGGCCGAGTGCTTCGTGTCGGTGGCGGAGTCGTTCGACGACTTCGGGGCCGGCCTGGAGGAGTCCGCCGACAACCACGAGGCAAACGAACTGGAGATCGCCGAACTGTTCAGTCGGATGATGCGGTAACGCCGTGGGGCTGGAGATTCCCGGGGAGCTCGCCGACCTGCTCAACGAGCTTGGCTACACCTGGCCCAAGTCGGACGAGACCCAGCTGTTCGCGCTCGGCCAGCAGTGGATCCAGTTCGCCGGCACGCTCGGCGAGGTCGGGCAGGAGGCGGACGCGGCGGTGCGTAGCGCGCTGACCGGCAACCGCGGCGCCGACATCGACGCGTTCCAGGCGAAGTGGTCGGGCGACGAGGCCGGGCGGCAGGTGCTGGCCGAGGGAATGACCGGGGCGCAGGCCATCGGGGCCACCCTGATCGTCTGCGCCGGCATCGTCCTCGCGCTGAAGATCAACGTCATCGTGCAGCTGACGATCCTGGCCGTGGAGATCCTGCAGGCGGTGCTGACCGCCCCCGAGACGTTCGGGGCGTCGCTGCTGGAGATTCCGGTGTTCAAGAAACTGACCGACATGGCGATCAACTTCCTGATCAGTCAGGCGCTGGAGGTCGTTCTTGGCTAGCGGTGGAAGTGCCGCCCGTCACGGTGGCGCCGAGGTCGCCGAGGGCATCATCGCCCGGGCCGCCCGGAAACTGCTGAAGAAGGCGGAGAAGGCGGCTGCGCGAAGCGGGAAGACGGCGCGCAGCGCCGCCCGATCCGGCACCAAGGGCCGGATCAAGGACGCCGGCCTTCCCACGAAGGGACGTATCCGGTACGTCCCGCCGAAAGGCTACAATCCGTCGATGCCGCTGCCCAGGACGCCTCGGGGTGGTTACCGGGACCGCTTCGGCAACGAGTGGACCAAGGGCCCCAGCCGCACTCCCGGTCAGGAGTTCGAATGGGACGTCCAGCTCCGCGGCAAAGGCAAGGAACAGCTCGGCAAATGGACCCGTGACGGCTCGCACGCGAATGTGTCGCTCGACGGTCACATAACTCACAAGTGATGGTGTCATGCAGTTCTACGAAAAGGTCCGGGTCACCGACCGGGCGCGAACCGAGGAGTTCGTCGGCCAGATCGGCATCGTGACCGGCATCGGTGAGGACGAGGGCCGCGGCGCCAGCTACTCGGTGAGGTTCCCAGACTCCGACGAGGAAGCGATGTTCTGGGAGTACGAGCTCGCCTCGACCGGTGTCGTCGTCGACGAGTCCGAGGTCTACGGCGGCGACGAGCCGGAGACCGTCCGCGTCGTCGTCGACAAGGACGGCTACGGCGACATCGCTCCCGCCGGTTGAGAAGTTGATCCACGCGCTACGCCGGATGTGCGACACGCCTCGGCCGGTGATCTTCGACCTCTTCCACACGCTGGTCCACGGGGCCGACGAGGAGCGTGACCGGGTGGTCGGCGAGATGGCGACGATGATCGGGGTGGATCCCGCCGCCCTCGTCGCGGCGTACCACGCCAGCTGGCGGGACCGGCTGGTCCGGTGGGACGTCGAGGAGACCATCCGCATCCTGGCCGGTCGTCTCGGCGGTACGCCGACCGACGAGCAGGTGGCCCGCGCCGCGGACCACCGGCGAGCCCTCGCGTGGCGGGTGCTGGACAGCGTCTCGGCCGCCACCCTGGATGTTCTCGACGGGCTGCGAGGGGACGGGCATCCGCTGGCGCTCGTCAGCAACGCCACCTCCGAGACGGCCGAGGCGTGGCCGCGGTCCCGCCTCGCCCGCCGTTTCGACGTCGCGGTCTTCTCCAGCGACGTCGGGCTGGCCAAGCCCGATCCTGCGATCTACCGCGCCGCCGCCGAGCGGCTGGGCGTCGAGCCGGCGGAGTGCGTGTTCGTGGGCGACGGCGCGGACGGTGAGCTGGCGGGCGCGGCGGCGGTGGGCATGACCGTCTTCCGTACCACGGAGCACAGCGACACCGACCGGAGCTGGAGCGGAACGGCCATCCCCGTGCTCGCTGACCTGCCGGGCCTCCTGCGCGAACCGCCCGGGGTGCGCACCGGCCGCGCCTGAGCGGGCGTACGACAAGCTCCCGGGCGCGGAGCGACGGCGGCGGCGGTCCGGCCTCGCCGCCCCGAAACACGCGGTCCCACCCGCTACGCGCCGTGGCCTGGAAGAGTGACCACCATGGCGACGAACGATCCATCCGGTGCCACGGACCCGGCCTATGCCGCCGCGCTGGACCAGGCCGAGCGCCTGCTCGGCTTCCGACTGGAGCGCTTCCTCGGCGCGGCCCCGGGTGAGCCGGCCAACGGCGCGGACTTCAAGCGGATCGCGACCGTGCACGCCTTCGGCGATGCCTGGCCGCGCACCGAACACCTGGACACGCGGACCAGGGCGCTCGTGTCCGTGACCATCGCGGCGACCCTCGGCGTCCTGGAGCCGCTCCGCGGCCAGCTCCGCATCGCCCTCAACGCGGGCGCCACCAGGGAGGAGATCGCCGAGGTGTTCGTGCAGGTCGCCGTCTACGCCGGAGTGGCGCGCGCGTTCGACGGCTACCAGATCGCGACCCAGGTCTTCGCCGAGGCCGAGGGCCGCTAGCGCCGACGGCGTGCAGATCACCGCCGACCTGCCGACTGCCGACCGCTAGGTGTTCTGTCCGGAGAGGTTGGGGACGCGGCTGGCGGGTGGGCCGCCGAGTGCGGTGTGGCTGCGGTGATTGTTGTAGTGGTGTAGCCATGCGGGCAAGGCGGCTCGTCGGGCTGTTTCTGAGGAGTACGGCTTGGCGTAGGCCCACTCGTCGGCGAGTGTGCGGTGGAACCGCTCGACCTTGCCGTTGGTTTGGGGCCGGTAGGGGCGGGTCTTCTTCACGCTGATCCCGGCGTTGGTCAGGGTGTCGCGCCAGAGCCGGGAGCGGTAGCAGCTGCCGTTGTCGGTGATGATGCGTCGCACGGTGATGCCCTGGGCGGTGAACCAGGCTTGTGCTCGCTGCCAGAAGGCGGTGGCGGTCTGGCGGGTCTCGTCGGTGAGGATTTCGGTATAGGCCAGCCGGGAGTGATCGTCCAGGGCGGTGTGTAGATAGGCGTATCCGAGCCGGGCGCCGCCCCACCGGTCGGTGGTGTGCCCGGGCGTGGCGGTGCGGTTGAGTTTGCCTCGTCGCCGGCCCTGGGTGCGCCAGCCGCCGCCGTCGGGGATGTTGCCGAGTTTCTTGACGTCGACATGGACCAGGTCGCCGGGGCTGGCGTGTTCGTAGCGGCGGACCGGGCGGCCGGTGCCGCGGTCGAGGTGAGCCAGGCGGGCGACCCCGGCACGGCGCAGGATCGCGTGGCACGTCGACGCCGCCATGTCGAGCCGGCCGGCGATCCGCGCTGGCCCCCACCGCTTCTTCACCCGCAGGTGCAGCACCTTGCGCTCGGCTGGCGGGCGGGTGCGGTTCGGGGACCGGTGCGGGCGACTGGACCGATCGGACATGCCAGCGACTCCTTCGGCCCGGTACCGGTCGGCCCACCGCTTCGCCGTATTCACGCTGACCTGGAACCGTTCCGCGGCCCGCCGCAACGGCCAACGATCGTCAACCACGCAGCGCGCCAGGCGCAGCCTGCCTCGCTCAGTCAAGGGTGCGTTAGCGTGGGGCACGAGGACCTCCCGGGTGGTGCGGAACCTTCGACAAGCTCCACCTCACCCGGAGGTCCTCACCCATTTCAAGATCCCAGCCCTGTCACCAACGTCCATGGACAGAACAGCTAGGGCCGGCGCCGCGCGAAGAGCAAGGCCCCCGGCACGCTCTCCTCCAGGTCGACGAGCAACTGCGCCTCGACCGCGAACCCGGCCTCGCCCAGCCAGGCGGTCACCCGGTCGGGCCGGCGGCGGTGCACGTCGACCTTCATGGGGTGGCCGCCGTAGCCCCGGGTCTTCAGGCGTGATCCGTCGCCGACGTGGAAGCCGAGCAGCAGCGGCCCTCCGGGACGCAGCACCCGCCGGAAGTGACCGAGAACCCCCGGGACCGCGTCGTCGGGCACGTGGATCAGCGACCACCAGGCGAGCAGACCCTCGACCGAGGCGTCGGCGAGGTGCAGGTCCGTCATCGAGCCCACCTCGAACCGTAGGCCGGGGTGGTCGCGCCGGGCCAGGTCGACCATCGCGGGGGAGAGGTCGATGCCGAACGCGTCGACGCCCGACTCGCGCAGGTGGGCCGTGACGTGGCCCGGCCCGCAACCGACGTCGGCCACCGGCCCACCGCCGGCCGCCCGGACCAGGTCGGCGAACATCGCGAGACTCCCGCGGAGGTAGGGCTCGCGGGCGAGGGCGTGGCGCACCTGGTCGGCGTAGCTGGCCGCGACCGTGTCGTAGGAGGTGCGGGTGTCCGTGATCCAGCCCTGGTCGCTCATCCGCGCCAGGGTAGCCCGGCATCCTGGAGCGTGATCCAGTACCGCCGCACGGCGCCGAGTTCGGTGTCCCGCACGTCCTCGAGGGCACCGCCGTGCCGTTCGATCGTCCGCGCCGAGGCGAAGTTGTCCACCTCGCAGGTGACGAGCACCCGACCGAGCCCGAGGGCCCGTGCCTCGCCGAGCATCTCGCCCAGCGCCCAGGTGGCGAGGCCCCGGCGGCGGGCCGACGGCCGGATGCCGTAGCCGATGTGCCCGCCGACCCGCAGCAGGAAGTCGTTGAGCGTGTGCCGCAGCGCGATCCCGCCGAGCACCTCGTCGCCCTCGACGATCCAGCGGTACGAGCAGGGCACCCGGCCGGCGTCCGGTGGCCTCGTGGGATCCGCGTCCTCGGCCAACCGGGCCACCCAGGCCGCGAACCCGGCCGGCGTGCGTACCTCGTCGGACGGCCGCAGCCCGAAACCGTCCTCGTGGAGCCCGGGTCCCCACTCGTCGTGTGCCGCGAGCCAGGCGGCGTGCAGCCGGACGGTCGGCACGATCAGTTCGGGCATCCGGCGACGATAACGCTCCCCGTGCGGAACGGGCGACGGCCGGGGCGGGTCGGCGGCATCGATCCCACCCCGGCGTCTCCGTCACGTCGTCGTGGTCAGAGCGCTGCCGCGAAGTCGCGCAGGCCGCCGGGCCAGCCGTTGTCGCCGCCGACGGCGCCGCGTACGCCCTCCCAGCCGGGGCCGTGCACGTCCAGGTGGTCGTGCACGAGGTCGACCTGGGTGCCGGTCTCCGTCGGGGTGAACGTGACGGTGACGCGGCTGCCCACGGCGTCGGGCGCCGGCGGCTTCCAGTCCGTGCCGATGAGCCAGGAGAAGGCGAACGTGCGCGGCGGGTCCCAGACGAGCACCCGACCCCAGGTGCAGACGTCTCCCGCGTCGTTCTCCTCCCACATCCGGCCGCCGACGTACGGGTCGACGCCGATCTGCTTCAGCTCGCCGGGTTGTAGGTGGTGGGACCGGTTCCACCACCGGTCGATGCCGCTGGTGAACACCTCGTACGCGTGCTCGGGCGCGGCGGCGACGTGGATGCTGGTGCGTACCGCGGTGTCCTGCTCGGCGTGTGCTGTCACGTCTTTCCCTCCGGTGGGTTCTCGGCGGCCTCGGCGAACGCCGCGAGCGCCTGGTGCCAGAACTGCTCGAAATAGCCGCGGATCGCTGCCAGGCCCTTCGGGTCGACGGCGTAGAGGCGGCGCGTGCCCACGGATGTCGACGACACGAGCCCGGCGTCCCTGAGCACCTTGAGGTGCTGCGAGACGGCGGGCCGGCTCACCGGGAGACCGTTCGCGATCTCCGCGACCGAGCGCGGACCGGCGGCCAGGGACTCGAAGATGGTCCGCCGGGTCGGGTCGCCGAGGGCTTCGAGCATCTGCCCTTGGTAAGTGGCCACGAACGGTAAGTCTACACTTACCATTAGATGGGTCAAGGGGCGGGACGTGACGAACCGACGATCACCCGTAGGTCGGGCGCTGCGGCCAGCCGGTCGGGGAGTCCTCCCAGTCCTCCTGCCGGCCGTACGGTGTGAGGTCGAGGATGTTCTGCGTGAACAGCAGGCGGTCGACGCCCCGCGCCGTCGTGTTGTACGTCCGGTAGACGTCGTCGCCGTCGCGGAGGAACACGCTCAGCATGAAGCCCTTCCCGGCGCCGCAGTCCTCGGCGAAGGTGCTGCCGCGCGACGACACGAACGGGATCGTCCACCCCCGCCGCGCCTTGTAGGCCTCGATCTGCGTGAGCGGCATGTCGGAGGCCGTCACCCAGGTGACACCACGGTCGGCCAGCTTGTCGGGAGCGCTCACCGGGACGTTGTCGGTGAACCAGGTGCAGCCCGGGCAGTAGTGCTCTGGACCGCTGTCCATGAACTGGTAGACCACGAGCTGGCCACGCCCCTCGAACAGGTCCAGCAGGGTCCGGTGACCGGTCGGCGTGTCGAAGACGTACCCGTTGTCGAACCTGACCATCGGCAGGCGGCGCCGACGGGCGGCGAGTGCGTCCAACGCACGTGTGGCTTCCTTCTCGGCCCTGAGCAACTCGTCGCGAGCCCGTTGCCAATCCTCGGCGGAGGTGATCCTCGGCTTCTCCATGCGGAGATTCTGTGGGCGGGGACCGACATCTTCCGATGCGTGCTCACCCGGTCGCGGGGCGGGCAACCACGATCAGCTCGCCGTCGCCGGCACCGACCGGCTCGCGGCCCCACCCACCGAAGACGTGCTCGACGGCGAACCCGGCCGAGCGCAGCGAGCCGCGTAGCTCCTGCTCGTCCCGGAAGCGCAGGTCGGCTGAGCTGAGCAGTTCCTCCCCGTCCGGAAACGTGTAGTGGTGCACGAAGCTCACCACCCCGTGCCCGACCGCCGTCACCTCAGTCCACGCGGAGATCCGGCGGCCGTCGGCCACGGTGATCCACCGCCGTGAGTCGGCCGGGTTCCACCGCTCCCAGCTCCGTCCGGCCGGATCGCGCGAGTCGAACACCAGGCGGCCGTCGGGCACCAGCGCCCGGCGCAGGTCGGCGAGGGTCACCGCCCACTCCTCGTCGGTGACGAACACCTGCGCCACGTGGCTGGTCAGCACCGCGATGTCGAAAGACCGGCTCGGCAGCACGGAGGAGGTGCCCGCCACCCACCTGACCCGGTCGGCGCCGGGCCGGGCGCGGGCGGCGGAGAGGGAGGCGTGTGCGGGGTCGACGCCGGTGACGGTGTGGCCCTCCGCGGCCAGAGCGACGGTCAGGCGCCCGGTCCCGCACCCGAGATCCAGCACCCGCGCGGCGGGCGTCGCACCGACCGTGGCGAGGAAGAAGTCGTCGTCCCGGCCCCACGGACACTCCGCGTCGTAGACCGGCACGAGCCGCGGATCCTCGAACTCGCCGTGCCTCACCGGGGCACCGGCCCTGACCGCCCGACAGACGCCACACCGCCGCCTTCCGTCCGCTCCTGCGCGGGCCCGCCGTCAGGAGATGTGGTGGAGGATCACGTTGTGGACGTGGTGGCTCTTCTGCGCGCCACGGAATTCGACCTCGTAGGTGTGCGTGCCGACGTGGATGGCGATCGCGCCGGTGGAGAAGAACGAGCCGCCCCACGACTTGTTGCTGACCACGCTCACGCTCGTGATCTTCGAGTACGGGATGCTCGTGATGGCGTACCGCTTGCCGACGACGACCGGTCCTGGATGATCACGCGCCGGTCGGTGAGGCCGAGGAACCCGGTGCCGGTGCCGACCGCGTCGTAGACGGCGATGATCTGTTCTCCCTCGAGCAGTCCACTCTGGATCTGCTGGAACTGCTCCTTGCGGTCATAGGTCACGTTGGCCATGCGCCCCACCGTAGGCGGGCTCCGCCAGCGGACCGGCGGGGCCCACCGCCGCGCACGAGGAAGCCCCGCCGGCGGCCTCGAACGGAGGCGGCCGGCGGGGCTACGGCCCGGTCAGCGGTCGGTGCGCGGGTCGTGGTCGGGGGTGCGGCTGCCTGCCTTGGCGAGGCCGCGGCTCACCAGGTAGCCGACGGTGAGCAGCGTGATGTACCACCAGGCCTTGTCGGCCGCGAAGTAGTCGCCACCGTTGTTGGCGGCCCCGTCGCCGACGGCGTTGGAGGCGATCAGCACCCCGATCACCGCCAGCAGGTAGACGGCCAGCTCGGTGGTCTTCCAGGCCGGCTTGGTCTCCTCGCCGCGCCGGTGGAAGTGGCGGAGGTCGTGGTCGGCGTGGTGACCGGCGGTCTCCACCCGGTCCGACACCCGGTTCTGGGCAGGCGTGGTCATATCAGCTCCTGAGAGTGCGAGATGTGAAGTTCGCGGCGATTGTTGACCCCCGCGCAGAATCGGTACCCTCGCACTTTTTCGCGAAACCACAAACTCTCAGGTCGTTTTCAGCCACGCCTCGATTTCGGCGACGGCCTGCGCGTTCGTCTCGTAGCGCACACCGCGCATGCCGACCGCCCGGGCGCCGTCGACCGCCGCCGGCACGTCGTCCAAGAACAGCGTCCGCTCCGGCGGCACCTCCAGCCGCGCACAGGCCAGCAGGTAGATGCGAGGATCCGGCTTCGACAGGCCGACCTCGTGCGAGTAGACCAGCACGTCGGTGAGGTCGGCGAACCCGTACCGTTCCTGCTCGCGTTCCCGAGCACCCACGAAGCTGTTGCTGACGATGCCGGTCCGGCACCGGGCGCGGAGGGCACGGAAATACTCGATCAGCTCGGTGTTGGGCGTCCCGAGGTACTCGGTCCAGACGTCGTCCAGAAAGGCGGCGACACGGGCGTCGTCCGCGTTCAGCCGCTCGCCGAGACGCCGGTGCACCTCGTCGAGGGTGATGGCGCCGACGGCGCCGTCCGCCCAGATGTCCGCTGCCCGCTCGACCATCTCGCCGGGGCGCAACCCGAACTCCGCCTCCCAGCGGGCCGTGGTGCCGAGCGGGGGAGTGATCTCCAGGACCCCGCCGATGTCGAAGACGACCGCCCGTTCCGTCATGACCCCGCAGGGTACGGCGGCGGTCAGTCTTCGGTGACGGCCCGGTAGGCGTCCTCGATGCGGGCCGCCAGCAGCACCTCGCCCTCGGTGAGCGGGGAGTTGCCGTGCCCCACCCGGATCTGCGTCTCGTCGGCCCGGCGGCTGATCTCGGGACGCAGGTGGAGGGCGTCCGCCACCACCTTGACCCGCTCGGTCAGTGCGGCATGCTGGCTGTCGTCGATGACGAGGGTGCGTCGAATCTGCTCGCCCTCCCGGGTCCACCCGGAGAGCAGGGTCAGCGCGTCGGAGAGGTAGTCCTGCTGCTTCGCCCGGCCGTTGAACAGCACGCGCATCACCGCACCTCCCAGGCGCCGTTGCCGGCTTGTGGCCAAATCGTCGCCGTCCCGTGTCTTGTTCGGTGGTTTCCAGTCTTGTCGCCTCACGGCACGTGTGTCCACGCCCACACTTCCGGGTTCTCCTGACCTAGCGGCCGGTTACGGTACCCAAACCGCCGATTGATCTGGCACGCTGGACGGCCGTGCGGACCGAACGGGCGAGTGGCGGCGGGCAGGCCGCGCGGCGGGACCTCAAGGTGATCGTCGGCGCGGCGATCATCCAGGACGGGCGGGTCCTCGCCTGTGCGCGTTCCGCGCCGCCCGAGGTCGCCGGGATGTGGGAGTTCCCCGGCGGCAAGGTCGAGCCGGGGGAGTCGGAGACCGACGCGCTGGTGCGGGAGTGCGCCGAGGAACTCGCCGTACGCGTGGAGATCGGCGACCGGGTCGGCCGCAACGTGAAGATGGCCCACGGCCGTTCGGTGCTCAAGGTGTACGCGGCCCGCCTGCTCCACGACGACGAACCCCAGCCGCTGGAGCACTCGGCGCTGCGCTGGCTCTCCGCCACCGAGCTGGATTCGGTGACCTGGCTGCCGGCCGACGCGCCGATCGTGGCCGCCCTGCGTCCCCTCCTCAAGGCCGACTGACCCGGCCCCGCGCCCCGACGCCGACGGACCGCCCGGCCCGGCGACCCGGCCGCCACCCCGTTGATCATGAAGTTGTTGCCGGGACACGCCGGAGATCCGGGCGACAACTTCATGATCAACCGCGCTGGGTCGGGGACCGGACCGGCTCGGGGACGGGGTGGGGGACAACGGGACGGGGGCCGGCGGCAACAGCCGCGGCCCCCGTCATCGTGGACGTGCTCAGTGCTTGTCCTGCTCCGGGTGGGCGAAGTTCAGGTGCTCCGGCGGCAGCGGGAACGTGACGTCGTCACCGAACGGCGACGGCGCGGCGGCCCGGTCGAACGTGAGCTCCGTGAGCGGGAGCTTGCCCCGCTCGTCCACCGCCGGCGCGGTCGGGTGCGGCACCTCGCGGTGCCAGTTGACACCGCTCTGCGCCTGCGCCTCGGCCTGCGGGTCGTGCGAGCCACCCGCGTGCGAGTGCACACCGCCCCGGCTGGTGCTGGGCGTCGCCGGACCGGCGGCACGGGCGCTGGTCACGCTGCTCTGGGGCGTCTCACCCCGACGGAAGATCTTGCTACCAAGCCACACAAGGGGATCGTACCTGCGGTCGACGACCCGCTCCTTCATGGGGATGATCCCGTTGTCAGTGATCTTGATGTGCTCGGGGCAGACCTCCGTGCAGCACTTGGTGATGTTGCAGTAGCCGAGGCCCATCTCCGACTGCGCGTACTGCTTGCGGTCGGCCCGGGTGTCGAGAGGGTGCATGTCCAGCTCGGCGGCCCGGATGAAGAACCGTGGGCCGGAGAACGCCGGCTTGTTCTCCTCGTGGTCCCGGATCACGTGACACACGTTCTGGCAGAGGAAGCACTCGATGCACTTGCGGAACTCCTGCGAGCGCTCGACGTCGACCTGCTGCATCCGGTAGTCGCCGGGCGCCACGTCCTCGGGCGGCGCGAACGCCGGCGTCTCCCGGGCCTTCTCGTAGTTGAACGAGACGTCCGTGACGAGGTCCCGGATGACCGGAAACGTCCGCAACGGGGTGACCGTGACGGTCTCCTCCTGTTCGAACGTGGACATCCGGGTCATGCAGGCCAGGCGCGGCTTGCCGTTGATCTCCATGGAGCAGGAGCCGCACTTGCCCGCCTTGCAGTTCCAGCGGCAGGCGAGATCCGGCGCGTCGGTGGCCTGGAGCCGGTGGATGACGTCGAGGACGACCTCGCCCTCGTTCACCTCGACCACGTAGTCCTGCAGGTCGCCACCGCTGTCGTCGCCCCGCCAGATGCGGAACTGCCGCTTCGCGGCCGCGTCGCCGGCCGCCGGGGAGTTTCGCTCAGCCATCTCGTCAGCTCTCCTTCTCAGCGAGGGCGTCGAACTCCGCGAGTTCCTCGTCCGTCAGGTACTTGGCCAGCTCGGCGCGGTCGAACAACGTGATCAGCTCGGGGCGCATCTTCGGCAGCGGCTTGCGGGTCAGCTGCACCGTGTCGCCCTCCAGCGAGCAGACCAGGTTCACCCGACGCCACTGCGGGTCCATCGTGGGGTGGTCCTCACGGGTGTGGCCGCCGCGCGACTCCCGCCGCTCCAGCGCGGCCTTCGCCGTGCACTCGGAGACGAGCAGCATGTTGCGCAGATCCAGGGCCAGGTGCCAGCCCGGGTTGTAACGGCGCCCCCCGGACGCGCTCACCTTGGCGACCCGCTCGCGCAGCTCGGCGAGGCGGACCAGCGCGTCGGCCAGCTCCCCCTCCCGGCGGATGATGCCGACCAGGTCACCCATGACCGCCTGGAGGTCCTGCTGGAGGACGTACGGGCTCTCCCCGGTGTCCCGCTGCAGCGGCGCGAGCGCCGTCTCCACCGCCGCCTCGACGGCCTGCACGGGCACCTTCGGGCGGGCCGCGAGGCCGTCGTTGTAGGTGGCCGCGTGGCCGCCCGCGCGCTTGCCGAACACCAGCAGGTCGGACAGCGAGTTGCCGCCGAGCCGGTTGGAGCCGTGCATGCCGCCGGACACCTCACCGGCCGCGAAGAGGCCACGCACGTGGCCCGCCGCGGCGCCCGAGTCCGGGTCGACCTCGACGCCGCCCATCACGTAGTGGCAGGTGGGACCCACCTCCATGGGCTCCCGGGTGATGTCGACGTCGGCCAGCTCCTTGAACTGGTGGTACATCGAGGGCAGCCGGCGGCGGATCTCGTCGGCCGACTTGCGGCTCGCGATGTCCAGGAAGACGCCGCCGGCGGGAGTGCCCCGGCCGGCCTTGACCTCGCTGTTGATGGCCCGGGCCACCTCGTCGCGCGGCAGCAGCTCCGGCGGGCGGCGGTTGTTGTCCGGGTCGGTGTACCAGCGGTCCGCCTCCTCCTCCGTCTCCGCGTACTGCTTGCGGAAGACGTCGGGGACGTAGTCGAACATGAACCGCTTGCCGTCGGAGTTCTTCAGCACGCCGCCGTCACCCCGGACCGACTCGGTCACGAGGATGCCCTTCACCGAGGGCGGCCAGACCATGCCGGTCGGGTGGAACTGGAGGAACTCCATGTTGATGAGCGTCGCCCCGGCGCGCAGCGCGAGCGCGTGACCGTCCCCCGTGTACTCCCAGGAGTTCGAGGTGACCTTGTAGGACCGACCCACCCCGCCGGTGGCCAGCACCACGGCCGGCGTCTCGAACAGGACGAACTCGCCGGACTCCCGGTAGTAGCCGAACGCCCCGGCGATCCGGTCGCCGTCGAGCAGCAGCTCGGTGATGGTGGTCTCGGAGAAGACCTTGATGCGCGCCTCGTAGTCGCCGTACTCGGCCTTGTCCTCCTGCTGGAGGGAGACGATCTTCTGCTGGAGGGTGCGGATCAGCTCCAGGCCGGTGCGGTCGCCGACGTGCGCCAGCCGCGGGTACTCGTGGCCGCCGAAGTTGCGCTGGGAGATCTTGCCGTCCTTCGTACGGTCGAAGAGCGCCCCGTACGTCTCCAGCTCCCAGATGCGCTGCGGCGACTCCTTCGCGTGCAGCTCGGCCATCCGGAAGTTGTTCAGGAACTTGCCGCCGCGCATGGTGTCGCGGAAGTGCACCTGCCAGTTGTCGCGCGGGTTCACGTTGCCCATGGCGGCCGCCGCGCCGCCCTCGGCCATCACCGTGTGCGCCTTGCCGAAGAGCGACTTCGAGATGATCGCCGTCTTCTTGCCGGCGAGCCGGGCCTCGATCGCCGCGCGCAGGCCGGCGCCCCCGGCGCCGATCACGACGACGTCGTAGTGGTGTCGTTCGATGCGAGTGGTAGTCGTCATGTCCAGGCCCTCTAGTTGATGAACCGCAGGTCGGGGAACCACTCGGCCGCGACCGCCATGACGTAGAAGTCGGTCAGCGCCAGGGTGCCGAGCGTGATCCAGGCGAGCTGCATGTGCCGGACGTTGAGCCAGGACACGCCGGTCCAGGCCCGGTAGCGCAGCGGGTGCTTGGAGAAGTGCTTGAGCCGCCCGCCGATGATGTGCCGGCAGGAGTGGCAGGAGATGGTGTACGCCCAGAGCATCACCACGTTGCCGATCAGGATGAGGTTGCCCAGCCCGAACCCGAAGCCCTTCGGCGAGTGGAAGGCGAGGATGGCGTCGTAGGTGTTGATCAGCGAGATGATCGCGGCGGCGTAGAAGAAGTAGCGGTGCAGGTTCTGCCCGAGCAGCGGGAAGCGGGTCTCACCGCTGTACGTCTGGTGCCCGTCCGGCACGGCGCAGGCCGGCGGCGAGAGCCAGAACGACCGGTAGTACGCCTTGCGGTAGTAGTAGCAGGTCAGCCGGAACAGCAGCAGGAAGGGCAGGGTCAGCGCGGCGTCCGGGATGATCCACCAGCCGGGGAGGAACTGCCCGAAGTGCGACGCGTTCTCGACGCACCGGTCCGTCACGCACGGGGAGTAGAACGGGGTGAGGTAGTGGAAATCCTCGACCCAGTAAAAATCGTGCATGAAGACCCGCACCGTCGCGTACGCCACCCAGGCGGTGAGCCCGACGACGGTGATGAGCGGGGCGAACCACCAGCGGTCGGTGCGCAACGTCTTCGCCGTGATGGCGGCGCGCGCCCGCGCCCCCAGCGGCCTCGTTGCCGTTGATGTCATTCGAGTCGTCTCCTCGACGGGGGCCCGCAGGCGCGGGCGGATCTTCCTCCGGTCGGCACGCGGACCGGAGGACCCGCACCCGCTTGCCACGTCATGCGCACACCAACGACCGCGCCGGAGGCACCGGCGCAGCTAAGTGACACACGTTACGCCGATCTCCGCGGGCCGTCCGCGCAAGGCAGTGTCCCGTGTGTCCAGCCTGCGCAGAAGCCCCAGCACGATGATCGATGTGACGATGTTAAGAAGGTCACTGCCTGGCGGTGACAGCGGGGGTACCGCCAGGCCGGCGTGGCCCTGCGTCGCGCCTCGGGCCGGGTCAGCCGGAGGCGCCGCCGGTGAAGTGCCAGGAGGCCAACCGCACCGGCGGGGCCTCCCACCACACACCGTCCACCCGGTCCGGTTGGCGGACCGGACGCCGTCCGACGCCGAGCACGGCGCCCGGCCCGAGCGCGCGGGGATACGACTCGGTGAAGCGGAAGTCGCGGACGGCGCCCGTCACCACGCCGTCCTCGACGAGCCACACCCCGTTGCGGGTCAGGCCCGTGACCACGAGGCTCTTCGGGTCGAGCACCCGCGTGTACCAGAGGTCGCTCACCAGCAGCCCGCGCCCGACCTGCGCGACCAGGGCGGCCGTGTCGGGGTCCGCCACCGCGCCGGTGGCGGCGTCCGGCGCCGCCGTACCTCCCGTGGCGCCGGCGAGCCTCAGGTTGCGGGCCATCGGGCCGAAGCCTCCGCCGCCGGCCACGGCGTGCCCCGTGGACTCGGCGCCCGCCTCCGCGGCCGTCCGCCGGTCGTGCGCCACCGTGCGCGTGGTGCCGGCCTCGACGAGGGTCACCGCCCGCCGCGGCGTCCCCTCGGCGTCGAACGGCAACCCGGCCGCGCCGAGCGGGTCGTCGACCAGGGTGACCGCCGGGTCGAACTGCGCGACGCCCGGCTCGGCGAAGGACTGCCGCTCGACGTACCGCTTGCCGTTGAAGCCGAACCAGCACAGGTTCTGCAGCAGGTCCGCCACGGCGGCCGGCTCGAACACCACCTCGTATCGGCCCGGCGGCAACTCCACAGGGGTCGCCGCCGCGCGGGCCTTGCCCGCGGCCCGCGCGCCCAGCGCCGCGCCGTCGAGGTCGGCCAGCCGGTCGGCGCAGAGCCGGGCCACCCCGTCGGCGCCGCCGGTGCGCGCGATGCCGTCCATGGCGGCCTCGACCGAGCGGCCGTACGCCGTGTGCCCGGCGGTGTTCGCGAAGGCCGACGACCGGTGGGCGGTGCGGCAGTAGCCGGCCGTCTCCAGCCCCTCGGCGGCCGCCACGAACGCACGGACCCGCTCGGCCCGCTCGTCCGGGTCGGCGTGGGCGGTGGCCTCGTCGACAGGTCCCCCGGCCCCCGTCGGGGTGGGCGGGGTGAGGCCCGGCCACGCCGGGTCCGGAGGGCAGAGCCGGGCGGCGGCCAGGGTGCGTTCGACGAGCGCGCGCAGCCCGGCCGGGCTCACCACGCTGCCGCTGCCCGCGGCGGTCCGGCCGTCGACGTGCACCCGCAGCCGGACGCCGACGGTCGACTCGGCGACGTTCTGGTGGATGAAGGAGTTGGCGAACCGGGTCAGCGCCAGGTCGGCCCGGGTCACCACCGCCTCGGCCTCGGCGGCCGGACCGCCGAGACGGCGGACCAGCTCGACCACCTGACCGGCGAGCTCCAGCTCGGTCATGCCCGCACCCCCACCCGGACGTTGCGGAACCGGGCCGGCGCGGCGGGATGGCCCGTGTGCCCCGTCTGCCCCGGCTGGCCCTTGCCGCAGTTCGGGGTGCCCCAGGCGACGGTCTCCGAGGAGAGCATGTCCATCGACCGCCAGAAGAGCGGGCCGATCCCCGTGTAGGTCGGGTTGCGCAGCATCCGGCCGCGCCGCCCCTTCTTCACCTCCCAGCCGACCTCGCACCCGAACTGGAAGTTGAGCCGCTTGTCGTCGATGGACCAGGAGCGGTTAAGGTCCATGAGCACCCCGTCGTCGGTGGCCGCGATGATCTCCTCCAGGGTGTGCGGGCCGGGCTCGAGGCCGACGTTGGTCATCCGCACCATGGGCAGGCGCGCCCAGCCGTCGGCACGTACGCTCCCGCCGTAGTCGAGACCGGCGACGGCGGCCGAGTCGCGCCCGGCGAGCACACCCACCCACCGTCCCTCGCGGACGGCGTCCCGCTTCACGGCCGGTGATCCCTCGTCGTCGAAACCGAAGCTGCCCAGCGCGCCGGGGATGGTCGGGTCGATGGTGACGTTCATGAGGTCCGAGCCGTAGCGCAGCGTGCCGAGCTGGGCCAGGTCCAGCCAGGACGTGCCGGCGAAGGCGGCCTCCCAGCCGAGGATCCGGTCGAGTTCGATGGCGTGACCGACCGACTCGTGGATCTGCAGGGCGAGCTGCTCACCGCCGAGGATGAGGTCGGTCTCGCCGGAGGGGCAGAGCGGCGCGGTGAGCAGCGCCCGCGACTCCTCGGCGATGCGCGCGGCGTGCGCGGCCAGGTCGAGTGACGTGACCAGCTCCCAGCCGGTGGTGCCGTACTGGCCGCGGTAGCTCGGGTAGGAGCGGCGCTGGGTCTCGCCGTCGCCGATCGAGGTGGCGGAGATGCCGCCGCCGCACTCGCGGATGCGCTGGTCGATCCGGTGCCCCTCGCTGGAGACGAACCACTTCGCGGTGTCCCAGATCTGGTAGAGGCCCTCGGCGATGTCGGCGCCGTGCGCGGCCATCGTGGCGGTGGCGCCGACCAGCAGGTCGCCCTTGTCCGACAGGGAAACGCCGAGTGGGTCGACCTCGCAGGCCGAGGCCCAGGTCGCGGTGGCCGGGTCGGCGGGCACCAGGTCGACGGGCGGGCCGGGGACCCGCGCGCTCGCGGCGGCGATCCGGGCGGCCCGGCGGCCGGCGTCCCGGGCCGCGGCGTCGGTGAGGTCGGGTACGGCGTGGAAGCCCCAGCTCGACCCGACGAGCGCCCGGACGCCCAGGCCGACACTCTCGTCCTGGGTCAGCTCCTCGATCTCACCGTTGCGCGCCGACATGGACTCGTAGCGCCGGTGCATCACCCGCGCGTCGGCGTACCGCGCCCCGGCGTCCAGGGCGGCCTGCACGGCGGCGGTCGCGGCGTCGAACTCGCTCATGCGACCGACCCTAGGCGAGCCGCCCGACATCCGTCAGGCGTGATCGACACCAGCTCGCCGACGTGGCGGTATCCAATGTGCCGGGACACCGCCATATCGGGGAAACGGAGTCGATCAACCCGTCGTTCGCCGCCGACAGGGCGGCGGGTAGGGAATCGCGATGGATGAATGTGCTGGTGAGGGCTGTTCACAGCCGTTGCCGAGTCGTTACGCTGACGGCCGCTGACAGTCTGCCGACGTGTAGCTTATTTTCACCCTCAGGACTTTCCTGTAAGTTCTCTTCGTCACTGAGGGAGGCGGTCGTGGTCGGTCCGGAGTCGGCGCCGTCCGGGCAACCGGGCGATCGCCCCAGTGTTCCGGAGCAGCGCAGCAGCGACGACCCCTACCTGCGGGTACGGGACCTGCGGGTGCGGTTCGACACCACCGACGGCGTGGTCCGCGCGGTCGACGGGGTGTCCTTCGCGGTGGAGCGCGGTCGCACGCTCGGCATCGTCGGCGAGTCCGGCTCGGGCAAGAGCGTCACGTCGCTGGCCGTCCTCGGCCTGCACGACCCCCGGCGCAGCACCACCACCGGCGAGATCTTCGTGGGCGGCCGCCAGCTCGTCGGCCTGCCCGAGGAGGAGGTACGCCGGCTGCGCGGCCGCGACATGGCGATGATCTTCCAGGACCCGCTCTCCGCGCTGCACCCGTACTACACCGTCGGGAAGCAGATCGCCGAGGCGTACCGGGTGCACCACCCGCGGGCCGGGAAGCGGGAGGCCCGCCAGCGGGCGGTCGACATGCTCGGCCGGGTCGGCATCCCGCAGCCGGCGCGCCGCTTCGACCAGTATCCGCACGAGTTCTCCGGCGGCATGCGCCAGCGGGCGATGATCGCCATGGCACTGGTGAACGACCCGGACCTGCTCATCGCCGACGAGCCGACCACCGCTCTGGACGTCACCGTGCAGGCGCAGATCCTCGACCTGCTCGCCGACCTCCAGGCCGAGTTCCACAGCGCGATCATCATGATCACGCACGACCTGGGCGTGGTCAGCCAGGTGGCCGACGACGTGCTCGTGATGTACGGCGGGCGGGCCGTCGAGCACGGCAGCGTCGAGCAGGTGCTGCGCCGGCCGCAGCACCCGTACACCTGGGGGTTGCTCTCCAGCGTGCCCTCGCTGCACGGCGACGCGGACGCGGACCTCCTGCCGATTCGCGGCAACCCGCCGAGCCTCATCAACCTGCCTCCCGGCTGCGCCTTCCACCCGCGCTGCCGGTACGCGGACCGCAACGGCGACCGGTCCCGCACCGAGGTTCCGGAACTGGGCCCGACCGGCGAGGACGGCCACCTGGTGGCCTGCCACCTGGCCGCCGAGGAACGGGTCCGGCTGTACCGCGAGGAGGTCGCACAGGTGGGAGTCGCCCGATGAGTGTCCAGGTGGACGAGGCGCGGGTCGGGTCGGGCGCGGAGGTCGAGCCGCTGCTGCGGGTACGCGCGCTGACCAAGCACTTTCCGGTGGGCGGCCTGCGCGGCCGCAACCTGGTGCGGGCCGTGGACGGGCTGGACTTCGAGGTGCGGCCGGGGGAGACGCTCGGCCTGGTGGGCGAGTCCGGCTGCGGCAAGACCACGACGGGGCGGATGCTCGTGCGCCTGCTCGAGCCAACCGCGGGCAGCATCGAGTTCGAGGGACGAGACATCACGCACGCCGGTCGGCGTGAGCTGCGTCCCCTGCGCCAGGACCTCCAGATCATCTTCCAGGACCCGTACGCCTCGCTGAACCCCCGGCACACGGTCGGCCGGATCATCGCGATGCCGTTGCAGGTCAACGGGGTCAAGCCGCCCGGCGGCGTGAAGGCGCGGGTGCAGGAACTGCTGGAGATCGTCGGGCTCAACCCGGAGCACTACAACCGGTACCCGCACGAGTTCTCCGGCGGGCAGCGGCAGCGGATCGGCATCGCCCGGGCCCTGGCGCTGCGGCCGAAGCTCATCGTCGCCGACGAGCCGGTCTCCGCCCTCGACGTCTCCATCCAGGCGCAGGTCATCAACCTGCTGCGCGAGTTGCAGCGGGACCTCGGGCTGGCGTTCGTGTTCATCGCACACGACCTGGCGGTGGTGCGGCACTTCTGCCAGCGGGTCGCCGTCATGTACCTGGGCAAGATCGTCGAGATCGGGGAGCGGGCGGACATCTACGAGCGGCCGCAACATCCGTACACCCGGGCGCTGCTCTCGGCCATTCCCGACGTCACGAAGCTGGGCCCCGGCGGCCGCATCCGGCTGGCGGGCGACGTGCCCACGCCGCTGGACCCGCCGTCGGGCTGCCGATTCCGCACCCGCTGCTGGAAGGCGCAGGAGGTCTGCGCGACCGAGGAGCCCGCGCTGGTGCCGCGGGACGGTGGCGCCCAGGCCGCGGCCTGCCACTTTCCGGAGGCCGGGCCCGTCGCCGTCGAGACCGCCGGTCCGGCGGACCCGACCGTCGAGGAGGTGTCGAAGTGAGCCTCTCCCCGGTGGAGGGTGTCGCGCTGGCCGAGATCGAGTCCGGCGGCGACGCCGGGGCGCCGGAGCGGCGGGACGTCGTCGGCCGCTCGCCCGGCCAGCTCGCCTGGCTCCGGCTGCGCCGCGACCGCACGGCGATGGTCAGCGGCGGCATGCTGGTCTTCTTCATGGTGCTGGCGCTGGTCGCCCCTTTGATCGAGATGGCCTACGGCATCAGCCCGCGCGAGCAGTTCCAGAACCTGCTCGACGGCTTCGGCATGCCGCTCGGGTACGCCGGCGGCGTCTCGGGTGACCACTGGTTCGGGCTGGAGCCGGGGCTCGGGCGGGACATCTTCATCCGGCTGATCTACGGCCTGCGTACGTCGTTGTTCATTGCCTTCGCGGCCGCCGTCATCACGGCGACCATCGGGATCGTCCTCGGTACGCTCGCCGGCTACCTCGGCGGCTGGCTGGACACGGCGATCAACTGGATCACCGACCTCACGCTGGCCATGCCGTTCCTCGTCATCGCGCTGGCGCTGACCCCGACCCTCGTGCTGCGTTTCTACGGCGAGCGGGAGCAGGTCTCCTCGGCGTTCGGCGTGGGCGTGCTCATCGCGGTGTTCGCGGTCTTCGGCTGGACGAGCACGGCCCGGCTGGTCCGCGGCCAGGTGATCGCGCTGCGGGAGCGCGAGTTCGTCGAGGCCGCCAAGGCCAGCGGCGCCGGGCTCGGGCACATGCTCTTCCGGCAGCTGCTGCCGAACATCTGGGCGCCGATCCTCGTGTCGTTCTCGCTGGCCGTGCCGCAGTTCATCACGAGCGAGGCGGCGCTCTCGTTCATCGGCGTCGGGCTGAGCGACGAGACTCCGAGCTTCGGCCGGATGATCTACCGCAGCCTCGACTACCTGCAGACCGACCCGGCGTACGTGTTCTTCCCGGGCATCATGATCTTCGCGCTGGTGTTCGCCTTCAACCTCTTCGGCGACGCGCTGCGTGACGCGCTCGACCCGAAGTCGTCCCGGTGAGGGCTGTCGGTATGAGCGCGAGGAGTGCGGCGGAGCGGAGCCCCGCAGTCGCGAATGGAGAGAGGCTCTGATGGCGCGATTCCTGGTCAAGCGGCTCTTCTCCGCCACGCTGACCCTGTTCGCGGTGAGCGTGCTGACGTTCCTCATGTTCTTCGCGCTGCCGCGCGACCCGGTCACCGGCATGTGCCCGAAGAACTGCAACCCGGAGCGGCTGGAGCGGGTCCGCGACGAGCTGGGCCTCAACGATCCGCTGGTCACGCAGTACGCCGGCTACATGAAGGGCATCGTCACCGGCCGGGACCTGGGCAGCGCCCAGGGCGGGCACTGCGACGCGCCCTGCCTGGGCTGGTCGTACGTCACCAACGAGGCGGTCTCGGACACCATCGCGCGGGTGCTGCCCGTGACGTTGAGCATCGTGATCCCGGCGGCGGTCCTCTGGCTGCTGCTCGGGGTGGGGCTCGGCATGATCTCCGCGCTGCGCCGGGGCACGTGGTTGGACCGGCTCGCCATCGGCTTCTCGCTGACCGGCGCGTCGTTGCAGCTCTACTTCGTGGGCGCGGTGCTGCTGCTGGTCTTCGTCTACAACCTGCGGCTGCTGCCGGTGCCCAGCTACACGTCGATCCTCGACAATCCGTTGAAGTGGGCGAGCGGTCTCGTCCTCGCGTGGGTGTCGCTGGCGTTCCTCTTCTCCGCCATCTACGCCCGGCTGTCGCGCGCGCAGATGCTGGAGACCCTGTCGGAGGACTTCGTCCGCACGGCGCGGGCGAAGGGCCTGGCCAAACCGAAGGTGTACGGCCGGCACGCGTTGCGCGCCGCCATCACGCCCGTGGTGACGATCGCCGGCCTCGACGTCGGGGGCGCGCTCGGCGGCACGGTGATCACCGAGACCACCTTCGGCATCCAGGGGCTGGGCCGCACCGCCGTGGACGCGGTGCGCTCCGGTGACCTGCCCACCATCATGGCCACCGTGCTGATCGCCGCGGTCTTCGTGGTGCTCGCGAACGTGCTCGTCGACCTGCTGTACGCGGCCATCGACCCCCGGGTGCGGCTGCGCTGACCGGGCCGCCACCGGCCCGGTGAAGGGCGGTCGGACGGCGGTGAAATTTATCGACAACTGTTACACAACTCGTAGGTTTTCTTCTTTACGATCCTCGGGACGTCGGCGGTTCCACCTCCGGCGACCGCAGACAGATGGGTGGAGGAGGTAGGAGATGCGACCACGCGTGGCGGCCGCCGCTGGCGGCGCGATCGCACTGGTTGTGGCACTGGGTGCCTGCTCGAAGAACACGGGCGAGGGCACCACCGTGGACACCAACCGTACGCAGACCGGGGTCATCGCGACCGACCCGAAGGACTCCCAGGGGCCGGCCGCCGAGGTGGCCGGGGCGCAGAAGGGCGGCACCTTCACCATCATCCGGGAGACCCCCATCTCCCACCTCGACCCGCAGCGGACGTACTCGTTCGCCGGTCTGATGGCCAACCCGCTCTTCGCCCGCTACCTCACCACCTGGAAGGACGACGGCAAGGGCGGCCTCGTCCTCGTCGGCGACCTGGCCGAGACGCCCGGGACCAACGTCAACAACGACTGCAAGGTCTGGGAATTCAAGATCAAGGACGGGGTGAAGTTCGAGGACGGGCGGCCGATCACCTCCAAGGAGATCGCGTACGGCATCGCCCGCTCCTTCGACCCGGACCTCACGAGCGGCCCGACCTACATCCAGGAGTGGCTCGCCGACAGCCCGCAGTTCGACACCAAGTGGGACTTCAAGAAGAACAAGGGCTCGCTGCCGCCGGGGCTCACCACGCCGGACGACAAGACGCTGCGCTTCGAGTTCACCAAGCCCCGCTGTGACCTGCCGTTCGCGGTGTCGCTGCCCACCACGGCGCCGCTGCCGCCGGACAAGGACACCGGCGTCAACCTCGACACCCGGCCGTTCTCGTCCGGGCCGTACAAGATCGCTTCGAACCAGGTCGGCGTGAAGCTCACCCTCGACCGGAACACCAACTGGGACCCGAACACGGACCCGGTCCGGCACCAGTACCCGGACCAGTTCGTCTGGACCTTCGGCCCGACCGCCGACGCCGCCAACAACCGGGTCATCGCCGACAACGGTGCCGACCAGAGCGCGGTCGCCTTCAACTTCGTGCCCGCCTCGCTGGTGGCCAAGGTGGCCGGCGACGCGGCGCTGAAGTCCCGCACCATCCTCTCGCCGACCCCGAGCGCGAACCAGCTCGTCATCAACAACCAGCGGGTCACCGACCTCAAGGTCCGGCAGGCGCTGAACTACGCGATCGACCGCGAAGGGATGATCAAGGCGCTGGGCGGGCAGACCGTCGCCGCGCCGCTCACCACGCTGATGCCGCCGTCGACCATCGGCTTCAAGGCGTACGAGGCGTACCCGGCCGGCCCGACCGGCAACGTCGACAAGGCCAAGGAACTCCTCGGCGGCAAGACCCCGGAGCTGGTCCTCGGCGTCTCCGACGGATCGGTCGAGCAGCAGCAGGGCGCCCAGCTCAAGGCGAACCTCGAGCGGGCCGGCTTCAAGATCACCGTGCGGAACATCCCGGACGACGCGAAGCTCGACGAGATCAAGAAGAAGGACAACCCCTGGGACCTGTACATCGGTAACTGGGCGGCGGACTGGCCGAGCGGCGCCTCGATCCTGCCCGTGCTCTACGACGGCCGCACCATCAAGCCCGAGGGCAACAGCAACCAGTCGTACTTCAACGACCCGGCCATCAACGCCGAGTTCGACCGGATCCTGGCCATGCCCCCGGCGGACCAGGGCCCCGAGTGGGGCAAGCTCGACGAGCGGATCATGAAGGAGCACGCCCCGGTCGTGCCGATGTACGTCGACGTGGCCTACGTGGTGCACGGCTCGAAGGCCGGTGGGGTGTTCATCTCCAGCGTCTTCGGCTACCCGTCGTTCGTGAACGCGTTCGTCAAGCCGTAACGCACCTCCCGGACCGGCCCCCGGTCGACAGCGTCGTCGACCGGGGGCCGCCGTGTCTCCGCGCGCCCTATCCCACGTGGGAGCGGACGAAGTCCAGCTCGAGCTTCAGCAGCCGCTCGGCGAGGCCACCGGCGGCCATGTGCGTGGCGCCGGTCAACGGCAGCACCGAGTGTGGCCGGCCGGCGGCCAGCAGCGCCGCCGACAGGCGCAGCGTGTGCGCGGCCACCACGTTGTCGTCGACCATGCCGTGCACCAGCAGCAGCGGCCGGGCCTGTTCCGAGGCGGTCACCGGCTCGGCGGCCAGCTCGATCAGCGAGTGGTGCGCGTAGACGTCCGCGCCGTCCTCCGGCAGGCCCAGGTAACGCTCGCTGTAGGCCGTGTCGTAGAGCCCCCAGTCGCTGACCGGGGCGCCGGCGATGCCGCAGCGGAACAACTCCGGGTGACGCAGCACCGCGAGGCCCGCCAGCCAGCCGCCGAACGACCACCCCCGCACCGCCACCCGGCCCAGGTCCAGATCCGGGTGCTTGTCGGCGAGCGCGGTCAACGCGTCCACCTGGTCCAGCAGGATCACGTCGGCCACCCGCCGGTGGATCGCCTTCTCGAACGACGGCGCGACGCCGGGCGTCCCGCGGTTGTCCACGACCACCACGGCGAAGCCCGCGTCGGCCCACCACTGCCGCTCCAGCCAGGCCGCCCGGGCGGCCACCACCTCCTGGTGGCCGGGCCCCCCGTAGATGTCCAGCAGCACCGGCAACCGCCGCCCGGTCACATAGCTGTTCGGGTAGAGCACGGCGCTCGGCAGCCGCCGGTCGGTCACCCGCTCCAGCAGCGGCAACGGCGAGTACGGCGGGGTGGCGGCGTGCGAGACGAGCTCCGCCACCTCCTCGTCGCCCCGCCACACGGTCCAGCGGACCCCCGCGTGGTCGAGCGACGCGACCCCCACCACGAGCACGTCGCCGCCGACCGCGGCCGTGTGCCAACCCGAGTCGGTGGTGAGCCGCCGGGCGTCCACCCCGCCGCCGATCGTGGTCCGCACCCGGAACAGGTGCCGCTCGCTCGGCTCGCCGTCGCTCGCCTCGACCAACAGGTCGGCCGGACCGGCCGTGGCGGCCGGCAGCCGGCCCACCACCCGGCGTACGTAGAGCGAGGGCGGGGTGAGCAGCGTGCCGTCGGCGAAGAGGCAGCGGGCGTCGTACCCGTCGTGGGCCAGCTCACCGCCCACCAGCACCCGGCCGTCCGGCAGGTGGGCCGGTGTGCCGGCGATCGGCTCCACCCAGCGCGGGTCGGCCAGTTCGGCGTGCACCTGGGTCTCGCCGGTGCGCGGGTCGACCGCGAGCACGAGGCCGTGCTGCTGGGACCGGCGCAGCACCGTGATGAGCGGCCCGCCCTCGGACCAGCTCACCGCGGTCAGGTACGGGTAGGTCTCGCGGTCCCAGTGCACGTCGACCCAGCCGCCGTCGAGGTCGAGCAGGTGCAGACTGACCTCCGCGTTCGGCCCTCCGGCCTGCGGGTACGCGACGGCGACCGGCGGGCTCGCCGGGTCGGCCGGGTCGTGCAGGTGCCACCGGCCCAGCCGGGACTCGTCCACCCGGGCCGCGAGCACGCAGCGGCCGTCCGGCGCCCACCAGTAGCCACGGAACCGCCCGAACTCCTCGGCCGCGATGTGCTCGGCGAGACCCCAGGTCACCCCCGCGTCCTCCCCGGCGAGCAGGGTGTCCGTGCCGTCGGAGTCGACCACCCGCAGCTCGCCACGGCGGACCCCGTCGGCGGCGTCGGTGACGTACGCGAGCCGCTCGCCGGCCGGGTCCGGACGCGGGTCGAGGACCGGCCCCACGGCGGCCACCTCGACCACGTCGCCGTGCACGAGGTCGGCGCGGAACAGCCGGCCGGCCAGTGCGAAGACCGCCACGCGGCCGGCCGCGTCCAGGGCGTACGAGCCGATGCCGCCCGCGCTGAGGCGCTGCCGCTCACGCAGCGCGCGCTCGCCGGCGGAGAGCGCGCTCGCGTCGGCGTCCGCCCCGAGCAGCGCCGCCGGGTCGGCGACCAACCGCTCCTCCCCGCTCGCGACGTTCAGGAGCCAGAGCGCGTCGGCCGGGTCCTCCGGACCGGCCGAGCGCAGGAAGATCACCCGGGAGCCGTCGTCGGCCACGGAGACGGCGCGCGGCGCACCGTGGCTGAACCGGCGGGTACGGGCGGCCAGCTCCGGATAGTCCACGGCCAGATCGTAAGGCGGTTGCCGGGGTGATGTGGCCGACCTGCGTGGACGCGTCCGGGCCGGTCGGGCGGAACCGCCGGTTAGAGTGACGGGCGTGACGACGCTGCCTGACCGCCGCCTGCTGCTGGTCCACGCGCACCCGGACGACGAGACCATCGGCACCGGCTCGACCATGGCCCGCTACGCCGCCGAAGGCGCCCACGTCACGCTGGTGACGTGCACGCTCGGCGAGGAGGGCGAGATCCACGTGCCGGAGCTGGCCCAGCTCGCCGCCGCCGAGGCCGACCAGCTCGGCGGCTACCGGCTCGGCGAGCTGGCCGCCGCCTGTGCGGCGCTCGGCGTCACCGACCACCGCTTCCTCGGCGGCCCGGGCCGCTACCGCGACTCCGGGATGATGGGCCTCGCCACCAACGAGCACCCCCGGGCCTTCTGGCAGGCCGACCTGGACGAGGCCGCCGGGCACCTGGTGGAGATCATGCGCGAGGTCCGCCCGCAGGTCATGATCACGTACGACGAGAACGGCTTCTACGGGCACCCGGACCACATCCAGGCGCACCGGGTGGCGATGCGCGCCGCCGAGCTGGCCGCCGCCGAGGGTGTCGCGCCGGCCAAGATCTACTGGACCGCCATGCCGCTCAGCGTGCTCGAGGCGGGCATGACCGAGTTCACCGAGTCGGCCGACAACCCGTTCGCCGGCATCGAGGACGTCGCCGAGCTGCCGTTCGGCACCCCGGACGCCCAGATCGCCGCCCGCATCGACGGCACCGACCAGCACGCCGCGAAGCAGGCGGCCATCCGCGCCCACGCCACCCAGATCCCGGCCGACTCCTGGCTCCACACCATCGCCGGCAACTTCGGCGCCGAGTTCCTCGGGGTGGAGTACTTCACGCTCGCGGTGGGGGAGAAGGGCCCGGGCAGCGGGCCGTACGGCTGGGAGGACGACCTCTTCGCGGGGCTCCCCGCCCTCGGCCCGGACCGGGCCCCGGTCACGGCGGCCGGCCTGCGGTGACGCTTCCCGCCGCCCCGATGTCGGTCGCCCCGGACGAGACCAGCCCGCCGCCCGCGGGCCCGCCCCCGCGCCTGATCGACGCCGGCCTGCGCGTGGCCGGCGGCCTCGTGGCCGTCGTTGCCGGCACGGTCTCCGGGGTGCTGGAACTCCTCCTCGCCACGGTCCGTGTGGCCGGGCAGCTCATCGGGGTGTCGGTGCTGGTGGCGATCGGCGCGAACATCGTGCTGAGCTGGTTCGCCCGGGAGGCCGTCGGCCGCCGCTGGTCGGTGGCGTTGCCCGCCGTGCCGTGGTTCCTGCTGATGGCCGTCGCGGCCGTGCGGACGTCCGAGGGCGACCTGCTGCTCGCCGGCGACAACTGGGTCGGCCTGGTCATGATCGTGGCGGGCGCCATGACGTTCGCCGTCATGGGCTTCCGGCAGATCCTCGCGGTACCCACCGTCCGGGTGGGGGACTGACGGCACACAGCTTGCGGTGGTAGATATTCCTGCCAGGACACTGCCCCGGGGGCGGGCGGTGGAGCGGGAGGTCGTGCGATGGACAAGCGCTGGCGCGACATCGGGGTGCTCGCGGGTGCGCTCTTTCTGGTCAACGTGGCGGCCCGGCTGATCATCCATTTCGGCACGGACGGCGACGACGCCGCTGCCGACCGGGTGTCGCTGGGAATGTTCGTGCTCATCGGGCTGATCCTCGCCGTGGTGGCGTTCCAGTGGGGGCGGCGCCAGCCGCTCGGCGACTGGGCGGCCGACGTGGCGGGTGCCGTGCTCGTGGCCATGCTGCTGACCGTGCTGGTCGGCCCACTGCTGGTCGGCGACAGCCCGTTCGCCGGCGGCGCGGGCACCTTCTTCGCCCAGATCTGGCTCTACCTGGCGGCCACCGGCGCCGGGACGCTCGTGGGTTACCTGGTGCTCACGGCGCTCGGGCTGGACCACCGCTCGCAGAGCCTCAAGCGGTACGCGGAGATCAAGGCAGCCAAGCCCCGCAAGGTAGTCCGCCGCTAGCCCGCGCAGGACGAGACCGAGGGCCCCGCGCACGTCGCCCGACCCGTCAGCCTCGCGGCGCTCACGCGGGTCCCCGGCCTCTCCGCGATCTTGCAGTTTCGGCCCGTGAAACGCGGCTTGTGTCCGGATTGTGGGGGTACTAAGTGCAAGATCGCGGAGCGGCTGCGGGGTGATCGACTCCGTTTCGCCGACGTGGCGGTGTCCGGGTCGCGGGGATACCGCCACGTCGGCGAAGTGGAGTCGATCTCGGGGTCGGGTCGGTGGTCGGGTGGGTGGAGGGGAGTCGCGGTGGTCAGCGCGGGGCGACCCGCGTCCGGTACGTGTGGTGGGTCGTGAAGCCGAGCCGCCGGTAGAGGGCCACGGCGCCGCTGTTGTGCTGCTCGACCTGGAGGAACGCGTGCGTGGCGCCGGCCTGCGCGCCCCACTCCGCCAGGGCGCGGATCATCCGGCTCGCCAGCCCCTGCCGGCGAGCCTGCGGCAGCACCTCGAGGAGACTCAACCCCAGCCAACGCCCCTGTCCGGTCACCGTGCCCCGGCCGATCCCGACGAGGGCCCCGTCCACGTACACGTGCGCGAAACGGACCTGGTCCACGGCGGTGAGCACGTGCCGGGCGGCGTCCGCGAGGCCACCCTTGCGTCCCGACGCGACCGCCAGCCACTCGGGCGCCGGCGCGGTCGCCAGCTCCACGACCGCCGCCGCGGCAGACGCCTGAGCGGCCTGCGTAGCCCCGGCGACCGGCGGCCCAGCGGACGACGGCAGGCCGGCCGCCAACCCGTCCGGCGCGGGCGCGTCGGACGGTGACCCATCCTGCGCGGGCACGTCGGCCCGCAACGCATCCGGCGCGGGCGCGTCGGCCGGCAACCCATCCGGCGCGGGCGCGTCGGCCCGCAGCGCATCCGGCGCGGGCACGTCGGTCGGTAGCCCATCCGGGGCAGGCGGCGCGGCCGGGAGCGGGAGTGGCGCGGTCTGCACCAGCACCGGTGGGCGGCTCGCCCAGCCGCGGGCGTCCAGTTCGGCGCCGACCGGCGCGGCGAGCGGCAACGGCGTGTTGACCATGGGCGGCAGGCCGTGCCGGTCGTACCACCGCTCGACCGCGTCCAGCGCGGCCGGCAACGGCCGGTCCGGGTCGCCGACCGGCAGCGCCGAGTTGGCCCGGCCGGTCCACCCGTCGGCGGCCCGCAGCAGCCAGCCACCCAGCCGGTCGCGTACCGGCGCCGGCCACGCCTCGTCGGCGGCCAGTTCCAGCTCGGTCACGGCGGCGGCGGTGGGCCGGCGGGTGGGCGGCACGCGCTTGGCGCGGTGCACCTCCCCGCGGGGGACACGCAGCGGGCCCTGCGCGGTGGCCAGCGTGAGATGGGTCTCGTCCAGTTCGACCAGCTCGCCGAGGGCGTCCGAGAAGAGCGGCCGGCCCTCGCGAATGCCCACAATCCGGCGGACCACGATCCGGTGTCCCACATCCTGCTGACCCAGCATCGATCGACCCCCTCCCCGGCGAGATACTAGGCTCTTACCGTCGCGGGAGATCGCGGCGCGTCTTGCGGAGGAGAAGACCGGTGACCTACATCATCGCCGAGCCGTGCGTGGATGTGCTCGACAAGGCATGCATCGAGGAGTGCCCGGTCGACTGCATTTACGAGGGCAACCGGATGCTCTACATCCACCCCGACGAGTGCGTCGACTGTGGTGCCTGTGAGCCTGTCTGCCCCGTCGAGGCGATCTTCTACGAGGACGACGTGCCGGAGCAGTGGAAGGACTACACCGGCGCCAACTACGAGTTCTTCGAGGACCTGGGCTCGCCCGGCGGCGCCTCGAAGATCGGCAAGGTCGAGAAGGACGCGGCCTTCGTGGCCGCCCAGCCGCCGCGCGGTGAGGGCCACTGAACCCGCCCGCGCCGGTCTCGGCACGACTGCCCGAGTTCACCTGGGACACCCTGGACGCCGCGGCCGCCCTGGCTGCGGCGCATCCGGAGGGGCTCATCAACCTCTCCATGGGTACGCCGGTCGACCCGGTGCCCCCGGTGATCCGGCAGGCGCTCGCTGACGCGTCCGACGCTCCCGGTTACCCGTTGACGGCCGGCACCCCGGCGTTGCGGGCGGCGATCAGCGCCTGGGTGGCCCGGGCGTGCGGGGCCGGGGTCGACGGTTTCGGTGTGCTGCCGACCATCGGCTCGAAGGAGCTGGTCGCCTGGCTGCCCACCCTGCTCGGCATCGGGCCGGGTGACGTGGTGGTGGTGCCGTCGATCTGCTACCCCACCTACGAGGACGGGGCACGCCTGGCCGGCGCCACCACCGTCCGCACCGACTCGCTGACCTCGGTCGGTCCGACGTCGCGGGTCCGGCTGGTCTGGGTGAACTCGCCCGGCAACCCGACGGGGCAGGTGCTGCCCGCCCGCCACCTGCGCAAGGTGGTCGACTGGGCGCGGGAGCGCGGCGCGATCGTCGCGAGCGACGAGTGCTACCTGCCGCTGGGCTGGTCCGCCGAGCCGGTCTCGATCCTGTCACCCGAGGTCTGCGGCGGCTCGTACGACAACCTGCTGGCGCTGCATTCGCTCTCCAAGCGGTCCAACCTGGCGGGCTACCGGGCCGGCTTCGTGGCCGGCGACCCGGCGCTCGTGGCCGAGCTGCTGAAGGTGCGCAAGCACGCCGGGATGATCGTCCCGGCTCCGGTGCAGGCCGCCATGGTGGCCGCCCTCCAGGACGAGCGGCACGCCGAGGAGCAGCGGGAGCGCTACCGGGCCCGGCGGGAGGCGCTGTACCTGGCGTTCACCGCGGCCGGGTTCACCGTCGAGCACTCGGAGGCGGGTCTCTACCTCTGGATGACCCGCGACGAGGACTGCTGGAAGACGGTCGACTGGCTGGCCCGTCGGGGCATCCTCGTGGCCGCGGGGGTCTTCTACGGGCCGGCGGGCGGGCAGCACGTCCGGGTGGCGCTCACCGAGTCCGACGAGCACGTCGCGGCCGTCGCCGGCCGGCTCGCCGAGGCGTAGAACCCGACCGTGTCACCGCCGGCCGGCGCGGGCCGGCCGGCGGGACCCGGCGGTCAGTGGTTGATCCGGCGGGATCCGGCGGTCAGTCGGTGATCCGGCGGAAGACGGCCAGGAGGTTGTCCCGGCTGTGCTTCTCCAGCAGCTCGCTGGAGTACAACTCCTGCACAACCACCGTCCGGCCGTCGTGCAGCGTCAGGGTGGCCTTCAGCGGCACCTCACGTTGCACCTCGACCGAGCTGATCTCCTCGTACGGCAGGAACGGGTAGCGGGTGGCCAGCTCGGCCATCGGCACCGACCCGACCAGGGCCTTCAGCCGCTTCTCGCCCTGGCTGGCCCGGCCGGGGTCGGGCACGAGGAGAAGACCCCGGTCGAGCACGAGCAGGTCGTGCTCCCTGCCGTCGACCTTCATGTTGGCCAGCCCGCCGACCAGGTCCGCGTCCTGGCCGGTGACGCGGCTCTGCACGACGGTCGCTCCCGCCGGGTCGACACCCCGCTCGCGTAGCCGGGTCACCGCCTCGTCCACGGTCTCCGGCGAGACCGCGAGCTTGGCGATCTCGGCGAGATCCCACGGCTCGCCGTCGGCGCCGACCAGGCGTGCGGGCCCCGACCAGGAGAGCTCCCAGTGCGCCCGGCCGGAGCGGACGGCCGCGTTGTTCAGCAGCAGCTCCATCGGGCCGGCGAAGCGCTGCGCCGCCTCCTTGCGGGTGGCGTTGGCGAAGAACTGCTCGGCGAAGGCGCCGAGCCGGCCCGCCCGCACCAGGTCCAGCACGGTCGCGAGGCCCGGTTCGGCCGTCGCGGCGAACCGGCCCGCGGCCCGGTAGACGGTGTCCGCCTCGCGTTGCACTCCGGCGGCCACCGCCGCCGCGGTGAACCCGGCCCACGGCAGCACCTGCCGCGCACCGTGGTCCACCACCACGCCCTGCAGCTGGCGGCCGGCGGCGGCGATGTCGGCGAGCAGCACGGCGGCCGGTCGCTCGTCCGGGGGGACGTCACCGGCGGGGACGTCGCGCATGGCGGCGATCCGGATGCCGATCGGCGGGTGCGTGTCCCAGCGTGACTGCTCCTCGTCGGGTGCGTTCTCCCGCAGGCCGGCGATCTCGTCCCGTCGAGCGTTCAGCAGCTGGGCGAAGCCACCGAACAGGTCGTCCGGCGCGAGGCCGGCCGACCAGCCCGGCTCGACGTACCGGCGCATGTAGAAGGCCCAGGCGGCGGCGAGCGGAGGCAGCGTACGCAGTGCGGACGTGGCCGCCTCGTGGCCGGCGAGGAGCACCGACGACCGGTCGGCCGCCAACTCCTGCCGCCGGGAGGCCGCGTTGTCGACCAGCAGGTAGAGCCGCGCGTAGCCGCGGAAGACCCAGCCCACCGGGTTCCGGCTGCTGATCCGCTCGATGGTCTGGCCGATCGCCAGACGGCCCCGGTAGGCGACCCCGCCGAGGCGGGTGTGCCGGCCGGAGTAGTGGCCCAGCTCGTGCGCGAGCACCGAGCGGAGCTGGTCGACGCGCAACGCCTGCAGCAGCGGCATCCCGACGTAGAGGATCCGGCGGCCGCCGATCAGGCCGAGCAGACGGCTCTGCTCGCTGACCGCCGCGTTGACCTCCGGCACCAACCGGATCTCGTCGGGCGCCCGCGTGCCGACCGCCCGGGCCAGGTCGCGCACCGCGGCCCACAGCTCGGGCGCCTCGCGCTCGCCGAGGATCAGGCCGGGCATCGGTTCGTTCTTCGTACGCACGGCGCGCCACAGACCGACGAGCACCGCGCCCAGCGCGACGAGCAGCGGGATCAACAGCTTCCCGGCGACGACGGCGTTGCTGACGTCGATCAACCAGGCGCCCAGCGCGACGACCGCGGCGAGTTGCAGCAGCGCGACCACGTAGAAACCGATCAGCATCACCACCGAGGCGAGTGCCCGGTAGGTCGCGGTCATGGGTCGTCCCCCTCCCCGTTCCCGCCTCCTAGCGGGCGGCGCAGGGGACCGTACGACGTTGATCTTTCCGGGACAACCCCCTTCCGGTCGACCTGCGCTGCCCCTACGATCTGCCGGGACCGACGGGAGAGGGAAGATCAAGATGTGGCCGTTCCGGCGTAGGACGAGGCAGGCGGAGGTGCCGGCCGTGCGGGTCGACCGCGCCCAGGGCGACCCGACCGCGGCGGCGTTGCAGGAGGCGTTGGGACGGCGCGACTGGCGGACGGCCCGTGACCTGCTCGTCCCGGTCACCGACCCGGACGACCACGCGTTCTACGTCTCGATGGCGGCCGATGTCACGGGTCTCCAGGACTGGATCGGCGAGTGGGTCGACGCCGAGCCGTCGTCGACCCTGCCACTGCTGGTCCGCGGGGCGCACGCGGTCAAGTGGGCCTGGGAGGCGCGCGGCGGCGCGCGCGCCTCGCAGACCCGCGAGGAGCAGTTCAAGGAGTTCTGGCGGCGGCTGAAGTTCGCCGAGAACTGCCTCGACGAGGTGGCGGACCGCGATCCGGACGACGTCACCGCGCGGGTCTTCCTGGTCATGTCGGCGCGCGGCCGTCAGGTCGACCGGGACGAGGCGCAGCGCCGCTTCGACGACGTGGTGGCCCGGCACCCGTGGCACCGGATCGCCCACGAGCAGATGCTCCAGTACCGCTGCGAGAAATGGTTCGGCAGCCACGACGAGATGTTCGACTTCGCCCGGTCCACCGTGGCCAAGGCGCCGACGGGCGCGCCCCTCGGGCACCTGGTCGCGGTCGCGCACCTGGAGAAGTGGCTCGATCTTCCGGTGGGTGAGGACGGCGAGTACATCGGCGACGACGCGGTGCGGGCCGAGCTGAACGCGGCGGCGGACGCGTCGGTTCGCCACCCCGACTACCGTCGCCGGCCCGGCTGGCCGAGCGTGCACAACTCGTTCGCCATGGCCTTCGCGCTCTCCGGTGATCTCCGCTCGGCCGCCGGGCAGTTCGAGGTGATCGGTGACCAGGTCAGCGAGTGGCCCTGGCAGTACCTGAACGGCCGGCAACCGGAGCTGCCGTTCCTTGAGTGGCGGGCGGAAGCTGCCGGCGCGAGCGGCTGAGCGCGGCAGCGCGGCGATATCCTCGGCCCGACCGAGTCGGGGCCGACGACGCCCCGCGGTGGCAGGGGCGGGTCGACCGCCACCCGGCCACGACACCGACCGAGACGCCGAGGTGCGTGATGGTGGACAGGCCCGCTGGGCAGCCGAGGATCGCCGTGGTGGGCACGGGTCTCATCGGCGGGTCGATCCTGCTCCGCCTGCACGAGGCGTACGCGGACGTCGTCGGTTGGGACCCGGATCCGGCCACGCGGGCCGAGGGGCGTGCGCGGGGGGTGCGTTTTCCCGACGACCTCGCTGCGGCCGTCCGGGACCGGGACGTGGTGTTCCTCGCCGGTCCGCTGCCGAGCCTGCCGGAGACGCTGCTCACGGTGGTCAAGCACACCGGTGACCGGTGTGTGGTCACCGACGTCGGCAGCACGAAGGGTGCCGTCGCCCGCTTCGCCGGGGAGCACGGGCTCACCGACCGGTTCGTGCCGGGCCACCCGATGGCGGGCACCGAGCGGGCGGGGCTGACCTCGGCCGTCCCGGGGCTCTTCGACGGGGCGGCGTGGGTGCTCTGCCCCGCGCCCGAGGGGATCGAGCCGTTCCGGGCGCTTGCCGGCCTCCTCGTGGACGTCTTCTCCGCCCGGGTGGTGCCCATGTCGCCGGCCGTGCACGACTCGGTGGTCGCGCTCTCGTCGCACGTCCCGCACCTGCTGGCGGGGAGCCTCGCGGGTGCGGTGGCCGGCTCGGACGTCCGCGACGCCGTGCTCGGTCTGGCGGCGGGCAGCTTCCGGGACGGCACCCGGGTGGCCGGCACGCCCGCGACGCGCACCGCGGACATGCTGTTCCAGAACCGGGACCAGGTCGTCCGGCAGTTGTCGCAGGTAAGCGCGTTCCTCGACGACCTGGCCGACGCGCTCCGGCGGGAGGACCTGCCGGCCCTCGTCGCGCGCTACCGGCAGGCGCAGGAGCTGCGCGGCGCTCTGGCCGACCGCGCCACGGTGCCGGGACGCCGGGAGTTCCCGGCCGGCGGCGACCACACGGCGGAGGTGGCGTACCTGCTGGAGCTGGGCGCCGCCGGGGGATACCTGAGTGGCTGCCGGACCGACGGCGACGTCGTGGCGTACCTGGAGCATCGCCCGCCGGCCACCGGCGCGGGTTGAGCCCGGGCGCGCACGCCCGGCCGCGACTAGGGTGAGGGCATGGCGGACGGGCCGGTCGTGACGGTACGCGGCGAGGCGTACCGGGAGGTGGCTCCCGAGCGGGCCCAGTTCACGGTCACCGTGACGGCCCGCGACCGGGACCGCGAGACCACGCTCACCCGGCTGGCGGAGCGCGCCGCCGCCGTCCGGGTGCTGCTCGACGGCACCGGGTCGGTGATCGACCGGCGGGAGACCGGCGACCTGCGGGTGCGGCCGGAGACCCGGCGCGCCACCGAGCGGGTGGTGGCCTGGCACGGCAGCGTCACCACGACCGTGACCGTCAGCGACTTCACGGCCCTCGGCGAGCTGATGCTCCGGCTGGCCGACCAGGACCAGGTGGAGGTTGCGGGGCCCTGGTGGTCGCTGCGGCCGGACAGCCCGGCCCACCGGGAGGCGCGGCACGCCGCGATCGCCGACGCGCTCGCCCGCGCCCGGGAGTACGCCGAGGCGCTCGGCGCCCGCGTCACCGCGCTCCTCGAACTCGCCGACGCCGGTGTGGAGCGGCCCATGATGGCGCGGATGGCGTACGCCGGGGGTCCCGAGGGCGGCGGCACGCCGGAGCTCGACCTCGATCCGCAGCCGCAGACCGTGCAGGCGGCCGTGCAGGCGCGGTTCACGATCAGCGAGCCGGTCCTGGGCTGATGACGACGGCACGGGTGCTCACCGTCGGGGAGCTGGTGGACCGGGCGCGCGCGCTGGCCGCGGCGGGTCCGCGCCAGCTGCTCGGCATCGCCGGCGCGCCCGGCGCCGGCAAGTCCACGCTGGCCGAACGGATCGTCGCCGAGGTCGGGCCGACGGCCCGCCTCGTGCCCATGGACGGCTTCCACCTCGCCCAGTCGGAGCTGGTGCGGCTCGGCCGCGCCGACCGCAAGGGCGCCCCCGACACCTTCGACGCCAACGGCTTCGCCTCGCTGCTGCGCCGCCTGCACCGCCTGGAACCCACCTCGGTCTACGCGCCGATGTTCCGACGCGACCTGGAGGAGCCGGTCGCGGGCGCCATCGAGGTGCCGCCGGAGGTGCGGCTCGTGGTGACCGAGGGCAACTACCTGCTGCTGCCGGACGACCCGTGGGAGGACGTGCGCACGCTGCTGCACGAGGCCTGGTTCCTGGACCTCGACGCGGAGGTGCGGCTGCGCCGGCTCACCGCCCGGCACGAGGCGTACGGGCGCACACCCGAGCAGGCCCGCGCCTGGGCGCTGGGCAGCGACGAGGCGAACGCCACGCTGGTGTCCGGCACCGCGGACCGGGCCGATCTCGTGGTGCGGCTGGCCGACCCCCTGCCGGAGTGACCGCGGTCAGCCGCCCCGCCGGGGTACGGGTACCCCGGGCCGCAGCAGCCGCGCGACGCGGGCCCGTTCCTGCCGGAACTCCGGCGCGTCGGGGTACCCGCTGTGGTTCCGGATCGGCGGGTCCGCCACCTCGCCGCCCCGGGGGTGCAGCGCCTCCGGATCGTGGACGGCGAGGTTCCGTTCGCCCGCGTCGACGGGCCAGCCGAGCGGGTCGGTGTCCCGCCAGAAGTTGGTCCAGCCGGTCCCGGCCGGGCCGGTCAGCGCCCCGGCCAGCGTGGGCAGCCGGTCCGGCCCGAAGTACGCCGGGAACACCCGACCGTAGAGGCGGGTCAGCTGACTGCCGTACGAGAAGAGCCAGATCCGCCGCCGCCACCGTGCCGCCAGTTGGAGGACGACGGCCGCGCACAGCACACTGCCCTGGCTGTGGCCGGAGAGGATGATCCCGTCGACGCGGCGCGGGTCGTGCGCCGTGAGGGCGAGCAGCCCGGCGATGCGGGTCTGCAACTCGGGCACGGCCCGCTCGGCGTAGCTGGGCGGGGCGAGCGGATGGGCGGCCCGCGGCCAGAAGGTTCCCACGTCCCAGATCACGCCCACGGTGCGCCGTACGGTGTCGTTGCGGTAGACCAGCGCGCCGATCCCGGCGAGCAACACCGGCAGCCAGCCGAGCATCGAGTCGCCCACGTCGGCCACGACCTTCACGACCGCCGCGCCGTCGGTGGCCTCCGCGGGGTGCGGCCGGGTGTGCGAGAGCACGGCGGCGCAGCAGACGGCCACGAGCACGGTCGCGGCGACCGCGTAGCGTCCGACGAGGCGTACGGCGTGCTCGCCGACGAGCCGGTGGAGGGCGTGGAAGGCGGCCACGTCGCGGACGCGGCGCAGGTCGTGCGGGGAGAGGTCGTGCCCGGGGGGCGCCAGTTCGGCGTACGCCCGGCGGCGCAGCCGGTGGAAGAGCAGGCCGGCACGGGCGAGGGTGACCGCCAGCGCGACGAGCGCCACGGCGAAGGCGAGCCCGCCCCACAGGACCGGTATCGGGGGGACGACCGTGGACCGTCCGCTGGGGGTGGCGCCGTTGTTGAGCCGGTCGGCCACCCAGTAGAGCAGCCCGGCGCAGTTGGCGACGCAGAGCACCCAGCCGGAGCCGGCGATCACGGCCGGACCCCGGCCGCCCCAGGCCACCGCGCTGTGCGGAGGCGGGGGCTGGGCCTCGCCGGCGGGGCGCGCGCGGGGTAGCACCAGACCCACCGCGGCGACGGCGACGGCGGGTACGGCGAGCATCCAGACGGCCAGCGGTTCCGGTGCGTCGGGCAGCGGGCGCAGCGAGCCGCCGAGCCAGGCCACGCCGAGCGCGAACAGCACCGCCGCCGACGCGGGCGCCGCGAGCGCCCGGCGGCCGGACCGGGCGACCGCCCCGATGGCGATCAGCAGCAGCAGTTGACCGAGGCCCAGCCAGGAGACGATCCAGTCATATCCGGGCAGCGACCGGTCGGCCAGGCAGCCCGGCAGGGCGGGGTCACGGGTGCAGCCCGGCGGCGGACGGAGGTCGGCGAGCGGGGTGCCGGCGGGCCCGTCGGGCAGCAGCAGGAGGACGACGGTGCCGGCCAGGGCGACCGCGGTGAACGCGGCCACCGTGACGCTCCACCGGCCGAGCGGGGCGGGGCCGGACCGTCGGGTCAGGTACGGCCGGCTCAGGGCCACCGCGGCGATCAGCAGCACGGCGCCGCACGACAGGACCGCGGGCACGGCGACCACCGTCCGTACGCCCCGGGGCGGGTCCATGGCGAGGACGGCGCCGAGGGGCACCGCCGCGGCGACTGCCACGCCGGTGCACAGGTGCAGCACGGCGGCGCGGCGCACCTGCCCCTCCCCGTACCAGAACGTGGGGTCCTGCAACGGGTTCGTCGGGGGCGGCGCCGCGGGTTCCGGTTGGTGGTCCGGGGCGGCCGCGGGCCCGGGAAGGTCCGTCCCGGCGGGCAGCTCCGCCTCGTACTGGTAGGTGCGCCAGGTGACCACCCCGAGCAGCGCGAGCAGGGCCAGTGGGGCGAGCAGCCCGACGGCGAGTGCCCGCGCCCCCTCGCTCCACCAGCCGTGGCCAAGGAACTTCCAGGGGCCGGGGATCCGGCCGAGGCAGGCCTCGTCGACGCATTGCCAGCCCACCAGATCGACGCCGATTCCGGTCACCGTGACGACCACGGAGCAGGTGAGGCTCAGGCAGAAGAGCCGGATGAGCCACGCGGTGACGCCGGACCGGCTGGTCGGCCGCTCCTGCGCCGGGTCCGCGGGTATGCCGGGCCGGGCGTGCAGGGCCACGTTCGCGAGGGTGAAGGGCAGCAGCAGCGTCCACAGCGCGCGTTCGACATCGCGCGCGGTCCGTCCCCCGGAGGTCAACTGCCCCCAGCTGTACGCCTCGACGACGAGCGGGTCGTCGGGGCCGACGCCGGGGGCGCGGTAGAACCCGGTAACGGGGCCGCCCGCGACCCGCCGCGGTTGCGGGGCGTCGCCGTCCGGGCGCATCCCGAGGATCTGGGCCGGGGGTGTGTTGGACACCCCGTGCACCCGAAGCTCGAGCACCCGACCGCTCATCCCGCCTCCCGGTGAAGCCCCACTACCCACAGTGCCGGGTGGCGGGCCGCACCGCCATCGGCCGAAAGAGCCGTTTGCGCAGGTGAGAGGGTTTCCCATGCCTACTGCACGGGGCGTACCGGCCGGGCCGGGTTGCCGAGAGCAACCACGCCCGGTGGCAGGTCCCGGGTGACGACGGCGCCCGCCCCGACGACGGTGTCCGCCCCGACGCTGACCCCGCCGAGCACGATGGCGCCTCCGCCCAGCCAGACGTTGTCGCCGATGGCGATCGGCTTCGCGGCCTCCCACTTGTCGCGCCGGGGCTCGGGCTCGACCGGGTGGGTCGGGGTGAGGAGTTGGACGTTCGGCCCGACCTGGACGTCGGCGCCCAGCGTGATCGGTGCGACGTCCAGGAACACGGCGTTGTAGTTGACGAAGCTGCGCGGCCCGATCCGGATCCGGGAGCCGTAGTCGCAGTAGAACGGGGGGCGGACCCAGGTCTCCTCGCCCACCTCGCCGAGCAGCTCGCGCAGCGCCGCCAGGCGCGCTCCGGGGTCGCCTGCGGGGCTCGTGTTGAAGCGTTCCATGAGGCGCGCGGCCCGGTCCAGGTCGGCGGTGATCTCGGGGTCGTCGGCCCGGTAGAGCTCGCCGGCGAGCATGCGGTCTTTCATGGACGTCACGGGCCGATCATCCCGAGCTGCCGCGATCTGTACCCGCGACTCGGCGTTTTTCAGCTTCCCAATGCATACCCGGTATGCAAGTCTAGGGGCGCTCATCGATGTCCTCGTTATAACGACGCTCCATCGAGGAGGTTCCGTTGCGCCTGATCAAAGGCCTGTCCGGCGGCGCCGTCGCGCTCGCCCTCGTCCTCGCCGCCCCGTCGGTCGCCGTGGCCGCACCGCCGGGCGGCGCCCGCACCGCCACCACCGGTCCGGGTGCCCCTTCCGCACCCGCCGACCGCCAACCCACCACCGTCACCCTGCTCACGGGCGACCGGGTGACCGTCACCGTGTCCGGCGCCGCCAGCGTGCGACCGGGTGCGGGTCGGGAGCACGTCCGTTTCCTGACCACCCGCGAGCGCGGCCGGCTCACGGTCGTGCCGCAGGACGCGCTGCCGCTGGTCCGGGAGGGCCGTGTCGACCGGCGGCTCTTCGACGTCACGGGGCTCATCGCGGCCGGGTACGACGACGCCCGCCGCGACGACCTGCCGGTGCTCCTCCGTCAGCGGGCCGGTGCCGAGCGGCGTGCCAGCTTGCCGGCGGGCATCACGGTCACCCGGGAGGTTGCCGCCATCGGCGGGTTCGCCGGCACGGCGGCCAAGGACCGGGCCGGCGAGATCTGGGCGACGGTCAGCGCCCGGGCGACCGGCGCGCGCGTCGACACGCCGGGGAGCGTCGACCGCATCTGGCTCGACGGCCAGCGGCGGGTCACCCTCGACCACAGCGTGCCGCAGATCGGTGCCCCCGCCGCGCACCAGGCCGGGTACACGGGCCGGGGCGTCCGCGTCGCGGTGCTCGACACGGGCGTCGACGCCACACACCCGGACCTGGCCGGCCGGGTGGCCGAGGCGCGCAACTTCACCGAGGACCCCGCGCCGGGCGACCTCGTGGGTCACGGCACCCACGTCGCCTCGATCGTGGCGGGCAGCGGCGCCGCCTCCGGTGGCCGCTACCGCGGGGTCGCACCGGACGCCACGCTGCTCGCCGGCAAGGTCTGCGAGACCAGCTTCTGCACCGACTCCGCGATTCTCGCCGGCATGCAGTGGGCCGCCGTCGAGCAGCACGCCGACGTCGTGAACATGAGCCTCACCGGCACGGACACGCCCGGGAACGACCCGCTCGAGGAGGCGGTGTCACAGCTCACCGCGCAGACCGGGACGCTCTTCGTGGTGTCCGCGGGCAACGACGGCGAATTCGCCCCGGTCGGCTCACCGGGCACCGCCGACGCCGCGCTCGCCGTCGGCGCGGTGGACCGGAACGACGCGCTGGCCGAATTCTCCAGCCGCGGGCCCCGGGTGGGCGACGACGCGCTCAAGCCGGACCTCACCGCGCCCGGCGTGGAGATCGTCGCGGCCCGCGCCGCGCAGGGCGTCATCGGCACCCCGGTGGGGGAGGGGTACGTCGCCATCTCCGGCACCTCGATGGCCGCGCCGCACGTCACCGGCGCGGCGGCGCTCCTCGCCCAGCAGCACTCCGGTTGGGCGGCCGGCCAGCTCAAGGCGACCCTGATGGCGTCGGCGAAGCCCCACCCGGCGCAGACCGCGTACCAGCAGGGTGCGGGGCGGGTCGACGTGGCCCGGGCCATCACGCAGACCGTCACCTCCGACCCGGTGAGCGTCTCGTTCGGCCGGGCGCTCTGGCCGCATGGCGACGACGCGCCGATCACCCGCGAGGTGACCTGGCGCAACGACGGGCCCGCGCCGCTCACCCTCGACCTCGGCGTCGAGGCCACCGGCCCGGACGACACGCCCGCCCCGGCCGGGATGTTCGCCCTGAGCGCCAGCCGGATCACCGTGCCCGCCGGCGGCACGGCGACGGCCAGGGTCACCGCCGACACCCGGCTGGGCGGCGCGGACGGGCACTACACGGGCCGGATCGTCGCCCGCGCCGGCGACGCGGTGGCGGTCACCCCGTTCGCGGTACACCGGGAGGTGGAGAGCTACACGCTCGCCGTCCGGCACCTCGACGACACCGGAGCCCCCACCGGAAACGCCAACACCACGCTCGCGGGGCTGGAAAGCTTCGTCACCTACGACCTGTCCGACCCGGACGGCACCGCCGAGGTGCGGGTACCCAAGGGGCGCTACGGCCTCGCCAGCTACGTGGGCAGCGGCGACGAGCAGGATTTCCGCTCCGCGCTGATCGCCCGCCCCGAGCTGGTGCTCGACCGCGACACGGTGGTCACCGTCGACGCCCGGCGGGCCAGGCCGGTCCGGACCACGGTGCCGGACCGCACGGCCACGCCGCTGCTCGTCGACATCGGCGCGAACTTCGTCGCCGACGACGGCAGCTCGTACGGCTTCGGCGTGCTCGGTTTCGACTTCACCGGCCTGTCCACCGCGCAGCTCGGCCCGGACGGGTCACCGAAGTCCTTCATCGGCACCGTGGGCAGCCAGTGGGCGGACCGGGAGGCGGCCAGCAGCCCGTACCTCTACGCGCTCAGCGAGGGCTTCCCCGGGCGGATGCCCACCGGCTTCGACCGGCACTACCGCAGCCGCGACCTGGCCACCGTCACCCACCGGTTCCGCGGCGGCTATCCGGGGCTGGAAGCGGAGCGGGTGGCCTACCCGCGACTCGCGTCCGACGTGGGCGGCTGGGCGGTCGTGCTGCCCACGGCGGTGCCGGGGCAGCGGGTCGAGCACTACAACACCCGCGGCGTGCGCTGGTCCTCCGAACTGACGTTCGGCGTACGGGCCGAGGACGGCTGGCTCGAACCCCGCGCGGTGCTGGTCGGCGAACCCCGTGCCTACCGGGCCGGCCAGCGGACGCGGGAGGACTGGAACAGCGCCCCGTACGGGCCGTCCTTCCCGGCGCCGAGCTGGCCCGGGCAGGGCCTCACCCGGCAGGGCGACGTCATCGTTCTGGACGTGCCGCTGCACAGCGACGCCCAGGGGCACGCCGGCGGATCGGTGCCGGACAGCGCCCGGACGGCGCTCTACCGCAACGGCGCGCTGGTCGGCGAGAACGCCGAACCGGGTTACGGAGAGTTCGCGGTGCCGCCCGGTGCCGCCGACTACCGGATGGAGACCCTGACGCGGCGGAGCTTCACCGACCTGAGCACCGAGGTGGGCGTGGCCTGGACGTTCCGGTCCCGGCACGTCCCGGGTGACGACTTCGCCCGGCTGCCCGCGATGGCGGTGCGCTTCGCGCCGCCGCTGGACGCGGCGAACACTGCGCCGGCCGGACGGAGCTTCACCATCCCGGTCCGGGTGCAGCGGCAACCGGGCGCGCCGTCGGCCCGGGTCGCGGCCCTCACGGTCGAGGTCTCCTACGACGGCGGCGCGACCTGGCAGCGGGCGTGGGTACGACCCGCGCGCGACGGCTGGGCGGCCACCGTCCGGCATCCCACCGGCGCCGGTCACGTCTCCCTGCGGGCCACCGCGCGGGACACGGCCGGCAACACCGTGCGGCAGCACGTCATCCAGGCCTACCGGCTGCGCTGAGGCGTACCTCCTCCGGGTCCGCGGGCGACCGCGGACCCGGAGGGGACGTCAGTCGTTGGCGTGCAGCGCCGCGTTCAGCTCGATGCCGCGGCCGGTGCGCGGCTTGGCCTCCAGCGCGCCGGTCACCGAGTTGCGCCAGAAGAGCAGCCCGTCCACGCCGGACAGCTCGCGGGCCTTCACGACCCGGCCGTCCGGAAGTGTGATCTTCGACGCGGCGGTGATGTAGCAGCCGGCCTCGACCACGCAGTCGTCGCCGAGGGAGATGCCGACGCCGGCGTTCGCGCCGACCAGGCTCCGCTCGCCGATACGGATCCTGTCGGTGCCGCCGCCGGAGAGCGTACCCATGATCGACGCGCCGCCGCCGATGTCGGAGCCGTCGCCGACCACCACACCCTGCACGATCCGGCCCTCGACCATCGACGTGCCCAGCGTGCCGGCGTTGAAGTTCACGAAGCCCTCGTGCATGACCGTGGTGCCGGAGGCCAGGTGCGCGCCGAGGCGGACCCGGTCCGCGTCGGCGATGCGGACGCCCGAGGGCACCACGTAGTCGGTCATCCGGGGGAACTTGTCCACCCCGTACACGGCGAGGTGCCGGCCGGCGGCCCGCTCGATGACCCGCAGCTCGTCGACCCGCTCCGGCGGGCACGGCCCCGCCGAGGTCCAGGCCACGTTCGCCAGCTTGCCGAAGATGCCGTCGAGGTTCAGCTCACCCGGCCGCACCAGGCGGTGGGAGAGCAGGTGCAGCCGGAGGTACGCGTCGGCGGCGTCCTTGATCGGGTCGTCGAGCGAGCCGATGACGGTGACCACCTCGACGCTCCGCAGGCCCGGCAGGGCCCGCTCGCCGACCGCCGCGGGCGGCAGGTCGAGCACGTCCGCCTTCTCCTCGCCGGGCACCAGCGGAAGCTCGCCGAGCCCCAGCTTCCCGGTCGGGTACCAGGTGTCGAGCACCTGGTCGTCGCCGGTGACGGTGGCCAGGCCGATGCCCCAGGCGGATCGTGCGGACGTCACTGCTTCACCTCTCGTTCGCCATCGAGCGGCGGAAGCTCGCTCCGCGCCCCCACCGGGTCTGACGGTACCGTGCGAACCATGGAGAACCCGTTGACCCCCGAGGTCCTCGCCGATCCGGTGGCGCTGACCCGCGCCCTCGTCGACATAGAGTCCGTCTCCCTGAACGAGAAGGCGATCGCCGACTGCGTCGAGGAGGTGCTGCGGGGTGTGCCGCACCTGACCACCTACCGCCACGGCAACACGGTGATGGCGCGTACCGAGCTGGGCCGGGCGCAGCGGGTGGTGCTCGCCGGGCACCTGGACACGGTGCCGCTCAACAACAACTTCCCGTCGACGCTGCGCGGCGACCTCATGTACGGCTGCGGCACCTCGGACATGAAGTCGGGCGTCGCGTACGCCCTGCACCTCGCGGTGACCCTGCCCGACCCGCGCTACGACGTCACGTACTTCTTCTACGAGGCGGAGGAGATCGAGTCGAAGTACAACGGGCTGCGCCTCGTCGGGGAGGCGCACCCGGAGTGGCTCCAGGCGGACTTCGCGGTGCTGCTGGAGCCCACGTACGGCATCGTCGAGGCCGGCTGCCAGGGGACGATGCGGGCGGTCGTCACCACGCACGGCGAGCGTGCCCACGCGGCCCGGTCCTGGCACGGGGTGAACGCCATCCACGGGGCCGGCGAGGTGCTGCGTCGGCTGGGCGCGTACGAGGCGCGCCGGGTGACCATCGACGGCTGCGACTATCGCGAGGGCCTGAACGCGGTGCGGATCACCGGTGGGGTGGCCGGCAACGTCATCCCGGACCGGTGCGAGATCGAGGTCAACTACCGGTACGCCCCGGACCGGGACCCGGCGGCGGCCGAGGCGCACCTGCGGGAGGTCTTCGCCGGCTTCGACCTGGCGGTCACCGACGCGGCGGCCGGCGCGGCCCCGGGCCTGGACAACCCGGCGGCGCAGGAGTTCCTCGCGGCGGTCGGCGCCGCGCCGATCGGCAAGCTGGGCTGGACGGACGTGGCCCGCTTCGCGGCCATGGGGATTCCGGCGTTGAACTTCGGCCCGGGCGATCCGAACCTGGCCCACCACAAGGACGAGCACGTCGAGATCAGCAAGATCCGCGACGGGGCCGCCACGCTGCACCGGTGGCTCGCCCCCGCGTGACCCGGGCTCACGACCAGGATGCCCGCGCCGGCCGGGGTGGGCCGGGCGACGCGGGACATCACGGTCGACGCTGTGGCCGGCGACCCGCCGGCGGGGCGGTCAGACCGAAGCGGTGACGTCGGCGGCGGGCCGGGCGTCGGCGGGATCGCCGGTCGGCTCGCCGCCGACGGGCTCCATCTGACGGGCGCGGCGGCGCTCGGCCACCACGTCACGGATCCGCCGCTGCATCTGACGGCGGATCCGGATCATCTCGCTGTTGCTGATCACGCTGGCTCCTCCCCCGAAGGCGCGCGCCGGGGCATACCCGGTATGTGAATAGTAAGACGTACGGGCGACGGAATTAGTTGCCCAAGATCGCGAACTATTTCTCGGCGTTCTCGCCGCCCGCACCCCGCCGGTGCGGCTCCACTACGGTTGCTTGCATGAGCGAGAGCAACGGGCGGGAGGCGGGCCGGCCGCCGGGGCGGGAGCGGCACCGGGGCGCCGTGACGCTCCGCCGCCAGGCGATCCCGAGCAGCACCGCCGACCAGCGCCTGCTGGACTCGCGGGGCCGGGGCGACTGGAAGACCAGGGACGCCTGGCGGGCGCTGCGGATCCTCTCCGAGTTCGTGGAGGGCTTCGACACCCTCGCCGACCTGCCGCCGGCCGTCAGCGTCTTCGGCTCCGCCCGCAGCGGCCCGGACAGCGAAGAGTGCCGGATGGCCGAGGAACTCGGCGGCGCCCTGGCCCGCGCCGGCTACGCCGTGATCACCGGGGGCGGGCCCGGCGTGATGGAGGCCACCAACCGCGGCGCCAGCGAGGCGGGTGGGCTCTCCGTCGGGCTCGGCATCGAACTTCCCTTCGAGCAGGGCATCAACGACTGGGTCGACCTCGCCATCGACTTCCGCTACTTCTTCGCCCGCAAGACCATGTTCGTGAAGTACGCCCAGGCCTTCGTGGTGCTGCCCGGCGGGTTCGGCACGATGGACGAGCTCTTCGAGGCGCTCACGCTCGTGCAGACCGGCAAGGTGACCCGGTTCCCCGTGGTGCTCATGGGCGTGGACTACTGGCGCGGCCTGCTCGACTGGCTCCGCGACACGATGGCGGCCGGCGGCAAGATCGGGCCGGTCGACCTGGAGCTGATCTGCCTCACCGACGACGTGGACGCGGCCGTCCGGCACATCGTCGAGGCCGAGGCCGCGCTCTCCGCCGAACAGGAGGCCGTCCGCGAGGAGGCGGTGGCCCGGACGGCCGCCGACCAGCGGGACGCGAGCGCGCAACACGCGATGGCCGATCGCCGGGACGCCGGCGCCGGAACGGGCCGCGCCGTCCCGCACGGGGTCGCGCCGGCTGACGTGGCCGAGCGGATCGACGCCGGCGAGGGGGAGGACTGAGCGGTGGCCGCCATCTGCGTCTTCTGTGCCTCGTCCCGTACCCTCGACCGCCGCTGGCTCGCCCTCGCCACCGAGACCGGCGCGGAGATCGCCCGGCGCGGGCACACGCTCGTGAGCGGCGGCGGGTGCGTCGGGATGATGGGCGCCCTCGCCGACGGCGCCCGGGCGGGCGGCGGACCGACCGTCGGGGTGATCCCGCAGGCGCTCGTCGACCTGGAGGTCGCCGACCTCAAGTCGGACGAGCTGCTGGTCACCGACTCGATGGCCAGCCGCAAGACGCTCATGATCGACAAGTCGGACGCGTTCCTCACCCTGCCCGGCGGGCTCGGCACGCTGGACGAGCTGTTCGAGGTCTGGACGACGGCCACCCTCGCCCTGCACGGCAAGCCGATGGTGCTCGTGGACGCCGACGGGTTCTACCGGCCGCTGCTCGACTGGCTGGCCGCCCTCACCGAGCAGCAGTTCCTCAAGCCGGCCGGCCTCGACCTGCTCACCGTCGTCGACTCCGTCCCCGCCGCCCTGGACGCGCTGGAGTCCCGCCTCACCTGAGACCGGCCCTTACCGGCCCTCGCCCGGCGCCCGGCCCCCGTCCCCCCGCTTCCCGTCGATCATGAAGTTATTGCCGCCACCACCGGCGTGTCGCGACAACAACTTCATGATCGACGAGTAGAGGCGAGGGGTGGGGCGGGGCGGGGTGTCGTAGGGGCGTGGTGGGATGAGGTGATGCAGGCGTACCGGTTGGTGCGTCGGCCCGCGGGGCCGACCGAGGAGGCCCGGCGGCCCGACGGGCCGGCCGGCGAGACCCGTCCGCCTATGGGGGCGGCCGACGGTCGTTGGCGGGTCGATCCGGTACAGGCCGAGGTGGTCGGGCACACCGACGGGCCGATGCTGGTCGTCGGAGGGCCGGGCACCGGCAAGACGAGCACGCTCGTCGAGGCGGTCGCGGCCCGCGTCGCCGAGGGCGTCGACCCGGAGCGGATCCTGGTGCTCACGTTCGGCCGCCGGGGCGCCACGGCGCTGCGCCACCGCATCGAGGCCCGGGTGGCCCGCGACGGCCACCGCGTGCTGCGCGAGCCGCTCGTGCGCACCTTTCCGGCGTACGCCTTCGGGCTGCTCCGCCGGGCCGCCGCCGAGCGGGGCGAGCCGTCGCCCCGGCTGCTCACCGGTCCCGAGCAGGATCTGATCATCCGCGAGTTGCTGGACGTGGTCGGCGAGGAGCCGGACGACGACCCGGTCGGCTGGCCGGAGGACCTGCGTCCCGCGCTGCGTACGCGGGCGTTCGCCGCCCAGCTGCGGGACCTGCTGATGCGCGCCGCCGAGCGCGGGGTGGGCCCGGTTGACCTGGCCCGGCTCGGCGAGAAACTCGGCCGTGCCGACTGGCCGGCCGCCGCGCGCTTTCTGCGGGAGTACGTGGCGGTGCTCGCGCTGCGCGACGTCAGCAACCGCGGCTCGATCGCGTACGACCCGGCCGAGCTGGTGCGGGCCGCCACCGGGCTGCTCCGCGACGACGACGAGCTGCTCGCGGCCGAGCGGCGCCGGCTCGCGTACGTCTACGTAGACGAGCTGGCCGACACGGACCCGGCCCAGCAGGAGCTGCTCGCCGTGGTGGCCGGTGGCGGCAAGTCCCTGGTCGCCTTCGCCGACCCGGATTCCTCCACGTACGCGTTCCGCGGCGCCGACCCGGCCGCCGTGACCACGTTCCCGCACCGGTTCCGGACGGCGTCCGGGGCGCCGGCGGCGCAGGTGCTGCTCACCACCTCCTACCGGGCCGGCCCGCGCCTGCTCGCCGCGACCGGGCGGGTGGCCAACCGGCTGCGTGGTCCGGCCGGGCAGCGCCGGCTGCGGTCGCTGCCCGAGGCGCCGCCCGGCGTCGTGGAGGTCCACACGTTCCGGTCGGCGACCAGCGAGGCGTCCTGGCTCGCGCACTCGCTGCGGGCGGCGCACCTGCTGGACGGCGTGCCCTGGTCGCGGATGGCGGTGCTGCTCCGGTCGACGGCGTTGCAACTGCCGACCCTGCAACGGGCGCTCCACGCGGCCGGCGTGCCGACCGTGGTGCACGGCGAGGACCTGCCGCTGCACCTGCAACCGGCGGTCGCGCCGCTGCTGCTCCTGCTGCGCTGCGCCCTCGATCCTGCCCAGCTCGACGAGGAGGCCGCCGTCGCGCTGCTGCACTCGCCGCTCGGCGGGGCCGACCCGCTGGCCGAGCGGCGGCTGCGACAGGGTCTGCGGGCGCTCGCGTTGGCCGGCGGCGACCGCCGACCCTCCGGCGAGTTGCTCGTGGAGGCGTTGCGGGATCCGGCCGAGCTGGCCGGCATCGAGCGGCGCTGGGCCGAGCCGGCGCAGGCCGTGGCGGGGCTGCTGGCCACCGCGCGGGAGGCGGCCGCCCGCCCGGGTGCCACGGCGGAGGACGTGCTGTGGGCGGTGTGGCGGGCCAGCGGGCTGGCCGAGCGGTGGGCCGGCGCGATCAGCCGCGGCCGGCCGGTGGCCGGCGAGGGGGACCTGGCGCGGCGACGCCGGGCGGAGGCCGCCGACCGGGATCTCGACGCCGTGATGGTGCTTTTCGACGCGGCGGCCCGGTTCACCGACCGGCTGCCCGGCGCCCGCACCGAGGTCTTCCTCGACCACGTGCTCGGTCAGGACCTGCCGGCCGACACCCTCGCCCCGGCCGCCGACCGTGGTGAGGCGGTACGGCTGCTCACCGCGCACGCCGCCAAGGGCCTGGAGTGGGATCTGGTGGCGGTGGCCGGCGTGCAGGAGGGCGTCTGGCCGGACCTGCGGCTGCGGGGTAGCCTGCTCGGCTCGGAGCGGCTCGTCGACGTGCTCGCCGGGCGGGCCGTGGGCGAGGGCGGCCTGGCCACCGTGGTCGGCCAGACCTCCGCGCTGCTCGACGAGGAGCGGCGGCTGTTCTACGTGGCGGTGACCCGGGCGCGCCACCGGCTGCTGGTCAGCGCGGTCGCGTCGGCGGCGGTCGGCGGCGACGACCACGAGGAGCAGCCCAGCCGCTTTCTGTACGAACTCGGTCCCACCGACCCGCCCGCCCCGCCCGGCGGCGACCCCACCCCGCCCGGCCCCCGGTCCACCCCCGACGGCGACCCGCACGGTCCGCCCGCGAACGGCGTCCCGGCGACGAACGGCGACTCGCCCGCGAACGGCGGCCCGGCCATGGCCAACGAACCGGCCCCGGCCGGCGGATTGGCCCCCGCCGAGCGCCCGGACGAATCCGCGACGCGCGGCGTCGTGGACGGGCCCGAGGCGGAGGGCGCCGTGGACGGGCCGGAGCCGGACGGGTCCGGGCCGGACGACACCGCGGACGCCTCCGGCACGGAGAGTCCCGTGACCGTCCCCGAGCGACGGGACGCGCTGCCGGTCACCCGGCCGCCCCGCGCGCTCACCCTGCCGGCGCTCGTCGCCGAACTGCGTACCGCCGTGGTCGACCCGGCGGCCCCGCACGCCCGGCGGCGCGCCGCGGCGGCCGAACTCGCCCGGCTGGCCGCCGCCGGGGTGCCCGGCGCGCATCCCGACGACTGGTGGGGGCTGCGCGGGCTCTCCGACGACCGGCCGCTCGTGGACGAGGGGGACCCGGTGCGGGTGACCCCGTCGGCCATGGAGAGCGCGCTGCGGTGCAGCCTGCGCTGGCTGCTGGAACGGCACGGCGGAAGCGCGCCGGCCAGCACCGCCCAGGGCGTGGGCAACCTGGTGCACGCCGCCGCCATGCTCGCCGAGGACGCGAGCGCCGACCGGGGGGCGCTGCTCGACTACGTGGCCGCCCGGTTCGACGCGATCGAGCTGGCCGCCCGCTGGATGGCCGGCCCCGAGCGCAACCGCGCGGAGGCGATGGTCGACAAGCTGCTGCGGTGGTTGGCCAGCAACCCGCGCCGGCTGCTCGCCATCGAGCACGAGTTCGCCGTACGCCTCGACGACCCGCGCCGGCCGGTCGAGCTGACCGGCCGGGTGGACCGGCTGGAGGTCGACGCCGACGGGCGCCTCGTGGTGGTCGACCTGAAGACCGGCAAGTCCACCGCGGTGACCGGCAGTGACCTGGCCGAGCACCCGCAGTTGGGTGCGTACCAGGCGGCGGTCGAGGCGGGGGCGTTCGCCGAGTTCGGTGAGGAGTCCGGTGGCGCCGCGCTGGTGCAGCTCGGCACCACCGCCAAGGACGCGAAGGAGCAGAGCCAGCCGCCGGCCGGTGAGGGGCCGGAGGCCGGCTGGGCGACGGCGCTGGTGCGGCGCACCGCCGATACGATGGCCGCCGCCACCTTCGCCGCGGTCGCCAACTCGAAGTGCCGGGTCTGCCCGGTACGCACCAGCTGCCCGGTCTCCGGGCAGGGCCGCCAGGTGGTGGAGCCGCCGGCCGTCCGCCGTCCGGACCAGGCGTAGGACCGCGAGCGCGAGGAGTGGACGTGCGAGCCCCGCAGTCGCGTACGAGGACGGGACAGTGACCCAACCGGCCCTGTTCGGCACCGCGACGCCGGCGCCCCGGGTGGCCGACGCCGGGCCCCGGTACACCCCGGTGGAGCTGGCGCGGCTGCTGCGGCTGCCCGCGCCCACCCACGAGCAGGCCGCGATCATCGCGGCGCCGGTGGAGCCGCTGCTGGTCGTGGCGGGCGCCGGGTCCGGCAAGACCGAGACCATGGCCGCCCGGGTGGTGTGGCTGGTGGCCAACTCGTACGTCCGCCCCGAGCAGGTGCTCGGGCTCACCTTCACCCGCAAGGCCGCGGGGGAGCTGGCACACCGCGTCCGGACGCGGCTCGACCAGCTCATCCGCCGGCTCGGCCGGCGGGGGCGGGACCCGCTCGACGACCCGCTGGCCGGCGAGCCCACCATCGCCACCTACCACTCGTACGCGGGCCGCATCGTCACCGAGCACGGGCTGCGCGCGGGCTACGAGCCGTCCACCCGGCTGCTCACCGAGGCGTCCCGCTGGCAGCTGGTCGATCTGCTGGTGCGCAACTACGACGGCGACATGTCCGAGGTGGACCGGATGCCGAGCACCATCACGGACGCGGTGCTGGCGCTGGCCGGCGAGCTGGACGAGCACCTCGTCGACCCGGACGACCTGGCCGCGTGGACCGGCCGGTTCTTCGCGGAGGTGCAGGCCAACCCGGGCCGCGTCTACGCGGACGTGCGCAGGGCGCTCCAGCTCCAGCAGACCCGGCTGAGGTTGCTCCCGCTGGTGCGGGCGTACGCGCGGCGCAAGGAGGACTTCGAGGCGATGGACTTCGCCGACCAGCTCGCCCGGGCCGCCCGGGTGGCCCGGGACCATCCGGGGGTCGGCGCGATCGAGCGGGACCGCTACCGCGTGGTGCTGCTCGACGAGTACCAGGACACGAGCCACGCCCAGGTGGTGCTGCTCACGGCACTCTTCGGCGACGGGCACCCGGTGACCGCGGTGGGCGACCCGTGCCAGTCCATCTACGGCTGGCGGGGCGCCTCGGCCGGCACGCTGGACCGGTTTCCCGCCGAGTTCGCCCGGCCGGACGGCACGCCCGCGCCCGCGCTCGGCCTCACCACGAGCTGGCGCAACCGTCCGGAGATCCTCGCGGTGGCTAACGCGCTGGCCGCGCCGCTGCGAGCGGCGGGCGCCCGGGTGCCCGAGCTGCGCGCCGCGCTGAGCGTGCGCGAGCCGATCCCGCACCGCAGCCCCCGCGGCGCGGCCGCCGGCACCGTCCACTGCGCCCTGCTCGAGACGTACGCCGACGAGGCGGCCTGGATCGCCGACAGCGTGCTGTCCGCCTGGCGGGGCGCGGCCCGGATGCCGGGCGCCCTGCCCGAGCACATCCCGGTCGCGCAACGGCCGACCACCGCCGTGCTGGTGCGGGTACGCAGCCAGATCCCGGCGATCGAGTCGGCGCTGCGTGAGCGGGGGCTCCCGGTCGACGTGGTCGGCCTGGGCGGCCTGCTCGACACCCCGGAGGTGCGGGACGTCGTCTGCACGCTGCGCGTGCTGGCCGATCCGACCGACGGCGCGGCGCTGCTGCGGCTGCTCACCGGCGCGCGCTGGCGGATCGGGCCGCGGGACCTGGTGGCGCTGCACCGCCGGGCGCGGGCCATCGCGGCCGGCCGGCGGCAGCTCGCCGGCGACGGCACCCCGGAGATCACCCCGGACCAGCTGGACGAGGCGACGTTGGTCGAGGCGTTGGCCGACCTCGGCCCGGCGCAGGCGTACTCGGCGGAGGGCTACGCGCGGCTGCGCGCGTACGGCCGCGAGCTGGCGTTGCTCCGCTACCGGCTCGACCAGTCCCTGCCGGACCTGATCGCGGACGTCGAGCGGACGATCGGCCTGGACGTGGAGGTGGCCGTGCGCGCCGGCCGGGACGGCGCGGGCGACGCGGGCCTCGCCCGGGGCCACCTGGACGCGCTCGGCGACGTGGCGGCCCGGTTCGGCGGTGAGACGCCCGGCGCCACGCTCTCGGCGTTCCTCTCCTTCCTCGCCGCCGCCGAGGACGAGGAGCGCGGCCTGACCCCGGGCGAGGTCGAGGTGGTCGAGGGCGCGGTGCAGGTGCTCACCGCGCACGCGGCGAAGGGCCTGGAGTGGGACGTGGTGGCGGTCGCCGGCCTGAGCCGCGGCGTGTGGCCCGGCCCGGTGCGCAACTCCGACCACTGGTTGGGCGGGCTCGGCGTGCTGCCGTTCCCGCTGCGTGGTGACGCCGACGGGCTGCCACGGCTGGATCTCGACGAGGTGACCGACCAGCGCGGGGTGGCCCGGGCGCTGGCCGACTTCACCGACGCCTGGCGGGCGCACGACGAGCGGGAGGAGCGGCGGCTCGCGTACGTGGCGGTGACCCGTCCGCGGCGGCTGCTGCTCTGCTCCGGGTACTGGTGGGGGGAGGGGACGAAGCGCCCCCGTGGCCCGTCGGTGTTCCTTCAGGAGGTGCAGGCCGCCTGCCTCGACGGAGGGCCGGGGCACCTGGTCGACGCGTGGGCGCCCGAGCCGGCGCCGGACGCGACCAACCCGACCACAGAGGTGGTGCTCCGGGCGGAGTGGCCGGCCGACCCGCTGGGCGCGCGCCGGCCGGCGCTGGGTGAGGCCGCCGCCCTGGTCCGGCGGTTCCTGGCCGACAGGCCGGACCCGGGGGGCGCGGCGTCCGAGTCGGCGGGGGAGGAGGCCGAGCCGGATCCCGGTGCGGACGACCTCGAGGCGGCGCGCTGGCGCCGGGAGGCGGACCTGCTGCTGGCCGAGCGCGCGGAGCTGACCCGCGCCTCCGGGGCGGTCGAGGTGGTGTTGCCCGACCACCTGACGGTCACGCAACTGGTGGCGCTGCGCCGCGACCCGGTGGCGCTGGCCCGGTCGCTGCGCCGCCCGCTCCCGAGCGAGCCGAGCCCGTACGCCCGGCGGGGCACGGCCTTCCACACCTGGCTGGAGCAGCGCTTCGGCGCCGACCGGCTGCTCGATGTGGACGAACTGCCCGGCGCGACCGACGCCGACGCGGCGCCGGACGAGGCTCTCGTGGAGCTCCAGGAGCGCTTCCTGGCCAGCGAGTGGGCCGATCGGACGCCGGTCGAGGTGGAGGTGCCGTTCGCCACGGTGATCGCCGGGGTGGTGGTGCGGGGCCGGATGGACGCGGTCTTCGCCCGTCCCGGTGGGCGGTTCGACGTGGTGGACTGGAAGACCGGCGGGCAGCCCGCCGGCGCCGCCGCGGAGGCCGCGGCCGTGCAGCTCGCCGTCTACCGGCTGGCCTGGGCGGAGCTTGCCGGGGTGCCGGTCGAGCAGGTGGGCGCCGCGTTCCACTACGTCCGTGACGGCGTCACCGTGCGGCCGGTGGACCTGCTCGACGTGGCCGGGCTGACCGAAATGATCGCCGCGCTGCCGGAGGGCGGGGATCACCGCGCCGATTCCGCCCGGGCGTGATAGATTTCGGGGCGTTGCAGTTTTGGTTCCCAGAGACTTCGTGTGCGCCTGGCGGATTGTGGCCCCAGGCGCTCTTTGTTGTGTCCGGAGTTCTCCGGGCGGGGCGACCAGAAGCGACAGGCGCGCCACGCAGTTCCGCGTGGGGCGCTCCTCTCGGGCCCGCAACAGGTGCGGGTCCGACGTTCCGTCAAGGAGACGAACAACATGGCAATCGGCACCGTCAAGTGGTTCAACGCTGACAAGGGCTTCGGCTTCATCACCCCGGACGACGGCGGCGCGGACGTCTTCGCCCACTTCTCGGCGATCCAGTCCTCCGGCTACCGGAGCCTGGACGAGAACCAGCGGGTGGAGTTCGAGGTGACCCAGGGCCAGAAGGGCCCGCAGGCCGCGAACATCCGCCCGCTCTGATCGTCGGGCGACAGCGCACCATCCACCGCGCCCTTCGGGCCCGGTGACGGGGGCCGGCCGCCGCACGCGGCCGGCCCCCGTACCCATTCGGTTCGTGCTTGTGACCACCGGCGGTTCGCCGAACCGGTGCAGCGCCGCCCGGCGCCTTCCTCGACACGTGCCGCCTCGAGGAAGGCTTCCCGTTGACCACCGTTCTTCCCTCCTTCGCTGATTCCGGCCTGGCTCCCCGCCTGCTGGCCGTGCTGTCGGCGCAGGGCATCACCGAACCGTTCCCGATCCAGTCGGCGACCCTCCCGGACTCGCTCGCCGGCCGGGACGTGCTGGGCCGGGGCCGCACCGGCTCCGGCAAGACACTCGCCTTCGGGCTTCCACTGCTGCACCGCACCGCCGGCCACCGGGCCCGCCCGGGCCGTCCGCTGGCGCTCGTGCTGGTGCCCACCCGTGAGCTGGCCCAGCAGGTGACGGCCGCCCTCACCCCGTACGCGCAGGCGGTCGGGTTGCGCTGCGCCAGCGTCGTCGGCGGCCTGTCGCTGCGGCGGCAGGCGGACGACCTGCGCGCGGGCGTCGAGGTGCTGGTGGCCACCCCTGGCCGGTTGCGTGACCTGATCGACCGTGGCGACGCCCGCCTCGACCAGGTCCGCACCACCGTGCTCGACGAGGCGGACCAGATGGCCGACATGGGGTTCCTGCCCCAGGTGACCTGGCTGCTGGAGCAGGTCGCACCGGACGGGCAGCGGATGCTCTTCTCGGCCACCCTGGACGGCGGCGTGGACCGGCTCGTCCGGCGCTTCCTGACCGACCCGGTGTCCCACTCGGTCGACCCGGGCACCGCCATGGTCACCGCGATGACGCACCACGTGGTGCACGTCGACCCGGCGGACAAGCCCGCCGCGGTGGCCCGGATCGCCGCCCGCGAGGGCCGCAGCATCCTGTTCCTGGGTACGAAGCACCGGGCCGACCGCCTGGCTCGCCAACTGCTCGCCAAGGGCGTGCGTGCCGCCGCGTTGCACGGGGGCAAGTCGCAGCCGCAGCGCACCCGGATCCTCGAGCAGTTCCGCACCGGGCAGGTGACCGCGCTGGTCGCCACGAACGTGGCGGCCCGGGGCATCCACGTCGACGGGCTGGACCTCGTGGTGAACGTGGACCCGCCCACCGAGGCCAAGGACTACCTGCACCGGGGCGGCCGTACGGCACGCGCCGGGGAGCCCGGCCGGGTGGTGACCCTGGTCCTGCCCGAGCAGCGCCGGGACGTGTCGCGCTTGATGGCGACCGCCGGGATCCGTCCGGAGTCCGTCGAGGTGCGTCCCGGCGACACCTCCCTGGCCCGGGTGACCGGTGCGCGCGAGCCGTCCGGCGAGCCGGTGACCATCGCGGCGCCGCCGGCGCCCGCGCCGGTCCGGGCCCCGGCCCGGGTGAGCGGCGCAGGCGGCCGGCCGGAAAGCGGGACGGCGCACCGCGCGTCGGGCCGCTCGCGCCGGCCTCGCCGGCCGCGCCACGCCTGAGGGCGTCGCCGCACGCCCGATCCCCGCTCCTGGGACGGCGGGAACGGTGTGGTGCTCGGGACCGGGGGCGGTGACGTTCGCCCTCGTCGTTGGGCGTGATGCCTCAGAGGCATATTTATGACGCTGAGGCATCGCCCTCGTCGCGGGACCACCCGCTCCCTCGTCCGTCGGCCGTTTCGGCGGCGGGCCTCTTCGGGCCGGTCGACTCCGAGCGGTTTCTGCGCGCGTCGGGCCCGACTGAGTCGGCAATCAGCGGCCGGTGCGTCGGGTGGGCGACTGTGCGGGTAGGTCCGCGTGGTCGAAGCTCCCCTGGGGACGACGCCGGGCGGGGGGCCCGGCGCGGAGGGGGCGACCATGGCGGGCGACCGGGGCTCGGGCGCCGCGACACGCGAGCTGCTCGCCGCGACACGCGAGCTGCTCGCCGCGACACGCGAGCTGCTCCTCGTGCTCGCGCTCGCGGCCGCCGGGCTCCTGCTCGCCGTGGTCGCGGCCTTCACGCCCTGGCACGCCACCGTGGCCGGAACCGCTCCCGCCGGCGTGGTGGATTTGCACGTCCCGGTGGACCCCGACTCGGCTCCGGGTGGCCTCCCGGTCGGCTGACCGGTAGGCCACCCGGAGCCCGCTCACACCGCGGTCGGCGTCAGCGGCCGGCCTGGTCCAGCACGCCCCACCGGCGCCGGATCGCCTTGTCGGCGGCGCCGAACGCGGCGTCCACCAGGAGACCGACCACCAGGATCACGATCATGATGGCCATCAGCCGTTCCGCGTCGGAGAAGTCGCGGGCGTACGTGAGCTGCGCGCCGATCGAGGTCCGCGCCGCGATGACCACGAGCAGCTCGCCGGCCATGAGGCTCCGCCAGGCGAAGGCCCAGCCCTGCTTGAGCCCGGCGACGATGGCCGGGAGCGCGGCCGGCGCGATGACGTACCGGTAGAGGCTCACCCCGCGGGCGCCCAGGTTGCGACCGGCCCGCAGCAGCAGCGGCGGCACGTAGTCCACGCCGTGGATGACCCCGTTCGCGATCGACGGCGCGGCGCCGAGCACCACCACGAAGAAGATCGCCTGCTCGCTGAGCTGGAACAGCAGGATCGCGAGTGGGAACCAGGCGATCGACGGCATGGTCTGCAACGCCGTGATCATCGACCCGATCGCGGCGCGCAGCACCCGCGACCGGGCCACCGCGAGGCCGAGCAGCAGCCCCACCGCTACCGCGGCGGCGAAGCCGACCACCGCCCGGCGGGCCGTGGTCGCGAGGCCGTCCCAGAGGGCGGCGCTGCCCACGTACCGGCCGAGGTCGGCGAGGACCGGGCCCGGGCCGGGCAGGGCCCACGGATCCTTCCAGCCGGTCCAGACCACGACCTGCCACAGGGCGAGCGCCAGGGCGAGCGCGGCCAGCTTCGGCCAGGTGGCCGCCCACAGGCGGCTCGCCCGGGACGCCTCCTTCTCCCGCCCGGCGATCTCCAACGCGTCCAGCCCGGAGATCTCCGCGTCGGTACGCGCCGCCGGGACGAGCGTGTCACTGGCCATGGCGGCCCACCTCCGTACGGAGTCGGTCGGTGACCTCGGCGGCGATGGCGGCCACCTCGGGGGCGTCGATCCGGCGGGGTCTCGGCACCTCGACCCGGGTCGAGTAGATGATCCGGCCGGGCCGGCTGGACAGCAGGATGATCCGGTCGGCCAGCCGGGCCGCCTCCCGGACGTTGTGCGTCACGAACAGGACGGTGAGCCGCCGTTCCGCCCAGATCCGTTCCAGCTCGTCGTGCAGGATGTCGCGGGTCATCGCGTCGAGCGCGCCGAACGGCTCGTCCATGAGCAGCACCGGTGTGTCGAGCGCCAGGGTGCGGGCCAGCGCGACCCGTTGCCGCATGCCGCCGGAGAGCTCGTGCGGTCGCTTGCGCCCGAAGTCGGCGAGGTGCACCGTCCGCAGCAGCTCGGCCACCCGTTCCCGGCGGTGCGCGCGGGGCAGCCCGCGCAGCTTGAGCGGCATCTCGACGTTGGCCTCGACGGTCAGCCACGGGAAGAGCGCCGGCTCCTGGAACATGAGGCCGGGGGTGGAGTCGCCGGCCAGGGCGATCCGCCCGCCGCTGGGCCGGTCCAGGCCGGCGACCAGGTTGAGCAAGGTGCTCTTGCCGCAGCCCGACGCGCCCACCAGGCAGACGAACTCGCCCGGCGCGACGTCGAGGGAGACCCCGTCCAGGGCGAGGACGGCGTTCGCACCGCGTCCGTACACCTTGGTCACGCCGGACAGCGCGACCGCGGCGGTCGCGCTGTCCGGCGTCGTCGTGGTCGACGTCATGGCTGGACGACCTCGGGCTTGCCCTGCGCCTTGAGTGTCTCGTTGAGGTACGAGAGGTCGTACAGGCCCTTGAGGTCCACCGGATCGGTCAGCCCGACGTCGACGGCGTGGTCGAGCCCCGCCGTGAGGGACGTGGGGAGCGGATCGTTGGTGAACGTCAGCGTCGGCCATGCCTGCTTGATCAGCTTGAGGTCGAGCGGCTTGCCGGTGATCTTGCCGATCGCGTCCGAGATCGCCTGCTGCGCCTCGTCGGGCTTGGCGTTGACGAAGTCGTTCGCCGCCACCTGGCCCTGGACGAGCCGGCGCACCACGTCCGGGTGTGCCTTGAGGAACGTGGTGCTGACCAGCAGATTGGTGATGACGAACTTCCCGTCCGGCCAGAGGTCGCGCTCGTCGACGAGCACCCTGCCGCCGGCGTTGACGAGCCGGGAGACGAACGGTTCGGGCACCCAGGCGCCGTCGATCGCGCCACTGCCGAACGTCTCCACCGTCTGCGCGTTCTCCTGCGGGACGATCGTGACGTCGCCGCCTCCCTCCTTGGTGGTGGTGAGCCCCTGCTGCTTGAGCCACCAGCGCACCGCCACGTCCTGCGTGTTGCCGAGCTGGGGCGTGGCGATCTTCTTGCCGCGCAGATCCTGCACGCCGGTGATGCCCGGCTTGACGACGAGCGCCACGCCACCCGAGGCCGCCCCGGAGACCACCCGGACGGCCTGGCCGTCGCTCTTGGAGAAGGCGTTCACCGTCGGGTTCGGACCGATGTACGTGGCGTCCAGCGCGCCGGAGAAGATCGCCTCGATGGCGGCCGGGCCGGCGTTGAACGTCTTCGGCTCCAGCTTCACGTCGCTGCCGAGCTTCTCGGCGAAGATGCCCTTCTCCACGCCGACCACGGCGGGCGCGTGGGTGATGTTCGGGAAGTAGCCGAGGCGCAGCGTCACCGGTCCGGAGCCACCGCCGGAGTCGCCGCCGTCGCCGCAGGCGGCGGTGCCCAGCGTCGCCGTGCCGAGCGCGGCGAGGGTGACCAGGGTGACCATGCGGCGACGTCTCATCGCTCATCCAATCCCGAGTTTTCCTACTTAGTTGATAGGAAGAGTGGGGCATGGGTCGGGTGCCGTCAAGGCCCACCCACATGGCGGGAGGTCGTCGCGGGCGACGGGGCCGGATGCGGCGGCTCAGGGAGGTCGCCGGTGACGAGGAGGACGACGCGCTAGGGTCGATCACGTGGCGGCGCGGAGATCGAGAATTCCAGCGACGAAGTATCCGGTCGAGCGGTTCACCCTCGACAACGGCCTGCGGGTGGTCCTCACCCCGGACCGCAGCGCCCCGGTCATCGGGGTGGCCGTGGTCTACGACGTCGGCATCCGGTCCGAACCCGAGGGGCGCACCGGCTTCGCCCACCTCTTCGAGCACCTGATGTTCCAGGGTTCCGAGAACCTGGAGAAGCTGGCCCACTTCCGGCACGTGCAGGGCGCCGGCGGCACCTTCAACGGCTCGACCCACCTCGACTACACCGACTACTTCGAGACCCTGCCGAGCAACGCGCTCGAGCGCGCGCTCTTCCTCGAGGCCGACCGGATGCGCGGTCCCCGCCTGACCGAGGAGAACCTGCGCAACCAGGTCGACGTGGTCAAGGAGGAGATCCGGGTCAACGTCCTCAACCGGCCGTACGGCGGCTTCCCCTGGCTGACGCTGCCGCCGGTCATGTTCGACACGTTCCCCAACGCGCACGACGGCTACGGCTCCTTCGACGACCTGGAGTCGGCCACCGTGGCCGACGCGACCGACTTCTTCCGGCGTTACTACGCGAGCGGCAACGCCGTGCTGGCGGTGAGCGGTGACATCGACGTGACCGAGGCCACCGCGTTGATCGAGCGGCACTTCGGGGACGTGCCGGCGCGCCCCGCGCCGGACCGGCCCGACTTCGCCGAGCCCGACCTGACCGCCGAGCGACGCACCTCGTACACCGACACGCTCGCCCCGCTCCCGGCGGTGGCCGGCGCCTGGCGCGTACCGGACCCGGTCACCGACTTCGCGGGCTACCTGCCGTACGTGGTGCTCGCCGAGGTGCTCACCGACGGCGACGCCTCGCGGCTCGTGGAGCGGCTCGTGCAGCGTGACCGGACGGTCACCAGCATGGGCGGCTACCTCGGCTTCATGGGCGACCCGTTCGACGTGCGGGACCCGACGGCGCTGCTGCTCCAGGCCCACCTGCCACCGGGCGGCGACGTGGACAAGGTGCTGCGCACCATCGACGAGGAGCTGGACCGGCTCGCCACCGACGGTCTCACCGAGGGCGAGCTGGCGCGTACGCAGGCGAGGATGGCCACCCACCTGCTGCGCGACACCGACGCCGTGCTCGGCCGGGCGCTGCGCATGGCGGTGCTGGAGCAGCAGCGCGGCGAGCCGGGCCTGCTCAACGACCTGCCGCGGCTGGTGGGCGAGGTCACCGAGGAGCAGGTGCGCGCCGCCGCCGCCACCCTGCGGCCGCAGCGCCGCGCGTCGATCGAGGTCATCGCCGGAGGTGCCCGGTGAGCGCGAGGAGTGAGCCGGGTTTGCGAGCCCCGCAGTCGCGAACGAAGGAGGGCCCGGTGAGCGCGAGGAGTGAGCCGGGTTTGCGAGCCCCGCAGTCGCGAACGAAGGAGGTCCAGTGACGGCAACTGTCTCGCCGGGGCCGCGGACGCTGCCGCCGCTCGGTCCGACCCGCAAGCTCAAGCTGCCGAAGCAGGCCGAGCGCACGCTCGGCAACGGCCTCACCGTGATCGCCGTACGCCGGCCGGCCGTGCCGTTGGTCGAGCTGCGGCTCTGGGTGCCGTTCGGCCGGGCGCACCTGGCCCGCGGCGGGATGCTCTCGCAGACCCTGCTCTCCGGCACGTCGACCATGACGAGCGTGCAGATCGCCGCCGAGCTGCAGAAGGTCGGCGGCGGGCTTTCCGCCGGGGTCGACCCCGACCGGCTCATGCTCTCGGGCGCCAGCCTCGTCACCGGGCTCGACCGGATGCTGGAGATCCTCGCCGAGGTGCTGACCGGGGCCACCTACCCGAACGAGGAGGTCGCCACCGAACGGGACCGGTTGATCGACCGGATTCAGGTGGCGCAGAGCCAACCCGCGCACCTGGCGCGCGTCGCGCTGCTCAAGCGCGTCTACGGCCGGCACCCGTACGCGGTGCAGACGCCGGAGCCGGACGAGGTCCGCGCGGTCCGTCCCGCCGCGCTGCGCCGCCTGCACGCCGAGCGGGTGCACCCCGCCGACTCGGTGCTCGTGCTGGTCGGCGACGTGCAGCCGGAACGCGCGCTGGACGCCGCCGAGAAGGCGCTCGACGGCTGGACGGGCGCCGGTCGTACGGTCGACCTGCCGCCCGCGCCGCCGCTGGAGCCCGGCCCGCTGCTGCTGGTCGACCGGCCGGGCTCGGTGCAGTCGTCGCTGCGCGTGGCGATGCCGGCGGTGCCCCGCACCCATCCCGACCACGCGGCCCTGCAACTGGCCAACCTCGTGTTCGGCGGCTACTTCTCGTCCCGTTGGGTGGAGAACATCCGGGAGGACAAGGGCTACACGTACGGCCCGCACTCGCTCATCGAGCACGCGGTGGCCGGGTCGGTGCTCGTGGCCGCCGCCGAGGTGGCCACGGAGGTGACCGGTCCGGCGCTGTTGGAGACGACGTACGAGCTGGGCCGGCTGGCGTCGCTGCCGCCGAAGGAGGACGAGCTGGAGCAGGCGCGCCAGTACGCGCTCGGCACCCTCCAGCTGGGTATGTCCACCCAGGCCGGCCTGGCCGCCCTGGTCAGCGCGTACGCGGGCAGCGGGCTGCGGCTCGACTTCCTGGCCGAGCACGCGGCCCGGCTCGCCAAGGCCACGGTGGCCGATGTCGCCGAGGCGGCGGCCCGCTACCTCGCGCCGGCGAACGCGGTGACCGTGGTGCTGGGCGACGCCGAGCGGATCGCCCCGTCGCTGGCCGCGTTGACTCCGATCGAGACGGCATGAACGGGCGCGGAGCGCGGCCGGCCGGCGCCGACCGGCGGGAGGCGGGGGCGTGAGCGGCGAGATCGCCCCGCCGCTGGCGCGTTCCACGCTGGACCGCGCGGCGCACCGGCGCACCGACCCGGTGTGGCTCGGCGAGGCGTGGTTGCGTGGCCGTGTGCTGGTGCTGGACTCGTCGGCGGGCGGCCGGACGCTCGTGCGTACCGACGTGAGCCCGCCGGCCCTGGTCCTGCTCGGCGCCGGTGACCTTCCGGCGGGCAGTGAGGCGGGCGCGATGTTCCTCGGTGTGGAGCCGGACGGGGTGCCGGTCTTCGCCGTCGACGTCGTGCTGCCGGAGCTTCCCGGCACTCGGGCGGCCGGCCTGCGCGACGTGGGCCACCTGCTCAGCGACCGGGACGCCGGCCTCTTCACCACGGCGCTCGCGCTGCTCAACTGGCACGTGCGGCACGGCTACTCGTCGGCCACCGGCGCGCCCACGGAGATGGACGAGGCCGGTTGGTCCCGGGTCGACCGCGACGGGGACCGGATCTGGCCGCGTACGGATCCCGCGATGATCGTGCTGGTGCACGACGGCGTGCCCGGCCTGGAGGGCCGGTGCCTGCTGGGCAACAACGCGACCTGGCCGAGCACGCCGGGCGAGCGGCGTTTCTCCTGTCTGGCCGGTTATGTGGAGCCGGGGGAGTCGGCCGAGGCGGCCGTGCTGCGGGAGGTCCGCGAGGAGGTCGGCGTCGGGGTCGAGGCGATCACGTACGTGGGCAGTCAGGCGTGGCCGTTTCCCGGTTCCCTGATGCTGGGCTTCCTCGCCACGGCCGACCCGGAGGACCCGGTGCGGCTCGACCCCGCCGAGATCGCGTACGCCCGGTGGTTCACCCGCGCGGAGATCGGCGCGGCGCTGGCCGGGCGGACGGTGGACGTGGGCGGCGGCGCCCGACTGGTGCTGCCGCCGCCGGCGTCGATCGCGCTGTTCCTGATCCACAAGTGGCTCGACGGCTGGGTGGACGCCGGGCGCTGAGCGGGATGCGGTCCCGACCCGTGACCGCCGTTGCCGCGGCGGTCACGGGCCGGGAACACGGGCCGTCGTGGTCGGTGGGCGAGGAACACGGCGGGGGAGCCGGTCGGCCACGACGGACGTCGTTTTCAGGTGACGCCGGGCCGGTGCGCCCGGAGGGGGCCGCCGTCGCGCAGGGGCAGCACCTTGACGCGTTGCCGGCCGGCGCGGACGGCGCCCACGGTGGACAGCGCGCGGGCCAGCAGCAGGGCGGCGTCCCGGTCCTCGGCGTGCACGATCTGCCGGCGCTGTTCCGGTGCGGTCGTCTCGTCGCGCAGCCGGTGCCCGCCGGCCCAGGCCGCGGCGATGTCCCCGTCGGCGACGGCGCGGATGTCGGTGCGAACGATCAGGAACCGCATGGGCGTCTCCGGATGAACAGCGACTGGTGACCCGGTGTGGAAATTCCACGTCACTCAGTCGTCACTTTACGCCGCGCCTTCGTCTCAGCAAGTGAAACGCCACTATCGGTTTTCAGCCTCGTCCGATCAGCGGATGCCTGGTCAGCGACCGGTCTGATCGGACGCGCGAACGGGGCCGCCGGCATCGCCGACGGCCCCGCCCCGAACACGCGGATCAGTTCCGATCGAACTGTCCCTCCTTCGCGCCCGCGATGAAACCGAGCCAGCCGGCCCGGTTGAACAACAGCACCGGACCGCGCTGGTCCTTGCTGTCGCGCAGCGCGACCGCGGCCGGGCCGTTGCCCAGCGGGGCGACCTCCACGCAGTTGGAGGTCTGGCTGCGGGTGCTCTTGCGCCACGGGGCGCCCGTCAGATGCTCGGCGGTGACGGACCGGGTGTTGCGGATCTCGTTCATGGTTCTGCTCCATTCGAACCGCTCCGATGGGACGAGTGGTGCCGCACGCCCGGACGGAGGGTCCCCCGTGGATCACCGTTCCGTCAGCCGCCCCGGATGCCGGCGGCGTTGGGTCGGCGCCGTTGCCGGCCCGTACGCCACTGTGGACGGGTTCGCCGTCCCGGTCAGCCGTCCCGTCGCCTCGATCAGCCAGGAGAGCGTGTCCGAGGCGGGAAGTGCCGCCGTGCATAGCCACTCGAACACCACTTTATAGCGATTTAGGGTTTTTGCCTCGGTCGACATGACGTCGGTGAAGCCCCCTTCGATGGCGACCGTCTCCGGATCGAGAGGATCGGCGAACCGGTAGACGGAGAACGCGGTCGGCGGCAGGTACCAGTCGCCGATCGGGGTGTCGCGCGGCAGCACGTGCAGGGTCACGTTCGGCAGCAGGGCCAGCTCGCAGAGCTGGGCGAGTTGCTCGTGGAGCACGTCCGGCGGGCCGGCCCGGTGGCCGAGCGCCGCCTCCTCGATCACCGCCGTGTAGCGGGGCGCGTCCGGCTCCCGGGTCAACAGCCCCTGCCGCGCCAGCCGGGCCTGCACCTCGACCTCCGGCTCCTCGGTGGGTTCCGGGTCGCCGGCGCGCTCGGCGACCCGACGGGCCGAGACGATCCGGACGCTGGCGTAGCCCGGGGTCTGCAACAGCCCGGGGACCAGCACCGGGTTGTACTCCGAGATCGCCGCGCAGCCCGCCTCCAGCTCGGCCCAGCTGCGCTGCTGCTGGGTCATCACCGGAAAGTTCTTCAGCCACCCACGCATGTCGCCCGCCTCCTGGGTGATGCCGAGGAGGTCGGCGCGCAGCGCCGCGTCGGCGCCGTAGAGGTCGAGCAGGGCGCGCACGTCCTCCGGGTCCGGCCGGCTGCGGCCGTTCTCCAGACGGGAGAGTTTGGACGCGGAGGCCCAGCCGATCCGCTCGATGACCTGGTCCCCGGTGAGACCCGCGGCCTCGCGGAGCCGGCGCAGCTCGGTGCCCAGCCTGCGCCGTCGCAGGATGGGGCTGGGTGAGGCAGGAGGCACAGTGTCCTCTTTCCCGTCGACCGCCGCGGACGCGACGGTAACTGTATGAAGTTCGCCCCCCACCGTCAGTATGGACGTCACGACCGGCGCCCGACGTTCCGCCCGGGGGCGTGTCTCGCAGAAAAGAGGACCGTGGAAGGCGCGGTCGCCGGACGACGCGTACGCGCCCGCCGCGCCACCGGAGACCGTGCCCGCCCCGCGCCGCCACCACCGCCCGCCGGAGGACCCATCCATGCGGACCGTCCTGCGCCGCCCCGAGTTCCGCCTGCTCTTCTGCGGGCTGCTGGCCAGCATGAGCGCGGAGTCGATCCTGCTGCTCGCGCTGGCCATCTGGGTCAAGGACCTCACCGGGTCGGACGGACTGGCCGGCGCCACCATCTTCGCGGTCATCGCACCGATGGCGCTGGCGCCGCTGGTGGGATGGTTCGTCGACCGCTGCCCGCGCCGGCCGTTCTTCGTCGCCGCCAACCTGGTGACCGCGCTGGTCGTCAGCCCGCTCTTTCTCGTGCGGGACCGGGGCGACGTGTGGATCGTCTACGCGGTGGCCGCCCTGTACGGGCTGTCCTACCTGGCTCTCAGCGCCGCGCTCAGCGGGCTGATCCGGCAGCTCGTGCCCGTGGAACTGCTGGCCGAGGCGAACGGTGTGCTGCAGACCGTACGCCAGGGGCTGCGCCTCGTCGGGCCGCTCGCCGGCGCCGGCCTCTACGCGGCGGTCGGCGGCGCGGCGCTGGCCGCGATCGGCGTGCTGGGCTTCCTGACCGCGGCCGCCGTGGTGGGGATGCTCCGTACGACGGAGGCCGTTCCGCCCGGAGCGGGACCGCGCTGGCCCCTCGACCTCGGCGCGGGCCTGCGGCACCTGGCCGGCGAGCCGGCGCTGCGCCGGGCCCTGCTCGGCTACGGCCTCGGCTCGCTGGTGATGGGCTTCACCGAGTCACTGATCTTCGCGTACGTCGACCAGGGGCTCCGCCGGGACGCCGCGTTCGTCGGCGTGCTCGTCACCGTGCAGGGCGTCGGCGGTCTGGTCGGCAGCCTCTGCTCACCCGGCGCGGTACGCCGTCTCGGCGAGGTCGGCACGTTGGCCACCGGGGTGGCCTTCTTCGGGCCGGCCGCGCTGGCGCTCGCGTATCCCGACCTGCGCCTCGGCGTCGCGGCGGTGCTGCTGGCCGGTTTCTCGCTCCCGCTGACCATGGTGGGGCTCCACACGCTCATCCAGCGGCGTACCCCGCCGGGGCTGCTCGGCCGGGTGGTGGCCGCCGCCGAGGCGGTGGTGAGCGGCCCGCAGGCGGTCTCGATCGGCGCCGGGGCGCTGTTGGTCGGCGTGCTCGACTACCGGCTGCTCTTCCTCGTGACCGGCGTGGCCACGCTGCTCGCCGGCGGCTACCTCTGGCGGGCCCGCCACCTCACGCGCCCGACCGCGCGCGCCGGCGTCCCGCCCCCGCGCGTCCCGGCGCCGCACCCGCCCCCGCGCGTTCCGTCCCCGCGCCGGCCCGATGATCATGAGATTACCGGCGCGACATGCCGGCAGCGGTGCCGCTGACCCCATGGTCGCCCGCGTCGGCGGGGTGGGTGGGTCGCGGACGCGAAAGAGGCGGCCGCCCGACGGGCGGCCGCCTCTCGCGGTGCTGTGGGACTCAGGCGGCGATGCTGTCCAGGTGCTGCTTGACCTGGGTGATGGACGGGTTGGTGAGCGCGCTGCCGTCGGCGAAGCGCAGCGTCGGGACGGTCTGGTTGCCGCCGTTCACGCTCATCACGAACTCCGCGGCCTGCGGGTCCTGCTCGATGTCGACCACCTCGTACCCGATGCCCTCCCGGTCCAGCTGCGACTTCAGCCGGTGGCAGTAGCCGCACCACGAGGTGGAATACATCGTCAGCATGGTCTCGTCCTCCAACCGTCCGCCCGGTGGCTTGCCGATCAAGCCGAGGCTAACCGCTGCAACGTCCGGGGTGGCTGCCAGAATTCCTGGCTGTGGTGGTTCACTCAGCGGCGGAGCGGGTGCTCGCCGGCCTGGATCCCGAGCAGCGCAGCGCGGTGACCGCGCCGGCCGGGCCGGTCTGCGTGCTTGCCGGCGCCGGCACCGGCAAGACCCGCGCCATCACCTCGCGGATCGCCCACCGCGCCCTCACCGGGGAGATCTCCCCCCGGCACGTGCTGGCGGTCACGTTCACGGCCCGGGCTGCCGCCGAGATGAGAAGTCGTCTCACGGTCCTCGGCGTGCCAGGCGTCCAGGCACGCACCTTCCACGCGGCGGCCCTGCGCCAGGTGCGCTACTTCGCCCCCCGGCTGCTCGACGGGCGGGCCATGCCGGAGCTGCTGGACAGCAAGGTCCGGCTCGTGACACTCGCCGCCGCGCGGGTCGGCCTGCGCACCGACCGCGCCGCGGCCCGCGACCTGGCCGGCGAGATCGAGTGGGCCAAGTCGTCGCTGGTCGAGCCGGGGGAGTACGTGGTGGCGGCAGCCAAGGCGCTGCGCGACACCCCGCACGAGCCCGCGAAGGTGGCCGAGGTCTTCGCGGCGTACGAGAAGATCAAACGCGGCAACGGTGTGATCGACTTCGAGGACATGCTCCGCGCCGCGGTCTGGGGCATCGAGGAGCACGCCGACGTCGCCGAGCAGGTGCGGGCGCAGTACCGGCACTTCGTCGTCGACGAGTACCAGGACGTGAACCCGCTCCAGCAGCGGCTGCTGGAAGCCTGGCTCGGCGGGCGCGACGACCTCACCGTGGTGGGCGACGCGAGCCAGACGATCTACTCGTTCACCGGGGCCACCTCGTCGTACCTCGTTGACTTCCCGCGCCGGCACCGCGCGGCCGTGGTCGTCCGGCTGGTGCGCGACTACCGCTCCACGCCGCAGGTCGTCGGGCTCGCCAACGCGGTGATCTCGCAGGCGCGGGGCACCGAGGCCCGGCTCCGTCTGGAGCTGCGGGGCCAGCGCCCGCCCGGCCCCGAGCCGGAGTTGCGGATCTTCACCGACGAGCCGGCGGAGGCCAACGCGGTGGCCGCCCGCGCCCGCGCGCTGGTCGACGCCGGCACCCCCGCCCGCGAGATCGCCGTGCTGTTCCGCACCAACGCCCAGTCCGAGGCGTACGAGAAGGCGCTCACCGAGGCCGAGGTGCCGTACGTGGTGCAGGGAGCCGAGCGCTTCTTCGAACGGGCCGAGGTGCGGCAGGCGATGGTCGCGCTGCGCGCCGCCACCCGCTCCCTCCCCGGGGACACCCCGCTGCCGGCCGCCGTCGTCGAGGCGCTCGCCGCGGTCGGCTGGGCGCCCGACGCCCCGCCGGCCGGTGGCGCCGCCCGGGAACGCTGGGAGGCCCTCGCCGCGCTGGTGCAGCTCGCCGAGGAGTACGCGGCCACCCCGACGGTGCTCCCCATCGGGGAGGCGGCGGCCGTCGAGCGGCCGGTGACACTCGGCGACTTCACCGACGAGCTGCACCGCCGGGCCAGCCAGCAGCACGTGCCGACGGTGGACGGGGTGACCCTCGCCTCGCTGCACGCGGCGAAGGGGCTGGAGTGGGACGCGGTGTTCCTGGTCGGGCTCTCCGAGGGCACCCTGCCCACGACGTACGCGAAGACCGTGGAGCAGGTCGAGGAGGAACGCCGGCTGCTCTACGTGGGGATCACCCGGGCCCGGGAGTGGCTCTGGCTGTCGTACGCCGTGGCGCGCTCCCCGGGCGGGCGGGCCCGGCGGCCGTCGCGTTTCCTGCCACAGCTGGACCGCTCGGGCGGCGGCGAGCGGGCCCGCGGCCCGGGCCCGACGGCCCGGCCGGAGCGCCGCCGTACGCAGATCGTCTCCTGCCGGATCTGCGGCGCGACCCTGCTCGCCGGTCCCGACCGGAAGCTCGGCCGCTGCGCGACCTGCCCCTCCGACATGGACGAGGAACTCCACGAGCGGCTCCGCGAGTGGCGCCGGCGGGTGGCCGGGGCGCAGAAGGTCCCCGCGTACGTGGTGTTCACCGACGCCACGCTGGTCGCGCTCGCCGAGCGGCGTCCCGGCCGCCCCGAGGAGCTGATCGCGATCGCCGGGATCGGACCACGCAAAGTGGGCCTCTACGGAGATTCCGTCCTGGCGCTGGTTTCGGGCGCGGCCGTCGAGGACGTCTGCCCGGAGAAAACTTTCGAAATCGAGTCGTAAATTCGTTTGCCCTCCCCGTGCGGCGAGGAATAGCCTCAGGACACACCTCGCGAGCGGCGCCATTCGGCCTGCTCACGGGGGGTAGGTCCAGTCGATTCGAGGAACGTGAGGGAGGTGGCACCCGTGAAGATCTTTACCTATGAGCGTCCGGCGGCGATGCCAGCTGCCTGCGCTCCGCTGTCGGCTGTCCGGGTGGCCCTTGCCGCCGCACGACCGTCGGTTCCGCAGGTGCACCAGGTCCAGGTTCAGGCCGAGCTGAACCTCACCGTCGCACCGATCGGAGTCGAGGGGACCAGTGGCTTCACGGGCATGGGCGTCGATGTCGCCAACAAGCGCACGGACGTCCGCGGTGTTCCACCTCGAGGTAGACCGGTCTGATCACCAGACCACCGGCTCACCTCGAGGCCGCGGAACCCGCACACCGGGATCCGCGGCCTCAGTTTTTTGTCCCGCCGAAGTAGTCGGAAGTAGCGATCCACGAAATCGAAGTGAGAGAGAGGTGACCGGGTGATGAGTCTGGCGTTGGCCTCGCTCGACGTGAACGTCGAGCTGGAGGCGAACCTGCCCTGCCGGAAGTTCGACCCCGACCTGTGGTTCTCCGACTCGCCCACCGAGCTCGAGCTGGCCAAGTCGCTCTGCGGGGACTGCCCGCTGCGCGTCGAGTGCCTCGCCGGCGCGGTGGAGCGTGCCGAGCCCTGGGGCGTCTGGGGTGGCGAGATCTTCGAGCGTGGCGCGGTCGTCCCGCGCAAGCGGCCCCGCGGCCGTCCGCGCAAGGAGGACGTCGCCCGCGACGCGGCCCTGCGGGTCGAGGCCGAGGCGCGTCTCGCGGCCAGTGGCCTGGCCCAGGGGCGTAACGCGGTCCGGCTGGCGGCCTGACATGAACCCGACCCGTCCCAACTACGCCGGTGCCACACCGGTGACGAGTGAGAACACCATGCTGCACGTCCCGAACGGAGTCATCGAGATGCAACTACTTCACGAAGCGTTGTCCAGGGCTCGAATGCGCCGGCCTCAGGCCGGACGCACCACGAGCACTGAGGCAACCCGATCCGCCCGCACCGTCGCCATGAACAGCCGTAACCAGTCGGCGCGCGAACTGGGCATTCTCTAGAAACACCCACCGAGGGGCGGGCGGCCGGTCTCCGGCCACCCGCCCCTCGGTGTGTCCGTCGAAGGACGCGTCGTCGCCGACGTGGGGACGCTCAGGCGACCGGCGCGAAGCCCGGCAGCCAGCGCTCCAGGATGCTCCGGTACGGCGCCTTCGCCTCGAGCTGGCAGAGCACCCCGATCGAGCCGAGGGTGACCCGGTGGATGAGCAGGTACGACGGGGGCAGGTTGAGCTGCCGGCCCAGCTGGTACGCGGGCGAGCGGGGGCTGGCCAGCCGGGCGGCCTCGCTGCGCAGCCAGGCGCGGGTGAACCGGAACTCGTCGGCGGCCACCGGCTCGAGCATGGGCCGGATGTAGTCCAGCACCGCCTGCCCGTCGATCGGATCGGTCTGGTTGAGGAAGCCCTCCTCACGAAGCCCGTTCACCACACCCTCCGCGTCGCCGCGCAGGGCCAGGCCGGCCAGCCGGCCGATCGGCTCGGGCGTGCCCTCGGGCATCCGGGCCACGGCGCCGAAGTCGATGACGCCGAGCCGGCCGTCCGGCAGCAGCCGGAAGTTGCCGGGGTGCGGGTCGGCGTGCAGGAGCCCGGCCCGCATGGGCGCGGAGAGGTGCAGGGTGGCCATGAGGCGACCCGCCTCGTCCCGCTGCTCCTCGGTGCCCTCCCGGATGATGTCGGCCAGCGGGGTGCCCTCGACCCACTCGGTGACGAGCACGCGGGGCGCGGACGAGACGACCGCCGGGATGTAGATCTCCGGGTCGTCGGCGTACGCGGCCGCGAAAGCCCGCTGGGACTCGGCCTCCAGCTCGTAGTCGAGCTCCTCGGTGATGCGTTCGCGCAGCTCGACGAGGAGCGGCTTGACGTCCAGCCCGGGCTGGATCGCCCGCAGCATCCCGCCGAGCCGGGAGAGCTGCTTCAGGTCGGAGAGCAGGGCGTCCCCGGCACCCGGATACTGGATCTTGACGGCCACGTCCCGGTTGTGGGGCGCACCCGACGGCCCGTACCCCGGATCCCGCCAGACCGCGCGGTGCACCTGCCCGATGCTGGCCGCCGCGGCCGGACGGTCGTCGAACTCGACGAAGCGGTCCCGCCAGTCCGGGCCGAGCTGCTCGGTGAGCACCTTGTGCACGCTCGCCACGGGCAGCGGCGGCGCCGCCTCCTGGAGCTTCGTGAGCGCCTGCCGGTAGGGCGCGGCGATCTCCTCCGGCAGCGCCGCCTCGAACACCGACAGCGCCTGCCCGAACTTCATGGCACCGCCCTTGAGCTGGCCCAGGACGCTGAAGAGCTGTTCGGCGGTGCGCTGCTGGATCTCCGCCGAGATCACGTCGGAGGCGAGCCCGGTGACGCGCTTTCCCATGCCGAGGACGGTGCGCCCGGCGAAGCCGAGCGGCAGTGAAGCGAGCTTGGCGGTCCGGGACACGGCCCGGCGCGGGATGTCGGTCACCCGGTCATTGTTACCGACTCGGCGGGCTCGCGGCTGCTGAGCGCCCCCGGCGACCGTCGTTCGGTCCGGACGCCCGGGCGCACAACGGGCGTCAGGGGACAGGTTCCGTTGATTCTTTCCGGCGAGTCGGGTCACCGGCCGCGCCGGAAGCAGCCGCAGGACGGGTGCGGCGGCCAGCCACGACGGCGGAACCGGCCGGGGCCGTCGATCTCCACCGCGGCACCGAGCGTCTCGGGGGCGCCCCCGTCGAGCTGGGCCAGCGCCTCGGCGACGGCGTACCCGGCCGCGGCGAGCAGGGTCGCCGCGGCGCCCGCGGGAGCCGGCTCCCCGGCGGCGAGTTGGGCGGCGAGCCGGGGCCAGTCCGGGTCGCGGTCGGCGCGGTGCAGGTCGACGCAGTGGAGACAGGGACCGACGGGAGGCCGCACCATCGGCCCGATGACCGGCACACCCTCCCGCACGGTGACCAGCAGGTGTGGCTGGCGCCGCTGGGCGTGGCCGGCGGCCACCAGCGCCGCGGGCCGGTCGGTGCCGACCTGCACCACCAGGTCGGCACGGATCCGCCCGTGCGGCACCCCGGCGCCGGGGGCGGCGCGGGCGATGGCGTCCCGCACGGCGGCGGTGAGCGGACGTCCGAGGTCCGCTGCCGGGATGCCGGTGCCCACCAGATCGGTCGGGCGTACGGGACCGGCGAGGCTCGTGGTGACCTGGCCCACTCCGGCCTGGGCGAGCGCCACGGCGACCGCCGCGCCCAGCGGGCCGGGCCCGGTCACCAGCACCCGCGCGGCTCGCCGCCGGCGCAGCACCTGCGCCGGACTGGCGGGCAACGCGGCGGCGGCGAGGGCGAGCGCGCCGGCCTCCGCGGCGAGCCGGGCCCGGGTCGGCCCGGCGAGGTCGCGCGGCAGCAGCGAGTGCCCGGCCACGAGCAGGCCCGCGGCGCGCAGGGCGTCGAGCAGCGTACGGGCCTGGTCGGCGCCGACGTCGGTGGCGACCGGGTGCGTCAGCACGCCGCGTTCGCTGCGCGTGCCGTCGAGCAGGTCGAGCAGCCGGGCGGCGCGCGGGTCGGCGATCTCGAGCAGGACGGCCCGGCCCGGCCCGACGCCGAGCTGGAGCGTGTGCCGGTCACGCCAGAGCCGGGTGAGGCCCGGCAGCAACGTGGGGCGGGGAAGGACGGCGCGGCTCATGACGACGAATCGTGACCGAGTCCCTGCGCTGCGTCGATCGTTGTCCACAGGTGCGGACGCCTCTGTCCAGGGCTGTCCACAGGATCTCCCGGGTTATCCACAGCCCCTGGCGTCGCCTGTCGGACAGCCGACAGGCTGCGCCCCGGGTGCGACGACGGGGAGGGGCGGCCCGTCCGAGCCACCCCTCCCCGTCGTCGTGGTCGGGTCAGACCTTGGCCTTGCCCAGGATGCGGTTCACTGTTGTGCCGCACACCGGACACTTGCCCTTGGCCATGTTCATCCCGGTCTTCGAGACCTCGATGTGCCCCTCGAAGTCCCGCTTCTCCTTGCACTTGACGCAGTAACCGTTGTAGGTCTGGGCCTGGTCGGCCACGGTGCCCTCCTCGTCTCGTCCGCCGGTCGATACCGTCCCGGCGGGGTTCCCGGCGGCGGGCCACACGGGGCCCCGGCGCTCGGGTCTAACTCCTACGGCCACTCGCGTGACCGCTGGTCCGCGGACCCTACCCAGGTGCGGGCGGTTCCATGTCAGCTGTGCGGCGACACTGTGAGGAAGCCGACCACGAGAGTGTGCACGGCGAATAACGTCGGATAAGTCAGTTTGGCGCGGACACGCCGACCAAACCGCCTCAGACGGCTCCTGGGCACCCCCCGGCGGACGGCCGAGCGGGATGATCACTTACGGTGGGGGTGCGCACCGCCCACTCCCAGGGGGCGGGCTTCGGAGCCGCCACGAAGCGTGACGGTCGTGCGGTGCCACACTCCGGCAAGAAAATTTTCAGGACTCCTGGCGACCAATCGCCATCTTCCGGGCGCGTGTCGGAGGGTTGACCCTTGCGTACCCCTGGTCACTAGGCAGTAGCTTTCCTTCGTGGCAGCAAACCGAGGCTGCGCGGGTCTGTGATGGCAGGCGCGCGCAAGCCGGTTGTCGAGGTGCGGCGCAGCCAGCGCCGGCGACGCACGGTGTCCGCGTACCGCGACGGCGAGCGGGTCGTCGTCCTGATTCCCGACCAGTTCTCCCGGGCCGAGGAGAGCGAGTGGGTCGACCGGATGCTGGCCCGGCTCGCCGCACGGGAGGGGCGCCTCGCCCGCTCCGACGCCGAGCTGCTCGCACGGGCCACCCGGCTGCTCACCACCTATCTCACCGAGTACGGCGCCCGGGCGGTGCCGGCCAGCGTCCGGTGGGTCACCAACCAGAACGGCCGCTGGGGCTCGTGCACCCCCGCCGACCGCACCATCCGGATCTCGCACCGTGTGCAGGACATGCCCGACTGGGTGATCGACTACGTGCTCCTGCACGAGCTGGCGCACCTTATCGTGCCGAGCCACAACGCCGAGTTCTGGGCGTTGGTCGCCCGCTACCCCCGCTCCGAGCGCGCCCGCGGCTACCTGGAGGGCGTGGCAGCGGCCGCCGCCGTCCCCGCCCTGACCGACTGACCAGCCCGGCGCTGCCCACCGTTCCGGCGGGCGCGTCGATCATGAGGTGTGCGGCGCCTTCGATCTTCGGACGCGCCGCCAACCTCATGATCACGGGACGGGTGCGGGGTGGGGGGTTAGGGTCGGGGGATGGTGCGGCGGGTGGTGGTGGCGCTACTGGGGCCGGTGGCCTGGGCGCCGCCGGGCGTGGATTCGGCGCGGTGGCGCGCGGCGCTGGCCGAGGACACGGTCGACCTGCTCGCCATGCTGGCCGAGGTCGACACCGCCGTGGCGGTGACCCCCGCAGACCGGGCGCTCGCCGACGCGGTGACGTGGCCCGACATGGCCGTGTACGAGGTGCCCGAGCCGACGCCGGGCGCCGTCTTCGCGGCGCTGACCGGGTACGACCAGGCCGCCGTGATCGCCGCCGACGCGCCCGACCTACCGGGGCTGACCATCGGCAAGCTGCTCCGCCCGTTGACCAGCCGCCCGGTGGCGGTCGCGCCTGCCGAGGGCGGCGGACCGGGGCTGCTCGGGATCGCCGCGCGGCTGCCCGTGCCGCACTGGCTGCCGCCCGTGGACCTGGACCGCACGCTGCCGAGCACCGTACGCGCCGCCGCTCCCCGCCCCGGCGACCTCGCGGTGACACCGGCCTGGCGCCGCCAGCGCGGGCCCGCCGACGTGGCCATGCTCGACCCGGCCGTCGAGGGGTGGGAGGCCACCCGCGCCCTGCTCTCCGGCGCGGGCCACCCCGGCTGACTGCCTGGTCCTGGTCCGGCGCGCGTCTTGGCTGGTGGTCAGCGCCGCGCCACCGTTGGTGTTGGCACCGCGTCGCGGCTGGCGGTCGGCGTCGCGCCGCTGCCGGTGGGCGTTGCGAGCTGGCGGAGCCGCCCCGACCGGAGCGGATCGCCCGAAGGCTTGATGCCTCAGAGTCATAAATATGCCTCTGAGGCATCAGGCTCGCAGTGATTAGCAGTCCGAGGTCGGGGTCGCGCGGCTGGCCGGGTCACGCCGTTCGCGCGTCGATCTCACTCTTGGTGAAGTCCCGTCGCGGGCGGGCCCGCGGCTGCGGGACGGGTCAGGAGCGGTTGTCGCCCTCGTCGTCGTCCGGTCGCCGCTCCTTCTCGCCGGGCGCCTGCTCCTCCGGGCCGCCGGGAGCGGTGAAGTCGAACTTCTCCAGCTCATCCATGATGTCGACGTCGGCCATCGCGAACGCCACGGGGTCGGCGAAGTCGTCCTCGGAGGGGAGCAGGTCGGGGTGGCCCCAGAGGGCGTCCCGGCCGGCGATGCCGCGGTGCTCGGTGAGCGCGGCCCAGAGCGCGGCCGCCTCGCGCAGCCGCCGTGGGCGCAGCTCCAGACCGACCAGCGCGGCGAAGGTCTGCTCGGCGGGGCCGCCGGCCGCCCGCCGCCGCCGGAACGCCTCGGCGAGGCGTACCACGTCGGGCAGCCGGCCCTGGGCCGCGCTGTCCACCACGTGGCACACCCAGCCCTCGACCAGCGCCAACGCGGTCTCCAGGCGGGCCAGTGACGCCTTCTGCGCCGGGGTGTCCTCCGGCGTGAAGATGCCCTCCAGCGCGATGGCCTGCATCGACTCCGGGTCGGTCGGGTCGACCCGGCCCATCGCCTCCTCGATCGCCTCCCGGTTGACGCGGATGCCCGAGGCGTACATCTCGACGGCGCTCAGCACGTGGCCGCGCAGCCACGGGACGTGCTGGAAGAGGCGCTGGTGGGCGGCCTCGCGCAGGGCCACGTAGAGGCGGACCTCGTCCTCCGGCAGCTCCAGGCCCTCGCCGTACGCCTTGATGTTGGCCGGGATGAGCGCGGCCGTGCCGGCCGGGCCGAGCGGCAGCCCGATGTCACCGGCGGAGAGCACCTCGGCGGCGAGCGAGCCCAGCGCCTGGCCGAGCTGACCGCCGAAGAGAGCGCCGCCGAGCGTGGCGACCATCGACTGCATCGGGCCGAGCTGGGCGCGGGCCTCCGGAGGCACGAGGTCGCCCATGGCGCCGACCATCCGGCTCGCCACCGGGTCGCAGAGCTTGCGCCAGACGTCCAGCGTCTTGTAGATCCACTCGTTGCGGTTCCAGGCCACCGAGGTCTGGATGCCGGACGGCCACGCGGACGCCGGCTCCAGCCACAGGTCGGCCAGCCGCAGCGCCTCCTCGACGGCGTTGCGCTCGTACGGCGACACCGCCGGGTCGCCCGCGGCGGCGAGCTGGCTCGCGGCCACCTGCCGGGCCAGGTCCCAGTTCACCGGCCCGCTGCCCGACGAGGAGAGCAGGTGCTGCAACTGCGACATGAACTGCTGCATCTGCGCGGGATCGTTGGGGTCTGGTGGTTGCCCACCCGGGAGTGCGAAACCGAACGGAATATCAGGCACGAGGTCTACGGTACGCGCGCCGCGCCCCAGGTCGTGCCGCTGGCGTTGCGCTGAGGGCGAAGTCGCCCGCGTACCGCCGGTGCGTGCCGGCCCGGTCGGTACGCTCTGCCGCATGAGACGTCGCGGCGTGACCGTCCTCCTCGGTGCCCTGCTCACCGCTCTGCTCAGCATCGGGGTGCTCGGCGCGCCGATCCCGTACGTGGTGCTCGGCCCGGGACCGACCGTCAACACGCTGGGCACGGAGAACGGCAAGGAGGTCATCCAGGTCTCCGGCCGGGCGACCTCCACCTCCGCCGGGCAGTTGCGGCTCACCACGGTCGGCGTCCAGCCGTCGGTCAAGCTCCGTTCGGCCATCGCCGGCTGGTTCTCCGACGACGAGGCCGTCGTGCCCCGCGAACTGATCTACCCGCCGGGCGAGTCGCAGGAGCAGGTCGAGAAGCGCAACGCCGAGGACTTCGCGGCCTCGCAGACCAGCGCCGAGACCGCCGCGCTGCGGGAACTGGGCTTCCCGGTGCAGGTGGTGGTGAAGTCGGTGACCGCGGGCGGCCCGTCGGTGGGGCTGCTCAAGCCCGGCGACGTGCTGACCTCGGTCGACGGGCAGCCCGTTCCGGTCGCCGCCCGGCTCACCGAGCTGATCCGGGCCAAGCCGTCGGGCACCGCGCTCACCATCGGCTACACCCGGGCCGGTACGCCGGCCACCGCGCGGGTCACCAGCCGGGAGCAGGACGGCCACCCGCGGATCGGCGTCGAGATCGAGCAGCGGCAGCCGCACCCGTTCAACCTGAGCATCGACCTGGAGGACATCGGCGGGCCCAGCGCCGGCCTGATGTTCGCGCTCGGGATCGTCGACAAGCTGACCCCCGACGACCTGACCGGCGGCATGGTGATCGCGGGCACCGGCACCATCGACGACGAGGGGAAGGTCGGCCCGATCGGCGGGATCGCCCAGAAGCTGGTCGGCGCCAAGCACGCGGGCGCCAAGGTGTTCCTCGTGCCGGCGGACAACTGCGCCGAGGCCGTCCGCAACCCGCAGCCCGACCTGCCGCTGATCCGGATCGGCTCGCTGGACGAGGCGCTCAAGGCGCTCGAGACGCTCCGCGCCGGAGGCCAGCCGACGCGCTGCTGACCACGGGCCGCCACGTTCAGGAACACCCCGTACTCTGGGTGCCTGGTCGGAGCCGATCACATCGAGCGTGCGGAGCCAACAGTGGTCATGCGAAGCAGCAGCCCTCTGCCGAGGATGAGTCGGCGCGGACGCGTCACGATCGCCGTCCTGGTCGGGGTGTTCGCGCTCTTCACCCTGCTCGGTTGGGGCGTACAGGCCTGGACGGACTGGCTGTGGTTCGACGAGGTCGACTACACACAGGTCTTCACCGGTGTGCTCGTCACCCGACTGCTGCTCTTCGTCGTGATCGGCCTCGCCATGGCCGTGATCGTCGGCGGCAACCTCTGGCTGGCCTACCGGCTGCGTCCGCGGCTGCGCCCGCACTCGGTCGAGCAGGCGACGCTGGAGCGCTACCGCATGGCGCTCACCCCGCGGCTCGGCACCTGGATCGCGGTCGTCGCCGCGATCGTGGGCCTGTTCGCCGGCCTGTCCGCGCAGAGCCGGTGGAACCAGTGGCTGCTCTTCCGCAACGGCGGCGACTTCGGCGTGAAGGACCCGGAGTTCGGCGTCGACGTGGGGTTCTACGTCTTCCAGCTGCCGTTCTGGCGCTACCTGCTGGGCGTCGGGTTCACGGCCGTGGTGCTGGCCGTGGTCGGCGCGCTCGCCATGCACTACATCTTCGGCGGGGTCCGGTTGCAGGGCGTCGGCGACCGGATGACCAACGCCGCCCGCGCCCACCTCAGCACCCTCGTCGCGGTCTTCGTGGCGCTCAAGGCGATCGCGTACGTGCTGGACCGGCGGGCCATGCTGCTGGAGTACAACGAGGGCGCGAAGCTCTACGGCGCCGGCTACGCCGACGTCAACGCGCTGCTGCCGGCGAAGGAGATCCTCGCGTACATCTCCGTCGTGGTGGCGGTCGCGATCATCATCTTCTCCAACGCCTGGATGCGGAACCTGGTGTGGCCGGGCATCTCGCTCGCCCTGCTGGGTGTCTCGGCGGTGGCGATCGGCGGCATCTACCCGTGGGCCGTGCAGACCTTCGAGGTGAAGCCGAGCGCCAAGGAGAAGGAGGCGCCGTACATCCAGCGCAGCATCGAGGCGACCCGGGCGGCGTTCGGCCTGGCGGACACGAAGACAACCCCGTACGCGGCGAACAACCTCACTCCACCCGCCAGTCTGGCCACCGACACCTCGGTGGTGCCGAACGCCCGACTGCTCGACCCGCAACTGGTCAGCGAGACGTACACCCAGCTCCAGCAGGTGCGGGGCTTCTACGACTTCGGCCCGAAGCTCGACATCGACCGGTACGGGGTCAACGGCAAGACGTCGGACTACGTGGTCGGCGTCCGCGAGATCAACTACGGCGAGCTGACCGACCAGCAGAACACCTGGATCAACCGGCACACCGTCTACACGCACGGCTACGGCCTGGTCGCCGCCCCCGCCAACCAGGTGGTGTGCGGCGGGCAGCCGTTCTTCGTCTCCGGCTTCCTCGGCGACCGGACGCAGGAGGCGTGCTCCTCGCAGACCGAGCAGATCCCCGCGAACCAGCCGCGCATCTACTACGGCGAGCGGATGGGCGACGACGACTACGCGATCGTCGGCCAGCCCGACCCGGAGAAGAAGGCGGAGTTCGACCGGCCGGTCGGCGAGGGCGGCGGCGAGTTCTACACCTACACGGGCACCGGCGGCGTGGAGATCGGCTCGTTCACCCGGCGACTGCTGTACGCGATCAAGGAGCAGGAGTCCAACTTCCTGCTCTCCGGCGCGGTCAACGAGGACTCGAAGCTGCTCTACGTACGCAACCCGCGCGACCGGGTGGAGAAGGTCGCGCCGTTCCTGACCCTCGACGGTGACCCGTACCCGGCCGTGGTGGACGGCCGCGTGCAGTGGATCGTCGACGGCTACACGACGGCCGCGACCTTCCCGTACGCCGAGCGCGTCAACCTCCGCGAGGAGACCACCGACGAGCTGACCGGCCGGGGCACGTTCCAGTTGGCGCGGGAAGACGTCAACTACATCCGCAACTCGGTGAAGGCCACGGTCGACGCGTACGACGGCACGGTCCGGCTGTACGAGTTCGACGAGAACGACCCGGTGCTGAAGGCGTGGAACAAGGCGTTCGGCGGTGACCTGGTGCTGCCGAAGAAGGACATCCCGGCCGAGCTCGCCGAACACTTCCGCTACCCGAACGACCTGTTCAAGGTGCAGCGCAACCTGCTCACGAAGTTCCACGTCACCGATCCCGGCGACTTCTACTCGGCCCAGGACTTCTGGCAGGTCCCGAACGTGCCGGACGCACCGGACAGCGGCCAGAAGCAGCCGCCGTACTACCTCTTCACCCAGTTCCCCGGCCAGGACGGTCCCCGGTTCCAGCTCACCTCGGCGGTCACGCCGAACAAGCGGGAGAACCTCGCCGCGCTGATCTCCGGGTCGTACGTCGACGGTCAGCCGCGGTTGGAGGTGCTGGAACTGCCCGACCAGACCCGGATCTCCGGGCCGGTGCAGGTGCACCAGCAGATGACCAACAACGGCGACATCCGGGGGCAGCTCAACATCCTCGCGGCGTCCGGCCAGGCGCAGGTGCTGTACGGCAACCTGCTGTCCCTGCCGTTCGGCAACGGCATGCTCTACGTCGAGCCCGTCTACGTGAAGAGCAACAACGAGGACGCGTTCCCGCAGTTGCAGCGGGTGCTCGTCTCGTACGGCGACGGCGGCTCGTTCGTGGCGCTGGCCAACAACCTGACCGACGGCATCAAGCAGCTCGTCGAGCAGGGCAAGAAGGCCGCGCAGGGGGCGCCGCCGCCGACCACCGGGGGCACCAACCCGCCGACCACCGGCGGCACCAACCCGCCTCCACCGACCGGCGACAACACGCCGCCACCGCTCACCGGTGAGCTGGCCGCCGCGGCGGAACGGGTGCAGGACGCCATCGGCGAGGTCCGGGCCGCGCAGGCGTCCGGTGACTTCGAGCGGTACGGGCGGGCGCTCAAGGCCCTGGACGAGGCGATGAGCGCCTTCCAGCAGGCGCAGGGTCAGGTGACCCCGGCAGCCGGCACGCCGAGCGGTTCGCCGACGCCGAGCGGCAGCGCGTCACCGGGGAGCACCCCGCCGTCGCCGAGCACCAGCCCACCGGCGGGCGACTGATCCGACACACCGCAGGCCCCCGGCCCGTGGACCGACCGGTCCCGGTGCCGGGGGCTCTGTCGTCTCTCCGACCGCAACCGGCCGCGCCTTTCGTCCGTCCTGCTTGAAAAGGGGCGCGGCGCCCGGAAAGCGTGGTGACGACATGAGGGACGCGGGCAGCTTCGACGAGTTCTACCGCAGCACGTCCCGACGGATGCTCCGGTACGGCTACGCGGTCGTCGGGGACTACACCGAGGCGCAGGACCTCGTGCAGGAGGCGTACGCCCGGGCCTGGCGGCAGTGGGGGCGCGTGTCGGCGCACCCGGCGCCGGAGGCGTGGCTGCGGCTGGTCGTCGCCCGGCTGGCCACGGATCGCTGGCGGCGGCTGAACGGGTGGCGGTCGGCGCTCGTCCGCAGCGGGCCGCCACCGGTCGTGCCGCCGCCCAGCGAGGACGGGGTGCTGCTCCTCGCCGCCCTGCGCCAGCTGCCAGCCGCCCAGCGGCAGGCTCTCGCCCTGCACTACCTCTTCGACATGTCGGTGGAGGAGATCGCCCGGGAGACGCAGGTGCCGACCGGCACCGTGAAGTCGTCGCTGTCCCGGGGGCGCGCGCGGCTCGCCGCGCTGCTGCCCGGTGTCTCCGCCACGGAGCTGGAGGCCCACGATGTCGCCTAACCTGCCTGATTTCTACCGTTCGCTCGCCACCGACGCCGACGGACGCGCGCTCGACGGGCCGGACGTGCTGCGCCGGCGAGCCGACCGGCGTGCGCGGGTACGGATGGCGGTCGCCGCCTCCGTCGTGGCGCTGCTGGTCGCCGGCACCGCCACCGGCACCCGGCTGGTGCTGGCCAGCGACGAGGGTCCCGTCGCGCCCCCGGCCGACACGCCGGCCCCGGCGGTGACCGAGTCTCCCGTGCCGGTGACCCCGTCGCCCGTCACGCCGTCCCCGGCCACCTCGCCGTCCCGGGTCACCCCGGCCGGCACGCCGTCGGCTGCCCGCACGACGGCCGGGACGCGGCCACCGCGTACGCCCACGTCGATCCCGGACCGGGCCTTCTTCGTCCAGCCGGCGGCGACCACGGCCATGGCGCCGGTCTTCACGCCCGACGGGAACGTGCTGCCGGACCTCTGCGGCGCGGACCTCGACGGCGGGGTGGTGCGGAGCCGCAGCCGCGCGCTCTTCTACCACCTGACCCCGAACCAGCCGGAGGGCACCGTGCCGTACGGCAGCTACCGGCACAGCATCACAATCCACCGTCCCGGGCGGGCCGACGACTGGATGGCCGAGCTGCGCCGGGCGGTGCGGAACTGTCCCCAGCAGGAGAGCGGCGACGGGCGGGCGTCCCGGCTGCGGCTGCTGCCGGGCGGCGACTTCGGCGACGAGGCGGTGCTCATCGAGATCCGCGAACCGGCGTTCGCGGGAGGCGAGCCGGTGGACGGCGAGTCGATCCGCCTGATCCGGGCGATCCGGACCGGCGACGTGGTGACGGTGCTGTGGGAGATGGGCTGGGAGGGCACGTCGAGTGACCGACGCCAGGTCGACGACTACAGCCGGCGTGCGGTCCGGGCCGTCTCCGACTGGTTGGACTGAGGCCGCCGGGCCGGCGGGCGACCGCCGGCCCGGTCGCGTGCCTCGGCCGCCCGGCGCTACGCCGCCGGCTGGCCGCCGGGCAGCCGGGCTCCGGCTGCCGGCCACCCCGCACCGGAGCCGTTTTGCGGAGTACGGGGGGCGTGCGTTACGGTTTACGAACCGACGCGGGGTGGAGCAGCTCGGTAGCTCGCTGGGCTCATAACCCAGAGGTCGCAGGTTCAAATCCTGTCCCCGCTACGACGAGAAACACCAGGTGAGAGCCCGTTCCCGGATCCCGGGGGCGGGCTTTCGTCATGTCCAGGGCCGGGCGCGGGCGGGGCCGGGTGCGGGCGGGGCCGGGTGCGGGCGGGGCCGGGTGCGGTGCGGGTGACTGTAGGACGGCTCCGGACCCAAATCAATACTTGAAGAAGTTAAATATTTCCTTAGGCTTTCGGGCATGTCTCCCGCGGACGACACGGGCGCGCTCATCGGGGCGCCGGCCGCCACGGCCGTGTTCACGGCGGTGCTGACCGAGGGGCCGGTGAGCCGCGTCCGGCTCGCCCGGCGGCTCGGCCTCTCCTCGGCCGCCGTCACCAAGGCCGCCCGCCCGCTCATCGAACGGGGTTACCTGCACGAGCTCGCCGCGACCGAGCGCACCGGCCCCGGCGCCGGGCGTCCGGCCAGCCCGCTCGCCGTCCGCGCCGACCGCGAGTTCTTCCTCGGCGTGAAGATCACCGCCGACGAGCTGATCGGCGTGGTCTGCGACCTGCGCGCCCGGGTGCGCGCCACGGCCCGCCGACCGCTGGCCGACTCCGGCGTCGAGGCCGTGCTCGGCGAGCTCGGCCGGCTCATGGACACGCTCCTCCACGAGCTGCCCGGTCAGCGGGCCCGGGTCCGCCGGCTCGGGCTCTCCCTCTCCGGCGACGTGGACCGCACGAGCGGCCTCGTGCGCTACTCGCCGTTCCTGCACTGGCGCGACGTGCCGCTGGGGCGCCTCGCGACCCGGGCCACCGGCCTCACCGTGACCGTGGAGAACGACGTGAAGGCGCTGACGGCCGCCGAACACTGGTTCGGCGAGGGGGTGGGCGCCGAGTCGTTCGCCCTCGTCACCGTCGGCACGGGCATCGGCTGCGGCCTCGTCGTCAACGGCCGGCTCGTCTCCGGCTCGTACGGCGTCGCCGGTGAGATCGGTCACCTCCCCGTGGACGCCGCGGGCCCCGACTGTCACTGCGGCGGTCGCGGCTGCGTCGAGGCCATCGCTGGCACGGACGCCCTCGTGGCGCAGGCCCGGGAGCGCACGGGCCGCCCCGACCTGAGCCTCGACGAGGCAGTGGCGCTGGCGCGCGGCGGCCGGGAGGACGTGCGGGCCGTCTTCGCCCGCGCCGGCAGCGCGATCGGTTGTGGCATCGCGGCCGTCGCGAACCTCGTGGGCCCCACCCGGATCGTCGTCTCGGGGGAGGGACTCGCCGCGTACGACCTGTTCGACACGACCATCCGCGCGAGCTTCGAGCGCCAGGCCTTCGGCGCCGCCGCCCAGTGCCCCCTGTCCATCCGTCCGCTCCCGTTCGAGGAGTGGGCCCGCGGCGCGGCCGCCGTGAGCATCCAGTCGCTCGTCCTTCCCTGACCCGACGACGGCCGGCCACGGTCGGCCCGGTCGTACGGACACCACCCCAGCAGGAGGTTGATGTGGAAACAGCCAGCAGACGTGCCGGGCGTCGGACCGGCGTCGTCGTCGCCGCGGCGCTCGCCGTCGCCTTGGGCGGCGGGGCCGTGCCGGCGCGGGCCGGCACGCCGGCGGACGCCGCGACGCCCGGCGGCACGGCCGCGCCGTCGACGACCGGTCTCGCGGCGCGCCCCTACCTGGGGTGGAGCAGTTGGAGCATGCAGTCGTCCAAGTACCCGGGCCTGAACCCCGACGGCGACTACAGCTACCTCACCGAGGCCAACGTCCTCAAGCAGGCGGACGCGCTCGCCGCCACGCTCAAGCCGTTCGGCTACGAGTACGTCAACATCGACGCCGGCTGGTGGCGGGACAACACCTGGAAGCCCGGGTTCGACGGGTACGCCCGGCAGACGCCCGACCCGGTCCGGTTTCCCCGGGGCATGAAGGCCGTGGCCGACCACATCCACGGCAAGGGCCTGAAGGCGGGCATCTACCTGCCCGTCGGGCTGGAGAAGGAGGCGTACGCGGACGGCGCGGCGCCCATCTGGAACGCGCCCGGCTGCACCACCGCGGACATCGTCTACCCGGACCTGCGTACGACGAACGGCTGGGACAGCGCCTACAAGCTGAACTTCGACAACCCCTGTGCCCAGCGGTACATCGACTCGCAGGCGCAGATGTTCGCCGACTGGGGCTACGACTTCCTCAAGCTCGACGGCGTCGGGCCGGGCTCGTTCAAGTCCGGCGACAACTACGACAACGTGGCCGACGTGGCCGCCTGGCAGAAGGCGATCGCCGCCGCCGGCCGGCCCATCCACCTCGAGCTGTCCTGGTCCCTGGACATCAACCACGCCGCCGACTGGCAGCGGTACTCCAACGGCTGGCGGATCGACACCGACGTCGAGTGCTACTGCAACACGCTCGTCACCTGGGAGAACTCGGTCGACGACCGGTTCGACGACGCGCCGGCCTGGAGCCGCAAGGCCGGCCCCGGCGGCTGGAACGACCTCGACACGCTCAACGTGGGCAACGGCGAGATGGACGGCCTCACCCGGGCCGAGCGGCAGACGTACATGACGTTGTGGGCGATCTCGAAGTCGCCGCTGTACACCGGCGACGACCTCACCCGGCTCGACGACTACGGCCTGTCCCTGCTCACCAACCGCGAGGTCATCGCGGTCGACCAGGACGGCGCGGCGCCCGCCCGACCGGTCACGCCCGCCGGCGACCAGCAGGTCTGGGCCGCGAAGAACCCCGACGGCAGCTGGACCGTGGCCCTGTTCAACCTCGCCGACGCGCCCGCCTCGGTCACCGCCCACTGGGCGTCGCTCGGGTTCACCGGCAAGGCCGCCGTGCGCGACCTGTGGAACCGGAAGAACCTCGGGGCGTACCGGGACAGCATCAGCGCGGCGCTGCCGGCGCACGGTTCCCGGCTGTTCACCGTCCGGCCCGACGGGCCGGCGCTGGTCACCACCCGCTACGAGGCCGAGGCGGCCACCAACACCCTGAGCGGCAACGCGGCCCCGGCCGGATGCGAGGCCTGCTCGGGCGGCCAGAAGGTCGGCAACCTCTACCTCGGCGGCAAGCTGCGGTTCAACGACGTCACGGTGCGCAGGGCCGGCATCTACACGGTCACCATCGCCTACGTGAGCGGCGACGCCCGCTCGGCCACCGTCTCCTCCAACGACGGCAACGGCACGAGCGTGAAGTTCCCCTCCACGGGCGACTGGGGGACGGCCGAGACGATCAGCGTCCAGCTGGCCCTCCGGGCGGGCGCCAACACCATCACCGTCGACAGCGCCGACTGGTACGCCCCCGACATCGACCGGATCGACGTCCCGCAGACCCCCTGACCGATCCCCGTGGGGCCCGGCCACCCGGTCGGGCCCCCGGCCGGAGGACCCCGCCGCCCGCCAGGTTGGAGCACCGACATGGACATCCGGAACACCGAATCGCGCGACATCGGCCCGAGCCGGCGGGGTTTCCTCGCCCTCGCCGCCGCCTCCGGTGTGGTCACCGCCCTGGGTGGCCTGCCCGCCTTCGCGGCGTCGGCGGCCCCTCGGCGCCCCACCGAATCGCCCCTGCTCGCCCCGACCGACGCCGCGAGGAACGAGCTGTGGTGGCGGGCCCCCGGCTCCGGCACCTCCCTCATCGAGCAGGGGCTTCCGGTCGGCAACGGCCGCCTCGGCGCGCTCGCCGGCAACGACCCCGCCAGCGAGGTGTTGACGATCAGCGACGCCACCCTCTGGACCGGCGGGCGCAACGACACCCTGCAGAGCGACGGCCAGTTCCCGTACGGGCGGGACGACTTCGGCTCCCTCACCCTGCTGGCCACGCTCACCGTCGACATCCCCGGCCACGACCTGGGTGGCGTCGACAACTACCGCCGTACGCTCGACCTGGCGCAGGGTCTCGTCGGCGCCACGTACGAGGTGGGCGGCGTCACCTACCGGCGGCAGATCTTCGCGAGCCGCCCCGACGACGTGATCGTCCTGCGCTTCACACAGGAGGGCCGGGGCGCGTACACGGGCACGGTCGCCCTGGCGGGCACCCACGGTGAGTCGACCACCGTCGACGTGGCGCACCGCTGCGCGTCGTTCGGCGCGTCCTTCGCCAACGGGCTGAGGTACGGCGCCGCCGTCACGGTGCGCAGCGACAGCGGCCGGATCACGGTCACCGGCACCTCGATTTCGTTCACCGACTGCCGGGACCTCACGGTCATCGTGACCGGGGGCACGAACTACGCGCCCGACGCCGCCGCGGGCTTCCGCGACCCGTCCGTGGACCCCGAGCGCCTGGCCCGCACCAAGGTCCTGGCCGCGGCCCGCGAGTCCGTCCGCGACCTGCTGCACACCCACGTGGCCGACGTCCGCCCGCTGTTCGAGCGGTTCACCGTCGACCTCGGCGGCTCGTCGGCCGCGCAGCGCGAACTCGACACCTGGGAGCGGCTGGAGGCGCGGTGGCGCGGCGACGTGCCCGACCCGGAACTCGAGGCCGCGTACCTCCAGTTCGGCCGCTACCTGACGATCGCCGGATCGCGGGGCAGCCTGCCGATGGGCCTGCAGGGCCCGTGGCTGGACGGCAACGATCCGGACTGGATGGGCGACTACCACACCGACGTCAACATCCAGATGAACTACTGGCTGGCCGACCGGGTGGGCCTGGGAGTCTGCTTCGACGCGCTCGCGGACTACTGCCTCGCGCAACTGCCATCCTGGACGGACGTCACCCGCCGCCTGTTCAACAGCCCCACCAACCGGTTCCGCAACTCCACCGGCCGGATCGCCGGCTGGGCGGTGGCCTTCTCCACCAACCCGTACGGCGGAAGCGGCTGGTGGTGGCATCCGGCCGGCAACGCCTGGCTCTGCCAGAACCTCTTCGAGCACTACGAGTACACCCAGGACCGCGCCTACCTGGCGAAGGTCTATCCGCTGCTCAAGGGCGCCGTGGAGTTCTGGGCGGCCCGCCTCGTCACCACCACCGTCACCGACGCGTCCGGCGTCACCCGCGAGGTGCTGGTCGACGACGGCGACTGGTCGCCCGAGCACGGGCCGCAGGACGCCCGGGGCATCACCTACGCGCAGGAGCTGGTCTGGAACCTCTTCGGGAACTACCACACCGCGGCGCGGGTGCTGGGGCGGGACAGCGCCTACGCCGAGACCGTCGACGAGCTGCGTAACCGCCTCTACCTGCCGGTGGTCAGCCCCACGACGGGCTGGCTCGAGGAGTGGATGTCGCCCGACAACCTCGGTGAGACCACCCACCGGCACCTCTCCCCGCTTATCGGGCTCTTCCCCGGCGACCGGATCCGCCCCGACGACTCCACCCCGGCGCAGATCGTCGCCGGCGCGACGGCGCTGCTCACCGCGCGCGGCATGAACAGCTACGGCTGGGCCAACGCCTGGCGGAGCCTGTGCTGGGCCCGGCTCAAGGACGCGGAGAAGGCGTACCGGCTGATCGCCACCAACCTCAAGCCGTCCATCGACGGTGGCAACGGCACTGCCATGAACCTCTTCGACATCTACGAGACGAACCCGGGGCGCGGCATCTTCCAGATCGACGCGAACCTGGGCACACCCGCCGCGGTCGTCGAGATGCTCGTCTACTCCCGGCCGGGGCACGTCGAGCTGCTGCCCGCGCTGCCCGCCGCGTGGGCGGCCTCCGGCTCGGTGTCCGGGGTGGGCGTCCGCGGCGGCTTCGTCGTCGACCTCGCCTGGCGCGCCGGCCGGGTCACCCGGGCCACCCTCACGAGCGTCGGCGGCCGCAGCACGACCGTGGTCACCGGTGGCGTCACCCGGCGGGTCGACCTGGCCCCCGGCGGGTCCGTCACCCTGAGGGACTTCTGATGCGCCGCCCGCACCGCGACACCGTCCGGCGCGGTCGCCCGGTCGACCGGCGCCGGGCGACCCGCGCGGTGCTGGCCGCCGCGGTCTGCGTACCGCTGACGGTGATTCCCGCGCAGGCGGGGCCGGCGGCGCAGGGCGGGTCCTCCGCGCCGGCCGTGTCGGCCGCGCGGGTCGTGTCGGCCGGGCCGGCCGCGCGGGCCGTGTCGGCCGGGCCGGCGGCGTCGGTGGCGGTCGCGGGAAACGCGCCGGCCTCGGCCACGGCGGCTCGCGACCGGCACGCCGTGGTCACCTGGGGCGCCAGCGCCGACCGGCAGGGCGCCGGGCCCGCCGACCGCAGCTACCGCCTCGTCGTACGCACCAGCGTCGGCGGGACGGACCTGCGGATCCGCCTGAGCAACGCCTTCGGCGAGCACCCGGTGACCTTCGCGAGCGCGTACGCGGGGCTCCGGCGGCAGGGTGCGGAGCTGATCGGGGGCAGCAACCGCCGGCTGACGTTCGGCGGCCGGGCGTCGGTCACGGTGCCGGCGGGCGAGACGGCGTACAGCGATCCGCTGCCCGGGAGACTGGCCGCGCAGAGCGACCTCGTCGTCAGCCTGTACGTGACGGGTGCCGAGGGGCCGACGACCGGTCACGGCATGGCCATGCAGACCTCGTACGCGGCCGCCGGTGACCACGCCGCCGAGGAGGCGGCCACCAACTGGATCGACCGGACGGACTCCTGGTACTGGCTGGACGCCGTCACCGTGGAGACGTCCACGGACATCGGGGCCGTGGCGGTGCTCGGCGACTCCATCACCGACGGCTGGGCCTCCACGTCGGACGAGAACCGTCGGTGGCCCGACTACCTCTCCCGTCGGCTCCAGGCGCTGGCGGGCGGGACGGTGAAGGGCGTGGCCAACGAGGGCATCTCCGGCAACAGGGTGCTCGCCGACGGCGCGGGGCAGGCCGCGCTCCGTCGGCTGGACCGCGACGTGCTCTCCCTGCCCGGTGTCGAGACCGTGTTCGTGCTCGAAGGCGTCAACGACATCAAGGCCCACGCCGGTGTCACCGTCGACGACCTGGTGGCCGGCTACCGGCAGATCGTCGACCGGGCGCACGCCGCGGGGAAGTGCGTGGTCGGCGCGACGGTCATGCCGTACAAGGGCTGGCCCGAGTACGACGACGCGGGCGAGGCGGTGCGGCAGGGCGTCAACGAGTGGATCCGGCGCGGTGGCGCGTTCGACGCCGTGGTGGACCTCGACCGGATCACACGCAGTCCGTACGACCCGCAGGCGCTCCTGCCGTTCTTCGACGGCGGGGACCACCTCCACCCGAACGACAAGGGCATGCAGGCGATGGCCGACGCCGTCGACCTGTCCGCGCTGCGGTGCGACCGCTGAAGCGGAGGAACGCCACGGCGCCGAATCGGGAGGCCCGCGAAACCCGGTGGAGACGATGGGGTAGAGTTGTTTTCACCGACGCGGGGTGGAGCAGCTCGGTAGCTCGCTGGGCTCATAACCCAGAGGTCGCAGGTTCAAATCCTGTCCCCGCTACGAGATGACCCGGGTCCCTCAGAGATGAGGGGCCCGGGTTTTTGTCGTTTCACGGCAGGTGCCCCTCGCGTGTTGGCCGTCGACCGCCGTGCCGACCTTGCGCTCCTCGGCGAGGATGTGGGCATGTCTTCTTTCGGCAAGTGGTGGGGCCGGCTCGGCGCGGTCCTCGGTTCGGTCGTGCTCGCGGTGTTCGTCCCGGTCGCGGCCTGGGCGTCGACCGGCACCGGCGAGGTGGTCGTGGAGGCCGCCCGGCGGCGGTCGCGCGGCGGTGGCTTCGGATTCCTCGGTCTCCTCTGCTGCCTCGTGGTGGTCGTGGTGATCGTCCTGTTGCTGCTGCGACTCATGCGTAACCGGCGCGGCGGCCCGCCCCGGCGCTGAGGGGGCCGGTCAGCCCGCGAGGGCTGCGCCGGCCTGGGCCAGGAACCGGGTGGCGGCCGTCGGCCCGTCCTCCCGGCCGGCCCGGACGCTCTCGGCGGCCGCCACGAGCAGGCTGCGGACCCGGGGGTGACCCTGCGGGGGCGGTGCCGGGGCCGGCCCCAACCCGGTGTCGAGAACGCCGTCGAGCGTGGCGGCACGCTGCTCGGCCGGGTCCGTGACGCCGGCCGTCACGGCCCGGCGGACGGCCCGGCTCGGCGTGAGCCCCCGCTCGTGGCCGAGGACGGCGCCCGCCGCGACGTCGGTGGTCAGGAAGTTGATCACGTCGATCGCAGCCTCGGGGTTTCGGCTGCCCCGGAACACCGCCCAGTACATCGAGGCCCGCGGCCACTGGGTGGCCGCCGACCCCGGAAAGGGCGCGACCCCCAGCTCCGACCGGGTGAGGCGTTGCAGCTCGGGCAGCTGGTGCGACCAGGCGAAGGAGGCGGCGGTCAACCCCGACACGACGAGCTGCCGGGCCGGCTCGCCGCTGTCGGCCTGCTCGACGAGGGCCGCGCTCGGGGTCGCCCGCGCGACGCGGGCCTCCCGCCACAACTCGAACCAGTCGACCAGCTCGTCGACCCCGAAGCCGAGCTGCCGGCCCTGGTAGAACTCCCGCCCCCGGCCGCGCAGCCAGAGCCAGAGCGCCCGGTGGTCACCGGACGGGTCCATGGTGCCGGCGACCCGGCCCCGGCTGGCCCGGGTCACCTGGCGGGCCCAGTCGACGTAGTCGTCCCAGGACATCCCGGCGCGCGGCTCCGGCACGCGCAGCGTGCGCAGCAGGTCCCGGTTGAACACCAGCGCGGCCACGGTCTGCCCGGCGGCCACCGCCATCGTCCGGCCCTCCACCTGGCCGTAGCGGGCCAGCCCCTCCGGTAGCTCGCGCAGGTCGAGCCGGTTGTCCGCCACGTGGTCGGTGAGGTCGAGGAGGATCTTCCGGCGGGCGTACTCGGTGACCACGCCGTCGTCGACCTGGACGAGGTCCGGCACGTTCCCGCCGAGGGCCTGCGTGGCGAGCCGCGAGTAGTAGCCGTCGAAACCCTGCCAGGTGACGCGGAAGCCGACCCGGGGATGGCGCTCGGTGTAGAGGCGCAGCGCCTTCTCGGTGAGCTGGGCGCGCCTCGTCCCGCCCCACCAGAAAACCGACAGCTCGACCGGTCCCTCCCGGACCGGCGCGGGCGCCGGCCCGGCGCTGCACCCGGTGAGACCGCCGGCGGCCAGGACCGGAGTGCCCAGCAACGCGGCGAGCACCCGCCGCCGGCCGGGATCGGCCCCTGCGGACCGGGGTCGCGAAAGGGGCACGCGGGACTCCTGGGAACACGGCGGACGGGACGGTCGGCCCATTCACGCAGGGACGGCCCGAAGGTGTCAACGGCCGTCCGGGCACACCCGGCGCCGGTGCCGGCAGCACGGGCCGGCGAGCGCAGGCACGGTGATCGTGTACGCGTGCCGCGTGGTGTACTAGGGCGCGTGGAACTTCTGCACTCGGGCAAGGTCCGGGACGTCTACGCCGACGGCGACGACCTGATCCTGGTCGCCTCCGACCGCATCTCGATCTACGACGTGGCGTTGCCGACGCCGATCCCCGACAAGGGCCGGCTGCTCACGGCGCTCTCACTCTGGTGGTTCGAGCAGCTCTCCGACCTCGTTCCGAACCACGTGATCTCGGCGACCGACGTGCCGGCCGAGTTCGCCGGGCGGGCGATCCGCTGCCGGCGGCTGGAGATGGTCCCGGTCGAGTGCGTGGCCCGCGGCTACCTCACGGGCGGCGGCCTCAGGGAGTACGAGCGCACCGGCGCGGTGTCGGGCGTACCGCTGCCCCGGGGCCTGGTGGAGGCGTCGATCCTGCCCGAGCCGATCTTCACCCCGTCGACGAAGGCGCCGGCCGGCGAGCACGACGAGCCGATCACGTACGCGGACGTGGTGGCCAAGGTCGGCGAGGCGACCGCCGAGCGGCTGCGCCAGATCACGCTCGACATCTACCGGCGCGGCGCCGAGATCGCGGCGGACCGGGGCATCCTGGTCGCCGACACCAAGATCGAGCTGGGCTGGGCGCCGGACGGCACCCTCGTCCTCGCCGACGAGCTGCTGACCTCCGACTCGTCCCGGTTCTGGCCGGCCGAGTCGTACCAGCCGGGTCGGATCCAGTTCTCCTACGACAAGCAGTACGTGCGGGACTGGGCCACCAGCAGCGGCTGGAACAAGCAGGCGCCGGCCCCGGAGCTGCCCGCCGAGGTGGTCGAGGCGACCCGGGCCCGGTACGTCGACGTGTACGAGACGCTCACCGGCAACCGCTGGGCGTGACGGGAACGGGCGGGCGCCGCGCGCCCGCCCGTACGGTCACTGGCCGACCTTGACGCCCGGCTCGCCGGACACGAACTGGATGGCCTGCCCGGGCTCGCGGCCGGGCCGGTTCGGCGCGCGGCGCTTGCCCATCGGCAGGATCACCCGCCGGTACGAGGCCTCCAGCATCATGGCCGTGGCCGTGTACCAGCCCGCGATCGCCGAGAGGATGAAGAAGTACGCTCCGGCCGTCCGCCAGCCCGAGATGTCGGCGAGCTGGCCGATGGCCTGGCAGGTGGCGCCCGCGGCCAGCGTGCCCAGCACGACGGCGACACTGAGGTTCAACGCCACGGCGGCGAGGGCCCCCGACCAGGTGATCGCGGCGAGCGCGAGGAACCAGTAGCCGAGCGCCACGAAGGGGGTCGGCACGGTGAGCACCCCGAGCGCGACGAGCAGGAAGAGCAGCCCGTACGCCAGCCAGAACGCCCCCCAGATCCCGTGCATGGCGGTGGCCACGCCGTCGCGGGCCCGGAACGCCCACATCCCGGCCAGGAACTGGGCGAGCCCGCCGGTGAACGCGGCGAACGGGAACAGGAAGTTCGGCGCCGAGCTGTTGCCCCACCAGCCGGCCAGGTTGGTCGACACGACGAAGGTGGCGGCCGCGAAGCCGAACAGGCCGAGGATCGACGGCGCGGCGACCGGCTGCAACGAGATCTGTGCGTGGTTTCGCCAGAATTCGAACTCGCCGTCGTGGGACGGCGCTTGGGCCATGCGGGACATCCGAGTCTCCTCCTCCCACGGCGGCTCAACCGGTGCGGCCGAGCGGTCGGAGGCGTCTACCCCGTGCGCGCGGTCCCACACGCCGAGCCAGCCGGCGGGCCGGCGGTCGGCGTGAGGGGCGGGTGCTCAGTCCAGCCAGTCCAGGGTGCGCTGCACGGCCTTGTGCCAGTTGCGCAGCTCGCGGTCGCGGTGCGCCGGGTCCATGCGCGGCGCCCACTCGGCGTCGGAGCGCCACCGGTCGCGCAGGGTCGCGAGGTCGGGCCAGTAGCCGACCGCGAGGCCGGCCGCGTACGCGGCGCCGAGGCAGGTGGTCTCGGTGATCCGGGAACGCACCACGGGGACGTCCAGCACGTCGGCGAGGAACTGCATGAGCAGCGCGTTGGCGGTCATCCCGCCGTCGACCCGCAACCGCCGCAGCGCCACGTCGGAGTCGGCGTTCATGGCGTCGACCACCTCGCGGGTCTGCCAGGCGGACGCCTCGAGCACCGCCCGGGCCAGGTGCCCCTTCGTGATGTAGCCGGTGAGCCCGGCGATCACCCCGCGCGCGTCGCTGCGCCAGTGCGGGGCGAACAGGCCGGAGAAGGCGGGCACCACGTAGCAGCCGCCGTTGTCCTCGACGGTGCGGGCCAGGTCCTCCACCTCCGGCGCCGTGGAGATCAGGCCGAGGTTGTCCCGCAGCCACTGGACCAGCGCCCCGGTCACCGCGATGGCGCCCTCCAGGGCGTACGCGGCCGGCTGCCCAGCGATCCGGTAGGCGACCGTGGTCAGCAGCCCGTGCGACGACGTGACGGGGCTGGCCCCGGTGTTGAGCAGCAGGAAGCTGCCGGTGCCGTACGTGCACTTGGCCTCGCCCGGCCGGAAGCAGGTCTGCCCGAACAGCGCGGCCTGCTGATCGCCGAGCGCGCTGGCCACGGGCACACCGGCGAGCGCGCCGGTGGCCGTGCCGTAGACCTCCGCGGAGCTGCGGATCTCCGGCAGCATGGCGGCCGGCACGCCCATGGCGTCGAGCAGCTCGGCGTCCCACTCCAGGGTGGACAGGTCCATGAGCATCGTGCGGCTGGCGTTGGTCACGTCGGTGACGTGCCGGCCGGTCAACTTCCAGACGAGCCAGCTGTCCATCGTGCCGAACAGCACCTCACCGGCCTCGGCGCGGGCGCGCAACCCGTCGAGGTGGTCGAGCAGCCAGCGCAGCTTCGGCCCGGCGAAGTACGTGGCCAGCGGCAGGCCGGTGCGGCTGCGGAACAGCTCCTCGCCGTACGCCTCGCCGAGCTCGCGCAGCAGCGGCCCGGTGCGGGTGTCCTGCCAGACGATCGCGTTCGCCACCGGGCGGCCGGTGGCGCGGTCCCAGACGACGGTGGTCTCCCGCTGGTTGGTGATGCCCACCGCCGCCAGCCCGGCGGTGTCCGTGCCCGCGGTCGCCAACGCCTCCCGCACCACCTGCTCGACGTTCGCCCAGATCTCCTCGGCGTCGTGCTCGACCCAGCCGGGACGGGGGAAGATCTGCCGGTGTTCGCGCTGTGCCACGGAGACGATGTCCCCGGCCCGGTCGAAGACGATGCACCGCGAGGAGGTGGTGCCCTGGTCGATGGCGGCGACGAACTCTCCGGTCACGGCAGCACCGTACCCAACGCGGTGGCGCCGTGCCGACCGCCGCTTCGCGCCGCGGCCCGTCGTTCCCCGCCGCGTGCGGACGGCCGTACGATGTGCGAACGTGCGTGACATCGCCGTGTTCAGCGGAACGGCCCATCCCGACCTCGCCGCCGAGATCTGCGCCCACCTGGGCGTGCCGCTGCACCCGGTGCGGGTCTCCCGGTTCGCCAACGACTGCCTCGAGGTGCAGCTCCAGGCCAACTGCCGGGAGCGGGACGTCTTCCTGATCCAGCCCCTGGTCCCTCCGGTGCAGGAGCACCTCGTCGAGCTGCTGCTGATGATCGACGCGGCGCGGGGCGCCTCGGCCGGCCGGATCACCGTGGTGCTGCCGCACTACGCGTACGCCCGGTCGGACAAGAAGGACGCCCCGCGGATCTCGATCGGCGCCCGGCTCGTCGCCGACCTGCTCACCTCCGCCGGCGCGGACCGGGTGCTCGCCATGACGCTGCACTCGCCGCAGGTGCACGGTTTCTTCAGCGTCCCGGTCGACCACCTGCACGCGCTGCGGGAGCTGGCCGGTCACTTCCGGCGGTACGACCTCAGCAACACCGTGGTCGTGTCGCCTGACCTCGGCAACGCGAAGGAGGCGGCGGCGTTCGCCCGGCGCCTCGGCATCCCGGTCGCGGCCGGCGCGAAGCAGCGCTTCAGCGACGACAAGGTCACGATCAGCGCGGTGATCGGCGACGTGGCGGACCGGGACGTGATCGTGCTGGACGACGAGATCGCCAAGGGCAGCACCGTGCTGGAGCTGATGGACCATCTGCGCGACCTGAAGGTGCGGTCGATCCGGATCGCCTGCACGCACGGCCTCTTCGCCGCGGGGGCGCTCGCCCGGCTCGGCGACCAGCCGGGCGTCCTGGAGATCGTCTGCACCAACACCGTGCCGATCCCGACGGAGAACCGGGTGCCGAAGCTGAAGGTGCTGTCCGTAGCCCCGGCGTTGGCCGAGGCGATGCGGCGGATCCACAACGGCGAGTCGGTGAGCGCCCTGTTCGGCTGAGCGGCCGCCGGCTGACGCTGCGGGGCGCGCCCGCCGCTCAGTCGGCGGTGATCGCCGTGGCGATCCGGACGACGGTGCCGCTCTCGCCGCTGCGCACCTCCATGGTGTCGCTGAGCTGGCGGGCCAGCCACAGGCCCCAACCGCCGGCGGTCTCCGGTGCGGGGCGGCTCCGGTCGCCCAGCCGCCCGGCGCTGATCCCGAGGCCCTGGTCGGCAACCTCGCAGACGAGCTGGTCGTCGAGCCGCCACAGCCGCAGCGAGCCGCGCCCGCCACCGTGCCGGACCGCGTTGGTGATCAGCTCGTTGACCGCCAGCACGAAGTCGTCCAGGCGCTGGTCACGCAGGCCGGCGGCGTGCGCGCAGGAGGTGACCGAGTGACGCAGCTCGGTGACCTGGGCCCGGTCGAAGGCTTCGGCGATGAGGGGGGCAGGTTCGATGGGCACAACCGTACGCGGTGCGCGAGGGTCGGCGTTCGTCATGGCCCGTCCCGACAGCGGATCTCGGAGTTGTTACGCGGCATTTCCACCGTACGTCAGGGTTTCCCCGGCCGCAGCGGTCGGGGCCGCTGTTCACCTGTCCCGGCGGCCCGCGGCCCGGAGCGACGGGGCCCGATGACCGTGATGCCTCTGCGGCATAAATATGACGCAGAGGCATCACGCTGGATGCGACAGGGCCGCACGCGGGGCTTCGTCCTCCGTCGCCCCATGCCCGCACCGCGGCACGCACGAGGCGATCCGGCGCCACCTCGGGTGGCACCGGATCGCCAGGGTCGTGACGGCGCGACGGTGTGGGTCACACGGAGTGCGGCGGCCGGGTCTCGTGGATGGCGAGCTCCTCGGCCGTCGCCCCACCGCCGGCCGCGCCCGCGTCGTACGCCACGTTGTCGGTCTCCTGATCGGTGTGCGCGCCCTCGTCCGGCTCCACGATCCGGCCCACCTGCGCGTCGGCGACCGTGCCGAGCTGACCGTGGTCGTAGAGGGAGACCGGCGAGTTCGGGTCCGAGGTGGGGCCGTCGTCGATGACGTCGGCGTCGAGCTGGGCCTGTGCCGCGGCCTCCTCGCTGTCCGCCTCCGCCGCGATGTCCGGGTCGACCGGGCCGGCGAGCGGGTCGTCGGCGGGGCGCTCGTACTGCTCGCGCTGGAGCTTGTAGTCCAACGACTCGCCGTCGGCCTGCTCCTCGGCCGTCGTCCCGTACCGGTCCACGGCCACCGGGGTCCGGTCGGCGGGCAGCTGGGCCGGGTCCGGGCCGTCCGCCTCGCGACCGGTCAGGACGTCGTCGTTCGCGGTCGAGTCGTCGTCGGCGGTCCCCGGCAGGCCGTTGGCCTCCGGGTCGGACACGGGGGTCGGGTATTCGTCGTCGCGCATGACGGATCTCTACCCACTCGACCCGTCGATCATGCAGTTGTGGTGCCCCTCAAAAGCCTCGAACCGCCTCACAACGCCCACCACAACTGCATGATCCACCGGCTGAGGGTGGGGTGGGGTGGGTTAGAGCGGGGGTTGGTCGGTGGGATCCAGGACGCACCAGACGACCTTGCCGTCCGGGACCGGACTGCTGCCCCAGCGCCGGGCCACCGTGTCGATGAGCAGCAGGCCGCGACCGCCCGGCGAGTTCACGGGGGCCAGCCCCGCGAACGCGGGCAGGCGTGTCGAGTGGTCACGCACCGCCAGATGCAGCGTGTCGCCCACCGGGGCGAGCCGCACCGTCATGGGGGTCCGCGCGTGGGCCACCACGTTGTTGACCATCTCGGTGACCGCGATCCCGCCCGCCTCGGCGAGGGCCGTCACCCCCCACCGCTCGCAGCCGTCGGAGACCAGCTCGCGCGCCTGTCGGGCGGCGCCCAGCACCGGGGCGAGTTCGGCGGTGAGCACCGCCGCCATCGGCGACTCCGCGAGCGCGGCCATCGCCGCGTCGAGGGTGGGCAAGACCGCCACCCCGGCCAGGGCGGGATCGGGCCGGTCGGCCGTCCCGGCGGCCGGGTCGCAGACCAGCAGCGCCGCGGCCGGCCAGTCCTCGATCTCCCGCTGCACCTCGGCGAAGACCGCCCGAAGCTCCGGGTCGGCGACCCGCAGGCCGGTCAGGTCGGCCACCACCGGGCCGGGACGGTCGCAGAGCCGCGCGAGCAGCGCGTCACGCACCGCGGCCGTGCCGGACGGCTCGAGCACGCCGCTGACCCGGACCACCGCGGACGACTCGTCCGTCTCCACGAGGCAGCGCACGTCCGTCGGCATGATCGCCCCATTGTGCCCCTCGCCGACCCGCCGCGCACCCGGGCGCCCGGTCCGGTTCATGACCGTTCCGTCCGGGCTCGACGGGTCCGGGCGGCCATCGTGCCGACCGCCGTTCCGGCAGCGGCCAGGCCGAAGGCCGCGGTCATCCGCACAAGCTGCCGGCGCCGGCCCTGCCAGCCGCCCTCGCGCTGGCCGTCCGCGTCGGCCCGGAACACGTTCCCCGCGCTGTCCCGGCGGGCGCCGGGCCCGAACTGGACGCGGTGCGCGTACCAGCCGAGGACGCGCTCGGCGAGCGCCGGCGCCAACCGCCACTGGAGGCCGATCAGCCGTGCCGCGCCACCGGCGTACGCCTCGCGGCGCGGCCGGCGCAGCAGCCGGACGATGGTCGCGGCCACCATCTCCGGGGGATAGACCGGGGGCGGCGGCAGGACCTCGCGCCCGCTGTGGTTCGCCACGTGCCGGAAGTACGGGGTGTCGATGGTGGCGGGCAGCACGGTGCAGATCGAGATGGCGCCCCGGCCGGTCACCCGCAGCTCCTGGCGGACCGTGTCGGCCAGGCCGCGCAGGCCGTGCTTTGTCGCGTTGTACGGCGACTGGTACGGCATCGCCACCTCGGCCAGCACCGAGGCGTTGTTGACCACCACGCCGCCCCCGGCGGCCGCCAGGTGGGGGAGGGCGGCCCGGAGGCCGTGCACGGCGCCGAGCAGGTTGACCTCCAACACCCGGCGGAACTCGGCCACCGGGATCTCGTCGAAGAGCCCGACGGCGCCCACCGCGGCGTTGTTGACCCAGGCGTCGAGGTGGCCGAACTCGGCCGCCGCCCGGTCGGCCAGCCGCTGCACGGACGCCGGGTCCGTGACGTCGGTCGGTACGACGAGTGCCCTGCCGCCCAGCTGCCGGCACCGCTGCGCGACCCGCGACAGGGCCGGCTCGCTCCGTGCCGCCAGCACGACGGCGGCGCCCCTGCGGGCCAGCGCGTACGCGGTCGCCGCGCCGATCCCGCTGGAGGCGCCGGTGATCACGACGGTGGCGTCGTCGAGGCTGCGGGTGAGAGGCATTCCTCGCCCGTACCCCCGGTCGGGGCGGGTCATGCCGCCGATTCCTCGGGATCACCACGGACAGTGATCATCGGGCGCCGTTCCGGGACGCCTGATACTTGTCGTGGCGGAAGTGTCCGGGGCACTCGCCGGGCTCTTCCCGATCTGCCAGGTTTCGGCTTCCGGGGCCCTGGTTAATGGGACCCTCTGACCGGGAGGACCACCGTTGGAAAGATCGCATGGAGGTGACCCATGCGCGTCGGCCTCGTCTGCGCGCACGCCGGCCCGTCCAGGACGACCGACGGCCCGACCGTCGGCACGCACCAGCACATCGCGCGGGTGGCTGCCGAACTCGCCGGACGAGGCCACGACGTCCGGGTCTACGAGCGCCGGGACGACCCCGAGCTGCCCGCGACGCTCGACGTCGACGGCCACCGGGTGGAACGCGTCCCCGTCGGCCCGGCCGCGCCGCTGCCGACCGCCGAGCTGATCCGGTACGTGGCGGAGTTCGGCGGCTGGCTGACCGACCGCTGGTCCGGAGACTGGACGCCCGAGGTGGTGCACGGGCACTACTGGGTCGGTGGGCTGGCGGCGGCGCACGCCGTCCGGGAGACCGACATCCCCGTGGTGCAGACCTTCCACTCGCTCGGCATCGAGCAGCTGCGCCACCTGGGCCAGGCGTACGACGGCCCGGGGGAGCGGATCCCGCTCGAACGCGCGCTGACCCGGGCCGTGGACATCGCGGTGGCCCAGTGCAACGACGAGGTCGACGAACTCACCCGGATGGGCCTGCAACGCAGCGCGGTGGCGATGGTGCCCACGGGGGTGGACGTCGAGCAGTTCCGCCCCGACGGCGAGGCGGCCCCGCGCGACCAGCGGGCGCGGATCCTCTCCGTGGGCGGCCTGTCGCGGGGGCACGGTCAGGAGGACCTGATCCAGGCCATGCGGCTGGTCGGCGACGCCGAGCTGGTGATCGCGGGCGGCCCACCCGTCGAGCAGCTCGACGGCCACGCCGAGGCGCGCCGGCTGCGCGAGCTGGCCGAGCGGAGCGGCGTCGGCGACCAGGTGAAGCTCGTGGGCGCCGTGCCGCACGACCAGATGGCCACCTGGTACCGGTCGGCCGACGTGGTGGCGTGCACCCCGCACTACTCGTCCGCCGGGCGGGTGTCGCTGGAGGCGATGGCCTGCGGCGTGCCGGTGGTGGGGTACGCCATGGGCGGGATCGCCGACGCCGTGGTGGACGAGGTCACCGGCCGCCTCGTGCCCCCGGGCGACGTCCGGACCCTCGGGGTCACCCTGCGCCGGCTGCTGGCCGACAACGCCGGGCGGTTCGCGTACGGGCACGCGGCCGTGGACCGGGTGCGGTGCAGCTACACCTGGGAACGGACCGCGGGCGCGCTGGAGCGCCTCTACGAGCGGGTGGTGGGCCGGCGCAAGCCGGTGGACGCCTGACGGCGGTCAGCCGGCGCGGCCGGCGCCCACCATGGCCCGGTCGTGGCCCCGGGTGACCGCGTGGTGCTGCTGCGGTTCGGCGTACCGGGTCAGGCCGATGACCGCGGCCAGCGTGATGAGGAAGCCGGCACCGGCCAGCCACTCCCGGCCCGGCCAGATCTTGTCGTTGAGCAGCAGCAGGCCGACGATCGCCGCGGGCACCGCGCCGGCCGCGTCCATGGCCGCCACGGCCGCCGTGGTCGAGCCGCGCTGCATGGCGAGGCCCAACAGCAACTGCCCGACGATCGAGTGCGCCACCAGGAGGTAGAGCAGGGGGTTGCGGGCGAACGCCTCGGCCGACGGCGCGGAGGCGAGCGGGCGGGCGGCCACGGCCGCCGCGGAGAACGCGAGCCCGGCCAGCGACCCGAGCGCGACCGAACCGGGCGCCCCGTGCAGGCGGACGGCGAAGAAGCCGAGACCCGCGATGACGGCGAGCACCACCAGCAGGGCGATCAACCCGCCCGGGCCGAGTTGTTTCGACGGCGCCGGCCGGGCGGCCAGCACCAGCGCGCTGATCCCGGCGAAGAGCAGCACCAGGAGCGCCACCTCGGCGGCCGGCAGGCGCCACTTCAGCACCACCACGCCGAGGATGGCGGTCACCCCGAGCCCGGCCGCCACGCTCGACTGCACGAGGAAGAGCGGCAGGTCCCGCCGCGCGAGGAAGGCCAGCAGGAAACCGCCGAGCTGGCAGCCCACCCCCACGAGGTAGGTGCGGTGCCCCGCGAGCCGCAGCAGCAGCCCGGGGTCGAACGAGTGGTGCACCGTCGTGCGCGCGGCGGCCACCGACTGGAGCAGGTTGGCCACGCCGTACGCGACGATCATGGCCGCGAGGAAGCACCAGCCGGAGGAGACCACCTGGCGAGGATAGAGGCTGGCGGGGGTCAGCGCGCGGCTGGCCGACCGAGGCGGGCCAGGATGTCGGCGTGCAGCGGGCCGTTGGTCGCCACCGCGCTGTGGTCGGTGTCGGGCCCGCCCGCCGGGGCGTCCGCGCCGGTCAGGTCGGTGATCGTGCCACCCGCCTCGGTCACGATGGGCACGAGGGCGGCGACGTCCCAGAGCGACAGCTCCGGCTCCACCATCACGTCCAGTGCCCCCTCGGCCAACAGCATGTAGCCGTAGAAGTCGCCGTACGCCCGGCTGCGCCAGCACTCCCGCAAAAGGCCGAGCATGGCGTCGAGCCGCCCGGCGGCCTCCCATCCGGTGAGCGAGGAGTAACAGAAGCTGGCGTCGGTGAGCCGGCGTACCGCGGAGACCCGGATGGGCTCGCCCGCGTCGCGGCCCGGCCCCGCCCACGCGCCGCCGCCCTCCGCCGCCCACCAGCGACGCCCCAGCGCAGGGGCGGAGACCACGCCGACCACCGGCCGGTCCCCCTCGAGCAACGCGACGAGGGTCGCCCAGACCGGCACGCCGCGGACGAAGTTCTTGGTGCCGTCGATGGGGTCGATCACCCAGCGCCGCTCGCCGGGCCCGGTCGCGGGCCGGGCGCCGTACTCCTCCCCGAGCAGCCCGTCGGCCGGGCGGTGCGCGGCCAGCAGCGCGCGGATCTCCCGCTCGACGGCCGTGTCCGCGTCGGACACCGGGGTCAGGTCCGGCTTCGACTCGACCCGCAGGTCCAGCGCCCGGAAGCGCGCCGTCGAGACGGCGTCCGCGGCGTCGGCGAGGGTGTGGGCCAGGGCGAGGTCGTCGGCGTACCGGCTCATGCCGGCAACCTAGCCGACCCGGGCCGGGTCACCCGTCGGCGGGCGGCTCGCCGCGCGGTTCGGGCTCACCGCGCGGGTCGATGTCGCCGGCCCGGGAGGCCAGCAACCGGCGGTACGACGCGAGCCGGCGCGGGTCCGCCTTGCCGGCGGCCACCCAGGCGTCCAGCCCGCAGTCGGCCTCGTCGGCCGTGTGCGGACAGTTCGCCGGGCAGTCGACCGTGCCCTCGACCAGGTCCGGGAAGCCGTGCAGCAGGCTGTCGGCCGAGACGTGCGCGAGCCCGAAGCTGCGGACGCCGGGAGTGTCGATGATCCAGCCCGCGGCGGCCCCGGCCTCCCGCCCGCCGCCCCGGACACTTCCGTCGCCGCCCGGCGCGGGCGGCAACCGCAGCGCCACGGCGCTCGTGGAGGTGTGCCGGCCTCGGCCGATCGCGCTCACCGTGCCGACGGCGCGGGCCGCCTCCGGGACCAGGCGGTTGACCAGCGTCGACTTGCCCACCCCGGAGTGCCCGACGAGCACCGAGACCCGCCCGGCGAGCAGCGCGCGCAGCGCGTCCAGCTCCGAGTCGGGGCGGATCAGCACGTACGGCAGCTCCAGCTCGGCGTAGTAGTCGAGCACCGCCTCCGGACCGGCGAGGTCAGCCTTCGTGAGGCAGAGCAGCGGCTCGATGTCGGCGTCGTAGGCGGCCACCAGGCAGCGGTCGATGAACCCGGTGCGCGGGGGCGGGTCGGCCAGCGCGCTGACGATCACCAACTGGTCGGCGTTGGCCACCACCACGCGCTCCAGCCGCCCCTCGGCGGTCGTGGCGTCGTCCTCGGCGGTGCGGCGCAGCACCGAGCTGCGTTCGGCGATCCGGACGATCCGGGCCAGCGCGCCGGGCGCGCCGGAGGTGTCGCCCACGAGACCCACCCGGTCACCGACCACCACCGACTTGCGGCCCAGCTCGCGGGCGCGCATCGCCGTGACGGTCGGTACCTCCACCTCGCCGCCGGGCAGCAGCACGCACGTGTAGCGGCCCCGGTCCACGGCGATGACGAAGCCGTCCACCGCGTCGGCGTGCTGGGGACGGGTGCGGGTACGCGGACGCGAGGACTTGCCGGGCCGGACCCGTACGTCGTCCTCGTCGTACTCCCGCCGTTTGGTCGCCAGGACCGCCCCTCCGTCGCCGTCAGCTCTTGCCGGTCACCATCGCTGACCATAGTGCCGGGAACTCGGGCATCGTCTTCGAGGTACACGCGACGTCGTCGACCTCGATGCCCGGCACGGCCAACCCGGCCACCGCCGCCGCGTGCGCCATCCGGTGGTCGGCGTACGTGCGGAACACCCCGCCGCGCAGCGGCCGGGGCCGGATCTCCAGCCCGTCGCGGGACTCGGTGAGGTCGGCCCCCAGCGCCGCGAACTCTCGCGCCAGCGCGGCGATCCGGTCGGTCTCGTGGCCCCGGATGTGCGCCACCCCCGTGAACCGGGACGGCGAGTCGGCCAGCATGGCCAGCGCCGTCAGCGCCGGCGTCAGCTCGCTGACGTCGGACAGGTCGGCCTCCAGCCCGTGCACCACACCGGTGCCCCGGACGGTCAGCCCGTCGGTGGAGAGGGTGACGTCGCCGCCCATCCGCTGCAACAGCTCGCGCAGCCGGTCCACCGGCTGGGCGCTGCTGCGCGGCCACCCCTGGAGGGTCACCTCGCCGCCCGTCACCAGGGCGGCGGCGAAGAACGGCACGGCGCCGGAGAGGTCCGGCTCGATCTCCCAACCGCGCCCGCTGAGCGGACCGGGCTCGACGGCCCAGAGGTCCGGGACGGTGTCGTCGACCGCCGCGCCGGCGGCCCGCAGCATCTGCACGGTCATCCGCAGGTGCGGCGCCGAGGGCACCGGCGGCCCGACGTGGCGGACCACCACCCCCCGGTCGAAGCGCGGCGCGGCCAGCAGCAGCCCGGAGACGAGCTGGCTGGAGGCGGAGGCGTCGATTACCACCTCACCGCCCGCGACGTGGCCGGCGCCGAGCACGGCAAGCGGCAGGCTGCCGTCGCCGGCGACGTCGATCCGCACGCCGAGCGAGCGCAGCGCGCCGATGAGCGGCCCGAGCGGGCGCGTCCGGGCCTGCGGGTCGCCGTCGAAGGTGATCCGGCCGTCGGCCAGGCCGGCCACCGGCGGGAGGAAGCGCATGACCGTGCCGGCCAGGCCGACATCGACGTGCGCCGGGCCGACCAGCCGGTGCGGCCGGACCAGCCACCGCTCGTCGTCGCTGGTCGACATGTGCGCGCCCATGCCCCGCAGGCCCGCGGCCATCAGCTCGGTGTCCCGCGCGCGCAGCGGCCCGGAGAGCGTGGACGGCCCGTTGGCCAGCGCGCTGAGCACCAGCGCGCGGGCGGTCATCGACTTCGACCCGGGGAGGCGCAGCGTGACCGCCACCGGGTCCGAGGCGGTCGGTGCGGTCCACGGCTCCAGCGGCCGGGTCGCGGTCAGGTTCCCCACGGTTACATTCTGCCGTGTCGGCCGGGCGACGACGCCGCCCGCCCTCCGTACTCCCGGTTTCCGGGACAGCCGGCGGGCGTGCGGCGGGCTAGCGTGTGCACCATGTGCGGGAGGTACGCGACGACCCGGAGCGCGGGCGAGCTGAGCGCGCTCTTCGAGTCGTCCGACGAGACCGACGGCCGCCTGGCCCCCGACCACAACGTGGCACCCACCGACCCGGTCCCGCTGGTCCGCCTCGGCGCGGAGGGGCACCGCACGCTGTCGGCGGGCCGCTGGGGTTTCCTGCCGCACTGGGCCCGCAGCGCCGCCGGCGCCGCCCGGATGATCAACGCGCGTGCCGAGACGGTCGCCACCAGCCGGGCGTACGCCGGCGCCTTCGCCCGGCGCCGCTGCCTGGTGCCCGCCGACGGCTGGTACGAGTGGGTCCGCACACCCACCGGCCGGCAGGCGTACTACATGACCCCCCAGGACGCCTCGGTGCTCGCCTTCGCCGGCATCTGGTCGGTCTGGGGCTCGGGCGCCGACGCGCTGCTCACCTTCAGCGTGCTTACCACGGCGGCGGTCGGCGAGCTGGCCGAGGTGCACGACCGGATGCCGTTGCTCCTGCCCCGCGAGCGCTGGGCGCCCTGGCTCGCGCCGGCGGACGATCCGGCGCCGTTGCTGGCGCCGCCCCCGCCCGGCTGGTTGGCCGGGCTCGAGATCCGCCCGGTCGGCCCGGCGGTCGGTGACGTCCGCAACGACGGGCCCCACCTCACGGCGCGGGTGCCGCTCGCCCGGCCCGTGGCCGTGGAGGAACCGACGCTTTTCTGATCATGATCGGCGCATTGTCATGTGCCGATTTGCCAGAGTTGCGGGTGAAACGTCTCCTGGCCGTTCAGCCATCTTCGCGGTTACCCCTTGTGACCCCCTCGGGAAGTGCGATAGAACACAGCGCCGGTGGTGAGTGTCGATTCGCAGGGGGCGGACGACGCTTGCCGATCTTGCCGGTCCCACGGGGGAGGTGGGTGGATGACCCGGGCGCGTATGCCCCGTCCGCACGAGGTGGCCGCCGCGCGGCGAGATCCTCGGCTGCTCCGCGCGCTGCGTGAGCGCCGCCACGACGAAGCGTGGCGGACCAGAGGAACTTGCCAGAGCGTCGATCCGGAGACGTTCTTTCCGGCGCCCAACGAGCCCGCCGACGCGGCGGTCGCGCTCTGCCGCAGTTGCGACGTGCAGGGCTCCTGCCTCGCGTGGGCGCTGGAGGTCGGCGACTGCCACGGGGTGTGGGGCGGCACCACGCCCCGCGAGCGTCGGGCCATGCTCGTGGCGTGGCGCAGCGAGGTCCAGCCGGATCCGGAGGCCGCCGCCGAGGCCGGCCCGCCGGTCCGCGACCGCCTGCTCACCCTCGTCCCGCTCAGCTGACGCGCCGCACCGGCCCGTCCGTCGGTGCCGGATGTCCCGGCACCGGGAGAATGGGCCGGTGACGCGGCACGACGAGGTTCCGACCCCACGCGGGCCGGCCCGGCTCCACACCGACACGCCCGCCGGGCCGCCGGCCGCGCTGCTCGTGCTCGGGCACGGCGCGGGCGGTGGGGTGGACGCGCCGGACCTGCTCGCCGTCCGGGACGCCGTGGTCCCCGCCGGGGTCGCCGTGGTCCGGGTGACCCAGCCCTACCGGGTCGCCGGGCGGCGTGCGCCGGCGCCCGCCGGGCACCTGGACGAGGCCTGGACGGCGGTGCTCGCGGTGCTGCGCGAGCGCTACGCCTCCGTGCCCACGCTGCTCGTCGGCGGCCGGTCCAGCGGCGCCCGGGTGGCCTGCCGGACGGCGCGGGCGGTCGGCGCGGCCGGGATCGTGGCGTTGGCCTTCCCGCTGCACCCGCCGGGCCGGCCCGAGCGCACCCGGGCGCCGGAGCTGCTGACGGGCCTGCCGACGCTGGTGGTCAACGGTGACCGCGATCCGTTCGGGGTGCCGGAGCCGGGCCCCGGCGTCACCCTGGTGACGCGGCCGGGCGAGGGCCACGACCTGCGCAGGGACCCGGCCGGCGCGGCCGCCGCGGTGCGGGCCTGGCTGCGCGAACAGGGCTGGGCGACGGCCTGACGGGCCCGCGGGCACCCCGCCGTGTCCGGAAGGAGCCGTTTCCGGCGGCGGAGGAGGGTCGTTGCATCGGATGGTGCCGGACGTCCGGTTCGGGCGGCGGAACCATCCTCCCAGGCCCTTCCTGGTCCCAGCGCCGGCTCCGTCGACGCCGGGGCCAGGAAAGGGGACGGGCGCGCCCGGAATGCTGCACCCCGGCCACGTGTTACTACCCCCGGACGACTTTTCTTCGTCGGAGGGGGGACGGGTGCCGACCGAGACACGAAGCCGGGAGCGGGACGAGCGGCAACTACGCCAACTGCTCGCCGGGCCGGAGTGGCCCGCCGCGGTGGAACCGGGTGGGACGACCGCGGTGAGCACGAGCACACCGGCCGGAAGTGAATCTGTGGGCAGGTCCGTGCGCGTATCCTCGGCGGGAAAGCATCCGACGCGAGGGGATGTGCGGTTGACCACCGAGAAGACGGACGAGCGCAGGGCCCGTTTCGAGCGGGACGCGATGCCATTCGTCGATCAGCTCTACGCTGCTGGGCTGCGGATGACCCGCAACCCGGCGGATGCCGAGGATCTGGTCCAGGAGACGTACCTGAAGGCGTACGCCGCCTTCCACCAGTTCGAGCAGGGCACCAACCTGAAGGCCTGGCTCTACCGGATCCTGACCAACACCTACATCAACTCCTACCGCCGGCGTCAGCGCCAGCCCGTGCAGGCGCCGACCGACGAGATCACCGACTGGCAGCTCGCCGAGGCCGAGTCGCACACCTCGAGCGGCCTGCGCTCCGCCGAGACCGAGGCGCTGGACCGACTGCCGGACAGCGACGTCAAGGAGGCCCTCCAGCAACTGCCGGAGGAGTTCCGCCTGGCCGTCTACCTGACCGACGTCGAGGGCTTCTCCTACAAGGAGGTGGCCGACATCATGGGCACGCCGATCGGCACCGTGATGTCGCGGCTGCACCGCGGTCGGCGTAATCTGCGCAAGCTGCTGGAGCAGTACGCCAAGGAGCGGGGCTTCTCTGCCACCGCCAAGGGCTCGACCGCTTCCGCCGGTCGGGAGGTGTGACGTGAGCTGTGGTGACCCGCACGAGACCGACTGCCGCGAGGTGCTCGCGGAGGTCTACCTCTACCTGGATCTCGAGTGCGCCGAGGACCGGCGCACGCTGATCCGGCACCACCTCGACGACTGCGGGCCGTGCCTGCGCGAGTACGGCATCGAGCAGGAGGTCAAGGCGCTGGTGGCGCGTTGCTGCGGCAACGAGACCGCACCGGAGCAGCTGCGCGAGCGGCTGCGCGTCAAGCTCACCGAGCTGGTCGTCTTCGAGAGCAGCGAGTCGCGCGAGCTGGCCGACTGAAACGCTGCTCACCGTACGGACACAGCGGTGGCCCGGGTCGATCCGTCGACCCGGGCCACCGGCGTCTCCGGCCACCGGCCGGACGAGCTGACCGTTCGGCGGGCACGCCCGCCGGACGAGGTCAGGAGTTGGGGCGCTTGCCGTGGTTGGCGGAGCTCTTCTTACGAGCCTTCTTCTTGCGAGCCTTCTTCGCCATGGTGACCTCCTCGGAAATGGTCGGATCCGGCTGACGACCTCGGCGCCGGTGCACCCACCGGCCGCCCGGCACCGGGTCCGACCCGCTGATGCTAGTGCGGCCGGTGGCGTCGGGCGGCTCCGCCCCGGCGATGCGTCGCCAGGCGGCCGCTCCGCGCCCGCTGCCGGCCGCCGCATGATTGGATACGTCGGCAGGCAGTCGCGAGAGGGAGGGCCGGGGGAATGGCCGAGGAGATCCGCGCCGAGATGGTGGCGAACGTCTGGAAGGTCGTCGCGTCGGCCGGGGACACCGTGTCCGAGGGGGACACCCTGGTGATCCTCGAGTCGATGAAGATGGAGATCCCGGTCGTGGCCGAGTCCGACGGCGTCGTGCAGCAGCTCGCCGTCAACGAGGGCGACGTCGTGCAGGACGGCGACCTGATCGCGGTGATCGGTTGAGCGGCCTGCGGGTACGCCCCGCGACGCCCGCCGACTTCCCGGCGATCGCCCGGTTGACCGTGGCCGCGTACGAGGCGGACGGTCAGCTCAAGGGCGAGAACGGCTACGGCGCGGTGCTGGCCGACGTGGCGACCCGGGCGGACGACGGCGAGGTGCTGGTCGTCGAGGACCCGGCCGGCGCGGTGCTCGGTTCGGTCACCTTCGTGCTTCCCGGCACCCGCTACGCGGAACTCTCCGGGCCCGGCGAGGCGGAGTTCCGGATGCTGGCCGTCGACCCCGCGGCGCAGGGGCTCGGCGCCGGGGCCGCGCTGGCCCGGGCGTGCATCGACCGCGCCCGCGAGCTGGGCTGCTCGGCCGTGGTGATCTGCGTCCGTGAGGGGATGGCCGCGACGGCGCACCGTCTCTACCAGCGGCTCGGTTTCGTCCGTACGCCGGAGAAGGACTGGTCCCCGGTGCCCGGCGTCGCGCTGCTGGCCCTCCGCCTGGAGCTGGCCCGGGCCTGACCCGACGTCCGGGCCGGACGCGACGCCGGCCCTGACGCGACGCCCGGATCCTGACCCGACGTCCGGGCCGCCCGGTGTCCGGCCGCCCGACGCCTACGCCGGCGCGCCCCCGGCGTCCGGCTGGCCGATGGGCGCGAGCAGTTCGTCCGCCACCTCCAGCGCGATCTTCCGCCGTTCCGCGTCGGTGATGTGCGGCGTGCGTACGGCGAACCAGCTGCTGTGCACGGCGAAGAGCGAGAGCGCGGCGCGGAGCTGGGCGCCCGGGGAGTCGTCGCCGCGGCAGAGGGCGCTGGCCAGTTGCATCATCCGGCCGCGCATCTGCTGCCCGGCCGCCAGGCTCTTGAGCACCGTCTGGTTCTGCTCGAAGAAGCGCATGACCGAGGGGTGGTCGTCGGTGAACATCACGTCGGCGTACCGCCCGATCAGCTCGCGCCGGGTGTCGCGGGTGGCCGGCTGTGTCTCGGCCCAGGCGACGAGCGCGTCAATCCGCTCCAGCCGGTCGTCGACGAAGCTGGTGACGATCTCGTCCTTGCTCTTGAAGTGGTAGTAGAGTGCGGCCTTCGTCACATTGAGCCGCTCGGCGATCTCCCGCAGCGAGGTCTTCTCGTACCCCTGCTCGGTGAAGAGTTCCAGCGCCACGGCCTTGATCCGGTCACGCGTGCCGCCTGTGCTCTCCTTCACCCGTACCACCCAATTCACTTGACCCTGGTCCGCCACCAGCTTACCGTGCGGCTAGTAAGGAAAACTAGCCGGTCGGCAAGTAAGTAGAGCTGCGCTTCGGGGGGAGCTTACCGATGAGTCAGTCAACCCAGGCCGCCGCGCGACCCAACGTACGGGTGGTGCTGTTCGGTCTGATGATCGCGATGATGCTCGCGATGCTCGACAACATGATCGTGAGCACCGCGTTGCCGCGGATCGTCGGCGAGTTCGGCGGCCTCGATCACTTCACCTGGGTCGTCACGGCGTACGTGCTCGGCACCACGGTCTCCACGCCCATCTGGGGCAAGCTCGGCGACCTCTACGGGCGGAAGTCGGTCTTCCTCACGTCGGTCGCCATCTTCCTGGTCGGCTCGGCGCTCTGCGGCATGTCCGGCTCCGGCTTCCTGGGCGGCTCGGGCGACGGCATGGTCCAGCTCATCGCCTTCCGGGCGGTCCAGGGCCTCGGCGCGGGCGGCCTCATGGTCGGCGTCATGGCGATCATCGGTGACCTCGTGCCGCCCCGCGAGCGTGGCCGCTACCAGGGCATGATGGCCGGCATCATGGCCATCGCCATGGTGGCCGGCCCGCTGGTCGGCGGCTTCATCACCGACCACCTCTCCTGGCGCTGGGCGTTCTACGTCAACCTGCCGCTCGGCGGCGTCGCGCTCGTGCTGCTGATCGCCACCATGCACCTGCCGAAGTACCGCACCGAGCACCGGATCGACTGGCTCGGCGCGGCGCTGCTCTCGGTCGGCATCACGGCGATCGTGCTGATCACCACGTGGGGCGGCAACGAGTACGACTGGGGCTCCGGCCAGATCCTCGGCCTGGCCGTGCTCGCCGTGGTGACGCTCGTGGCCTTCGGTTTCGTCGAACGGCGGGCGGCCGAGCCGATCCTCCCGCTGGGCCTCTTCGCGAACCGGAACTTCGCGCTGATCTCGGTGATCGGCTTCCTGCTCGGCTTCGCGATGTTCGGCGCCATGAACTTCCTGCCGCTGTACCAGCAGACCGTGCAGGGCGCCTCGGCCACCAACAGCGGCCTGCTGCTGCTCCCGCTGATGTTCGGGATGCTCGTCGTCTCGCTGATCATCGGCCGGGCCATCACCCGGACCGGCCGCTACCGCGCGTACCCGATCGTCGGCGGCGTGGTGATGGCCGCCGGCATGGGGCTGCTCACCATGCTCGACGTGGGCACCAGCAAGGTCGAGTCGTCGCTGTTCATGGTCGTGCTCGGCGTCGGCATGGGCTTCCTCATGCAGACCTCGATGCTCATCGCGCAGAACAGCGTGGAGCAGAAGGACCTGGGCGCAGCGAGCGGCGCGGCCACGTTCTTCCGGTCGATCGGCGGCTCGTTCGGCATCTCGCTGTTCGGCGCGATCTTCGCCAACCGACTGGCCGACTCGGCCGCGGGAGGGGCGTTCAGCGGCGGCGGCAGCGGTGGCCGGATGGACCTCGAGCAGCTCAAGGAGCTGCCCGCCCAGGCACGTGAGCTGGTGCTGAGCGGTCTCGCCGACGCCATCTCGCACGTCTTCTGGTGGGCGGTGCTGTTCACCGTCGCCGTGCCGGTGCTCGCCTGGTTCATCAAGGAGATCCCGCTGCGCACCGCCAACGAGGCGCCGGCGCAGGCCACCCCGGAGGAGGAGGCCGAAACGGCCCTCGGCAAGGCCCCCGTGGCCTGACCCGGAACTCCCCTCCCCGCCCCCTTCCCCGACCCTTCGACCCGGTTGATCAAGAGGTTTGCGTCAGGAATCCGGCCTCCGGTGACGCAAACCTCTTGATCACCGGGGAGGGGAGACCAGGGGAGGGGATCGGGAGGGGGATCAGGGGTGGGGGCGGAGGGTTAGGCGGTGCCAGAGGCGGGTCAGCGGGTTGCGCGGGCGCGGGGCCGTCGTGCCCGCCGCCACCAGGCCGGTGGCCAGGTCGCGGGTCTGCGCGTCCAGGGCCGGGGTGGCCAGGGCCAGGTGGGCCAGCGAGATCGCGATGGGCACCGGGCGGGTACGCGCCACCACCGCCGCGTCCGCGAGCCGCTCGGCGACCACCCGGGCCACGTCGGGGCGTACGGCCGGGTCCACCCACGCGGCGGTGACCAGGGCGAAGAGCGCCGCCTCGGTGGTCCAGTCCTCCACGCCCCACACCAGATCCAGCAGCACCCGACGCCGCGTCGAGCCCTCCCACGGCTCGTCGGTGCGGTGGTGCAGCAGGCCGAGGCACGCCCACACCTGGACGCACCGCACCCAGAGCGCCGGATCCTGCTCGGCCAGCACCTGGCCGACCGCGCCGGCCGGCGGCTCGGGCGGATGCGCGAGCAGGCCGAGCAGATCGGCCAGTTCCAGGGTGGCCAGGCCGACCGCCGCGTCGTAGGCGGCCGGCGGGTGCGGCCAGGCGGGGTGCGCGAGCCGGCGCAGCCGCTCGGCAGCCGCCGCCGACGGCGCCGCGACCGCCGGTGCCACGTCGGCGCCCTCGTAGCGCCACAGCGGACGGCTGTCGGCCCGCCGCGGCTCCCGCCCGTCCGGTTCGCCGGCCCCCGCCACCTCGATCCGTAGACCCGGCGCCGCGGCCGTCGCCGTCCGCAACGCGCTGGGCGGAGGCGGGGTCGGCAGGCGTACGGCGCCGCCACGGTCGCCGGCCCCCGAGCGGCGCAGCGCGTCGGCGAGGGGCCCGGCGGCCGGCGTGACCTGGCCGAGCCACGGTCGGCTCCGGCAGCACTCGGCCAGGTCGCCGTGCTCGTGCGTGTCGTCCGGGTGCTCGCGGGCGAAGTCGGCCAGCGCGACCAGGTGCGCCACGTCGCCGTCGCGCAGGTAGCGCAGCCGGTGCGCCGTGTGCACGGCGCAGTCGAAGGTCGGGTCGCGGGCCAGTGCCCGCTCGATCCAGTCCAGCGCCTCGTCGAGCCGCCCGACGTCGGCCAGGGTGCCCGCGATGTCGGCGTACACGGCGAGGTCGTTGGGATCGTGCGCCACGGCCCGGCCGAGTGCCGCGAGCGCCTCGCGGGTCCGGCCCGCGCTGCGGTACGCGTACCCGAGCCACACCTCGCCGAGCTTCGACGGCTCGGCGCGTACGCCCCGGGCCGCCCAGCCGATCGCCTGCGTGACCTCGCCGACCCGCCGGGCCAGCGCGGAGGCCGCGCCCAGCAGCAGGCCGTGCTCGGGATGGGCGGTCACCGCGTTGCCGGCCAGCGTGAGGTACGCGGCCAGCGCCGGCCGGCCGGCGCGCGGCACGGGATCGGGAACCGCACCGCACACCTGCATGAGGATCCGCGCCACGTGTTCGGGTGCGATGCGTTCGACCAGTTCGGGTGCGGTCACCCAGGGCACCCCGGCCCAGTCGGTCCGCGGCGCGTACCCCGTCGCGGCGGCGAGCAGGTCCAGGCCCTCGGCCGGACGTCCGGCGGCGGCCAGCAGGTGGGCGCGGGCGACCGCGGCGCCGACGAAGGTGTGGTGGTCGAGCGGAAAGAGGTCGACCCCGCCGCCGCTCGCCGCCGCGAGCCGGGCCAGCGTCTCGTGCACCTCGGGCAGGGTCGGCGCCTGTGCCAGCGCGGCGGCGACGTGCCCGGCCGCGTGCTCCAGGTCGCCCTCGTCGAGCGCCAGCCGGGCCAGGGCGAGTTCCTCCGCGGCGGAGAGCGCGGGGTCGTCCTCGGGCACGTCGTCCTCTCGAAGGTGGCGGGGTCGGGCCGCGGGCCAGCCTAGGTGATGTTGGATCGGAATGGTGATCAACTGCGCAGTGCTGTTCGTTCGATTGCTCAGGCCCGACCAAAGGTGCAAGACTGAGCAGCAAACGCGCGGGAACCGCGCACAGGGAGGAGTTTCCGTGACGCGTGCAGGGGCCGGCATGGCCGCCGACATCGACGAGCAGCCGGCCGGCTACGAACGACTGCTCTCCGCGGAGCACGCCGGGGCGATCGCCCGGGTGGCCGCCGTCATCGCCGAGCGCCGGCCGCGGCACGTGGTCTTCACCGCCCGGGGCACCTCGGACCACGCCGCGCTCTACGGGGCGTACCTCACCGAGATCCGGCTCGGCCTGCCCGCCGGGCTCGCCTCGCCCAGCGTCGTCACCGTCTACGGTGCCCGCCCCGACCTCTCCGACGCGCTGGTCATCGGCGTCAGCCAGAGCGGCGGCTCGCCCGACCTCACCGAGGTGCTGCGGCTGGCCCGGGCCTCCGGCGCGCTCACCCTCGCGGTCACCAACGCGCCCGACTCGCCGCTTGCCGGCGCCGCCGAGCTGAGCCTGGACGTCGCGGCCGGGCACGAGCGGGCCGTGGCCGCCACGAAGACGTACACCGCCGAGCTGCTCGCCCTGCTCCTGCTCGTGGAGGGGATCCGGGCCGGCGACGGGGTGCTCCCGGCCGAGGAGCGGGACGCGCTCGCGGCGCTGCCCGAGCTGGCTGCCCGTACGCTCGCCGACACCACCCCGGCGCAGTTCGCGCCGCGCTACCGGTTCGCGGGCCAGCTGGTCACCACCGGCCGCGGGTACGCGTACCCCACCGCCCGGGAGGCGGCGCTCAAGCTCATGGAGACCTCCTACCTGCCGGCGCTCGCCTTCTCCGGCGCCGACCTGCTGCACGGCCCCCTCGCCATGACCGACCCGGACGTGCCGGTGCTCGCCGTGGTCGGGTCGGGGCCCGGTGGGCGGTCGATGGGGGAGGTGCTGCCGCGCCTCGGCGAGCGTCGTGCCGACGTCGTGGTGGTCGGCTCCGCCGACGTCGAGGGGTGCACCAGGATCCCCGTCCCCGAGGTCGACGAGCGGTACGCCCCGCTGCTGGACATCCTGCCGCTGCAACGGCTCGCGCTGGCGCTCGCCCTGGCCCGCGGCGAGGACCCGGACTCCCCGCGCGGGCTCAAGAAGGTCACCGCGACGATGTGAGGCGCTGCGTGGCAGGCTGGTCAGCGTGTCCACGCTGCGCGACCTCGCCGAGGAGCACACCCAGCTCCGCCCGGCGGACATCGACCACCTGCACCGGATCGCCGGAGACTGGCAGCTGCTCTCCGACATGTCCTTCGCCGACCTGCTGCTGTGGGTGCCCGTGGACGCCGAGGGCACCTTCCTGTGCGTGGCGCAGGTCCGCCCCACCACGGCGCCCACCGCGTACCAGGACGACCAGGTGGGCCGGATCGTCGGCGGGCCGGAGGTGGCGCACCTGGAGGTGGCGTACCGGCAGGGCCGGATCTGGCGGGAGGGCGATCCGGTCTGGTACGGCGACGTCCCCGCCCGGCACGAGGCGATCCCGGTGCGGCTGCGTGCCGGCGACGGCGAGGCGAGTGAGGTGGTGGCGGTGGTGGGCCGGGACACCAACCTCTCCACGGCCCGTACCCCCAGCCAGCTGGAGCTGAACTACCTGACCACGGCCGACGACCTCGCGCAGATGATCGCCGACGGCACGTTCCCGCCGCCCCGGCACCCGGGGGAGACCACGTCGGCGCCGCGGGTCGGCGACGGCCTCGTCCGGCTGGACGCCAACGGCAAGGTCACGTACGCGAGCCCGAACGCCCAGTCCGCGTACCGCCGGCTGGGCTACGCCTCGCACCTCGTGGGCGAGGACCTCGCGGTGCTGCACCGCCGGCTCGCGCACGACCCGCTGGAGGGGACCGACGCGGCGAACGCCATCCTGGCCGCGCTGCGCGGGGACGCGCCGCCCCGCCGGGAGATCGACGCCCGCGGCGCCACCGTGCTCACCCGGGCGCTGCCGCTGATGCCCGCCGGCGTGCCGATCGGCGCGCTGGTGCTGGTCCGGGACATCACCGAGGTACGCCGCCGGGACCGCGCCCTTATCACGAAGGACGCCACCATCCGCGAGATCCACCACCGGGTGAAGAACAACCTCCAGACCGTGGCCGCGCTGCTGCGCCTCCAGGCGCGCCGGGTCGCCATGCCGGAGGCCCGGGTCGCCCTCGAGGACTCGGTACGCCGCGTCGCCTCGATCGCCCTGGTGCACGAGACGCTCTCCATGTCGAGCGACGAGGCGGTCGAGTTCGACACGATCGTCGACCGGGTGGCGAGCGCGGCGACCGAGCTGGCGACCGAGGTGCCCGTCGCCATGCGTCGCAAGGGGAGCTTCGGCGTCCTTCCCGCCGAGATCGCCACGTCGCTCGTGATGGTCCTCAACGAGCTGCTGCTCAACGCCGTCGAGCACGGCTTCCCGCCCGCGGACGCGGGCGACGAGGCGGCGGGGCCCGCCGCCGTGGCGGGCACCGCGGGGGAGGCGTCGACCGGTGGCGGTGAACCGGCCGCCGCGCCCGAGGTGGTGGTCTCGGCTCACCGGTTCCGCAAGCAGCTGCACGTCACGGTGACCGACAACGGGCGGGGTCTGCCCGCCGGGTTCGACGCCGACCGTGGCGGCAACCTCGGGTTGCAGATCGTCCGTGCGCTGGTCACCGGCGAGCTGCGCGGCAGCATCGAGCTGCGCGACGCCGCGGGGGGCGGCACGGAGGCCGTGCTCGTCGTACCGCTCGGGCGCGGCGGCGCGGACGGCCGCGCCTCGGCCTGATGCGCCCCCTCACGTCGCGGGGAGGGAACTGCCGGTGGGGCTGATGCCTCTGCGGCATAAATATGACTCAGAGGCATCGGGCTGAAGAGCTTGTGTGCCCGACCGGAGCGACACGCCCGAACGGCACGCCCGGGGAGGGCGACGGGCGTCAGCGGGTGAGCAGGGCGAGCGTGAGGCCGGGACGCTGCCAGACCTGCGTCACGGTGAACCCGTTCCTTAGCGCGTCGCCCTTCGCGCCGGACACGGCGGCCACCGGGTCAGCGTGCCGGCCGGCCACCACGAGCCACACCCGGGGCGCCCCAGCCAGGCACTCGGCCGGCCGCGCGCACTCGTCGGCCCAGAGGTCGCCGCGCCGGGCCGCCGACTCGACGAGCAGCGCGTCGCGCGGCCGGTCGCCGCGCAGGTGGTACTCCAGCCCCAGATCGAGGAAGAGCCAACTGCGGCGGGGTGAGTAGACGACGACGTCACCGGGCCGCTGCCCGGCCGCGACGACCCGGGCCACGCCCTGGTAGTCGACGGGCGCGGTGCGGGGCCACTCGTGCGTCCGCCGCAGCGCCGTCTGGTCCGGCAGACCCAGCAGCCCGGCCGCCGCCAGCACGGCGAGCCCGCCCGGCAACGGCACGGCTGCCAGGGCCGCACCGGCCAGCAGGCAGCCGAACGGTACGACGAACACCAGGTAGCGGGGCACCCACAGGGGTACGACGAGCCCGGCCACGAAGAGCAGCAGCACCGGCAGCAGCACGGCGCACACGGGAAGGAGAGCGTGCCGGCCCAGCCGGGCGGCGCCGAGGACGGCGAGGCCGACGAGCAGCCCGCCCACCGCGGTGCTCTGCGCGACGCCGCCCGGCAGCGTCACGAGGTCGACCGGCCGGACCAGGTCCACCCACTGCAACTGGCGTCCCCGCTGACCCCGCGCCACGTACGCGAGCGGGGCCACGAGCAGCAGCGCCGGCAGCACGGCCGGCAGCCAGCGCCAGCGCCGCCGGTCTCCGCGGGCGGTGAGCACGGCGACGGCGTGGGCGGCGAGAAGGGTGAGGGCGATCAGGTGGGTCAGCCCGAGCGCCGCGAGCGCGGCGGCGTACGCGGCCCAGCGGCCCCAGCCCGGGCGGCGCACCGCGTCCACGAACAGCAGCGTGGCGAGCACGGCGAGGAGGGTGGCCAGCGCGTACGGCCGGGCTTCCTGGGCGTACCGGGCGGTGCCGGGGAGGACCGCGAACAGCAGCCCCGCGAGCAGCCCCGCCCGGGCTCCGGCCAGCCGCGTGCCGAGCAACGCGGTCAGCGCCGCCGCCCCCGTCATGGCGAGCACGGAGGGCAGCCGCAGCGCGACGACCGAATCCCCGAAGAGCGCCACCCAGCCGTGCATGAGCAGGTAGTACGGCCCGGTCGCCGCGTCGATGGTGCCGGCCAGCCGGACCAGGTCGTCGACGGACCGGGTGGCCGCGCTCCAGGTGGCCAACTCGTCACGCCAGAGCGGGGCGGCGTCCAGCCCGGTGACGGTCACCGCCAGCGTCAGCAGGGCCGGCGCCAGCCAGACCGCGATGCCCGCCGGGCCACGCAGAACCGGGGGCGGTGTCGGGTCGCGTCCCGGCGGCGTCGCCCGATGCGGCCTATCGGACAATTCGCCCACCGTCCGAGCCTCGCACAACCCGGCCCGTCATGTGGGATCTGGCACCTGCTCATTGGCCGGCCCCTACCGACTGTGGCAGCATGACCGCATGACCGCCGCCGTCGTGCGCCGCTTCGTGGCCCGCCGCCACGTCGACTACGGCCGCGTGCGCAGCGCCATCTGTCCGGCCCACTGACGTCGCCCGACCCATCTGTCTCGGGCGCGCTCCGCGCCGGCTCTCCCGACACCGTCGTCTTCTGGCCCGCTCCATTCCGGGCCGGCCGCCGCGTACGCGCGCTCCCTTCACGGCGCAAGCCAGACAACGGAGGACGCCGCGATGGCGGTCAGCAGCATTCCCACCCGGTCCGAGGACCCGTCGGCGCCTCCCACGCGGGCGCCGCGCCGGCCTCGAGGTGAGGGGCAGTGGGCGCTCGGGCACCGCGAGCCGCTCAACGCCAACGAACGGATCAAGAAGGACGACGATCCACTGAACGTGCGCGCGCGGATCGAGACGATCTACGCGCACCGCGGGTTCGCGGCCATCGATCCCGCCGACCTGCGCGGCCGGTTCCGCTGGTGGGGCCTCTACACCCAGCGTAAGCCGGGCATCGACGGCGGCCGCACCGCCGTCCTCGAGCCGCACGAGCTCGAGGACGAGTACTTCATGCTGCGGGTGCGGATCGACGGCGGCCAGCTCTCGCTCGCGCAACTGCGGACGATCGCGGGGATCTCGCAGGAGTTCGCCCGGGACACCGCCGACATCACCGACCGGCAGAACGTCCAGTTCCACTGGATCCGGATCGAGGACGTGCCGGAGATTTGGCGGCGGCTGGAGTCGGTGGGCCTCCAGACCACCGAGGCGTGCGGCGACTGCCCACGGATCGTGCTGGGCAGCCCGGTGGCCGGGGTCGCCGAGGCGGAGGCGGTCGACCCGACGCCGGCGATCGACGATATCGTCCGTCGCTACGTCGGCAACCCCGAGTTCTCCAACCTGCCGCGCAAGTTCAAGTCGTCGATCTCCTGGCTCGTCGACACCCCGTACGAGGCGAACGACATCGCGTTCCTCGGTGTGGAGCACCCCGACCACGGGCCCGGGTTCGACCTCTGGGTCGGCGGCGGCCTCGCCACCAACCCGATGCTGGCCCGGCGGCTGGGCGTGTGGGTGCCGCTGGCCGAGGTGCCCGACGTCTGGGCCGGCGTGGTCGGCATCTTCCGCGACTACGGCTACCGGCGGCTGCGGAACCGGGCGCGCCTGAAGTTCCTCGTGGCCGACTGGGGCCTGGCGCGCTTCCGCGAGGTGCTCGAGAAGGAGTACCTGGGCCGCGCCCTGCTCGACGGTCCCGCTCCGGACCTGCCCGTCAAGCCGATCGACCACATCGGTGTGCACCGGCAGAGCGACGGCCGCTGGTACGTGGGAGCCGCGCCGGTGGTCGGCCGGGTCTCGGGCGGGCAGCTCGCGAAGCTGGCGGACGTGGTCGAGGCGCACGGCAGCGACCGGGTGCGGCTCACCCCGTACCAGAAGCTGCTGGTGCTGGACGTGGCGGGCGACCGGACGGAGTCCCTCGTCGACGCGCTGCGCGGGATCGGGCTGGAGGCCCGCCCGTCGGCCTGGCGGCGCGGCACGATGGCGTGCACGGGTATCGAGTTCTGCAAGCTCGCCATCGTCGAGACGAAGGCCCGCGGCGAGGAGCTGGTGACCCGGCTCGAACAGCGGCTGCGCGACTTCGACGCGGACATCTCCATCCACCTCAACGGCTGCCCCAACGCCTGCGCCCGCACCCAGGTCGCCGACATCGGCCTCAAGGGTCAGCTGGTGCTCGGCCCTGACGGCCGCCAGGTGGAGGGCTTCCAGGTGCACCTCGGCGGGGGCCTCGGGATGGCCGCCGGGCAGACGTCGGGCTTCGGCCGCAAGCTGCGCGGCCTGAAGACCACGGCCGACGAGCTTCCGGAGTACGTGGAACGGCTGGCCCGCCGCTACCTGGCCGGCCGGCACGAGGGCGAGGCGTTCGCCCAGTGGGTGATCAGAGTCGACGAGGAGGAACTGCGGTGAGCAGCGAGAACCGAGCGGCACCTCTGTACTGCCCGTACTGCGGCGAGGAGGACCTGCGCCCGCACGAGGCGAGCCACGGCGCGTGGGAGTGCCACGCCTGCGCCCGGGTCTTCACCGTGAAGTTCAACGGCCTGCTGACCCGGGCGGTGGCCCGGTGAGCGCCGCCCGGCTGCCCGGCCCGGCGTCGAGCAGTCCGGCGTCGACCGGCCCGGCGTCGACGGGCCTGCTGTCCGCGACGAACCTCCACCTGGTGGGCGTCGGCGCGCCGGCGCCCGCCGACCCGGCCCGGCGGGATCCAGAGGAGCTGCGCGCGCTGGCCGAGGAGGCGGGACGGGAGCTGGAGGGCGCACCCGCCCTGGAGATCGCCCGCTGGGCCGCCGAGACCTTCGGCGACCGGTTCTGCGTCACCAGCTCGATGGCCGACGCCGTGCTCGCGCACCTGGTGTCCCGGGCGGCGCCCGGAGTGGACGTCGTCTTCCTCGACACGGGCCTGCACTTCCCGGAAACGCTCCGGGTGCGCGACGAGGTCGCCCGGACGCTGCCGGTGAACGTCCGGTCGATCCGGCCGCGACTCACCGTCGGTCAGCAGGACGGCCAGTACGGCCCGCGGCTGTTCCACCGGGCCCCGGACGACTGCTGCGCCCTGCGCAAGGTCGAGCCGCTGGAGCGGGCCCTCGCCGGGTACGACGCCTGGGCGGCCGGTCTGCGCCGGGACGAGTCACCGACCCGGGCGAACACGCCCGTGGTGGCGTTCGACGCGCGTCGCGGCAAGGTGAAGGTGAACCCGATCGCAGCCTGGACCCAGTCCGACGTGGACGGCTACATCGCCCGCTGGAACGTGCCCGTCAACGACCTGTTCACGCAGGGCTACGGCTCGATCGGCTGCTGGCCCTGCACCCGCCGGACCAAGGCCGGGGAGGACCCGCGGGCCGGCCGGTGGGCGATGTTCGAGAAGACCGAGTGCGGCCTGCACGCCTGAGCCGGGCCGGCGACGGGCCGTCCGCGGGATCCTCCACCGACCCCGTGGTCCTGGTGGCGCATGGCAGTCGCGATCCCCGGGCCGCCGCGGGGACCCGCGCCCTCGTCCGGGCGGTGTCGGCCGCCCGGCCCGGCATCCCCGTCTCGGCGAGCTGGCTCGACCACACGACGCCCGCGCCGGCCGAGGCGCTGCGGGCACTCGGCGCGGCCGGGCACCCCCGCGCGGTGCTGGTCCCGCTCCTGCTCACGGCCGCGTACCACCGCCGGGTCGACATCCCGGACGCGGTCGCCGAGGCGCGTGCCGCGGCGCCCGCCCTGTCGGTACGGGTGACCGACGTGCTCGGGCCGGCCCGCACGCCGGTCGACGCGGGACTGCTGACGGGCCTCCACCGCCGGCTCGTCGAGGCGGAGCCGGGACGGTTCGACGCGCTCGTGTTGGCGGCGGCGGGCACCCGTGACCCGCGGGCGCGCGCCTCGGTGGGCCGCGTGGCCGCCGCGCTCGCCACCGGCCTCGGTGTGCCGGTCCGCGTGTCGTACGCCTCGGCGGCGCCCCCCGGGGTGGGGGCGGCGGTGGACCGGTTACGCGCGGGCGGCGCCCGGCGGGTGGCCGTGTCGGCGTACTTCCTGGCGCCGGGCCTCTTCCACGACGCGGTGACGGTGGCCGCGCGGGCCGCGGGAGCGGTGGCCGTCTCGGCGCCGCTCACCGATGCTCCCGAGATGGTGGACCTCGTGTGGAATCGGGTGGACGCGGCGCTGCCCGCACACGCCGCACCTCCGAGAGCTCACGCTGCGTGACGGCCCCGCCGTCACGCTCCGACACATCGCGGCCCGGCGGGAGGGTGCCCGCCGTCACGCTCCGGCAGCGTCCGCGCCGGTGTCGCCGTCCCGTCCCGGGGATCGGCCCGGACAGCAGAACGCCCCGCGAGTCGACCTCGCGGGGCGTGCAGCTGTGTCGTTGGTCAGGCGGAGTGAGCGCGGAGCACCCGGAGGCCGCCACGACGCTTGAGAGCGCGCCGCTCCTCCTCGCTCATCCCGCCCCAGACGCCGGCGTCCTGGCCCGACTCGAGCGCCCACTGCAGGCACTGATCGGTCACGGAGCAGCGCCGGCAGACGGCCTTGGCCTGCTCGACCTGCAGGAGAGCCGGACCGGACGTCCCGATCGGGAAGAACAGCTCCGGGTCCTCGTCGCGGCAGACAGCATGGTGACGCCAGTCCATGGCGGCAACACTCCTCATTCTGGGTGGGTGGCAAATTGTGCTTTGGTGCTTTTCCTATATGCGTCCGCAGCACCGGTCGTGACGGTTCGCGTCCGACTATTCGGCGGTGCGTGAGCAGGCTGTTGGCCCCGGGGACCTGCTGGAACAGCTCAAGGTGCCGAGCATATCCAGGCGATGTCCCGGTAACTCAAGTTCGCTTGTGAATACTTTCACGAACTCACACAATGTCAAGGGTGACGCTCAGAAAAACTCCGCGCGGTGAGCAAGCCCACAACCCATTTGTCCGGATTCCCGAGGTCTCTGGTTACCCGGCGTACCACAGTCGAGGATCAATATAGTACAGTCCGCGTGACATTGCTGACATTTCAGGCACCTGCCCCTCGTGTCGCGTCCGCCGTCCCCGACGGTGCTTGCCGGTCGACCTAGGGCAGTACCCGAGACCTAGCAGATTACTCTCAGTGCGGCGGGAACGGATGTGAATCTGACTTTCTCCCGCTCGCCCAGATAGTCGCCGTCGAGCTGGAACGCCTGGGGGCGGCTGGAGAGCAGCGTGAACTCGGCGACATCGTGCAGCCGCAGCACCCGCCGCCCGTGGGGATCCGGCTTGGGGGACAGGAACTGCGTCACGGTCCGTGTCGTGCTGGGCACCCGGAGCTGCCGGAAGGCGAGCACGTCGAGGCCGAGATCGAAGGACGCCTCCGGGTTCGGGTTGACCTCCCGGTCACCCAGGTAGGTCCACGGTGCCGTGTTCTGGATGATCGCCGTCGCCAGCTCGCCCTCGGCGGGCTCGCCGGGCCGTTCCAGCCGGATGGCCGGGTGCCGCCGGTCGGACGCGAAGAAGTACTGGCTCAGGATGGCGCGCAGGTAGAGCCCGGGACTCGACACGCGGCCCCGCCGCCGGGCCTGCTCGACCCGGTGGATCACCGCGGCGTCGAGGCCGAAACCCGCGCAGAAGGTGAAGTACCGGTCGTCGGCCCGGCCCAGGCCGATCGTCCGGTAACGACCCAGCCGCAGTCCCTCCAAGATCATGCTGGTGCCGTCCGGCCACTCCCGGGGCAGGCCCAGCGCCCGCGCGAACACGTTGGTCGAGCCGCCCGGGACGGTGGCCAGAGCGGGCAACCGTTCGGCCGGCGCGACGGCGCCGGGCACCGTCGGCGGCTCGGCCGCCATGAGGCCGTTGACCACCTCGTTCACCGTGCCGTCGCCACCCAGGGTGACGACGACGTCGACGCCCTCCTCCGCGGCCTCCCGGGCCAGCGCGGTCGCGTGACCGCGCCGGCGCGTGTAGCGCACGGACAGGTCGACTTCGCTGCGCAGCGCACGGACCAGCACGTCCCGGCTGCGTTCGCTGGTGGTGGTGGCCTTGGGATTGACCACCAGGACGGCCCGCATGGGCGGCACTGTACTCCCCGGTAGCCCGGGTATCGTGGCGCGCGTGACCATCCACTCCGACCCGATTCCCGTCACACTCCGCTGGGCGGTCCGGCTCCTGCGCGGCGAAGCCGTCGCCCTGGGGTTGGTCGCGATCTGGCTGATCTGGGCCGACCTGACCGCCGAGACCACCGTCGGCCTCACGTCGGCGTTGCTGGTCACGGCGTTCGCCGTCGCGGGGGCCGCCGCGCTCTGGGCGCTCGGCGGCGCCCTGGCCCGCTGCCGTGCCGGCGCACGCGCACCTTCGATCGTGTTGCAGCTCATGCTGCTGCCGATCGGCTGGTACATGATCCAGGGCGGGCTCGGCTGGCTCGGCGTACCGCTGATGGCGCTCGGTGTCGGTGTCAGCGCGCTGCTGGTGAGCCCGGCCACGAACCGGGCGCTCGGCTTTCCGGACGGCCGGTCGGACGCCGGCGCGGCGGGTCAGTAGCCGGAGGAGCGGCGGGTGAGCAGCGAGATGGTGGCCCGCCCGTCGGTGGCGGTGGCCGACGCCGAGGTGGTGAGCGCGGTGAGCACCTTCCACGCGAACGAGGACTCCGCGGGCAGCGTCGCGCCGCGGACGGTCGGCACGGTCACCTCGACGGTCAGCGCGTCCTCGGTCACGGAGAACCGGCACTCCAGCTCGGCGTCGCGGGTGGCGATGGCGAGCAGCATGGCGCAGGCCTCGTCGACGGCGATCCGCAGATCCTCGATCTCGTCGAGGGCGAACTGCAGCCGGGCCGCGAGGCCGGCGGTCGCCGTGCGGAGCACGCCCAGATAGCCGCCGTCGGCGGGCACGGTGAGGTGCACCACGTCGTCGTCGGTGGCCGACTGGCCGGTCAGTTGAGTCACCACTCATCCCCCCGGTCGGGGACTCTACCCGCTCAGGCGGTCGGGCGGGTGGGGGCGGGCGCCCGTCGGGCCAGCCGGTGCAGCGCGTCGCCGCTCAGCCGGTACGGGAGCCACTCGCGTAACTGCTCGGCGCCGATCGCCGCGTAGAAGCCGGCGGCCGGGTTCCAGTCGATCATCGACCACTCGAGCCGCCGGTAACCGCGCTCGACGCAGATCGCGGCGAGGGTGGCCAGCAGCAGCCGGCCGGCCCCGGTGCCCCGCGCGCCCGGGCGGACGTAGAGGTCCTCCAGGTGGATGCCGTGCACGCCGGCCCAGGTCGAGTAGTTGAGGAACCACAGCGCGAAGCCGACCGGCTCGTCGCGGGCGTCGACCGCCACGTGGCCGTACAGGGCCGGGGCGGGACCGAACAGGGCCGTGGTGAGCTGGGCCTCGGTGAGGTGGCACTCGTCCGGCGCGCGCTCGTACGCGGCCAGTTCGTGGACCATCGCGACGACGGCCGGCACGTCCTCGGGACGTGCCGGCCGGATCGTCGGTGTGGGGACCGCGGAGGTCACGCCTTCTTGGTCTCCCAGAAGATCTTGGCGATGTCGTCGATCTTCTGCAGCAGCTGGTCGGCGGTGGCCGGGTCGAGGCTGCCCTTGACGCCGCCGGAGCCGGCGAGCTTGGTGGCCTCGTTGAACATCTGGTGCAGCTGCGGGTACTTCTCGAAGTGGGTGGCCTTGAAGTAGTCGGTCCAGAGCACCCAGAGGTGGTGCTTGACCAGCTCGGCGCGCTGCTCCTTGATGATGATCGCGCGGGTGCGGAACTCCGGGTCGGTGTTCGCCTGGTACTTCTCGCAGATCAGTTTGACCGACTCGGCCTCGATGCGGGCCTGGGCGGGGTCGTAGACGCCGCACGGCAGGTCGCAGTGGGCGCTGGCCGTGACACGGGGCGTAAGGATGCGTGGAAGTCGCATCGGGATCCTCCATGGGAAGTTTGCGATGATCCAAGACGACATTACTCCTGGACGGGCTCCCCGACGGGGTGGAGGTGAAACCATGCCGGCCCATCACCCGGCGGGGCCGCAGCTGCTGCGCGGGCCGCTGACCGCCGTCCTGGTGACGGGCCCGTCCATGGCCCCGACGCTGCGGCACGGCGACGCGGTGCTGGTACGCCGGGGTGGGCGGCCGGTCCGCCCCGGCGACGTGGTGGTGGCGGTCTTCCGCAGCCGCCCCGGGCTGCTGGTCGTGAAGCGCGCGGTCCGGCCGGAGGACGGCGGCTGGTGGCTGCGCGGGGACAACGACCTGGTCACCGACGACTCCCGGGCGTACGGGGTGGCGGACGTCCACGGCCGCGTCCTGGTGCGCTACTGGCCGCGACCCGGCCGGCTGCGCCCGCGTCCGTTATGACCCTGCTCACATCCGAGGGGCACCTCCGACACTATGCTCGGAAAGTGCCCGGGTGACCCCCCGCACCGCGTGCCGCCGCTCGCCGCCCACCTCGCGCCCGAGCCGGGCCGCCCCGTCTGCTCGACAGATTCCTGGAGTCACCGATGCCTTCGTCCAACGTGGACCCTGCTGATCCCGTCTTCCGGCTGCACCGGGGCGGCAAGATGGCCGTCGCCTCGACGGTCCCGCTCACCAGCCGGGAGGACCTCTCCCTCGCGTACACCCCCGGGGTGGCCCGGGTGTGCGAGGCGATCGCCGCCGAGCCGGCCCTGGCCGCCGACTACACCTGGGTGTCGCACACCGTCGCGGTGGTCACCGACGGCTCGGCGGTGCTCGGGCTCGGCAACATCGGCCCCCGCGCCGCGATGCCGGTGATGGAGGGCAAGGCGGTGCTGTTCAAGCAGTTCGCCGGCGTGGACGCGGTGCCGGTCTGCCTGGACACGCAGGACGTGGACGAGATCGTGGCGACGGTGCGCGCGCTCGCGCCCTCGTTCGGCGGGATCAACCTGGAGGACATCAGCGCGCCGCGCTGCTTCGAGGTGGAGCGCCGGCTCGACGAGGCGCTCGACATCCCGGTCTTCCACGACGACCAGCACGGCACGGCCATCGTGGTGCTCGCCGCGCTGCGCAACGCCGCCACGCTGCTCAGCCGCAAGCTCGGCGACCTGCGGGTCGCGGTCAGCGGCGCGGGAGCGGCCGGCGTCGCCGTGACGAAGATGCTGATCGCCGGCGGCGTCGACCCCGACCGGGTGGTGGTCTGCGACTCCAAGGGAATCATCGGCCGGCACCGCACCGACCTGACCGGCACGAAGGCCGAGCTGGCCGCCACCACCAACACGGACGGCCGGGCGGGCGACATCACCGAGGCGCTGCGCGACGCAGACGTGCTGATCGGGGTCTCCGGCGGGCAGATCCCCGAGGCGGCCGTGGCCGGCATGGCGCCGGGCGGCATCGTCTTCGCGCTGGCCAACCCGACGCCGGAGGTGCACCCCGAGGTGGCGGCGCGGCACGTCGCGGTCGTGGCCACCGGGCGCAGCGACTACCCCAACCAGATCAACAACGTGCTCGCCTTTCCGGGCGTGTTCCGAGGGGCGCTGGACGCCCGCGCCACCCGGATCACCGACACGATGAAGGTGGCCGCCGCGGACGCCATCGCCGGCGTGGTGGCCGAGACGCTCACCGCCGAGGCGATCGTGCCGTCGCCGCTGGACCCGCGGGTCGCGCCCGCGGTGGCGGAGGCGGTGGCCGAGGCGGCCCGCCGCGACGGGGTGGCCCGCGCCTGAGCTGCCCGGGGTCCCTTCCTGTCGCCTTCCGCACAGGAAGGGGCCCTTCTTCGCGGGCGCTCGTCTTGTTACGGTGCCGACCATGCGTGCCGCCTTCGCCTCCCGCTTCGATGACGCCGACCCGCTCGCCGCGCTCACGGTGGGGGAGCGGCCCGAGCCGACGCCCCCGGCCGACGACTGGGTGACCGTGGAGGTGCGGGCGAGCTCGCTCAACCACCACGACCTCTGGTCCCTGCGCGGGGTCGGTCTCACCGAGGCCCAGCTGCCGATGATCCTGGGCTGCGACGCCGCGGGCGTCGACCCGGAGGGCAACGAGGTGGTGGTCTACCCGGTCGTCGCCACGCCGGGCGACCCGCGCGGGTCCTCCATCCTCTCCGAGCACTTCCCGGGCACGTTCGCCGAGCGGGTGGCCGTACCGCGGGCGAACCTCGTGCCGCTGCCCGAGGGCCTGACGCTGACCGACGCGGCGTGCCTGCCCACCGCCTGGCTGACCGCCTGGCGGATGCTCACGACGAAGGGCCGTGTGGACGACGCCGACGCGGTACTCGTGCAGGGCGCGGGTGGCGGCGTGGCGACGGCGGCCGTGGCGCTCGCCGTCGCCATGGGCAAGCGGGTGTACGCCACGAGCCGCGACGCGGGGAAGCGCGAGCGGATCGCCGCGCTGGGCGCGACCGCCGTCGAGCCCGGCGCCCGGCTGCCGGAGCGGGTGGGCGTGGTCATCGAGACGGTGGGCGCGGCCACGTTCGACCACTCGCTGAAGTCGGCCGCGCCGATGGCCCGCATCGTGGTCTCCGGGGCCACCGCCGGGCACGAGCCGAAGATCAACCTGCGGCGGATCTTCGCCATGCAGCTGGAGATCCTCGGCACCTCGATGGGCACCCCGGGCGAGCTGTACGAGCTGCTGGCGTTCTGCGCCGACCGGCAGGTCCGCCCGGTGGTGGACAGCGTGGTCCCGTTCAGCAAGGTCGAGGAGGCGTTCGCCCGGCTGCACGGCGGCGAGGTCTTCGGGAAGGTCGTGCTCGACCACACGGCCTGAGCGACCCGTGGCGCGCCCGGCGGCGGCCGGTCACAGGTGGTTGTCGAGGGTGGCCAGGCCGCCGCGAGCGGCCTCGGTGGGGAGGCGGCTCTTGGCCGCGGCGTCGCCGTAGAGCGACCAGCGGAGGAACTCGACAGTCGTGTCGGAGACCACGCGCAGGGCGGCGCCGTCGGAGAGCAGCGCCCGCCCGTGGTCGCCGTCGGTGAGGCTGAGCATCGCCTTCGGCCACGGCACCGCGTCGTACGCGGCCCGGCCCGCCGCGTAGTCGACCACCTCGTCCAGCGCGCCGTGCACGAAGAGCTGCGGCGCGGCCGCGCCGGCGAACGCCGTGCCCACGCCGAGGGACGTGCCGGCGAACACCACCCCCGCGACGAGCCGCTCGTCCCGGCCGGCGGTGAAGAGGCCGATCGTGGTCACGCCGCCGGCCGAGTGCCCCGCGGCCGCCACCCGGTCGGTGGCCAACCGGCCCCGCAGCGGGTCGCCGTCGCGGCCGTCGAGCGCCAGCACCTGGGTCAGGGCGTACGACACGTCGGCCGGCTGGTTGAGCACGTCGAGCACGTTGCCGTCGGCGCCCCGGGACGTGTGCGGGAAGGTGGGGGCGGCCACCAGGAAACCCGCCGCGGCCCAGCGGGTGAGCAGCGGGGCGTAGTCGTCCGGCCGGCCGCCCAGACCGTGGCTGAACATCACCACGGGGAACCGCCCGTCGGCCGCCGCCGCGGAGCGCTCCGGCTCGTCCCGGGCGGGACCGCTCGCCGGGTACCAGATGGTCACCGGCAGCGGGCGGTCGCCGTCGCGGTTGAGCGTGAGCTGTCGTACGCCGACCGCGAAGCTCCTCGCCGGCGCGGTGCCGGCGGGCACCCGCGGAGCCGGCGTGGCGCTCGTGGGCGGCGCCGCCGGGACGGTCGGCCGCTCGGCCGTCGGCGCCGCTGCGGAGCAGGCCGCGGGCCCGGTGGCGAGCAGCGTGGTGGTGAGCAGGGCGGCGGTACGGCGACGGGACATGAAACCGATTGTGCCCGCGCCGGCTGGGCGCGAGGCCGGGAACGGCGGCCGTCATCGAGGACGGCGCGGTGCCCGGCCGTGCCCGCCGGGACGGACCATGTCGGATTCGGCGTGATGCCTCTGCGTCATATTCATGCCGCAGAGTCATCAAGGTCGCCGCGGTCAGTCCCGCCCGGCCGCGACACGCCCGGCCGCGCGCCTTCCCGGATCCCTCGTGCGATTAGGCCGGTCCGGCGGCGCCCTCGGCGGCGCGCAGGGTCGCGCGCAGCCGGGCCAGGTCGTCGACGTCCTTGGGACGGCGGGGCCGCTCGGGCATCCAGACGGGGAACATCTCTTTGAACTCGATCTGGGCCGCCACCGAGATGACCGGGGCGGAGTGCGGCCCGATCCGGCCGGGCGGGGCGTCGAGCATGCCGGCGGGCAGGGGTGTGCCGGCCCACGGGCCCGCACCCACCGTGACCCGGTCGGCCGCGTCCCGCGCGAGGTAGGCGAAGCTCACCTCGACGTCGCCCCGGAACAGGTCGAGCTGCTTCTCGGCGGGCATCCGGGGGTCGGGTCGCCAGCCACGCGCGGTCAGCAGCGCGGCCAGCCGCTCGGCGTCCGCCCGCCAGCAGTACCAGTCGACGTCCACGTGCGGCCGGACCACACGACCGAGGTGGAAGTCCATGGCCCAACCGCCGCGCAGCCACACGTCGATGCCGGCGGCCCCGGTCACCTCGACGACCTCGCCGATGCTCGCCATCTGCCGCTCCGTGAGACGGTCCACGCGGTGACCCTAGGTCAGGGGGCGAGGCGGGACTCGAAGCGGGTCAGGGTGGGGACGTCGGCGTCCGCGGGCAGGCGCCCTCCCGCGTCCCGGTCCCCGTAGAGCGCCCAGCGGAGGAAGTCGGTGGTGGTGGCGAGGACCTGGGCGAAGCCCGGCCGGCCCGGGGTCAGGTACTCGCCGTGGCCCTGCCCCAGCACGCTCAGGAACGCCTTGGGCTCGGGCGCCCGCCCGTACGCGGCCCGTCCCACGGACAGCGGCACCACCGGGTCGGCCGTGCCGTGGACGAACAGCAGCGGGGCGGCCGGTCCCGCGAAGCTGCCGGCGAGCCCGCCGCCGGCGATCACCACGCCGGCGCGCAACCGGGGCGAGTGCCCCGAGGTGAACATCCCGGCGGTGGTGAACCCGCCCGCCGAGTGCCCGGCCGCCGCGAACCGGGCCACGTCGAGGTGACCGGCCAGCGGGTCGCTCCGGCGCGCGTCGAGCCGGACCAGGTGCCGGACCAGCCGCCAGCCGTCGGCCGGCTGCTGGCGTACGTCGGCGCGGGTGAAGTGGGCGGCGCCGCGCCGGGTGTGCGGGAAGGCCGGCGCGGCCACCACGAAGCCGGCTGCCGCCCAGCGGGTGGTGAGCCCGGCGTGCAGCTCGGGCAGGCTGTCGAGCCCGTGGCTGTAGACCACCACCGGGAACCGCCCGGCAGCCACCGCGCCGTCCCGCGCGGGATACCAGACGGTCACCGGCAGCGGCCGCGCCGAACCCGGGTCGAGGGTGAACGTACGCACGCCGACGGCGTACGACCCCTCGGGGGCCCGGCGCGCCGGAGCGGGCGCTCCGGTCACGGCGGCGGCCGGCGCGCAGCCCGCCAGCAGCGCCGTCACCGCCACGGCCACGAGCCGCCTCACCCCCACGGTTCCACGGTAGGCGTCCGGCGGCGCCGGTCGTCCCACCGTCCGGTCGCCACCGGGTCCACCCTGCGGCCGGAAACGGTCCCGTCAGCCGGGTCGGGCGGCGTCGCGGGACGACCCGCGTGGACGGGCTTCGCTAGGGTCACCGGCATGCCTGAGAACTACACCGACCCGAGCGGCAACACCGAGGCCTTCCGTGCCTTCGCCACCGGCCCCGAGCCGCAGGCGCCGGCGGGCACCGCCGGCCGGCTCCCGATGATCGTCGGTGCGGCCGTGGTCGCCGCCGTCCTGCTCGCGCTGGCCGTCTGGCTGGCGGTCGGCTGAGGCCGCCGGGCCGGCCCGGCGGCGACCGGGGTGACCGGCACGCCGGTCAGGCCCCCCGGGCCACCACCTGCCGGGCCGCCCGGGCGATCTCGCGCTCCTCGTCGGTGCCGATCACGCACACCGCGACCTCGGTCCCGTCGGGCGAGATGACCCGGTCGCCCTCACCGGCGTTGCGTTCGGGGTCCACGGCGATGCCGAGCCGCTCCAGGCCGGCCAGGGCGGCGGCGCGGACCGGCGCGGCGTGCTCGCCCACCCCGGCCGTGAAGGTCACCGCGTCGACCCGGCCCAGCAGCGCGTAGTACGCGCCCACGTAGCCGGTGATCCGGCGGCAGTACACGTCGAAGGCGAGCGCGGCCGCCGGGTCGCCGGCGTTCCGGCGGCTCAGCACCTCGCGCATGTCGTTGGCCCCGGCCAGCCCGAGCAGCCCGCTGCGGTGGTTGAGCAGGTCGTCGATCTCGTCGACCGACAGGCCGCCCTCGCGGCGCAGGTGGAAGATGACCGTCGGGTCGATGTCGCCGCTGCGGGTGCCCATGACGAGGCCCTCCAGCGGTGACATGCCCATCGAGGTGGCCACGCTCCGGCCGCCGGCGACCGCGCAGGCGCTCGCCCCGTTGCCCAGGTGCAGCGTGATCGTGTTCAGCTCGGCGTACGGCCGGCCGAGGAGTTCCGCCGTGCGCCGCGAGACGTACGCGTGCGACGTGCCGTGGAAGCCGTACCGCCGGATGCCGTACCGCTCGGCGACGTCGCGCTCGACGGCGTACGTCGCGGCGCTCTCCGGCAGCGTCCGGTGGAACGCGGTGTCGAAGACCGCGACCTGGGGCACGTCCGGCAGCGCCTGGCGGGCCACCTCGATGCCCGCGAGGTTCGGCGGGTTGTGCAGGGGCGCCAGCGGCACCAGGTCGCGGATCGCCGCGAGCACGGCGTCGTCGATCCGCACCGGCTCGCCGAAGCGCTTGCCGCCGTGCACCACCCGGTGCCCCACGGCGGTCAACCCCGTGAGGTCCAACCCGCCCAGGATGTGCCGGACGGCGCTCTCGTGGTCGGCGGGCCCGCCGCCCGGCTCGCCGACCCGCTCGACGATGCCCTTCGCCCGCACGTCGTCGCCGTCGTAGAGCCGGTACTTCACCGACGACGACCCGCAGTTGAGCACCAGCACCCGGCTCATGTGGCCTCCTCGGCCGTCGCGGCGGCCTGGATCGCGGTGATCGCCACCGTGCTCACGATGTCCGGCACCGTGGCGCCCCGGGACAGGTCGTTGACCGGCCGGCGCAGGCCCTGCATCACCGGCCCGACCGCCACCGCCCCGGCCGAGCGCTGCACCGCCTTGTACGTGTTGTTGCCGGTGTTCAGGTCCGGGAAGATGAAGACGGTCGCCCGGCCCGCGACGGCGCTGCCCGGCAGCTTCGTGGCGGCGACGGCCGGATCGATCGCCGCGTCGTACTGGATGGGGCCCTCGACGAGCAGCTCCGGCCGACGTTCCCGCACCAGCGCGGTGGCCGCCGCGACCTTCTCCACGTCGGCGCCCGCTCCCGAGCTGCCGGTGGAGTACGACAGCATGGCCACCCGCGGCTCGATGCCGAACCGGGCCGCGGTGTCCGCGGACGAGATCGCGATGTCGGCGAGCTGGGTGGCGTCGGGGTCGCGGTTCACGGCGCAGTCGCCGTAGACCAGCACCCGGTCGGCGAGCAGCATGAAGAAGACGCTCGACGCGACGGAGACGCCGGGCACGGCCCGGATGATCTCGAACGCGGGCCGGATCGTGGCCGCCGTGGTGTGCGTCGCTCCGGACACCATGCCGTCGGCGTGCCCCGCCGCCACCATGAGCGTGCCGAAGTAGTTCGGCTGGGCCACGATGTCGTGCGCCAGCTCCTCGGTGACCCCCCGGTGCGCGCGCAGCCGGGCGTAGTCGGCGGCGAAGGCGTCCCGCCACTCGCTGGTGACCGGGTCGACGACGTGCGCGTCGCCGACGTCGATGCCCAGCTCGCGGGCTCGCCGCGCGATCTCGTCGGGCCGGCCCAGCAGGGTCAGCTCGGCGACGCCGCGGCGCAGCAGGATCTCGGCCGCCCGCAGGATGCGCTCCTCGTCTCCCTCGGGCAGGACCAGGTGGCGCCGCTCGGCCCGCGCCCGGTCGATGATCTCGTTCTCGAACATGAGCGGTGTGACCCGCGTGGACCGGCTGACCCGCAGCCGGCTCGCGAGGGCCGCGGTGTCCACGTGCGCCTCGAACGCGCCGAGCGCCGCCTCGACCTTGCGCGGGTTGCCGGCGCTCAGCCGGCCCTCGATCCGGCTGGACGCGGCGACCGTGTCGTAGCTGTCCGTGTCCACGGAGAGCACCGCGAGGCCGGTGTTCATGCTCTCCACCAGCCGCATCACCCGGGCGTCGGGCTGCTCGCCGAGCGTCAGCACCAGCCCGGCCAGCGGCACCTGCCCGGACACGTGCGCGGCGCTCGCCGCGACGAGCAGGTCGGCGCGGTCGCCCGGGGTGATCATGAGGGCGCCCGGGGTCAGGTGGTCGAGCAGGATGGGCACCTGGGCCGCGCCGACCACGAAGTCGAGCACGTCCCGGCCCAGCGCGGCGTCGTCACCGGCGAGCAGGGTGGCGTCGAGCGCGGCGGCCACCTCGGCCACCGTCGGCGCCGAGACGCTCGACACCTCCGGGATGGCGTACGCCGGCACGGGCAGCTCCGGCAGCGCCATCGGCTCGGGGACCCGGTTGGCGACGACCGCGAGCACGGTGGCGCCCAGGTCGGCGAGGTCGTGGTACGCGCCGCGGACCGCCGCCGCGATGGCGGCGGGCTCCTGGCCGAAGCCGTCCACGACGGGCACCACCACGCTGCCGAACTCGGTGGCGAGCCGGGCGTTGAAGGCGAGTTCCCGCGGGCGGGCCGGGTCGCCGGTGTCGTCGAAGTCGCTCCCCACCACGACCACGGCGGGGCACTGCCGTTCGACCGCCCGGTACCGCTCCACGATGCGCGAGATCAGCTCCTCGCGGCGACCGTCGGCGACCAGCGTGGTGGCCTCGGCGTACGTGGCGCCGGCCAGGTCGGCCAGCGGCAGATCGAGCCGGTAGCGCTCGCTGAGGAGGGCGAGGATCGGGTCCGGACCGGTGCCCGCGATGAGCGGCCGGAACACGCCGATGTGCCCGACCTGGCGGGAGAGCAGCTCGGCCAGCCCGAGCGCGATGGTCGACTTGCCCCCACCCGATCCCACGCTGGTGAGATACACGCTCCGCGCCACGTTCCCACCCTAGAAGATCGGAAGACCTCCCGCCCGAGACCTTCGTCGCACCGTCCTCGTCCCACCCCAGCCCGCCAGGACCAAGTTGATCATGAAGTTATTGCTGCGACACGCCGATGCGGGCGGCAACAACTTCATGATCAACGCGGGATCCTGCGGGGGCGCCCCCGGCGGGCCTTGCGTCAGTCGTCGTCTTCGTCGTCCAGGCGGGCCAGCCAGGTGGCGAAGCGTTCGACGGGGGTCTCGAACTCGGGGCTCAGGTCGACGAAGTCGCGCAGGCGCTCGGCCAGCCACTCGATGCTGACCTGCTCGTCGCCCCGCCGCTCGACCAGCTCCTCGATGCCGCGGTCGGTGAAGTACATCGGCTACGTCCTCTTCGTGGAGCCCGGCGCGGAGCCGGGCGGGCCTACCGACGCGGCCGGGGCAGGGCCGTCGACGACGGTCCTGCCCCGGCTGGCGACGGTGCGGTCAGGTCACGGGCGGGGGAGAGCCGCCTCGATCAGCGCGTTCTGCTCGACCTCGTGCATCTTGGCCGAGCCGACCGCCGGGGCGGCCGCGGCCGGGCGCGAGATCCGCCGCAGCCGCACGTCCGCGAGGTGCTCCAGCAGGTTGAGCGCCACGAACGACCAGGCGCCCTGGTTGGCCGGCTCCTCCTGCACCCAGGCGAAGTCCTCGGCGTTCGGGTACTGCGCCAGCGCCGCCCGGATCTCCTCGACCGGCATCGGGTAGAGCTGCTCGATGCGGATGATCGCGGTGTCGGTGATGCCCCGCTCCTGACGGGCCTGGAACAGGTCGTAGTAGAGCTTGCCCGAGCAGAGCAGCACCCGCTTCACCGACTCCGGCGCCGGGGCGGCCGAGTCCGCCAGCACCGGCTGGAACGTGCCGGTGGTGAAGTCCTCGACGGCGGAGACGCAGAGCCGGTGCCGCAGCAGCGACTTCGGCGTGAACACCACGAGCGGCTTGCGCTTCGGCGACAGCGCCTGGCGACGCAGCAGGTGGAAGTAGTTCGCCGGGGTGGTCGGGATCGCCACCCGCATGTTGTCCTCGGCGCAGAGTTGAAGGAACCGCTCCGGACGGCCGGACGTGTGGTCCGGGCCCTGGCCCTCGTGGCCGTGCGGCAGCAGCAGGGTCACGGCGGACCGCTGGCCCCACTTGACCTCGCCGGAGGAGATGAACTCGTCGATCACCGACTGGGCGCCGTTGACGAAGTCGCCGAACTGGGCCTCCCAGCAGACGAGCGCGTTGACGTTCTCGACCGAGTAGCCGTACTCGAAGCCCATCGCCGCGTACTCGCTGAGCAGCGAGTCGTGCACGAAGAACCGGGACCGCTCGCCGTCGCCGGTCAGCGACTGGAGGGGCAGGTAGTCCTCGCCGGTGCGCGCGTCCACGATCGAGGCGTGCCGCTGCACGAACGTGCCGCGGCGGGAGTCCTGCCCGGCCAGCCGCACGGTGACGCCGTCGTTCAGCAGGGAACCGAACGCGATGATCTCGCCGTAGCCCCAGTCAATGTTGCCCTCGACGGACATCTTGGCGCGCCGGTCCAGCAGCTGCTGGATCCGCTTGTGCGGGGTGAAGCCCTCGGGCAGGTTGACGTGCGCCTCACCGACGGCCCGGACGACCGAGACGTCGATCGCGGTGTCGACCTGCGGCTCCGGCTCCTCCTCGCGCCGCGGCCGGCTGAGCTGCCGGGGCGTGGTGGCGGCGTCGCGGGTGGCCTTGAAGACGCGCTCGAGCTGCGCCTGGTAGTCGCGCAGCAGCTCCTCCGCGTCCTCGACCGTGATGTCGCCGCGACCGATGAGTTCCTCGGTGTAGAGCTTGCGCACCGAGCGCTTCGAGTCGATGATCTTGTACATTTCCGGGTTGGTCATCGACGGGTCGTCGCCCTCGTTGTGGCCGCGCCGTCGGTAGCACACCATGTCGATGACGACGTCCTTGTTGAACGCCTGCCGGTACTCGAAGGCGAGCCGGGCGACCCGGACCACGGCCTCGGGGTCGTCGCCGTTGACGTGGAAGATCGGCGCCTGGATCATCCGGGCGACGTCGGTGCTGTAGAGGCTCGACCGGGAGTACTTCGGGGCGGTGGTGAAGCCGACCTGGTTGTTGACCACCACGTGCACCGTGCCGCCGGTGCGGTAGCCGCGCAGCTGGGAGAGGTTGAGCGTCTCGGCGACCACACCCTGGCCGGCGAAGGCGGCGTCACCGTGCACGGCCAGCGGCAGCACGGTGTAGCCCTCCAGCTTGAGGTCGATCCGGTCCTGCTTGGCCCGGACGATGCCCTCCAGCACCGGGTCGACGGCCTCCAGGTGCGACGGGTTGGCGACCACCGAGACCTTGACCGCGTTCGCGCCGTCCGGCGTGGTGAACTTGCCGTTCTGGCCGAGGTGGTACTTCACGTCGCCGGAGCCCTGCGTCGAGCGCGGGTCGAGGTGCCCCTCGAACTCCGAGAAGATCTTCTCGTACGGCTTGCCGACGATGTTGGCCAGCACGTTGAGCCGGCCCCGGTGCGCCATGCCGATGACGACCTCGTCGAGGCCGTTCTCGGCCGACGCCTCCAGCACCTCGCCGAGCAGCGGGATGAGCGACTCGCCGCCCTCCAGCGAGAAGCGCTTCTGACCGACGTACTTCGTCTGGAGGAAGGTCTCGAACGCCTCGGCGGCGTTGAGCCGGTTGAGCACGTGCTTCTGCTCGTCCGCGGACGGCTTCTCGTACCGGCGCTCCACCCGCTCCTGGAGCCAGCGCCGCTCCTCCGGGTCCTGGATGTGCATGTACTCGATGCCGACGCGCCGGCAGTACGAGTCGCGCAGCACGCCGAGGATGTCGCGCAGCTTCATCCGCTGCTTGCCCGCGAAGCCGTTGACCGGGAAGGTCCGGTCCAGGTCCCACAGGGTCAGCCCGTGCTGGAGCACGTCCAGGTCGGGGTGCTTGCGCATCTTGAACTCGAGCGGGTCGGTGTCGGCCATCAGGTGGCCCCGGACCCGGTAGGCGTGGATCAGCTCGTGCACCCGGGCCGTCTTGTTGATCTGGCCCTCGCTGTCGACCGCCACGTCCCGCACCCAGCGCACCGGCTCGTACGGGATGCGCAGCGACGTGAAGATCTCGTCGAAGAAGTTGTGCTCGCCGAGGATCAGCTCGTGCATGGCCTTGAGGAACTCGCCGGACTGCGCGCCCTGGATGACCCGGTGGTCGTAGGTGCTGGTCAGCGTGATGACCTTGCTGACCGCCATCTCGGCGAGGGTGGCCTCGGACATGCCCTGGTAGGGCGCCGGGTACTCCATGGCGCCCACACCGATGATCGCGCTCTGCCCCTGCATGAGCCGCGGCATCGAGTGCACGGTGCCGATGCCGCCCGGGTTCGTGAGCGAGATCGTGGTGCCGGAGTAGTCCTCCATGGTCAGTTCGTTGCGGCGGGCGCGCCGGACCACGTCCTCGTACGCCTGCCAGAACTGCCGGAAGTCCATCTGCTCGCAGCCCTTGATGGACGGGACCACGAGGTTGCGGCTGCCGTCCGGCTTGACCAGGTCGATGGCGATGCCGAGGTTGACGTGCTCCGGGCGGACCAGCGCCGGCTTGCCGTCGACCTCGGCGTAGGAGTTGTTCATCTCCGGGTGCTGGACCAGGGCCCGGACCATCGCGTAGCCGATGAGGTGGGTGAAGCTCACCTTGCCACCGCGCCCGCGGGCGAGGTGGTTGTTGATCACGATGCGGTTGTCGACGAGCAGCTTGGCCGGAACGGCGCGGACGCTCGTCGCGGTCGGCACGCTCAGCGAGGCGTCCATGTTCTGGACGATCTTCGCGGCGACGCCGCGCAGGGGCGTGGTCTGCGGACCGGTGGCCGTCGGCGCGGTCGCCGCGGGCTTGGCGGTCGCCGCCGGCTTGGCGGCGGGCTTGGCGGCGGCCGGCTTCGCGGGCGCGGCCGGGGCGGCGGCCTTGGCGGGCTCGGGGCGGGCGGGTGCCGGCTTGGCCTCGGCCGGCTTCGCGGCGGCGGGCTGCGCCACGGTGGCCACGGCCTCCTGCTGCTCGGCGGGCTCGGGCGTGGCGGCGGGCACCGGCCGCGCCTCCGGGCGCGCGGTCGCGGCGCCGGGTGCCGGGCGATAGTCGGCGAAGAAGTCGTGCCAGGCCGAGTCGACGCTCTTGGGATCGGCGAGATACCGCTGGTACATCTCCTCGACGATCCACTCGTTCGGGCCGAAACCCGCCAGTGGGTTCTCCTGCGAAGTCTGCTGGGTCGACACGGCCGGTAATCGCCTCTTTCACGCGGGTGTGGTGTGACACGCGGCGCCCGGCGGGCCCGGTGTCACGAGCCCGCGCGGGACGCTCCAAGGCTACGCCGTACGGAACCCCCAGGCATTTCCGCCTCCGTCGGGTGGTCCGTTTCACAGAAGATGCCAGAAGTTCGGAATGAGCTGCGTGCACGGTTCCCAGCTGGTAAGCGCCGGCCGGGAGGCGCGCGCACGGGTGCCGATGGACGGCGCAGGATGGGCGTCATGGACGAAGCGGGGGCGCGTGGCCGGTACGGGCGAAGCCTGTCGGTCGCGCTGGGGTGGTACGCCACACTGGTCGCGGCGGTGGTCGTCGGCACGTTGAGCGTGCCGAGCGAGCCGCCGCAGGACTGTTCGGCGATGTTCAGCTGCCTGTCGCCGGCCGAGTCACTGGCGCTCGCCGGGTTGGTCTGGGGCGCGCCGGCGCTCATCGGGGCGCTGGTCGTCACGGCGGTCGTGAACGCTCTGCTCGTCCGCCGGATCTCGTCGGCGGTGCTGGCCGGCACCGCGTCCGTGGCGGTCACCGTGGCGCTCGCCGCCGTGGCGGCCGGCGCCTACCTGGGCGGCCGGTCGTGAGGCGCCTCGGCCTCGGCGGGCTCTTCCTCGCCTGGCTGTACGGGGTGCCGTTCCTGCTCGTCGTCGGCCTGATCCGGCGGACGGCCACGCCGTACACGCCGACACGCGAGGCCGCGCAGGCGTTCGGCGCGACCACGGACGCCCTGCTGACGGCCGGGCTCCTGCTCAACGCGGCGCTGCCGCTGCTGGGGCTGCTGCTCGCCCGGCTCGCGGGCGACCGGCGCTGGTGGCGGCACTTCGGCTGGGCGCTCGGCGGGACGGTGCTGGTCTACCTGGCCGTCGCGCTGGCCGGCAGCATGGCGACCGGTCCGTTGATCGGGCACACCCCGGCGGACCGGGAGCCCGTCCCGCCGGTCGGGCACTGCGTACCGGTGAGCGGCGGCCGGGGCTGCCCCGGCGGGTGACCCGCGCCGACGGCCCGCGGCCGCGCGGGCCGACGCGGGCGGACCGACCGGTCGCCCGACGCGCGGCGGGTGAAAGGCCCGGGGCGACGTGTCGCCGCCCCGGGCCTGCCGTCAGGAGATGTCCCGCCGGCGGAGGATGAGGGTGCCGACGACCCCGGTCACCACCGCGTACCCGATGAGCACGGCGGCGCCGGCCCACCGCGGCGGGTTGCCGGGGATCTCGGCGCCGGTAACCATGAGCGAGGACGCCAGCGACGGCACCAGCAGCTGGAGGTCGTTGATCCAGTCGCCGAACCGGGCGGCCAGCACGCTGATGGCGATCGCCGCGCCGATGGTGCCGCCCAGGTAGAGCAGGATGCCGGTCACCGTGGCGCCGATCTGGCTGCGGATCAGCACGCCCAGGCCGACCCCGAGGATCCCCCAGAGCAGGTACGCGAGCCCGTTGAGCCCGATCGCCTCCCAGGCGGCCGTGTTGCCGAGCTGGTTGCCGACGCCGACGCTCTCCAGGACCGCCGCGCCGGCCACCAGGTTGAACGCCGTGGTGACCACCCAGAACAGCACCGCGAGAAACGCGGCGGCGGTCAGCTTCGCGATCATCACGGCGCTGCGGTGCGGCGAGGTGAGGAACGTGGTGGTCACCGTCTGGTGGAAGAACTCGCTCGTCACCACGATGATGCCGAGCAGCATCACGATGAGCAGGCCGAAGAACTGGCCCGTGGTGAACAGGTTCGCCGACAGCGAGTCCGGGTGGGCGGCGGCGGCGAGCTGCCCGGCCTGCTCGGGTGGCATCTCGCCGAGGTTGCCGCTGGTGAGCGCGTCGGACTGCAGCCAGTTGACGAGCAGGGTGAGCGCCCACAGCGGCAACGAGATGAGCGCGAAGACCCACCACGTGTTGGTCGTACGGATCTTGAGCAGTTCGGCTCGGACCAGGTTCATCGGATGCCCGCCTTTCCGGCCGTCAGCTCCAGGAAGACGCCTTCGAGGTCGGGGCGTTCCGTGGTGAGTTCGTGCAGCTCGACGCCGGCGGTGAGGGCCGTGCGGCCGACGGTTGCGGCGTCGACCCCGCTGACCAGCAGCGCGCCCTGCCCGTCGGTGTCCACAGTGGCGGACTGCGCCTTGAGCGCGGTGGTGAGCGCCTCGGCCTGCGGGGTGCGGACCCGGACCCGGACGCCCTGCGTCATCGACCCGATCACCTGGTCGACCGGCCCCTGACGGACCAGTTGGCCGGCCGCGATGATCACCACGTCGTCGGCGAGGAGCTGCATCTCCGACAGCAGGTGGCTGGAGACCAGCACGGTGCGGCCCTCCTGGGCCAGGCCCTTGAGGAACCCGCGCATCCACCGGATGCCCTCCGGGTCCAGCCCGTTGGCCGGCTCGTCGAGGATGAGCACCCGGGGGTTGCCGAGCATGGCGGCGGCGATGCCGAGCCGCTGCTTCATGCCGAGCGAGTAGCCCTTGAACTTGCGCTTCGCGGCCGGGGTCAGCCCGACGAGGGCGAGCGCCTCGTCGGCCCGCTGTCGGGGCAGCCCGGCCGCCGCGCAGATGACCCGCAGGTGGTTGATCCCGGTGCGGCCCTTGTGCGCGCTGGACGCCTCGAGCACGGCGCCGACGTGCCGCAACGGCTCGCCGAGGTCGGCGTACCGGTGGCCGCTGATGGTCGCCGTGCCGCTGGTCGGCGTGACCAGGTTCAGCAGCATGCGCAGGGTCGTGGTCTTCCCGGCGCCGTTCGGGCCGAGGAAGCCGGTCACCCGGCCCGGCTGGATCGTGAAGGACAGGTTGTTGACCGCCCGGACGTTCTTGTACTGCTTCGTCAGGCCGGACACCACGATCTGACCGTCACTGGTGGGGCTTCGCTGCCCGTCAGACATCGTTCTCCTCCCGTGCGGGTGGCGTCGAGGTACGCCGTGGCACAGCGTGACGGTCGCGCGCAACAAGGTCAATCAGGCGCGGTCCGTAGTCGCGCGTCCGTCTCGGGCAGGATCCGGGTCCTCCTCAGGGACGACGGGCGGGTCAGGGACGACGGGCGGGCCGGGGACGACGGGCGGGGGCCGGGGACGGGGCGCCCGTCACGGCCCGGTGGGCGGCAGCGCGATCCAGGTGGCCCGGGCGCTGGCGAGCAGTGTCCCGGCGGGGCCGTAGAGGCTCGTGTGCACGCGGGCCTTGCGCCCGTCGACGCCGACCGTCACCCCGGTCACCACGCACTCGTCGCCCGGCTCGGGCAGCGCCTGCACCGACGCCGCGATCCGGCCGAGGACGTACGGCCGGCCGGGGGCGATCACGGCCCAGCCGCCCGGGCAGTCAAGGGCCGCCCAGACCGTCGCCTCCGAGACGGACGCCGGCACGCGGAACGGCGCGGCCGTCCGGCCGTCCGGCAGGCGGCCCGGGAAGATCCGCAGCCCGTCGGAGCGTCGCGGGCCGCAGACGTAGCAGCCGGGGAACGGGTGGTCGACCAGCCCGGGGTACGTGGCCGACACGGCGACCGCGGTGGAGAGGTCCACCGGGGGCACCACGGCGTCGACGGCTCCGGTCGGGTGTACCTCGGCCACCACCAGGCCCCCCGCGTCCCGGACCTCGCCGTCGACGAGGGTGAGCGGCGCCTCCAGCGGCGGCGGCCGGCGCAGCGTCACCTCGACCGGCCCGTCGCCGCCGGCCGCCACGGCGAAGACCCCGGCGCTCCAGCCGCCGTTGCCCGAGCCGGGGGGCCCGTTGTACCGGGATTCGATCCGCATCGCCTGACCTCCGGGGTGGCACGGCCCGGGCACGCCGCCGGGTCCCGCGGGGCAGCCTCGCACGTGGTCGCCCGCGCCGCACACACGCCGTGGCCGGGCGGCGTTCACCGGATCGACACTCCTCGCCACCCGGGATGGCAACCCGCGGCCCTTACACAGATCCCATGGCCGTTCTGCACGCCGCTGGTGCACCCCTGACGACCAGCGGTTACACCCTGCTGATCGCCGACGACCCCACCCAGGTCGCGGCCGCGCAACGCCTGCGCCACGAGGTGTTCGCCACCGAACTCGGCGCCACGCTGCGCCCCGGCGACGCCGGGCTCGACGTTGACCCGTTCGACCCGTACTGCGACCACCTCGTCGTCCGGCAGGAGAGCACCGGGGCGGTGGTCGGCACGTACCGGCTGCTGCCGCCCGGCCGGACCGACCGGCGCTACTCGGAGGACGAGTTCGACCTCGGCGCGCTCGCCCCGCTGCGGGACGACCTCGTCGAGGCGGGCCGGTCCTGCGTGCACCCGGACCACCGCACCGGCGCGGTGATCAACCTGATGTGGGCCGGCATCGCCCGGTACCTGCACCTGCGCGGATCCCGGTGGCTCGGTGGCTGCGCCTCCGTGCCGGTGGGCGACGGCGGCCGGGCGGTGGCGCAGGTGTGGGAGTTGGCGCAGGCCCGGCACCTCGCGCCGCCGCCGCTGCGGGTGAGCCCCCGGCGTCCCTGGTTCGCCGAGGCGCCGCTCGATCCGCCTCCCGGCGAGGGCGACGCGCGCGCCCTGGTGCCGCCCCTGCTGCGCGGCTACCTGCGGCTCGGCGCCTGGATCTGCGGCGAGCCGTCGTACGACCCGGACTTCGGGGTGGCCGACTTCTACGTCCTGCTCTCCCTCGACCGGATGAACCCCCGCTACCTGCGGCACTTCCTCGGTGAGGTGGCGCGGTGACCGCCGTGGCGTACGACCTGTGGCGTCCCTCGTCCGGGTGCGGCGAGCAGTGCCTCCCCGCGTCGGACGAGGTGCCCACCGTCCCGCCGCTCCGGCGTGTGGGGCGGTTGCTCGCCGGCGCGGGGATGCTGCTGCTCGGGGTGGGGGTGGCCGCGCTGCTGCCGGTGCTGCCCGCCCGTGACGGCCAGGCCGCGGTACGCGCCTGGGCCCGGGGGACCGCCCGCGCGTTCGGCGTGCGTCTGACGGTCCGCGGCCGGCTGCCCCGGCGGCGGGCCCTGCTCGTCGCCAACCACGTGTCCTGGCTGGACATCCTGGTCGTGCTCGCGGTCGCGCCGGCCCGGATGGTGGCGAAGCGGGAGGTCCGCTCCTGGCCGCTGGTGGGGCTGCTGGCCACCGCTGCGGGAACGGTGTTCGTGGACCGGTCCCGGCCGCGCGACCTGCCGGCGACCGTACGGGGGGTCGCCGACGCGCTGCGCGGGGGTCGGGCGGTCGCCGTCTTCCCCGAGGGCACGACCTGGTGCGCCGGGGAGGGCGCCGTGGACTGCCGCCCCGGCGGCGGTTTCCGGCCGGCCCTGTTCCAGGCGGCGGTCGACGCGGGCGCCCCGGTCGTGCCGCTGCGGATCGGCTACCGGTGCGCGCCGACCGGCCACGGCACGACGGCGGCAGCCTTCCTCGGCGAGGACACGCTGCTGCGCTCGGTACGCCGGGTGGTCGCGGCCCGCGGGCTGGAGGTCTCGGTGACGATCGGTGCGGCGCTGCACCCGAGCGCGGACGCCGACCGGCGGGTGCTGGCCCGGGCCGCCGAGTCGGCCGTACACCTGGTGCCGGCCGGCACGGTCGCGCCGCGGCCGGCCGTCGTCCCGCTCGCCGCGGCTCCGGCGCTCGCCAGCGCCCCGCTCGCGGGGGCTCCGGACTTCGACGGTCACGAGGAGCTCGACCTGGCGGCGTGAAACGACGTCGCGACAGTCTTGTGCTGTCGCGATGTATCGCGTTACTGTTCCCCCGTCGGACGCGCCCTCGGCGTGTCCCCGAGGGGAGGACGCCATGACCGGTTGGACGGTCGACAGCCCGCAGCGGCTGACCCTGGACGGGCCGGTCACCCGGCTCGACGTGCGGCTGTTCAGTGGGCGGCTCAACGTGGTGGCCACGGACGGGCCGGCCCGGGTGGACGTCACCCGGGTGGGCCGCCGGCCCGTGCTCGTCGAGCACCACGACGGGCGGCTCTCCGTCCGGCAGGAGCGGAACTGGCGCTGGTTCTGGCCGTTCGGGTTCTGGCCCCGGGTGGACGTCTCGATCGCCGTGCCCGCCGACGTGCCGGCCAACCTGCGCCTGGTGGACGGCTCGCTGGTCGCCTCGGGCCTGCGCCGGCAGACCCGCGCCGACGTCACCTCCGGCCAGATCACCCTCATGGGCCTGCGCGGCGCCACCTCGGCCAAGATCGTCTCCGGTCCCGTGGAGGCGCTCGGCGTGGCCGGCGACCTGCACCTGGAGACCGTCTCCGGCGAGGTGATCCTCGCCGACAGCGCCGCCGGCCAGGTCCGGGCGCAGACCGTCTCCGGCGCCATCACCTGCGACCTCGACAACCCCCGGCGCAGCGAGATCCGCCTGCACACGATCTCCGGCAGCATCACGGTCCGGGTCCGGGAGGACAGCGACCTCGCCGTCCGGCTGCACACCACGTCGGGCCGGATCACCAGTGGCTTCCCCCAGGTGCGCACCCAGTCGACGATCGGCGCGGTGTCCGACAGCGAGGGAGTCCTCGGCGCGGGCGAGGGTAAGCTCTGGGCGTCCGCCACGTCCGGCAGCATCGCGCTGCTCGCCCGGCCCGTGGACGACGATGACGAGGAGGAGCTGCCGTGACGGGCGTGTTCAGTCACGGACGGCTCCGGCTCTACCTGCTGAAGCTCCTCGACGACGGCCCGAAGCACGGCTACGAGCTGATCCGCCTGCTGGAGGACCGCTTCCTCGGCCTGTACGCGCCGAGCGCCGGCACGATCTACCCCCGGCTCCAGCGGCTGGAGGCGGAGGGGCTGGTGAGCCACACGGCGGCGGGCGGCCGGAAGACGTACGAGATCACCGAGGCCGGCCGCGCCGAGTTGCGCCAGCGGGCCGACGAGCTGGCCACCCTCGAATCGGACATCGCGGCCTCGGTGGAGGACCTGTCCGCCCTCGCGGGCGAGATCCGCAGCGAGGTGCGCGGCTCGGTCCGGGACCTCAAGCGGGAGCTGCGCGAGGCCACGCGGCAGACGCGGCAGGGCCGACAGAATCGGTGGGAGCCGACCTTCTTCTCCGAACCGCCGCCGTTCCCCTCCGGGCCGGCGCGGGAGGCCGAGCCCGGTCCCACCCTGCTCGCCGAGTTCGACCAGCGGCTCGCGGCGTTCGCCGCCGAGGTGGGCCGGCTGGTCCGGGCTCGCCGGTTCAGCGACTCCCAGCTGCGTACGGCGATCCGCCTGCTCGACGGCGCGCTGGACGGGCTGCGGCGGCTGCTGCGCTGATTCAGCATCCCGCGGACGCTCCGTTCCGGGTGCTCACAGCCTTTTTGCAGGATGCGTCCAGCGCCGGCCCAGCGGAGTCGCCGATGATGGGGCAATGCCCGCTACCCAGACCGAGGCGCGACTGCTTGTCGTCGAGGACGACCCGAACATCCTCGAACTGCTCTCCGCGAGCCTGCGCTTCGCGGGCTTCGACGTGGCCACCGCGACCAGCGGCAGCGCGGCGCTCACCGCCGCCAAGGACCACCGGCCCGACCTCGTCGTGCTCGACGTGATGCTGCCCGACCTGGACGGCTTCGAGGTCATCCGGATGCTGCGCGAGGGCGGCACGCGGACCCCGGTGGTCTTCCTGACCGCCCGGGACGCCACCGACGACAAGATCCGCGGCCTCACCCTGGGCGGCGACGACTACGTCACCAAGCCGTTCAGCCTCGAGGAGCTGACGGCCCGGATCCGGGCGGTGCTGCGCCGCACCAGCAGCGGCGAGCAGGCCCCCTCCCGGCTCACCTTCGCCGACCTGGAACTGGACGAGGAGACGCACGAGGTCTACCGGGCCGGCCAGCGGGTGCAGCTGTCGCCCACCGAGTTCAAGCTGCTGCGCTACCTCATGCTGAACGCCAACCGGGTGCTCTCCAAGGCGCAGATCCTCGACCACGTCTGGAACTACGACTTCCGCGGTGACGACAACATCGTCGAGTCGTACATCTCCTACCTGCGGCGCAAGGTCGACACCACCCAGCCCCGGCTCATCCACACGCTCCGTGGTGTGGGGTACGTGCTGCGCAAGCCGGCGGCGTGAACGCGGTCCAGCAGGCGAAGGGACGGCTGCGGAGCGTACCGCTGCGGGTGAAGCTGGTCACCGCGGTCCTCACGCTGGTGGCTCTCGCCCTCCTCGTCATCAGCTCGCTGACCACGTTCTTCCTGCGCGACTACCTGGTGGGGCAGGTGGACGGGCAGCTGCGCGGCGCGAGCCAGACGCTCGGCCCGCTCATCCCGGAGTTGAAGACCCGTCGGGTCGCCGCCACGCTGCCCAGCGACTACGTGGTGGTGCTGGCCGGTCCCGGCGGGATCACCCCGCCGAGCTACGACGATCTCTCGCTGCAGCGCCAGCAACTGCCCCGGTTCCCGTCCGACGTCGAGGGGTTCGCGGCCCTCGAGGGCGAGCCCTTCACCGTCCGCTCCGTGGACGGCCGGATGCGGTGGCGGGTGTACTACGCCGCGCAGGAGGGGAACGAGGTGCTGGCCCTCGGGCAGCCGCTCACCGACGTCGACCGCGCGGTGCAGCGGCTCGTCTGGATAGACCTGCTCGTCGGCGGGGCGGTGCTCATCCTGCTCGCCTCGGTCGGTGCCGCGATTGTCCGGACCAGCCTCAAACCGCTTGTGGAGATCGAGCGTACGGCCGCCGCGATCGCCGGCGGCGACCTCACCCGGCGGGTGCCCGACCCGGAGGAGGGGCAGGAGTTCCCCACGTCGGAGCTGGGGCGGCTCTCCCGGGCCCTCAACGCGATGCTCACCCAGATCGAGGCCGCCTTCACGGCCCGGGCCGCCTCGGAGACCGCCGCCCGCTCCGCCGAGTTCGCGGCCCGGGACGCCGCCGTCGCGGCGCAGGCGTCCGAGGCGCGTGCCCGGCGCTCGGAGGAACGGATGCGGCAGTTCGTGGCGGACGCCTCGCACGAACTACGTACGCCGTTGACCACCATCCGCGGCTTCGCCGAGCTGTACCGGCAGGGCGCGGCCCGCGCGCCGGAGCAGACGGCCGGCCTGCTGCGCCGGATCGAGGACGAGGCGTCGCGGATGGGGCTCCTCGTGGAGGACCTGCTGCTGCTCGCCCGGCTGGACCGGGAGCGGCCGATCTCCCTGGCGCCCGTGGAGCTGCCGGTGCTCGCCGGCGACGCCGTGCAGGCCGCCCGGGCCGTCGCCCCGGACCGCCGCATCGAGCTGGAGATCGAGCCCGGCTCGGGCCCGCTCGTGGTGCACGGTGACGACGCCCGGCTCCGGCAGGTGATCGGCAACCTCATGACCAACGCGCTCACCCACACGCCCGCGGACGCCTCGGTGACCCTGCGGCTGCGGGCCGAGCGGGGCAACCTCGCCGTCGTGGAGGTCGCCGACACCGGCCCGGGCCTCACTCCCGAGCAGGCGGAACGGGTCTTCGAGCGCTTCTACCGGGCCGACGCGGCCCGGACCCGGCGGGCCGGCGGCAACGCCGGTACGGGCCTCGGGCTCGCCATCGTGGCGGCGCTCGTGAGCGCCCACCACGGCACCGTCGAGGTCGCCGAGACGCCCGGCGGCGGCGCCACCTTCCGGGTGCGGCTGCCGCTCGTGCCGGAGCCCGACGGCAGCGGCGAGTGACTTTCAGCCAACTTCCAGGCCGGTTCCAGGCTGGTCGCAGTGGCACGGGAGAAGGTGGATCCATGACCGAGTACGAGTCCGACCCGCAGCACCGGCCGGCCCCCACCGACGCCGAGCCGTCGCACCCCACCGCCGAGCTGCCGCGCGTGGAGCGCGCGCAGTCCGACTCCCCGACCACCGAGCCGGCCGGCGCCGGCCCGGTCGCCCGGGACGCCGACCAGACCGCCGCTCCCGCCACCGGCTCCGGCACTCCGGAGCCCACCGTCGGCGACGGCCCCACCGCCTCCGGCGCCACCCCGGGCACCGACCCCACCGTGCCGGTCGCCACGACCACCGGCGCCGCCGCCGGCCCGACCACGGGCTACCAGCCGCCGGCGGGCACCCCGACCTACCCCGGCCAGCCGGGCCACCCGGTCTCCGGCCAGCCGGGCCACCCCGGCTCGGCCCAGCCGGGCCACCCCTACGCCGGCCAGGCCGGCTACCCGCAGCCGGCGGGCGGCGGTTACCACCCGGGCGGCCACTGGTACCCGAACCAGCAGTCCGGCTGGGCCGGCGGGGGCCAGCCGGGCGCCGGGCAGCACCCGTACGGGCAGCAGCCGCAGCAGCCGCAGCACCCCGGCCAGCCGGTGCCGCCGTGGGCCGGCGCCTCCGGCACCGGGCCGCGGCCGAGCCGCATCGCGAAGTTCGCGGGCGCGGGCGTCGCCGTCTTCGCGCTGATGCTCGGCTCCGGCGTCGCGGGCGGGGCGCTCGCCCTCGCACTCGACGACGACGGCGGCACGGTCACCCGCACCTACTCGGCCGCACCGGTCATCAACAGCGACGACCTGCCGAAGATCGCCGCCTCGGTGCAGGACAGCGTCGTGTCCATCACCACCGACAGCGGTGAGGGCTCCGGCGTGATCCTCAGCGCCGACGGCTTCGTGCTCACCAACAACCACGTGGTCGCCTCGGCCAGCGGGAACACCGTCCGGGTGGTCTTCGCGGACGGGACGAACGTCGAGGCCGAGATCAAGGGCACCGACCCGAAGACCGACCTCGCCGTGGTGAAGGCCAACGGCGTGAAGGATCTGAAGGCGGCGAAGTTCGGCGACAGCGACGCGATGCAGGTCGGCGACCAGGTGCTCGCCCTCGGCAGCCCGCTGGGCCTGCAGGGCTCGGTGACCGCGGGCATCCTGAGCGCCCGGGACCGCACGATCCAGGCCGGTGACGGCCAGCAGCAGGATCCGCGCCAGGCCGCCTCCTCCATCGCGGGCCTGCTCCAGACCGACGCTCCGATCAACCCGGGCAACTCCGGCGGGGCGCTGGTCAACACTCGGGGCGAGGTGATCGGCATCAACACCGCGATCGCCACCTCGGGGCAGAGCACCGGCAACATCGGTGTCGGCTTCGCCATCCCGAGCAACAAGGCCAAGGACGTCGCGGGCAAGCTCCAGCGGGGCGAGAAGGTGAGCCACCCCTCCCTGGGCGTCAGCGTGACCATGGCCGAGGGCGGTGGCGCGGCGATCGGCACGATCACCCCGGGCAGCGCGGCCGAGAAGGCCGGCCTCCAGCGCGGAGACGTGATCACCCGCTTCGGCGACAAGGTCATCAACGACTCGGACGACCTGGTCGGCGCCGTCCAGGGCGGCAAGGTCGGCGACCGGGTCGAGGTGCACTTCAAGCGGAACGGCGCGGAGCAGACGGCAACCGTCACGCTCGCCGAGACGTCGTAGTCCGTATCGGGACCTGCCTCCTCCCTCCGGCGGCGGGTGACGGGGCCAAGGGGGTTGGCTCCGTCACCCGCCGCCACTCCCCGCTCGACGGCGGTTCACCCGGTCCGGGTGAGCCGCCGTCACCCGTAGCGGGGGCAGTGTCGGCAGCACCGGCGGAGGGAGGGACGCGATGGGTACGGCAGCCGTCGCCCGCGAGGACCAGCGGATCCAGCAGGACGTCCTGGCCGAGTTGGCCTGGGACCCGCAGGTGCAGCCGAACGACGTGGGTGTGAGCGTCGACCAGGGGGTCGTGACGCTGACCGGCTCGGTCGAGAGTTCCGCCCACCGGTGGGCCGTGACCCGCTGCGCGCAGCGCGTACGGGGTGTGCGGGCGGTCGCCGACGACGTCGAGGTACGCCTGCCCGGCAGCCCGGGCCTCACCGACTCCGACATCGCCATCGCCGCCAGTCGCGCGTTGGAGTGGGACAGCTTCGTCCCCGCCGAGCGGCTGGACGTGACGGTGGCCGACGGCTGGGTGATGCTCCGCGGCGAGGTCGAGTTCGGCTGGCAGCGCCGGAGCGCCGAGCGGGAGCTGCGGCGGCTGCGGGGCGTACGCGGGGTCACCAACCTCGTCGAGGTCCGCCCGCCGGCCCCCACGGAGACCGACCGGATCCTCCGGGACGTCCGGCGGGCCCTGGGGCGCGCGGTCGGCACCGAACGGGTGTCGGCGGCCGTGGACGGGGACACGCTGGTGCTCAGCGGAGTGGTGCGCTCCTGGTGGGAGCGGGATCAGGCCACCCGGGCCGCCTGGTCGGCGCCGGGCGTGCGTGCCGTCGACGACCAGGTGGTCGTCGCCGACTGAAGCGTCCCGGTTGTCCGGTTTACTACCCCCGGCAGCGGGAAAACACGGGCGACCGCGCGCACCCAGCGGACCGCAGGACCGGGAAGCAACGGGGGAGGCTCCTGGCCGTGACCCATCCGACGCCCGACCGGGCGGCCGCGCGGCCGCTCCGGATCGCGATGGTGGTCCCGCCGTGGCTCTCCGTCCCGCCGCCCGGTTACGGGGGCCTCGAACAGGTCGTCGCCGGGCTCGTGGACGCCCTCACCCAGCGGGGGCACGCCGTGACCCTCTTCGGCGCCGGCGAGCACCACGGCACGACCGCGCAGGCGTTCGTCTCCACCGAGGCCGAACTCCAGTACCGGCGACTCGGCGAGTCGTTGCCGGAACTGGCCCACCTGGCCCGGGTGCGGCGCCTGATCGACGCCGCGGACTTCGACGTCGTCCACGACCACACCACCATCGGTCCGCTTGTCGCCGGGCGGCGCGCGGTGCCGACGGTGGCCACCGTGCACGGCAACCCGGTGGGCGAGTACGGCGACGTGCTCAGCGACACGGACCGGGGGGTCGGCCTGGTGGCCGTGTCGCACGCGCAGCGCGGGTTGAACCCGGCGCTGCCCTGGGTCGGCACGGTGCACAACGCGCTGGAGGTCCGCGACCTGCCGCACAAGTCGGCCCCGGCGTCCGGTCCCGTGCTCTGGCTGGCCCGGTTCAGCCCCGACAAGGGGCCGGACATCGCGATCCGGGCCTGCCGCGCGGCGGGACTGCCGCTGCTGCTGGCCGGCAAGTGCAACGAGCCGGCCGAGCGCCGCTACTACGACGAGGTGGTGAAGCCGATGCTCGGCGGGGACGTCGAGGTGGTGCTCAACGGCGACCGGCAGGCCGCGGTGCGGATGCTGCTCGACGCGCGGTGCCTCATCATGCCGATCCAGTGGGAGGAGCCGTTCGGCATGGTGATGCTCGAGGCGATGGCGACCGGCACGCCGGTGGTCGCGCTCGGCCGTGGCGCGGCGCCGGAGCTGGTCCGGTCCGGGGTCACCGGTCTGATCTGCGACGACGTCGAGCAGTTGCCGGCGGCGTTGCGGGAGGTGGGACGGCTCGACCCGGGGGACTGCGTGGCGCACGTGGCCGCGAACTACTCCACGGCCCGGATGGCGCAGGGCTACGAGCAGGTCTACCGGCGCGCCGCGGGAAGCGCCCACGAGGTCTCCGAGCCGGTACGCGCCGTCACCCGGTGATCCGCCCCGGTCACGGGCCCACCCGGGGCGAGAGGCGGGCGGCGCGGTCGTGCCAGGATGAACGGCATGGCGGGGGGACCGGTCGCGTTCGTGCTGGGCGGCGGTGGCGTGCTGGGCGCCGTCGAGGTGGGCATGTTGCGTGCGCTGTTCCGCGCCGGCATCCGACCTGACCTGGTGCTCGGCACCTCCATCGGCGCGGTGAACGGCGCGCTGGTCGCCGCCGACCCCACCGAGGCCGTCACCGACCGGCTGGTCCGGCTGTGGGCGTCGCCGGAGGCCAGCGAGGTGTACGGCGACTCGGTCGCCCGCCAGCTGCGCCGGTTCGCCGCCCGCACCCACCTGCACTCGCCGCGCCCGCTGCGCCGGCTGCTCGAGTCGGAGTTGGGGGCGGACACCACGTTCGCCGACCTGCGCGTGCCGTTCCGGTGCTGCGCCGCGCACATCGAGCGGGCCGCCGAGTACTGGTTCGACCGGGGGCCCGTGGTGCCCGCCGTCATGGCGTCCGCCTCCGTGCCCGGGCTGCTGCCGCCCACCGAGATCGACGGCGCGCACTACGTGGACGGCGGCATCGTCAACTCGATCCCCATCGGCGAGGCGGTCACCGCCGGCGCCAGCCGGATCTTCGTCCTCCAGGTGGGCCGCATCGAGCGGGAGCTGGTCCCGCCGCGCCGGCCCTGGGAGGTCGCCCAGGTGGCCTTCGAGATCGCCCGCCGGCACCGGTTCTTCCGGGAGCTGGCCGCGCTGCCCGAGGGCGTCGAGGTGCACGTCCTGCCGACCGGTGGGCTCAACCCGCGCGACGACACGCCGTGGGCGTACCGGGACATGGCGGCGGTCGGGCGGCGGATCAGCCGGGCCTACACCGCGTCCCGCCGCTACCTGGCGAGCCTGGAGCGCTGATGCCGCTGCCACCGCGGTGGGTACGCCGGACGCTGCTGGCACCGGCGGTCGTCGCGCTCGCCGTCGTGGTGGTCACCACGCTGCCGGTGTGGGCGCTGCTCGCGGCGGCCCTCTCGCCGCTGGTCCCCGGCCGGCTGCGACCGCTGCGGCTGCTCTGGATCGGGTGCGTCTACCTGGTCTGGGACGCGGCGGCGCTGCTCGCGCTCTTCACGCTCTGGGTAGGTGCCGGCTTCGGCGTTCGCGTGCGGTCGCCGGGGTTCCAGCGTGCCCACTACGTGCTCGCCGGCCGGTTCCTGCGGGTGCTCTTCTGGCAGGCGCGCTGGACGCTGCGGCTGCGCATCGACGTGGTGGGCGCCGATCCCGACACCGCGCTGGTGGGCCGCCCCGAGCTGGTGCTCTGCCGGCACGCCGGGCCGGGCGACTCGTTCATCCTCATTCATGCCCTGGTCAACTGGTTCAAGCGGGAGCCACGGATCGTCCTCAAGGACACCCTCCAGTGGGACCCGGCGATCGACGTGCTGCTCAACCGACTGCCCAACCGGTTCATCGCGCCGTCGCCGGACCACGACCGCAGCGAGGCCGTGGTGCGCCAGATCGGCCACCTGGCCACCGGGCTGGACGACGACGACGCGTTCGTGATCTTCCCGGAGGGCGGCAACTTCACCCCCCGCCGCCGCATCCGTGCCATCGCCCGGCTCCGGTCCCGGGGGTTGAACCGGATGGCGGCCCGTGCCGAGCGGATGCGCAACGTCCTCGCCCCGCGCCCCGGCGGGCTGCTGGCCGCCCTGGACGCCGCCCCCGACGCGGGGGTCGTGTTCGTGGCGCACACCGGCCTGGACCGGATGCTCACCGTGACCGACGTGTGGCGTGAGCTGCCCATGGACAAGCGCATCGTGATGCGGTTCTGGTCGGTGCCGCCCGAGGAGGTCCCGGTCGGCCGTCAGGAACGCATCGAGTGGCTCTTCGACTGGTGGGCCCGGATCGACGCGTGGATCGAGGCCAACCGGGACGGCGTGGTCGCGGCCGGCCGGGACGTCGCCGCGTAGGGTGCGGTCGTGGACCAGATCAGCGTGGTGACGACCGTGGTGGACGCCCGCTCGGTCGCCGACGTGCTGGCGGCGGCCGCCGTCGCCGGTCGGCTCGCGGCCTGCGCCCAGGTCGGCGGGCAGGTGGACAGCACCTACTGGTGGCGTTCCGCCGTGGAGACCAGCCACGAGTGGTCGGTGCAGTTCAAGACGGCGCCCGACCGGGTGGCCGCGCTCGTCGACCAGATCCGCGCCAGCCACCCGTACGAGGTGCCGGAGATCCTGGTGACGCGGGTGGAGAGCGGGGACCCGGCGTACGCGACCTGGGTCTACGAGCACACCCGTCCCTGAGCGCGCGGTAGGGCCTGCCCTACCCAAGATCCGGGGGCTGTCAGGGTTACTCAGCGCAACCGGTTGCCGGAGACTCGATGTGGAGGGTCGAGCCGTACGGCCGGCCCGACGTCGAAGAACGGGAGCGACGATGGTGCTGGCAGCGGTGGCGGATCCGCCGGTACGGCGGGGGAGTGACTACGCACAGTTGTCCCGACGGATCAGCGGGGCGGGGCTGCTGGAGCGGCGACCGGCCCGGTACGCGGCCCGGATCGCGCTCACCCTGGGCGCCTTCGCGGCCGGCTGGGTGGCCGTGTTCCTGGTCGGCGACTCGTGGTGGCAGCTGCTGATCGCGGTCGGGCTGGCGGTCGTCACCACCCAGGTGGCGTTCCTCGGCCACGACGCGGGACACCGGCAGATGTTCCGCCGGCGCGGCCCGAGCGAGACGGTCGGCCTCCTCTGCGGCAACCTGGCGGTCGGGCTCAGCTATGGCTGGTGGGTGGACAAGCACAACCGCCACCACGCCAACCCGAACCACGAGGACGAGGACCCGGACGTCGGCGCGGGCGCGCTCGTCTGGTCGTACGAGCAGGCGATCGGCACCCGGGGTCTGGGCCGCTGGCTGGCCCGGCGGCAGGCGTACCTGTTCTTCCCGATGCTGCTGCTCGAGGGGCTGAACCTGCACGTGTCGAGCATCCGGGCGGTCGTCGGGCGGGGGCCGGACGGCCGGTTCGGCACCCCGATGCGGCACCGCGCGGTGGAGGGGCTGCTGCTCGCCGTGCACACCGCCGGCTACCTGGGCGCCCTGCTGCTGGCCATGTCGCCCGGGAAGGCCCTGCTCGTCGCCGCCGTCCACCAGGGACTCTGGGGGCTCTACATGGGCTGCGCGTTCGCGCCGAACCACAAGGGCATGCCCATGCCGACGGCCGACGACGAGCTGGACTTCCTGCGCAAGCAGGTCATCACCTCGCGGAACGTGCGGGGCGGCCGGGTCATCGACCTGGCGCTGGGCGGGCTGAACTACCAGGTCGAGCACCACCTGTTCCCGAACATGCCGCGGGCCAACCTGCGCCGCGCCCAGCCGATCGTGCGGGCCTACTGCGCCGAGCGCGGCATCCCGTACGTGGAGACCGGCCTCGTGGAGTCGTACCGGCAGGCGCTGGCCCACCTGCACGAGGTGGGGCGCCCGCTGCGCGGGTGAGACCCGCGGACGGGGGCGGCGCCGCACGGCGCCGCCCCCGCTGCGGTCAGTTGCCGCCGAAGGCCTTGATGAGCTCCTCCGGGGCCTCCTGGGTCTCCGCCGCCGGCGGCTTGCTGACGTTGACCGCGGTGCCGAAGTCGGAGTAGGTGGTGGTCATCTTGCCGAGGGACGCGTCGAGCACGCTGGTGTCGACGGCGAACTCGGTGAGCCGGCCCTCACCGTCCACCTTCGCGGTGAACGGCACGGCCTTGGCCTTGTCGCCGAGCGCGGCGATGTCCTTGTCGTTCGGCACGCTCTTCGTGTAGTCCATCGTGCCGGAGAAGCTGCCGGAGCCGGTCTCCTCGACCTTCACCACGCTCTGGATCATCTTGTTGGCGCCGCCCGGGTCGCCCTCCGGCATGAGGTTGAGCTGGCCGTTCTGGCCGAGCTTGGTGGCGTCCATGTGCAGCCACTTGTCGGGCAGCCCGGTCATGCCGGTGACCTTCAGGTAGGCGTCGTCGCCGACGATCAGCGCCCGGATCTTGCCCTGCGGGCCCAGGCTCATCTCCATGTCACCGGTCCGCTTGGTCGGGTCCATCACCCCACCGCCGCTGAGGATCGACGACTCGATCTTCGTCCGTACGCTCTGTTCGTTGAGCTTCTGCGCGGCGGCGGTGAGCTTGCCGAGCGCGTCCGCCGGGGCGCTGCTGGCGGGCGCCGCGCTGGCGCTGCCACCGGCGGCTGGGTCGTCCGCTCCCGTCTCGTTGCCGCAACCGGCCAGGCCGAGTCCGAGTGCTGCGACGAGTGCGACCCCCGTGGTCGCCAGCCGTCGAGTTTTCATGTGGGTAACTCCTCGTGTTGGTTGGGCCGGTGACAACGCCGGTCGATCCGGCCGGGCCGCTGGCCAGCCTAACGAAACCCGGCCACTGGCACATGTCGATGCGGCGGTGCCGGGCGCGCCACCGGAACGCCGGTCGCCACCGGCCCGGTAGGGTCACCCCATGGCAGACGTGCTTTCGGCCGGCCGGGTTCCGCACCGTGACCAGGGGCTGGCCCGTCGGAGCGACGAGATCGTGCGGAGTGCCCGATGAGATTCGAGATCAGCAAGGTTCTGGACGCCATCGAGGGCCGGGTCTGCACGGATCCGTCCCTGGCCCGCGCCGTCGTCGACCTGGCCGAGGTGATCCGCTTCCAGGACATCGACGGCGGACGGCCGGCCAGCCTGCTCCGGCTCGGCATGGTGATCGACGCGCTGTCCCGCCAACTCGAGGAGGACAGCGTCCAGGTCTACGCCGTGGTGCACCGGGCCCTGCTGTCCGACGCCGACCTCACCTCCAACGAGCGCATGGTGGTCCGGCGCTGGGCCGACGACGGGCTGGTCGAGGTGCTCGACAGCCCCGGCGACCGGATGCTCGAGATCGCCGACCTGCTCGGGTTGCCCGTGCTCACCCGGGTCCGTCTCGACGGGCTGCGGGGGCGGTTCCCGTGGCTCGTGGAGCAGCCGGGCCGCGTGCTCGCGCCGGTGCCCGGCGCGGGCGGCCCGACCTTCGTGGCGCACGTCGGCGGGGGTGACACGCCGGTGGCCGGCGACCGCTCGCCGGTCGGCGCGAAGCTGCTCGCGCGCGAGTGGCGGTGCCCGGAGGCGGGCTGCGCGCTGTTCGGCAGCGGCGGCGGCGGCGCCTTCGCGGATCTGGCGCGGGTGCAACGCAGCCCCGCCGCGCAGGCCCCGCCCACGCTGCGCAACGGGGTCCCGACCTGCCCCCGGCACGGCACCCGGCTGCGTGACGTCGGGCCGCGCCCCCGCACCGAGGTGCTCGCGGTGCGGATCGGCGGGCTCGTGCGGCGCCGGTTCGTCCTCAGTGAGGAGCAGCCGGTGCTCGTGGGCCGGGCGCCGGAGGGCGACGGCGCGATCGTGCTCGGGCAGTGGCTCAACGACGAGGCGCGGCGCTGGATCAGCCGCAACCACCTCCGGCTGGAGCTGCGCGTCGGCGAGGTGATCGTGACGGATGTCAGCACCAACGGCTCGGGCATCCGCCCGGGCGGCTCGATGGCCGAGGGCGAACGCGTCCCGCTCGCGCCCAAGCAGTCCCGGGTGCTCGCCGAGAACGACATGGTGGAGCTCTACCCGGGGGTACAGGTCGGCCGGGCCGAGGAACTGCCCACCGGCGCCCCGTTCACCCCGGCCTCCGTGATGGCCGAGGCCCCCACCATGGCGATGCGCCTACCGCGGCCCTGACACACGGGGAAGGGGCGGGCACGAGGCCCGCCCCTTCTCGCGTACGGGCCTCAGCCGGCCAGGACGGCGGCGAGCTGGGCGACGGCGTGGTCGATCTCCTCCTCGGTGACCACCAGCGGCGGCGCGAGGCGGATGGTCGACCCGTGGGTGTCCTTGGCGAGCACCCCCCGCTCGGCGAGCCGCTCGCACGCCTCGCGGCCGGTCATGAGCGCCGGGTCGATGTCGAGGCCCGCCCAGAGGCCCCGGCCGCGTACGGCGAGCAGGCCCTTGCCGATCAGGCCCTCCAGGCCCGCGTGCAGCCGGGCGCCCAGCTCGGCGGAGCGCCGCTGGAATTCGCCGGTGGCCAGCAGCCGGACCACCTCGACGGCCACCGCGCAGGCCAGTGGGTTGCCACCGAACGTCGAGCCGTGCTGGCCCGGCTTGAGAACCCCGAGCACGTCGGCGTTCGCCGCGACCGCGGAGACCGGGACGATGCCGCCGCCGAGCGCCTTGCCGAGCAGGTACATGTCCGGCGTGATGCCCTCGTGGGCGCAGGCGAAGGTCTCGCCCGTCCGGCCCAGACCGGACTGGATCTCGTCGGCGACGAAGAGCACGTTGCGCTCGGTGCAGACCGCGCGCACCCCCGGCAGGTAGCCCTCCGGCGGCACCACCACGCCCTGCTCGCCCTGGATCGGCTCGAGCAGCACGGCCACGGTGTTCTCGTCGATGGCGGCGGTCAGCGCGTCGAGGTCGCCGTACGGGACCACGGTGAACCCGGGCGTGTACGGCCCGAAGTCGGCGCGGGCGTCCTCGTCGGTGGAGAAGCTCACGATGGTGGTGGTGCGGCCGTGGAAGTTGCCCTCGGCGACAACGATGTTGGCCTGCCCGGCCGGCACTCCCTTGACCTGGTAGCCCCACTTGCGAGCGACCTTGATCCCGGTCTCGACGGCCTCGGCGCCGGTGTTCATCGGCAGCACCATGTCCTTGCCGCACAGCTCCGCCAGTTCCCGGCAGAAGTCGGCGAACTGGTCGTGGATGAACGCGCGGCTCGTGAGCGTGAGCCGGTCGAGCTGGGCGTGCGCCGCGGCGATCAGCTGCGGGTGCCGGTGGCCGAAGTTCAGGGCCGAGTAGCCGGCCAGGAAGTCGAGGTAGCGCCGGCCGTCCACGTCGGTCAGCCAGGCGCCCTCGGCCGAGGAGATCACCACCGGAAGCGGGTGGTAGTTGTGCGCGGTCCAGCGCTCCGCGTCCCGGACGGCCCCCGGCGTCCGCAGCATGTCGTCCACGATCACTTGCTTGCCTTTCCCTGTCGGAGTCGCAACGTGCAGCACTTCGGTCCGCCGCCGGCCCTACGCAGCTCGGACAGGTCGACACCGATGGTCTCGTAGCCCCGGTCGCGCAGCTTGGCGGCCAGGTCGGTGGCCTGCGCCGGCAGCACCACGTGCCGGCCGTCGCTGACCGCGTTGAGGCCGAGCACCTCGGCGTCGGCCATGGTGGCGTGCACCGCGTCGGGGAAGAGCCGGCGCAGCGCGGCCTGGCTGCCGGGCGAGAAGGCCTCGGGCAGGTACGCCACGGTCCGCTCGTCGAGCACGGTGAGCGCCGTGTCCAGGTGGTAGAAACGCGGGTCGACCAGCTGCATGGTGATCACCGGGTAGCCGAAGACCTCCTGGAGCTGGGCGTGGGAGGCGTGGGCGGTGCGGAAGCCGGTGCCCGCGAGCAGCACGTCGCCGACCAGCAGGATGTCGCCCTCGCCCTCGTTGACGTGCTTCGGGTCGTACAGCTCAAAGCCGGCGGACTCGAACCAGGCGCGGTACGCGGGCGCCTCGTCGGCGCGCTGCGGGTCGCGGAACTGCACGGCCATCGCCTTGCCGTCGATCACCGTTCCGCCGTTGGCGGCGAAGACCATGTCGGGCAGGCCGGGCAGCGGGGCGATCTCCTCGACGGTGTGTCCGAGGTCGAGGTAGACCTGCCGGAGCTGCTCCCACTGCCGGATGGCCAGGTCGGTGTCGACCGGGGCGGTCGGGTCCATCCACGGGTTGATCGCGTAGTCCACGGCGAAGTACGTCGGCCGGCACATGAGAAAGCGCTGGCGGATGGCGTCCATCGTCATTGTCCTGCTCCCAGGGGTCGGGCGCGCCCGGCCACCGTCGGCCCACGGGCTGGCGCCGTTGTTCAACGTTATGCGGCGTCGCCAGCAGGATCCACCGCCGAGACTTGCGCGACACGACTGTTCGTTGCGTCTAGGTGGCGCGGGGTAGCGGATCGTTGCGTCTCCGCGCTCGACGAGGCGCGGCCGTCGCCGGAGATCTCGCGGGAGTCCTCATCGCCACGAAGGCGATGACTCAGAGGCATAAATATGACTGTGAGGCATCACGCTCGCGCAGGAACGGGCTCCCAGGACGGCGCGGCGGTCCGATCCGCGCGCACGAGGGAGAAACACTTCAGGGGCGGCGAACCGCCGCCCCTGAATGGGTGTTTCGCCCGCTGGTGAACCACCAGGCTGGTCGGGCTCGTCCGGTGAACCACCGGCGCTTTCGCCGGCGCACCGCCGGCGAGCGGGACAGTGCCCGCTAGAACCGGTCCACAAACTGTGAGTCGAGCCACTCCCGGAACCGCTGCACCCAGTCGCCGTCGGTCGTCGGCCAGTCGAACTGGCCCGTCATCGCGAGCACCCCGAGCACCACGGCGGCGAGGCCGAACCCGATGCCGAGCAGCGCGTCGGTCTTGCCGGCCACGTGCCGTCGACGGGTGGCCATCAGGCCGAGCACGGCGAGCACCGCGCCGAGGGCGCCGAGGCCGATGCCGTAGCCGGCGAGCGTGCCGGTCAGCACGAAGAGGACGCCGGCGACGGCGACCACCAGGCCGAGGGTGGCGAGCAGGCTGGCGCGCGGCTTCGGTCCGAGTGCCACCGGCCGCTCCGGCTCGGCCCGGTCGGCGTCCGTGTCGACCACCCGGTCGCGGTCGGTGTCGACCGTGCGGTCGCGGTCGGCGTCGGGGCGTACGGCCCGGTCGCGGTCCAGGTCGACGGTGGCGCCGTCGACGGTGCGCTCCAGTGCCGGGTCCGGGTGGGGCCGGGCCGCGGGCTCGGCCGACCGGGCGGTGGCCGCCCGGGCCACGGCGGCGCGCTCCGCCGCCCGCCGCTCCGGCTCGGACGTCGCCTCGCGGTCGGCCGCGGCGCTGCTGCGGTACGTCGTGCGGTCGGCGTCCCGGTCGGCCACCGTCGCCCGGACGGGGGCGGTGCCATCTGACGGGACCGCGCCCGCCGGCGCCGGGCCGTCCCCTTCCGGGGCGGCCGTCGTGTCGCGGCCGTCTCCGCGGCCGTCGGGGTTCTCGTCCCGCGTCGACGCCGGGTCCGACCGGCGCGACAGCGAAGGAATTCTGACCACAACACACCTCCTGGTTGATGCGGGGTGGCCGTGGAACGGGTGGCACCCCCCACACGGGTACCTCCCCGGAATACCCAGATGGCCGTTTCCCGACACCGAGGTGCTGGTCGGAGGCGAGCCGACGGCCTCCGGCCGCCGGCTCGCCGCACGTCCTCCGCCGCCCGGTCAGGCCGGCACGGTCCACTTCTGGTTGCTCGCGCCGGTGCAGGTCCAGAGCTGGACCGGGGTGCCGTTCGCGGGGTTGTTGTCGAGCACGTCCAGACACTTGTTGGCGCTCGCGCTGACGAGGTCTCGGGCCGCGGTCGCCGTCCAGCGTTGGTTGGCCGCGCCCGTGCAGGTCCAGATCTGTGCCCGCGCGCCGTTGGCGGTGGCGTTGTCCCGCACGTCGAGGCACTTGCCGAGAGCGCGTACGGTGCCGTCCGCGCCGAGCGTCCACTGCTGCGCGGCGCTGCCGTTGCAGTCGTAGAGCTGGACGGGGGTGCCGTCGGCGCTGTTCGCGTTCGCCACGTCGAGGCAGCGACCGGCGAGGCCCACGATCGGCCCGGTGCGGCCCCCGCCACCGGACTGGGTGCCCGACCAGGTGAAGGTGGCCGTCGTCCGGGCGGGCAGCGAGTAGGTGAAGGACTGGCCGCCCCACACCACCTTGATCGACTGGGCGCCGGTGCCTCCGTTGTGCGCGATCAGCGCCTTGGACCCGTCGGGGTTCACGTACGCCACGTTGGGCACCGTCCCGTTGGCCGTCGAGTCGATCCGGTACGCCCCGGGGCGGACGAACTTCGTGAGGTGTCCGGTCGTGTAGTACTCGATGGTGTAGTCGACCTGGCCGGCCCGGGAGCCGCCCTCCTGCACGGTGACCAGACCGGTGCAACTGTCGCACCCACCGTTGTGCGGGCCGTGGAACTGGTTGACCGCGAGGCTCCACTTGACGAGGCTGCCGCTGTAGTTCCGGGCGTAGTTGACGATGTCGGCCAGGTCCTCGTTGTGCTGGTTGCCGATCCACGTGCCGCCCGAGTGCTCGGTGCTGAACTGGCGCACCGCCGGGTACTGGTTGCGGACCTGGGTGCCCACGGCCGGGTCGCCGAAGTAGCCGTGCCAGGCGATGCCGCCGAAGAGCGGGTCGTTGCGGACGCCGGCGTCGGCGAGCAGCACCGCCCCGAAGTTGGGATGGTCACCGTAGTTCCAGTCGTGCACGAGCACCTTCGTGCCGAGGCCGGCGGCCCGCAGCGCGGGGTACAGGTGGTTCTTCGTGAACTCCACGAGCCCGGAGCCGTTCCAGCTCATCCCCGGGTAGTTCATGGCCGTGGGGTTGGCGGCCTGACAGCAGTTCGGTTCGTTCTGCACCGAGAGGTAGTTCACCGGGATGCCGGCGGCCTGGTAGGTCTGCACGTACCGGACCAGGTACTGGGCGTACATCGGGTAGTACTCCCACTTGAGCCACCCCATCTGGTCCATCCGGCCGTTGTCCTTCATCCAGCCCGGGGCGCTCCACGGCACGCCCATGACCCGCAGGGCGGGGTTGAGCGACCGGGCCTGCGCGGTGAGCAGGCGGACGTTGGTGTCGTAGCCGTTGGTGTAGAAGTCGCCGAGGTCGCAGCAGGTGTCGTCGAGGGAGACGTTGCCGGGCCGGGACAGGTCGGACGCGCCGATCGGGTTGCGCACGAACGACAGCCCGATGCCGTCGGTGGGGGAGAAGAGCCTGCGCATCACCTCGTCGCGGGTGGCCGCGCTGATCGCGCCGCCCCGGAAGAGGTACGCCGTGGTGTCCGTGATCGACGCGCCGCCGCCCTCGAACTGCTGGTAGCGGGTGTTCTCGTTGACCGTGATCGTGTGCGTGGCGGCGCCGCTCGTGGCCGCGAAGGCCACCGGCGACTGCTGCTGGAGACCGCGGGTGACCTGTCGGCCTCCGGCGTCGGAGGTGGTGGTCAGCCAGACGTTCACGGGCTCGTTGGCGGCGACGGCGGGCGCCGGCAGGGCGACCGCGGCGGCGGCGGCCGCGGTGGCGAGCGCGAGCAGGCCGGCGCCGACGGGCCGGCGGCGTGGCGGGGGTACGGCGGAGGTGGGCATGCGTCTTCCTCTCCCGAGCGGGGGCGGTGGTGGTCGAGCGAAGCGCGCGCTGATGTTCCGGATTGCCCCGACCTGCGGCATCCGTGAGTACAGTTAATATTCCTTAGTAATAGAAGTCAATGATTGGCCCTCGATCGCCCGCCGTCACCGCCGCCCACGCGCGGCTACGCTTGTCGCTCGTGCCAGAGGGACACACCATCCACCGTTTGGCGGCCCGCCACGCCGCGCTCTTCGCCGGCGACAAGGTGCACGCCAGCAGCCCGCAGGGGCGGTTCGCCGAGGGCGCCGCCCTGCTCAGCGGCACCGTCCTCGAGGCCACCGAGGCGTACGGCAAGCACCTGCTGCACCACCATGCCGGCGAGCTGACGCTGCACGTGCACCTCGGGCTGTACGGCAAGGTGACCGACGGGACCGGCGCGCCGCCCGAGCCGGTGGGCCAGGTGCGGCTCCGGCTCGCCAGCGACCGGCACTGGCTCGACCTGCGCGGCCCCACCGCCTGCGAGGTGCTCACCCCGCCGGAGGTGGACGCGTTGCGGGCGCGCCTCGGGCCGGACCCGCTGCGCCCCGACGCGGATCCGGAGCGCGCGTACGCCCGGATCTCCCGCAGCGCCACGCCGCTGGCCGCGCTCCTGCTCGACCAGTCGGTGGTGGCCGGCACCGGGCTGATCTTCGTGACCGAGGCGCTGTTCCGGGCCGGCCTGCCGCCGACACTGCCCGGCCGGCGACTCGGTCGCGCCGGTTGGGACCGGCTCTGGGCCGACCTCGTGACGCTCATGACGCTCGCCGAACGCCAGGGCCGCATCGACACCGTCCGCGACGAGCACCTGCCCGAGGCGATGGGCCGGGCGCCGCGGGTCGACCGGCACGGCGGCGAGGTGTACGTCTACCGCCGCCCCGGTGCGCCCTGCCACGTCTGCGCGACGCCCGTCAGCCGGGGCGAGATGGCCGGCCGCAACCTCTATTGGTGTCCCACCTGCCAGCGCGCCGGACGCCGTGCCGGTCGCCGGGTCAACTGATCGCCCGCAGCAGGCCGTGGGACCGGTGGCGCAGCCGCTCCACGGCCCGGGTCGTCGCCTCGTCGGCGGCCAGGAGGACGACGAGCTGCTGCGCGTCGGTGCTCGGCAACTCCAGCCTCTCCCGGTGCCAGCGCAGTTCCCCGGCGGTGGCGTGGTCGAGCCGGAGCGGAACGGACGGCGGGGGCAGGTGACGGTTGAGCCGGCGAGTGAACTCCTGCCCCGCGACGGGAGCGAGCTCGGCCGTGAACCACTCGGACGCCTCGACGGACGGCCCGAGCCAGAGGTCGAACGCCTGCTCGTCGGCCACCTGGTCCCAGTCCGGGAAGGCGGTGCGGGCGCGCGGATCGGTGAACACGTAGCGGGTGAGGTTCGGCTCGTCGCTGTCGAGCAGCCCGGTCCCGCGCACCACCAGCTCGAACCCGCCCGTGTGGGCGAGCACGTCCCCCAGGCGGTTGGTGACGAACGCGACCCCGGGTTCGAGAAGCCGGAGGGTCTCCAGCACGGTGGGGCGGACGTGGCGGCTGGGTGGTGACGGCCGCGGGCGACCGGCGCACTCACCGCCGGTGATCTTGGCAAGGTAGCGCAGGTGCTGGCGCTCCGTGGCGTCCAGGCTCAGCGCGTCCGCCAGCGCGATCAGCACGGCGGAGGACGGGTTCCGGTCCCGGCCCTGCTCGATGCGGGTGAGGTACTCGACGCTGATGGCGGCGCGGGCGGCCAGGTCGGAGCGCCGCAGCCCGGGGGAGCGGCGCCGGCCACGGTCCGGCAGCCCGAAGGACTCCGGCTGGATGCTGTCGCGCTTGGCGCGGACGAAGTCGCCGAGCGGGGTGCTCATGGGGGGAGTCTAGGGCGGTCGTCGGCCGTCCTGAACGCCGTAGCGTGGCCCCCCGAGGGCCAGCCTGCGCCCGGTCTGGTTGCCGTCGTCCCGCTGACCGACGGTGGAGCGCATGACGGAGAAGCACACGTTGGTCATCGTTGTCGGCAGCGTCCGCGAGGGCCGGTTCGGGCCAGTCGTCGCGTCCTGGACCGCCGAGCAGGCGCGCGAACACGGCGGGTTCGACGTCGACGTCGTCGACCTCGCGGAGTTCGAGATCCCGCTGACCCTTCCGGCGGTCTCGCCGAAGTTCGCGGGCGACGCCTACCCGCGCCCCGAGGCGATGGCGCCCCTGGCGGCCCGCCTCGCGGAGGCGGACGCGTTCATCCTGGTCACCCCGGAGTACAACCACAGCTATCCGGCCGCCCTGAAGGCGGCCATCGACTGGCACTTCACCGAGTGGACGGCCAAGCCCGTCGCCTTCGTGAGCTACGGCGGCGCGGCCGGCGGTCGCCACGCCGTCCTCCACCTGGAGAACGTCCTCACCGAGCTGCACGCCGTGACGATCCGGGACGGTCTGGCCTTCCCGAACTACTTCACGTCCTGGCAGGACGGCCGACCGCTCGACCCGGGGGCACCCGGATACGCCAAGACACTGCTGGACCAGCTCACGTGGTGGGCCGCGGCGCTGGGTGCGGCACGGGCCGCGACCCCGTACCCGGCCTGATCCGCGGGCCGGCCCCCGGGCTCTCCCGGGGGCCGGTCAGCGTCCGCCGAGCAGCCAGCGGGCCACCTCGACGTGGCCCGGGAGGGGCCGGCCGTCCGCTATGCCCCAGGCCAGCGTCTGCACGACCGTCCAGCCCCGCACCCGCTCCCGGTCGAGGCCCAACTCGGCGCTGAGCCGGTCGAGGCGGTATCGGACGGCCTCCCGTGAGTGCCCCAGCTCCGCGCCACGCACCATCGCCACCACGCCGAACTCCCGCTCACCCGTCAGCGGCTTCGGGTCGATGACGAGCCACGGCTCCCGGGTCGCCCGCAGCACGTTCCCGGCGTGCAGGTCCTGGTCGACGAGCACCTGCTCACCCTGGCTGGGTGCCAGGTCGGCGATCAGCCCGAGCGCGACGTGCAGCAGCCGCCGCTCGTACGGCCGACCGGCCCGCTCCCACGTGACCGGCATCCGGCCGGCCCAGCCGGCGGCCTCCTCGGCGAGGGGCGTGAACGGCGGGCCCGCCGGCACGAGGAGGCGGGGGAGCAGCGCCACGACCGCGTCCAGCGCGGCCCCGGCCGGAAGGTCGTGCAGGGGTGTACCGGGCACGCAGCGCTCGACCAGCAGGGCCCGGCGCTCCGGGTCGTGCCCGAGCAGCCGGACCGCTCCCGCGCCCGCCCAGCGCGCCAGCGCCGTGGCCTCGTGCTCGCTCTCGGCGTCCGGGTACTGGACCTTGAGGACGGCGGGGGTGCCGTCGGGCAGGTGCGCCGGCACCGCCAGGGAGGCGAAGGCGTAGGGGAACGGCGGCCCGATCCGGAGCGACCAGCGGGCCGCGCACGCGGCGAGCCGGTCCGGCAGCGCGGCGAGCCACGCCCGCCCCTCGGGCGTCCGTCGCACACAGCCCAGCCCGTCGGGAATCCGCACCTCACCGCTCATCCGGCCCATCCTTCCGTCAGCGCAGCCGGCGGATGTCGCCGTACGCGCGGTAGAAGCCGCCGCGGCCGGACTCCCGAACCTCGGTGACCAGGTAACGCGCCCCCGGCTCACGGATGCCCTTGGGAAACTGGACCGACCATTCGCGCCGGAAGCCGGGGGAGAGCACGTGGACGCGCATCCGGCCGCGCTCCTCCACGCACTGCACCACCACGCCGCCGTCGACGTCGCTGGTCACCTCGACGGTCGACCAGGCGGCCGGCTCGGGGACCCGGGGCGGCGCCTTCACGTCGACCACGTCCGGCACGCTGCCCGCCTCGGCCGCGCGGATCGCCGGCTCGCTCGCGTCGATGCAGGCGAGGTAGCCGGCGGTGGTGACCACGTAGAGCCGCTCGTCGTGGTATTGCATGGAGTAGGCCGAACCGCAGCCCGTGCCGAGCTTCCAGAGCCGGTTGCCGGCCGCGTCGAAGCAGTAGATCGAGGACGCGCTGTCGCCGGCGAAGACGTACCGGCCGCCCTCGGCGGTCGCGCAGGAGAAAACGGCCGCGTCGCACCGGTAGGTCCGCTCGGCCCGGCCGTCCTTGCGCAGCCGCACCACCTCGCGGCTGCCCGTGCCGGCGAACACGCTGTCGCGCTCCTGCCAGCCGAAGAGCACCGACCCCGTCGGCGTGTGCCAGAGCTCCTTGCCGGTGCGCCAGTCGTAGCCGGTGACGCCCTGCGAGTGGCCGTGGTAGAGCGCGTCGCTGTCACAGCGCACCATCCAGGCGGACCGGCCGCGGCCCGGTCGACGCCAGAGGAACTCGTCCTCGTGGTCGACGGCCGCGATCCCGCCCTCGCGGTCGGAGACACCCAGCACGCCGTCGTGGATGTCCAGCCAGTAGATGTCGATGTCGGGCGCGATGGTGTAAGCAGCCCGGGGCACCTTGCCGGACAGGTCGTAGACGTTGCCGTCGTCGCAGCCCGCGTAGATCCAGGCGTCGTCGGCCACGATGCACTTCACGCCGTCGGGGAGCCGCACCTGCCCGAGCACCCGCGCGTCGTGGCCGAGCGTGGTGATCACGCCGTGCTCGTTGCCGACCATGCAGCTCTGCCCGTCGACGAAGATGCCGAACGCGGGCGCTCCCGACTGGTAGCGCCAGAGCACCGGGGCGGTCCGCGCCGTGGAGCGGGTGCTCACGATCTGCCGGCGGGAGACCGCGCGCTTCTGGCGTACGCCCGGCACGGCCGGGGCGTACCCCTTGCGGATCTTCTCGCCGATCTTCTTGGCGGCGGCCGCCCGTGCGCGGGTGTTGTCGGGGTACGAGGTGGTCTTCACCTGGCCCTGGTCGCCGATCCGGCCGTAGCGGATCGTCATGGCGGTGTCGTCGACCACCACCTCGTAGAACTTGTGCGCTCCGTCCACTTCGGACAGTTCGAGGTAGGTCGTCTCCTGGGACATGGGGGTGCCTCCGGGGGTGGGCGGCCGGCGGATCGCCGGTGCGACAACGGGATCACGCTATCCAGCACCACCGACAACTCCGGCCGGGCCGGTGCCGGCCGAGGCGCGACCCGCGACGCCCGGGCGGTCAGCGGGCGGACGCCGCCAGCACGTCGACGGCCTTGCGGGCGGCGATCAGCACCGGGTCCCAGACCGGCGCGTACGGGGGCGCGTAGCCGAGGTCGAGCGAGGTCATCTCGTCCACCGTCATGCCGTTCCAGAGCGCCACGGCGAGCGTGTCGATCCGCTTTGCGGCCTCGGACCAGCCGACGATCTGCGCACCCAGCAGCCTCCCGCTCGGCCGTTCCGCGATCAGCTTGACGGTCATCGGCCGGGCGCCCGGGTAGTAGCCGGCCCGGTTCGTCGACTCGGCGATCACGGACACGAACTCGAACCCGGCGTCCGCGGCGTCCCTCTCCCGCAGGCCGGTGCGCCCCACCTCCAGGTCGCAGACCTTCGTGACCGCGGTGCCGATCACCCCGGTGAACGTGGCGTAGCCGCCGCCGATGTTGATCCCGGCCACCCGGCCCTGCTTGTTGGCGTGCGTGCCGAGCGGCACGTGCACCGGCATCCCGCTCACCCGGTGCAGGCACTCCACGCAGTCGCCGGCCGCCCACACGCCGGGCACGCCGGGCACCCGCATCCGCCGGTCCACCCGGATCGCGCCGGTCGGCCCGAGCGGCAGGCCGGCGCCGCGGGCGAGATCCGTGTTGGGACGTACGCCGAGGCCGAGCACCACGACGTCGGTGGGGATCGGCCCCTCGGCCGTCACGACGGCGGAGACCCGGCCGTCACGCTCCTCGAGCCCGCTCACACCGAGGCCGGTGCGGATGTGGATGCCCAGGCCGGTCATCGCGTCGGCCACCAGCTCCGCCATGTCGCCGTCCACCGTGGACATCGGCTGGTCGGCCTGCTCGACCAGGGTGACGGCGAGGCCCCGCACGATGAGCGCCTCGGCCAGCTCGACGCCGACGTAGCCGCCGCCGACCACCACGGCGCGGCGTGGCTTCGGCTCGCTCTCCAGCCAGTCCCGCAGCGCGGCGCCGTCGTCGAGCGTCTGCATGCCGAACACGCCCTGGGTGTCGGTCCGCGCCCACGGCGGTTTGACCGGCACCGCGCCGGTCGCGTACACCAGCTCGTCGAAGTGTTCGCGGACCTCGCCGCCGCCCTCCAGGTCCCGGGCCAGCACCTCGCGGCGGTCCAGGTCGATCGCCGTGACCTCGTGCCGCATCCGGACGTCGATGTCGAACGAGCGGCGGAACGTCTCCGGGTCGCGGGCGATCAGCGCCTCCGGCTCGGGCACCAGCCCGCTGATCCAGTAGGGGATGCCGCACGACGAGTACGACGTGAAGTGCCCCCGCTCGAAGGCGATGATCTCCAGGTCGGCCCGGTCGCGGCGGCGGCGTGCCTGGGACGCCGCCGCCATGCCGGCGGCGTCACCACCGACGACGATCAGCCGTTGCGCCACGGGGTCATCCTGTCACGCCGCGCCCGCCCCGCGGGTCTGTCGCGCCACGTCCCGCACCACGTCGGCGAGCTGGCCGGAACGGGCGAACACGGCGCGCTGCCGGGCCGCGCCCGTGCCGTGCCGGCGCAGCGCGCCCAGCAGATCGTTCACCTCGGCCCAGTCACCGTGCCGCTCCAGCGCGGGACGGACCCGCTCGACGAACCGGTCGAGCAACTGCCAGGCCGGCCTGATCTCGCCGTTGGTGACGTCGACCCCGTCGCCCTCCAGCCCGTCGTGCGCGGCCCGCCAGTGCGCGCCCACGAGCAGGTGGTGGTCGGTGCGGATGGCCGGCCGCCCGGCGGCGATCTCGTCGATCGCGGTGGCCACCATCGCCCGTACGAGTGCGGCGACGAGCACCGCGTCGTCCACCGACGGGCAGACGTCGCCGATGCGGATCTCGACCGTCGGGTACTTCGCCGACAACCGGGCGTACCAGTAGAGCATCCCCTCGTCGAGCATCACGCCACTCGCGATCAGCTGGCGGATCAGGCGCTGGTAGTGCTCGTACGACTCCAGGTACGGCGTCGGCGCGACCGACGGCCAGCGTTCCCACTCCACCGAGCGCCAGCTCGCGTAGCCGGTGTCCTCGCCGCGGGCGAACGGGGAGTTGGTGGTCACGGCGTGCAGCGTGGGCAGCCACGGCCGGACGTGGTTGAGCACCTGGACGCCGGTCTCCGGGTCGGGGATGCCGACGTGCACGTGCATGCCGTTGTTGCCCGGGCCGGGTACCAGGAGACGGAACCGCTCGATCATGCGGTCGAAGCGGGGCTTGTCGACCACCGGTGGGACGGGGCCGTCCACCGGGCCCGTCCCGATGGCGAGCAGCCGTACGCCGGCGCGCTCGGCCGCGTCGGCCAGCGCCGCGCGCAGCACTCCGAGCGAGTGCCGGATCGAGCGCAGCTCCAGACCGGGCGGGCTGCCGATCTCGATCTGGCTGGTCTGGAACTCCCGCTCCACCTGCCCGCGCAGCTCGGCCGGCACCTGCTCCATCACGAGGTCGACGGCGGGCACCGCGGCGCCGGTGTGCGGGTCGACGAGCAGGAACTCCTCCTCGACACCCACCGTGAACAGATCGGTCCCGCCCGTGCGGTCCGGCGCCTCTGCCAGGTGGCCCATCATCACCCATCACCGTCCGTTCCTGCCGGCCGCGGTCGGTCCGCTCCGGATGGTGGGGCGTTACCCAGCGTGGTAATGCCCGAAAACGTCACATCGGCGTGCCGCCCGGCGTGTCGCGTCCCACCGGCCGGCGTGACAACGGGTCCTAGGCTCGTCCCGTGCCGATCGGTCTCGGGCTCGCGCTGGAGCTGTGGGCGTACGCCCTCGCCCAGCTCACCCTGCTCGCGGACCGGCCGGCCGGGCTGCTCGCGGGGGCCGCGCTCGGCGCGGCGGTGCTGCTCGCCACCGCCCTCGCGGCGCGTGCCCTCCTCGTCGGCGTCGCGCCGCCCGCCCGGGCGCGGGCCGCCGGTCTGCGGGCCCGCTCCCGCCGCCGGGTGCCCCGCCAGGTCGACCCGGACGCGCCCGGGCGGCCGCGTCCCCGGGCACCCGGCCTGCGTCCCTCGGCCGCGTAGCGCGGACCGGTCCGGGCCACCCGCCCGGCCGGCGCGCGGCAGCCCCGGCTCGGGCGCCCCCGTGCCCGTTTCCCCGGCATCAGCCGCCGGCCACGCGGCCGATTCCGCCTGTCGTCCGTCCCGCACCCGGCCCCGTGCCGGGTGGGGACGATCCGGAATCGGACCGAGGGATCTCCCATGCTCGCCTTCGCACCCGTGCACGACGCGGTCGGCGCCGCCGGCGCCGCGCTCGCCCACCTCACGACCCTCCTCGAACCGATCGCGGGCGGCGCCGCCACGGCCGCCGCGATCGTGCTCTTCACCGTGGCCGTCCGGCTGCTGATCTCCCCGCTCACCGTGGCCCAGGTCCGCGGGGAACGACGGCGCGCGGCGCTCGCGCCGCAGGTACGCGAGCTGCGGCGGCGGTACGCGGACGACCCGGCCGGCCTCCAGCGCGAACTGTTGGCGCTCTACCGGTCGGCGGGCGCCAATCCGGTGGCCGGCTGCCTCCCGCTGCTGCTCCAGGCGCCCGTCCTGCTGGTCACGTACCGGCTGTTCAGCACCGCCGAGGGCGGCACCGGGCTGCTCGACGAGCGGCTCGCCGGGGTCGCGCTCGGGCACCACCTCGGTGACGGGCTCGCCGGGGCGGCGGGGCCGCTGTTCGCCGTCCTGCTGGCCGCGCTGGCGGCGCTGGCCTGGTGGTCGTCCCGACGGATGCGCCGCGCCGCGGTGCCCGCAGGTGCGTCGGCCGAGGGCCCCGGCGCCGCCGCGGTCGGCCGTCTCCTGCCGCTGCTGCCGTACGCGATGGTGCTGGCGGCGCTCGTGCTGCCGCTGGCCGCGGTGCTCTACCTGGTGACCACCACCGCCTGGTCGGCCCTGGAGCAGGCCGTGCTGCGCCGGCCCGGGAGCGGTCCGGCCGAGGCCGCCATCGATCGACGTTGACAACTGTCCGGAGAGCCCGTACAACTCCTGAGAGAGCGCTCTCTCGACCGTCCCCGCAGAGAGGCACGTCCCATGAAAGCTGCCCAGGCGGCTCGCGCCGCCCTGCCCGCACGACGCCGGCTGCGGCTGGCGTTCGCCCTGCTCGCCGCCACCGTCACCGCCCTGGCCGGCGTCAACGTGACCGCGTACGCGGCCGTGCCACCGCCACCGGCCGGGTGGAGCCTCGTGTGGAGCGACGACTTCACCGGGGCGGCCGGCACCCTGCCGTCGTCGGCCAACTGGATCATCGACACCGGCACCAGCTACCCCGGCGGCCCGCCGAACTGGGGCACCGGCGAGGTCCAGACGTACACGAACAGCACCGCCAACGTGAGCCACGACGGAGGCGGCAACCTGCGCATCACACCCCTCCGCAACGCGTCCGGCGGCTGGACCTCGGCCCGGATCGAGACGGTCCGGAGCAACTTCAAGCCTCCGTCGGGCGGCGTCCTGGCCATCGAGGGCCGGATCCAGATGCCGAACGTGACCGGCTCCGAGGCGCTCGGCTACTGGCCGGCGTTCTGGGCGCTCGGCTCGCCGTACCGCGGCAACTACCAGAACTGGCCGAGCATCGGCGAGTTCGACGTGATGGAGAACGTGAACGGCATCAACTCGGTGTGGGGGGTGCTCCACTGCGGTGTGGCGCCCGGCGGGCCGTGCAACGAGTCCAACGGCATCGGCGCCTCCCGCGCGTGCCCGGGCAGCACCTGCCAGTCCGCGTTCCACACCTACCGCTTCGAGTGGGACGCCGCGGCGAGCCCGCAGCAGCTGCGCTGGTACGTCGACGGGCAGCTCTACCACACGGTGACCCAGAGCCGGGTCGGCGAGCCGTACTGGAGCCAGATGACCGGACACGCCGGCTACTTCCTGCTGCTCAACGTCGCCATGGGCGGCGGCTTCCCGAACGGTGTGGCCGGGTTCGGCACGCCGACCGCCAGCACCGTTCCCGGCCGGCCCATGCTCGTCGACTACGTGGCCGTCTACAGCCGGGGCGGCGGGACCACCCCGCCGCCGACCGACCCGCCGCCCGGCGGCGCCCGCGACGCGTACGCCACGATCCAGGCCGAGTCGTTCAACGCGCAGAACGGTGTGATCGTCGAGGCGTGCAGCGAGGGCGGGCAGAACATCGGCGCGCTGCGCAACGGTGACTGGGTCCGCTTCGACAACGTCGAGTTCGGCGGCACGCCCGCCCGGGACTTCGTGGCCCGCGTCGCCTCCGGCGCCGGAAGCGGGGTCAGCGGCCTCGTCGAGGTGCGGCTCGACAGCCCGACGAACGCGCCGATCGGCAGTTTCGCGATCGGCAACACGGGTGGCTGGCAGAGCTGGCGGTCGGTGCCCGGCAACGTCGCGGCGACCACCGGTCGGCACACCGTCTACCTGACCTTCAGCAGCGGCCAACCGAACGACTTCGTCAACGTCAACTGGTTCACCTTCCGGCGCTGAAACCCCTCACCCGGGCCGGGCTTCCCGCCGCCGACGGGAAGCCCGGCACCCGAAACCCGTCCGCTCCCGCGGGAGCACCCCCTGGACAGAAACAGTTAACAGTCCTAATAATAGGCGCCAACGTTGACGTCCATGGATGCCTGTCCGGTGCGGAGGGTCGCATGAAACGTGCCAGATACCTCGTCCTGTCCCTGGTCACCGCGGTGGCCGCCGGTCTCGGCGCGGCCTGGGTGGCGCCGCCCGCGTTCGCCGCCGGGGCCACCGCGAGCTTCGTGAAGACCGCCGACTGGGGGTCGGGCTGGGAGGGGAAGTACACGATCACCAACGGCGGCGCCTCGACCATCGACGGGTGGACCGTCACCATCGACCTGCCGGCCGGCACGACCGTGGGCAGCTACTGGGACGCGCTGCTCACCACCGCCGGCCAGCGGTACACCTTCACCAACCGGTCCTGGAACGGCAGCATCGCGCCGGGCGCCTCGGTGTCCTTCGGCTTTCTCGGCAACGGTCCCGGCTCGCCGACGAACTGCCAGCTCAACGGCGCGCCCTGCGGCGGCGGCACCCCGCCCACGGACCCGCCGCCCACCGACCCGCCGCCCACCGACCCGCCGCCGCCCACCGGCGGCCTGCCGAAGCACCTGCTGACCGGCTACTGGCACAACTTCGACAACCCGGCCGTCGAGCTGCGGCTGCGGGACGTGCCCGCGGAGTACGACCTGGTCGCCGTCGCCTTCGCGGAGGCCACCGGCAACCCCGGCGCGGTCACGTTCGGCGTCGACCCCGGGCTCTCGGCCGCGCTGGGCGGCTACACCGACGCCGACTTCACGGCGGACGTCCGGACGCTCAAGAGCCGCGGAAAGAAGGTGATCGTCTCGGTCGGCGGTGAGGCCGGTCGGGTGTCGGTCAACGACGCGGCCTCCGCCGTGGCGTTCAGCGACTCGGTGTACGCGCTCATCCAGCGGTACGGGTTCGACGGCGTCGACATCGACCTGGAGAACGGGCTCAACCCGACGTACATGGCGCAGGCGTTGCGCGCGCTGCGCGCGAAGGCCGGGGCCGGGCTGGTCATCGCCATGGCGCCACAGACCATCGACATGCAGTCGCCCACGGGCGGCTACTTCAAGCTGGCGCTCGACATCAAGGACATCCTCACCGTCGTCAACACCCAGTACTACAACTCGGGGGCCATGCTGGGCTGCGACCGCAACGCCGCGTACGCCCAGGGCACGGTCAACTTCATCGTGGCGCTCGCCTGCATCCAGCTCGAGGCCGGGCTCCGCCCCGACCAGGTCGGGCTCGGTCTGCCCGCCGGCCCTGGCGCGGCCGGTGGCGGCATCGTGGCACCCAGCGTCGTCAACGCGGCGCTCGACTGCCTGGCCCGGGGCACCAACTGCGGCAGCTTCCGGCCGCCGCGCACCTACCCGGGCATCCGGGGCGCCATGACCTGGTCGGTCAACTGGGACGTCACCAACGGCGGCGGCTTCGCCCGCACCGTCGGCCCGCACCTGGACACCCTGCCCTGAGCGCAGCCGCCGGCTCCCGTCCAGAAGAGGGAGCCGGCGCACCAGCACCGCCCGCCGGGCGACGGGCGCACCTGCCCGCGCACCCCGACCGTCGCCCGGCGTGCGGCTCACCGCCACCGGATCAGCGGCCGGCGGTCACCGACTGCCGGTCGCCCCGCCGCGACCGGCGGCGGACCTTCTTGACCACCCAGAGCGCGATCATGACGGCGAAGACGGCGATGATGCCGTAGTCGAACCAGTTGCTGTACCGCTCGACCTGCTGCCAGCGGGAGCCGAGCGCGAACCCGCCGCCCACGAAGAGCGCGTTCCAGATCCCGCTGCCCAGCGTCGTGAGCGCCACGAACTCGGGCAACGGCATGCGGTTCGTCCCGGCGGGAATCGAGACGAGGCTGCGCACCACCGGCATCATCCGGCCGAAGAACACCGCCCACCGGCCGTACCGCTCGAACCAGCGGTCCGCGCGTTCCAGGTCGTCGAGGTCGACCAGCGGAAGCCGGTCCAGCCACCGCTTCAGCCGGTCCTCACCGACCACGGCGCCCAGCCAGTAGAGGATCAGCGCGCCCACCAGCGAACCGGCCGTGGCGGCGAGCACCACCACGACGACGTGGAACCGCCCCTCGCCGGCCAGGAAGCCGGCCATCGCGAGGACGACCTCGCTCGGGATCGGCGGGACGACGCTCTCCAGGGCGACCAGCAGCGCGACGCCCAGCAGGCCGGTCGCCTCGATCACCCCGGCCACCCAGCCGGTCAGCCCGCCGAGCTGGGTCGGGTCGACGTCCTGGGCGAGTGCCATGGCGATCCTTTCCGCGACGGGAGGGGATCGGATCCCTGTACCCCGTCGCCGGACCGTCACACCTGCCGACGCGCGGGTCAGTCCTCCGGGTGCAGCGCCGCGTCGGCCGGGCCCCGCCGCCAGCCGGTGAACCGGACCCGCAGCCCGCCGCGAGTGGGAGAGCAGCAGAACGGCCCCGCCGTGGCCTCGGCGTCGGGCGCCAGCGGCGCGAGCCGGACCAGCCGCCACGGCTCACCGGCCACCCGGGCCCGGACGGTGAGCGCGTCACCCGACCGGCTGGCGCGGACGGTGACCTCCCGGCCCGCCCACTCCGGCACGGGCGCCACCGACCAGTCGGAGAACTCCCGGGTCACGACCGCGCCGACCTGCGGCTGGCCGTCGCTGAACTCGACGCCGGCCTTGGTCCAGGTGCGCTCGTCCACCCGGACCAGCACCCCGGCCTGGTCGAACTGCTCCGTCCACTCCAGGCGGAAGCTCACCTCGACGGCCGTTCCGACCGGGAACGGCGCGAGCAGGGCCGGCGCGTCGTCGTGCACGAACCCGTAGCTCGTGTGCCGCCACAGGTCGGTGCCGGCGGCCGGCTCCACCACGAGGTCGCCCTCGGGCGTGCGGTCGGTGTGCACCGGTTGGTGCAGCCAGCTGCCGGTGGCCCAGTCGACCGGCTCGGTGTGGGGTGCGTCGCGCATGATCGGCACCGTACCGCCGCGGAGGCGGACGTGTTTGCCCGGGCGACGGATCGGAAATGATGACCCGGCATGGGTGACAGGTGGTACCAGGAAGCGGTCGTCTACTGCCTCGACGTCGACACGTTCGCCGACTCCGACGGCGACGGGATCGGCGACTTCCGGGGTCTCATCGGGCGGTTGGACTACCTCGCCCGGCTCGGGGTGACATGCCTCTGGCTGCACCCGATCCACCCGACGCCGAACCGGGACGACGGCTACGACGCCACCGACTTCTACAACGTGAGCCCGCGGCTCGGCACGCTCGGCGACTTCGCCGAACTGCTGCACCAGGCGGGCAACCGGGGCATCCGCGTCATCATCGACCTCGTCGTGAACCACACCTCCGACGAGCACCCGTGGTTCCAGTCCGCCCGCTCGTCGCCGGACTCCCCGTACCGCGACTGGTACGTGTGGTCGGAGACGGAGCCGCCGGACCGCCACCAGGGCATGGTCTTCCCGGGCGAGCAGAACGAGACCTGGAGCTACGACCGCACCGCCAAGGCGTGGTACTACCACCGCTTCTACCGGTTCCAGCCCGACCTGAACATGGCGAACCCGGAGGTCCGCGCCGAGGTCAAGAAGATCATGTCGTTCTGGCTCCAGCTCGGCGTCGCCGGATTCCGCATGGACGCGGTGCCGTTCATCATCGAGCTGACCGAGCCGGGCAACGCGAACTCGCCGAAGGACCTGGACTTCCTCACCGAGCTGCGCCAGCACGTCCAGTGGCGCCGCGGCGACGCCATCCTGCTGGCCGAGGCGAACGTCGAACCGGACCAGCTGCCCGTCTACTTCGGCGACAGCGGCGGGTCGGCCAACCGGCTGCACATGCTCTTCGACTTCATGCTCAACGGCCGGCTGATGCTCGCGCTGGCCCGCCAGGACCCGGAGCCGGTCATCGAGGCGCTGCGCGACACGCCGACCCTGCCGGTCGGTGGGCAGTGGGCCACCTTCCTGCGCAACCACGACGAGATCGACCTGTCCCGGCTCACCGCCGAGCAGCGCAACCAGGTGTACGCGCAGTTCGGCCCGGACGAGGAGATGCGCCTCTACGACCGGGGCATCCGCCGTCGGCTCGCCTCGATGCTCGGAAACGACCGGCGGCGGATCGAGCTGGCGTACGCCTTGCAGTTCTCCCTGCGCGGCACGCCGGTGCTGCGCTACGGCGAGGAGATCGGGATGGGGGAGGACCTGTCGCTGCCCGGCCGGCAGGCGATCCGTACGCCGATGCAGTGGTCGTACAAGGAGAACGCGGGCTTCTCCACGGCCGCGCCGGAGAAGCTGGTCCGTCCCGTCATCGACAAGGGCGAGTTCGGCTACCAGAAGGTCAACGTCACCGCGCAGCGCCGCGACCCCAGGTCGCTCCTCGCCTGGTTCGAGCGCATGATCCGTACGCTGCGCGAGGCCCCCGAGATCGGCTCGGGCTCCACCACCCACATCGACGTGCCGATGCCGCCCGGAGTGCTCGCGCACCGCGCCGACGGCCCGACGGGCACCATGGTCTTCCTGCACAACCTCGGCACCGAGGACGCCGAGGTCGACCTCAGCGTGCTCCAGCCGGAGGCCGACCTGCCGATCGACGTGCTCACCGACCGGGGCTACTCCGAGGTCGGCAAGCTGGACCGCCTCCAGTTGTCCGGTTACGGCTACCGCTGGATCCGCCTGTGTCGCGGCCGTCCCCGCTGAGCGGGGAAGCCGGTGCCGCGTGAGGGCCCGCCGGCCGGACCCTCACGCGGCGGTGCCTCAGCGGACGCCGAACGCGCGGATCACGGTCTGGCTGACCGAGTCGCCCGCGCCGTCCGCGGCCCGGGCGCGCAGCGACACGTACGCCGCGCCCTTCGGCGCCCGCAGTCTCGCCGTCCAGGAACCGTCCCCCGTGCGGCTCACCGTCTGACGCTGCCAGTGCGCGCCGTCGTCGTACGAGATGTCGAGCCCGACCTGCCCCACACTGCCGCAGCCGGTGACCCCCGGCAGGTGCGCCGCGGACACGGTCAGGTCGGTCGTCCGCCGCGCGGTGCCGGAGGCGTCGGTGTCGACCGCGTAGTCGAGCTGGAGCAGCGGCACAACGCTCGACTCCACCCCCGCGGCCGGCGCCTTCGACCGGAACCGCCACTCGCTTTCCGTGCGGACCGAGTACCCGCCGGCGGCGGGATCCTGGGCGGTGCGCACCACGAGCCGGTACGGCAGGTCGCCCGCTCGCGGGGCGGTGCCGCTGATCCACGTGCTGCTGCTCTCGGCGAGCAACGCGTCGCCCTGGTAGAGCTGGTTGCTCTGCGTCGCCCCGTTCATCGCCATCCCGACGTGGTCGTCGCCGCCCCACCCGGGCACGTCCAGGTCGAGGCTGTCGCCGGACCGCCGGGGCAGCTTGAAGTTGTTGTTCAGGTGCGGCCGCTCGATCGGCTCGAAGAACCGCTCCACGGCGCTGCTGCCCGGCCGGTAGGTCGTCCGCTCGTCGATCTGGTACGTGCCGGAATCGACGTACGCCTCCTGTCCCCACGCGTACAGATCCCCGGTCGACACCCAGTCGGTGCGGACCGGCGCGAGCGGCCGGTTGCTGGTCTGGCCGATGCCCCAGTCGGAGTACGACGGCCAGTCGAACCGGAACTCGCCGCCCCGGGGCTGCCCGGGCGGGAAGGCGAAGCCGACGTCGACGCGGGCCAGCGTCCTCGCCGTCTCCGTCCGGGTCAGGTCACGAGGGATCCGGTCGTGGTACGCCTGGACCAGGTCGTACACGTAGTCGGCGACCGGCTGCGAGGCCACCTGCACGCTCGTGGGCCCGCGCCGGATCTGCCGGATCAGCGCCTCGCCCTCGTCCGCGCCGAGCAGCGCCACCTCGATCGGGGTCGGGGTGGCCCACGCGATCGAGTAGTCGCGTACCTCGCGCCACGGGTGGTCGTTCACCACGAGCATCAGCTTCGCCCCGGCCGCGGTCGCCGCGGCGGCCTGGTCGGCGTCGCCGACGTCGTCGTTGTGCCGGACCACGACGACGCGGCCCCGGGCGTCCAGGTCGGCGTAGTCGCTCGCCGCGCCGTTGCCGGCGTACACGGCGGGCAGCGTCCACCGGCCCTTCGGCAGCTGGGTGGTGCCCTGCTGGCGTACCACGCCGTCGAGGTCGACGGCCCCGGTGCCGACGCTGATCACCGGCTGTTCCTTGCGCCAGCGCGCGCTCACGTGGAAGTCGCCGTGGCTGACGTCCCGGCTGGTCGGCTGGGCCCAGAAGCTGTCGTAGTACACGCCGCCCTCGACAAACGAGCGCCAGCGGCCCGCGCCCTGGGAACGCTGGTAGTCCAGACGGGCGTACGTGTCGGCGGTCTGCTGCGGCACCGTCGACTGGACGCGCCGCGCCGCCGTGCCGTCCAGGCGGACCGTCGTGTCCGCGCGCAGCTCGATATCGGGGTCGCCGAGCAGGGCCAGGCCCAGGGAGTTCGGCCCGTGGCTGCCGGCGACGTTCACGAAACTCATCGCCGAGTAGACGCCCTCGGGCAGGTACAGCTGCGCCGTGCCGTCCGGGTCGGTCTGGACGAAGTCCGGCTCGTAGCTGCCCGGCCGGCCCAGCTCCACGAGGGCCGGCGTCGGCTTGCCGGCGCGGTCGGTGACCTCCAGCCGGAGCGCGTGGTACGGGGTGAACGTGCCGACACCGAGGGCGGTGCGGGCCAGCACGGCCCGGTCCGGCCCGGTGGCGAGCACCTGTCCCGTGTACCGGCTGCCGGCGGTGGCCCGGGAGGTGTCCGTGGTGACGGTCACCTGGGCGGTGCCGCGCGCCGGCACGGTCACCCGCGACGCGGAGAGGCGGAACATCCCGGCCGGGGCCGTGGCGGCGTCCACGGTCAGGTCCAGCGTGATCGGCGAGCCGGTGGTGTTGGTGTACGTCACCGGGCGGGTGCTGGTGCCCGCCTCGGCCGTGTCGTGCCGCACGCTGGTGCTGACGGTGCCGGTGGCCACGACGGGGGCGCGCACTGCGGCGGCGGCGTCGACCCGGCCCGTGCCGGCCTCGTACACGTCGAACTGCGGGGTGGCCTTCGTCGTGCTGACCAGGGCGTCCTTGAGTTGCTGCCCGGTCCAGTCCGGGTGCTTCGCGGCGAGCAGGGCGGCAGCCCCGGCCACGTGCGGGGTGGCCATCGAGGTGCCGTCCATGCTCTGGTAGTCGCCCTCACCCGGCGCGTACCGGGACCGGGCGGCGAGCACTCCAACTCCGGGGGCGGTCAGCTCGGGTTTGATGGCCTCGTCGCTGAGCCGCGGGCCCCTGCTGGAGAAGGGCGCGAGCTGGTCGTCGGCGTCGACCGCGCCGACGGTCAGCGCCGCGTCGGCCGCGCCCGGCGCGGACACGGTGCCCGCGGCGCCGTTGTTGCCGGCGGCCACGACGAACAGGGCACCGGTCTCCGCGCTCAGGGCGTCGACCGACCGGCTGACCGGGTCGGTGCCGTCGCTGGGCTGGTTCGAGCCCAGGCTCATGTTGATGACGCGCGCGCCCGCGTCCCGCGCGGCCCACTCCATGCCGGCGAGAATCCATGAGTCCTGCCCGGATCCGGCGTCGCTCAGCACCTTGCCGACGGCGAGCCGGGCATCCGGTGCGACGCCCTTCTCCCGCCCCTGCGAGGCGGCGCCGCTGCCGGCGATGGTCGAGGCGACGTGGGTCCCGTGCCCGGCCCGGTCGGTCAGCTCCTCGCCGGGCACGAACACCGCCGACTCGGCGATCCGGTCGGCCAGGTCCGGGTGGGTGGCGTCGATACCGGTGTCCAGCACGGCCACGCGTACGCCCGCGCCGGTGTCGCCCTCCGCCCAGACCTGCGGGGCGCCGATCTGCGCGGTGGTGTCGGCGAGGTCCGCGTAGACCCGCCCGTCCAGCCAGATCCGGGCGATCCCGCCCGAGAAGCGGCCCGCGGCGCCGCCCGTGGCCTTCGCCTGCGCAGCGGGGGCGGCGCTGTCACCGGCGGGGACGCCGGTCACCGCGCCCCAGAAGTCGTCCGCGTGCTCGCGGTCCTCGCTCAGGGCGGCGCCGGAGATGCTGCTCAACGCGCGGGTGCGGGTGGCCCCGGTCGGCGCGGCGGCGCGCAGCCCGGCTCCCGCATCGGCGTACGACACGATGAGCGGCAGGTGGTCGGTGTGCGCGTCGTCGTACCCGTCGGCGATCAGCCGGGTCACGTTGAACAGCCGCTTGTCGAGCGTGCCGGCGGCCACGTAGGAGAGCACGGACTGCGGGTACACGTAGAGGTCGGTGCCGGCCTCCACCACCCGGACCGGGGCCGCGGCGCCGTCCGGCCGCCGGACGTCGACCGTCCCGCCGTTCGCGCCGCTGCGGGTGGTGACGACGTCACCGGTGATCAGGGTGACCGAGTGGGTGCCCGGTGGGGTGGGCAGTCCGTTCGCGGACGGGGCGGTGGCGCCGGGATCGGCCGGCGCGCCGGGGGCGGCCAGGGCCGGTGAGCCCGCGGTCGCCGCGAGGGCCGTGGACACCACGGCGGACAGCCATGCTCCACGGGTACGCGAGAACTTCACGTGACGTCTGTCCTTGTCTCGTCGGGTGCTCCGGTCGCTGGCGGGGGCACACAGCGACGTCTCCGGCCGACGTCCGTTGTGGAGAGACGACGGTCGACGGCGTCTGTCGGAGGACGGAACGAGACGCTACGCCGAGATGATCAATTCGTATAGGCGTGGCGCGGGAGCGACGGCGGCGCGCCGTGGCCCGGCGGCGCTGCCGGTTCTCGCCGGGGATCTCACCGCTCTCGCCAGCCGCCGTCGACGCGCAGGTCGACGCCGTTGACAGCCGGGTTCTCGAGCAGGAAGACGGCGGCGTCGACCACATCGGCCGAGGTGGGCAGCCGACCGGTCAACGTCCGGAGCCGGGCGTTTTCCTGCACCTGCGGCTTGTCCTGCCAGAACGGCGAGTCCACGACCATTCCGCTGTGCAACGAGTTGACCCGGACCGGCGCCAACTCGACGCCGAGGGTCCTGGTCATCCCCTCGGCCCCGCCGTTGATCGTCGACACCGTGGTCGATCCCGGATACGGCCGGTACCTCGCCCCGCCGCCGAACACGAGCACCGCGGCGTGCGGAGCGAGTCGGGATCGTACCACGTGGACGGTCGCGAGGTAGCCCACCAGCTTGAGCGTGGTGAGTCGAATGGCCCTGCTCTTCCTCGGAACAGTCGGGTCACGAGCCGACGACGCAGCCATGCGCACCGTCGGGCTGGGGTAGGTTGCGGTCCGATCGCCGCCGCTGATCGCTCGGCTCGGCGACGGTCGTGGCGCCTCCGGGGCTGGCCCGGTGGACCGCCCCGGAGGCTTCGCCGATCCGCGGCGGAGTCGGGGTGCCGTGCACGCGCTGGGAATGCGCCGCGAACGCCTGTGCGGCCAACTCGCCGATGGTCGGTTGCACCTCCGGCGGCATGTGGAGGATGGCCGTCGACACGACGTCCGGGTCGCCCTCGTACATCGACATACCGAACAGGAGGGGCAGGTGCTCCGGGGCGATCGCGCTGCCGCCCTCGGCGACCATCCGGCCCCACTCCGCTCCGGTGATGTGCTTCGCCATGATCGGAAGCGCCTGCGCCTCCTCCACGGCGAGATGCTCCGTCAGCCGAGGCACAAGGCGATCGAGCACCTCCGCCAGCGCGGCGCGGGCCTCGGGGTCGCCCGTGCCGCGCCAGGTCGCCAACGCCTCGTTCAGCTTCGTGTTCAAGCCCTCGATGCCTCTGTGCTGCTCCTCCATGAGGTGGACGATCGGGGCGACCTCCGCGGGCGCCCGTTCGAGCAACCTCACCCAGATGTGCTCGTCCTCGCCCCGGTGATGGTGGTGCAGAACGGTGTCGAGCAGTTCGATGTGCGCGCCGATGACCTCCGACCGTCCCGTGTCCCCGTCCGCCACGCTGCGGACGAGCGCCGGCATGAGGGTGAACTCACGGCGAAGGAGGGTGTGCACGAGGTACATGTCGCGGACATCGGCGAGCGGCTCGTCGCCTGCAGTCATGATCACTCTTCCAGTGGTCGTGCGTCGTGTGGGCGGCGTTCCGTGAGGACGCGGGCGCGTCGCTACAGGTCGTCGTCCGGAAGCATCTCGGAGCCGTAGCGGTTCGCGAGCTCCACCATCCGCGTGAGCCGTTCGGGTCCCCAGAGCCCAGGCTGCTCGCCGGGCCGCGGGTCCTCCCCGCCCTCGACGAAGGCGCCCTCCGGACCCCCGGGGGTGAAGAGGAAGAGCATCCGGGCGGGGTGCACCCCGACGTTCTTGAAGCGGTGCCGGTGCCCCCGTGGAATGAAGACGAGGTCTCCCGCCCGGCCGATGAACGTCCGGTCGCCGTCGAGGAACTCCAGCTCCCCGGAGATCACGTAGAACGCCTCGTCCGAATCCGCGTGGGAGTGAGCCACCGGTCCGGCGCCCGCGGGCACCGACGCGTCGATGAAGCTCAGCGAACCATTGGTCTGCGCCGCGGTCAGCTTGACCGTGTAGACGTCGCCGACCATCCATTTGGTGAGGCCCTCGCCGGCCGGCACGTGCACGGCGCCACGCTTGGTGTACCACGGGTCGCTTCGGTCCGGAACCTGAATCGAAAAGCTCACAGGAATCTCCTTTTTTGCAACGAGAGGATCAATGGGGATGCCCGTTCTTCCCGCGTTGCCCGGCGGGAATGCAGGGCCTACGGCTTCGAAAAGCGGCCGAGTCGATATCCGGCCTCACGCAACGTGCCTGCCATGTGCGCCGCATACCACTGCGGCCAGTCGGGGTCGGGCCCGCCGAGCTGCGTCTCGTGAATCCCGTGAGCGGCCGCGGCACGCCGGAGCGCGTCCAGCAGGACGTCGATCATGGACGATTCGACCCCTGCCGTCCCGCAGGAACTCATCGCCCCGGAGCCCGCACCTTGACCTCCTGCAGGACCCAGCCGTTGCCGTCCGGATCGCTGAACGAGGCGAAGGAACCGTAGTCACGACGATCCGGGTGAGGGCCGGACAGCCGCTGCTCATGACCGACGTGATGGAACACGCCCCCCGCGTCGTGGAACAGCTCCGACACCTCCACCCCGCGGGCGACGAGGTCGGCACGAGCCGCACCGATGTCGACGACGACGAGGTGCAGACCCTGAACCGAGCCGGGCGCGGCCGAGGTGATCCCGGTGCCGATGATGATCGAGCACTCCGAGCCGGGAGGCGTGAACTGCACCACCCGGTAGTCCTCGTCGGGGGCGACATAGTCGATGTCCAACCGGAATCCCAACGTCTCATAGAAATGCTTCGCCCGGTCGACGTCGGATACGGGCAGGACCACCACTTCAAGCTTCATGTTCATGACGAGAGAATCCGATTCCTTTCCGTACGAGTGGCGGGCAGCGGACCGAATCCGTCAGCCGCCCGGCCCGCCCGTCACGACGACCCTGACACGCCGGGGTGGACGTCTTGTTCTCGTTTTGTTGACGACCTGCCGGGCGCTGCCACCGCCAATGCCCTACGGCGCGTCGAAACCGGCCCGCTTCCGCCACCATCCGTTCCCTGGCCTGCTCGCCCCGCTCGGCCGGCTGCTCGGCTCCCGCCGACTGGAAACAGCGGCCTCCGGATACTGTTGGTGATCGCGGACGTCGGCCTCCGGAGGAACGTGCTGGTGAGCGGTGAACTGCGCTTCGAGGTGCTCGGGCCGGTACGGGCGTGGCGCGGTGGCGCCGAGGTGGAGCTCGGCACACCCCAACAGCGTGCGATCCTCGCGATCCTGTTGGTGCGAGCCGGCGCCGTGGCGACCCCGGACCAGTTGATATCGGGCGTCTGGGGAGAAACCGCGCCGCGCGCCGCGGCCGGCATGATCCGCTCTTACATCTCACGACTGCGTCGCGCGCTGGGCGACGGCAGACCAGCCACGGTGATCAGATCGATCGCCGGGGGCTATGCCCTGCAGGTCCCGCCGGGGCATCTCGACCTCGCCGACTTCCATCACCTGATCAGCAGCGCCCGCGAAGCGCGCTACCGCGGGGACGTCGACGCTGAGGCGTCCGACCTGCGGAACGCGCTCGCGCTGTGGAAGGGCACCCCGCTGTCGGGAGTACGCGGTGAGTACGCCGACCAGGAGCGCAACCGCCTGCTCCACATCCGGCTCGCGGCGATCGAAGATCTGGCCGCGGCGGACCTTGAACTCGGCCGACACGTCGAGGCGGCAGCTGGCCTGGCGCCGGTGGTCATCGAGCAGCCACTGCGCGAACGGGCACGCGAACTGCTCATGCTGGCGCTGTACCGGTCGGGGCGACAGGCCGAGGCCCTCGGGGTCTACCAGGAGACGCAGCGGCTGCTCGCCGACGAGTTCGGGCTCGACCCCGGACCGGAACTGCAGGAGATGCAACGGCGGATCCTGCGGTCCGACCCCTCCCTGGCCGCGCCGGCAGGCCCGCGACCGCTCGACGAGGCGCCGGTCCCTCGGTCGCCCGTTGCCGAGCCGGTCGAGCGGCTGGCGCCCCTGCCGCCGGATCTACCCGAGTTCACCGGCCGGACGGACCTCCTGCGCCGAATGACCCAGGCCCTGCGTCCGTCCGACGCGACCGTGCCGGTACTCGGTCTCACCGGTCTCGCCGGCATCGGCAAGACCACCCTCGCCGTGCACGTCGGGCACATGATCGCCGCCAATTTCCCGGACGGCCAGTTCTTCGTCGACCTGAACTCGCCGGCCGAGCCGCTGCCCATGCTGCTGCGCGGTGTCGGTGTCTCGAACGACTCGATGCCCGACTCTCCCCACGAATCCGCCCGGCTGTGGCGTTCGCGGACCGCCGGCCGCCGGTTGCTGCTGGTGCTCGACGATGCCCGAGACCTCGAGCAGGTACGGCCGCTACTGCCCCTTCCCGGTGGCGCCGCGGTCATCATCACCGCCCGGCGGCGCCTGTTCGGGCTGTCCTGCGCGCACTGGCTGACGCTCGACGCGTTGCCGGAGGACGACTCGCTCGCGCTGCTGGAGCGCCTGGTCGGCGTCGAGCGGGTCCGGTCGGAGCCTCTCCACGCCCGCGACCTCGTCCGGCTCACCGCCGGCCTGCCGCAGGTGGTGCACGCTGTCGGGGCCCGGCTGGTGTCGCGCCCCGGCTGGAGCCTGGCGACGGCGCTGAAGCGCCTGAGCAACCGTGGGCGCAACCTGGAGGTGCCGCACTCGGACTGCCGGGCCATCGAGAGCCCCTACGAATCCGCACTGCGCGACCTCTCACCACAGCAAGCCCGCGCGCTACGTCTCCTGGCCGTGCCGGACGGCCCCGATTTCTCGCTCGCCGCGGCGGCAGCGGCGCTCGACGTACCGGTCGACGAGGCGGAGAGCGTCCTGGAGTCGCTCGTCGACGTCCACCTCCTCGAGCCCCGGGCCGAGGACCGCTACCACTACCTCAGCCCGGTGCGCGGATTCGCCCGCAGTCGCGCACTGCTGGAAGACGGCCAGGCCGAATGCCAGGCCGCGCTCGCGCGACTGAGCCGGTTCTACCTCGCCACTCTGCGCAACGCCGTGCTCGCGACCGATCCCGGACGCACCCAGCCGTACGCCGAACCCGGCGGCCTGACGTTCGACACCGCCGAGACGGCCCAGGGCTGGCTGTCGGCGGAGCACAGACAGCTGTGGGCGACGGCTGCCCAAGCCGCGAGCATCCCGGAGGCTTCCGCCGGCCAACTGGCCGACCTGATCGAGCAGGTGAAGCTCGAACTGGTGGACGAGCCGGACCCCGACGTCGCCTGACGACGGGTGTACGCCGCGCCACTGCCGGGCGTCGACGGCGGCGGCTCGGCGAGCACGATCGGGCCTGACGGCCGGCGTCGGATGGGGGTTAGGCTCCTCCGATCGAGCTCACGTTACCGGGAGGTAATCATGTCGGAGCAGTCCCGCGTCGCCATCGTCACCGGAGCCGCGCGCGGTATCGGCGCGGCCACCGCCCGCCGGCTCGCCGCCGACGGCATGGCGGTCGCCGTGGTGGACATCGAGGAGTCCGCCACGAAGGAGACCGTCGACGCGATCGCGGCCGCCGGCGGTCGCGCGCTCGGCGTGGGCGCGGACGTCGCCGAGCGGGACCAGGTGGAGGCCGCCGTGGAGCGGGTCGCCGCCGAGCTGGGCGCCCCGACCGTGCTCGTGAACAACGCCGGCGTGCTCCGCGACAACCTGCTGTTCAAGATGAGCGACGCCGACTGGGACACGGTGCTGGCCGTGCACCTGCGCGGCGCCTTCCTGTTCAGCCAGGCCGCGCAGAAGCACATGGTCGAGCGGAGGTACGGCCGGATCGTCAACCTCTCCAGCACCTCGGCCCTCGGCAACCGCGGTCAGGCCAACTACTCGGCGGCCAAGGCCGGGCTGCAGGGCTTCACCAAGACCCTCGCCATCGAGCTGGGCCCGTTCGGGATCACCGTGAACGCGGTGGCCCCGGGGTTCATCGTCACCGACATGACGGCCGCGACGGCCGCCCGGATGAAGGTGGACTTCGCCGAGATGCAGAAGCACGCCATCGCCGAGATCCCGGTGCGCCGGGTGGGCCGGCCGGAGGACGTGGCCCACACCATCTCGTTCCTGACCAGCGAGGGCGCGTCGTTCGTGTCCGGCCAGGTGATCTATGTAGCCGGGGGCCCCAAGGACTGACTCCGCCGGAGCAGCACGGCCACCCTTCCCGCGGGAGGGTGGCCGTTGCCGTCCGGTGGGTTCAGCGGGCCGTGTCGCGCGTGCGCCAGAGCCAGAAGAGGCCGAGCATCGGGAGGACCAGCGGGACGTAGCCGTACCCGCTGCCGAACTGCGACCAGACGGTCTCGTCCGGGAAGAGCTGCCGGTCGGCCAGGCTCAGGATGCCCACCGCGATCACACCCACCAGCTCGATCGAGCAGCAGGCCAGGGCGAGCCGGCGCCCGGTGTGACCGGCCCGGGCCAGCCCGATCGCCGCCACGATGTAGATCAGCGCGGCCACCGCGGACAGCGCGTAGGCCACCGGCGCCTCGTCGAACTTCGTGACGATCTGGAGAGCCGCCCGCGAGGTGGCCGCGATCGCGAAGAGGATGTAGACGGCGATGAGCAGCCGGCCCGGCCCCCGGTTGGTCGTGCGCCGTGGCGTCGCCGTCTCAACCACCGAGCACCTCCCAGGTCTGCTGGAGCCGGACCACCACGACGGGGGTGACCAGGCACACCACGCAGACGATCGCCGAGCCCCAGCGGGTGGGTTCCATCCGGGCCAGCACCGCCGCCAGGGGCGGCAGGCAGACCAGCGTCACCACGTAGCCGAAGAAGGCGCCCGGTTCGCCCGGCCGCTCGCCGCCGGCGAGGGCCACCAGCGCCCCGACGGTCAGCGCGAGCAGCGCCAACTCGAGCACGCCCAGGCCGATGAGCTGCCAGCGGTCCGGCGGCCGGCTGCGGACCGCCGCCACCAGGGCCCACAGCGCGAGTACGAGCGACAGCACGATCGACGCGGTGGCGAGCGCGCCGTCCACCGGCGAACCCGCCGTGGCGGCGGCGGTCATCGGGGCCACCCGGCCCTTGGCTCGGTCACCGGCACAGCCTACTAACCGTTGTAGTAACCGCCCCTGCGCCCCGGCCCCCGACGCCCCTCGCCTGCATCGACGCGAGCCGGGGGACTAGCGTGGATCACGTGCCGTGGCGCCGCCGCGGCGGACGACGACGGGAGTACCTCGTGCTGCGGTTCGGCTTGTTCGGCACCGGTCACTGGGCGACGGAGACGCACGGGGCGGCGCTCGACGCGCACCCGCGCGCCGAGTTGGCCGGCGTGTGGGGGCGGAACCCGGAGCGGGCCGCCGCTCTCGCCGAGCGGTACGGCGTGCCCGCCTTCGACGACGTCGACGCGCTCATCGAGGCGTGCGACGCGGTCGCCGTCGCCCTGCCGCCCGACATCCAGGCGGACATCGCGGTCCGCGCGGCCACCGCGGGCCGCCACCTGCTGCTGGACAAGCCGCTCGCGCTCAGCCTCGCCGACGCCGACCGCGTGGTCGAGGCCGCGCAGGGCGCCGGCGTCGCCTCGGTGGTCTTCTTCACCCAGCGGTTCCAGCCGAACGTCACGGCCTTCCTCGCGGCCACCGCGGCGGCCGGCGGCTGGCAGCACGCCAAGGCGATCATGTTCTCGTCGATCTACCAGCCGGGCAGCCCGTACGGCGGGTCGCAGTGGCGCAAGGAGCACGGCGCGCTCTGGGACGTCGGCCCGCACGCCCTCTCGATCATCCTGCCGGTGATGGGTCGGGTGGAGACGGTGGCCGCGGTGGACGGGCCACGGGGTTTCGTGCACCTGCTGCTCACCCACGACGGGGGTGCCACCAGCAGCATCTCGCTGACCCTGGACGCACCGACCGAGGCGATGACCCGCGAGCTGGCGTTCTACGGCGAGAACGGCATCGAGACGGTCCCGCCCGGGCAGACCGGGCCGGCGACCGCCTTCACCGTGGCGATCGACCAGCTGCTCGAGGAGATCGAGGCGGGCACCCGCGACCACCGCTGCGACGTGCGCTTCGGCCGCGAGGTGGTGGCCGTGCTGGCCGCCGCCGAGACCGCCCGCGCCGAGTCCCGCACCATCACGATCCCCGCGTGACCCCCGGGCGCGCCCCGGGCGCGCCCTGAGCCCTTCCCGGGCGTTGATCATGAAGTTATTGCCCTCGGCGTCGGCGTGTCGGCGCAATAACTTCATGATCAACCCGGGTGGTGGGGGCGGGGAGGAGCTCGGTGGCGGGGTCCGTGTCGTAAACCGGTGGTGCCGGCGGGGCCGGTTCGTTAGCGTGCCGGCATGTTCACGCACGCCCTGATCCAGGTGGTCGGCACGCCGGCCGCCCGGGGCCCCCAGTTGGCGTCCCGCCCGCGAGTCCGGCGTCCGGCCCTGGCCGGCCGGGACGCGACCCGCGACTGACCGCAGGCGCGACCGCGCCATCCTCCAGGGCCGTCCGAGTCCCGATCCACTCGGACAGGCCCCGCTCCGGGCTGCCTGTCCGCCCCGTCGCCACGAGGCGACAGACAGGACGACGACACGTGGCGCCCCGCCGTACCCGAGCAACCGAACGCGACCGGTCCCGTCGCGTACTCTCCCAGAACTTCCTCGCCGACCCGGCCGCCCTCACCCGCGTGGTCCGGGCGGCCCACCCCGACCCGGACGATCTCGTGCTGGAGGTCGGCGCCGGCCGCGGCCAGCTCACCCGGCCGCTCGCCGCCCGCTGCGGGCGGCTCGTGGCGTACGAGGTCGACCCGGTGGCCGCCGCCGAGCTGGCCGCGGTCTGCGCCGGGCTGCCCAACGTCCGGCACCGGCAGGCCGACTTCCTCACCGCCGAACCACCCGCGGAACCGTTCGCGGTGGTCGGCAACATCCCCTGGTCGCTGACCTCGGCGGTGGTCCGGTGGTGCCTGGCCGCCCCGCGGCTGCGCGCGGCCACGCTGCTCACGCAACTGGAGTACGCCCGCCGCCGCAGTGGCGACTACGGGCGCTGGTCGCGGCTCACCGTGCTCACCTGGCCGGAGTTCTCCTGGCGGCTCGCCGGACGGGTGCCCCGGACGGCGTTCCGCCCGGTGCCGCGCGTGGACGCGGGCATCCTGCGGATCGACCGCCGGTCGGAGCCGTTGCTGGCCCCGGGGGCGCTGCCCGCGTACCGCCGGATGGTGGAGCTGGGCTTCGGCGGCGCCGGCGGCTCGCTCGCGGCCTCGCTGCGGCGGCGTCACCCGCCGGCCCGGCTGGCCGCGGCGCTCCGGGCGACGCGGCTGGACCCGGCCACGCCGGTAGGGCACGTCTGGCCGGAGCAGTGGCTGGTCCTGTTCCGCCTGCTGCACGCCGGCTGACGCGGTCCCGGGCCGGTGCGACCGGTGTCGCGCCGGCCCGGCGGCGGTCAGGCCAGCGTGCCGAGCGCCTCGTGCAGCTCGGCGGGCGAGTCGAACTGCTCCGCCGGCAACGTCCGCAACATCTGCAACATCTGCGTGCTGGCGCCGTTCTCCTGCCCCCAGCGGACCAGGTCCTCGCGCGAGACCGGGTAGTCGAGCCCGGCCAGGAACTCCTGCCACTGCACCCCGGTGACGGTCATGCCCGGCGGCTACCCGCTCTGCCCGCCGGCACACCGGCCGCCGACCGCCGGCACACCGGCCGCCGACCGCCGGCACACCGGCCGCCGACCGCGGACATCGGCCGCCGACCCGCCGGCACACCGGCCCGCCGACCGGCGTGTCGCGGCCCGGCGCGCCGACGGTTTGCCCGCCGACCCGCCGGGTAGCCGCTGGCATGCTGGTTCAGCGGCTCGGCGCGCCGAGCGACTTCGATCCCCTGCTGGAGCGCGTCCGGGACGCCCGGGTGGTGATGATCGGCGAGGCCACCCACGGGACCTACGACTACTACCGCCTCCGGGAGCAGCTCACCCGGCGTCTCATCGCCGAGTGCGGCTTCTCGTTCGTCGCCGTCGAGGGGGACTGGCCGGACTGCGACCGGGTGAACCGCTCGGTGACCGCGGCGCCGGGCGGGGCCGCGGAGCCGCTGGCCGCGCTGGAACGCTTCGAGCGCTGGCCGACCTGGATGTGGGCCAACGCCGAGGTGGCCCGCTTCGGCCGCTGGCTGCGGGCCTGGAACGCGGAGCGCCCCGCGGGGGAGCGGGCCGGCTTCCACGGGCTGGACGTCTACAGCCTCTGGGAGTCGATGCAGGCGATCTTCGACTACCTGGGCGAGGAGGATCCGCGGTCCCTGGAGGCCGCCCAGGACGCGTACCGCTGCTTCGAGCCGTACGGCAAGCGCGAGGAGGAGTACGGCATCGCGAGCCGATTCGTCTCCGCCCGCTGCGAGGAGGAGGTCGTCCGGCTGCTGGCCCGGACGCGGGAGCACGCGCTCGCCGACGGCGCGGACAGCTTCTCGGCGTGGCAGAACGCCGAGGTGGTGGCCGGCGCCGAGCGGTACTACCGAGCCATGGTCGCGGGTGGCCCGGAGTCGTGGAACATCCGGGACACCCACATGCAGGACACGCTCGACCGGTTGCTCGACCGGTACGGCCCGGAGGCGCGGGGCGTGGTCTGGGCGCACAACACCCACGTGGGCGACGCCCGGGCCACCGACATGACCACCGACGGCATGATCAACATCGGTCAGCTGGCCCGCGAGCGCTACGGCACCGAGGCGGTCGCGCTCGTCGGATTCGGCTCCTACCAGGGCACCGTGATCGCGGCGCCGCGCTGGGGCTCGCCGGCCGAGGCAATGGTGGTGCCGCCGGCCCGGCCCGGCTCGATCGAGCGGCGGCTGCACGAGCTGATGCCGGACCGGGCGGTGCTGGTCTTCGGCGGTGACGACCAGCCCGGGTGGGCCACCGACACCGTCGACCACCGGGCCATCGGGGTGGTCTACGACCCGAGCTTCGAGTCGTGGGGCAACTACGTGCCGACCCGGCTGGCCGAGCGGTACGACGCGTTCATCTGGTGCGACGAGACGACGGCCCTGCACCCGCTGCCCGCGACGAGCACCCCCGGCGAGATGGAGACCTATCCCGCCGGGGTGTGACCGCCGGGGGTCAGCCGCGCGGGCCGACCGGGGTGGGGCTGCGCTCGGCGAGGTGGGCGTGCAGCCCTTCGCCCTCGACGTCGACGTTCGGCAGGATCCGGGCCAGCCACCTCGGCAGCCACCAGGCGCGGTCCCCGAGCAGGGACATCACGGCCGGAACGATGGTCATCCGGACCACGAAGGCGTCGATGGCCACGCCCACGGCCAGCGCGAAGCCGATCGACTTGATCACGGGGTCGTCGAGGAAGAAGACGAAGCCGCCGAAGACCGAGATCATGATCAGCGCGGCCGCCGTGACCACCCGGGCGCCGTGCCCCATGCCGCTGATCGTCGCCTGCCGGGCCGTGTCGCCGTGTACGAAGTCCTCGCGCATGCGCGAGACCAGGAAGACCTCGTAGTCCATGGCCAGGCCGAACAGGATTCCGATGAGCAGGATCGGCAGGAAGCTGATGAGCGGGCCGGGGGTCTCCAGGCCCACCAGGTCGGCGAGGTGGCCCTGCTGGAAGACCGCGACCGTGATGCCGAACGTGGCCGCGACGGTGAGCAGGAAGCCCAGCGCCGCCTTGACGGGCACCAGCAGCGAGCGGAACACCAGCATGAGCAGCAGTACCGAGAGCCCCACCACGAGGAACAGGTAGATCGGGAGCGCGTCGGCGAGCTTCTCCGAGACGTCGATGCCGATGGCCGTGGCCCCGGTCAGCAGGACGTCGGCGTCGCGGATCCCGCCGACCTGACCGCGGATGTCGTGCACGAGGGTCTCGGTGGCGGCGTCGGTGGGCCCGGTCTTCGGGAGCACGCCCAGCAGGGCCGTACGCCCGTCCGGGCTCAGCTGCGGCGGCGCCACCGCGAGCACGTTGTCGGTGCGCTGCACGAGGGCGGTCACCTGGGGTACGGCGGAGGCCGTCGCCTGCGGGCTGTCCCCGGCCACGACCACGGCCAGCCGGCCCGTGAAACCGGGCCCGAAGCCCTCGGTGATGAGGTCGTTCGACACGCGGGCCGGCGAACCCACGGGCGCCGTGCCGGCGTCCGGCAGGGCCAGCCGCATGCCCGGCGTGGGGAGCGCGAGCAGGCCCAGGCCGAGCAGGCCGACCAGGATGACCGGCACCCGGAACCGGGTGACGAGCCGCGCCCAGCGGAAGCCGAACCCGGAGCGGTTCTCGGCGGGGTGGATCTCCCCGTCGAGGCCGGCGGGCGCCGCGCCGTCGACTGCCGGAACGGCCGAGCGCAGCTTGCGGGGAAGCGCCCGGCGGCCGGCGAAGCCGAGCAGCGCCGGCTGGAGGGTGAGGGCGACCAGCACCGCGACGGTGACCGTGCCCGCGGCGGCCAGACCCATCACCGTCAGGAACGGGATGTCGACCACGGCCAGGCCGGCGAGCGCGATGACCACGGTGGCACCCGCGAAGAGGACGGCGGAGCCGGCGGTGCCCACCGCGCGGCCGACCGCCTCGTCCGGGGGCAGCCCCTCGAGCAGGTTCTGCCGGTACCGGGAGGTGATGAACAGCGAGTAGTCGATGCCGACCGCGAGACCGAGCATCAGCGCGAGGATCGGCGCGGTGCTGGTGAGTTCCACGGTGCTGCTGAGGGCGTAGAGTCCGGCCATGCCCACGGCCACGCCGATCAGGGCGTTGAGCATGGTCATCCCGGCCGCGACCAGCGAGCCGAACGTGACGACGAGGACGACCGCCGCCACCACCACGCCGATCGCCTCGGTCGAGCCGACCTCGGGCTCGGCGTTGAGCACCTCGCCGCCGGGGGCCACCTGCCAGCCCTGCGCCTCGGCCGCCTCGCCCACCCGCTCGTACGCCGCGCGCTGCTCGTCGTCCACCTCGTCGCCGCCGGTGGCGAACTGGACCTGGATCAGCGCGTACCGGCCGTCGGGTGAGACGGCGCGCGCCGTGAACGGGTCCACCGCGCCGATCACGCCGGGCACCTGGCCGGCCTCCTGGACGATCTCCTTGACCACGGCCTGGCCCTGGGGGCTGGCCAGTTGGCCGTCCGCCGGGGCCTTGACCGCGATCGTCCCGGTCGCGCCGCTGGCCGCCGGGAACTGCTGGGCGAGCAGGTCGAGTGCCCGCTGGGACTCCGTGCCGGGCATCGTGAAGTTGCTGGCCGTCGGGCCGCGCAGGAACACGGCGGCCAGACCGAGACCGACGAGTACGACGAGCCAGATCGCGGCGACGAGTCGCCGCCGGCGCAACGAGCCCCGGCCGAGCCGGTAGAGCAGGGTCGCCATCAGGGTTCCTTTGTCCTCAGTCGTGGTTGGGGTCGGGGACGGGTTCGAGGGCCCGCCGGGTGAGGGCGAGCAGGGCGGGCCGGAGTTCCTCGTCGGGCACGTCGACGAACTCGGCGCACCCCTCGGAGATGCCGGCGAGCAGCACCAGCGCCGCGATCCGGGCGGCGGGCCGGTCGCTGTTACCGGCCAGGGCGTCGAGCAGCCGTTCGGAGATCCGCTGGACGTGCGCGAACGCGGGCTGGCGCAGCAGCTCGGGGAACTCGCTGCGGAGCAGGGCGATCTCCCGCCGGAACCGGACCGCGAGGTCGACGAACCCCTCGGCGGCGGCCCGCTGCGCCGCGCCGCCGGTCAGCCCGGTGAGCCGCGCGTCGAGCGCCTGGAGCACCGCGATGGCCGGGGCCATCAGCTCGGTGAGCAGGGCCTCCTTGTTCGCGAAGTGGTAGAGCACCGTGGCCTTCGAGCAGCCCACCTCGGTGGCGATGTCCTGCAACGACGTTCCCCGGTAGCCGGTCGCCGCGAACCGCCGTGCCGCGGCCGTCAGGATCTCGCCGCGGGTCTCGGGTTCCGCCCGTCGCATGCCGCTCACCTCCGCTGACCAGCATGCCTGACCGATCGGTCAGACCCTGACCGATCGGTCAGACGAAAAGCGTGGCCTTCCGCACAGAGGCGCGAAGGTTTACGGGTGCGCGCCAGCCTCCTGACCGTCGACCGCGCCCGAGCCTCGCCCCGACCTCGCCGATCATGCAGTTGTGGTGGGCTAAATGTTCGTATTCATGCCTTGTGTCACCCACCACAAGTGCATGATCGCCGGGTGGGGCGGGCGAGGGCGCGGGCCGCGTCAGGCTGGGCCGTGCTCTCGGTCGTACGTCGCGCGGGCTGCGGCGATGGTGCCGCGGTGCCGCTCGGCCCAGCTCGTGAGGGCGACCAGGGACTCGTAGAGCTCCAGCGCGATGGGGGTTGCCGTGTACTCGACCTTGGGCGGCACGGTCGGGTGGACCTTGCGGACGAGCAGGCCGTCCCGTTCCAGGTGGCGCAGCGTCAGCGTGAGCATCCGGCGGCTGATCCCCTCGATCTGCCGCTCCAACTCGGTGAAGCGCACGGGGCCCTGGGAGGCGGCCACGAGGATGCCGATGCTCCACTTGCCGCCCACCCGGTCGAGCACCTCCCGGACGGTGCAGGCCTTCGCCTGCCCCGGTGTGAACGGCGCCACAGCCTCGGCCGCGCAGGCCGTCAGAGCGTTGAGCTGCGCGGACACATCCGTGTTCCTCTGGGACATCACAGTGCCTCCTTCCGCACGGCCTCATGGTCACAGACGATGGCCTCGGTAACAAACCGTGCACCATGGAGGCATCCCATGAACGCCCGCACCGACCCGTCCCGCTGGCCCGCCCTGCTCGTGCTGTGCGCGGGAAGCCTCATGATCATCCTCGACGGCAGCATCGTGGCGGTGGCGCTGCCCACCATCCAGCGCGATCTCGGGTTTTCGGCGACCGGCCTGGCCTGGGTGGTCAACGCGTACCTCGTCGCCTTCGGCGGGCTGCTGCTGCTCGCCGGCCGCCTCGGCGACCTGCTCGGCCGGCGGCCGGTCTTCCTCGCCGGGGTCACCCTCTTCACGCTGGCCTCGCTGCTGTGCGCCACCGCCACCGGGCCGGCCACGCTGATCGGCGCGCGCTTCCTCCAGGGCGTCGGGGGCGCCCTCACCATGGCGGTCAGCCTGGGCATGATCGTGCGGCTCTACCCGGAGCCGGCCGAGCGGGCCCGCGCCATCGCGGTCTTCAGCTTCACGGGAGCCGCCGGCGCCTCTCTCGGCACGGTGGCCGGAGGCGTGCTCACCGACCTCGCGGGATGGCGGTCCATCTTCCTCGTCAACCTGCCGGTCGGTCTGGTGATCGTGCTGGCGACCGTACGCCGGATCGCCGCCGACCGGGGTGTCGGCCCGCGGGCCGGTCTGGACGCGCCCGGAGCGGCGCTCGCCACGGCCGGCCTCATGGCGGCGGTGCTCGCGATCGTGGGCACCGGCGAGCACGGCTGGACCTCGGCCCGCACGCTCGGTGCGGGGCTCCTGGCGGCCGCCCTGCTGGGCGCGTTCGCGCTGCGCCAGCGGGCCGCGGCCACCCCGTTGCTGCCGCCCCGGATCCTGCGTACGCCCGGCCTGGTCGCCGCGAACGCCGTCCAGTTCCTCGCGGTGGCGGCGTTCTTCGGCTTCCAGTTCCTGCTCGCGCTCGACCTCCAGGTGGTGCTCGGGTTCGACGCGGCCGCCACCGGCTGGGCCTTTTTGCCCACCCCGGTCGTGATCGGGGCCGTCTCGCTCGGCGTCGCCGGTCGGCTCATCGCCCGGTACGGCGTCCGCACGGTGCTCGTCACCGGGCTGGGCCTGGCGCTCGTGGGGTTCCTGCTGCTCGCGCGGCTGCCGGCCGACGGCGGCTACCCGGCCGACGTGCTCCCCGCGCTGCTGGTCTTCGGGCTGGCCGGCGGCCTGACACTGCCCGCGGTGACCACGGCGGCCATGGCCGGGGCGGGCGAGGCCGACGCGGGTCTCGCCTCCGGGCTGGCCAACACCACGCAGCAGATCGGCGGCGCCTTCGGTCTGGCGGCGCTCGCCACGCTGGCCGCCGGCCGGGCCGCCGACCTGCGCACCCGCGGGTGGGACGAGGTGGCCGCGTTGGCCGCCGGCTACCGCGGCGCGTTCGCGGTGGCCGCCGGGCTGATCGCCGTCGCCGCGCTGGTCGCCGCGCTGACGCTGCGGACGCGGCCCGTCCCGGCGCCGGTCCCGGTGCCCGCCGCCCGGTAGCCGGTGGGGTCGGCCGGGACGGGCCGGCGTTCCGGCCGGCGCGGTGGCGGGGCGGGCGGCGCGGCCCGCTCGGCCGGGTCCAGCGGCGCGGAATTGGCGATGGGAGCGGGTCGGCGCGGGCCGGAGAATCGCCGCATGACCATCGATCTCGCCGACCGGGCCGCCGAGCTGCGGGCGCTGCACCGGCCGGGTGACCCGCTCGTCCTCCCCAACGTCTGGGACGCGGCCTCCGCCCGGGCGGTCGCCGCGGCCGGCTTCCCGGCCGTCGCCACCAGCAGCGCGGCCGTCGCGGAGACGCTCGGCCACGCCGACGGCGAGGCCACCCCGCCGGGCGAGATGATCGCCGCCGTCGCCCGCATCGCCCGGGTGGTCGACGTCCCGGTCACGGCCGATCTCGAGCGGGGGTACGGGCTGCGCCCGGCCGAGCTGGTCGAACGGCTGCTCGCGGCCGGGGCGGTCGGGTTGAACCTGGAGGACTCCGACCCGGCCACCGGCCGGCTGGTCGAGGTCGACGAGCAGGTCGCACTGCTCGCCGCGGTCCGCGCGGCGGCCCGCGTCGCGGGAGTCGAGGTGGTTATCAATGCCCGGCTCGACATCTTCCTCGGCGGCGGCGGTGACCCGGCCGGCCGGCTCGCCGAGGCGGTCGACCGCGCCCGGCGCTACCGCGCGGCCGGAGCGGACTGCGTCTACCCGATCGGGCTCACCGACCCGGACGCCGTATGCGCCCTGGTCGACGCGGCGGACGGGTGGATCAACCTGCTGGCCCGTCCCGGCGGGCCCGGCGTCGCCGACCTGGCGGCCCTCGGGGTGGCCCGGATCAGCTACGGCCACCACCTCCACGCGGCCGTCGGCGCGCGTACGGAGGAGCTGCTGGCCGCCGTCCGGGCCGGCGCGGACCCGTTCGGCTCGGCGCGTCCGGTCGCGTCCGGTTGACCACCGCCCGCCCGGCCGGGAAGGTGGGCTGATGAGCGGGGCGGACGAGACCCGGGACGGGGTCGCACTGACCAACCTGGACCAGACGCTGTTCGAGGGCGCCGGGGCCAGCAAGCGCGACCTCGTCGACTACCTCGACGCCGTCCGGGACCGGATCATCCCGCAGCTGCGGGACCGGCCGCTGTCGGTGATCCGGGCACTGCGCGGGCAGGCGCCGTTCATGCAGAAGAACCTGCCGAAGTACACGCCCGAGTGGGTGCGCCGGGTGCCCGTCTGGGCCGAGGCGTCACACCGGGAGGTCTCGTACGCGCTCTGCGACGACCGCCGCACGCTGCTCTGGTTCGCCAACCAGCGGGCCATCGAGTTCCACCCGACGCTGGCCCGGGTCGACGACCTGCACCGCCCCACCCACCTGGTGCTCGACCTGGACCCGCCGGAGGGCGACTCGTTCCCCGCGGCGGTGGCCGCCGCCCTGCTGGTGCGGCAGGCGCTCGCCGACTCCGGCCTGGCCGGCGCCGTGAAGACCAGCGGCGCCAAGGGCGTGCACGTCTTCGTGCCCGTCGCGTCCGGCGCCGATGCGGAGGAGATGGCCGCCGCCACCCGGGCGCTCGCGGCCCGCGCCGAGCGGCTCGACCCGGCGCTCGCCACCACGGCGTTCCTCCGTGAGGACCGGGGCGGGCGGGTCTTCGTCGACTCGACGCGGGCGGGCGGGGCCACCGTGGTGGCCGCGTACAGCCCGCGCCTGCGGCCCGGGCTGCCGGTCTCCTTCCCGGTCGACTGGGCCGACCTGGGCGACGTCACGCCGGCCGACTTCACCGTCCGCACCGTCCCGGGCCTGGTCGCCGGGCGCGATCCATGGCTGGACCGGATGCCGGCGCCACAGGCGCTGCCGGCCGACCTGATCGAGGAGGGGCGCGCCATCCCCGTGGCGCGGGTGCAGGCGATGCACGAGGGCAAGCGCCGGGCGCGGGCCCGGCGCCAGGCCGACTGACGCCCCCGCGTACGACTCACTCCGGCCAGTCGTTGCCCAGGATGATCTCCACGAAGTCGTCCCGGACGAACGACGGGTCGTAGTGCGCGAGGACGTCCGCGTTCACGGTGCCGAACGTGGTCCGCGGCCGGTGGGCGAAGCCCTCGGTGAACGCGGCCAGGATCCGACGCTTGAAGTCGGGACGCGGGTGGGCCGCCGTCACCTCGGCGACCCGCGCCGGGTCGAGGTCGCGGTAGCCGATGCCCAGCACGTCGGTCTCCACGCCGGCGGTCACCAGGGCGATCTCCGGGTCCAGGTGCTCCGGCACGCCCGGCGTGGTGTGCAACGCGATGGCCAGCCAGACCTTGCGCGCCTCGGCGGGGGAGCGCCCGTGGTCGAGCAGGAACCGTTCGGCGGCCCGCGCCCCGTCGACCTCGAAGCGCAGGTCGTCGCTGCGGTACGACCCGGTCAGGCCGAGGTCGTGGAACATCGCGCCCACGTAGAGCAGCTCGGGGTCGGGGGAGAGGCCCCGCCGCTCGCCCTGGAGCGCGCCGAACAGGAACACCCGCCGCGAGTGGTGGTAGAGCAGGTCGTCGGTGGCCTGCCGGACGAGGTCGGTCGCGGCGGTGACGAGGGGGGTGTCCGGGATGCTGATCCCGGCGATGGTCTCGGTCATCGAATGCTCCTTCGGTACGGGGCTTCGCGCTGGTCACGCGACCCTTCCCCGATGCTGCGCGGCTAGACTCGACCGGGCCATGTCCCTGAGGACACCTGCCCCACAGATACGGACATCGCCGCTGGCGTGAAGGAGGACAACGTGACGGCCGGAACGCGAGCCCACCGCGTCGGCGTGGTGGTCTTCGACGGGGTGCAACTGCTCGACGTCTCCGGCCCGGTCGACGTGTTCGACGCCGCGAGCCGGCGCGGCGCCGACTACTCGGTGCGGTTGCTGGGGTGGCGGTCGCCGCAGGCGCGCACGTCGTCGGGCGTGCGGCTGACCGCCGACGCGATCCTCGACGAGGCCGACCCCGTCGACACGCTCGTGCTCACCGGCGCCGACGACCTCTCCGCGCTGCCCGACCCGGCCGACGTCCGGGCCCGGCTCGGCCGGCTCGTACGGCCCGACACCCGCCTCGCCGCGGTCTGCACCGGCGCGTTCGTGCTGGCCCGTACGGGCTGGCTGGCCGGGCGGCCGGCCACCACCCACTGGCGGCACGCCGCGCGGCTGCGGGCCGAGTTTCCGGAGATCGAGGTGCGGCCGGACGCCATCTACGTCCGCAGCGGGCGCTTCGCGACCAGCGCCGGCGTGACCGCCGGCATCGACCTGGCGCTCGCCCTCGTGCAGGCCGACCACGGCGCCGGGCTGGCCCGCGAGGTGGCCCGGGAACTCGTGGTGTTCATGCAGCGCCCGGGCGGGCAGTCCCAGTTCTCCGTCCGGCAGGACCTGCCGCCCAGCGGCGACCAGCGGCTGCGCCGGGTCGTCGACCGGGTGGCCGCCGACCCCGCACGGGCCTATCCGATCGAGGCCATGGCGCGGGATGCCACGGTCACACCGCGCCACCTGCGGCGGCTGTTCCAGCAGGAGTTCGGCGTCACGCCCGGCCGCTACGTCGAGATGGCCCGGACGGAGGCCGCCCGGGCGTTCCTCGAACAGGGCGGCACGGTCACGCAGGCCGCCCGGCACAGCGGGTTCGGCAGCGACGAGACGCTGCGGCGGGCCTTCGTCGCGTTGTACGGCATCCCGCCCTCGGTCTACCAGCGGCGCTTCCGCTCCGCCCTCGCGGGCTGACCTGAGCGGGCCGGTCGGCCGAAGGGCGCGCTATCGACCGGGCCTGGCGGTGTCGCCCGGGGCCGCTTCGGGTTTCGTGGCCGCTTCGGGTTTCGCGAAGAGAATCTCCCGAGCCTGCTCCGCGGCGCGCGTGAGGCTCTCCGTCACGAAGTCGACGAAGCGGGCGATGTTCTCGAGGCGGGCGGCGGCCGGGGTGTCGGGGCCGAGGATCCGGACGCCCTGCCGTGCGGTCTCGGCGAGCTCGACGTTGGCCTGCGCGGCGGCGATCATCCCCTGGTACCAGACGTCGTTGTCGACGAGGTAGCGCTCCCGGCGGCGCTCGTCGCGCTCCCGGCGGACGAGGCCCTGGCTCTCGAGGAACGTGATCGCCTTGGAGATGGACGCCGGGCTGACCTGGAGGCGCTGGACGAGTTCGGACGCCGTGAGGCTGCCCGCGTCGGTGGTGTAGAGGCACGTCAGCACCCGGGACATCATCTTGGGCAGGCCCTGTCGCATGAAGAGGGTGGTGAACGCCTCCTCGTACTCGCGCACGGCCTCGGCGTCGCGTCCGTCGGCCTGCGGGGACTCCTGCGGCCCGCGGGGGGCGGCCTGCCGGCGCCGGTGGGCGCGGCGCTCGGTGGCCCGGTGGGCCAGATCGGCGCGGTAGGCCGTGGGGCCGCCGTTGCGCATCACCTCCCGCGTGATCGTCGACGTGGGCCGGTCCAGACCCCGGGCGATCTCCGCGTAGGCGAGGCCGTCGGCCAGCCCCACCGCAATCTGCTGGCGTTCCTGTTGGGTGAGCCTGCCGCCCGGCATCGCGATCTCCCCTTCCGCTTCCTGGATGCCCCCAGCATAGCGTTCACCCGTAGTCATTGCAACGAATGAGACGCGTCAGCGTTGCGTTAGAAATAGGCTCGTTGCAACGATTCCTCGGCTTCTACCTGCGCTTATGCGCATCTTGTGCAACGGCATAGTTGCCTGATCTGTGAACGCAACGTAGCGTTTCCGGTGTTGGAAAAAGCACCCGCTGGAGGAGCCACCATGCACACGTTCGACACCCCCGCCCCGATCTCCGCCGTCCTGGACATCCCCGCCGGGCGGGTGCAGGTGATCGCCGCCGACCGCGCCGACACCGTGGTCGAGGTCCGGCCCACCGACGCCGCGAAGAGCCGTGACGTGAAGGCGGCGGCGCAGGTCGAGGTCGCCTACGGCGACGGGATCCTGCGCATCCGCACCCCCGAGCCCCGGAACCAGCTCTTCGGCCCGTCCGGGTCCGTGGAGGTCACCGTCCAACTGCCCGCCGGGTCCGGCGTCGAGGCCACCACCGCCAGTTCCGAGTTCCGCGGCGTGGGGCGCCTCGGCGACGTCGTCTTCGACGGCGCGTACCGCCAGATCAAGATCGACGAGGCCGCGAGCGTGCGCCTCACCGCGATCGACGGCGACGTCGAGGTCGGCCGGCTGGGCGGCCCCGCCGAGATCAGCACCACACGGGGCGACATCCGGATCGCCGAGGCCGTACGCGGCCGGGTCGAGCTCCGTACCCGGTCCGGCGACATCTCCGTCGTCGCCGCGGCCGGCGTCTCGGCCGCCCTCGACGCCGGCACCGACCACGGCCGCGTCAGCAACGCCCTCCGGAACGACGGCACCACCGACCTCGACATCCACGCCACCACCTCCCACGGCGACATCACCGCCCGCAGCCTGTAGAAGGAGCACCGATCATGACCAACCTGGCCATCGCGGCGAACGGGCTGCGTAAGTCCTACGGCGACAAGGTCGTGCTCGACGGCGTCGACCTGATGGTCCCGGCAGGAACGATCTTCTCCCTGCTCGGCCCGAACGGCGCCGGCAAGACCACCGCCGTCAAGATCCTCTCTACCCTCTTATCTCCCGACCCCGCCTCCGGCGACCTTCGCGTCGGCGGCCACGACCTCGCCACCGACCCTCAGGCGGTCCGCGCCGCGACCGGCGTCACCGGCCAGTTCTCCGCCCTCGACAACCTGATCACCGGCGAGGAGAACATGCTCCTCATGGCCGACCTGCACCACCTGCCCAAGCGGGAGGGCCGCCAAGCCGTCGCCGAGCTCCTGAAGCGCTTCGACCTCACCGACGCCGCGACGAAGCCCGCCTCCACCTACTCCGGCGGTATGAAGCGCCGCCTCGACCTCGCCATGACCCTGGTCGGCAAACCGCGGGTCATCTTCCTCGACGAGCCCACCACCGGCCTCGACCCCCGCAGCCGCCACGACATGTGGCAGATCATCCGGGAACTCGTCGCCGACGGAGCCACCGTCCTCCTCACCACCCAGTACCTGGAGGAGGCCGACGAGCTCGCCGACCGCATCGCCGTGCTCCACGACGGGAAGATCGCCGCCGAGGGCACCGCCGACGAGTTGAAGCGGCTCATCCCGGGCGGGCACGTCCGGCTCCGCTTCACCGACCCGGCCGCGTACCAGGCGGCGGCCCTCGCGCTTCGCGACGCCACCCGCGACGACGACTCCCTCACGCTGCAGGTCCCCAGCGACGGCAGCCACCGCGAGCTTCGCGCCATCCTCGACCGGCTGGACTCGGCCGCTGTCGAGGCCGACGAACTGACCGTGCACACCCCCGACCTCGACGACGTGTTCTTCGCCCTGACCGGCGGCGCTCGCGTTCCCCACCAGCCCACGGAGGCCGTCCGATGAGTTCCCTCTCCCTCGCCGTACGCGACTCGTTCACGATGCTGCGCCGCAACCTGCTGCACGCGCGGCGCTACCCGTCCCTCACCCTGAACCTGCTGCTCACCCCGGTCATGCTGCTGCTGTTGTTCGTCTACCTCTTCGGCGACGTGATGGGCGCGGGCATCGGGGGCGGCGGCGGGGACCGTTCCGACTACGTCGCGTACCTCGTCCCGGGTCTCCTGCTCATGACCATCGGCAGCACCGTGATCGGGACCGCGGTGTCCGTCTCCAACGACATGACCGAGGGCATCATCGCCCGCTTCCGCACGATGGCGATCCACCGCGGTTCGGTGCTCGTCGGCCATGTCGTCGGCAGCGTGCTTCAGTCAGTCATGAGCGTGGTCCTCGTGGGCGCCGTGGCCGTGGCCATCGGCTTCCGTTCCACGGATGCCGGCCTCCTGGAGTGGCTTGCGGCGTTCGGGCTGCTGGTGCTCTTCGCCACGGCGCTCACCTGGATCGCGGTCGGCATGGGTCTCATCAGTCCGAACGCCGAGGCCGCCAGCAACAACGCGATGCCGTTGATCCTGCTGCCGCTCCTCTCCAGCGCGTTCGTCCCGGTCGACGCCATGCCCGGCTGGTTCCAGCCGATCGCCGAGTACCAGCCGTTCACCCCCGCCATCGAAACCCTCCGGGGCCTGCTGCTCGGCAGCGAGATCGGCCACAACGGGTGGCTCGCGGTCGTCTGGTGCCTGGGTCTCGCGGTCCTCGGCTACGTCTGGTCGACCGCGAAGTTCAACCGCGACCCGAAGTAACCTCGCCTGTTCGCCGGCCACGTCGGGCTCACCGAGCCCGACGTGGCCGCTTCGCGTCGGACCGCTGGTTCCGGAACACCCCCACGACCGACATCGCTGAGCCGGTGATCAAGAGGTTTGCGTCATACCGGAGCGGAAACCTGACGCAAAGCTCTTGATCACCGCGGTCGCCGGCCTCCGCGGTCGCCGGCCGCCGTGGGTGGCGGCCTGCTGGTGGTGGTTGGGGAGACGACAAAGGCGCCCGACCCAGGTTCCGTGGTCAAGCGCCTTTTTCGTGCTGGTCAGCTCTGGTGCCCCCGGCAGGATTCGAACCTGCGCTCCCGCCTCCGGAGGGCGGTGCTCTATCCCCTGAGCTACGGGGGCTCAGCGACTGGAGAAGACTAGCAAACGTCGTCCGCGAACGACGAATCGGTATCCGCCGCGCCGCGCCCGTCGTATCGATCATGAGGTTGACGGCGTATTCGGAGCTCACGAACGCCGTCAACCTCATGACCAACGGGCGGTTGGACCGTGCGGCAGCTCAGGCGGCTACGGCGCGGCCGCAGCTCGGCAGCGGGTGCAGCACGATCCGCCGGGGCAGCCGGCGCGGCCACTCGCTGCGGGTCCAGGAACCGTCGACGATGAGGTGCACGGTGCGCTGCTCCTCCCCGCTGAGCCTCAGGACGAACTCGCGGGGCAGCGGCGGGTCGACGTTCGGCGTGGTGATCATGAACCGGACGCGGCCCCGCGAGGAGACAGCCGAGACGACGTCGGCCGCCGGCATGGTGCCCCGCAACCGGACCCGGCCGATCCAGTACACCTCGGCGAGGTGCTCCTGGGCGGCACGGGTGATCGCCGGGTACTCGCTGCGTACCCAGCGCTCGACCGCGCCGACGCAGAGCCCGCAGGCGCGCTCGCGGGGCTCGCGCGGACCCAACCCCCAGGCCCGCAGGTACGCCCCGACCGCGCCGGCGTCCAGCGGCACACCGAACCGGCTCTGGATGACGGTGGTGAGGCTCTGCCGCGTCCACAGCTCCTCGTCCAGGCCGAAGTGGTCCGGGTGGACGCCCCGCAGGGTGTCGATCAGCTCGAGTTCCTGTTCGCGGCTGAGCATCCCCGGCTCGCCCTGCCGCTGTCCGCGACGGACGGCTGCCACCGCCCCGTCACCGCCGATGGTGTGGCGCCGGCACCAGCTGGTGACGGAGCGCCGTGCGTCTCTGAGTGCAACCCCCACGTCCTGCGCAACGAGCCCGAATCGCATCTGGTCACGATATGTGGGGAGAAAACTACCGAAGTAACACAATCGGACATGACGCCCATACTCGCCCTCCCTGAACGGCGGTCGGCTTTGCGCGACGCCGGAAAGTGATCAAGAGGTTTGCGTCAGCCGAAGGACCGGCGATGACGCAAACCTCTTGATCGAAGCGAGGACGGACGGGCTCTGGACCGGGACCCTGGCGGGCCGGGCAGTCAGCCGCCCAGGCGCTTCTTCGCGTTCGTGAGGTTGGTGAGGTCGGTCTGCTGGGTGTTCTTCATGACCTGGGCCGTGCGGACCACGTCCGGCTCGTCACTGGCCCCGAGCACACCGTCGATCATGTGGATGCCGCCGAGATGATGCTTGATCATCATGTTCACGAAGAGGAGGTCGAACTCCCGCCCCTGGGCGGCGCGTAACCGCTCCATCTCCTGGGGCGTGGCCATGCCCGGCATGAGGCCGTCCTTCACCAGGCCCGCGCCGTCCGGCATCCAGGCCATCCGCGGCCGGGAGCCGGTCGGGTCGAGACCCCACGACCGGAGCCAGGTCTGCATCGTGCCGATCTCACCCTGCTGGCCCGTGGCGATGTCGCCGCCCATGCTGCGCACCTCGGGGTCGGTGGCGCGCTGGAACGCCATGAGACCCATCTCGACCGCCTGGGCGTGGTGGGCCGTCATGTCCCGGGCGAACCCGGCCTCGACGGAGTCGTCGCCCGGGCGGGTGAGCGTGGGCGTCAGCAGGCCGCCCGCGTACCCGAGCAGCAGCGCGACCACGACGGCGACGACTCCCGCCACCAGGCCGATGCGTCGGCGGGATCCCCGGCCGCCGTCGGCGGCCGGGGTCTCGGGCGTGGTGTCCAGCGTCGCGGGAGCCGTCATCGAAGTCCTTACTGGGTCGGCATCTGCTGGCCGTCACGCGGCGTGGTGCCGGTGGCCGTGATGCCCTGGTTGCAGAGGGCGGTCGGCCCCTCGACCGAGGCGTTCACCCGCAGCGTCTTGATGAACTCGTCGATCCGGCTGTCGTCGGGGTTGTCGACCTTGAGCTGGTAGCCCCAGGCCTGCAGCGAGATCGGCTTGTCGAGCCCCTCGAACGGGCTCATGAGCATCTTCTCGTTGCCGCGCACCTTCTCGGCGAGCTTGGCGACCTGGTCGGCGGGGAGATCCGGACGGTAGGTGATCCAGATGGCGCCGTGCTCCAGGCTGTGCACCGCGTGCTCGTTGGCGATCGGGGCGTCGTAGACGTCGCCCATGCAGTTCTGCCAGGCCTGGTTGTGGGGGCCGGCCACCGGCGGGAGGATGTTGTAGGTGACCTTGCCGGGCTGGTGGTTGCTGCCCTTGACCAGCTCCGGGTCCTTCTTGCGGTAGTCCACGATGCCGTTGATGGCGTCGGCCCGCTCCTCCCACGGCTTCGAGCCCTGGAACGCGGCCCAGGCGCCGTAGCCGATGATCGCCACGGCGAGCACGCCCACGGCGACGAAGAGGGCGATCGGGCCCATCGAGCGGCCCTGGCTGACCTTGACCGGGGCGACCGGCTTGCGGGGGCCCTTGCCGCCACCGCCGGCCCGAGGGGCGCCCGCCGGCTTGCCGGATCCGGCCTTGGCGCCGGACGCCGGCCGGCCCGCGGCCGGCTTCTTGCCCGTGCTGACCACGGTCGGACGGCGCTGCTCGCCGCCCGGGGTGCTGATGCTCATCGTGCCTCGTCAGGTCGGTCGGTCAGGGAAGCCGGCGGCCTGGTGCACACAACGGGTCGCCGCCGCGGGTGCCGAGTCTACCCCCGATAACATGGATCGGTGACTCCCGCAGAACTCGCCGAGGCCGTCCTCGCCGCAGCCCACGCCGTCTTCACCCAACGGGGTCTGGACCCCGCCGTGCTGCCCGGGGAGACCACGGTCGAGCGACCCCGCAACCCCGAGCACGGCGACTACGCCTCGACGCTCGCGCTTCAGCTGAGCAAGAAGGTCGGCCTGCCGCCCCGGGAGCTGGCGGGCGCGCTCGCCGAGCAGCTCGGCAAGGCGCCGGGGGTCAAGTCCGTGGAGATCGCCGGTCCCGGCTTCCTCAACATCCGGCTGGACGCGGCCGCCGCCGGCCAGCTCGCGCGCGTGATCGTGGAGGCCGGCGCGGAGTACGGCCACAGCGAGCGGCTCGCCGGGGAGCGGATCAACCTCGAGTTCGTCTCGGCCAACCCGACGGGGCCCGTGCACATCGGCGGCGTCCGGTGGGCCGCCGTCGGCGACGCGCTGAGCCGGCTGCTGCGGGCCACGGGCGCCCACGTCGGCACGGAGTACTACTTCAACGACGCCGGCTCCCAGATCGACCGGTTCGCCCGGTCGCTGCTCGCCGCCGCCCGGGGCGAGGCCGCGCCGGAGGACGGCTACGGCGGGGCGTACATCGCCGAGATCGCCGCGGAGGTGCAGGCCCGCCGGCCCGACGTGCTCGCGCTCGACGACGCCGCGGCGCAGGAGGTCTTCCGGGTCGAGGGCGTCGCCCTGATGTTCGACGAGATCCGGTCGTCGCTGCGCGACTTCGGGGTCGAGTTCGACACCTACTTCAACGAGAAGGACCTGCACGACCGTGGTGAGCTGGATCTCGCCCTGACGCGGCTGCGGGAGCAGGGCCACGTCTTCGAGGCCGAGGGCGCCACCTGGCTGCGCACCACCGAGTTCGGCGACGACAAGGACCGGGTGCTGCGCAAGTCCAACGGCGAGTGGACCTACTTCGCGGCGGACTGCGCCTACTACCTCGACAAGCGGGAGCGCGGCTTCGAGCGGGTCGTGATCATGCTGGGCGCCGACCACCACGGCTACATCGGCCGGATGCGGGCCATGGCGGCGTGCTTCGGCGACGACCCGGACCGCAACCTGGAGATCCTCATCGGCCAGCTCGTGAACCTGGTCCGCGACGGCGCCCCGGTGCGGATGAGCAAGCGGGCCGGCACGGTGATCACGCTGGAGGACCTGGTCGACGCGATCGGCGTGGACGCCGCCCGGTACGCGCTGGCCCGCTACTCGACCGACTCGCCCATCGACATCGACGTGGAGCTGTGGACCCGGGCCAAGAACGACAACCCGGTCTACTACGTCCAGTACGTGGCGGCGCGCACGGCCGGTGTGGCCCGCAACGCGGCCGAGATCGGGCTGACCCGGGGCGACGCCGACGCGTTCCGCCCCGAGCTGCTGGGCCACGAGAAGGAGAACGAGCTGCTCAAGGCGCTCGCCGAGTTCCCGGCCGTGGTGGCCACGGCGGCGGAGCTGCGCGAGCCGCACCGGGTCGCCCGCTACCTCGAGGAGAGCGTGGCGCAGGCGTACCACCGGTTCTACGACAACTGCCGGATCGCGCCGCAGGGCGACGAGGAGGTCACCGACCTGCACCGGGCGCGGCTGTGGCTCAACGACGCCACCCGCACGGTGATCGCCAACGGCCTGCACCTGCTGGGCGTGTCCGCCCCCGAGAGGATGTGACCGTCGTGCGAGCGCGAGCAGTGAGCTTGCGAGCCCCGCAGTCACGAAGCGAAGGACGATAGATGCGCGCTCATGAGGCCGGTGCCCTGCACGGGGAGATCGGCATTCGCGGACCGGCCTGGCTGCGTACGCCGGCCGACGTCAACGCGCTGGTGCCGGAGCTCTGGCCGCGTAACGTGACGCGGGCCGCGGACGGCGCGCTCGCCGTCGCGGGGCTCAGCGTGCGCGACCTCGCCGCTGAGTTCGGCACCCCGGTGTACGTGCTCGACGAGGACGACCTGCGCTCGCGCTGCCGCGACTTCCGGGCCGCCTTCTCCGGCATCGACGTGTACTACGCCGGCAAGGCGTTCCTGTGCCGGGCCGTCGTCCGCATGATCGCCGAGGAGGGCATGCACCTCGACGTGTGCAGCGGCGGCGAGCTGGCCACCGCGCTGGCGGCCGGGATGCCGCCGGAGCGGATGGGCTTCCACGGCAACAACAAGTCGGTCGCCGAGCTGGCCCGCGCGGTGGACGCCGGGGTCGGCCGGATCATCGTCGACTCGTTCGTCGAGATCGACCGGCTCACCGCGCTCGCGCGGGAGCGGGGCGTCCGCCCGAACGTGCTCGTCCGGGTCACCGTGGGCGTCGAGGCGCACACCCACGAGTTCATCGCGACCGCGCACGAGGACCAGAAGTTCGGCTTCTCGCTGGCCGGCGGCGCGGCCGCGGAGGCCGCCTTCAAGATCCTCGACGAGGACGTGCTGGAGCTGCGCGGCCTGCACTCGCACATCGGCTCGCAGATCTTCGACGCGAGCGGCTTCGAGCTCTCCGCCCGGCGGGTGCTCGCCCTCCAGGCGCAGATCCGCGACGCGCGCGGGGTGGAGCTGCCCGAGCTGGACCTGGGCGGCGGCTTCGGCATCGCGTACACCACGCAGGACGACCCGGCCGCGCCGCAGGACCTGGCCAAGCGGCTGCGCAAGATCGTCGACTCCGAGTGCGAGGCCGAGCGGCTGGCCGTGCCGCGCCTGTCCATCGAGCCCGGCCGGGCGATCGTCGGCCCGGCCGTGTTCACGCTCTACGAGGTGGGCACCGTCAAGGACGTCGACGGCATCCGCACGTACGTGAGCGTCGACGGCGGCATGAGCGACAACATCCGGACCGCGCTCTACGACGCGTCCTACTCCGCGACGGTGGCCTCACGGGCGTCCGCCGCCGAGCCGATGCTCGCCCGCGTGGTGGGAAAGCACTGTGAGTCCGGGGACATCGTGGTGAAGGATGAATTCCTGCCCGCCGACGTGCAGCCCGGAGATCTTGTGGCGGTGCCCGGCACCGGCGCCTACTGCCGGAGCATGGCCAGCAACTACAACCACGTGCCGCGCCCTCCGGTGGTCGCGGTGCGCGACGGCCAGGCGCGTCTGATCGTCCGGCGGGAGACCGAAGAGGACCTGCTCGCATTGGATGTTGGATGACGTCACCTGTGCGCCTGGCGCTGCTCGGCTGCGGCACCGTGGGCGGGGAGGTGGTGCGGCTGCTGCACGAGCAGTCGGCCGACCTCGCCGCCCGGATCGGAGCCCCGCTGGAGATCGCCGGCATCGCCGTACGCCGGCCCGGTCGCGACCGCGGCGACCTGCCGGTCGACCCGGCGCTCCTCACCACCGACGCGCTGGGCCTGATCAAGCGGGACGACGTGGACGTCGTGGTCGAGGTGGTCGGCGGCATCGAACCGGCGCGCGGGTGGCTGGTCGAGGCGCTGCGCGCGGGCAAAAGCGTGGTGACGGCCAACAAGGCGCTGCTCGCCGAGGACGGCGGGACGCTGCACGACGCGGCCGCCGAGGGGGGCGCGGACCTCTACTACGAGGCCGCGGTGGCCGGGGCCATCCCGCTGCTGCGCCCGTTGCGCGAGTCGCTCCACGGCGACCGGATCAGCCGGGTCACCGGCATCGTGAACGGCACCACCAACTTCATCCTCTCCGCCATGGACGCCACCGGCGCCGGCTTCGCCGAGGCGCTGGAGGAGGCGACCGAGCTGGGGTACGCCGAGGCCGACCCGACGGCCGACGTGGAGGGTTTCGACGCGGCGGCCAAGGCGGCGATCCTCGCCTCGCTGGCGTTCCACACCCGGGTGAGCGCCGCCGACGTGCACCGGGAGGGCATCACTGAGGTCACCGCCGCCGATGTGGCGAGCGCCCGGGCGATGGGCTGCACCATCAAGCTGCTCTGCATCGCGGCCCGGGGCGCCGACGCGGCCGGCCGGGAGACCGTCAACGTGCGGGTGCACCCGGCCATGATCCCGCTCGGTCACCCGCTGGCCAGCGTCGGCGACGCCTTCAACGCGGTCTTCGTCGAGGCGGAGGCCGCCGGCCAGCTCATGTTCTACGGTCGGGGCGCGGGCGGGGCGCCGACGGCCAGCGCCGTGCTCGGCGACGTCGTGGCGGTCGCCCGCAACCGGCTCGCCGGGGTGCGCGCCGCCAGCGAGAGCGCGTACGCCGACCTGCCGGTGCGGCCGATGGGCGAGGCGCTCACCCGCTACCACGTGAGCCTCGACGTGGCCGACCGGCCCGGCGTGCTGGCCGCGGTGGCCGGCGTCTTCGCCCGCCACGACGTGTCGATCGCGACCGTGCGGCAGGCGGGCGGCTCCGGCGCCCCGGGCGGCGGCGCGGACGCCGAACTCGTGATCGTCACCCACGTGGCACCGGACGCCGCGCTCGCCGCCACCGTGGCCGAGCTGCGCGGGCTGGACATCGTCCGGTCGGTCACCAGCGTGCTCCGGGTCGAGGGCGGCGTCTGACTCGTTGACCCCGGCGGGGCGGTCGCCGACCCCGGCCCGTGGGGGAGGGGCCGACTTCGCGCGGCGGCGCCCACGACCCGGGTGGTCGTCCCGCCAGGTGGGTATCCAGGGGCGTGGCCCGGGCCGGTCGGGCAGGCTGGTCCAGCCTGGAGGCGCCCCCGCTCGGCGGGGCCTTGGACGCGAGGAGAGCGACATGTGGCGGGGCCTGATCGAGGCGTACCGGGACCGGCTGCCGGTCACCGACGCCACGCCCGTCGTGACCCTGCACGAGGGGAACACCCCGCTGCTGCCCGCGCCGGTGCTCTCGGCGCGGCTCGGCTGCGACGTGCACCTCAAGGTCGAGGGCGCCAACCCGACCGGCTCGTTCAAGGACCGCGGCATGACGGTCGCGGTCTCCCGGGCGGTCGAGGCCGGTAACAAGGCCATCATCTGCGCCTCCACGGGCAACACGAGCGCCTCCGCCGCGGCGTACGCGGCCCGCGCCGGCCTGACCTGCGCCGTGCTCGTGCCCCAGGGCAAGATCGCGCTGGGCAAGCTCGCCCAGGCGCTGGTGCACGGCGCGCGGCTGCTCCAGGTGCAGGGCAACTTCGACGACTGCCTGTCGCTCGCCGCGAAGCTCGCGCAGGACTACCCGGTGGCGCTTGTCAACTCGGTGAACATCGACCGGCTGCACGGCCAGAAGACCGCGGCGTTCGAGATCGTCGAGTCGCTCGGCGACGCCCCGGACATCCACTGCCTGCCGGTCGGCAACGCCGGCAACATCTCGGCGTACTGGATGGGCTACGCGGAGGAGCTGGCCGACGGTCGCGCCACCCGCGCCCCGAAGATGTACGGCTTCCAGGCCTCCGGTGCGGCGCCGCTGGTCAACGGCGAGGTGGTGCGCGAGCCGTCGACCATCGCCACCGCCATCCGCATCGGCAACCCGGCCAGCTGGACGCGGGCGATCGACGCCCGTGACCAGTCCGGCGGCCTCATCGCGGCGGTGACCGACCGGGAGATCCTCTCCGCGTACCGGCTGCTGGCCAGGGAGGTCGGCGTCTTCGTGGAGCTGGGCAGCGCAGCCAGCGTGGCGGGGCTGCTCCAGCGGGCGGCCGCGGGGCGCATCCCGGCCGGCTCGACCGTCGTCTGCACGGTCACGGGGCACGGGCTCAAGGACCCGGAGTGGGCCATCTCCACGGCCCCGGCGCCGATCACCATCGCGAACGACCCCCTGGCCGCCGCCCGCTCCCTGGACCTGGCCTGACCTGATCGGCGCGAACCGGGCGGAACGAAAGTCCCGTCGGGGGGACCGCCGCGCGTACCCGGCGCGGGGCGGGGAGAGCGGGTCGGGCACACTTTGCGTGCCCCGCAGAATCCCCTAGGAGTGAGCCAGGCCGATGTCGCTGCTCGCCAGATTCAGTCTCGCCAACCGAGGGCTGATCGCCCTCATCGCGGTGGTGACCACGGTGTTCGGAGTGTTCGCCGTGCCGTCGCTGAAGCAGCAACTGCTGCCGTCGCTGGAGTTCCCCGCCGCGTTCGTCATGGCCCCGTACCCGGGGGCGGCGCCGGAGATCGTCGAAACGCAGGTCGTCGAGCCGATCGAGAACAGCCTCCAGGGCATTCCCGGGCTCGAGAAGGTCACCTCGACCTCCCGCGAGGGCATGGCCACCGTCCAGGTGCGGTACGAGTTCGGCACCGACCTGGACGACGTCGTCAACAAGATGGAGACCGCGCTCAACCGGATCGACACGCAGTTGCCGGAGGGCGTGGACCCGCAGGTGATCGCGGGCAGCACCGACGACCTGCCGGCCGTGGTGCTCGCGGCGACCGGCGGCGGCGACGAGCGCGCCCTCGCCGACAAGCTCCGGGCCAGCGTGCTGCCGGACCTGGAGTCGATCGAGGGCGTCCGCGGCGTCGAGCTGACCGGCACCCGGGACGACGTCGTGACGGTCACGCCGGACCTGGCGAAGCTGGCCGCCGCGAAGCTCCAGCCCACGGCCATCGGCGCGGCCCTCAAGACGAACGGCGTGGCGGTGCCCGCCGGCGCGGTGACCGACGGCGCCCAGGCACTGCCCGTGCAGGTCGGCACCCCGGTGACCACGCTCGACGACCTGCGCGGCATCGTGGTGGCCCCGGGGCCGAAACCGGTGCGCCTCGGCGACGTGGCGGCCGTCGAGGAGACGCTCGCCCCGGCCACCGCCATCACCCGGACCAACGGGGCGGACAGCCTCGGCATCGCCGTCACCGCCGCCCCCGACGGCAACGCGGTGGAGATCTCGCACGAGATCCGCGACCGCCTCGACGCGCTGCGCGACGCCTCCGGCACCGGCCTGACCGTGGTCTTCGACCAGGCCCCCTTCGTGGAGAAGTCCATTGAGAGCCTCACCACCGAGGGCCTGCTGGGCCTCGTCATGGCGGTCATCGTCATCCTGGTGTTCCTGCTGTCGATCCGCTCCACGCTCGTCACGGCGGTCTCGATCCCGCTGTCCGTGCTGGTGGCGCTCATCGCGCTGTGGATCGGCGACTACTCGCTCAACCTGCTCACGCTCGGCGCGCTGACCATCGCGGTAGGCCGGGTGGTCGACGACTCGATCGTGGTGCTGGAGAACATCAAACGGCACCTCGAGTACGGCGAGGGCAAGCGGGAGGCCATCGTCGCCGGCGTCCGCGAGGTGGCCGGCGCGGTGACCGCGTCCACCCTCACCACGGTCGCCGTGTTCGCGCCCATCGCGCTGGTCGGCGGCTTCGTGGGGCAGCTCTTCGCGCCGTTCGCGATCACCGTGACGGTGGCGCTGCTGGCCTCGCTGCTCGTCGCGCTCACCGTCATCCCGGTGCTCGCGTACTGGTTCCTCAAGCCGTTCGGCGGGACGCCGGACGACGAGGCCGTGCGCCGGGCCGCGGAGGAGAAGGAGCTGCGCAGCCCGCTGCAGCGGACGTACCTGCCGGTGATCGGGTTCGCCACCCGCACCCGTCGCACCCGGTGGATCACCCTGGGGCTGGGCGTCCTGGTGCTCTTCGCCACGTCCGGGCTGGCCAGCCAACTGAAGACGAACTTCCTGGACGACTCCGGGCAGGACACGCTGAGCATCCGGCAGGAGCTGCCGGCCGGCGCTGCCCTGGCGGCGACCGACGAGGCGGCGCGCAAGGTCGAGGCGGTGCTCGAGCGCACGGACGGCGTCGAGACGTACCAGGTGTCGGCCGGCGGCAGCGACATGGGCTTCCTCGGCGGTGGCCGTAACAACGTCGCGAGCTGGTCGCTGGCCCTCGGCGGGGACACCGACGCCAAGCGGATGCGGGAGGTGCTCCGCAAGGAGTTCGACGCCCTCGGCCCCGACGCCGGTGAGTTCACCTTCGGTGGCGGGCAGGACGCCTCGGCGAGCCAGATCGAGGTGGTCGTCCAGGCCGCCGACCCGGAGGTGCTGGCGCGGGCCGCCGAAGCGGCGGAGGCGGCGGTGGCCGGTACGCCGGACGTCGCGGACGTGACGACCAGCCTCGCCGAGCGGGTGCCGCGGGTCGACGTCACCGTCGACCGGGTGAAGGCCGGCCGGGCCGGGCTCACCGAGGCCGCCGTGGGCCAGCTCGTGGCGCAGGCCTTCCGGGGCGCTCCGCTGGGCCAGGTCACCCTCGACGGTGGGCAGCAGGACGTGGTGCTGCGCCTGGCCGCGAAGCCGCCCGTCGGCATCGAGGAGCTGCGCGCGCTGCCGGTCGGGCCCGTGAAGCTCGGCGACATCGCCACGATCGAGCGGGCCGAGGGGCCGCAGCAGGTGACCCGGATCGACGGCGAGCGCAGCGTGACGGTGAGCGGTACGTCCACCGGCTCGAACCTGGGCGCCACCACGAAGACGCTGCGCGAGCGGCTCGATGCCATCGACGTGCCGGGGGCGACGTTCGCCATCGGCGGGGTCAGCGCCGAGCAGAAGGACGCCTTCGGTGACCTGGGGCTCGCGGTGCTCGTCGCCATCGCGATCGTGTTCCTGATCATGGTGGCCACCTTCCGCAGCCTCACCCAGGCGCTCATCCTGCTGATCTCGATCCCGTTCGCGGCGACCGGCGCGATCGGCCTGCTGCTGGCCACCGGGACCCCGCTCGGGGTGCCGGCGCTGATCGGCGTGCTCATGCTGGTCGGCATCGTGGTGACCAACGCGATCGTGCTGCTCGACCTGATCAACCAGTACCGCGCCCAGGGCCTGGGCGTCGCCGAGGCGGTCGTCGAGGGCGGCCGGCACCGGCTGCGTCCGATCCTCATGACGGCGGTCGCGACGATCTTCGCGCTGCTGCCCATGGCGTTCGGACTCACCGGTGAGGGCGGCTTCATCTCGCAGCCGCTCGCGGTCGTGGTGATCGGCGGTCTGCTCAGCTCCACGCTGCTGACCCTGATCCTGGTGCCGACGCTCTACGCGATGGTGGAGAACACCAAGGAGTCGATGCGGGAGCGGCGGCGCCGGCGGCGTGCCGGGAACGCGCCCGCCGGCCCGGGGGAGCCGACCGACCCGGCGGACGCGGCGGTCGAGCCCGAGCCGGCGCTGGCCGCGGCGCGGCCGGCCGGCGGCGACGCCGCCGGAGAGCGGCCCGCACCGGCGCGGCCCGCGCCCTCGGCCGCGCTGGTCGACGGTACGGACCAGTTCGAGGTGCTCCGGCTGCCGAAGAGCCGCACCTCGCCGCTGCCGCCCACCGAGTAGACGCGGCGACGGGACGTACGCCCCCGACGGGTTCCGACCCGCCGGGGGCGTACGCGTCACGCGCCGGGCGGACGGCACGGGGCGGCCCGGCGGGCGGAGTAGGGTCCTGCTCCGTGGCGTCCACCCTGTCGGTCCTCACCCGCAACCGGAACTTCCGCAACCTCTTCCTGGCCGAGCTGGTGGTCTTCGGCGCCGACTGGTTCGTCATGGTGCCGCTGCTCGTGCTGCTGCCCAAGCTCACCGGCAGCGGCGTGTGGGGCGCACTGGTGCTGGCCGTGGACACCGGCGTCGTGGCGCTGCTGCTGCCGTTCACGGGCACCATCGCCGACCGGTTCGACAGGCGCCGGATCATGATGATCGCGAACGTGGCGGCGCTCGCCGGGGTCCTGCTCCTCCTCACCGTACGCAGCGCCTCCACCGCCTGGCTGGCCATGCTGGCGATCGGCGTGGTGGCCGTCGCGAAGGGCTTCTACTCGCCGGCCGCACAGGCCGCCCTGCCCAACGTGCTCGACCCCGAGGAACTGGCCGCCGGCAACGCCGTGGCCGGGTCGGCCTGGGGCACCATGACCGTCGTCGGCGCCTCGCTCGGCGGTGTGCTCAGCGACCGGGTCGGGCCGTACGCCTGCTTCTGGATCGCCGCGGTCGGCCTGGCGCTCGCCGCGGGTCTCGCCGCGACGATCCGCCGCCCGTTGCAGGCGCCCCGCGACGCCGACCTGCCGCCGCAGCGGGCCTGGGCCGCGGTGGGTGAGGCGCTGCGCTACATCGGGCACCGGCCCCGCGTGTTGGCGCTGGTCACCGTGAAATCAGCGGTGGGCCTCGGCAACGGCGTGCTGACGGTCTTCCCGCTGCTGGCCGGGGTGTACGGGGCCGGGCCGGCCGGTGCCGGGCTGCTCTTCGCGGTGCGCGGCGCGGGCGCGCTCGTGGGGCCGATCCTCATGCGCCGGGTACTCACCAACCGCTCCTGGCTGCTGCCCGGGCTCGCGCTGTCGATGTCGCTGTACGGGCTCGCCTACCTGGGCACGTCGGTGGTGCGCTGGTTCCCGCTCGTGCTGCTGCTGGTCTTCGTGGCGCACTTCGCGGGCGGCAGCAACTGGGTCATGTCCAACTTCGCCCTCCAGGGCGAGGTGCCCGACCGGCTGCGGGGGCGGGTGTTCGCGACCGACATGATGCTGGCGACGCTCGCCATCTCGGTCAGCCAGCTCGCCGTGGCCGCCGTCGTGGACGTGGTGGACGAGCGGGTGGTGCTGGCCGGCTGCGGTCTCGTCACCCTCGTGTACGCGCTCGGCTGGCGGATCGCCACCCGCAGGCTCTCCCTCTCCGACCCGGTGCCCGAGCCGGCGCCCGACGCGGCCGCCCGGTAGCGGTCCCACGGGTCGGGCCGGGATCCGGAACCGTCGGATGGCGGCCCTAGCATGAGCCCGTGCCGACGAACTTCACCGTGGGGCCGGTCCGGGTCCGGGTGCCTGCCACGAGCGCCAACCTGGGCCCGGGCTTCGACGCGCTGGGGCTGGCCCTCGGGCTCCACGACGACGTGGCCGCCGAGGTGGCGCCGGCCGGTGTGCGGGTGACGGTCCACGGCCAGGGCGCCGGGGATCTGCCCGGCGACGAGCGGCACCTCGTGGTCCGGGCCATGCGTGCCGCCTTCGACCGGCTCGGCGGGCGGCCGTCGGGGCTCGTCGTGGAGTGCGTCAACCGCATCCCACAGGCGCGCGGGCTGGGCTCCTCCTCCGCGGCGATCGTGGCCGGTGTGCTGCTGGGCCGCGCGTTGGTGTCCGACGGTCAGCGCCGCCTCGACGACGCGGCCGTGCTCCGGCTCGCCGCCGAGATCGAGGGCCACCCCGACAACGTGGCGCCGTGCCTTCTGGGCGGTTTCACCCTCGCGTGGACGGAGCCGGGCGGCGCCCGCGCCGTCACCCGCCGGGTCGCCGAGGGCGTCCGGCCGACGGTCTTCGTGCCGGCCGAGCGAGGGTTGACTGCCGCCGCCCGGGCGGCGCTGCCGGCCACCGTGCCGCACGGCGACGCCGCGTTGACGGCGGGTCGCGCCGCCCTGCTGGTGCACGCGCTGACCGCCGATCCCGCGATGTTGTTCCCGGCGACCGTCGACCGGCTCCACCAGGTCTATCGGGCCCCCGGCATGCCCGGCACGGCCGCCCTGGTCGACGCGTTGCGTGCGGCGGGTGTGGCGGCTGTGGTCAGTGGGGCGGGCCCCAGCGTGCTGGCGCTCAGCGACCTGCCGGAGGGCTTCGACCCGGGAACAGACTGGCAGTTCTGGCGGTTGCCGATAGATGTCAGCGGCGCCCGGGTTGCCCGGGGTAGACTTGGACACGCCGAGCGGGACCCTGTTGCCGCAGGTCGGAAGAGTTGATTACGCTCTAGACCTAGCACAGCCGCGAAGCATGCGATCTCCTGCGGGTCGGCGCACCCCCGAAGCTCTCGGCGGTCAGCCCGTCACCCCTGCCAAGGCCCACGCCGCACCGCAGTTTCCACAGGTCGCCGCAGACGGCGAGACCTGCTCACCGATGCTGGTGAGTCGGGAAACCGACCGGCTGCTGTGTCACAGACTCCCGCGACGCGTTCATGCGAGGCGGGTGCACCGAGGCCGCCCGGCCACCTGCTTGTCGACTCCGGGCAGTCCCGGCCTATCGAGGGAAGGAATCCATTGAGCGACACCACCGACGTGACGTCGGATGTTTCCAACGTCGCTGGCGAAGCCACCACCGCCGCTCCCGCCCGTCGTCGGCGTAGCGGCACCGGTCTGTCGGCGATGCTGCTGCCAGAGCTCCAGAGCCTGGCCGCGTCGCTCGGCATCTCCGGCACGGCTCGCATGCGCAAGGGCGAGCTGATCAGCGCCATTTCCGAGCGGCAGGGCGGCGCCGCCGCCGGGACCCCTCGACCGCGGGCCGAGGTCGCGGCCGCGGCCGCTCCCGCCCGCGACGAGGTGCACGCCGAGGTCCGGGAGACCACCGAGCGGCCGGAGGCCGAGCGGCGCACCGGCGAGCAGCCGGCCGAGCAGGCCACGGTCGAGACCGAGGGCCGCGGCCGGACCCGGCGCCGGGGGGCCGTCGCCGAGGCGCGGGCCACCGAGGCACGCACCGAGGAGGCCGAGGCCGGCGAGCGTACCGACCGGGGCGAGGGCCGCGGTGGGCGCGACCGCAACGAGCGGGCCGAGCGCGCGGACCGCGGCGAGCGGGCCGAGCGTGGCGAGCGGGCGGACCGCGGCGAGCGGGCCGAGCGTGGCGAGCGGGCCGAGCGGACCGAGCGGGCCGAGCGGGCCGAGCGGGCCGAGCGTGGCGAGCGGGCCGAGCGCGGTGACCGCAACGAGCGGGGCGAGCGCAACGAGCGTGGCGACCGTAACGAGCGGGCCGAGCGCGGTGACCGCAACGAGCGTGCCGAGCGGGCCGAGCGCGGCGACCGCAACGAGCGGGGCCAGCGCGCCGAGCGGGACAGCGACGGCGACGAGGACGGCGAGGGCGGCGGCCGGCGCGGCCGGCGCAGCCGCTTCCGGGACCGCCGCCGTGGCCGGGGCGAGCGCTCCGAGGGCGCTGAGGGCGGCCGCGAGCCGCAGGTCGGCGAGGACGACGTGCTCGTTCCGGTGGCCGGCATCATCGACGTGCTCGACAACTACGCCTTCGTCCGGACCACCGGCTACCTGGCCGGCCCGAACGACGTGTACGTGTCGATGTCTCAGATCAAGAAGTACGGCCTGCGCCGCGGAGACGCGATCACCGGCGCGGTGCGCGCCGCCCGCGACGGCGAGCAGCGGCGCGACAAGTACAACCCGCTGGTCCGGCTGGACACCATCAACGGCATGGAGCCGGAGGAGGCGCGCCGGCGGCCGGAGTTCTACAAGCTCACTCCGCTGTACCCGCAGGAGCGGCTGCGGCTGGAGACCGAGCCGCACATCCTCACGACCCGGGTGATCGACCTGGTGATGCCGATCGGCAAGGGCCAGCGGGCGCTCATCGTGTCCCCGCCGAAGGCGGGTAAGACGATGGTGCTGCAGGCCATCGCCAACGCGATCACGCACAACAACCCGGAGTGCCACCTCATGGTGGTGCTGGTGGACGAGCGGCCCGAAGAGGTCACCGACATGCAGCGTTCGGTGAAGGGCGAGGTCATCGCGGCCACGTTCGACCGTCCGCCGCAGGACCACACGACGGTGGCGGAGCTGGCGATCGAGCGGGCGAAGCGGCTCGTCGAGCTGGGGCACGACGTCGTCGTGCTGCTCGACTCCGTGACCCGGCTCGGTCGGTCGTACAACCTGGCGGCGCCGGCCAGCGGCCGGATCATGTCGGGTGGTATCGACTCCACGGCGCTGTACCCGCCGAAGCGGTTCCTCGGCGCGGCCCGCAACATCGAGAACGGCGGGTCGCTGACCATCCTCGCCACCGCGCTGGTCGAGACCGGCTCGATGGCCGACACGGTCATCTTCGAGGAGTTCAAGGGCACCGGCAACGCGGAGCTGAAGCTGGACCGGAAGATCGCCGACAAGCGCACCTTCCCGGCCATCGACATCCACCCGTCCGGCACGCGTAAGGAGGAGATCCTGCTCGCGCCGGAGGAGCTGGCCATCATCCACAAGCTCCGCAAGGTCCTGCATTCGCTGGACTCGCAGGCGGCGCTCGACCTGCTGCTGGACCGGCTCAAGCAGTCCCGCACGAACATCGAGTTCCTCATGCAGATCGCGAAGTCGACGCCGGGGGAGTGACCTCTCCCGGTTGAGGATCCACGAAGGGCACGGCCGTCCGGCCGTGCCCTTCGTCGTGTGCCGCGCCGTCGTGTGCCGGGCCGCCGTGTGCCGGCAGGCGGACCGTCACTCTCGGTGAGACTGACGCCGCTCAAGGAAAGATGCACTCTCCGTGTTCAAGATCGGCGCGGCCCACCGCCGTCGACGGCGGGTCACCCTGGGTTTCCGGCGCTGACCAGCGGGTTCGCGTCGACGGCGTCCAAGTCCCACCTACCCTCCTCTCGCCCTTTGCTCTGCACCCCTATCTGCACCGCTCACGGACTGTTCCTGGTGCGCATGTGGGTGCAGAGCAAAGGAGGCAAAGGGGTGTGTCGCTTGTTCGGTGGTTCGTTGCGCTGAGTAGGCGTGGCGGCGGGGGTCGTGCCGGTTCGTGGCTGCGAACCCGCCGAGCTGCCGGACCGTGGGACTGCGGGACCGCCCAACCCCCGGGCGGCGGAAGGCGGGGGTCGCCGGGAGTGGCCAGTCCGGCCGGAGCGGCGATTGCCGTCGGGGCGGCGGTCCGCCGGCGCGACCGCGCGGAGGGGCTGGGGCCAGGTCCGCCGGCGCGACCGCGCGGAGGGACTGCGGGCGACGGCAGGCCGGGGCCCCAGGATGCAGTTTTCTTTCAGTTCAAGCGTCAGGTATTGAAACTTCTGTTCACCGTCGGGTTGACTGTCGTCCATGCGCACCCGCAGACGATCCCTCGCCGGCGTCCTGCTGCTGACGCCGCTGCTCGCCCTGGCCGGCCCACTCCCGGCCACCGCCGCGCCGTCGACCGCCGCGCCCACCACGCCCGCGGCCACTGCGCCCGCGACCACCGGCCCGACCGGCACCCTCGCCGAGGATGGGCCGCGCGCCTCCTCCCAGGCCGCTGAGCCGCTCACGCTGGCCCCGGCGGCAGCGTCCGCCGCCGCCGGTGTCGAGCCGGCCGACGGCATCGAGACCGCCCGCACGACGCGGCCGGTCGCTCCGGGGGTGCAGCTCACGTCGTTCGACCGGTACGACGCCGACGGCTGGCTGCGCGCCGACGCCATCACCGCCGACCTCACGGGCGGGGTCACCGTGGACTACGTCAACTCGGGGGCGGTGAGCCGGGCCGAGCCGCTGCGCGCCGCCGTCGACCGGACCCGGGCCGTGGCTGCGGTCAACGGCGACTTCTTCGACGTCAACAACTCGGGAGCCGCGCAGGGCGTCGGCATCCGCGACGGCGAGCTGATCCAGTCCGCGGTGAGCGGGCATCGCAACGCGGTGGCCGTGACCACCGAGGGCATCGGCCGGGTGATCGAGGTGAACTTCGACGGCACGGCCACCCTGCCGGGCGGTCCGGTCACGCTCACCCAGTTCAACAACATGGTCCAGGCGGGCGGCATCGGCGCGTTCACCGCGCTCTGGGGGACGTACACCCGGGAGCGGGCCGTGGAGGGCGCGGCGCGCGTCACGGAGGTCGCCGTGGTCGACGGCCGGGTGGCCAGCGTGAGCCCGGCGGCGGGCAGCGGGCCGATCCCCGCGGGCACCACCGTCCTGCTCGGCCGGGAGGCCGGCGCCGACGCCCTCGCCGGGCTGCGGCCGGGCGACCCCGTGGGAGTGACGTGGCTGCCGAAGCCGTCCGACGGCAGCGCCCTGCACGCCGCGGTCGGTGGCGGGAACGTGCTGGTCCGCGACGGCGTGGTGCAGACGATCGCCGACGCGTCGCTGGCCCCGCGCACCGCGGTCGGCTTCACCGCCGACGGTCGCAAGATGATCATGTTGACGGTGGACGGTCGCCAGGTCGACAGCCGGGGCGTGACCCAGACCGAGATGGGCCGGATGATGACCGAGCTGGGTGCGTACACCGCGCTCAACCTTGATGGTGGCGGCTCGTCCACGCTGCTCGCCCGCGAGCCGGGCGCCGCCGCGGTCACGGTCGAGAACAGCCCGTCGGACGGCTCCGAGCGGCCCGTCCCGAACGGCCTCGCCATCTACGCCCCGAAGGGCAGCGGGCGCCTGACCGGTTACTGGGTGGAGACCGCGAGCGACCCGACGGCCGCGCCCGGCGTCTCGCCCGTCCGCGGCGGCCGCCCCGACCGGGTCTTCCCCGGGCTCACCCGGCGGCTCACCGCGGCCGGCCACGACGAGACGTACGGCCCGGCGGCCGGCTCGCCCACCTGGCGGGTCGAGCCGGCGCTCCACGGCCGGGTCGACGGTGCCGGCGTCTTCCACGCGCTGCTGCCCGGCACCGCGACGGTCACCGCTCGCCGGGGCCCGGCCAGCGGCGGTCTCGACCTCACCGTGCTCGGCCCGCTGGCCCGGATCGACTCCACTGTGGAGCGTGTCGGTCTCACCGGCCGCGACGGCAGCGCCCTGCTCGGTGTGGTGGGCTACGACGCCGAGGGGAACACGGCGCCGGTCGAGCCCGCCGACCTCGACCTCGAGTACGACCACGAGCTGCTGCGCCTCACCCCCACCGCCGACGGCAACCTCGCGGTGACCGCCCTGCGGGACACCGGCGCCGGGCTGGTCACCGTCCGGGTCGGACGCCAGAGCACCGTCGTCCCGGTCACCGTGGGGCTGACCGACCAGCCGGTGGCCGACTTCGAGGACGCGTCCGCCTGGAAATTCAGCCAGGCACGGGCGAGCGGCTCCGTGGCGCCGGCGCCGGGACACACCGGCACGGGCCTGAAGCTGGCGTACGACTTCAGCCAGTCGACCGGCACCCGCGCCGCGTACGCGGACCCGCCGGCCTGGATCGAGGTGCCCGGTCAGCCGCAGGCGTTCGGCATGTGGATCTACGGCAACGGTCGGGGGGAGTGGCCGAGCCTGCACCTGCACGACGCGCAGGACACCCAGCACGTGCTGCGCGGGCCGTACATCACGTGGACCGGCTGGCGCTACGTCGAGTTCGCGGTGCCGGCCGGCGTGCAGTACCCGGTGCGGGTGCGGCGCTTCTACGTGGCGGAGACGAACGCCGCCGCGCAGTACACCAGTGAGATCGTCATCGACGACCTGGTGGCGAAGGTGCCGCCGTCGGTGGACGCGCCGGCCGAGGAGCCGCGTACCGACCGGGTGGTGGTGCGCGACGGCACGGTCGACGGCGCGCCGTGGCGCTTCGCCGTCATGTCGGACGCGCAGTTCGTGGCGGCCGACCCGGACAGCGACCTCGTCGCGCAGGCCCGCCGGACACTGCGGGAGATCAGGGCGGCGAAGCCGGACTTCCTGGTGATCAACGGTGACCTCGTGGACACGGCGTACCCGGAGGACTTCGCGCTCGCGAAACGGCTGCTCGACGAGGAGTTGGGCGACGACCTGCCCTGGTACTACGTGCCGGGCAACCACGAGATCATGGGCGCGCCGATCAGCAACTTCGAGGCCGCGTTCGGCGCCACCTCGCGGGTCTTCGACCACCGGGGCACCCGCTTCGTGACGCTGAACTCGTCCACCGGCTCGCTGCGGGGCGGCGGGTTCGACCAGGTACGGATGCTGCGCGAGGCGCTCGACTCGGCGGCCACGGACCCGGCGGTCGGCTCGGTGGTCGTGCTGCACCACCACCCGCCGCGCGATCCGAGCCCCGCCAAGGCGAGCCAGCTCGGCGACCGCAAGGAGGCGGCGCTGCTGGAGCAGTGGCTGGCCGACTTCCAACACCGCACCGGCAAGGGCGCGCTGTTCGTGGGTGGGCACGTCGGCACGTTCCACGCCGAGCGGGTCGACGGCGTCCCGTACGTCATCAACGGCAACTCCGGCAAGACGCCCTCGACCCCGGCGGACCGGGGCGGCTTCACGGGCTGGACCGAGTTCGGCGTCGACCCGGTCAGCGCCGCCGAGGCCGACCGGGCGCGGCGGAACCCGCTGGCCGAGGGGCCGCGCTGGGTGGACGCCGAGGTCCACGCGCACACCGACCGGCTCGCCGTGACGGCCCCGGCCAGCGTGGCGGTCGGCGCGCCGGTGACGGTCACGGCCACGCTCACCCAACCGGGCGGGCGGACCGTTCCGGTGGCCGCACCCGTGAGCGCCGACTGGTCCGCCTCGCCGAGCGTGCACGTCGGCCCGGTGACCGGGCTGCGCCCGTGGCACGCGGCCTGGTTCGACCCGGACACCGGCCGGCTCGTGGCGTTGCGTCCCGGCGCGTCGCTCGTGCTCGCCGTGACGGTCAACGGCGTACGCGCCGACGCCACCGTCACCACGAGAGCGCGCGCCGCGGCCTGAGCACGCGGACGGGCCCCCGGTCGACCGGGCGCCCGTCCCGCCGGGTCGCTCAGAAGTCGCCCTCGGCCACCTGGAAGACGGTGAGGCCGAGGGACCGCCACATCCGGACCACCTGCATCCGGTCGTCGAAGACGCCGACGACCCGGTAGCGGTCACGGATCTCCCGCTCGTAGATCTCGCGCTTGACCACCGAGTCCTTCCGGGAGTCGCCGACCGCCCTCAGGTGCAGCGCACGGTACGGGACCCGGACGTGCCGCTCCAGCCACGCCACCGTGTCGGCGCGGGCCGAGGCGTCGCGTCCCGAGCAGAACACCACGTCGTACCCGGCCGCGTGCATCGCGCGGACCGCGGCGATCACCGCCTCGTTGGGCCGGTCCTCGCCGACGCGCGTCATGTCGTACGGGCTGCGGGAGACGTTCAGCGCGACGGTGCCGTCGATGTCCACGAGGACGATCTCGGGTGGCCCGCCGCTCGGCGCCTGGACCCGCGCGGGACGGCCGGTGCGGGCCTGCGGGACGGGCAGTGGCAGGGTGCGCCCCTCAAGGTAGCGCTCGTGCAGCCGGCGGATGGCGGCCTCGCCGACCCGGTCCGCCTCCGGACGTTCGGCGTCGCGGCGCAGGCACTCGTCCAACGGCACGTCCGTGAAGTCGTGGACCTCGAACTCGGCGCCGTGGCGGGCGGCCAGCTCTGCCCAGTCCCGCAGCGTGCGGGAGCGCAGGTTCGTGTCGTCGACGCACACGTCGGCGCGGGCGCGCAGCAGCGCCTCGACCTGGGCCCGCTGGGCGGTGGTCACCTGCGCCTCGGCCCACTGCGTGAAGAGCCGTTCGCCGTGCAGCATCCGGCGGATGTCGTCCCGGTTGACCCGGACCACGGACGGTTGGAGCGTACGGGCGAAAGTGGTCTTCCCCGACGCGGGCAGGCCCCGGGTCGCGATCAGGCGGGGCATCGCGTTGTCACCTCCGTGTGGTCGCTCCGGCCGTCGGCCACCGTCTCCCGCCGGAAAGTGTCCCCCGGCGTGCCCCGCGCGGGGTACGCGGCCGGCGTGGCGGCGTCCCGCGTGAATGCCCCGCCGGCTGGCGGGAATGCCAACCCGATGGTGTGCGTTACCGACCCTGGATCGGTGTGCCGCCCGATGACGGGCGCGGCCCGCGCCCATGGCACACTGGTCAATCGGCCACCGGTTCCGGTTCACGCCCGAGCCCGCCACGTGGCGGGCGGTGACGGCGACCCGGCGACCACCGACGAAAGGACCGAGGCGACATGAAGTCAGGCATCCACCCGGAGTACGTGACCACCGAGGTCAGCTGCTCCTGCGGCAACACCTTCACGACCCGCAGCACCGCCAAGGGCGGCACCATCCACGTCGAGACCTGCAGCGCCTGCCACCCGTTCTACACCGGTAAGCAGCGCGTCCTCGACACCGCTGGTCGGGTCGCCAAGTTCCAGCAGAAGTACGCCAAGGTTCAGGCCAAGAAGGCCAAGTAACTCCTCGTTCGGCGCCCGCGTCCGGTTTTCCGCCGGACGCGGGCGCCGTCCGTATTCCCGCCTGTCGCGTCGCCCGGCGGGACGTGTCCGCCCCCCCGCGTCGTCGAAGGAGCATCCGCAGCATGAGCAGCGAGCGACTGGCCGCCCTCCTCGACGAGTACGCGGCCCTGGAGAAGCGGCTCGCCGATCCGGCCATCCACGCCGACCAGGCCACCGCGCGGCGGGTCGGCCGGCGGTACGCCGAACTGGTGCCGCTGCACAAGGCGGCGGGCGAGCTGGCGCAGGCGCGCGCCGACCTGGCGGCGGCGCGGGAACTGGCCGCCGAGGACCCGTCGTTCGCTGCCGAGGCGGAGTCGATCGGGGCGACCCTGCCGGCGCTCGAGGAGCGTCTGGCCGAGCTGCTGATCCCGCGGGACCCGCACGACGCCAAGGACGTGATCGTCGAGATCAAGGCCGGTGAGGGCGGCGAGGAGTCCGCGCTCTTCGCGGGTGACCTGCTGCGGATGTACACCCGGTACGCCGAGCGGCGCGGCTGGCTCGTCGAGGTGATCGACGCGCAGGACTCGGACCTGGGCGGCATGAAGGACGTCTCGCTGGCGATCAAGACCAAGGGCGTCCCCGAGGGCGGCAACGGCGTCTGGTCGCGGCTCAAGTGGGAGGGCGGCGTGCACCGGGTGCAGCGGGTCCCGGTCACCGAGTCGCAGGGCCGCATCCACACGAGCGCGGCCGGTGTCCTGGTGCTGCCCGAGGCCGAGGACGTCGACGTGACCATCGACGCGAACGACCTGCGGATCGACGTCTTCCGCTCGTCGGGCCCCGGCGGGCAGTCGGTGAACACCACGGACTCGGCGGTCCGGATCACCCACCTGCCGACCGGCATCGTGGTCTCCTGCCAGAACGAGAAGTCGCAGCTCCAGAACCGGGAGCAGGCCATGCGGATCCTGCGTGCCCGGCTGCTCGCGGCGGCGCAGGAGCGGGCGGACGCGGCGGCCTCCGACGCGCGCAAGGCGCAGGTGCGGACGGTGGACCGCTCGGAGCGGATCCGCACCTACAACTTCCCGCAGAACCGGATCACCGACCACCGGATCGGCTACACGGCGTACAACCTGGACCTGGCACTCGCCGGCGACCTGGACGGCGTGCTGGACGCCCTGGCCGAGGCCGACCGCGCCGCCCGCCTGGCCGGCGACACCGAGCTCGCCCGTCGCTGACGGTCGGGGCCGACCGCCGGCTCAGGACGCGCGGGGGCGGGCCTTCGCGCGGAGCATCTCGCGGTCGGCGATCTCGAAGGCGGCGCTGAGCGCGTCGCGCAGCGCCGGCCCGGTGCCGGACACCTCGGCGAAGCCGATGCTCACGCCGACGGGGGTGCCGGGGACCAGTGACTCCCAGTCCTCGCCGGCCACCGCGGCGCCGATCCGGCGGGCCACCTCGGCGGCCTCCGCCATGCCGGCGCCGGGCAGCACCACCACGAACTCGTCCCCGCCGTAGCGGGCCACGAAGTCGCCGCGACGCATCACCCGGTTGATCACCCCGGCGATGCGCTGGAGCACCAGGTCGCCGGAGTGGTGGCCGTGCCGCGTGTTGACGGCCTTGAAACCGTCCAGGTCGCAGACGCCGATCACCACCGGCTCGCCCCGGGCGACCACGCTCGCGATGTAGCGTTCCAGCCGGCGGCGGTTGGGCAGCCCGGTCAGCGGGTCGGTCAGCGCCTCGCCCTCGTAGCGGGCGGCCTCCCGCCGCATCTCCTCGTGGTCGATCCGCGCCGCGATGCCGTCGATGTAGACGTCGCGCAGCCGGTCGTTGCGCTGCGCGGCGAGCCGGAAGGCCAGCCGGTCGGCCCGGTGCGCCGCCGCGTGGTCGCCGGCCCGGGACAGGGCGATGCTGCGCAGGCGCGCCGGCTCGGCCGCGCCGAGCGTCTCGCTGGAGACGCGGACGGTGTCGAGCCGGGCCACCGCCTCGATCGGCCGGCCCGCCGCGATGGCGAGGCAGACGTTTCCGAGGTCGCGCATGTCGCGTGCCCGTGCGCTGTCGCCGCCGTGGGCGAGCAGCCGCGCCGGGTCGGCCTCGGAACCGCTGTCGAGCCGGTCGCCGAGCGCGGCACGGCGTGCGGCCGCATAGCCGTACGCGGCGAGGCTGCTGGGGCGCAGCCGGCCGGCCCGCCCGGCGCGCAGGAACCGCCCGAGGTCGGTCGCCACGTCGCGCAGCACCCGCAGGCAGCCGTCGCTGTCGCCGTTGTGGTCGAGCGCGACGGCGTTGCGCAGCCGGATGCCGGGCGCCGCGAACGTCTCCTCGGGGATCCCGGCCGCGAGCCCGAGCTGCCGGGCGCGTTCGATGGCTCCGAGCGCGTAGCCGTGGAAGCTGAGGTACGAGTAGGCCATGGCGAGGTCGTGCCAGCCCCAGGCCGTGTCCCGGTCCGGGTCCTCGACGGCGCTCAGCGCGCGGGCGGCCTTCACGAGATGGGTGACGCACCGGTCGAGCGCGCCCTGGTGGTGGGCGGCGAGCGCGGCCAGCGCGTTGAGATGCCCGTGCAGGTAGGGCTCGGCGAGGTCGCGGACGGCCGCGGACGCCTCCTCGATGGCCCGGGTGAACTCGGCCGTGCGGCCGAGATTGATCAGCGCGGATAGGCGCTGCACGAGGGCGTCGGCCCGGGAGCGGGGGTCGGTGGTGGTGGCGAGGACGCCCTCCAGCACGGTGTACGCCTCGGCGGACCGGCTGGCCTCCTGCAACGCCCGTGCCTGCGTCAGCGCGTCAACCTGGTCATCGACCCGGTCGAGCCAACCCACCAGCGACCTCCTGTCGGCGTGTGCCTCGACGCACCCGCTCGTGACGTGACCCGCGACGCTTCATGATTATGTCGTGACCATCGAGCCGCAACACCCCCCCGAAGGGGCGAACCGGAAACGACCCTCGGCCGCCGTGGCGCGTGCGGCCCGGGTCCTCGGCGACGCCGGTGTGGGGGCGGCCCGGACGGAGGCCGAGCTGCTGGCCGCGTACGTGCTGGGTGTGCCGAGGGGCCGGCTGGCGCTGGCCGACGGATTCGACGGCGATCAGCTTGCCACCTTCGACGCGCTCGTCGCCCGCCGGGCTCACCGGGAGCCGTTGCAGCACCTCATGGGCAGCGCGGCCTTCCGGCGCCTCGAGCTGGCCGTCGGGCCGGGCGTCTTCGTGCCCCGGCCGGAGACCGAGCTGCTCGCGGGCTGGGGCATCGAGCAGGGCCGGGGCCGGGACGCGCCGCTGGTGGTGGATCTGTGCAGCGGCTCCGGGGCGATCGCGCTCGCCGTCGCCCAGGAGCTGCCGTCGGCCCGGGTGGTGGCGGTGGAGCGTTCACCGGACGCGCTGCGCTGGCTGCGCCGCAACGCGGCGGCCCGGGCCGCGGCGGGGGACCGGCCCGTCGAGGTGGTCGAGGCGGACGTCACGGCGCCGGAGCTGCTGGAGGATCTGGTCGGGCGCGTGGACGTGCTGCTGTGCAACCCGCCGTACGTGCCGGCGGACACGGTGGTGGCGCCGGAGGTGGCCGGGTACGACCCCGCGGAGGCGGTCTTCGGCGGTGTCGACGGCCTCGCCGTGATCCGCCCGGTGGTCACCCGTGCGGCAGCGCTGTTGCGTCCCGGCGGGGCGTTCGGCGTCGAGCACGACGACACGCACGCCGCGGACGTGCCGGCGCTCCTCGTGGCCGACGGCCGGTTCACCGCCGTCACGGCCCACCGGGACCTCACCGGGCGGCCCCGCTTCGCGACCGCGTCCCGCCGGTCGGACGGCCGTCGACCGGACGCGGGGCCGGCGTGGCAGACTGGCTCCTCGTGATGCTCTACGACTGCCGGTCGCCCGCCGACCGGGACCGCGGCATCGCCGCGGCCATCGAGGCGGTCAAGAACGGAGAACTCGTCGTCCTGCCGACGGACACCGTCTACGGCATCGGCGCGGACGCGTTCACCCCGTACGCCGTGAAGGCGCTGCTGGACGCCAAGGGCCGGGGCCGGCACATGCCGCCGCCGGTGCTGATCGGCAGCCGGCACACCCTCGACGGGCTGGTCCTCTCGCTGCCCCGCACCGCCCGCGACCTGGTCGAGGCGTTCTGGCCGGGCGCGTTGACCATCGTGGTCGAGCACTCGCCAAGCCTCCAGTGGGATCTCGGCGACAAGACCGGCACGGTGGCCGTGCGCATGCCGCTGCACCCGGTGGCGCTCGAGGTGCTGCGCGAGACCGGGCCCATGGCCGTCTCGTCGGCCAACAAGACGGGGCAGCCGGCCGCGCTCACGGCCGAGGAGGCCCGCGACCAGCTGGGCTACTCGGTCCGCGCGTACCTGGAGGCGGGCCCCTGCCCGGATCCGGTGCCGAGCACGATCGTCGACCTCACCGGCGATGTGCCGCAGGTGCTGCGTCAGGGCGCGATCCCGATGGAGAAGCTGCGCGACGTGGTGCCGGACATCGTCGAGGGGGCCTAGGTGCCGCCGTTCACCGTCCTGCACGTCTGCATGGGCAACATCTGCCGGTCCCCGATGGCCGAGCGGCTGCTCGTCCTGGCGGTGCGGGAGCGGTTGACCCGGCGGGGGCTCGACCCGGCCGGCGTCGACGAGCTGGTGCACAGCCACAGCGCGGGCACCGGCGGGTGGCACGCCGGTGAGGAGATGAACCCGCCCGCGGCCCGGCAGGTCACGTCGCGGGGCGGTGACGTGACGGGCTTCGCGGCCCGCAAGCTGCGGTCGGACCACATCGACGCCGCCGACCTCGTCCTCACCGCGACGGCCGACCAGCAGGAGTACGTGGTGGCGCTGCGGCCCGACGCGGCCGCGCGCACGTTCGTGCTGGGCGAGTTCGGCCGGCTGCTGGGCGCGGTGGACGACGCCGCGCTGCCGCCGGCGGAGGGCAGCCCGGAGGCCGTGTACGAGCGCGGGGTGGCTCTGGTGGCGGCGGCGCACGCGGCCCGCCGGGACGCGGCCCCGCTGGCCACGGACGACCTGGACGACCCGTGGGGTCGGGGCGACCAGTGCTTCAGCCGGGTGGCCGACGAGATCGAGGAGACCGTGCGGCCGCTCGCGGCCGCCCTCCTGCCCTGACTGTCCGCCCTCGCGAATTTCCTGCGGGTTTGGGGAAAACCGGCGGCGAACGGGGCATTCCGGGTCATTCTGAACGGGTCCTAGCGTGACCGGCTCCTGCGGGGAGAGCTGATGATCCGGGTCCATCTCGACAAAGTGCTGACCGTGTTGATCGCCGGCCTCCTGGCCGGTCTGGTGCTGGCGGGGGCCGCGCTGCCGGTGGCGCTGGTGTTCGGGATCGGCTTCAGCGCGCTCTCCACGCCCTACTCGGAGCTGCCCAACACGCTGCGGACGCCGCCCACGGCGCAGCGCTCGAACCTCTACGCCAACGACGGCACGACCCTCATCACGTCCTTCTACCAGGAGGACCGGGTGGACGTGCCGCTGCGCGAGGTCGCCCCCGTGATGCGGCAGGCCATGGTGGCCGCCGAGGACGTCCGGTTCTACCAGCACAGCGGGGTGGACCTGCGAGGTGTGGCGCGGGCCTTCACGGTCAACCAGCGCGACGGCGAGACCCGGCAGGGCGCCTCGACGCTGACCATGCAGTACGTCCGGAACGTGCTGAGCAGCGACCCGCGGCTCTCCGAGGGGCAGCGCCGGGCGGCCACCGAGGTGTCCACCGCGCGCAAGGTGCAGGAGATGCGCTACGCGCTCGCGCTGGAGCGGGAGCTGGACAAGGAGGAGATCCTGTCCCGCTACCTGAACATCGCGTACTTCGGGGCCGGGGCGTACGGGATCGCGGCCGCGAGCAAGCGGTACTTCTCCAAGTCGCCCGCCGACCTCACCCTGCCCGAGGCCGCGATGCTGGCCGGGCTGGTGCGCTCACCGCACACCGACGACCCGATCAACGGTGACGCCGACGCCGCGCTGGCGCGCCGGGCGTACGTGCTCGACCGGCTGGTCGAGACCGCCCAGGTCCCGCCCGAGCAGGCGGCGCGGGCCAAGGCGGAGCCGCTGAACCTGCGTCCCAGCGAGACGCCGAACGACTGCACCGCCGTGCCGGAGGAGCACAACGACTGGGGCTTCTTCTGCGACTGGTTCACCCGCTGGTGGAGCGACCAGTCGGCGTTCGGCGCCACGGCCGACGAGCGGCAGCGCACGCTCCGCCGGGGCGGCTTCTCGATCGTCTCCTCGCTCGACCCGGCCGTCCAACGCACCACCGTCGAACAGGTGTCGCGGATCTACGGCACCACGGACCGGCGGACGGCGCCGACCGCGGTGCTCCAGCCCGGCACCGGACGGGTGCTCGCCATGGCCGTGAACCGCACCTACGGGGTGGGCGAGAATCCGGCCGGCCAGAAGAACCGCCCGAACACGGTCAACCAGCTGGTGGCGGGCGGCGGGACGATCGACGGATACCAGGCCGGCTCGACGTTCAAGCTCTTCACGATGCTCGCCGCGCTCGAATCCGGGCTGCCGTTGCAGACCGAGTACGACGCGCCCGGCCGCCTCGTGACCCGCTTCCCGGTGACCGGACCGGCGAGCTGCGACGGCCGCTGGTGCCCGCAGAACGCCTCGGCGTCGATGGACGGCCGGCAGAGCATGTGGACCGCGTTCGGCCGCTCGGTCAACACGTACTTCGCCTGGCTCACCGAGCGGGTCGGCGCGGACCGGGTGGTCGAGATGGCCGAGCGGCTCGGCATCGTGTTCCGGGCCGACTCCGACGCCCGGCTGGCCCGCTACGGCGCCAAGGACTGGGGGCCGTTCACCCTGGGCGTCTCCGCCACCACCCCGCTCGACCTCGCCGGCGCGTACGCCACGGTGGCGGCGGAGGGGACCTGGTGCGCGCCGCTGCCGGTGGTGTCGATCACCGACTCGGCCGGGCGGCCGGTGACGGCCGCGAAACCGGACTGCCGCCAGGTGCTGGACACCGACGTGGCGCGGGCGGCCGCCGACGCGGCCCGCTGCCCGGTGGGCGACCAGTCGATGTACGGCCGGTGCGACGGCGGCACGGCCGAGGGGCTGCGCTCCCGGCTGGGCCGGCCGGTGGCCGGCAAGACGGGCAGCTCCGAGGGGTACGAGACGGAGACGGTGGTGGCCTTCACCCCGCAGCTCGCGGTCGCCTCGATGGCGGCGAACCCGGACGATCCACGGGACGCCGTCGGTCAGGCGGTGCAGGCCCGCCTCGTGGAGGCCGTCGGCGAGGTGCTCTCGTTCGGCCTGCGCGACCAGCCGGTACGTGACTTCGTGCCGCCCAGCGAGCGGACCGCGTTCGAGGTCACCGGCGCCCGGACGGGGAACTGACCGACCCGCCGTCGTGTTCGGCGCCGCGCGCGATGTTGCGGGCCATGCCCCCGAAGATCACCGCGTGGAACGGCGTGACGGCGCCCCAGTAGGCGTGCCCGGCGAGCCCGCGCGGCAGGAAGACGGCCCGCTGCTGGTAGCGGCTGCGTCCGCCGTCGGCGGGCAGCGCCCGCATCTCCAGCCAGGCGCGGCCGGGCAGCCGCATCTCGGCGCGCAGCCGCAACAGCTTCCCCGGCTCGATCTCCTCGACCCGCCAGAAGTCCAGCGCCTCGCCGACCTGGAGCCGGTGCGGGTCGCGCCGCCCGCGGCGCAGCCCCACCCCGCCGACGAGGCGGTCCAGCCAGCCGCGGATGGACCAGGCCAGCGGGAACGAGTACCAGCCGTGCTCGCCGCCGACACCCTCGATGACCCGCCACAGCGCCTCCGGCGGCGCGTCGACGATCCGCTCGCGCAGGTCCGTGTACGCCGTGCCGCCGGACCACGACGGGTCGCTGGGCAGCGGCTCGGCCGGGGCGTCCGGCACGCTCGCCGTCGACCAGCGGGTCTCCACCTGGGCGTTCCGCACCCGGGTCAGGGCCAGTTCGAGCGCCCGGTCGAGGCCGGTCAGCCCGTCCGGCGGGTCGGGGACGTACGCGGCGATGTCGTGCTCGCGGGCGACCGCCTCGTGGATCAGGCTCTCCACCAACGGCCGGGCGATGGCGTTCGGCACCGGGGTCACCATCCCCACCCAGTACGACGACAGCGCCGGGCTCAGCGGCCGGACCGGCAGGATGATCCGCCGCCGCAGCCCGGCGACCCGGGCGTAGCGCTGGATCATGTCCTGGAAGGTCAGCACCTCGGGCCCGCCGATGTCGAACCCGCGGTTGACCTCCGCCGGGAGGTCGGCGCAGCCGACCAGGTAGCGCAGCACGTCCCGGACCGCGATCGGCTGGATGCGGTTGCGGACCCAGCGCGGTGTCGTCATGGCCGGCAGCCGCTCGGTCAGGTACCGCAGCATCTCGAACGAGGCCGAGCCCGACCCGATGATGACCGCGGCCCGGAGCACCGCCGTCGGCACGCCGCTGTCGAGCAGGATCCGCCCCACCTCGGCGCGGGAGCGCAGGTGTGCCGACGTGCTGCCGCCGTCGTGCGCCGGCTCCGGGCCGCCCAGGTAGACGATCCGGCGTACGCCGGCCTCCCGGGCCGCCGCCGCGAACGCCTGCGCCGCCTCCCGGTCGGCCGACTCGAAGCCGGCCTGCCCCAGCGAGTGCACCAGGTAGTAGGCCACGTCCACGCCGGCGAACGCGGCCGGCAGCGTCTCCGGCCGGCGCAGGTCGCCCTCCACGACCTCCGCCTCCGACGCCCACGGGACGTCGCGCAGCCGGCCGGCGTGGCGGGCCAGGCACCGCACCTCGTGGCCGTCGGCCAGCAGTCGGGGCGCCAGCCGCCCGCCGATGTATCCCGTCGCGCCGGTGACCAGGCATCTCACGGGTTCCAGTCTGCTGCCCCATAGACTGCTTCGTCGTGGACACCGTGACGAGCACCTTCTGGGGGCCGGATTTCGACCAGCTCCGGGCCACCGACCCGGAGATCGCCGGGGTGGTGCTCGGCGAGCTGGACCGCCTGCGCGGCGGTCTCCAGCTCATCGCCAGCGAGAACCTCACCTCGCCGGCGGTGCTGGCCGCGCTCGGCTCGACGCTGACGAACAAGTACGCCGAGGGCTACCCCGGGCGGCGCTACTACGGCGGCTGCGCCGAGGTGGACCGGGCCGAGGAGATCGGCGTCGCGCGGGCCCGTGAGCTGTTCGACGCCGAGCACGCCAACCTCCAGCCGCACTCCGGCGCCAGCGCGAACCTGGCCGTGTACGCGGCCCTCGTGCAGCCGGGCGACACGGTGCTCGCCATGGACCTGCCGCACGGCGGCCACCTCACGCACGGCAGCCGGGTGAACTTCTCGGGCAAGTGGTTCGCGCCGGTCGGCTACCGGGTGCGGCCGGACACCGAGCTGATCGACTACGACGAGGTGCGGGACCTGGCCCGGGCACACCGCCCGAAGATGATCATCTGCGGCGCCACGGCGTACCCCCGGTTGATCGACTTCGCCCGGTTCCGGGAGATCGCCGACGAGGTCGACGCGTACCTCGTGGTGGACGCGGCCCACTTCATCGGGCTGGTGGCCGGCGGGGCCATCCCCTCGCCCGTGCCGTACGCGGACGTGGTCACCTGCACCACGCACAAGGTGCTGCGCGGTCCGCGCGGCGGCATGATCCTCTGCCGGGAGTCGCTGGCCCAGCGGATCGACAAGGCCGTCTTCCCGTTCACCCAGGGCGGTCCGCTGATGCACGCCGTCGCCGCGAAGGCGGTGGCGCTGCGGGAGGCCGCCCAGCCCGAGTTCCGGTCGTACGCGGCCCAGGTGGTCGCCAACGCGCGGGCGCTGGCCGGCGGGCTGGCCGCCGAGGGGATGCGCCCGGTCTCCGGTGGCACCGACACCCACCTAGCCCTCGTCGACCTGCGCGAGGTCGGGGTGACCGGCGCGGACGCCGAGGCGCGCTGCGACGCCGCCGCCATCACCCTGAACAAGAACGCGATCCCGTACGACCCGCAGAAGCCGATGGTCGCCTCCGGCATCCGGGTGGGCACGCCGAGCGTCACCACCCAGGGCATGCGGGAGGGGGAGATGCGGCAGGTCGCCGCCCTCATCGCCCGGGCGGTGCGGACCGACCCGGCGGCTCCCGGCGGCACCGACGAGCTGGCCCGGATCGGCGCCGAGGTGGCCGACCTCGTGGCCGCGTTCCCGGCGTACCCCCGTGGCTGAGCCCGCGGCCCGGACGGCGGAGGCGGCCGAGGACCGGGGCTGGCGGCTGCGGCACCTGCCGGTGCTGCTGATCGCGTCCGTGCTCATGGCGGCGGTCGCCGCCGTGGTGGGCGGGGTGACCGGCGGGGCCGACGCGGCGCTCGGCGCCGCCGCTGGGGTGGCCGTCACGGCGGCCAGCTACACCCTCACCACCGTGGTGCTGGCGTGGGCCGACTCCCGTGACTCGCAACTGGTGCTGCCGTTCGGCCTCGGCCTCTACGTCGCGAAGTTCACCCTGCTCGGCGCCGTCATGATCGCGGTGGCGGCCTCCGGCTGGCCCGGCCTGATCCCGCTCTGCCTGGGCATCGCCGCTGGTGTGGTGGTGTGGACGGGTGTGCACATCTGGTGGTTGACCACGGTCCACGCACGACGCGCGGCTCGCTGAGCGACCGGGTGTCCCACCTTTCGGGCGGCGCGCCGATGTGTCCGCGATCGGTCATTCTCTCCCTCGCGGAAGGGGAGTAGCGTGCCTCCAGACGACTTCGCCCACCCGTGTCCCACACAACAAGGTTGTGCGGGGGGTGAGGCACAGCCTCGTGCACTCGACTGATATCGTTCGCCCCGTCATGACCGGTGACCAGAAACCCCCCAGCGCTGGCGGCCAGGACGACGTTCCGTCCGGAGCCGGGCAGGGCTGGACCGCGCTCAGCTACCTGATCGCGGGCATGCTCGTGTGGGGCTTCATCGGCTGGCTGGTTGACCGGTGGCTGGAGACCGGTGGCGTCGCCACCGGGATCGGGATCGTGCTCGGCATGGCCGGGGGGATCGTCCTGGTCATCCGTAGGCTCGGCACGCCTCAATAGGAAGGGACGCGGTGTTCGGACAGTCGAACGTCCTGGCACAGGGCGAGGTTAATTTCCCACCCAGCGTGGAGGACTTCTACCTGCCCAGCATCGCCCCGTGGGGCGCGCACAACAACTACTGGTTCACCAAGATCACGTTCATGGTGTGGCTGGCGGTCGGGATCCTGATCCTGTTCTTCCTGCTCACCTACCGCAAGCCCCAGCTCGTGCCGACCAAGAAGCAGTGGCTCGCCGAGTCGATCTACGGCTTCGTGCGCAACAACATCGCGGTCGACATGATCGGGCACCGGGGCGTGCGGTTCGCGCCGTACTTCACGACGCTCTTCTGCTTCGTGCTGCTGACGAACTTCTTCGCGATCGTGCCGTTCTTCCAGATCTCGCCGAACTCGCACATCGCCTTCCCGGCGTTCCTCGCCGCGATCAGCTACGTCCTGTTCAACGCCGTCGGCATCAAGCAGCACGGCTTCGGCAAGTACTTCAAGAACGCGCTGGTGCCGCCGGCGCCGTGGTACATCCTGCCGCTGCTGATCCCGATCGAGGCGTTCTCGACGTTCCTCGTCCGGCCCTTCTCGCTCGCCGTTCGTCTCTTCGCGAACATGTTCGCCGGTCACATGCTCCTGCTGGTCTTCACGCTCGGCGGCTTCGCGATGCTCAACGCCAACGCCCTGCTGGCGCCGGTCTCGGTGGTGTCCTGGCTGATGACCATCGCGCTGACCTTCCTCGAGTTCCTGGTGATCGTCCTGCAGGCCTACGTCTTCACCGTGCTGACGGCCAGCTACGTGCAGGGCGCGCTCGCCGAGGAACACTGATCCACTTCCGCACCAACCGTTGTCGTCCCGCGTGACCGTCACGCGTGATAACCAGGAGGAACCCACTAATGGACATCGTCGCCGCGGTAGAGGGCAGCACCGCCGCCATCGGCTACGGCCTCGCCGCCATCGGCCCGGGTATCGGCGTCGGCCTGGTCTTCGCCGCCTACATCCAGTCGACCGCCCGGCAGCCGGAGTCGTCCCGGATGACCCTGCCGTACGTCTGGATCGGCTTCGCCGTCATCGAGGCGCTGGCTCTGCTGGGCGTCGCGTTCGGCTTCGTCTGGTCCGGCGCCTGATCCCGTCTGAGTAGACCGGGAGGTCTTCATGTTCCTGCTCGCCGCAGAGGGTGGTGAGACGACCCACAACCCGATCCTTCCGCTCTGGCAGGAGATCGTGGTCGGTGGCATCGCCTTCATCGTGCTCTGCTTCGTGCTGATGAAGTTCGTCTTCCCGCGGATGGAGCAGACGTTCCAGGCGCGGGTCGACGCGATCGAGGGTGGCATCAAGCGTGCCGAGGCCGCGCAGGCCGAGGCGAACCAGCTGCTCGAGCAGTACCGCGCGCAGCTCGCCGAGGCGCGCACCGACGCTGCCAGGATCCGGGACGACGCCCGGGCCGACGCCGAGGGCATCCGGCAGGACATCCTCGCCAAGGCGCGGGAGGAGGCCGACCGGGTCATCCAGGCCGGCAAGGACCAGCTCGCCGCCGAGCGGGCCACCATCGTGCGCGAGCTGCGCGCGGAGGTCGGCACGATCGCGGTCGACCTCGCCAGCAAGATCGTCGGCGAGTCGCTCGCGGACGAGGCGCGTCGCAAGGGCACCGTCGACCGGTTCCTGAGCAGCCTCGAGAGCACGGGGGCCCGCTGATGCAGGCCGCCAGCCGGGAGTCGTACCAGGCTGCGGCGGAGCACCTGGAGAACCACGTCCGCGGCGTGGAGCCGTCGGCGGTGCTGGCCACCGCCGACGACCTCCTCTCCGTCGCCGCCCTGCTGCGGCGCGAGCCGCGGCTGCGCCGGGCGCTCTCCGAACCGGCCCGGTCCGCGCCGGACCGGGCCGGCCTTCTCGGCGACATGCTCCGCGGCAAGATCGACGCCGAGGCGCTGGACCTGCTCGCCACGCTGGTCTCGGGCCGCTGGTCGACCCCGTCGGACCTGCTCGACGGCGCCGAGCGGCTGGGCGTGGAGGCGCTGCTGGCCAGCGCCGACTCGGCCGGCGAGCTGGGCGAGGTCGAGGACGAGCTGTTCCGTTTCGGGCAGGTCGTCACCGGTCAGCCGGACCTGGCCGCGGTGCTGGGCGACCCGATCGCCCCGACCGCGCGGCGGGCCGCCCTGGCCCGCGAGCTGCTCGAGGGCAAGGCGCGTCCGGTGACGGTCCGCCTCGTGGAGGCCGCGCTCGGCGGGTTCGGGGGTCGTTCCTTCACGGGGGCGCTCACCCGGCTGGTCGAGCTCGCCGCCGACCGGCGGGACCGGCAGGTGGCCTACGTCACGGTGGCCGCCCCGTTGAGTGACGAGGAGGAGCAGCGGCTGGGCGCTCGCCTCTCCGCGATATACGGTCGGGAGGTATCCGTCCGACAGACGGTCAACCCCGACGTCCTGGGTGGCGTGAGCGTCCGGGTCGGCTCCGACCTGTACGACGGCACCGTCCTGCGCCGCCTCAACGAGACCCGCAACGCGCTCGCGAAGCGCTGACCGGCTTCGCGCGAAGCGCTGAGACGGCACAGCCGCGCCGCACCTGATAACCAGACGCCACTCGGACCGGTCGGTACTAGGTATCCCGGGCCCCTGATACATAAGGAAGCAGAGGATGGCCGAGCTGACCATCTCGACGGAGGAGATCCGCGGCGCCCTGGAGCGCTACGTCTCCTCCTATTCGACCGACGTCTCCCGCGAGGAGGTCGGCACCGTCGCCGACGCCGGTGACGGTATCGCCCACGTCGAGGGCCTGCCCTCGACCATGACCAACGAGCTCCTGGAGTTCGAGGACGGCACGCTCGGCGTGGCGCTGAACCTCGACGTCCGGGACATCGGCGTCGTCGTTCTCGGCGACTACGCCGGTATCGAGGAGGGGCAGCGGGTCAAGCGGACCCAGCGCGTGCTCTCCGTGCCGGTCGGCGACGCCTTCCTCGGCCGGGTGGTCAACGCGCTCGGCCAGCCGATCGACGGCCTCGGTGACATCGCCAACGAGGGCTACCGGGAGCTGGAGCTGCAGGCCCCGAACGTGATGTCGCGGCAGTCGGTGTTCGAGCCGCTGCAGACCGGCATCAAGGCCGTCGACGCCATGACCCCGATCGGCCGTGGCCAGCGTCAGCTGATCATCGGCGACCGGAAGACCGGCAAGACCACGGTGGCGCTGGACGCGATCCTCAACCAGCGTGAGAACTGGCGCTCCGGCGACCCGACGAAGCAGGTCCGCTGCATCTACGTCGCCATCGGCCAGAAGGCCTCCACGATCGCCTCGATCAAGGGCCTGCTGGAGGAGTCGGGCGCGATGGAGTTCACCACCATCGTCGCCTCGCCGGCGTCCGACCCGGCCGGCTTCAAGTACCTCGCCCCGTACACCGGCTCGTCCATCGGGCAGCACTGGATGTACGGCGGCAAGCACGTCCTCATCGTCTTCGACGACCTGAGCAAGCAGGCCGAGGCGTACCGCGCCGTGTCGCTGCTGCTGCGCCGCCCGCCGGGCCGCGAGGCGTACCCGGGTGACGTCTTCTACCTGCACTCCCGGCTGCTGGAGCGCTGCGCCAAGCTCTCCGACGAGCTGGGCGGCGGCTCGATGACCGGTCTGCCGATCATCGAGACGAAGGCGAACGACATCTCGGCGTTCATCCCGACCAACGTCATCTCGATCACCGACGGCCAGATCTTCCTCGAGACCGACCTGTTCAACCAGGGCGTCCGGCCGGCCATCAACGTCGGCACCTCGGTCTCCCGGGTCGGTGGCGCCGCGCAGGTGAAGCCGATGAAGAAGGTCTCCGGTTCGCTGCGGCTCAACCTGGCCCAGTACCGCGAGCTGGAGGCGTTCGCTGCCTTCGCCTCCGACCTGGACCGGGCCTCCCGCGCCCAGCTGGAGCGCGGCTCCCGCCTCGTCGAGCTGCTCAAGCAGCCGAACTACTCGCCGTTCCCGGTGCAGGAGCAGGTCGTCTCGGTCTGGGCCGGCACCGAGGGCAAGCTGGACGACGTCCCGGTGGGCGACATCCGGCGCTTCGAGTCGGAGTTCCTCCAGTACCTGCGTCACAAGCACGCCGGTGTGCTGGCCGCGATCGCCGACAACAAGTGGGACGACGACATCATCGGCTCGCTGGACTCGGCCATCACCGAGTTCAAGCAGGTCTTCCTGGGCAAGCAGGACGACCGCCAGATCAACGAGGCCCCGGCCGCGCCGCTGGAGGGCGAGGAGAACCGCGAGACGGTGACCCGCTTCCGCGACGGCGCGACCGACCGGCCGGCAGAGAGCTGACCCATGGCCGCCCAGGTTCGCGTCCTTCGCCAGCGGATCCGCTCCGCGAAGGGGATGAAGAAGATCACCAAGGCGATGGAGCTCGTGGCGACGAGCCGCATCGCCAAGGCCCAGGCCCGGGTGGAGGCGTCCCTGCCGTACGCCCAGGCCATCACCGGCGTGCTCACGGCGCTGGCGTCCAACGCGCGGATCGACCACCCGCTGCTCACCCCGCGTGAGCGGGTGCGACGGGCGGGCGTCCTGCTGGTAACCGCCGACCGGGGTCTGGCCGGCGGTTACAGCACGAACGCGATCAGGACCGCGGAGTCGCTGATCGCCCGGCTGGACGCCGACGGCAAGCAGCCGGTGCTCTACGTCATCGGGCGGAAGGGCGTCACGTACTACCGGTTCCGCAACCGGCCCATCGAGGCGAGCTGGACGGGCTTCTCGGAGCAGCCGGCGTTCGACGACGCGCGCACGGTCGGCGAGACGCTCATCAAGGCGTTCTCGGCCGGTGCGGACGACGTCGACGGCGGCAGCGGGCCGGACGGGGTGCTCGGCATCGACGAGCTGCACATCGTCTACACCGAGTTCCACTCCCTGATGACCCAGACACCGGTCGCGAAGATCATCGGCCCGATGCAGGTCGAGGACCGTCCGCGGTCCGAGGGCCTGCTCCCGGCGTACGAGTTCGAGCCGGAGGCGGACGCGCTGCTCGACGCGCTGCTGCCGAGGTACATCAACACGCGGATCTACGCGGCGTTGATCGAGTCGGCGGCGAGCGAGTCGGCGGCCCGGCGGCGAGCCATGAAGGCGGCCACCGACAACGCCGAAGAGATGATCGAGAAGTACACGCGCGAGATGAACTCGGCCCGCCAGGCCGGGATCACCCAGGAGATCAGCGAGATCGTCGGCGGCGCGAACGCGCTGGCCGCGTCGGGAAGTGAAGTGTGATGACTGCCCCAGTAGAGACCAAGACGGCCACCGGTCGCGTGGTCCGGGTCATCGGCCCGGTCGTCGACGCCGAGTTCCCGCGCGACGCCATGCCGGACCTGTTCAACGCCCTGCACGTGGACGTGACGCTCTCCGGCGGCGAGAAGACGCTGACCCTCGAGGTCGCCCAGCACCTGGGCGACAACATGGTCCGCGCCATCTCGATGCAGCCGACCGACGGCCTGGTCCGCGGCTCGGTGGTGCGCGACACCGGGTCGCCGATCACCGTTCCGGTGGGCGACGCGGTCAAGGGCCACGTGTTCAACGCGATCGGCGAGGTCCTCAACCTCACCGAGGGCGAGACGCTCGAGGCGGACGACCGTTGGGGGATCCACCGCAAGGCCCCTGCCTTCGCGGACCTGGAGCCGAAGACCGAGATGCTGGAGACCGGCATCAAGGTCATCGACCTGCTGGCCCCGTACGTGAAGGGCGGCAAGATCGGCCTGTTCGGCGGCGCCGGCGTGGGCAAGACGGTGCTCATCCAGGAGATGATCACCCGTGTGGCCCGCAACTTCGGTGGTACGTCGGTGTTCGCCGGCGTGGGTGAGCGCACCCGTGAGGGCAACGACCTCATCGCCGAGATGACCGAGTCCGGCGTCATCGACAAGACCGCGCTGGTCTACGGCCAGATGGACGAGCCGCCGGGCACCCGGCTGCGGGTCGCCCTCTCCGCGCTCACCATGGCGGAGTACTTCCGGGACGTGAAGAAGCAGGAGGTGCTGCTCTTCATCGACAACATCTTCCGCTTCACCCAGGCCGGTTCCGAGGTGTCCACCCTGCTCGGCCGCATGCCGAGCGCCGTGGGCTACCAGCCGACCCTGGCCGACGAGATGGGCGAGCTCCAGGAGCGGATCACCTCCGTCCGGGGCCAGGCCATCACCTCGATGCAGGCGATCTACGTGCCGGCGGACGACTACACCGACCCCGCTCCGGCCACCACGTTCGCCCACCTCGACGCGACCACCAACCTGGAGCGGTCGATCTCCGACAAGGGCATCTACCCGGCCGTGGACCCGCTGGCGTCCTCGTCCCGGATCCTCGCCCCGGAGTTCGTCGGCCAGGAGCACTTCGCGGTGGCCACCGAGGTGAAGCGGATCCTGCAGCGCTACAAGGACCTGCAGGACATCATCGCCATCCTCGGCATCGAGGAGCTCTCCGAGGAGGACAAGGTCACGGTCGGCCGGGCCCGGCGGATCGAGCGGTTCCTGTCGCAGAACACCTACGCGGCGGAGCAGTTCACCGGCGTCCCCGGCTCGACGGTCCCGATCAAGGAGACCATCGAGGCGTTCCGCAAGATCAGCGAGGGCGAGTACGACCACTTCCCCGAGCAGGCGTTCTTCATGTGCGGCGGTCTGGAGGACCTGGAGCGCAAGGCGCAGGAGCTGATGAAGGAGGGCTGACCCAGCCCCCACGAAAAGCCGCCTCGGTAACACCGGGGCGGCTTTTCGTTCACCTTCAGGCCCTATCATCTCCGCTGCTCGGATTCTGGTGGTCGGCACTGGCGCACCCGCCGGGTACCGTTCATCGCGCCTTCACCGGGATCAGCGTTGATCGGTGCAACTTTTCAGCGACGCACGCCGTCTTCAGAGGAAGAGGCGTGACGAACGGAGATGCTCGTGGCCAAGGCCGGCAAGAACGGCCGCAAGTCGTCCATCTGGCGGGGCGTGCCCCGGTGGGCGCGGGTCTGCACCGTCTTCGGGACGGTGCTCATGGTGCTCAGCGGCGCGGTGCTCGTGGGCACCGAGGTGCTGACGGCCCGGTACGAGGGCGCGGTCGGCAAGGCGGACCTCTTCGGTGACCAGGCCGCCGGCGCCCAGCCCCGCAAGAGCGACATCAAGGGCCCGCTCAACCTCCTGCTGGTGGGCATCGACCCCCGCAACCCGGAGACGCCGCCGCTCGCCGACTCGATCATGGTGCTGCACGTGCCGGCGACCATGGACCGCGCGTACCTGTTCTCGATGCCGCGGGACCTCTACGTCGACATCCCGGAGTTCGAGCCGGCGCACTTCCGCGGCGAACGCACCAAGCTCAACGCCGCCATGTCCTTCGGCAGCCAGGTGCCCGGCCGCAACCCAGACGCCGCCCGCGGCTTCGAACTGCTCTCGAAGACCGTGCAGAAGGAGACCGGGATCAAGCGGTTCGACGCCGGCGCGATCATCAACTTCACCGGTTTCCAGAAGATCGTCGACGCGATGGGCGGCGTCACGATGACCATCGAGCGGGAGGTGCGCTCCGAGCACCGCGAGCCGAGTGGCCGGCACCGGGAGGGCAAGCCCGGCGGTGGGGGCTACATCGGGCCGCAGGCGGTCTACAAGAAGGGCACCCAGCACCTGAGCGGCTGGCAGGCGCTGGACTACGTCCGGCAGCGCTACCCGAAGAACGGCGTTCCCGACGCCGACTACGGCCGGCAGCGGCACCAGCAGCAGTTCGTCAAGGCGATGGTCGGGCAGGCGTTCAGCGCCGACGTGGTGACCAACCCGATCAAGCTGGACCGGGTGCTCCGCGCGGCCGGGCAGTCGCTGATCTTCAGTGGTCGCGGCAACAGCGTCGTCGACTTCGCGCTCGCGCTCAAGAACATCCGCCCGAACACGCTCCAGATGATCAAGTTGCCCGGTGGTCCCGTCTTCGACGGCAAGACGTACAAGGGCGAGCAGTTCCAGGCGGGCGTGGACGACTTCTTCACCGCCCTGCACAACGAGCAGCTCGACCCGTTCCTGCTCGAGCACCCGGAATTCGTGAACAAGAACAAGTAGTCGTGGCCCAGCTCTCGCCACCCGCGTTGGGTGCGCTGCGGCGGCGGGACTAGAATTTGCCCATTCCGCCGCCGCAGCAAGGAGACAGCGTGGCACAGCAGCTTCACGTCGAGCTGGTAGCCGTCGAGGAGAAGGTCTGGTCCGGCGAGGCCGAGATGGTCGTCGCCCGGACGACCGAGGGCGAGCTGGGTGTGCTGCCGGGGCACGCGCCCCTGCTCGGCCAGCTCGCCGAGCCCGGCCAGGTGCGCATCAAGCTCCCGGGCGGTGAGCAGGTCTCCTACGAGGTGGCTGGCGGCTTCCTCTCGGTGAGCGCCGAGGGCGTGACCGTCCTCGCCGAGAGCGCCACCCCGGTGTCCGCCGCTCAGGGTCGCTGAGCCACACCGTCGATGGAGATCGTCGAGGGGATCGGGATCGGCCTCGTCGCCGTTCTCGTCGCACTCCTGATCCTCTTCGTCCGGCGGGCCCTCGTCACCCGCAGCGGTGGGATCATCCGGCTCAGCGTCCGGGTCTCCACCCTGCTCGACGGTCGCGGCTGGTCGCCCGGCTTCGGCCGGTTCGTCGGCGACGAACTCCGCTGGTACCGCATGTTCAGCTTCGCGCTGCGCCCCAAGCGGGTGCTCTACCGCAAGGGGCTGGCGGTCGAGCGGCGGCGGCTCCCGGAGGGCCAGGAACGGCTCTCCATGCCCGCCGACTGGGTCATTCTCCGCTGTACCAGTCACCACGCTCCGGTGGAGATCGCCATGGCGCGGTCCACGGTGACCGGATTCCTCTCCTGGCTCGAGGCCGCCCCACCCGGGGCGGCCTCGCCGCGTCTGGCCTCCCAGGACTGGCCGGCCGCCTGACACCCGTCGCCCTCACTCGAAGGCGCGGCGCTCACTCCACGTCGGCGACCAGTTCGACCTCGTAGCCCTGCCCGTCGGTGAGGTAGGCGGCGTAGGTCCCCGGACCGCCGGCGTGCGGATGCCGGTCGGGGAAGAGCAGCGTCCAGCCGTGCGCCGGCGCCGCCGCGACGAGCCGGTCCACCGCCGCCGGCGGACCGGCGTGGAAGGCGAGGTGGTTGAGGCCGGGGGCGAGCCGGTCGTGCCGCCGTCCGCTCAGCGCCGGGGACTCCTCGAGCACCAGGTAGGTTCCGCCGTGCTTCCAGGAGCGGCCGGCCGGCCACTCCTGGAAGCGCGCCCAACCCAGTTCGGCGAGGAGCCAGCCCCACGCATGTTCGGCGGCGGCCAAATCGGGGACCCACACCTCGACGTGGTGCAGGCCTCCGGTCAGCGCCCGCCCCCGGGGACCCATAGCACATCTCCGGCCGGATTTGCCGTTCTTGTCAGGATGAACAGCAAATCGGAGAGTCGGTTGAGATACTTGGCCGGAAGAGTGCTGGTCCGCTCCGGGTCGTGGCTGACCAGCGCCCATGCCGCGCGCTCGGCGCGCCGGGCGACGGTCCGCGCCACGTGCAGCAGCGCCGCGCCCGCGGTGCCGCCGGGGAGGATGAAGGAGTCGAGCTTGCTCAGGCGCGCGTTGAAGTCGTCGCACCAGCCCTCAAGGCGCTCGACGTACTCCTCGGTGACGCGCAGCGGCGGATACTTCGGCTCCGGCTCGACGGGGGTGGACAGGTCGGCACCCACGTCGAAGAGGTCGTTCTGGATCGACCCGAGCACCGCCCGCAGCTCGTCGTCGAGCTGGCCGAGGGCGAGCGCGACGCCGATCGCCGCGTTGCACTCGTCCACGTCGGCGTACGCGACGATCCGCGGATCGGTCTTCGGCACCTGCTCGTTGTTGTTCAGCCTGGTCGTGCCGGCGTCGCCGGCCCTGGTGTAGATGCGCGTGAGGTGGACGGCCATGACGCACAGCCTACGGATACCGGACCTCACGATCCCGGTGCGGCCGGACGCCGCCGCCTGGCCGGCCACGGTTGGCCCCGGCGACGCGGGGGATACGGCGGTCAACGACGTCGACGTCATCCGGGTCCGCGGTGGCGCCCGGTTGACGGGCACCGTACACGTCGTCGGTGCGAAGAACTCGGCGTTGAAGCTCATGGCCGCCGCGCTGCTGGCGCCCGGGCGCAGCGTGATCACCAACGTCCCGCGGATCACCGACATCGCCATCATGGGCGAGGTGCTGCGCCGGCTGGGCTGCGACGTCCGGTTCGAGGCGGACGACCCGGTGGACCCCATGGTGGCCCGGGGCGGCGTGGCGCGGTCCCGCTCGGTGACCATCGACGTGCCCGAGCGGCCGGGCACCGACGCCGACTACGACCTGGTCCGCCGGCTGCGCGCGTCCATCTGCGTGCTCGGCCCGCTGCTGGCCCGACAGGGGTACGTGCGGGTGGCGCACCCGGGCGGTGACGCCATCGGCTCGCGCGGGCTCGACATGCACATCTCCGGGCTGACCCGGATGGGGGCGGAGATCTCTGGCGAGCACGGGTTCGTGATCGCGTCCGCACCGCAGGGCCTGCACGGCGCCGAGATAGCGCTGGACTTCCCGAGCGTGGGCGCCACCGAGAACCTGGTCATGGCCGCGGTGCTGGCCCGCGGCGCCACGGTCATCGACAACGCGGCCCGCGAGCCCGAGATCGTCGACATCTGCACGATGCTGCGGCAGATGGGCGCCCAGATCTCCGGGGCCGGCACGTCCACGCTGCACATCGAGGGGGTGCCCGAGCTGCGCCCGGTGCGACACGCCACGGTGGGCGACCGGATCGTCGCCGGCACCTGGGCCTTCGGGGCCGCCATGACCCGGGGCGACGTGACGGTGACCGGCGCGGACCCGGCGTTCCTCGAGGTCGCGCTCGACAAGCTCGTGGCCGCCGGTGGGCTGGTGGAGACCCGGGCGGACGCGTTCCGGATCCGGATGCCCGACCGGCCGGCCGCCGTGGACGTGGTCACCCTGCCCTTCCCCGGCTTCGCCACCGACCTGCTGCCCATGGCCATCGGGCTCGCGGCGGTCAGCGACGGCGCCTCCCTCATCACCGAGAACATCTTCGACGGCCGGTTCATGTTCGCCAACGAGATGATGCGGCTCGGCGCGGACATCCGGACCGACGGCCACCACGCCCTGGTCTGCGGCCGCGACCGCCTCTCCGGCGCGCCGGTGCGGGCCACCGACATCCGGGCCGGAGCCGGGCTGATCATCGCGGGGCTCTGCGCGGACGGGCTCACCGAGGTCTCCCACGTGCACCACGTCGACCGCGGCTACCCGGACTTCGTGGCCGACCTGCGGGCGCTTGGCGTCGAGGTCGAGCGCGGCACGGCGCCGGAGGAACCCGAGCTCTCCATCTGACCGTCGACGCGACTTAGCGACCGTTCAGCTCGCCGACTAGGGTTCGTCTCACAAGGCACGGTCTTGTGAAACAGACCCCTGGGTGCCGGCAGACACCCAAAACAGGCGAGGGAGAGAGCAGATGGCGGGTCGACTCGCGGTCGTCGGGGCCGGGCTGATGGGCTCCGGGATCGCCCAGGTGGCGGCGCAGGCGGGCTGGCAGGTGACGCTGCGGGACCTGGACGACGCGGCCACCACGCGGGGCGTCGACGGCATCCGGCGGTCGCTGGAGAAGTTCGCCGAGAAGGGGAAGATCGAGGCGTCCGAGGTCGAGGCGACGCTCGGCCGGATCACCCCGACCACCGACCTGGAGGCGGCCGCCGACGCGGACATCGTGGTCGAGGCGGTCTTCGAGCGCCTCGAGATCAAGCACGAGGTGTTCCGCGCGCTCGACAAGATCTGCAAGGCCGACGCGGTGCTCGCCACCAACACCTCGGCCATCCCGGTCACCCAGATCGCCGCGGTCACCGAGCGCCCCGAGTCGGTGGTCGGCACCCACTTCTTCTCCCCGGTGCCCATGATGAAGCTCTGCGAGCTGGTCCGGGGCTACAAGACGAGCGACGCCACGCTGGCCACCGTCCGGGCGTTCGCCGAGGAAATCGGCAAGACGGTCGTCGTCGTCAACCGGGACATCGCCGGCTTCGTCACCACCCGGCTCATCGCCGCCCTCGTGGTCGAGGCGGTCAAGCTCGTCGAGTCCGGGGTGATCTCGGCCGAGGACCTGGACACCGCGTGCAAGCTCGGGTTCGGCCACGCCATGGGTCCGCTCGCCACCACCGACCTCACCGGGGTGGACGTGCTGCTGCACGCCGCGAAGAACATCTACACCGACACCGCGGACGAGAAGTTCTTCCCGCCGGAGCTGCTCCAGCGCATGGTGACCGCCGGCGATCTGGGCCGCAAGACCGGCAAGGGCTTCTACACGTACTGAGCCGGGGCGCCGTGGGAGGCGCCGGCGGGCCGGGAGACCGGTGCCCGCCGGCGCCTCGGTGCTTCTCAGGGCGCCGTCGCGGCCGGGCTGGTCCGCTCGTCGGCGTCGCCACCGTCCGCGCGGGGCGGCGGGACGGGTCCGGGCGCGGTCCGCCGCAGGCCGGAGGTGAGCGCGAGCGTGACGGCCAGCGACGCCCCGGCGACCAGCGCGACGGCCTGGTACGGCGCGAGGAGGTCTGCGAGCGCTCCCGCGAGCGCGGCGCAGACCGCCTGCCCGGCCATCATGCCGTTGTGGTGCAGGCCGAGCACCTGACCACGGGCCTCGGCCGGCGAGTGGGTGATCAGCCGATCCTGCAACGGCAACGCGGCGGCGTAGCCGACCGAGGCGACCAGCGCGACGGCCACGGCCACCGGCAGCGGCGGCGACAGCACGAAGGCCAGGTAGGGAACGGCGAGTAGCAACCGCAGCGGGTGGACCCACCGCTCGCGGCGGGCCGGGGTCAGGAACCGGCCCACCACCACGTCCCCGACCAGCATGCCGAGGGCGGCGGCCGCGAGGAGGAAGCCGGCGCGCTCACCCGCGTACGGGACGAACAGCGCCTCGCAGCCGACGATCAGACCGTTGGGCACCCAGAGGTTGAGCAGGAGCGACCGGCGGCCGGGGTGGGCCCAGAGCTGGCGGTTGACGCGGAGGGTGCGTGTGACCGTCACCCGCTCGGTGGCCCGGGCCGGGTGCTCGGCGAGCCCGAACCAGCCCACCGCGGCGGCCACCGCCCGCAGGGCCAGGGCGAGCAGGAACACCTGGTACGGGCTCAGCCAGACGAGCAGGACGCCGGCCAGCCCGAACCCGGCGATCTGCATGACTCCCACACTGGTGTTCATGGTGGCCCGGGCCAGCACGTAGGCCTCGACCGGCACGATGTCGGTGAGCAACGCCCACCGGGCGCCGGCGGTGATCGAGCCGACGTACGCGCTCGCGAAGATGATCGCGAAGCGGGCCCACAGGGGGAGTCCGGGCACGACCTGCAGCGCGGCTCCGGCGGTGACGAGCAGCGCGGCGAGGGTCAGCGCCCGGCGCGGCGGCACGCTGTCGGCCGCGGACAGCAGCGTGAGACTGCCGAGGACACCGGCCAGCGGCGCGCCGAACATGCTCAGCGCGGTGAGCAGGGCCGAGCCGGTCGACGCGTAGGTCAGCGCGCCCAGCGCCAGCGCCGACGTCGTGTGCGCGGCGATTCCGGCGCAGTTCGCCAGGAACAGGTTGCGGAACTCCCGGACCGCGAACAGATCTGCGTACGTTCTCACGGAAGGATGGTCCGGGCCCGTCGGCTCGATCCCCAGAGTTACGTCTGGAGGCGAAACATGGGCGTCTGGCAGGTGCCGTCCGATCTGGTCGCGCGGAGCCGGTTCACGGTCTCGCCGATGGTCGAGACGGTCGCGGCGGTGAAGGCGCTGCGCTATCCGCACGTTCCGTGGGAGCAGGCCTGGCGACGGCCTCACATCGACGCGTTCCGGCGGATGCTGGCCGCCCGGCCGGTGGCCCGGGCGCTGCTGTCGGCGTCGTTCAACCTCCGGTGGATCGCGGACTTCCTCACCATCGCGCCCGCCTCGCCGGACCCGACGTTCGCGGCGGAGCTGGCGGCCGTCGAGAGCCTGTCCGACGAGCGGATCCGGGCCGACCTGCGCGTCACCCGACCGGAGCCACTCGCCGCCGAGCTGCTGGCGGACGGCCTCACGGGGCACGTGGTCGAGTTCCTTCAGTGGGTCTGGACGCACACCGTGGAGCCGGAGTGGCCGGAGCGGGAGCGCCGGCTGCGGGCGGACATCGTGGCCCGTACCGCCGCGCTGAGCACGGGCGGCTGGGCCGGGGTGCTGACCGACATCAACCGCAACGTGCGGTGGCTGGGCGAGGGTCTCCTCCAGGTCAACGACTACCCGGAGCCGGCACTGTCGCTGCACGAGGCCGAGCAGCTGCTCTTCCTGCCCGCGCACTGCCGTCGGGGCTGGGTCGTCTGGGACATGCCAACCCGGTTCGGGATGGTCTATCCGGCGCGCGGCATCCTCGCCGAGCGCACCTCACCGGCACCCGACGGTCTGGCCCGGTTGCTCGGCGCGAACCGGGCCGACATCCTGGCCCGGCTGGACGCGCCACTCAGCACCTCGCAGCTCGTGGTGCTGACGGGGCTGTCCCTCGGCACGGTCAGCGACCACCTGCGGGTGCTGCTCGACGCGGGCGCCGTCACCAAACGGCGTTCCGGGCGCGCGGTGCTCTACTGGCGTACGCCGCTCGGCGCCGCGCTCGTCGCCGGTGGCTGACGGCGAGACCCCACCGGTCAGCCGTCGCGCTTGGTGGTCCACCGGAACGTGGTGAGGCAGAGCACCAGGCCGATCACGCACCAGGCGGCGAGGACGAGCGCGACCCGGCCCAGCTCGAACGAGCCGCCGGGCTCCTGGCCGCCGAAGCTGTCCGGCAGGAAGACCGCGCGCAGCCCCTGGCACATCCACTTGAGCGGGAAGAGCGCGGCCACGTGCTGCATCCAGCCCGGCAGCTCGGTGAAGACGAAGAACACCCCGGAGATGAACTGGAGTACGAGCGCCACCGGCGTCACGACGGCCGAACCGCTGCGGGCGGTGCGGGCGAGCGACGAGATGGCGATGCCGCAGAGCGTGCAGGCGGTCACCCCGAGCACCGACACCCAGCCGAAGGTGAGCCAGCGCCCGGCGGTGGCCGGCAGGTCGAGGTCGAAGAAGGCGACCGAGACGGCGAGCAGCAGGACGGTCTCCGCCACCCCGATGGCCACCACCATGAGCACCTTGCCGGCGAAGTACGCCCACTTCGGCATGGGTGTGCCCCGGTAGCGCTTGAGCACCCCGCGGTCCCGCTCGATGGGGATCCAGATGCCGAGGTTCTGGAAGCTCACCGTCATGAGGCCGGTGGCGATCATGCCGGTGATGAAGTACTGCGTGTAGCTGACCCCGGGCGCGATCTCGTCGTTGAAGATCGCCGCGAAGATCAGGATCATGATGACCGGGAAGCCCATCGTGAACACGACGGACTCCCGGCTGCGCAGGAACTGGGTGATCTCCAGTCGGCCCTGGCGCAGCCCGAGCGCGACCGGGCCCGGCCGCCGGTTCGGGCTGGCGGCGACCGGGGCCGCCGGCTTCGTGGTCGTGGTCATCGGTGTCCGATCATCGTGAGGTAGATGTCCTCCAGGGTCGGCCGGGTCACGGTGAGGCCGGGCACCTCGCCGCCGAACCGCGCGGCCAGGTCCGCCACCAGCGCCGTCGGCGTCGCGCTCTGCGCGCTCTCCACCGACCCCTCCGGCGTACGCCAGGAGACCGTGGCCAGGGCCTCCTGCCGGTTGCCGAGCTGGTCCGGCGCGGCCACCGCCACGAGCCGGCCGCCGGCGATCACGCCGACCCGGTCCGCGAGCGCCTCGGCCTCGTCCAGGTAGTGGGTGGTGAGCACGATCGTGGTGCCGGCGGCGGCCAGGTCACGGATCAGCTCCCAGAACTCGCGTCGCGCCTCGGGGTCGAAGCCGGTGGTCGGTTCGTCGAGGAACAGCAGCTCGGGGCGGCCGATGATGCCCAACGCCACGTCGAGGCGACGCTTCTGGCCGCCGGAGAGGGTGTGCGTGCGGGCGCGCGCCTTGCCGGCGAGGCCCACCCGCTCGATCACCTTGTCCGGGTCGTCGGCGTCCGGGTAGAAGCCCGCGAAGTGCCGGACCACCTCACCGACCGTCAGCTCGTCGAACTCGCCGGTGCCCTGGAGCACGATGCCCACCCGGGAGCGCCAGTCCGCGGCCGGCGACGCCGGGTCGCTGCCCAGCACGCCGACCTCGCCCGCGTCGCGGCGGCGGTAGCCCTCGAGGATCTCCACGGTGGTGGTCTTGCCGGCCCCGTTCGGGCCGAGGAGCGCGAACACCTCGCCGCGGTGGACGTCGAGGTCGAGGCCGGCCACCGCGACGGTGTCGCCGTACGCCTTGCGCAGCCCCCGGACGCGGATCGCCAGCTCGTTCTCCATGCCGTCAAGTGTGCGACCTGGGAACGGCGGCCGGGCGGGCGGGGTGTGGTGGTGGGAGCCATGTCGCGCCGTCTGCGCCCGGTCGTACCGTCCATGGACCTGTGTGGTTTTCCACAACCCGTTCTACTGAACGGTAACTTAGACTCCGGCCATGGACGAGAAGGGCCTCCCGGGACGGCTGCCGGAGCGCGACCGCCCGTGGGTGATGCGCACGTACGCCGGGCACAGCTCGGCCGCCGCGACCAACGCCCTCTTCCGCCGCAACCTGGCGAAGGGGCAGACCGGGCTCTCGGTCGCCTTCGACCTGCCCACCCAGACCGGGTACGACCCCGACCACGAGCTGGCCACCGGCGAGGTGGGCCGGGTCGGCGTGCCGGTCGCCCACCTCGGCGACATGCGGGCCCTCTTCGAGGGCATCCCGCTCGCGGACATGAACACCTCGATGACCATCAACGCCCCGGCCATGTGGCTGCTGGCGCTCTACCGCACCGTGGCCGAGGAGCAGGGCTCGACGGCTTCGACGCTCTCCGGCACCACGCAGAACGACATCATCAAGGAGTACCTGTCCCGGGGGACGCACATCTTCCCGCCGGCGGCGTCCCTGCGGCTCACCGCCGACGTGGTCGCGGACACGCTCACAGCGATGCCCCGCTGGAACCCCGTGAACATCTGCTCATACCACCTCCAGGAGGCGGGCGCGACCCCGGTGCAGGAGGTGGGTTTCGCGCTCGCGACGGCCGTCGCCGTTCTCGACACGGTCCGCGACTCCGGCCAGGTGCCCGCCGAGCGGATGGGCGACGTGGTGCAGCGGATCTCGTTCTTCGTCAACGCGGGCGTCCGCTTCGTCGAGGAGATCGCCAAGATGCGCGCCTTCGGCGCGCTCTGGGACGAGATCATCCGGGAGCGGTACGGCGTCGCGGACCCGCGGCAGCGCCGGTTCCGGTACGGAGTGCAGGTCAACTCGCTGGGCCTCACCGAGGCGCAGCCGGAGAACAACGTCCAGCGCATCGTGCTGGAGATGCTCGGCGTCACGCTCTCCCGGGACGCCCGGGCCCGCGCCGTGCAGCTTCCGGCCTGGAACGAGGCGCTCGGCCTGCCCCGCCCCTGGGACCAGCAGTGGTCGCTGCGGATGCAGCAGGTGCTCGCGTACGAGTCGGACCTGCTCGAGTACCCCGACCTCTTCGCCGGCTCGCACGTCATGACCGCGCTGGTCGACGAGATCGTGGCCGGCGCGCGCGCCGAGCTGGACGCGGTGCTGGAGATGGGCGGCGTCGTCACCGCCGTGGAGACCGGCTACCTGAAGAGCGCCCTCGTCGCCTCGCTGGCCGACCGCCGTCGGCGCATGGAGGCCGGCTCGGACGTCGTGGTGGGTGTCAACCGGTTCACCGAGACCGAACCCTCCCCGCTCATGGCGGCCGGCGCCGAGGCCGTCGAGCAGGTGGACCCGGCGGTGGAGGCGTCGGCGGCGGCCGCCGTACGTGAGTGGCGGGCCGCTCGGGACGGCGCCGCGGTGGAGTGGGCGCTGGCCCGGCTTCGCGCCGACGCCGCCACCACGGCGAACCTGACGGCGGCGACGCTGCGGTGCGTGCGCGCCGGGGTGACCACCGGCGAGTGGGCCGGCGTGCTGCGCGAGGTCTTCGGGGAGTACCGGGCGCCGACCGGTCTGGCCGGTGGCGCCGGCTCGGGCGCCGACGCGGGTCTCGCGGGTGTGCGCGAGCGCCTCGCCGCCACGGCCCGCGAGCTGGGCAGCGGGCGGCTCCGGCTCCTGGTCGGCAAGCCGGGGCTCGACGGGCACTCCAACGGCGCGGAGCAGATCGCGGTCCGCGCCCGCGACGCCGGCTTCGAGGTGGTCTACCAGGGCATCCGGTTGACGGCGGGGCAGATCGTCGCGGCCGCCGTCGAGGAGGACGTCGACCTGGTCGGGCTCTCGGTTCTCTCCGGTTCCCACCTCGCCGCGGTGCCCGCGGTGCTGACGGGCCTGCGGGAGGCCGGGCGCGGTGACCTGCCGGTGGTCGTCGGCGGCATCATCCCGGCCGGCGACGCCGAGCGGCTGCGGGCGGCCGGGGTGGCCCGGGTCTTCACGCCGAAGGACTTCGCGCTCACCGGCATCATCGACGAGCTGGTCACGGTGATCCGGGAGGCGAACGGGCTGGGCTGACCTCAGCGCTCGTCGTACGTCATGCAGTCGGCCATGTCGTTGTCCGGGCCCACCCGAATCGCCGTGGCGTGGCACTCGAGCTGCTCGTTGTGCCGGCAGTCCGCCCGCTGGCAGGCGCCCACCTGGGCGGTCAGGTCGGCCACGCCCGCGCGGACCGGCATCTCCACGAAGGTGTGGCAGTGCGCGTGGTCCATGCTGCCGATCGTGATGGCGAAGGCGTGGCAGTCACCGGCCTGGTTGTACGCGCAGGCGGCGACCACACACTCCTCGACGGGGGGCATCCGCACCGCTGCCGTCATGGCGACCTCCTCTGGCCAGTTGCACCGATTCTAGGCTTTTGGCGGATTTGTTACGGCTCGATTGGTTCCTCATCGCCGCCGGGGCTGGTGCTCCCGTGAGCGTGATGCCTCTGAGGCATATTTATGCCTCAGAGGCATCACGGTGATGGAGGGTCGGGCTCGGTCCGGAGCGTGGAGCTGGCACGATCCACCGGCTTAGGCCCGGCTGGGTGGTTCGTCCGGATTTGACCTGTGACGGGCGGCACCCGGCCGGCGGAATCGTGGGCGGGCGCGGGTCGTTGACATCCCCCGACGGCCGAGGGAGCACGGCGGCCGGGCCAGCTGAGAAGCCGGTCCGACGGAATGCCGGCGGACGCCCGGTCGTTGCAGATGGACCCGGCGCGGCGTGGCACCCCCGCCCGTGCGCCACCCGTGAGGACGGCCGCCGAGCCGGTCACGGATCCCCGAGTTCGAGCGCCCGACGAGGTGCTTACACCCGCGATGCCGATCCCCTTGTGCGGCGCGTGGGTGTCAACCCCCTGAAGGAGCTTGTCATGAACACCATCATGCGGAAGAGCGTTTTCGGTCTCGCCGGACTGGCCTTCGCCGGTGGCGTGATCGGTGGCCCGATCGCGGCGCACACCGCGCACACGGTCGACGCCCGACCGGTCGCGGTGGTGCAGGCGGACAAGCCGGGCGTGGACACGGCGAAGCTGATCCCGCACGGCGTGCAGGGTGCGCAGTCGCACATCGACCTGGACGACGAGCAGATCGCCAACGCCAAGGCCATCATCGCGGCGACGAAGAAGTCCGGTATGGACGAGCGGGCCGCGGTCATCTCGATCGCGACCAGCCTGCAGGAGTCGAAGCTGGAGAACCTGGGTCACCTGGGTGACGCCAACGACCACGACTCGCTGGGCCTGTTCCAGCAGCGCCCGTCGAGCGGTTGGGGTACGCCGGAGCAGATCACCGACCCCGAGTACTCCACGATGGCCTTCCTCAAGGGCCTGAAGCAGATCGACGGCTGGCAGGACATGCCGCTGACCGAGGCGGCGCAGACGGTGCAGGTCTCGGCCTACCCGGACGCGTACGCGCAGTGGGAGCAGCAGGCCGCCGACCTGGTCGCCCAGTACTGGAACAGCTGACCCATCCGATCACCGGCCGGGTCCCCGCCACGGGGACCCGGCCGGTGGCGTCTACGGGTCAGACGCGGAAACCGGCCGCGCGCGCCGCCCGCCGCTGCTCCCGGCGGTCCGCACGGCGGCGCCGGAACCAGAACACGAACGCCACCAGCGCGACGAGGAAGACCAGCACCAGCACCGGCAGCAGGATGGCGACCACGGACATCAGCACGCTCGTGGCGTCCTCGGCGGTGCTGGCCACCGGGGCGCCGACGCCGGCCGTGGTCGCGTTGATCACCGGGCGGGCGGCGGACTTGAGCAGGTGCACACCGAGCGCGACGAGCACGCCGGTCACCACCGGCACCCACTGGTGCGACGAGAAGAAGCTCGCCGGGTCGTTCACCGTGACCGTCTCGGCGCTGGAGCCCGCGCCGAAGGCCAGCCCACCGGCCGTGGGACGGACAACGGTCTGCACCACGTCGTTGACGTGGTCGACCACCGGCACCTTGTCGGCGACGACCTCGACCGCGAGCAGGACCGCGAGGATGGCGATGACCCAGCCGTTGCCCAGCCACGTCCAGCCACCCGGCAGGTCGACCAGATCGGTGTAGCGGGCGAGTAGCCCCATGGTGAGCAGAGGGATGTAGGCGTTCAGCCCCGCCGAGGCGGCGAGACCGGTTCCGGTGAGGACTTCGAGCACCGTCTCAGCATCCCACCGGCACGCCAGTGCCGCTCGGCGGCGACGGCCACCTCCTCCGCTACCCTCGTCGGGTGCGGTTGGTCATTGCGAAGTGCTCGGTGGACTACGTCGGACGGCTCTCGGCCCACCTGCCGCCGGCCACCCGGCTGCTCATGGTGAAGGCGGACGGCTCGGTCTCGATCCACGCCGACGACCGGGCGTACAAGCCGCTCAACTGGATGAGCCCACCCTGCCGGCTCGAGGAGGCGCCGGGCGTCTGGCGCGTCGTCAACAAGGCCGGCGAGGAGCTGCGGATCACCCTCGAGGAGATCTTCCAGGACACGTCGTACGAGCTGGGCGTCGACCCGGGCCTGCGCAAGGACGGCGTGGAGGCGCACCTCCAGGAGCTGTTGGCCGCCAACCCGGGCGTGCTGGGCGAGGGCTTCACCCTGGTCCGGCGCGAGTACATGACGGCCATCGGTCCGGTCGACCTGCTCTGCCGGGACGCCGAGTCCCGTGCGGTCGCCGTCGAGGTGAAGCGGCGCGGTGAGATCGACGGGGTGGAGCAGCTCACCCGATACCTCGAACTGATGAACCGTGATCCGCTGCTCGCCCCGGTCACCGGTGTCTTCGCCGCCCAGGAGATCAAGCCACAGGCGCGCGTGCTCGCGACCGACCGGGGCATCCGCTGCGTGGTGGTCGACTACGACAAGCTGCGCGGCATCGAACGCGACGAGCTGACCCTGTTCTGAGGCTCCCCGGCCGGCGGCGCCGACCGGCTCAGGCGCCCCGGCCGTACATCATCTTGACGACCTTGACGAGCCGGGCGACGTCGCTCGGCGTGCGCTCGAAGGTCATCGACGGCAGCAGCGAGCGCGCGCGCCGGCGGGTGATCGCCTTGGCCCGGCCGAACTCGCGCAGCCCGTCCTCGCCGTGGATCCGGCCGAAGCCCGAGTCGCCCACACCGCCGAACGGCAGGGTCGACATCCCCGCGAAGGTCAGGGTCGAGTTGACCGAGGCCATGCCGGAGCGCAGTCGCCGGGCGATGCCCACCGCGCGGCGCCGGCCGAAGACGGAACCCCCGAGCCCGTACGGGAGGGCGTTGGCCCGGGTCACCGCCTCGTCGGCGTCGCGTACGCGGTTGATGGTGAGCGTCGGCCCGAACGTCTCCTCCCGGACGGCCGCCGAGTCCTCCGGGACGTCGATGAGCACGGTCGGGCGCACGTACGGAGCCTGCACCGCGTCCGCGCCGCCCAGTACGGCCCGCCCGCCCCGGGCGAGCGCGTCGTCGATGTGCCGGCGGATCACGTCGACCTGGGCCGGCATGGTGATCGGGCCGATGTCCGCGCCGTCCGGGCCGACGGTGAGCCGGCCGGCCCGGGCGACCACCTTCTCGACGAAGGCGTCGAAGACCGGCTCGACGGCGTACACCCGCTCGATGCCGATGCAGGTCTGGCCGGCGTTGGTGAGGGCCCCCCAGACGCACGCCTCGGCGGCCGCGTCCAGGTCGGCGTCCGAGTCGACGATCATCGCGTCCTTGCCGCCCGCCTCCAGGAGCACCGGCGTCAGCGTCTCGGCGCAGGCCGCCATGACGGCGCGGGCCGTGGCCGTCGAGCCGGTGAACGCCAGCTTGCCCACCCCCGACCGACACAGCGCCGCGCCCACGTCGCCGAGCCCGTGCACCGCCGTGAGGACCGGCTGCTCCGGCACCACCTCGGCGAACGTGTCCACGAGCCACTGCCCGACGGCCGGGGTGTACTCGCTGGGCTTGAGGACCACCGCGTTGCCGGCGGCCAGCGCGTACGCCGTGGAGCCGATCGGGGTGAAGACCGGATAGTTCCACGGGCCGATCACGCCGACCACCCCGTACGGCTGGTATTCCAGGTGGCCGGAGAACTCGGCGAGGATCAGCCGGGAACGGACCCGCCGGGGACCGAGCACCCGCCGCGCGTTGCGCGCCGCCCAGTCGATGTGCTCGATCGCGGTGACGATCTCGACGACCGCGTCGCCGACCGGCTTGCCGCCCTCCAGGTGCACCAGCTCGGCGAGCTGCTCGATCCGCTGGGCGAGCAGCGCGCGCCAGCGCAGCAGCCGCTCCCGCCGCGCGGAGAAGCCCAATCCGGCCCACCACTGGCCGGCGGCGCCGGCCCGCTCGACGGCGGCCGCGACGGCGGCCGGCGTGGCGACGCGGAAGCGACCCGCCTCGGCCCCGGTGGCGGGGCTGGTCGAGACCAGCACACCGTCGTCGATGAGCGGGGCACCGGGGACATGCACAGCCGTCATGGCGGAAGTCTAGACCCGAGCGTTACCCGTCGGTAGGTCGTGATCGAGGAGTTCACGGCGCGTCCCGCGAGCGAGACGGACCCGCGGCGGGACGATGGCCCGAGCGACACGGGCCGCCCGAACCGGCGAACGGAAGGTGGCCGGCCGGTGTCGTGGAGGTGGCCGCGCGGCGGTGGAGGACGACTACGGTCCGATGGCACGCTGGCGCGGAGAGTGACGCTGTGGGGTGGAGGGCTGACTGTCCATGGAGGAGCGTCCGGAACTGCTGCCGTCGTTGACGATAGCCGGTGGCCCGATGCGCGGAGCGAGTTTCCGGCTGGGGCCGGCGGCCCAGGTGATCGGCCGGGCTCCGGCGGCCGACGTGGTCGTGTCCGACCCGCACCTGAGCCGCCGGCACGCCGAGGTCTGGCTGGCGCCCGACGGCGCCTCGTTGCGCGACCTCGGGTCGACCAACGGCACCTGGCTCAACGACCGCCGGATCGACGGCGTGGAGCAGCTCACCGACGGCGACGTGATCCGCGTAGGCCGCACCGAGCTGCGGTTCTTCGACCCCGGTGTGGCCCGCACGGACCCGGTGGGGCTCAGCTTCGGCACGCCGCGCCGGGACCACCGGCCGACGCTGCCGCTGCCCGTGCCCGTGACGCCGCCCGCGATGCGCTGAACCCGCCCCGCGTCGGCCACACAGGGCAGCGCGACACCACACCGCGCGGCCCCGCCACATGGGGACGGCCCACATGGACCGGCGCCGGGCACGGTGGCAGCATGCCGCGGATGGAGACCGAGCAGAGGACCGTCACGGCGAACGGCATCACCCAGGCGGTACGGGTGGCCGGGCCGCCCGGCGGCACGCCCGTGCTGCTCGTGCACGGCAACTGCTCCTCCGCCGCCTTCTGGGAGCCGCTCGTCCGGCGGCTGCCGGAGACGCTGCGGGTCGTGGCACCCGACCTGCGCGGCTACGGCGACACGCAGACCGCCCCGGTGGACGCCACCCGTGGGCTGGGCGACTTCGCCGACGACGTGGCCGCCCTGCTCGACGACCCCGCCCTCTTCGGCGCCCCCGACGCGCGCCCCGTGGTGGTGGGGCACTCGCTCGGCGGGGGAGTGGCCATGCGGCTGCTGGTCGACCACCCGCACCGGGTCGCCGGGCTGCTGCTCGCCGCGCCGGTCTCGCCGTACGGCTTCGGCGGCACCCGCGACCTCGACGGCACGCCCACCACACCGGACTTCGCGGGCACCGGCGCCGGCACGGCCAACGCCGACTTCGTGGCCCGGCTGGCCGCCGGTGACCGGGGCGACGACGCCCCGGCCAGCCCCCGCAACGTGCTGCGGACCGCGTACGTGGCGGACCCCGCCTCGCTGGGCGCCGACGAGGACCTGCTCCTGGACACCGTGCTGTCCACGGCCACGGGCGACGACAACTACCCGGGCACCTCGGTCCCGTCGCCGCACTGGCCGGGCAACGCGCCCGGCGAGCGCGGGGTGCTCAACGCGCTCGCGCCCACGTACTTCCGGCTCGCCGACGAGCTGGTCGCCGTGCCGGGCAAGCCCCCGATCACCTGGGTACGCGGCGACGCCGACGTGATCGTCTCGGACACCTCGCTGTTCGACCTGGCGTACCTCGGCTCGCTCGGCGCGGTGCCGGGCTGGCCCGGTGCGGAGCACTGCCCGCCCCAGCCGATGGTCGGCCAGACCCGGGCGGTGCTGGACCGCTACGCGGCGGCCGGCGGCGCGTACCGCGAGGTGGTGCTCCCCGGCTGCGGGCACAGCCCCCACATCGAGCGGCCCGCGGAGTTCGTGGCCGAGCTGCTGGCGCTGACCGCCGTGCCGGCCGTCTGACCGTCGCTGGGTGAAATATCCCACCGCGTCTCGACAACCGAGCGTCACGTGGCAGACTCGCGCGCATAACCTTAGCGGCCGTTCAGCGGTCGTGCGGAGCGTACTGGGGAGGCCGGTCGTGGCGCGCGAGTTCACGAGCGTGGGCGTGGTGGGACTGGGCACCATGGGTGCCGGCATCGTGGAGGTCTTCGCGCGCAACGGCATCGACGTGGTCGCCGTGGAGATCTCCGAGGGGGCGCTGGAGCGCGGGCGGGCCAACCTCACCGGCTCCACCGACCGCGCGGTCGCCAAGGGCAAGCTGGCCGCGGCCGACCGGGACGCGCTGCTCGGGCGGATCACCTTCGCGGTCGGCCTGGACGCCCTGCACTCCGTGGACCTCGTGGTCGAGGCCGTACCCGAGCACCTGGACCTCAAGCAGCGGATCTTCGCCGAGCTGGACCGGGTCTGCAAGCCCGACGCCATCCTCGCCACCAACACCTCGTCGCTCAGCGTCACCGAGATCTCGGTGGCCACCACCCGGCCCAACCAGGTCATCGGCATCCACTTCTTCAACCCGGCGCCGGTCATGAAGCTCGTCGAGGTGGTCCGCACGGTGGTCACCTCGGCCGACGTGGTCGCCGACGTGGAGGCGCTCTGCGCCCGGCTCGGCAAGGTCGACGTCACCATCAACGACCGGGCCGGCTTCATCGCGAACGCGCTGCTCTTCGGCTACCTGAACCACGCGGTGGCCATGTTCGAGGCCAGGTACGCGAGCCGCGAGGACATCGACGCCGCCATGAAGCTCGGCTGCGGCCTGCCCATGGGCCCCCTCGCGCTCATGGACCTCATCGGCGTGGACACCGCGTACGAGATCCTGGACACCATGTACCGGCGCGGCGGCCGGGACCGCCGGCACGCCCCGGTGCCGCTGATCAAGCAGATGGTCACGGCGGGGCTGCTCGGCCGGAAGTCCGGCCGCGGCTTCTACACCTACGAGAGGCCGGGCTCCCCGGTGGTCGTACCCGACGAGGCGACGCCCGTGACCACGGAGGCCGCCCTCGCCGACGGCGCGCGCGCCATCACGAAGGTCGGCGTGGTCGGCTCCGGGACGATGGCCACCGGGATCATCGAGGTGTTCGCCAAGGCCGGCTACGAGGTGGTCTCGGTGACCCGGGGCGCCGAGAAGTCCGCGACGGTCTGCGAGGCCGTGAAGACCTCGCTCAACAAGGGCGTCGTGCGCGGCAGGCTCAGCGAGGAGGACCGGGACGCGGCGCTCGGCCGCGTCACCTGGTCGGCGGCCCTCGACCACCTCGCCGACGTCGACGTCGTGGTCGAGGCGGTGGTCGAGGAGCTGAGCGTGAAGAAGGCGCTCTTCGCGAGCCTCGACGAGATCTGCAAGCCGGGCGTGGTGCTCGCCACCACCACCTCGTCGCTGCCGGTGATCGACGTGGCGATGGCCACCCAGCGGCCCGCCGACGTGGTGGGGCTGCACTTCTTCAACCCCGCGCCGATCATGCCGCTGGTCGAGGTGGTCCGGACCATCCGCACGTCGCCGGAGACCACGGCCACCGCCCGCGCGCTCTGCGCGACGCTCGGCAAGACCGCCGTGGTCTGCGGCGACCGCTCCGGGTTCATCGTAAACGCGTTGCTCTTCCCGTACCTCAACGACGCCGTGAAGATGCTGGAGGCGAGCTACTCGACGGCGGACGACATCGACCACGCCATGAAGCTCGGCTGCGGCTACCCGATGGGCCCGTTCGAACTGCTCGACGTGGTGGGCCTGGACGTCTCGCTGGCCATCCAGCGCGAGCTGTACCTGGAGCTGCGCGAGCCCGGGTTCGCCCCCGCGCCGCTGCTCGAGCACCTGGTCACCGCCGGCTACCTGGGCCGCAAGACGGGCCGGGGCTTCCGCGACCACACCCACCGCTGACCCGGGTCAACAGGACGCGCCGGTGACGGCGTCTGGAAGGGCGTGACCTTCGAGGAGTACGTCGGCAGCCGCGGCCCGGCCCTTCTGCGCCTGGCCCGGCTGCTCACCGGCGACGAGCACCGGGCCGAGGACCTCACCCAGGAGGTGCTGACCCGGGCGTACGTGCACTGGCGGAAGATCGCCCGAGCCGACCGGTCCGACGTCTACGTGCGCCGCATGCTCGTCAACGCCAACAACTCGTGGTGGCGACGCCTGTCCAACCGGGAACTGGCCGTCGAGTCGTTCCGGGAGCGGCCCCAGCGCGGCGACCTCGGTGGCGAGACGGCCGACCGGGACGAGATGTGGCGGCTCATCGCCGGGCTGCCCGACCGCCAGCGTGCGGTGCTCGTGCTTCGCTACTACGAGGACCTCGACGACGCGACGATCGCGCAGATCCTGGACTGCTCGCAGACCTGGCCCGACCGGAGACCTGGGACTGAGCGGGGAGACCGTCCGGCGGGGCGTCCCGCCGGTCGGCCCGTACGCTTGACGACGTGAGTCCTCGTCGCAACCGCCCCCGTCGGGACGACACCCCGCACCTGGACGGCGACCGGGCGCGGCAGGGCGTCGCCTCGGTGCAGCAGTGGCGCGACGGGGAGTGGCAGGTCCGCGGGATCAGCGGCGGGGCGTCCGTGAAGACGTACCGGTGCCCCGGCTGCGACCAGGAGATCCGCCCGGGGGTGGCGCACGTGGTGGCCTGGCCGGCCGACGGCCGGGGTGACCTCACCGACCGCCGGCACTGGCACAGCGGGTGCTGGCGCGCACGGGACCGGCGCGGTCCGGTGATCCAGCGCGGGCGCGGCGCCCCGCACTACGGCTGAGCGATCTGCGTCACGCTGTTTCCGCCCCGGGCGGGCGGCCGCGAGGCCGTGGCGCGAGACTTGACCGGTGAGCGAACCCATCCGCGCGTCGTCCATCCTCCCCGGCCACCGGGAGGACATCGAGCTGCACACCGCCGACGGTCTGCGCCTGGTCGGCGAGCTGGCCCGCCCGGTCGACCGCGAGCCGGTCGCCACCCTGGTCTGCCTCCACCCGCTGCCCACCCACGGCGGGATGATGGACAGCCACGTGTTCCGCAAGGCGGCCTGGCGGCTGCCCGCGCTGGCCGACGTCGCCGTGCTGCGCTTCAACACCAGGGGCACCAGCAGCATCCGCGGCACCAGCGAGGGGAGTTTCGACAACGCGGTCGGCGAGCGTTACGACGTGGCCGCCGCCATCGAGTACGCCGAGTTCCACGACCTGCCGAACATCTGGCTGCTGGGGTGGTCGTTCGGGACCGACCTGGCCCTGAAGTACGGCTGCGACCCGGCCGTCTCCGGCGCCATCCTGCTCTCCCCGCCGCTGCGCTACTCGGAGCCGGAGGACCTTGACCGCTGGGCGGGTTCCGGCCGGCCGCTGGTGGCGCTGGTGCCCGAGTTCGACGACTACCTGCGCCCGGCCGAGGCCCGGGAGCGCTTCGCCGCCGTGCCGCAGGCCGAGGTCGTGGGCGTGTCCGGCGCGAAGCACCTCTGGGTGGGCGACGCCGAGCGGGTGCTCGACGAGGTGGTCCGGCGCGTCAACCCGGCCGTCCCGGTGCCGCTGCCCACGACCTGGGACGGGCCGATGGAGACCGGCGACGTGAGCGCGTACGCCGACCGCACGGTGGCGTCGTTCGCGGACCGGCCGGTGCCGGGCCCGCCGCAGGCGAAGGCCGGCTGAGCGCCGGTCAGCGCGTCTGCTGCCGGGGCAGCACCACCTCGCGCAGGATGAGCTGGATCGCGGCCACCGTGGGAATGGCGATGAGGGCGCCCACCACGCCGATCAGCGCGACCCCCAGCAGCGCGGCCAGCAGGGCCGCCACCTCGTTGACGTGCACCGACCGGCGCATCACCTTCGGGTAGATGAGGTAGTTCTCCACCTGCTGGTAGACCAGGAAGAAGACCAGGCACGCGATGCCGGCCGACAGGTCGGTGGCGAAGCCGACCAGGGTCACGATCAACGCGCCGAGGGTCGCCCCGATCTGCGGGATGAGGTCGGTCACGGCGACGACCACGGCCAGCGCCATCGGGTACGCCAGCCCGACGATCAGCGCGAAGATGAACGTGCTGAGGCCGGCCAGCACCGCGATGCACAGTGCGCCGACCATGTACGCCCCGACCTTCGCGAGGATCTCGTCGCCGATGAGCTGCACCCGCTCCCGCCGCGACCGGGGCACGAGGGCGTACCCGAGCGCACGCAGCCGGTCGAAGTACGCCAGGAAGTAGATCGTGAGCACCAGCACGGTCAGGATCCGGAAGATGGTGCCGAAGATCAGTTGGGCGCCGCCGAGCACGCCGCCGAGCGCGCGGCTCACGGTTTCCGCGTTCACGGCGCCCTGCACCCGCTGCACGAGGTCGTACCGCTCGACCAGGTTGTTGACCGTCTCGCTGCGGCGCAACTCCTCCAACAGCGTCGGCAACTGCTCGATGAACTGCCCGGACTGCGTGACGATCGGCGGCACCAGCGCCACCACGCCGCCGCAGAGCAGCAGCAGCACGGCGAGCGCGACGAGCGCCACGGACAGCCCGTGCGGCAGGCCCCAGCGGCGCAGCCGGGCCACCGCCGGGTAGAGGCCGACCGCGAGGAAGAGCGCGATCAGCACCAGGACGAGGATCCCGGCGGCGTTGCGGATGCCGAGATAGAGGGTGTACGCCAGCAGCACGCCGAGCGCCCCGGTGAAGCCGAGCAGGAAGCTGTTGCGCCGCAGTGGCCGGCCGGGTGGTCCGAACCGCCCCGATCCGGTGACCGGTGGCGGGTCCAGCGCCTCGGGCGCGTCCCCGGACGGCGCGGCCACGGGGTGCGGCGGGGTGGCCGCCTCGGGCGCCGGAGTGTGCCGGTGCGTCCGGTCCCGCTCGGGGGCGGACCGCGAAGCCCCGGCCGATGGCTGGTCCGAGCCCGGCGCGTCGGCCCGATCGGGGTCCGGCCCGTCGGTGGTCGGCCCGTCCTGCGTCACCAGTCCTCCGGTCAGGTCGCGCGGCTCGGCCGCCCCATCCACCCACCGCCGCTCGCACACCCGGTTCGTCCCGAGCCGCTCGTGGCGCGAGCCGCTTGTGGCGCGGGCTGCCCGTGCCGCGGGCTGCTCGTGGCGCGGGCGGCTCCACGCGTGCGGCGGCTCGCTGCCGTGTGGCTCGTGGCTTAACGGCCTATGCCCGGAGACTACTGGCCGCCCGAGGGGTGAACCACCCGCCTCCGCCCACCGTCACCGGATCCGCCCAGCGGCCGTGCGAGCCCATCGGCCGTGCGAGCCCACCGGCCCGTGCGAGCCGAGCGTGGCCGTGCCGGCTGAGCGTGCCCGGCGCCGCCCTCCGTCCGGGTCGCCCGACGGCGCTGAGCGGCGGCTCTCGGCATCTGACGTCATCGCCGATGCCGCCCGAGAGCAGAAGGTCGCGTGAGCGTGATGCCTCTGAGGCATAAATATGACGCAGAGGCATCACGCCCGACGGGAGATGTGCCGCCGCCCGGGCCACCCGTCGCGTCGCTCCAAGGCGCCCCCGCCCGCATCCGCACCCGCACCCGCCTCCGCGCTCGCACGCACACGTGCGGGCCCCAAGGTCGTGCTCGATCGGGGAAGTAGTGGCCTCAGGGGTGCGGGAAGGCCACTACTTCCTGGATCGAGTGCGATCATGCCGGGCAGGGCGTCTCGCGCCCCGCCGAACGAGCCCGCCCCGGCCGGGAGACTCGCGCGCGGACGAGCGGGCTTCACTCCTTTTCGACGGCCACCGTGTTGGGCTTGGCGGCCCGCTCGTCGGTGGTCGGCTTGCTCGGCCGCTTGCCGTTCTCGCCGGTGCTGGTGATCTTCGTGGGCGTGGCGCCCCGGCCGCCCTCGCCCGGCACCGCGGCCACCGTCGGCTCGCCGTCCTTTGCCGCCCCGGCCTCCCCGTCGTCCACCGTGGTGACCGGCTCGGCCACCGGGCGGGCCTTCGGCTGGGCGGCCGCGTCCCGTTCGCCCTCGCTGCTCGCCGACTCCGTCGCCGTGGTCACCGGGTCCGGTGTGGCCGCGGCGGGCGCAGCCTCGGCGGTCTGGGGCTTGCTCCCGGCCGGCTGGGTGGTGCCGCCAGCGGGCGAGCCGCCCACCGGCGACGTCGCCGCCTTAGCGGGCTGAGCCTTGCCGCCGACGGGCTGGGGCTTGCCGTCGGCCGGCTGGGCCGTCACGGGTCCCGGCTGCGGGGTGCCGGGCTGGGCCGTCACGGGCCCCGGTTGGGCCGTGCCCGGCTGGGTCTTCACGGGAGTGGGCTGTGCCGCGCCCGGTTCGGCCTTCGGGCCACCCGGTCGTGACGCTTCCGCCGGCTTCGCCGCCGGGCCCTCGCCGGCGCCGCGGCCCGCGTCGACGGGTCGGGCGGCCACCGCCGGCCCGGCCGCGGAGGCGGGGGCGACGGTGCCCGCCGGTGGGGGCGAGGTGGGGCCGTCGGACCCGGTCGTCGCGGCGGCCGTCTGCACGCGCAGCTCGGCCAGCTTCCGCTGGAGCTCGTCGGACTCCTGGCGGGACTTCCACGTCTCCTGTCGCAGGTCGGCGAGCTGCTGCTGGGCCTGGGCGATCTCCAGCATCACCTGGGCGAGCTGCTGTCGGCCGGCCGCGACCTCCTGCTGCGTGGCGGCCAGGTGCTGCTGGGTGGTGGCCAGGGCCTGCTGGGTCGTGGCGGCGTACTCCTCGAACTGCCGCCGGGACGTCGCCACGTGCTCGTCGGCGGCGCGGCGCTTCTCGGTGGCCTCCGACTCGGCCCGGCGCAGCAGCTCGGCGGCCTGCTCCTCGGCCTGCTGGCGGAGGGTCGCCGCGTCCCGCTCGGCGGTCTGCCGGATGCGGTCGGCGCCCTGCTCGATCTCGTTCTTGCGGGCCGTGTACTCGGCCTCGAGCTGGTCACGCCGGCCGGTGAAGCTGGTCTCCAGCTCCTGCTTGCGGCTCGTGAAGCCCGTCTCCAGCTCCTGCTGGCGGGACTTGTACTGCTTCTCCAGCTCGTCGCGGCGCTTCGCGAACTCCTGGTCGGCCGTGGCCCGCCGCTGGGCCAGCTCGCGGTCGGCGGTCTCGCGGCGGGAGTTGACCTCCTGCTCGACGCCGGCCCGCCAGGCGCCCAGCTCCTGCTGGGTCTGCGCCCGCGACTGCTGCACGTACGCCTCGGTCTCGCTGCGCATGCGCTGCACGTACGCCTCGGTCTCGGCGCGGCTGCGCTTGGCCGTCTCGGCCGCCTGCGTGGTCAGCCGCTCCGCCTCCTGCTGCGCCTTGGCCCGCGTGGCCCGGCCGGCCATCGAGGCGTCGTCGATGATCTGCTTGGCGTCCCGCTGCGCCTTGGCGTGGGTGGCCCGCCCGGCCTCGGTCGCCTGGTCGACGAGGCGCTTGGCCTCCTGCTGGGCCTTGGCGTGCACCTCCTTGGCGGCGTCCCGCAGCTGCGTCGCCTCCTGCTGCGCCTTGGTCAGCACCTCGCGGGCCGCCTCACGCAACTTGGTGGACTCCTGCTGGGCCCGGGCGTGGATCTCCTTGGCCGTCTCGCGGAGCTGCGTCGCCTCCTGCTGCGCCTTCGCCAGCTCGTCCTGGGCGTTGCGGCGCAGCTTCGCCGACTCCTCCTTGGCGGCCCGCAGCGCGGCCTCCGACTCGGCCTTGCGGGCGGCGGCCTGCCGCTCCTCCTCGGCGCGCCGGGCGGCGAGGGCGATCTCGAAGTCCTTCAGCGCCGTCGCGGCCTGCTCGCGCGCGTCCTCGACGATGTGCTCGGCGGCGGCCCGGCGGGACTCGATCTCCTGGTTGGCGGCGCTGAGGATGTCCTCCGCCTGCTCCTCGGCGAGGAGCAGGATCTGCTCCACGCGGGGACCGAGGTGCCGGAACGACGCCCGGTCCACCACGCCCACCTGCTTGCGCACCTGGGCGAGGTCCCGTTGGAGCACCTCGACCTGGCCGGCGAGCTTGTGGATCTGTGTGTAGGCCTGCTCCCGCTCCGCCGCGAGAGTCGCGATCTCGTGCTCCGCACGCGCGACGTACCTGTCGACCTGTTTCTTCTCGTACCCCCGCAGCGCGGACTCGAAGCTGGGCTCCGTGGCCACGTCCCCGCCGAGAGCGAACAGTTCCTCGCCGTGCGACATGCCACCATCCTCACACGCATCCGGTCCGGCTGGGGCGATACGGACGCCCCTGTTGGGACCTACTTCACTCGGTTCGTACCGGTAGATAACAACGGGTTTGCGAAAGCATGCGGCGCGGGGTGCCACCGGTCACCCGGTGCCACCCCGCGCCGCGTCATGCCCCTACCTGGCGCCGCGTCAGCTGGCCGACTCGGCGGTCACCTTGTCGCCGTCGGTCTTGCCGGCCTCCGGCTTGGCGGCCGACCCGGCCGCGGCGTTCGGCACGCCCGGCACGATGCCGGCGAGACCCGACAGCATCTGGCCCAGCTGCGCGGTGACCGCGTCCTTCTGACGGGTGAGGTCCTCGACCTCGCGGCGCGCCGCCTGCGTGGTCAGCTCCGCCTCGGTGCGCGCCTCGCTGAGCAGGCGCTGCGACTCGGCCCGCGCCTCGTTGAGGGTCTTGTCCGCGAGCGCCTTGGCCTTGTCGACCGTCTCGTTCGCGGTGCGCTCCGACTCGACCCGGCGGGCCTCCGCACGCTGCTCGATCTCCTTGGCCCGCTCCTGGGCGGCCCGCGCCCGCTGCTCGGCCTCGTTGACCAGCTTCTGGGTCTGCGCGACCTGCGCGGCGTGCCGCTCGGACTCCTCGCGCTCGGCCTTCTCCCGGCGCTCGGCGAGCTGGAGTTCCAGGGCCTGCAGGTCCTTGTCGCGCTTGTCCCGCGCGTCGGTGAGCAGCTTGGTGGCCTCGGCGCGCTTCTCCTCGGCCTCCCGCGCGGCCTTCGCGCGCTGCTGCGTGATCTCCCGCTCGGCGGTGGCCCGAAGGGTGGCCACCTCCCGCTCGACGGTGGACTTCAGCTCGGCCACCTCGTGCGCGGTGACGGTGCGCAGCTGCTTGGTCTCGCGCTCGGCGTCGGCGCGCAGCGTGTCGGCCTCACGGCGGGCCTGCACCCGGACCTCGGCGGCCTCCCGCTCGGCGGCGGTGCGGACGTTGCCCGCCTCCCGCTCGGCGGTGGCCTTCATGGCGGCCGCCTCGGCGCGTGCCTTGTCGGTGATCTCACGCGCCTCGAGGCGGGCCGCGGAGAGGATGCCCTCCGACTCCCGCTTGGCCTCGTTGCGGTGGTCGTTGGCCTGCTCCTCCGCCAGCCGGAGGATCTGCTCGACGCGGGTGCCGAGGCCGGAGAGGGTCGGCCGGCTGTTCTCCTCGAGCTGCTTGTTGGTGTCCGCGAGCTTCTGCTCCAGCGCGGTCATGCGCTGCTCGGCCTGGCGGAGCCGACGCTGGGCGTCGTTCATCCGCTGCTCGGCCTCGGCGCGAGCCTGCTCGGACTGGGTCAGCGCGGCGGTCATCCGGCCGATGAAGTCATCGACCTGGTGGGTGTTGTATCCGCGCAGGCCAACGGTGAAATCTGGCTGCGAGTTCGCGTTATCGAAGAACGCAAGAGGGGAGGACTGCTGCTGGGGCATTGGGACATACTGGCAGACGCCCCAGGGTGCTCCGCAAGAGCGGTACGAACCTTTCGAGTCCTCTTTACATGGTCAACTTCGGGTGGCCACGGGACCGGACCCAGCCGCGATCTTGGCAGGTCCGGGGCGGGTCGGGACGACGCCGCGCGGAACGTGAAATGCGTACGAGCGCCCGCTCTTTGTCGGTGCTCCCGCGTCCACTCGAATGGGTCGCCGGCGACCCGTCGGAAACGCGGTCGGCCGCAATGGTCGACGAGTCCCCGCCGGACGGACCGTCCCGCTCCGGCCGCAGGGACAGCGGCCGGAGCGGGTGCGTCGGCGATCCGGCGGCGGTCAGTGACCGCGGAACCGGTTGATCGCGTCCTCGTGCCGGGAACGCCGCTCCGCGTCCCGGACGCCCAGGCCGTCGCGTGGCGCGAGGCAGCGCACGCCGACCTTGCCCTGGTGCGCGTTGCGGTGCACCTCGTACGCGGCCTGCCCGGTCTGCTCCAACGGGTAGGTGCGCGACACCGTGGGGTGCACGTGACCCAGCGCCACGAGCCGGTTGGCCTGCCACGCCTCGTGGTAGTTGGCGAAGTGGCTGCCGATGATCCGCTTGAGGTGCATCCACAGGTAGCGGTTGTCGTACTGGTGCTGGTAGCCGCTGGTGGACGCGCAGGTGACGATGGTGCCGCCCCGCTTGGCGACGTAGACGCTCGCGCCGAAGGTCTCCCGGCCGGGGTGTTCGAAGACGATGTCCGGGTCCTCGCCGCCGGTCAGCTCGCGGATCCGCTCGCCGAAGCGGCGCCACTCGTCCGGGTCCTGGGTCTCGGAGTCCCGCCAGAACCGGAACCCCTCGGTCGCGCGGTCGATGACCAGCTCGGCGCCCATCCTGCGGCACAGCTCGGCCTTCTCCGGCGAGGACACCACGCACACCGGGATGGCGCCGCCGTTCAGCGCCATCTGGGTGGCGTAGCCGCCGAGGCCGCCGGACGCGCCCCAGATGAGCACCACGTCACCCTGCTTCATGTTGGCGCCATGGTGGGACACGAGCTGCCGGTACGCGGTCGAGTTGACCAGCCCCGGGCTGGCCGCCTCCTCCCAGCTGAGGTGGCGCGGCTTGGGCATGAGCTGGTTGGCCTTCACGACGGCCAGCTCGGCGAGGCCCCCGAAGTTGGTCTCGAAGCCCCAGATCCGCTGCTGCGGGTCGAGCATCGTGTCGTCGTGCCCCGCCGCGTCCTCCAGCTCGACGGAGAGGCAGTGCGCCACGACCTCGTCACCGGCCTTCCACCGGGTGACACCGGGCCCGGTGCGCAGCACGACACCGGCCGCGTCCGACCCCACCACGTGGTACGGCAGGTCGTGCCGGCGGGTCAGCTCGGAGAGCCGGCCGTACCGTCGGAGGAACGTGAAGGTGGACAGCGGCTCGAAGATGCTCGTCCACACCGTGTTGTAGTTGATGGCGCTCGCCATCACGGCGACCAGGGCCTCGCCGGGGCCCAGCTCCGGCGTCGGCACCTCCTGGACGTGCAGCGCCTTGCGCGGGTCCTTGTCCCGCGTCGCCATCCCGTCGAACATCCGGGTCTCGTCGGCCCGCACCACGACCCCGCGGTAGCTCTCCGGCACCGGCAGCCCGGCGATCCCGGCGAGTTCCCGCTCCGGCTGGCTGGAGTTCTCCGCCGCCATGATCGCCTCGAGGATGTCCTGCACGGTGACCTCCCGTTCGTCCGCACCCGCGCCACGCGAGCCTGGGTGCTGCCATCGTCGGCGCCGGTGCGACCGGGCCGCCATGTCGGCATCCGACACAACCGGCAGTGGTCGCGCTTCTGTTGGGGGCGGACGTTACTGAACGGTAGCTAGGGCGGGAAGCCCTGTGTGAAAAACTGCATCGCTCGATGCGTGAAGCTGTCCGGGCCAACGTTGAACCGCGCACCACCAGGCTCGCGCCTCGGCCTGCACACTCCCGTGATCATGAGGTTGTCGGCGCGACACGCCGACGACCGCGCCGACAACCTCATGATCGACGGCACCGGGGCGGCCTCAGTGGGCGGCGGCCGGTTCGACCAGCTCGACAAGGACGCCGCCGGCGTCCTTGGGGTGGACGAAGTTGATCCGCGAGTCGGCGGTGCCACGCCGCGGGGTGTCGTAGAGCAGTCGCATCCCCCGCTCGCGCAGGGCCGCGCAGGCGGCGTCGATGTCGGCGACCGTGTACGCCACCTGCTGCACGCCCGGACCGTTGCGATCGAGGAACTTCGCGATGGTGGACTCCGGGGTGAGCGGGGCGAGCAGTTGCACGCACCCGCCCGCGGTGTCCGGTCCCACGGCCAGCATCGCCTCCCGGACCCCCTGCTCGGTGTTGGTCTCGGTGTGCACGCAGCGCATCCCGAACGTCCGCTCGTAGAAGTCGATGGCGGCGTCCAGGTCGGCGACGGCGATGCCGACGTGGTCGATTCGGCGCAGCCCGATGTCTGTGACGTAGTCCGCAGCGGGCTCGACGGGGGAGTTCTCAGCCATGGCGCTAGTCTGGCCGAACAATCGTTAAGGCGTACAGGTCGGCACCCCCTCGGAGGCAGGCATGGCTTCGGTGATCGTCAGCGGCGCGCGGACCCCGATGGGGCGCCTGCTGGGCAACCTCAAGGACCTCCCGGCCACGAAGCTCGGCGGTATCGCCATCAAGGCCGCGCTGGAGCGGGGCGGCGTCAGCCCCGACCAGGTGCAGTACGTGATCATGGGGCAGGTGCTCCAGGCCGGTGCCGGCCAGATCCCGGCCCGCCAGGCAGCGGTCGAGGCGGGCATCCCCATGTCCGTGCCGGCGCTGACCGTCAACAAGGTCTGCCTCTCCGGCCTCGACGCGATCGCCCTGGCCGACCAGCTGATCCGGGCCGGCGAGTTCGACATCGTGGTCGCGGGCGGCATGGAGTCGATGACCAACGCGCCGCACCTGCTCATGGGGCAGCGCACCGGTTACAAGTACGGCGACGTGGTGGTCAAGGACCACATGGCGCTCGACGGGCTCACCGACGCCTGGGACTGCTGCTCGATGGGCGAGTCGACCGAGCGGCTCGGCACGAAGCACGGCATCAGCCGCGAGGAGCAGGACGCCTTCGCCGCGGCGAGCCACCAGCGGGCCGCCGCCGCGCAGAAGAACGGCAGCTTCTCCGACGAGATCACCCCGGTGGTCATCCCCCAGCGCAAGGGCGACCCGGTGGTGGTCAGCGAGGACGAGGGGATCCGCCCGGACACCACGGTCGAGACGCTGGCGAAGCTGCGCCCGGCGTTCACGAAGGACGGCACCATCACGGCCGGCAGCTCGTCGCCGATCTCCGACGGCGCCGCCGCCGTCGTCGTGATGAGCAAGGCCAAGGCGAAGGAGCTGGGGCTGACCTGGGTGGCGGAGATCGGCGCGCACGGCAACGTGGCCGGGCCGGACAACTCCCTGCACTCCCAGCCGTCCAACGCCATCCAGCACGCGCTGCGCAAGGCCGGGCTGACCGTCGCCGACCTCGACCTCATCGAGATCAACGAGGCGTTCGCCCAGGTCGGGATTCAGTCCACCCGGGAGCTGGGGATCAGCCCCGAGAAGGTGAACGTCAACGGCGGCGCCATCGCGCTGGGCCACCCGATCGGCATGTCGGGCGCCCGGCTGGTGCTCACCCTCGCCCTGCAGCTGAAGCGCCGGGGCGGCGGCACCGGCGCGGCCGCGCTCTGCGGCGGCGGCGGGCAGGGCGACGCGCTGATCATCCACGTGCCGGCGCCGGGCGAGAGCGGTCAGTGAGCGAAACGGTGGCAACAGTCCTGGAGAGCGGCCGGTGAGCGGAACCGTGGAGAACGCCCCGGCCGCGGCCACCGGCTCGCTGCGCCGCAGTCGGGACGTACCCATGCTGGTCGAACGGGCCCGCGCGGGTGACCCCCGCGCGGTGGCCCGGCTCATCACGCTGGTGGAGAACGGCGACGAGCTGCTGCGCGATGTCGCCGCGGCGCTCGCGCCGTACGCCGGTCAGGCCCAGGTGGTCGGGCTGACCGGCTCGCCCGGCGTGGGCAAGTCGACCACCACCAACGAGCTGGTCCGGGCGCTGCGGGCCCGGGGCCACCGGGTGGGCGTGCTGGCGGTGGATCCGTCGAGCCCGTTCACCGGCGGCGCGATCCTCGGCGACCGGGTCCGGATGCAGGACCACGCCACCGACCCGGGCGTCTACATCCGGTCGATGTCGAGCCGGGGACACCTCGGCGGGCTGGCCGCCGCCACCCCGCAGGCCGTGCGTGTGCTCGAGGGCGCCGGCTGCGACGTGGTGCTGGTCGAGACCGTCGGCGTCGGGCAGGCGGAGGTCGAGGTCGCCTCGCTCGCCGACACGACGCTGGTGCTGCTCGCTCCGGGCATGGGCGACGCCATCCAGGCCGTGAAGGCCGGCATCCTGGAGATCGCCGACGTGTTCGTGGTCAACAAGGCCGACCGCGACGGCGCCGACGCGACGTACCGCGACATCCAGGGCATGATCGCGCTCGGTGAGCGCGGCCCGGGGGAGTGGCGGCCGCAGGTGGTGCGCGCCATCGCCGCCCGCGGCGAGGGCATCGACGACATCGCCGCCGCCGTCGACAAGCACCGCGGCTGGCTGGTCGAGCACGGCGAGCTGCGCCGCCGGCAGGAGGCGCGGGCCGCCGCCGAGATCGAGGCGATCGCGCTCGGCGTCCTCCGCGACCGGATCGGCTCGCTGCGCGACGGTACGGAGCTGCCGTCGCTCGCCGCGAAGGTGGCCGAGGGGGCCATCGACCCGTACGCGGCCGCCGACCAGCTGCTGGACCAGCTCGGCGGCTGACCGGTCCACTGCGGACCCGCCCTTGTTAGTACGCTCGCACCGCCGTACGGACGGCGTGCGGGGCGCAGCGAGGGTGGGAGAGCATGGCTGACGAGGCGACGCAGGAGCTGTCGGTGACGCCGGACGCGGTGGCGGCCGGGACGACGACCGTCTCCGACGAGGTGGTGGAGAAGATCGCGGTGGCCGCCGCCCGTTCGGTGCCCGGCGTGACCGAGCTCGGCGGGGACGTGGCGCGGTTCTTCAACGCGGTGCTCGACCGGGTGGGGCTCGACCAGGTCGGCGACGCCCGCCGCGGCTGCTCGGCCAACGTCACCAACGGGGCGGCGGTGGTCAACCTCGTCATCGTGATCGAGGCGGGCCGGACGGTACCCGAGGTGACGGAGGCGGTCCGGGTGGCGGTGACCCAGGCGGTCGAGGCGTACGGCCTGCGGGTCGACGAGGTCAACATCCGGGTCGACGACGTGGCGCTCGGGGGTCCGGCCGCACCGACGGCCTGAGGCCCGACCTCCCGTTCGGCGGCCCTACGGTTACCCACCGGTACGACCTTCCTTAGCGATCGTTCAGGCCAGGGCTCTACACTCGACGTGCAGTCGAGGACCCGAGGAGGAGCCCCGCTCATGAACGCCGACGAGATCGCTGCCGGACGGGCCCGCTGGCAGGCCCGGTACGACGCCGCGCGCAAGCGGGACGCGGACTTCACCACGCTCTCCGGCATGACCGTGGACCCGGTCTACGGCCCTCCGGAGGGCGTCGCGTACCCGGGCTTCGAGCGCATCGGCTGGCCGGGCGAGTTCCCGTACACCCGTGGCCTCTACCCGACCGGTTACCGCGGGCGCACCTGGACGATCCGGCAGTTCGCCGGCTTCGGGAACGCCCGGCAGACCAACGAGCGCTACAAGATGATCCTGGGCGCCGGCGGCGGCGGGCTCTCGGTCGCCTTCGACATGCCGACGCTCATGGGCCGGGACTCGGACGACCCGCAGGCGCTCGGCGAGGTGGGGCACTGCGGCGTGGCCATCGACACCGCCGCCGACATGGAGGTGCTCTTCGACGACATCGACCTGGCCGGGGTCACCACGTCGATGACCATCTCGGGGCCGGCGGTTCCGGTCTTCTGCATGTACCTGGTCGCCGCCGAGCGGCAGGGCGTCGACCTGTCCACGCTCGACGGCACCCTGCAGACCGACATCTTCAAGGAGTACATCGCGCAGAAGGAGTGGCTCTTCGACCCGGAGCCGCACCTGCGCCTCATCGGCGACCTCATGGAGTACTGCGCCCGGGAGATCCCGCGCTACAAGCCGCTGTCGGTCTCCGGCTACCACATCCGCGAGGCCGGCTCGACGGCCGCGCAGGAGCTTGCGTACACCCTGGCCGACGGTTTCGGCTACGTCGAGTTGGGCCTCTCGCGCGGGCTCGACGTGAACGTCTTCGCCCCGGGCCTGAGCTTCTTCTTCGACTCGCACGTCGACTTCTTCGAGGAGATCGCCAAGTTCCGGGCCGCCCGCCGCATCTGGGCCCGCTGGCTGCGCGACGTCTACGGCGCCACCAGCGAGAAGGCCCTCTGGCTGCGCTTTCACACCCAGACCGCCGGTGTGTCGCTGACCGCGCAGCAGCCGGTCAACAACGTGGTACGCACCGCCGTCGAGGCGCTCGCCGCCGTGCTCGGCGGGACCAACTCGCTGCACACCAACGCGCTCGACGAGACGCTCGCGCTGCCCACCGACGAGTCCGCCGAGATCGCCCTGCGTACGCAGCAGGTGCTCATGGAGGAGACCGGCGTCACCAACGTGGCCGACCCGCTCGGCGGCTCCTGGTACGTCGAGGCGCTCACTGACAAGATCGAGGCCGAGGCGGAGGAGATCTTCGCCCGGATCCGCCAGCTCGGTGGCGAGGGCCCGCACCAGATCGGCCCCATGACCTCCGGCATCCTCCGGGGCATCGAGGACGGCTGGTTCACGAGCCAGATCGCCGAGGCCGCCTTCACCTACCAGCAGGCGCTCGAGAAGGGCGACAAGAAGATCGTCGGGGTCAACTGCCACACCAACACGGTGGCCAAGGACTTGGAGATCCTGCGTATCTCGCACGAGGTCGAGTTGGAGCAGCGCCGGGTGCTGGCCGAGCGGAAGGCCGGACGGGACGACGCCGCCGTCAAGGCCGCCGTGAACCGGATGGTCGAGGTCAGCCGTACGGGCGAGAACATGATTCCCGCCATGCTCGACGCCGTCCGGGCCGAGGCGACCCTCGGCGAGATCTGCGACGCCCTGCGCGCCGAGTGGGGCACCTACCGCGAGCCCGCCCGCTTCTGACCCGTCCGTCGTGGTGGGCAGGGGCGGGGTGAGCAGGGTGAGAACTGCAACTGTCGCCGTCGCGGTTGATCTGAGTTCGGCGTTGTCCGTGCGAAACTAGGTAACCATGAGCGACCCACGGATCACCTCGTCGATCTTCACACGCGGCGCGGTCGACCTCAGCGCGCTGCGCACCCCTGCCCCCACCTCCACGCCGGCCCAGGCCGGCCCGCCCGCCGGCGCGCCCGGGGGCGCCGTCGGCGGCGGGGTCACCGTCATCGACGTGACCGAGGCGACCTTCCAGTCCGAGGTGCTGGAGCGCTCGCTCAACACACCGGTGGTCATCGACTTCTGGGCCGAGTGGTGCGAGCCGTGCAAGCAGCTCTCGCCGGTGCTGGAGCGGCTGGCCGTCGAGGGCGGCGGCGCCTGGGTGCTCGCCAAGATCGACGTCGACGCCAACCCGCGCATCGCCCAGATGTTCCGGGTGCAGGGCATCCCGATGGTCTACGCCGTGGTCGGCGGCCAGCCGATCGACGCCTTCTCCGGCGTGGTGCCGGAGGCGCAGCTGCGGCAGTGGATCCAGGCCGTGCTCAAGGCCGGTGGCGTGAGCGTGGCCGCCCCGTCGGATCCGCGCCTCGACGAGGCCGACGACGCCCTCATGACCGGCGACCTGGACGCCGCCGAGCGGGCGTACCGGAAGATCCTCGCCGACTCTCCCGCCGACACCGCGGCCGAAGCCGGCCTCGCCCAGGTGGGCCTGGCCCGCCGGGTGGCCGGCGTCGACCCGCGGGCCGCGCTGGCCGCGGCCGAGGCCAACCTCGACGACGTGGACGCGCAGACGCTGGCCGCCGACATCGAGGTGCTCAGCGGCATGGCCGAGCAGGCCTACAAGCGTCTCGTGGACGCGGTCCGCCGCACCGCGGGCGACGACCGCGAAAAGGTACGCCAGCACCTGATCGGCCTGTTCACCATCGCCGGTCCCGACGACCCGGCGGTCGCCTCGGCACGGCGGGCCCTCGCCAGCGCCCTGTTCTGAGGTAGCCGCACGCAAGACGCCAGCGCGGGCCGGCGTACGGCCGGCCCGCCCGACCATCGAGGACGGGAGCTCATGATGCGCCGGATCGCCGTCCTCGACGCGCCGACGAACCTGGGCCTGCGCCCGCCCACGCCCAGCTCCGTCCCCGGCTGCGCCAAGGCACCCGGCGCGCTACGGGACCACGGCCTGCTGGCCCGCCTGCGCGCCCGCGACGCCGGCTGCCTCACCCCGCCGCGGTACGACGCGGGCGACTGGCGACCCGGCGACGGGGTGTGCCACGCCCCGGAGATCTCCGCGTACTCGGTGGCGCTCGCCGACCGGATCGGCACGATCATCGACCGGGGCGAGTTCCCGGTGGTGCTCGGCGGGGACTGCTCGGTGCTGCTCGGGTCGGCCCTCGCCATGCACCGGCTCGGCGAGGCGGTCGGCGGCCGGATCGGGCTGGTCTTCGTCGACGGTCACTCCGACTTCCGCCATCCCGGCAACGCGTCCTACGTGGGCGCCGCCGCCGGAGAGGATCTGGCCCTCGTCACCGGCCGCGGGCAGGCCGACCTGGCCGCCATCGAGGGGCGCCGGCCGTACTTCCGGGACATCGACGTGGTGGTGCTCGGCATCCGGGCGCAGGACGAGTACCGGCTCGACCTCCAGGCGGCCGGCATCCTCACCCGGCCGGTGCCGGCGCTGCGCGCCGAGGGCGCCGCGCGGACCGCCCAGTGGGCGCACGAGCAGCTCGCCGACTGCGCGGGCTACTGGGTGCACATCGACGTCGACGTGCTCGACCCGGCCGTGATGCCCGCCGTGGACGCCCCCGACCCCGGCGGCATCGCCTTCGCCGAACTGGAGATCCTGCTCGCCGGTCTGGTGGACACCCCGCACTGCCTGGGCGTGGAACTGACGGTCTTCGACCCTGACTACGACCCGGACGGCGCGTACGCCGCCGAGATCGTCAACACCGTGGTGGCCGGGCTGGCGCCGGTCACCGCGCCGGAGGCCGTGCCGCCCCGGCTGCTCCCCGGCCCGACCACCCCGCCGCCGGCCTCCGCGCCGCTCCCGGGTTCCGCATCGCCCGCCGCCCCCACGCCGCGCCGGGGCAACGGTCGTCCGGCTGTACCCGCCGCCGAGCCCGTCCCGGCGGACGATCCCGATCCCTCGGAGGCCCTCGTTCCGGCGCCGCCGGCCGATCCGGCCGAGGCGTCCGCCGTGGCGGTGAAGCCCAATGTGCCGGCGCAGTCCGGCGTGGCGGCGCAGTCGGGTGTGCCGGCGCGGTCCGGTGTGGCGGGTTCCCTCGGGCCGGTCGGGCCGCTCGGGCTGGAGCCGGTCGGGCCGCCCGCGTCGGCCGGTCCAGGCCGGCTGCGCCGCGCGCCGGTGCCACCGGACGAGGCAGGGCCGGAGACGAGCAGGCCGTCGTCGGACGACGACAACCCCCGCTCCGCCGCCGGCTTCGCCTGATCCGCGGCGGTCGGGACGGGTGTCCCGCGGCCTGTCGAGCTGCCCCAGATCTGGGGCGTGGCGGTCGGCTGGGTCTTGGTGGAGGCAGGTGTGCCGCGGTGCCGCGATGTCGTGGTGCCGGCTTCGCCTGGTGTCGGCTTCGCCTGGGGCGGCGTGGTCGGGAAGTCGTCGTGGGGCCTGTCGAGCTGCCCCAGATCTGGGGCGCGGTGATCGGCTTTGTCTTGGCGTAGGCGGGTGTGCCGCGGTGTCGTGGTGCCGGCTTCGCCTGGGGCGGCGGTGGTCGGGGGGTCGTCGCGGGGCCTGTCGAGCTGCCCCAGATCTGGGGCGCGGTGATCGACCCGGCTTCCCTGAAGTCGGGGTGTGCGGCGCGGCGGGACACCCCGACTTCAGGACAGTGGAGTCGAGCGAACGCGGGCTGGAGTCGAGCGAGCGCGGGGTGGAGTCGATCGAGCGTGGGGTCGAGTCGATTGAACGTGGGTCGGAGTAGATCGGCGGTGCCGCGACCGAAGGCAGCCGGGGTCGGCCCTAGCGTCGGACGGACTCGTTCGAGCGCCTAGGGATCGGCCAGGCGGAGCGGGTCCACCGAAGGCAGCCCGGTCGGCTCGACGTCGAGCCCGCGTCGACCGGGGGCTGGAACACGGCCGGTCGCGGCCACCCCGGTTGCCCCATATCTGGGGCAGCTCGACAGCGTCCGCCCCGCAACTGCTTCACCCGGTCCCCGGGGCCCGTCCTGATCCACTCCGGTTCCCCGATATGGCGGTGTCCTGGCAAGCGGGACACCGCCATATCGCCGAAGCCGAGTCGATCAGGGAGCGCGACCCGACCCGGTGGGCGGGACGGCCAGCCCCCGGCGCGAAGGGGCGGTCAGCGGGAGAGGGCCCGCAGGAAGCGCTCCGCGATCGGGACGGCGGTGGCCGTGCTGGCCCCGCCCTCCTCCACGAACACGGCGAACGCGACGTCGCCCTGCCAGCCCACGAACCAGGCGTGCGTGTGGGCGGGGTTGTCGTCGTACTCGGCGGTGCCGGTCTTGCCGTACACCGGCTGGCCGGGCACGTCCTTGAGGGCCGTCCCGGTGCCCGTGGTGACCACCTCGCGCATCATGCCCCGCAACGCCTCCACCGACTCGGGCTTGAGCTGCGGCCCGGCCCCGGCCGGCTTCGCGGGCGCCGGGTCCAGCAACAGCTTGGGCTGCTCGAAGCGGCCCCGGGCGACGGCCGCGGTGGCGGCGGCCATGGCCAGCGGGCTGACCACGGTGGTGCCCTGCCCGAAGGCGGCGGCGGCCTGCTCGGCCGGGGACCCGTTCACCGAGACCTTGCCGGAGAACGCGTCCACGCCGAGGTCCCACTGGCCCTCGAGGCCGAGCGAGCGGCCGGCGGCGGCCAGGCCGTCGGCGCCCAGCTTCGGTGCCAGCGCCGCGAAGGCGGTGTTGCAGGACTTGGCGAAATCCGTGCGGAACGGCACCGAGCCGAGCGCGAAGTTGTCGGAGTTCTTGAACGAGCGGCCGTCCACCGTGAAGGTCTTCGGGCAGTCGACCGGCGTCGTCGACGTGACGGCGCCCTTGTCGAGCAGGCCGAGCGCGCTGACCATCTTGAAGGTCGACCCGGGCGGGACCTGGGCGTCGAAGGCGAGGTTCTCCCCGGTCGCACCGGGCCCGTTCGCCGCAGCGAGCACGGTGCCGTCGCTGATGCGTACGGCCACCAGGGCGCTCCGCTTCTTCTCGGGGCGCAGCGCGTTGTCGGCCGCGTTCTGGACGGACACGTCGAGTGTGGTCTTCAGCGGCTGGCCCGGCTCCGGGTCGCTGTGGAACACCTCGGTGCCGGTCGGCACGAGCTTGCCGTCCTCGCCCGCGCGCTCGATGAGCACGGTGAGGCCGGGCTTGCCCCGTAGCCGTTCGTCGTAACGGCCCTGGAGGCCGCCGTGGCCCACGAGGTCGCCGGCCGCGTACCGGTCGGGGTGGGCGGCCAGGTCGTCGGCCTGCGCGGGGTCCACCGACCCCAGCAGCGCCCGGGCGAACTCACGGGTGGGCGCCAGGTCGAGCTTCTCGGAGCGGAACTTGGTGCCGGGCAGATCGTAGATGCGCGACTTGATCTGGCGGTACGCCTCGTCCCGGAGCGTCACCACCTCGACGAAGTCGCCGGCGCCGCCCTCGGCGATGCGCTTGGGCAGGTCGGCGAGGTCGACCGCCGGCACGAGCGCCGGCCGGATCGCCTTGAAGGCGGCGTCGAGCTTGCTGACGAGACCCTTGACGTCGGTCACCTCGCCGGGCTGCACACCCACCCGCACCACCGAGCGGGGCGCCACGATCGGCTGGCCCGCGCCGTCGAGCAAGCCCGCGCGGGGGCTGGCGTCCCGCCGCAGCCCGAGGCGGTCACCCTTGGTGAGCTTCTCCTGCACGAGCTGCGGCTCCCAGATCACCTGCCACTGGTCGTCGTCGCCCCGGGTGAGGCGCACCTGCCGGTCGTACGTCCAGTGCGCCCCGCCGGGCAACGTCCAGTCGACGCGGACCGTGCTCGTGGCGATGTCCTTGGTGATCTTCGGGTCGCCCTGCCGGCGCACCGTGGGCGGGGTGGCCGCCAGCTCACCGGACAGGTCCTTGAGTGCGTCGGCGACGTCGCTGGCCGGCAGCTTGGCGCCGAGCGGGTCGACGAACCCGACCGCCTGGAGGTCACCGGAGTGCCAGCCGGCCAGGAACGCGTCGACGGTGCGCCCCGGACCGTCGCTGTCCGAGCAGGCCGTCAGGCCTGCGGCCGCGAGGGCGGTCACCGCGAGGACGGCGAGCGGACGCCGTGTGCGGGTGGAGGTGGGGCGGTGCGGGTACGACAGGCGCATGGAGCAGTCCCTTCCGATCTCGGGCCGCCTCACGGTAGTACGCGCAGGCCGTCCCCATCGTCCCCGGCTGGGCTCCGACGTGCCGAAAGACGGACCCGCGACAGTGTGATGAACATCGCGTGGCGGGGTACTCGGCAGGCGGCCAACCTCGGACCCGCAACGGGTGAAAGGACAAAGTCCCGATCCGGACGTCCGGCCCGTGGTCCGCCTCCGAAGGGGTAGACCGGCAGGGCCTAGGCTGGGCGGCAGAGTGACCCACAATGCTGTGGGTCGAGGGGAGTGGCACCGATGGACCGGCGTCCGGCGATCAAACCGGAACCCGACCTCCGGCAGGATGACTCCGGCCGGAACGACGACAGCTTCGATTCGGCGACCGACGGAGACGGCTACGGCCGGCTCGACACGGGCGTGACCGGGCTGACCGGGTCGAGCATCGACACCATCTACGAACTCGGCCTGCCGACAGAGGCGCTGGCCGACGACGTGGAGGACGCCGAGCTCGACGAACCGGTACCCAACGTGGAGCGCCTGGTGGCCCAGGCCGTGGCGCTCGCGGGGGACGACCAGGACGCCGCGACACTGGTCAGCCGCTTCTGGCGGTTCGCGCCGGACGAGGAGCTGATCGGCTTCACCGCCGAGGAGATGCTCGAGGCGGCCCGCGCGCACCGCGACCTGGCGCAGCAGCGGGTGCCGGGCGAGCTGAAGCTGCGGATCCACGAGCCGGACGCCGAGCAGCACCACACGGTCATCGAGATCGTCGTCGACGACATGCCCTTCCTGGTCGACTCCGTGACCGCTCTGCTCAACTCGTACCATCTGGACGTCCACCTGCTGGTCCACCCGCTCGTGGTGGTGCGTCGCGAGCCGCTGGGCCGCCTCATGGAGGTGGCGGCGGACGTCGAGCCGGACGACGCGATCGCCGGCGATCTTGTGGAAAGTTGGATGCGGATCGAAATAGATCCGGTCCGTGACGCGGCGGAACGGGAACGGCTCCGCCGCGAACTCCAGCGGGTCCTCACCGACGTCCGGGAGGCCGTGGAGGACTGGCCGAAGATGCGCCAGCGCGCCCTCGCGCTCGCCGACGAGCTGGCCGCCGCCCGGACCAGCGACAACCGGCCGCCGGTGCCGGAGAAGGACATCACCGACTCGGTGGAGCTGCTTCGGTGGCTCGCCCAAGATCACTTTACGTTCCTCGGCTACCGGGAGTACCGGCTGGTCGAGACCGCGGAGGGCGGGCAGGCCCTGGAGGCGGTGCTCGGCACCGGGCTCGGCATCCTGCGGCAGGACGCGCCGGAGGCGCGGGCGCTGTCGTCGATGACTCCCGAGGCGCACGAGAAGGTGCTCGAGAAGCGCCTGCTGATCATCACGAAGGCCAACTCGCGGGCCACCGTCCACCGGTCGGCGTACCTGGACTACATCGGTTTCAAGGTGTTCGACGAGTCCGGCGCGGTGGTCGGCGAGCGCCGGTTCCTCGGGTTGTTCTCCACGGCGGCGTACCGCACCAGCGTGCGGGAGCTGCCGGTGGTCCGCCGCAAGGTCGCCGAGGTGCTGGAGCGCTCCGGCCTGAGCCAGCGCAGCCACTCCGGCAAGGACCTGCTCCAGATCCTGGAGACCTACCCGCGGGACGAGCTGTTCCAGATCAAGACCGACGACCTGTACCACGCGGTGATCGGCGTGCTCCGCATGGCCGGTCGCCGGCAGCTGCGGGTCTTCCTGCGCCGGGACGCGTACGGGCGGTTCATCTCCTGCCTCATCTACCTGCCGCGGGACCGGTTCACCACGCAGAACCGGCTGCGGATGCAGGACATCCTGCTGCGCGAGCTGAACGGGGTCGGGGTGGACTACACCACCCGGGTCACCGAGTCGATGCTGGCCCGGGTGCACTTCATCGTGCGGACCGACCCGACCGACCCGCCCCGCGACGTGGACGCCGACCTGCTCGCCGAGGAACTCGCGGACGCGACCCGGCTCTGGGACGACGACTACCGGCTGGTGCTGGAGCGCAAGCTCGGCGACGAGCAGGCCAAGCACCTGTTCGCCCGGTACGCCGACGCGTTCCCCGAGGGCTACAAGGACGGGCACACCCCGTACGAGGCCATGAAGGACCTCGCGAAGCTGGAGCTGCTGGAGGAGCCCGGCCAGCTCGAGATGCACCTGTTCCGCAAGCAGCTCGCCCCCCGGGCCGGCGCGCGGGCGCCGGGCGACGTGGACGAGACGCTGGACGTCCGGTTCAAGGTCTACCGGTACGGCGAGCCGATGATGCTCTCCGCCGTGCTGCCGGTGCTGCACTCCCTCGGCGTACGGGTCGTCGACGAGCACCCGTACGAGGTGGACCGCGTCGACGGCCGCATCTGGCTGTACGACTTCGGTCTGCACCTGCCCGAGGGGCACCAGGAGCTGGCCGAGGTGCGCCCGCACGTGGAGAACGCCTTCGCGGCGGCGTGGCGGGGCGAGGCCGAGGTGGACCGCTTCAACGAGCTGGTGCTTCGTGCCGGGCTGACGTGGCGGCAGGTCGTGGTGCTGCGGGCGTACGCGAAGTACCTGCGGCAGGCCGGGACGGTCTTCTCGCAGGACTACATGGAGCAGACGTTCATCGCCTACCCGCAGATCGCGGAGCTGCTCGTCCAGCTCTTCGAGACCCGGTTCGCGCCGGGCGGGACGGAGGCCGAGGAGCGGCAGCGGCGCAGCACCGAGCTGGTGGAGTCGATCCGCGAGGCGCTGGACGACGTGGCGAGCCTCGACCAGGACCGGATCCTGCGGGCGTACCTCACGCTGATCCAGGCCACGCTGCGGACGAGCTTCTACCAGCGGCGCGCGGACGGGCGGCCCAAGTCGTACGTGGCGTTCAAGCTCGACCCGCAGGCGATCCCGGACCTGCCGGCGCCCCGACCGAAGTTCGAGATCTTCGTGTACTCGCCCCGGTTCGAGGGTGTGCACCTGCGGTTCGGGCCGGTGGCCCGGGGCGGGCTGCGCTGGTCCGACCGGCGGGAGGACTTCCGCACCGAGGTGCTCGGCCTGGTCAAGGCGCAGATGGTGAAGAACACCGTCATCGTGCCGGTGGGCGCCAAGGGCGGCTTCGTCCTGAAGCAGAAGCCGGGCGACCGGGACGAGGCCGTGGCCTGCTACAAGGAGTTCGTGTCGGGGCTGCTCGACGTCACCGACAACATCGTGGGCGGGCAGATCGTGCCGCCGGACGACGTGGTCCGGCACGACGGCGACGACCCGTACATGGTGGTCGCCGCCGACAAGGGGACGGCCACGTTTTCCGACATCGCCAACGAGATCTCGCAGGCGCACAACTTCTGGCTCGGCGACGCGTTCGCGTCCGGCGGCTCGGCCGGCTACGACCACAAGAAGATGGGCATCACGGCCCGCGGCGCGTGGGAGTCGGTCAAGCGGCACTTCCGGGAGCTGGGGCACGACACCCAGAGCGAGGACTTCACCGTGGTCGGCGTCGGCGACATGTCCGGCGACGTCTTCGGTAACGGGATGCTGCTCTCCGAGCACATCCGGCTGGTGGCCGCCTTCGACCACCGGCACATCTTCCTCGACCCGGACCCGGACTCGGCCACGTCGTACGCCGAGCGGAAGCGGCTGTTCGAGATGACCCGCTCGTCGTGGGAGGACTACAACCCCGAGCTGATCTCGGCCGGCGGCGGCATCTTCCCGCGTACCGCGAAGTCCATCCCGATCACGCCGCAGGTCCGCGCGCGGCTCGGCCTGGCCGACGACGTGGACCAGCTCTCCCCGCAGGAACTCATGCGGGCGATCCTGACCGCGCCGGTGGACCTGTTCTGGAACGGCGGCATCGGCACGTACGTGAAGGCGTCCAGCCAGACCAACGCCGAGGTGGGCGACAAGTCCAACGACGCGATCCGGGTGGACGGCCGGAGCCTGCGCTGCCGGGTGGTCGGCGAGGGCGGCAACCTGGGCTTCACCCAGCTCGGCCGGATCGAGTACGCGCTGACGGGCGGCCGCATCTACACCGACTTCATCGACAACGCGGCCGGTGTGGACACCTCGGACCACGAGGTGAACATCAAGATCCTGCTGAACACCGCGGTCGCCGACGGGGAGCTGACCACGGGTGAGCGGGACGAGTTGCTCGCCGAGATGACCGACGAGGTCGCCGACCTGGTGCTGCGGGACAACTACGACCAGGCCCGGGCGATCAACAACGCCCAGGCGCAGGCCGCCTCGCTGCTTCCGGTGCATCGGCGCATGATCAACGAGCTGGAGCGTTCCGGCGCCCTCGACCGCTCGCTGGAGGCGCTGCCGCCGGACGAGGAGCTCGCGGTCCGGGTCGAGTCCGGGCTGACGGCGCCGGAGTTCGCGGTGCTGCTCGCGTACGTCAAGATCGTCCTGGAGCGGGACATCCTCGCCGACGGGCTGGCCGACGAGGAGTGGACGACCGAGGTCCTGGTCAACTACTTCCCGACGCCCATGCGGGAGCGCTTCGCCGACCGGATGGCGCGGCACCGGCTGCGCCGGGACATCGTCACGACGGTGCTGGTCAACGAGGCGATCAACCGGGGCGGCATCTCGTTCGTGTTCCGGGTGATGGAGGAGACGGCCGCCTCCGCGGCGGACGTGCTCCGGGCGTACGTCGTGGTCCGCGAGGTGTTCGGGCTGCGTGAGCTGTGGGACGCGGTGGAGAACCTGGACAACAAGGTCTCGCCCGAGCTGCAGACCACCGTGTACCTGGACACCCGCCGGCTGCTCGACCGTGCCGTGCGGTGGCTCGTGACCAACCGCCGCTCGCCGATCGACGTGCCGGCGGAGATCGCCCGCCTCCGCGACGGGGTGGCGCGACTGCTGCCGGGGCTGGAGGACCTGTTCTACGGCAGCGAGCGGGAGGCCATCTCGGCGCACATCGACTCGATGACCGAGCGGGGGCTGCCGCGCGAGCTGGCCGAGCAGTCGACCCGGCTGATGTACAGCTTCGGTCTGCTCGACGTGGTGGAGACCGCGGCGAGCCGGGGCCGGGACGTCGGCGAGGTGGCGCCGGTCTACTTCGTGCTCTCCGACCGGTTCCGCGTCGACGCGCTGCTGTCGAAGATCTCCCTGCTGCCGCGGGAGGACCGGTGGCAGACGCTGGCCCGGATGGCGCTGCGGTACGACCTCTACGCGGCGCTGGCGGCGCTCACCGCGGAGGTGCTGGACTCCACTCCGGACAGCCAGTCGCCGCAGGACCGGGTGCAGCAGTGGGAGCAGTCGAACGCGACCTCGATCCACCGGACACGGCGGGCCATGGGCGAGTTCGACGAGTCCCGGGCCGACCTCGCCGCGCTGTCGGTGCTGCTGCGCCAGATCCGTACCCTGGTGCGGACCTCCGCCGCGGCGGCCTGACCGGACGCGTACGCGGGCCGGCCGGTCGGGGAGACCCGACCGGCCGGCCCGTCGCCTTCCGGTCAGCCCACGAGGCTCGCGAAGACGATGATGTTGTTGAGGTAGCTGCGGGCGTTCTCGTCGAACTGGCCGCCGCAGGTGACCACCCGCAGGCCGGGCCGGTCGCTCGGCCCGTACACCAGCTCGGTGGGGAACGACGTCTTCGGGTACGACTTCACCGAGTCGACCCGGAAGGTGGCCGTCCTCCCGTCCTGCCGGTTCACCGTGACGGTGTCCCCCGGTTGCAGGGCACCCAGGTCGAAGAAGACCGCGGGGCCGAGCTTCGCCGAGTCCACGTGCCCGACGATGACCGCGTTGCCGACCTCGCCGGGGCTCGGGCCCGGCTCGTACCAGCCGGCGAGCTGAGCCTGGTCGAGCGGAGGGACCTGGACCGTGCCGTCCGGGTTCGTGCCGAGCGACATGATCTGCGCGTCCACCCCGATCCGAGGAATGGCGATGGTGGTGGGGGTGGACCGGGGCAGGGCCGCCGCGGCCGGCGCCCCCTCGGCGGGCTGGTCCGCCTCGGCCGGCCCGCTGGCGTCGGGGGCGGCCTGGGCCAGCGGCTGCGGCGGGCGGGGGGCGGGATTCTCCTGCAGGGAGACGCCGATCATGCCGGCGCCGGCCAGCGCGAGCAGCACGACGACGGCGGCGCCGGCGGCGCGCCACGGTTTCCCGTGACGGCCGCCGGCCCCTGTCGCCGTCGCGTCAGGCGACCGACTCATCGGTCCGCCGACGACGCATCAGCACGATCCCGCCCAGCGCGGCGGCACCGAGCAGGCTGGCCCCACCCGCGGCGAGGTTCTTGTCGGTGCCGGCGGCCGAGCCACCGTCACCGCCGTCGACCCCACCGTGCGGCAGGACGATGAGCTCGCCCTCGCCGCAGGAGCCCTTCAGCTCGTAGCGGCCCGGCTTGGCGTCCCGGTCGACCTTGGCCTCGCCGTAGTACAGGAAGTCCCGCTTGTGCTCCCAGCGGTCCTCGTCCTTGCCGTAGTCGCCGGACTTCTCGTCCTTGCGGTCCGAGCCGTACTCGTCCGAGCGGCCCTCTTCGGAGCCGTACCCGTCGTGGTTCTTGGACTCCTCGTCCTTGCGGTCCGAGCCGTACTCGTCCGAGCGGCCCTCCTCCGAGCCGTACTCGCCGTGCTCGTTGGACTTGTCGTCCTTCTTCCACTCCGAGCCGTACTCGTCGGAGCCGTACTCGTCCGAGCCGTACTCGTCGGAGCCGTACCCGCCGTGCTCCTTGCCCTTGTCGTCCTTCTTGTCGCCCTCGTCGCCGCGGTTCTCGGCGTCCTGGCCGTGCTCGTAGCCGTTCCAGTCCTTGCGGTCCTCGCCCTTGCCGTGCTCGTCCTTGCCGTTGTCGTCCTTGCCTTCGTGGTCGCGGCCCTTGTCGTCCTTGCCGTGCTCGTCCTTGCCTTCGTGGTCGCGGCCCTTGTCGTCCTTGCCGTGCTCGTCCTTGCGGTCGTCCTTGCGGTCGTCCGCGGAGCCGTCCGCGGCGCCGCCGCCCTGACCGCTCGGCTGCCCGCCGTCGGCCGGGGGCTGTCCCTCGTTGGCGGGCGGCTGCTGGCCGTCGGCCGGCGGCTGGCCGTTCCAGTCGCCGTTGTCGCCGCCGTTGTCGCCGTTCTCCCGGCCTTCGTGGTCGCGGCCCTTGTCGTCCTTGCCGTGCTCGTCCTTGCCGTTGTCGTCCTTGCCTTCGTGGTCGCGGCCCTTGTCGTCCTTGCCGTGCTCGTCCTTGCCGTTGTCGTCCTTGCCCTCGTGGTCGCGGCCCTTGTCGTCCTTGCCGTTGTCGTCCTTGCCTTCGTGGTCGCGGCCCTTGTCGTCCTTGCCGTGCTCGTCCTTGCCGCCACGGTCCTCGTCGCGCCAGTCGCCGCGGTCGTCCTTGACCGGCTTGAGGTCGACCTTGCCGGTGACCTTCGACCACACGAAGGCGTGCTCCTGCCGCTCAGAGCAGATCTCGAGGAGCTTGACCTCCTCACCGGCCTTCACGACGTGCGGCTTGGCCAGGACCTTGCCGTCGCGGTCCTTGCCGTCGTGGTGCCCGTCCGCGAGCGCGACCCCCGGCGTGAACACCAGGAGGGACGCCCCACCGAGGGCGGCGCCCGCGACGACCTTTCCGAGCATCTTCTTAGCCATGACCTGCGTCACTCCATCCCTGTTGTCCTGAACTCGGTGCCCCCGAGCTAAGGCTGACGTTAGACCGTTTCATGACCTATACAGGGAAAGATTCACGTTTCTACGTTTGCTGGCCGTACGCACCATGAGGGTGGTACGCGGCTTTCCGTGCCGACCGGTTGTCTTCCGGTCCTCCCATGGCCTTGTCACCCGACCGGGCGGTCCCACCGTGTCCGGGCCCGACCGGGCGGTCCCACCGCGTCCGGGCCTCGCCGGCCGCAGTCTCCGGGTCGGGGCCGGCCTGGGCCGGACTGGTCGCCGTCGTGCTCCCGGGGGCCGGCCTGTCCGTGGTGCCCGGATCCGGTGACGGGACGAACGAAAGCCGCCCGACCGGGGAACCGGTGGGCGGCTGTGTGTGGGCGGGGAGGGCCGACGAGGACAGGCCCCTGATCGACGCCATGTTCGGCGAGATGGCGGTGTCCGGCCGATCGGGACACCGCCACTCCGGCGGAACGGCGGGCCCACCCGCCGGGGATCGGGGAGGGGGCCCGCCCGCCGTCGCGTACGGGTCAGGGCACGGTCCGCTCCACCGCGGCCTGGCCCAGCTCGTCGAGGTCCCGACGGGCCTGCTCGATGTTCTCCGGCGTGAGGTCCTGGCCCCGGGCCATCACGAGGTCCTCCGGGTCCCAGGGCTGCTCCGCCCCGGTGCGGATGTTGTCACCGCCCGCGCCGGTGCCGGTCCCGGTGGCGCCGGTCCCCGCCGCGTACGGGTCGCCGATGATCTCGTCGTTCGGCGCGCCCTGGTCACCCGGCTCGGCGAAGGTCGGGTTGTCCCGGTCCGCGCCGCCTCCGGTGCGGAGCTGCGGGACGGTGCTGTCGTCGTCCACCGCCGCGGCCATCTCCGGGCTCTCCTCCAGCGGTGGTTGGCGGTCGCGATCGGTCATGCTGCTGCCCTCCCTCTCCCGAGGCGCGTTCCCTGATCCCCTTCGCCTACCCCGTGCGGGTGGGGTCATGCGCGGGAGCATCCCGCCGGAGCCCGGCGGCACGGGTACGGCACCCCGGGGGTCAACGCCCGTCCGCGGCGCCCGGTCCGGACCCGCCGGGCGTGTCGGCGCCGCTCTGGTGCTCCTGGTCGGCGGGCGCCTCGGCCGGCCGGACCCACTGCCAGAGCAGCATCAGCAGCCCGAAGCCGAGCATCGCGAGGCCGGACCAGAGGTTGATCCGGAGGCCCTGGGCCTTGTCGATCTCGCTCTGGCTGTCGAAGACGCCGACCAGCGTGACGATGATCCCGTAGACGGCGAAGAGGCCGCCGATCACTCGGCGGATGTCGAACAGGCGCGCGGCGGCCGAGCGCCGCTGTTCCGACTCGGCTCCCGTGACCAGCGGATCGCGGTCCGGCTCGCTGCGGTTTGCCATGGTGCGGACCCTTTCCTAGAAGACCGGGATGTAGAGGACGACGGCGAGCGCCAGGGCGATCACGCCGAGCAGGACGGGGGAGCGGTACCAGGCCGTGTCGCCGGCCAGCACGTCGCCCTTCAGATCGATGCCACCGGTGCCGTAGACCAGCCCGCGCAGGTCCTCGTCACGCTTCGGGGCGGTCAGCGGGGTGAGGATCGCGGCGACCACGGCCGCCGTCACGAAGGCGAGCCCCGCGCCCCAGAAGCTCTCCTCCAGGTCGGAGTTGAAGTGGATCGCCCCGCCCTTGTAGAGCAGGTACGTCCCCACCGCGACGACGGTGCCCGACAGCAGCGACCAGAAGCCGGCCAGGGGGCTCATCCGCTTCCAGAACATGCCGATGATGAAGGTGGCGAAGAGCGGGGCGTTGAACACCGAGAAGAGCGCCTGGATGTAGTTCATGATGTTGCTGAACCCGGCCGCGATGAACGCCGTGCCGATGCCCACCACCACGGCCACGACGGTGGCGATCCGGCCGACCCGCACGTAGTAGTCGTCCGGCCGGTCCCGCCGGAAGTACGCCTGCCAGATGTCGTACGTGAAGACGGTGTTGAAACCGCTCACGTTCGCCGCCATGCCGGCCATGAACGAGGCCACGAGGCCGGTGACCGCGACGCCCAACACGCCGTTGGGGAGCAGGTCGCGCATCAGCAGCGGGATCGCGTTGTTGTAGACCAGGTCGCCGCTCGGCGCGCCGAGCCCCTGCACCGTCACCAGGGCGATGAGGCCGGGGATCACGGTCACCGCCGGGATCACGAGCTTCGGGTACGCGGCGATGATCGGCGTACGGCGGGCGGCGCTCATGTTCTTGGCCGAGAGCGCCCGCTGCACCTCGGCGAAGTTGGTCGTCCAGTAGCCGAACGAGAGCACGAAGCCGAGCCCGAAGACGATGCCGAGCCAGTGCGCGCCCAGCGGATTGGCCGAGCTGCCGGTGTCCTGCCAGGCGTGCAGCCCCGCCTCGCCGAGCTTCGAGTCCCGCACCGCGTCCATGAGGCCGGACACGCCGCCCACCTTCACGAGGCCGATGACGGTGATCGGCACCAGACCGGCGATGATCACGAAGAACTGGAGCACCTCGTTGTAGATGGCACCGGACAGACCGCCGATGGTGATGTAGACCAGCACGATCGCCGCGCCCACGATGATCGCCACCCAGAGCGGCCACCCGAGCAGCGCCTGCATGATCAGGGCCAGCGCGTAGAGGTTGACCCCGGCGATCAGCACCTGGGCGACCGCGAAGGTGATCGCGTTCAGCAGGTGGGTCGGGCGGTTGAAGCGCAGCCGCAGGTACTCGGGGACGCTGCGGACCTTGGAGCCGTAGTAGAAGGGCATCATCACGATGCCGAGGAAGACCATCGCCGGGACCGCGCCGATCCAGTAGTAGTGCACGGTCATCACGCCGTACTGGGCGCCGTTGGCGGCCATGCCGATGATCTCCAGCGCGCCGAGGTTGGCCGACACGAACGCCAGGCCGGTCACCCACGCCGGCAGCGAGCGGCCGGAGAGGAAGAAGTCGACGCTGGTGCGGATCGCGCGGCGGGCGGCGAAGCCGACCCCGAGCACCGTCACGAAGTAGAGCGCCAGGAGGACATAGTCCAGGGCGTTCATGTTCAGCCGTAGTCCGCCGCCGTCCATCCCGTCACCTTCCGTTCGACCGTCCCTGTCCGGGTGCGGGCGGCCTACTACCCCCGAACGTGAAAATCCACGCCTGCCCTGATGTCCGCTCCGTGCGTGCGAGGGTGCCCCGGCCGTCGGCCGGGGCACCCTCGCGTCCTGCCCGGGCGCGCGCGGATCCCCGTCCCGCGCCCGGTGTGATCCGTCAGCGGCCGAGCACCCGGTCCAGGAAGTCCCGGTACCGGCGGACCGCCATCCGCAGCTCCTCCGTGTCCGCGGAGCCGGCCTCCTGCCACCCGCCGAGGGTGGTCTGCTGCGCCGCGAGCGCCGCCGACAGGGCGTCGATCGCCTCCTCCACGAGCGCCTCGGCCTCACCGGCCGCGGCCCGCGGGTCGTCCACGAAACGCAGCTGGACGTCGCGCCAGCGGTCCCGGAAGCCCTGGGCCGTGGCCGGGTCGAAGAGGCTCGCCGGCTCGGCCGCGACCGTCGACCCGACCGGTCGGGCGGTCCCGGCCGACGAGAGGGTGCCGGCGGTGGCCCCACCGGCCGCGACCGGGGTCGCGGCGGCGGCGGCGCTGGTCGGGTCGGCGTCCGGTGACACCGCGTCCGGGTCGACCATGCGGGGGGAGGCGCTGCCGTAGCCGGCGGGTCCCGCCCCCGGGTCGCCCCCGGGCGGGGTCAGGTCGGCGCGGCGCTCCGGATCGCCCTCGCTCGCGGCGGGCGGCACGACCGTGGTCGAGGACTGCGGGGAAGCGGCGGCCGCGGTGCTGACCGGGGCCCCGCGCAGCTCGGCCGTGGGGTCGGCGCGCAACCCCTCACGCTCGCCCTCCTCGGCGCCGTCGCCCGGGCTGGCGGTGCGCTCCGCCCGCGGGTCCACCTCGTCCTCGGGCCGGGGACTGGCCATGGCGGCCGCCGCCACCGCGCCCGCCACGGTGGGAGCGCCCAGCGCGGTCGGCACCGGTCCGGGATCGTGGAAGCCGCCCTCCTCGGCGTCCCGGCGCGCCGTCCGCGCGACACGGGCGTCGTCGGCTCTCGTGTCGTCGTCCGCCGTCGTGTCGTCGCGTTCGCCGGCGACCGACGGGTCGTCGAAGGTGCCCCGGTCGTCGAGCGCGTCCTCCGGCACCCCCGACCGGCCGCCGCGGCCGCCCTCCGGGGGAACGGGCACCGGGTTGGACCGCACGGCCTCGGGGTGGTCGTTGCTCACCTGCTGCTCTTCCTGGCGCATCGCGGTGCCTCCTCAGCGGTTGGTGACGTCCTGGGGCGTGTCCGGGTGGTGCCGCTCCGGATGGCGCTCGGGCCCGTCCGGGATGCGGTCCGCCGGGTCGTCCGGCCCGCGCTCGTGCTTTGCCGGCTCGGCCCGGTCCCCGAGGGCCTCGTCGGACTCGCGGGGCGCCGGCGGCCGCGGCTTCAGCGGATCCTCGCCGAGCAGGTCGGCGAAGAGCGCGCGGTAGTGCACGACCGCCTGTCGCAGGTCCTCCGTGCTGGCCTCGCCCCGGGTGTTGCGCAGGTGGATCTCGTGCGCGTCCCGGTAGTGGGTCAGGGTGCGGGCGTGCTCGACGGACAGGTGGGCGGCCTGGTCGGAAAAGTCACCTGTGGGGTAGCCGCGCTCCGCGATCAACCGGGTGACCAGTTCGTCCGCGTCGCCCACGGTTTCGGCGGGGGAGTCGACGAAACGGACCTGGAGTTCCTCCCAGGCGGCGGCGTAGCGGGCCCGGGACTCCGGGTCGAGCGGGGTGAGCGTCAGCTCCGCGTGCCGGCGCTCCCGGTCCCGGAGTTCCCGTTCCGCGGCGGCGCGGCTGTCGCGCTCGGCCACCACCCGGTCGTACTCCGGGCCGAAGCGGTCCCGCAGGGACCGGCGGCGGGCCAGCGTCCGGACGGCGACGGCCAGCGCCGCGATCACCAGCACGGCGACGATGACGACGATTATCTGCGTGGGCGACATGGCTCCTCCTTCGTCACCCGGTATTCCCTCGCCGCACAGATCGCCAATCCCGATCGGTGGCACTTTCCTGGGGAAGCGTTCCGGGCCACCCGCCGCGACGGCGCGCGCAGCCGTACACCGAGACTTGATCCACCCCAGAAAACCGGCCGGGACGGTCTGCCCGCCGCCCGCGAGCGAGCCGGCTTTCCGATCGCCAGCGCCCAGCCCCGGGCCGGGCCCGCGACGTCGGTCGGCACCGGGAACTCCGGCACGCCGAGTCGATCAACGCCCGACCCACCCGGGGCCCGTCGGTCACCGGCGGCCGGCCACCCGTCGCCGTCCGGCTCCACATCGGAGCGTCATGGTAGTCGCAACGGGCGGTAGTGCATCCGTCCGGGATTACGTATCCTGCCCAAGGCGCCCGTGCCGGTGCCCGGTGCCAGGCGCCGGGACGCTGCCCCGGTGGGAGCGCTGCCCGGCCGTCGCCGGCGCCCCTTCTGCCACACCTTCCGGGCGAGGTCCGATGAGAACGCGCGACTGGCCGATCCGCTCGAAGCTGACGGCGCTGGTCGTCGTACCGGTGACCGCCCTGCTGGCGCTCTGGATCTTCGCGACCACGCTCACCTTCGGCCCGGCGCTCGACCTGCTCGCCGCCCGCACCTACCTCTACGACCTGGGCCGACCCGGCGAGGCGGTCGTGGCCGAGCTGCAACGCGAGCGCCGGCTCACCGTGGTGCAACTGGCCGGCGCCGGCACCCTGCCCGCCCTCGCCGAGCAGCGGCAACGGACCGACCGGGCGATCGACGAGCTGCGCCGCCGGGTCGCGGGCGAGGAGCTGCGGGACGCCGCCGACGCGCCGCTCGAAGCCCGGATCGACCAGCTCGTCACCGCCCTCGAGGCGTTGCCGGCCGGGCGGGACTTCATCGACCAGCGGAAGCTCGACCGGCCCGGGGCCTTCGGCCTCTACAACGGCATGGTCGGCTCGGCGTTCCAGGCGTTCGCCGCCACGGCGGCGCTGCCCGAGCCGGACCTCAACCGGGAGGCGCGGGCGCTGACCGCGCTCGGCCGTTCCCGGGAGCTGCTGGGGCAGACCGACGCGCTGCTGGCCGGCGCCGTGACCGCCGGCCGGTTCGCCGAGGGCGAGCACGCCCGGTTGGTGCAGGTCATCGGCAACCAGCGGTTCCTGGCCGAGGACGCGGTGGCCGACCTGCCGCCGGCCGAGCGGGCGGCGTACCAGCGGCTCACCGAGGGAGAGGCGTTCACCCGGCTCCGGGCGATGCAGGACGGCCTGGTGGCCGCCGACCGCGCGGCGCCGCCGCGGGTGGACCCCGCCGCGTGGCAGGCCGACTACGACGAGGTCCAGCGCCAGCTACGCGAGTTCGAGCTGGACGCGGCCGACGGGCTCGCCGACCGGTCGGTGCCGACCGCGGTCCGGGTCCTCGTCCGGCTCGCCGCCGCTGGCGTGCTCGGCCTGGTCGCCGTCGTGGTGTCGGTGCTCGTGTCGGTGCGGGTCGGCCGGACCCTGGCCCGCCGCCTCAGCGGCGTACGGACCGCCGCGCTCGAACTGGCCGAGCAACGACTGCCCGACGTGGTGACCCGGCTGCGCCGCGGCGAGCAGGTCGACGTGGCCCGCGAGGCGCCGCCGCTGGAGTACGGCGACGACGAGATCGGCCAGGTGGGGCGGGCGTTCAACGAGGTGCAGCGCACGGCGGTGCAGGCGGCCGTGGACGAGGTCACCCTGCGCCGGGGCCTGAACGAGGTCTTCCTCAACATCGCCCGGCGCAGCCAGGGCCTCGTGCACCGGCAGCTCGCGCTGCTCGACACGATGGAGCGGAGCGCCGAGGACCCGGACGAGCTGGCCGAGCTGTTCCAGGTGGACCACCTGGCCACCCGGCTCCGGCGGCACGCGGAGGACCTGGTCATCCTGGCCGGCGCCGCGCCCGGCCGGGGCTGGCGCAACCCGGTCGCGATGCTCGACCTGGTGCGCGGAGCCATCTCGGAGGTCGAGGCGTACGACCGGGTGGACATCGTGGACGTGCAGCCGGCCGGGGTCCTCGGGCGGGCCGTGGGCGACGTGATCCACCTGCTCGCCGAGCTGATCGAGAACGCGACGGCGTTCTCCCCGCCCGCCACCCGGGTGGCCGTGTCCGGCCAGCGGGTGGCCAACGGCTACGCCCTGGAGGTCACCGACAGCGGGTTGGGCATGTCCGACACCGCGTTGGAGGACGCCAACCGCCGGCTCGCGCGCTCGCCCGAGTTCTCTCCCGCCGAGAGCGCCCGGCTCGGCCTGTTCGTCGTGGCGCGGCTGGCCGTCCGGCACGGCGTGCGGGTCAGCCTGCGCCGTTCCGAGGCGGGCGGGATCATCGCCGTGGTGCTCGTCCCGAACGACCTCGTCACCGAGGAACCCGCATCGTCCGTACTGGACTCGACGGGCCGTTCCCCGGGGCGACCGACACGGCGGCTCACCGGCGGGACGCGGCGGAGCGGCGTCCCACGGCCACGCGCCGCCGCCCGCCGCGGCCAGCAGCCCGACACCGCGTCCGCGGACCCGTCCACGCCCGCGTCGGCGCCGCCTCGACCGGCCACGGCCGGCGGCGTTGCGCAGCCACCGCGAGAGGCCATCGGCGACGCGGACGGCGCCACCGGCCCGGACGCCGCCGGAGAAATCGACGGCCTGCCCCGCCGGGTACGACGCCGGGGCCCGTCCGCCCGTCCGCGGCATCCGGCCACGGACACCCCGACCCCACGCCCGCCGGAGGAGGTGCGCCGGGTGATGTCGGCGTTGCAGGCCGGCACCGCCCGGGGCCGCCGCGCCGCCGACGCGGCCCGTTCGACGCCTCCGGCGGCGGGCGACGTCCGTCCGGCGGTACCGGAGGCCGGCGCGGCGTCGGCGCCGGTCGACCCCGCCGGCACGACCCCTCGTGCCGGCGAGCGACCGGTGCCGCTGCCGCCCGAACCACCGGCGGCAGGTGAACGACCGACCGAGAGTGAGAGGGACGCCTAGTGCGGCAATCGACGGAGCAGAGCGCCGATCTCGACTGGCTGCTCGACGAACTGGTGCAACGGGTACCGGCCGCCCGCGAGGCGGTCGTGCTGTCGGCGGACGGGCTGCTGCTCGGTGCCACCGCCGACCTGGACCGGGCTGACGCCGAGCACCTGTGCGCCCTCGCCGCCGGGTTCGCCAGCCTGGCGCGGGGAGCGAGCCGGCACGTCGACGGCGGGCACGTGCGCCAGACCGTGGTGGAGATGGAGTCGGCGTACCTCTTCGTCACCGCCGCCGGGCAGGGCGCCTGCCTGGCCGTGGTGAGCGACGCGGACGCCGACATCGGCCTGGTGGCGTACGAGATGGCGATGCTCGTGACCCGGGTCGGGGAGTACCTCAGCGCGCCGGCCCGGTCGACGGCGGGGGCCGTCGATGCTGACTGAGCCGCCCGGGCCGCAGCACGAGTGGCTCGACGACGCCGCCGGTCCGGTCGTGCGTCCGTACACCCTCACCGGCGGCCGGGTCCGGTCCGCCGCCGACGGGTTCGACCTGGTGGCGTTCGTGCTGGCCGGCCCGGCCGCGGGCACCACCGACACGCCGTTGCCGCCGGAGCACCGGCGACTGGTCGAGCTGGCGTACCGGCCCGTCCCGGTCGCGGAGCTGGCGGTCGAGCTGGACCTCGCCGTCGGCGTGGTCCGGGTGCTGCTCGGTGACCTTCTCGCGCGCGGCCTGGTCGCGGTCCACGAACCACCGGCCGCCGCGCCCCTTCCCGACGACGACATCCTCAAGGCGGTGGTCAGTGGACTCCGTGCGTTATGACCGGACGGACTCCGGCACCCGGGTCCCGCTGGCCCTGAAGATCCTCATCGCGGGCGGGTTCGGCGCCGGCAAGACGACGCTCGTGAGCGCGTTGAGCGAGGTCCGGCCGTTGCAGACCGAGGAGATCCTCACCGGCGCCGGCGTCGGCACCGACGACCTCTCCGGGGTCGAGGGGAAGGCCACGACCACGGTGGCCATGGACTTCGGTCGGATCACCATCAACGACGACCTTCAGGTCTACCTCTTCGGCACCCCGGGGCAGGACCGCTTCTGGTTCCTCTGGGACGAGCTGGCCTTCGGTGCGCTCGGTGCGGTGGTCCTCGCCGACACCCGCCGGCTCGCCGACTGCTTCCCCTCGATCGACTACTTCGAGCAGCGCGGGATCCCGTTCGTGGTGGGTGTGAACTGCTTCGAGGGGGCGCGCCGGTTCGACCTGGAGAGCGTACGCCGGGCGCTGGACCTCGACCCGGACGTGCCGCTGGTGCTCTGCGACGCCCGGGACCGGCAGTCCGGCAAGCTGGTGCTGATCTCCCTGGTCGAGCACGTGGCCCGGCAGCGGGGCGAGCCGGTTCCCGCGGCCTGACCGGTCGTCGGACGCGTCCGGTTGCCGTGCCGCCGCCGGACGCCTCTGGTTGGATCGGACCAGGACGTCGGCGGAAGGCGGAACGGTGAGCGGTCGCGGCGAGGTCGTCCACATCGGGTGCTACACGGCGGAGAGCGGCGGGCGGGGCACCGGCATCGTGGCGGCCCGACGGGACGCGGCCACCGGCGCGTTGACGCCGCTGGGCGTCGTGGCGTCCACCGCCTCGCCGTCCTTCCTGGCCCGGCACCCGAGGCTGCCCGTCCTGTACGCGGTCAACGAACTGCCCGCGGGCGAGGTCAGCGCGTTCCGGGTCGGCGGCGACGGCGAGCTGACGCCGCTGGCCACCCGTCCCACCGGGGGCGCGGAACCCTGCCACCTGGCCGTGGTGCCCGGTGGGAGCCACCTCCTGGCCGCCAACTACGGCGGCGGCAGCGTGTCCGTCTTCCCGCTCGACGAGCAGGGCGTGCCCGGCGAGCGCAGCGATCTGGTGGTGCACGAGGGGCGCGGGCCCGACCCGGAGCGCCAGGAGCGCGCGCACGCCCACATGGTCTCCCCGGCCCCGGCCGGCGGCCCGCTGCTCGCGGTCGACCTCGGCACGGACTCGGTCTACCGGTACGACCTGGACGCGGCCACCGGGCGGCTGGTGCCCCGGGCCCCGCGGGTCCACACGACGGCCGGCGCCGGCCCCCGCCACCTGGCCCGGCACCCGGACGGGCGGCGCCTCTACCTGGTGGGCGAGCTGGACGCGACGGTCACCGGCTACGAGCTGACCGCCGACGGTTCGCTGCACCGGCGCAGCCGGGTCGACGCGAGCGGCCGGCCGGGGCACGTGCAACCGTCGGAGGTGGCGGTGGGACCCGGCGGCCGTTTCCTCTACGTGGCGAACCGGGGCGTCGGCACCCTGGCGGTCTTCGACCTGCGGGACGAGCGACCGGCCCTGGTGGCCGAGGTGGAGACCGACGGCGAGTGGCCGCGCCACTTCGCGCTCGTCGGAGAGCACCTGTACGTCGCCGACGAGCGGGCCGACATGATCCGGGTGTTCCGGGTGGACCCCGACAGCGGGGTGCCCGAGGCGGTCGGCGAACCGGTGCCGGTGCCCAGCCCCACCTGCGTGCTCCCCTGAGCCGGCGCGCCGCCGCCCGCCGCCCGGTGCGGACGGTCGCTTCACGACACCGCGAGGCCGCAACGTCACTCTGTGTCGTCATCCGACGAGAAACTGTTTCTGCTCTGTAACTTTCGTCCGAACGGTTGTGGCAGTCGGCTGGTGCGGTACGCAAGATGGTCACCGTGTCTGCAGGCCGCCATCGCATGCGTTCGAAAATCCGTGGAGCCGCCGCCGCCCTCTCCGTGGTGGCGCTCGTCGTCGTCGCGGCGGGCAGCTGGTACGGTTACCGAGAGTTAGTACAACCCTCCTGTTCCGGTAAGACCGAGCTGTCGGTGGCGGTGGCCTCGGAACTCGCTCCCGCGGTCGACGCCGCCGCCTCCCAGTGGGTCGAGGACGGCGCGGCCGTCGGCGGCACCTGCATCGCCGTCAACGTCACGGCCGCCGACCCGGTCGACGTGGCCGCCGTGGTGGCCGCCAAGCACGGCGCCGTCCTCGCGGGCGTGGGTCAGGCCAGCGGCACGGCGGTAGCGCCCGACGTCTGGATCCCGGACTCCTCCACCTGGCTGCTGCGGCTCAAGAAGAACGCCACGGCGTTCGCGCCGACCAACGGCGCCTCCATCGCGCGCAGCCCGGTGGTCGTCGCGATGCCCGAGCCGATCGCCACCCGGATCGGCTGGCCGAAGGCGAAGCTGGGCTGGTCCGACCTGCTCAAGCAGGTGAACAGCAACAAGCCACTGCGTACCGGCATCGTGGAGCCCACCCGCGACGCGGCGGGCCTCTCCGGCCTGCTGTCGCTCACCGCGGCGGCCAGTGCGTCCGGGGGCGACGCCCAGCGCAGCACGGTGGGCGCGCTGCGCGCCCTGGCCACCGGGCGGTCCGCGCTGCGCAACGACCTGCTGGCCCGGTTCCCGACGGCCAGCGACCCGACGGCCATCGCGAGCGGGCTCGGCGCCGCGGCGCTGTCCGAAGAGGACGTCATCGCGTACAACAGCAAGAAGCCGCCGGTCCCGCTCGCGGCGCTGTACCTGGAGCCGGCGCCCGCGCCGCTGGACTACCCGTTCGCGGTGCTGCCGGGCATCGAGCCGGCCAAGGCCTCGGCCGCGCGCGTGCTCTACGAGGTGCTCACCACCCCCGGCTTCCGGGACCGGCTCGCCGCCCAGGCGCTGCGGGCGCCGGACGGCAACTGGGGTGACGGGTTCAAGGCGCCGCAGGGCGCGCCGAGCCCCGCGGGCGAGCCGTCGGCCGCGCCCGCCGGCGGCGGGACGGCCGCGGGCGGTCTCGACGCCGACTCGATCGACCGGGTCGTCTCCAGTTGGTCCATCGCCACCCAGTCCGGCCGGATGCTCTGCGTCATCGACGTGTCCGGCTCGATGAAGGAGCAGGTGCCGAGCGCCAACAACCGCAGCCGCGAGGAGGTCACGGTCGAGGCGGCGCGGCGGGGTCTCAGTCTCTTCGACGACTCGTGGTCGATCGGCCTGTGGACGTTCTCCACCGAGCTGGTCGGGGCCCGGGACTACAAGGCACTGGTCGACATCGGCCCGCTGTCCAGCACCCGGGGCAAGCTGGAGTCGGCGCTGAGCACGATCCGCCCGTCCGACGGTGACACCGGCCTCTACGACACGATGCTCGCCGCGTACAAGGCGGTCCAGGAGGACTGGCAGGCCGGCCGGGTGAACTCGGTGGTGCTCTTCACCGACGGCAAGAACGACGACAAGAACGGCATCTCGCAGCAGAAGCTGCTGTCCGACCTCAAGCGGCTCTCGGACCCGGACCGGCCGGTGCAGGTGATCATCATCGGCATCGGCGAGGGGGTCAGCGAGGCGGAGCTGCAGTCCATCACCACGGTGACCGGCGGCGGAAGCTTCGTCACCAAGGATCCGACCGAGATCGGCAGCATCTTCCTCAAGGCCATCGCGCTGCGCCCGCCGGCGCCGCGCTGATCGAGCCGTCAGTCGAAGCGGGCCCGCCCCGCCGGTGGAGACCGGTGCGGCGGGCCCGTTTTCCCGTGGCCGGAAAACTGACGGCAATACGTCGGAAGCAATCGGTGACGATAGTTGTGGGGGAGGATGTCGACGTGCTCCGGCATCGTCGGTCCCCTGCGGTTCGACCATCGGCCGGGGCCGTCCCGAGCGAAGTGGGAGGGACTCGTGACCTCGGCGACGCTGTCGACCCCCACCCGGACACCGCCGAGGCCGGCCGAGACCCCCGCCGGGGTCGTGGCCCGCACCGACGAGCGGGCCTACGTCCGGGGCCTCGTGGTGCTGGACGCCGCCGTGCTGTGCGTGGCGCTGCTGACGAGCTACCTGGCCCGCTTCGGCGAGACGACCCCCGGCGGCTCGAAGATCTCGTACGTGCTGGTGGCCCCCGGCCTGGTGCTGGCCTGGCTGCTCACGCTCAAGGCGCTGCGGTGCTACGACGACCGGGTCGTGGGCTACGGGGCCGACGAGTACCGCCGGGTGAGCATGTCGGGCCTGCGCCTGGCCGCCGGGATCGCCATCGCCGACTACGTCATTGAGGTGGGGGTCTCCCGCAGCTTCCTGGGCATCTTCTTCGCCGTCGGCACGCTCGGTCTCGAGGTGGCCCGGTTCGCCGTCCGGAAGCAGCTGCACCGGGCCCGGTCCCGGGGCACCGGCTGGTCGCGCAAGGTGCTGGTGGTCGGCGACACCGCCCACGTGCTGGAGCTGGTGCAGACCCTGCGCCGCGAGCCGTACGCCGGCTACCACGTGGTGGGCGCGTGCATCCCGGACGCGCTGCTCGCCCCCGTGGCGCAGCGGCTGAACGACGTGCCGGTGGTCGGCTCGTTCCGGGACATCCCCGAGGCGGCCTCCGCGATCGGCGCGGACACCGTGGCCGTCACCGCGTCCGGTGAGCTGACCGCCGCCCGGCTGCGCCGGCTCGGTTGGCTGCTCGAGGGGACCGGGATCGACCTCGTGCTCGCGCCGGCGCTCACCGACGTGGCCGGCCCGCGGATCCACACCCGCCCGGTCGCCGGCCTGCCGCTGATCCACGTCGAGGCGCCCGAGTTCCGGGGGGTCCGCAAGCTCGTGAAGGGGTTCGTCGACCGGTCCGTCGCGGTGGTCGTCCTCACGCTGCTGCTGCCGCTGGTCGTGGTGCTCGCGCTGGCCGTCCGGCTCGACAGCCGCGGCCCGGTGTTCTTCCGGCAGACCCGGGTCGGTCGCGGTGGCCGGGAGTTCGGGGTGTGGAAGTTCCGCACCATGGTCGTCAACGCGGACGCGCTGCTGGCGGAGCTGGCCGCCCAGAACGAGACCGACGGCCTGCTGTTCAAGATGCGCGACGACCCGCGGGTCACCCGGGTCGGGCGGCTGCTGCGCAGGTGGTCGCTGGACGAGCTGCCACAACTGTTCAACGTCCTGCTCGGCCAGATGAGCCTCGTCGGCCCGCGCCCGCCGCTGCCCTCGGAGGTCGCCCGCTACGACGGCGACGTGGCCCGGCGGCTGCTCGTGAAGCCCGGCATGACGGGGCTCTGGCAGGTCAGCGGGCGGTCCGACCTCAGCTGGGAGGACGGCATCCGGCTCGACCTCTACTACGTGGAGAACTGGTCGCTCGCCGTCGACCTCTCCATCCTCTGGAAGACCTTCGGCGCGGTGCTCAAGGCGCGCGGCGCGTACTGACCGGCGACGCGGGTCAGGCCTGCGGGCCCGTCCAGTCCACGCAGACCACGACGGCGTCGTCGACCAGATCACCGGCCACGAAGGCGCGGAGGTCGCCGAGGAGCGACCGGACGGCGTCCAGCGGCTCCATCGGCCCGGTCCGCCGCAGGAACCGGTCCAGCGCGGTCTCGCCGTACCGGGTCTGCTGCCCGGCCGCCTCGATCACACCGTCGCTCACCACGAAGAGCCGCTCCCCGCGGTGCAGCGGGAACCGCTGCTCGTGGTAGTCGGTCGCCTCGAACATGCCGAGGGGGAACTGCGCCTCCAGCGGTTGCTCCGTGACCTCGCCGTTCCGGACCCGCACCAGGCGTGGCGAGCCCGCGTCCACGACGGTCATCTCGCCGGTGGCGAGGTCGAGGTCCATGAGCAGGGCGGAGAGGTGCTGGGCGCCCCGGTGCAGGTCGTAGATCGCCTGGTCGGCGAGGGCTGCCTGGTCGGCCAGGGCCAGCCCGGCGCGGCGGGCGTTGCGCAGCGCGCTCGTGCACAGCGCCGTGAGCATGGACGCCGCCACCCCCTCGCCCATCCCGTTGATGATCGCCAGCCAGAGCCGGTGCCCGTCGTCGGACCAGTCGAAGCTGTCGCCCCGCACCGCGTACGCGGGCTCCAACTGGCCGGCCAGACTGAAGGCGGGCCGGATCCGGCTGCGGCCGGGCAGCAGCTCCCACTGCATCTCCGCGGCGAGCGTGAGCCGCCGGCTGCGTCGGGCGGAACGGTAGACGTCGGTGCCGGCCGAGACGGCCGCCAGCTCGTGGGCGAGCGCCGTGGCGATCTCGGTCAGCTTGGCCAGGGCGCCCGGGTCCTCCGGCAGCGGGGCGGTCCGGAGGACGCCGCGGCGCTCTCCCCGCATGCTCACCGGGAAGTACCCGATCCCGTCGGCCACCACCGGCTCCTGGTGGTCGAAGCAGCGCCAGGCGGGGTGGCCCGGCGCGTCGACCGCCTCCCCTCCGCCCAGCGGCAGCAGCGTCGCCAGCCGGTAGTCGACCTGGAGCAGCTCGGTGTCGGTGGCGCCGTACGTCTCGGCCACCACGTCGGCGACCGCGGCGACGAGGCGTTCGGCGGGCGCCTCGATGAGGACCTCTCGTGCCCGGTTGACCGGTTCGTTCATCACCGCTCCTCGCTCGCCGGCCCGAGGCGCCCCGTCTGCGGGTACTCTCGGGCCACCATGGCCGAACTGCACGGTCCACCGGACCCCGAGACGAGTATGGCTGCCGCACTGGACGTGGCGGCGGGCTCCCTGTTGACCGTGTGGGAGGCGGCGCGGGAGCGGACGACCAGCCGGGTCTCCGGCGCCCAGCTGCGCGCGGTGATGGTGGTCGAGCAGCACGACGGAATCAACCTGCGCCGGCTCGCCAGCCGCCTCGACATGCTGCTCAGCTCCGCGAGCCGGCTCTGTGACCGGCTCGTGGCCGCCGGGATGCTGGAACGCGAGCCGGGGCGGCTCGACCGGCGGGAGATCGCGCTGCACCTCACGCCGGAGGCCCGCCGGCTCCTGGCGGAGCTGCGGGGCGACCGGCGGACCCAGCTCGCCCGGATCCTCTCCGGGATGACGCCGGAGGGGCGGGAGGCGCTGCTGCGCGGGATGCGCGAGTTCGATGAGACCGCCCACCGCCAGGAGGCCGAGTCGGCCCCGGTCGAGCCGGTGCCGGTCCGCCCGGACGGGCTCGGGGACGGCGGTTCGCTTCCCGCCCCGCGGGAGTGGCCGGCCGGCGATCCCCCGGTGGCACGTACCGCCTGATCCGGCGCGGCCCTCAGCCGCGTGCCAGCCAGCCGGCCGGGCGGGTGACGATCCGCCGGACCACCGAGCCCGCCGCGCCGACGGCGGCGGCGTCCGCGCCGAGCACCGCGGGCCGTACGGTGACCGGCGACCAGGCCGCGGTGAGCACCCGGCGGGAGATCTCGGCGAGCACGGGCGGTCGCAGCCAGGGGGTGAGTGGCGCGTAGCCGCCGCCCAGCACCACGGTGTCCAGGTCGAGCAGATTGACCACGCCGGCGATGGCCACGCCGAGCGCGGTGCCGGCCTCGTGCAGCGCGCCGAGCACGTCGGCGGCGCCGGCCCGCGCCAGCTCGGCGAGCCGGGCCGCGGCGGTGTCGGCCGGCAGGTCGGCCCCGGCCAGGCCGGCGGTCGCGAGGATCGCCTCCTGCCCGGCGTACTGCTCGAGGCAGCCGCGGCCGCCGCAGCGGCAGGGGCGCCCCTCGGGGCGGACCGGCATGTGCCCGATCTCGCCGCTCCAACCGCGCGCGCCGCGGAAGAGGGCGCCGTCCAGCACGATGCCGGCGCCGATGCCCACCTCGCCGGAGATGTGCAGGAAGCTGGCCGTCACGTCGGCGCCCGCGTGGAGTTCGCCGAGCGCGGCGAGGTTGGCCTCGTTGTCGACCACGAGCGGGGGCACCCCGTCGACCGGCTCGGTCAGCGGTGGGTGCCCGGCGAGCAGCGCCGGCACGGGCACGTCCCGCCAGCCGAGGTTCGGCGCGAGCCGTACCGTCCCGGCGTCGTCGACGAGACCGGGCACGGCGAGCGCCGCGCCGGCCAGGGTGAGGCCCTGCGCCGCGGCGTCGGCGCGGGCGCGTCCGGCCAGGTCGACGAGGCGGGCGAGCGCGTCGGCGGGGGAGTGCGGCCGCAGGTCGGCCCGGTGCACGCCGTGATGGCGTACGCGCCCGGCGAGGTCCACCACGCAGGCGGCCAGGTAGTCCACGTTGATCTCCAGGCCCAGCCCGGCCGGTCCGTCCCCGGCCAGCACCAGCCCGCGCGCGGGGCGGCCGGCGCCGGAGCGTGGCGCCGGGTCGGCCTCGGCGACCAGCCGGCCCGTGATCAGGTCCTCGACGACCGCCGAGACGGTGGCCCGGGTGAGGCCGGTCTCGGCGGCCAGCTCGGCCCGGGAGGGCGGGCGGTCCGCGGCGGCGATCCGGCCGAGCACCACGGCGAGGTTCAGCTCGCGCAGGCTGCCCTGGCGGACCGCGCCGACGGCTGCGGGGGTAGGCGTCACCCCTTGACACTGCCACAGGCCAGCCAAATAATTCAATCGCTGAACAAATAGTGGACCCCACCCCCGGAGGCTGCCATGGCACCCCGTCCCACCCCCGCCGACAAGTTCTCCTTCGGGCTCTGGACCGTGGGCTGGCAGGCCCGGGACCCGTTCGGTGACGCCACCCGCCCCCCGCTGGACGCCGTCGAGGCGGTGCACCGGCTCGCCGAGCTGGGCGCGTACGGCATCACGTTCCACGACGACGACCTCGTGCCGTTCGGCGCCGACGCCGCCACCCGCGACCAGCACATCGCCCGGTTCCGCAAGGCGCTCGACGAGACCGGCCTCGTGGTCCCCATGGTCACCACCAACCTGTTCAACCACCCGGTCTTCAAGGACGGCGGCTTCACGAGCAACGACCGCGAGGTCCGGCGGTACGCGCTGCGCAAGGTGCTGCGCAACGTCGACCTGGCCGCCGAGCTGGGCGCCCGCACCTTCGTGATGTGGGGTGGCCGGGAGGGCTCGGAGTACGACGTGGCCAAGGACGTGCGGGCCGCGCTCGAGCGCTACCGCGAGGCCGTCGACCTGCTGACCCAGTACGTCATCGACCGCGGCTACGACCTGCGCTTCGCGCTCGAGCCCAAGCCGAACGAGCCGCGCGGCGACATCCTGCTGCCGACCGTCGGGCACGCGCTCGCGTTCATCTCCACGCTCGCCCACCCCGAGCTGGTGGGCCTCAACCCGGAGGTCGGCCACGAGCAGATGGCGGGGCTGAACTACGCCCACGGCATCGCCCAGGCGCTCTGGCAGGGCAAGCTGTTCCACCTCGACCTCAACGGCCAGCGCGGCGTCAAGTACGACCAGGACCTCGTCTTCGGCCACGGTGACCTGATGAACGCGTTCGCCCTGGTCGACCTGCTGGAGAACGGCGGCCCGGGTGGCGGGCCGGCCTACGACGGCCCCCGACACTTCGACTACAAGCCCTCCCGCACCGAGGACATGACCGGGGTGTGGGCGTCCGCCGAGGCGAACATGCGCACCTACCTGCTGCTCAAGGAGCGGGCCGCGGCCTTCCGGGCCGACCCGGAGGTGGCCGAGGCGCTCGCCGCCAGCAAGGTGGCCGAGCTGGCCGCTCCGACGCTCGGCGACGGGGAGGGCTACGCCGAGCTGCTCGCCGACCGGTCCGCCTTCGAGGAGTTCGACGTGGACGCCGTCGCGGCCCGCGGCTTCGGTTTCGTGCGGCTCAACCAGCTCGCCGTCGAGCACCTGCTCGGCGCGCGCTGAGGCGGCCCGCCATGCCGCTCGTCGCGGGGGTGGACTCGTCCACCCAGTCCTGCAAGGTGGTCGTCCGGGACGCGGAGACCGGGACCCTGGTGCGCCAGGGTCGGGCGCCGCACCCGGACGGCACCGAGGTCGACCCGGCCGCCTGGTGGTCGGCGCTGCGGGCGGCGGTCGACGCCGCCGGCGGGTTGGCCGACGTGGCGGCCGTGTCGGTGGGCGGCCAGCAGCACGGCATGGTCGCCCTGGACGCGGCCGGCACCGTGGTCCGGCCCGCGCTGCTGTGGAACGACACCCGCTCGGCCGACGCCGCCGCCGATCTCGTCGACGAGGCCGGCGGCGGCGAGGCGGGGCGTCGGTTCTGGGCGGACGCGGTGGGCAGCGTGCCGGTGGCCAGCTTCACCGCCACAAAGCTGCGCTGGCTCGCCCGGCACGAGCCGGAGCACGCCGCCCGGGTGGCCGCGGTCTGCCTGCCGCACGACTGGCTCACCTGGCGGCTGGCGGGGGCGCCCGACCTGGGCGCGCTGCGCACCGACCGCGGCGACGCGAGCGGCACCGGCTACTGGTCGCCGGCCACCGGGGAGTACCGGTTCGACCTGCTCGAGCGGGCCTTCGGCCGTCGCCTCGCGGTGCCCGCGGTGCTCGGCCCCGCCGAGGTGGCGGGCGAGCTGCACGCGGCGGCGCTGGGCACCGGCACCGGCGTGCTGCTCGGCCCCGGCACCGGCGACAACGCGGCCGCGGCGCTCGGCGTCGGAGCCGGGCCGGGCGACGTAGTGGTGTCTATCGGCACGTCCGGCACGGTGTTCAGCGTCGCCGAGGGGCCCTCGGCCGACGCCAGCGGCATCGTCGCCGGCTTCGCGGACGCCACCGGCCGGTTCCTGCCGCTGGTGTGCACGCTCAACGCCGCCCGGGTGCTGGACGCCGCCGCCTCGATGCTCCGGGTCGGCCTCGACGACCTGGCCGATCTCGCGCTCTCCGCGCCGGCCGGCGCCGACGGGCTGGTCATGGTGCCGTATCTGGAGGGGGAGCGCACGCCGAACCGGCCCGCCGCCACCGGCGCGGTGCACGGGCTGACCCTGCGCACCTCGACCCCGGCGCACCTGGCCCGCGCGGCCGTGGAGGGCCTGCTCGCCGCGCTCGCCGACGGGCTGGACGCCCTCGTCGCCCAGGGCGCCGAGATCCGCCGGGTGATCCTGGTCGGCGGCGGCGCCCGGTCGGCCGCGGTGCGCCGGATCGCGCCGCAGGTCTTCGGCTGCCCGGTGGTCGTACCGCCGCCCGGTGAGTACGTCGCCGACGGCGCCGCCCGGCAGGCCGCGTGGGTGGCCCTCGGCGGCGACGCGCCGCCGGTGTGGCGGCTCGACGGCACCGAGGAGTACGCGGCCGAGCCGGTCCCCGCGATCCGCGAACGGTACGCCGCCGCCCGGGAACGCCACCTCGACCGGATCGACGCGAGCTAGCGGCACGAGCCGGGTGGCGGTGGCCGGCGAGCCGTCACCCGCTCGTGACCTTGGACTGCTTGGCTTCCGCTCATGACCTCAAGCCGGGGTGGGATGGCGCGGGCCTGGGGCGGCACGGCGGTGCACCGCGGCTACAGCGTGGTCGTCTTCGTGCTGCTCGCCTCGCTGGACAACGTGGCGATCGGGCTGGTCCCGCCGCTGTACGGTCCGATCGCCGAGGCGTTCGCCGTCCCGCGGGGCCTGCTCGGTCTCGTCACGGCCGTGAGCTTCGTGGTGAGCGCGGCGGCCGCGGTCGCCTGGGCGTACGTCGGCGACCGGGCCGACCGCAAGCGGCTGCTCATGGTCGGCACGCTGATCTGGGCGGCCGGGACCGGCGGCAGCGCGGTCGCCGGGTCGTACGCCGTCTTCCTGGCCGCTCAGCTCGTCGCGGCGATCGGCCTCGGCGCCGTCGGGTCGGTCGGTTTCTCGGTCGTCACCGACCTGATCTCGCCCCGCCGCCGGGGACTGGTCATGAGCTTCTGGGGGCTGTCGCAGGGCGTCGGCACCCTGGCCGGGACGCTGGTCGCCGGCCTGCTCGGCAACACCGACTGGCGGCGGCCGTTCCTGCTGCTCGCCGTCGTCGGCCTGGCCGCCACGGTCGCGTACCTGTTCACGTACGACGTCCGGCGCGGGCAGAGTGAGCCGGAGCTGGCCGGCGCGCTGGCGGCCGGCGGCGACTACGACTACCGGATCAGCCGGTCGGACCTGCCCCGGATCCTGTCCCGGCGCACCAACGTGTGGCTCGTCCTCCAGGGGCTCACCGCGCAGGCCGCCTTCGGCTCGCTGGTCTGGCTGCCGGTGCTGTTCACCGAGCGCGCCGAGGCCCAGGGCTTCTCGGAACCGACAGCGGTGGCGGTGGGCAGCGTCTTCGCCACCCTGTTCCAGCTCGGCGGGGTGTTCTCCATCGTCGGCGGCCTGGTCGGCGACGCGGCGCAGCGGCGTACGCCGCGCGGGCGCGGGCTCGTCGCGGCGGTCGGCGTCCTCGCCGCGGTGCCGTTGTACCTGGTGCTCTTCTTCGTGCCGATGCGCATCGACGTGCCCGACGGGGCCGGCGCGGGCGGCGTGGTGGGAGCGGTGCTCGCCAGTGTGGTCACCGAGCCGACCGTCGGCCTCAGCCTGCTCACCGCGCTGCTGGCGCTCGCGCTCACCTCGGCCAACTCGCCGAACTGGTTCGCCCTGATCGCCGACGTCAACCCGCCCGAGCACCGGGGCACCGTCTACAGCCTCGGCAACCTCGTCAACGGGGTCGGCCGTGCGGCCGGCAACGGCCTCGCCGGGCTGGCGTTCCGGGCGCTCGCCACGGCGTTCCCGGCGCCGCTGAACGTCGCCGTCGGGCTTGCCGCGTTCCAGCTCTTCTTCGTGCCCACCGGCGTCATGTACTGGCTCGCGGCGCGCAGCTCGCCGGAGGACATCGCGGCCGTGGACGCGTTGCTGCACGACCGCGCCCAGGCGGCGCGCGCCGAGGCGGGCTGAGCCGGCCGGTCCCGGTGGGGTCTCCGGCCGGTGCCGGAGACCCCGACCCGCGTCAGGCGCGGAACCAGACCGTGGCGTCGGTGGGGACCGCGCCGTCGTCGGTCAGCGGCGCGCTGGCGTGCAGGACCTCGGCGCCGGCCGGCAGCGGCACGGGCGCCTCGCCGAAGTTGGTGAGGACGGTCAGCCCGCCGTTGTCGAAGGTCAGCACCGCGTCGCCGGACTCCCGCCAGGCCAGCGTGCCCCGGCCCAGGCCGTGCTCCCGGCGCAGCCGCAGCGCCGTCCGGTACATCTCGTACGTCGAGCCGGTCACGTCCCGCTGCCGGTCGAGGGCGTACTCGGCCCAGACGCCCGGCTGCGGCAGCCAGCTCGCGTCGGTCGGCCCGAAGCCGTACGACGGCGCGTCGGCCTCCCACGGAATCGGCACGCGGCAGCCGTCCCGGCCGCGCTGGGTGTGCCCGCTGCGGGTCCAGGTCGGGTCCTGCCGGGCCTCGTCGGGCATCGTGGTGTGCTCCGGCAGCCCCAACTCCTCACCCTGGTAGAGGTACGCCGAGCCGGGCAGGGCGAGCATGAGCAGGGTGGCCGCGCGGGCCCGCCGCAGGCCGAGCGCCGCGTCCGGCTGCGGGTCGCCGATGCCGATGCCGTTCGGGCGGGGCGTGCCGACCGGCAGCCCGAGCCGCGAGGCGTGCCGCACGACGTCGTGGTTGGACAGCACCCAGGTGGTGGGCGCGCCCACGGCGTCGGTGGCCTCCAGCGAGCGGGTGATCACCGCGTACTGGGCGGGCGCGGTCCAGGACGCGAGCAGGTACTCGAAGTTGAACGCCTGGTGCATCTCGTCGGGCCGCACGTAGCGGGCCAGCCGCTCGGCCGGCTCCACCCACGCCTCGGCCACGAGGACCCGCTCGCCGGGGTAGGAGTCGAGCACCCGGCGCCACTCGCGGTAGATGTCGTGCACGCCGTCCTGGTCCCACATGGGCGGGCGCGGCCGGTCCTCCGCCTCCCGGCCGGAGAGGATCTCCTGCGGCTCCTGCCAGTCGGCGAGGTCGGCCTGCTTGATGAGGCCGTGCGCCACGTCGACCCGGAAGCCGTCGACGCCCCGGTCCAGCCAGAACCGCAGGATGTCCAGGAACTCGGCGCGCACCTCGGGGTTGTCCCAGTTCAGGTCCGGCTGGCCGCCGTCGAACAGGTGCAGGTACCACTGGCCGGGCCGCCCGTCGGGGTCGACGACGCGGGTCCAGGCGGGGCCGCCGAAGACGCTCTGCCAGTCGTTCGGCGGCTCCGCGCCGTCGGGCCCCCGCCCGTCCCGGAAGATGTACCGGGCGCGCTCCGGGCTGCCGGGAGGGGCGGCGAGCGCCGCGGTGAACCAGGCGTGGGCGGACGAGGTGTGGTTGGGCACCAGGTCGACGATCACCCGGAGGCCGCGCGCGTGTGCCTCGGTGATGAGCTTGTCCGCGTCCGGCAGCCGCCCGAACAGCGGGTCGACGTCCCGGTAGTCGGCCACGTCGTATCCGGCGTCGGCCTGCGGCGACGGGTAGAAGGGCGAGAGCCACACCGCGTCGACGCCCAGTTCCACGAGGTGGTCGAGGCGGGCGGTGATGCCGGGCAGATCCCCGATCCCGTCCCCGTCGGCGTCGGCGAACGACCGCGGGTAGATCTGGTAGATGACCGCTTCGGTCCACCAGCCGGTGATCGGGTCGCCGGACGGGTGCTGTTGCGTCACGTTGGTGTTCAGGGCCTTCTCCCGTGTGTGTTCGTACGGTCGTGCGGCGGGCCACCCGGCGACGGTGGCGGGCGGTCCGTTCAGTGTGCCCGCGGTGGTGCGGTCGATTCCCGGACGACCAGCCGAGTGGGCAGGATCACCGGCGGGTCCGGCGTGTCGCGTCGACCCGGACGGGCCGTGCGGCCCGCCGGCCGGCCGCCCACGCGGTCCGGGGCGTGGCCGCCGAGCGGGTCGAGCAGGATCCGGGCGGCCAGGCGGCCCTGCTCGGCGGCCGGTTGTGCCACGGTGCTGAGACCGAGCACGCCGGCCAGGTCGTGGTCGTCGATGCCGATCACACTGACGTCCTGCGGCACCCGGAGGCCGGCGTCGCGCAGCGCGGCCATGGCGCCCATCGCCATCTCGTCGCAGGCCGCCACGATGGCGGTCGGCGGCTCGCCCCGCGCCAGCAACTCGGCGGTGGCCCGCGTGCCGCCGTCCATCGTGAACTGGGACTCCACGTCCAGGCTCGGGTCGGGGCGCAGCCCGGCGACCCGCAGGGCCGCCTGGTAGCCGCGTCGCCGGTCCACATGGGTGGTGAAGGCCAGTTCGTCGTCGGGATCGCCGGAGATGTGCGCGATCCGGCGGTGACCCAGGTCGAGCAGGTGCCGGGTGGCCAGCCGCGCGGCGGCCACGTCGTCGATCCGGACGCACGGCCAGCCCGGCACGGGGGTGCCCGAGCTGATCGTCACTCCCGGCACCTCCAGCGCGGTGAGCGCGGTCAGGTCGGCGGCGCGCAGCGGGGTGGCCACCAGCATGATGCCGTCCACCCGCTTGTGCAGGTTGGCCGTACGCAGCACTCGCTGCCGGATCTGCTCCCGGCCGCCGAGGTTGTAGAGCAGCAGGTCGTAGCCGCACTCGTGGAGGAACTCCTCGACGGCCTCGACGACCGTCCCGAAGAACCACCGCGTGATCCGCGGGACCACGACGGCCACCGTGCCGGTCCGGCCGCCGGCCAGCCGTGACGCGCTCGGCGAGACGGCGTACTCGAGCTGCTCGGCCGCCGCGAGCACCCGGTGGCGCGTCGCGGGCGACACCGTGGGGAGGCCGCGCAGCGCCCGGGAGACGGTGGCCGTGGAGACCCCCGCCAGCCGGGCGACATCATCAATCGTCGTCACGGTTCCCCCCGGTCCGCGTCCGCGCCCGCCGCCGCCGGAGTGCCGGCGGCGGCGGATGCGGCTCAGCCCTTGACGCTGCCCGCGAGCAGGCCCCGGACGAAGTAGCGCTGCAGGGACAGGAACACGATGAGCGGTACGACGATCGAGACGAACGCGCCCGCCGTGAGCCGTTGCCACTCGTTGCCCCGCGTGCCGGCCATCTCGGCGAGCCGGACGGTGAGCGGTGCGGTCTCGTCCTGGCCCCCCGCGAAGATCAGCGCGACGAGCAGGTCGTTCCAGACCCAGAGGAACTGGAAGATGCCGAACGCGGCCAGCGCCGGGGTGATGAGCGGCAGCACGACCGTGCGGAAGATCCTCGGGTGGCTGGCCCCGTCGACCCGGGCCGCCTCCATGAGGTCGCCGGGCAGCTGCGAGATGAAGTTGTGCAGCAGGAACACCGCCAGCGGCAGCGCGAAGCAGGTGTGCGCGAACCACACCTGGGCGAACTTCTGCTCGTCCACCAGGTCCCAGCCCGGCATGAGGGTGACGCCGGCGACGGTGACGCCCGTGGAGAAGAACTTCAGCAGCGGCACGAGGGCCATCTGCAGCGGCACGATCTGCAACGCGAAGATCGCGATGTAGATCCAGTCCCGCCCCCGGAAGTTGATCCAGGCCAGCGCGTACGCGGCCAGCGCCGCGAAGGCGAGCGGGAAGAGCACCGACGGGATGGTGATCGCCAGCGAGTTGATGAAGTACGTGGCGAGCTGCCCGGACGAGGCGGACCGGCCGAACAGCACCTCCTGGTAGTTCTCCAGCGTGAACTGCGGGTTGGTGAACGCGGTCCACCAGCCGGTGGTCTTGATCGCGTCCTCGGGCCGGAGCGAGGAGATGAACAGGCCGAAGGTCGGGATGGTCCAGACCACCGCGATGACGATCGAGACGAGCGTCGCCGTGCGGCTGTTCAACCGCTTGCGGACCCGGCCGGCGACGGTCCTCGGGGCGTCGGTGTCCTGGGTGCCCACGGCGATCGGGGGCGTGGTCGTGGTCATCTCAGCCCTCCCGCTGCTGACGGAGGTTGCGGATCTGGTAGATCACGATCGGGATCACCAGGATGAAGAGGAAGACCGCGAGCGCGGAGCCCTGCCCGTTCTGGCCGTACCGGAACGCCTGGTTGTACATCTCGTTGGCGATCACGCTGGTGTCGTAGTTGCCGTTGGTCGCTGTGCGGACGATGTCGAAGACCTTGAGCGTGGCGATGGTGATGGTCACCACCACGACGATCAGCGCCGGGCGGATGCTCGGCAGCGTGATCCGCCAGAACATCTGCCAGGAGCTGACGCCGTCGAGGCGGGCGGCCTCCACGATGTCCGCGGGGATGGCCTTGATCGCGGCGGAGAGCACCACCATGGCGAAACCGGCCTGGATCCAGACCATGATGACGATCAGCAGGAGCGTGTTGAGCGGTGACTCCAGCAGCCACTGCTTGGGCTCACCGCCGAGGCTCACGACGATCTGGTTGAGCAGGCCGATCTGGTCGCCTTCGCCCCGGTACGCGTAGACGAACTTCCAGATGATGCTGGCGCCGACGAAGGAGATCGCCATCGGCAGGAAGATGAGCGACTTGGCCACCGCCTCGAACCGGGCACGGTCCACCAGTACGGCGTAGACCAGGCCGATGGTGGTGGCCACGAGCGGGACCAGGAGCACCCAGATCAGCGTGTTGATCAGCACCCGGACGATCGAGCCGTCGGAGAACAGCCAGCCGTAGTTGCGCAGCCCCACCCAGTCGTTGCTGCTCGCGTTCATGAAGGAGAGCAGCGTGGTGCGGATGGCCGGGACCACCAGCCCGACCGTGAGCAACAGCAGCGTCGGCAGCAGGAAGAAGAGCGCGAAGAGGCCCTCCCGTTGCTTCGTCCGCCGGGGGAGCGGGGCGCCGCTGGCGGACGCGGCGACGAGCTGCGCCTCCCGACGGCGGGCGAACCAGGCCGGCACCACGTCGAGGAGCAGGAGCAGACCACCCACCACCGCGACGAAAGCGATCAGCCCGTACATCAGCATGAGGAACTTCGGCTGTTCCTCCGCGAAGTCGAACTCCATCGACCCTCCCAGGTCCGGATCCGCGGGGTGGGCCGGTCCACGTGCGCGGACCGGCCCACCCGCTCAGATCACTTCCAGCTGCTCTCGATGCCCTGGAGCACCGACGCGGTGTCCTTGCCGTTGATCCACTCGACCATGCCCTTCCAGAACGTGCCCGCGCCGACCGCGGCCGGCATCAGGTCCGAGCCGTCGAAGCGGAAGACGCCGCTCTTGTCCTGGAGGATCTCGACGGAGAGCTTGTCGATGGGGCTGGCGACGTTGGCGATGTCCAGCTTGTTGTTCGCCGTGACCCAGTTGCCGAGCTTCGCGCGGCTGTTCACGTACTCGGCGGAGGCCAGGTAGGTCTGGACCGCCTGGACCTCGGGACGGTCGGCGAAGCCGACGACGAACTCGCCGGCGCCCAGCACCGGCTTGCCCTTGGCCGGGTCGATGGCCGGGAAGTAGAAGGCGAACGCGTCGCCGTCCTCGGCCACCTTGGTGCCGTCGGGGAACTGGTTGGCGTAGAACGACGCCTGCCGGTGCATGGCGCACTTGCCGGTGGTGATGGGAAGGCCGGCCTCACCGAAGGCGGTGGTGCCGATGCTCTTCACGCCACCGAAGCCGCCGTTCATGTACTTCTCGCTCTTGAGGATGGTGCCGGCCCGGTCGACCGCGTCGACGATCCGCGGGTCGTTGAACGGGATGGCGTGGGTGGTCCACTGGTCGTAGACCTCGGGGCCCTGCGTACGCAGGAGGACGTCCTCGATCCAGTCGGTGGCCGGCCAGCCGGTGGCGTCGCCGGACTCGATGCCGGCGCACCACGGCTTGATGCCGCTGGCCGCGATCGTGTCGCTGAGCTTGATCATGTCGTCCCAGGAGGTCGGGACGGTCCAGCCCTTCTCCTTGAAGAGCTTCGGCGAGTACCAGACGAAGGACTTCACGTTGGCGCCGAGCGGCACGCCGTAGAGGGTGCCGTTCACGGTGCCGTACTTCAGCCAGTCGGCCGGCAGGTTCTGCTCGGCCAGCGCCTTCGTGTCGGCGCCGAGGGACTTCAGCTTGCCGGCGTCGGCGAACCGCTTGACGAGGCCGGGCTGGGGCACGAACGCCAGGTCGGGCGCGTTGCCGCCGTCGACCCGGACGGGGAGCTGCGCCTCGAACTCGGCGTTGCCCTCGTAGTCGATCTCGATGCCCGTGCAGTCGGTGAACTGCTCCCACGAGCGCTCGAGCAGGTCGGCCTCGGCGTCGCGGATGGACGCGTAGATGGAGACCTTCTTGCCGTCGTGGCCCTCGTACTTCTCGTATGCGGCGCACTCCGCGGAGTCCGCGTTGCTTCCCTTGTCGTTGCCGGTGCCGCAGGCGGTGGCGCTGAGCGCCAGCCCCAGTACGCCGGCGATCACGAAGGCCTGGCGTGGTCTGGCAAAGACCGCCATGCCGTCCTCCTTTCTTGCCGGCGCGGTCGTGGACGCGGCGCCGGTCCGATGGGCGTCCCCACATGTAAGCGCTTGCATGTGGCGCGGTCCACCCCCTGTCAGACACGACCGAGTAACAATCCGGCAACCTGGCGGCCGTCCGTGGGCACGCTCCCGGGCCAGATCCCCGCCTCTTTCGATCGCTGGCGATATCTGTCAGGCTAGGTGCACCCCATCGAAGGATTTCAACATAGGAGGCGCTGGATGCGTAAGCGTTGGTTCAGCCTGGTGGCGGCCGGGCTGCTGCTGGGGAGCACGCTGGTCCCCGCGGCCCCGGCCCTGGCCGCCCCGACCTTCAAGGTGCCCTTCCCGTGCGGCCAGGCCTGGTCAGGCCAGACGCGCAGCGACCACAGCCCCGCGAACGCCATCGACTTCAACCGCACCGACGACTCCGGCGACCCGGTGGTGGCCAGCGCGCCCGGCACCGTCGACCGGGTCACCGACCTCGGCGGCACGAGCTACGGCAAATACGTCCGGATCGACCACGGCGGCGGCTACACCACGTACTACGCCCACCTCAGCGGCTTCAACGTCTCCGTCGGCCAGACCGTGGGCTACGGCAAGGTGCTGGGCTGGGTGGGCAGCACCGGTGGCTCGACCGGCCCGCACCTGCACTACGAGCAGCGCCTCAACGGCAACGACATCCAGGTCCGCTTCAACGGCTCGCTCGCCCTCTACTGGGGCACGAAGACCTACACCAGCGACAACGCCTGCTCCTCGGGGGCGGGCTCCGGCACCGTCGACACCAGCGGCACCCCGCTCACGGTCCGCTCGGGCCCCGGCACCGGCTACAGCGCCGTGGGCACCGTCGCCGACGGGACGCGGGTGACCATCCAGTGCCAGACCAGCGGCACCACCGTCACCGGCACCTACGGCACGAGTTCCATCTGGGACCGGATCGGCTCCGGGCGCTTCATCTCCGACGCGTACGTCTACACCGGCTACGACGGCTACATCCCGAACGTCCCGCGCTGCTGACCCGGTCTCGGCGGGCGGGCCCGGACCGGAAAGACCGGGCCCGCCGGCCCCGGGCGGGCGGGCCCACTGACCAGTGCGGGCGGGCCCACCAGCCCGTGCGGGCGGGGCCCCGGACAGAAGGGCGCCGGAGTCGCCGCTTCCGATGCTCCTGTCGGGAGGACGGAGACCGGTGGCGGCGACCCCGGCGGGTCGGTGGGCAGTGGTGCCGCGTCAATTGAAGATGTTGACACCGAGCGGGCCGACCAGCAGCCCCACGATGATGAGGACGACGCCCCACAAGAGCTGCCGGCGGAACAGCGCCAGGATGCCGGCAACCACCAGTACGACCGCGAGAATCCAGAGAATCAGCTCCATGGTTGATCAGATACCCGAGGCGCTCACGCGGGAAACCTCGCCATGATCAAGCTGGTCGCCGAGGTGGAAGACGCTGTAGGCCTGCTTGATGACCGGGTGGGCGACGTTGCGGACGCGTACGCCGCCCGGGGTGGTGCCCCGCTCGCTGCCGGCGTGCGCGTGCCCGTGCAGGGCCAGGGCGGTCGGGGCCGAGTCGATCGCCTGCCCGAGCTGGTACGCCCCGAGGAACGGGTAGATCTCCAGCGGCTCGCCGGCGAGCGTGTCCGGCACCGGCGCGTAGTGGGTGAGCGCCACGAGCACGTCGCAGTCGAGGCTGTGCAGGGCCTCGGCCAGCCGGTCGGCGCTGTCGGTGGTCGTCCGGACGAACGCCTTCATCTCGGGCTCGCCGAAGTCGCTGGCGCAGCGGCCCGCGAAGCCGCCGCCGAAGCCCTTCACCCCGGCCACGCCGAGCCGGCCGCCGGCGCACTCCAGCACCACGCCGGTCCCTTCCAGCACGGTGATGCCGGCGTCCTCCAGCACCTTGACGACCTGCGGCACCTGGTCGCACTGGTGGTCGTGGTTGCCGAGCACGGTGACCACCGGCACGCCGATCCCGCCGAACTCCTGCGCCACGCAGCGCGCCTCGGCCTCGGTGCCGTACCGGGTCAGGTCGCCGGCGAGCAGCAGGACGTCGGCGCAGTCGGGCAGTTCCTCCAGGGCCGGCCGGAACCGGCCGATCACGTCCTCGTCCATATGCACGTCGCCGACGGCGGCGATCCGGATCGCCATGGAACCTCCCTCAGGGCAGTTGCTCGATCTGCGTCGGCGCCGCAGTGCGGATGACGCCGATCTCGCTGGTGATCGGCACGTCGGGGAAGCGGTCCGCGACCCGGCGGATGATCTCCTCGCGCCGGTGCGCGCTCTCCACCTCGCCGTACAGCACGAGACCGGTCTCCCGGCGCACCACGGTGATCCCCTGCTCGGCGACGGCGGGATCCTCGGCGAGCAGCCGGTGGATCTCCGCCTCGACGTACTCGTCGGGCGGCCCGAGGCCGGTCTCACGGTGTTGGCTCACGATGTCCCCTTCTCTGCCGGGGTGCCGGAGTTCGACACCACCTCCAGCCGGTCCAGCAGCACCAGGAACGCCTCGGCGTACGGCGAGTGCTGGGTCTCCTTCCGTACCCGTTCCCAGTCGATCTGCTCCCGCAGGGAGCGCGCCAGCGGCAGGCCGCGGGCGAAGTCGCAGTAGTGCTGGGAGAAGCTGAGCAGCTTGTGCACCATGAGCTGGGTCGCGGAGAGGACCGGCATGTGGATCGCGTCGACCGGGCGTACGACCGTGTCGGCGAACGTCTCCTCGGTCACCGGCGTCTCGATCGGCCGGTGGATGAGGTCGACCATCCGCCCGTCGTCGTAGACCTTCACGAGCCAGTCCTCCGGCGGGCGTTCGGCCGTGAAGCCGGCCTCGACGAGGGCCTCCAGCGCGCGGTCGACGTCCGACTCCCGGATGAGGAAGTCGACGTCGTGCTCGCTGGAGTGACCGCCGTGGGCGTAGACGGCGAAGCTGCCGCCGAGCGCGAACGGGATCTCGGACTGCTTGAGCACGGCGGCGACCTTCTTGAGGGTGTGCAGAAGACTCTCGTCCCCGCGCTCGGCCATCTGGGTCTCCCGTCGTCGTGAACAGGCGGTTGATTCCAACTCCGGTACCCGGCATTCCGGTCGCCCACACCTGCGCGGGTGGCGGTCAGGTGCGAAACGGGTGGAACAGGGATATACCCCCCGAGGGGAGAGCGTGGGTCCGTTAGCCTGGTGAGGGTGGTCAGCTCACTGCGGAGGCGCCGTCGCCGGGCCCGGCTGCGCACCGTCGCCCTGATCGGCATCGACGGCTCGGGCAAGACCACCCAGGCGCACCAGCTCGCCGACGCGCTCACCGCGGCCGGCCGCCCCGCCACCTACCACCGCAACGCCGGCGGGCGACGCTGGCTGAGCCGGGTCGCCCACCGCCTCGGCCGGCCGGACGCCCAGCGGCTCGTCGGGCGCGACGGTTTGCTCGCCCTGGAGTCGGTGCTGCGCTGGCTCGCCATCGCGGCAGCCCTGCTCAGTTGCCTCGTCACCGGCCGCACCGCCGTCATGGACCGCTACGCCGCCTGCCAGTACGCGAGCATCCGGGCGCACGGCGGGCAGCGCTGGGAACGGCTGGCCCGGGTCGGCTACCGGGTGTTCCCGCGGCCGCAGGTGACCTTCCTGCTCGCCGTTGACCCCGCCGAGGCGTACCAGCGGATCGAGCGGCGGGGCACCGACCACGAGACGATGGGCTGGCTCACCGCCGCGGACACCGCCTACCGGGCACTGCCCGAGTACCCGACGTTCGTGCTGGTCGACGCGGGCCGCTCGCCGGAGGAGGTGTCCCGGCAGATCCGCGACCACCTCGACGGCTGGTTCCCGCCGGAGGAGGGGTCGCGGGACGCCGCGCCCGCCGGCGGCGCCGACGCGACCCCGGACCGGGCCGTGACGCCGGCTCAGGCCCGGCCGTAGACCGGCACCGCCGCACCACTGGTCGGCGACGACTCGTCGGAGGCCAGGAACCGGATCACCGCGGCGATCTCGGCCGGGGCGACCCAGCGGGAGTGGTCGGCGTCCGGCTGCGCGGCCCGGTTGGCGGGGGTGTCGATGACGCTGGGCAGCACGGTGTTGCAGCGCACCCCGAAGCGGCGGTACTCGACGGCCACCGCGTTGGCGAAGGCCAGCACGGCCGCCTTGGCGGTGGCGTAGCCGGCCGCGCCGGGGAAGGGGCTGATCGCGGCACGGGCGGACACGCAGACGACGGCGCCCCCGCCGGCGTCCACGAGGTGCGGCAGGGCCGCCCGGGTCACGAGGTGGGTGGGGCGGAGGTTCGCCGTGAACATCGCCTCGAACTCCTCGACCGGGGTCTCGTGCACCAGCCCGCCGCTGGCGTACCCCCCGACGAGGTTGACGACCGCGCCCAGCGGGGCCGCCGGGTCGCCGGCCGCGGCCGCCACCGCCCGGGCCACGGCCTCCGGGTCGGTGAGGTCCGCGACGGGTCGCACCACGTCGTCGGCCGCCGGCGCCGCCCCGGTCGGGCCCGGTCGCCGCGGCACGACCACCCGCCAGCCCGCCTCGCGGAACGCGGCGGTGACCGCCCCGCCCAGCCCGCCCGTTCCACCGGTGACCAGCACACTGCGTCGCGCCATGCGGCACACGCTAGCGGCCCGCGCCGTCGGCGTGGCACGGGTGCCCCCGCGGTGTGGACGCCGGGTCGTCCGATCCCGGCCTGCCGGACCGGCCGCGCATCGACGCCGTACGGTTGGATCCGGCCCGGACGCCCGCGCCGCCGGCCACCGTCCCGCACCATGGAGCGGGCCCGGCGGCTGAGGCGGCGCCACCGTGCGGATGGCACGCTGTCCCGGAAGGTGGACGCCGGTCGGCGGTACTTTCTCCAACACGCGGAGTCATGGTTGACGCTCACGCTTCGTGAAAGTAAGTTTCATCCGTGGCGAAGAGTCCGAAGATTTCTGCGAGTCACGAGCCCGGTGGACTGATCGTCCACATCAGTGGCTTGCTCCCGTCGTTGTCGCCGGCCGAACAGCGCGTCGCCCGCCTGGTCGTGGCCGACCCGGCCGACGCCGCCCGCCGGACGATCACGGATCTCGCCACCGCCGCCGAGACGTCCGAGGCGACCGTCATCCGGTTCTGCCGCTCGGTCGGCATGGACGGCTACCCCCAGCTGCGCATCCGGCTCGCCGCCGAGGCCGCGCGCCGCGTCGAGCCGCCCGACGCCCGGGTGGTCGGCGGCGACATCCCGCCCGGCGCCGACCTGGCCCAGATCATCGCGACGATCGCCTTCAACGACGCCCGGGCGGTGGAGGAGACGGCCGAGCAGCTCGACCCGGCCGTCTGCGAGCAGGTGGTCGACGCCATAGCGGGCGCCGGCCGGATCGACGTCTACGGCGCCGGCGCGAGCGGCTTCGTGGCCTCCGACTTCCAGCAGAAGCTGCACCGCATCGGCCGCACCGCCTTCTACTTTCCCGACGTGCACACCGCGCTGACCTCGGCGGCGCTGCTCGGCCGGGGCGACGTGGCGGTGGGCATCTCGCACACCGGCACCACCTCCGACGTGATCGAGGTGCTCGAGCAGGCCCGGGCCCGAGGCGCCGCCACGGTGGCCCTCACCAACTTCCCGCGCTCGCCGATCACCGAGGTGGCCGACTTCGTGCTCACCACGGCGGCCCGGGAGACCACCTACCGGTCCGGGGCGATGGCGAGCCGGCTCGCCCAGCTCACCGTCGTCGACTGCCTCTTCGTCGGCGTGGCCGCACGCAACCGCGCCCGGGCGAAGAAGGCCCTCGAGGTGACCGCCGAGGCCGTGCAGTCCCACCGGGTGGGCGGCGGACGGAGGCGGGCGTGACCGCCGGCGCCGTGGAGCCGGATGAGGTGTCGTCGCCCGCCCCGGATGGCCGCCCGGCCGTCCGGGTGGGTGCGCCCACGGAGCGCCGCAACCCGCTCAGCCTCGACCTGGACCTGATGTCGACCCGGGACGTGCTCACGGTGATCAACGAGGCGGACCGTCTGGTGCCCGCCGCCGTCGCCGACGTGCTCGACGAGATCGCCGCCGCGGTCGACCTGGCCGTCGCGGCGCTGCGCGGCGGCCACCGCGTGCACTACTTCGGCGCCGGCACCTCCGGCCGGCTCGGCGTGCTCGACGCCGCCGAACTCGCACCCACGTTCAACTCGCCGCGGGACTGGTTCTGCGCCCACCTGGCCGGCGGGCCGGACGCGATGTGGCGGGCCGTCGAGGACGCCGAGGACGACGACCGGGGCGGGGCCGCCGACGCGGCGGGCTGCGTACGGGCCGGCGACCTCGTGGTCGGGCTGGCCGCCAGCGGGCGCACCCCGTACGTCCTGGGGGCGCTCGCCGCGTCGCACGCCAAGGGCGCCTCGACGGTGCTGCTCTGCGCCAATCCGGAGGCGGAGGCCGCCGGGTCCGTGGACGTCTTCATCGGGGTGGACACGGGACCGGAGGTGGTCACCGGGTCGACCCGGATGAAGGCGGGCACCGCGCAGAAGCTGGTGCTCAACGCGTTCTCCACGGCCGTGATGGTCCGCCTGGGCCGGGTCTACTCGAACCTCATGATCGACATGGTGGCGACCAACGCGAAACTCCGGGGCCGGATGATCTCGATACTGGTCGAAGCCACCGGTTGCTCGGAGGAGATCTCCCGGCGGGCGCTCGGCGAGGCCGACGGCGACCTCAAGACCGCGCTGGTGTCGCTGGTCTCCGGCGCCGGGATCCCCGCCGCCCGCGCCGCCCTCGCGCGGTCGGCCGACCAGGTCCGCGGCGCCCTCGCCCTGCTCGCCTCCTGAAGACCCGGCGCGACGTCGCACCGGGCGCGACGTCCGTCCCGTCCGCCCGTCGCCATCCGGCCCGTCCGGGTCGCTCTCCGTCACTCTCCGGACCGTCCCCGTCATCGTGCCGGCGGCCGGGCATGGAACCGGGCTCCGGATTGTTCATTCTGGCGCGGGGTAATACCAACTCCGTGGATGAACCGACCGGTCCCTCGGTGCGTATTCGGCAGTGACCAGGATCGCACCAGGCTCGTGACCCGGGTCGCTGTGCCTCCCGACGTGCGGTGTTGCCATGGAGGGGGCGACGGTGATCCGTCGATCCACCGACCCGTGCGTGGTGCCCATCGGCGAGCAACCCGACGGGGAGCTGACAGCAAACGTGGACCGGGCTTTCAGCTACTACTCAGGCATTCGTGACACTTTCGACTCACGACATGGAATCCCTGACACGTCTCATCTGTTGTGTAGGTGTCAGCACCGGCGGGCACAGCGGAAGTTACGGGGGGAGCTGGTGGACGTGGGGATGGCAAGGAACCGGGCAACCGGCGCGAGCGAGGGGACCGTGGGCAACGTGGACAAGAACATCGGCATGCGAACCGACGAGGTCGCCGAGGAGCGTGACCTGGTCGGCGTCTACCTGCACGAGATCTCCCGGACGCCACTGCTGGACGCCGCCAAGGAGGTCGACCTCTCCAAGGCGATCGAGGCCGGCCTCTACGCTGAGCACCTGCTCGACGAGGACCGCGTCCCCGCGGGTGTCGACCGGGACGACCTGGAGCGGCTGGTCGTCGAGGGGGAGCGGGCGAAGGACCTCTTCATCCGCGCCAACCTGCGACTGGTCGTGTCGATCGCCCGCCGGTACGTGCGTTCGGGCATGCCCATGCTGGACCTGATCCAGGAGGGCAACACCGGCCTCGTCCGGGCGGTCGAGAAGTTCGACTACGAGCGCGGCTACAAGTTCTCCACCTACGCCACCTGGTGGATCCGCCAGGCGATCAGCCGGGCCATCGCACAGCAGGAGCGCACCGTGCGGCTGCCGGTGCACCTGGTGGAGGACGTCAACCGGATGCGCAACGTGGCGCGCCAGCTCACCCGTGAGCTGGGCACCGACCCGGAGCCGGAGCAGATCGCGGCGGCTCTCGGCGTGACCGTGGAGCGGGTCAACGAGCTCGTCCGCTGGTCGCAGGACACCGTGTCGCTGGACACGCCGGTCGGCGACGACGGCGACACGAACCTCGGCGACCTGGTCGCGGACAGCGACGCCCCGTCGCCGGAGGACATCGTCCTGACCGGGCTCGAGCGGCAGCGCATCGAGGGCCTGCTCAACCACCTGGACGACCGGTCGGCCGGCATCATGCGGGCCCGCTACGGGCTGGAGGACGGCCGTGAGCACTCGCTCACCGAGGTTGCGTCGCGGTTCTCGCTCTCCCGTGAGCGGATCCGGCAGCTGGAGATCCAGGCCCTCGGCCGGCTCCGGGAGCTGGCCCGGGCGGAGGGGCTCCAGGCGGCCTGAGCTGGTACCAATGACGAGGAACGGCCGGCGTCCGATAGGGGGACGCCGGCCGTTTCCGTGTGTCGGATCAGCGCACCCGGCCGTAGCCGTGGATGGACATCATGTTCATGCCCCGCTTGAGCACGTTCCGACCGGCGCTCGGAGCGTCGATCACCTGGCCGTCGCCGACGTACAGGGCGACGTGCCCGAGGCCGCTGTAGAACACCAGGTCACCGGGGCGTAGCTCGTCGCGGCCGATGTGGGCCACGGCTCCCCACTGCATCCGGGCGTTGTGCGGCAGGGACCTCCCGGCGGCCCGCCAGGCCGCCGAGGTGAGCCCCGAGCAGTCGTAGCCGCCCGGGCCGGATCCGCCCCAGACGTACGGCTTACCGATGGCCCCGTACGCGTAGCGCACGGCCACGCCGGCCTGGCCGGAGACGGCCGGCGCCTGTGTGGCGGCGGTCTCCCGCGGTGCCGCCGGCGCCTCGGTGGCCCGGCCGTACGCCTCGCGGCGCAGCTCGTAGAGCCGCGCCAGGTCCCGCTCGATGCGTGTCTTCGTGCTGGCGAGCGTGCGGGCCTGGACGGCCTGCCGGGACAGGACGGTGTTCAGCCGGCTCTTCTCGTTGATCAGCCGGCGCTGGCTCGCCGTGAACCCGTCGATCCGTTCCTGCCGTTGCTTGGTCAGGCGGTCGATGGTGCCGAGCCGGTCGATCAGGGCGGCCGACCCGCCGGGGCGCAGCAACGCGTCCGCGGTCCGCAGCCCACCGGTCTTGTACGCGGTCGCCGCGAACTCACCCACGTCGGCCCGGCTCTGCGCGGCCTCGCGTTCCAGCGGGCCGATCCGTTCCTGTAATCGGGCCACGGCGGCCTCGTTGGCCTTGATGTCCTCGCGGATCTTGTTGTACGACTCGACGACGCGCTCCAGCTCGGCCGAGGACCGCTCGATCTGCCGGGTGAGGTCGGCGGGGGACGGCTCCGCGTGGGCCGCGCCCGCCGGGGCGAGCAGAGCCGCCGACAGGCCGGCGACCGCCAGGGTGCGCAGCAGTTTGCTCAGGGATGACAAGAGCGGAAGGCTCCTCTCCCACGGCCGCCGGTGGGTGCTGACCGCCCCCGGCGGCACCGGACCGGGGCCCCCCGGATGGCGGGCGCTTGGCCGGGCCGGCCCGCCCAACCTAACCCGGGACGGGAGTGGCCCGCAGTGGAAGCCGGGACGAATGTTGGCAAAGTGGCGGGAAATACCGCCTGCGACGGGTGACCCACCGTGATCACCAACGAGGCGCCCGTGCGGGAGATGCGCCTGGCTTGTCGGATTTGCTCTGACAATGCCATTCGTCGTTGTGGACGTATGCCGCCGGATAGCAACACGCGATAACCGACAAAGACGGAAATGGATTCCCATTCCTGGCCTTGTCCCGCTCCCCGAGCGTCCGCGAGGTCGGTAAAACGGCGGTCTTCGCTGGCAGGGCCGCAACACAATTAACCGCGGAGCCGGGATTCCCGTCGACCGGCATTGAGGCCTCCGACCTCGACGGGCCGACCCGGGGACCGCCGCGGGAGGGAAACCGTGAATCCTGAAGGCGCCACCACACGAGCGCCGGGATCACCGAGGGTGACCGGCGGGAACACCACGCTGCTCTACGCGCGACCCGGCATCGTCGTGACGGTCGACCGGTTCACCGTGGGCCGGAACACCTTCCGGGTCGCGGAGCTGACCCACCTCCGCAGCACCCGCGGTCCGCACGACCGGATCGCGGTTCGGGCCGTGGCGACGAGCGGCGCGATGATCGGCGGGGTGGGCCTGCTGCTCGGCTTCAGCGGTGGTCTGCAACGGCTCACGGCCAGCGCGTACCTGATCTTCGGGGCGGTCCTCGTCGTGCCCGCCCTGCTGGCGATCGCCGGTGACCGGTGGCGACCGCCCGCGTACGAGCTGCGGGGCATCTACCGGGGCGACGAGGTGCTGCTGTTCAGCACCGACGACGAGCGGCAGTTCGGGCAGGTGACCCGGGCGCTCGTGCGGGCGCGGGAGATGAACCGCTACGGCGGCTGGAACGAGCCGCTCGCCTCGGTCGACCCCTGGCGGCCGAGCCGCTGACCGGTCGGCGCCGGCCAGGCCGACCCCGGCCGGCGCCGGCTCAGCCGGCGACCGGCTCCGGTGCGCGCTCGGTGGGGCGGTGCGCCCAGGCCGACACGCGGCGCTCGGCGTAGAACGAGACGAACGGCACCGTGCCGGCCAGCATCACGGCGAGCATCCGCTTCAGCGGCCAGTCCGCGCGGCGGCCCAGGTCGAACGCGGCCACCAGGTAGACCATGTAGAGGAAGCCGTGCGCCGGGCCGACGGTCTCCACGACGGTCGGGTTGTCGAACGCGTACTTCAGCGGCATGCCGATCACGACGAGCACGATCAGCACCACACCCACGATCCAGGCGATCGCGCGGTACCGGGTAAGGGCTCCGCCCACCTCTGCCGTCCTTCCGAGCCCGGCTCAGCCGGGATAGTCACCGGGCCGGGCGCCCGGATTGGCGTTCAACCATGACAGGTAGCGGTTGTAGGCGGCCAGGTCGGCGTCCTCGACCCCGTCCGGCGTCACCGCCGGCATCCGGGCCACCCGGACCGGCCGGCGTACCACCGGCCGCGTCGGAGATCCCGCCCGCGGCGCCACGGTCACCGGCTCGCCGTGGACCTGCTCGACCGGCGGGACGTAGCCGCGCAGCGTGTGCCGCACCTCACGCCACCAGACGAAGACCACGAACCCCGCGAAGATCGGCCACTCGAAGGCGTACGCCCAGCTGAGCGTGTTGCCCGCGGCGGCCCGGCTGATCTGCCACCAGCCCAACGCGAGGAACGCGATGACCAGCACGACCATGGCCACGTGGCGCACGATCCACGCCGGGGTCCAGAGCCGCTTCATGGCATCGAGGGTACCGGCAACGGCGGCAGTCTCCGACGCGGTGTCGTAGTTGTCGCGGGGACGACATGGTTTGGTGCCACCCGGTGTGGGCATCCGTCTAGACGCCAGCCCAAACGAGACCAGGGGGGCGATGATGACCGGATCCGTACGACAGGACGGCTACCCGTCGGGTGGCGGGGCGAGCGCCAGCCCGGAGCAGCGGGTGACCGAGTGGAGCGGCGACCACCTCGCCGACCCGGCCGCCGCCGGCCCCGACCCGGATGGCGTCGGCGCCGACCCGGACGGCGAGCTGGGGATCGACCCCGCCGAGCTGACCGACGAGGACCTGATCCGCGAGATGCACAGCCTGCACCGCACCCGGCTCGACACGTTGCGGCACGCCGCCGACTCCGCGTTGGCCCACCACCTGCGCCGTACGGCGGAGCTTGAGACGGAGTACCTGGCCCGCCACCCGGGCCGGGAGGTCGACCCCAGCCGGCTGCGGGACGAGTGATGGCGCACGCCGAGCGCGGCATGTCCGCGCCACCGGAGGTCGTCTTCAACACCGCGACCGACCCCGACCGGGCGTCCGCCTGGCTGCCCGCGCCGCTGCGCAGCGACGGCGCTCCGACGCCCGAGATCAGGGGCGAGGAGCTGTGCGCGCGGTGGCGCGCCCCGTCGCCGGCCGAACTCACCGCCGAGATCCGGGTCGACCCGGAGAACGCGGGCGGCGCCCGGATCCGGTTCGACCTGGCCGGCGAGACCGGGAGCCAGGACGCCGACCGGTTGGCCGCCGAGGCGCTGGACAGCCTGGCCCGCGAGGTGGCCGACAACCTCCAGGCGAGCTGAGCCGGTGACCCGCGGGACCGCCGGTTCCGGTGGGTCGGCGGGGCCGCGGGGCGTCGCACCCGGCCGGCGGTGTGTGCCGGCGGGGCGTCGCACCGGGCCGGCGGTGCGCCGGCGAGAAGAGACGTCGTGCCGGGGCGAAGAGACGTGAGGAGCGAGGAGACCGGGTGACCCATAACGGCTTGAAGCAGAAGGTGACGCGGCTGCGCCAGGCGTACGCGCCGCACGAGCACCGCCCCCTGGGCGGCTACCTGGCGGCGATGGGCACGTACGCCGGGGTGACGGGGGCCATCGCCGGCCTGGTCCGGCTGACCGGGCGGCCGGTGCCCGAGCGCCCGGCGACCTCCGACGTGGTGCTGCTCTCCGTCGCCACGCACAAGCTCAGCCGGCTGCTGTCGAAGGACGCCGTGACGAGCCCGCTGCGCGCCCCGTTCACCCGGTACGACCGGCCCATCGGCAGCGGCGAGGTGATGGAGCAGGTACGCGACTCCGGCAGCTCCACCCGGCACGCCATCGGCGAGCTGCTCAGCTGCCCGTTCTGCCTCGCCGTCTGGGTCGCCACCGGCCTCACCGGCGGCCTCGTGCTGGCCCCGAGGTTGACCCGGCTCGTGGCCACGGCCCTGACCGCCGTGGCCGCGTCCGACTTCCTCCAGATGGGGTACGCGGTGGCGCAGCAGGCCGCCGAGGGCGGCGGGCACGAGGAGGACTAGATCCCGACCACGGGAGAGGGGCCGGCGCGTCGCGCCGGCCCCTCCTGGTGCGTCTCGTACGTCCCGCCCCGCTCAGGTCGGGGTGGTGCCGTGGTCCTCACCGGCCCAGCCGCGGGCCGCCTCCGGCTCCCGCTCGCCCTCGTCGGCGCCCGTCACGACGTCGCGGTCCACGGCCGTGCGGTCGTGCTCGTTGGCGAAGTCCGGGTCGGGCAGGGTGTCCACGCCCTCCGGCGGCTGACCCAACGCCGGGACCTTCTCGTGGTGCTCCTCGTGGTGGGACATCACGTTCTCCTCTCACCGGGGGCTGCGGGGGCTCGTCTCAGGTGACCGACCCGCCGAGCAGATCCGCCGCCTCGTCGACCGAGTACTCGCCCTCGGGCAGCGCGGCGATGCGGGTTAGCCACTCCGCGGGGAGTTCCGCGGCGACCGCCCGGCGGTAGATGGTCGCCTGGGTGACCCGCTCCTGCCCGTGGTACAGGTCTTCGAGCAGGTCGTCGAGGCGGCGGGTGTCGGGCTCGTCGGTAACGGGTGCGTCATCGGTCACGCCGGTCAGCTACCCGTGCCGGAATCGGTCAAACCACCCCGGCCCCCGCCCGGCCCGCGAGCGGGCCGGGCGGGGGCCGGCGGGATCAGGCCGGGGTGGGGAGGGTGGCGCGGCGGGCACGGACGGCGGCGGCGAGCTGGTCGAGGACCTCGCCCGTGGTGTCCCAGCCCATGCAGGCGTCGGTGATCGAGCGGCCGTACTCCAGCTCCCGGGTGGGGTCCAGGTCCTGGCGGCCCGGCAGCAGGAACGACTCCAGCATGATGCCGACGATGCCCCGCTGCCCGGCGGCGAGCTGGGCGGCGACGTCGGCGGCCACCAGCGGCTGGTTGCGGTGGTCCTTGCCGCTGTTGGCGTGGCTGGCGTCGACCACCACCCGCTCCGGCAGGTCGGCCGCCCGCAGCAGGTCGAGTGCCCCGGCCACCGAGTCGGCGTCGTAGTTGGGCCGGCCGCCACCCCCGCGCAGCACCAGGTGGCCGTCGGCGTTGCCGCGGGTGTGCATGATCGCGGGGGTACCGGAGACGTCGATACCGGGGAAGACGTGCGGGACGCCGGCCGCGCGGATGGCGTCCACCGCGGTGCCGATGCTGCCGTCGGGGCGGTTCTTCATGCCGATGGGCATCGACAGCCCGGAGGCGAGCTGCCGGTGCACCTGGCTCTCCACGGTCCGCGCGCCGATGGCCCCCCAGACCACCGTGTCCGCGATGTACTGCGGGGTGATCGGGTCGAGGAACTCGCAGCCCACCGGCAGGCCGAGGCGCAGGACGTCGAGCAGGAGCGCCCGGGCCAGCCGCAGGCCGGTGTTGACGTCGCCGGAGCCGTCCAGGCCCGGATCGTTGATGAGGCCCTTCCAGCCGACCGTGGAACGCGGCTTCTCGAAGTAGACCCGCATGACGACGAGCAGGTCGTCAGCGTGCCGGTCGGCCGCCTCGCGCAGCCGCTGGGCGTAGTCCAGGGCGGCGGCCGGGTCGTGCACCGAGCACGGCCCGACGACCACCAGGAGGCGGTCGTCGGCGCGGTCCAGCACCCGGCCGACGGCGCGCCGGCCGGCCAGTACGGCCGAGGCGAGCGTGTCGTCCAGGGGCAGCTCGTGGTGCAGCAGAGCCGGGGTGGTCAGCGGTACGACGCGGTCGATCCGCTGGTCGCTGACCCGATCGGTCTCCGGGGTCGTCACGGTGGGCTTCCTTCCGCCGACCGCACCCGGGGCCGGTGCCCGGGTCGAGCCGGCTGCTCGTACGCGAAAGGGCAGGGACCCAAGGCCCTGCCCGTGCCGGCTCGAAGAGAGGTGACGTCAGATCATGGTGAAGTCACCGGCTCCTTCAGCCGGCTGCCTAAACCATCGATACGACCACGTCACGAGAGCCAGCGTACCCGACGGGACGGCCTCGCCTCACCCCGACGTGGCAGGCGTCGTCACGGCGGGCGCGCGTGGCGCCGGCGGGGGCGGGGTATGGAGGGTGCCATGAGCGACGAGCGGAGCGAGCCCGACCGGGTCGAGTCCCGGGCCCACCTGCTGCCGGAGGAGACGGCGGTGGGCAGCGACGACCCGGAGGCGCAGGCCGAGGCCATCCTCACCGAGTCCGACGCCCGGGAGGACCGGAACGTGGCGCCGGACACGCTGCTGGAGCAGCGGACCTCGGATCAGACGGTGGCCCCGAGCGAGCCGCCGGACTGAACCGTGACGCCGCGGGCCCGGCGGGAGCCGCGGTAGGTCTGGTCGCGCAGCCACGCCAGCGGCCCGGCCGCCCGCAGCCCGGCCGGCAGGTTCCCGATCGGGTCGAAGGCCAGCGCGGCGTCCTGGCGGGCGCTGAGCTGGGTGCCGATGCTGACCTGGCCGACCGGCCGCCAGGGCCCCACCGCGGAGGCGACCGCGAGCACCAGGCGGGGCTCGGCCGCCCGGGTCGCGGCGCCCACCTCCGTGAGGCTGCGACCGAGGTCCGGCGACTCCGGGTCGGCCAGCGCGCCGAGCCAGAGCCGTCGCCGCGGAGCCCGCAGCGGGCTGATGGTGCTGTACGTCCCGGCGAAGCGCCGCCGGGGGAGGGGCACCGCCCGCAGCAGCGGAGGTGTGCCGCTGGAGCTGACGAGCAGGTCGAACGGGCCGCCCGGGTCGGCGTGCACCCGGACCGCCAGCCCGAGAACGTCCGGCCAGCTCCCCGGCGTGGACACGCCCTTCGAGAGCCGGATCGTGGCCGGGTACCGGCCCGGCTCGTCGAGAAGGGCGACCCCGGTGGGCGGGCCGGGCGTACCCCAGATCGTCACCTCGCCGGCGAACGACCGCCCGTCGGGGTGGAACAGCCGGGCCCGCCGCAGGCGGGTCAGGACGGCGGCGGCGCGGCGGACGGCGAGGGCGGGCGCCGAGGCGCCGGTCGCGGCCGGGCGGACGGTGGGCACGGACATGGACCCCCGGTACCCGGGCACGCGCCGTCGATGCGTGGCTTCCCCGGGTGCCGTGCCGGCTCGCCCGGCGCCCGCGTGTCCCCTTTCGGCCCGCACGATCGGATAGCGTCGTGCCATGCCCGACAGCGGTTACCCCTGGCCCATCGAGACGACCCGACTGGACAACGGCCTGCGCGTGGTGGTGAGCGAGGACCGCACCGCGCCGGCGGTCGCCGTGAACCTCTGGTACGACGTCGGCTCCCGGCACGAGCCGCAGGGGCAGACCGGCTTCGCCCACCTCTTCGAGCACCTGATGTTCGAGGGGTCGCTGAACGTCGCGAAGACCGAGCACATGAGGTTGATCCAGGGCTCGGGCGGTTCGCTCAACGCGACCACCAACCCGGACCGCACCAACTACTTCGAGACGGTCCCCGCCGAGCACCTGGAGCTGGCGTTCTGGCTCGAGGCCGACCGGATGGGCGGGCTGGTCCCGGCGTTGACGCAGGAGACGCTGGACAACCAGCGCGAGGTGGTGAAGAACGAGCGCCGCCAGCGCTACGAGAACGTGCCGTACGGGGACGCCTGGCTGCGGCTGCTGCCCCTGCTCTACCCCCCGCGCCACCCGTACCACCACGCCACCATCGGCTCGATGGCCGACCTGAACGCCGCCGACCTCGCCACGTTCCAGGCGTTCCACCAGACGTACTACGCGCCCAACAACGCGGTGCTCACGGTCGTCGGGGATGCCTCCGCGGCCGAGGTGTTCGCCTTGGCCGACAAGTACTTCGGCGGCATCCCGCCGCGCGCCGACATCCCGTCCGCGCCGGACGGCCGGACGGTCGCGGCCACCGGGCGTCCGGCCGCGGAGACGGTCACCGCCGACGTGCCGGCTCCCCGGGTGTACGTGGCGCACCGCACGCACGCCTTCGGCACGCCCGGCTACGACGTCGTCACGGTGCTGGCCGCCGTGCTCGGCAGCGGCCGGGGCAGTCGGCTCTACCAGCGCCTCGCCGACGGTGAGCGGCTCGCGCAGCCGGATCTGGTCGGTGCGTACGGGGTGGACCTGGCGCACGCGCCGGCGCCGCTGATCGCGACGGCCACGGCCCGCCCCGGGGTGGGCGCCGAGCGGCTCGCGGCCGGCCTGCACGCCGTGATGGACGAGCTGGCCACCGTGCCGGTCACGGCCACCGAGCTCGACCGCGCCAAGGCGCTGCTCAGCACCGCCTGGTGGCGGCAGATGTCCACCGTGGACGGCCGCGCGGACACGCTCGGCCGGTACGCCACCCAGTTCGGCGACCCGGCCAAGGCCGCCGAGCGCCTTCCGGCGTGGCTCGCGGTGACCGCCGAGCAGATCGCCGAGGCCGCCGCGGAGGTGCTCGCCGCCGACGACCGGGTGACCCTGACCTACCTCGCCGAGGAGAAGCCATGACGCTGATCACCGCCCGCCCCGGGCCGGGCGCCGCCCGCCCGTACCGGTTCCCGCCGGTGGTCCGCCGCACGGTGGCCGGCGGCCGGGTCGTCGCCGCGCACCTGCCCGGGCAGAACCTCGCCGTGGCGCTGCTGCTGCTCGACGCGGGCGCCGAGCGGGAGCCCGTCGGCAAGGAGGGCCTCGGCGGGGTGCTCGCCAAGGCCCTGGAGGAGGGGACCGCGCAGCGGGACGCGGCGGCGTACGCGCTCGCCGTGGAGGGGCTCGGCACCGAGCTGGTGACCGGGCTGGACTGGGACTCGTTCCAGGTCAGCGTGCAGGTCCCGGTCGACCGGCTGACCGCCGCCGTGGAACTGCTCGCCGAGGCGGTCCGCACTCCCCGGCTGGACCCCGCCGACGTGGCGCGCGTCCGGGACGACGAGGCGACGGCGCTGCGGATGGACTGGGCTAACCCGGGGCCGCGGGCCGACGCCGCGTTGCGCGCCGACCTGTTCGGCGCCGAGAACCGCTGGGGCCGCCCGATGTACGGCGACCCGGCCTCGGTCGCCGGGCTCGACGTCGAGGACGTGCGGGTGTTCCACTCCGAGTGGTTCATCCGCCCCGGGACGCTCGTCGTGGCGGGCGACCTGGACCGGATCGACCTGGACGCGCTCGCCGCCGCGGCGTTCGCCGGCACCGGCGGCGGCCCCGTCGAGCGGGGCGGCCCGATCGAGGTGTCGACGCGCGCCGAGCGGCGGATCATCCTGGTCGACCGGCCCGGCTCGGTGCAGTCCACGCTGCGGCTGGGGCACCCCTCCCCGCACCGCGCCCACCCCGACCACGTGCCCATGACGCTCTCCGGCACCGTGCTCGGCGGGGCGTTCACCTCCCGGCTCAACCACCTGATCCGTGAGGTGCGGGGCTACACGTACGGCATCCGGGGCGACTTCGCCTCGTCCCGGCGGTTCGGCCGGTTCGCCGTCAGCTCGGGGGTGCAGACGGCCGTGACGGCGCCCGCGTTGGTCGAGTCGGTCGGCGAGATCGCCCGTACGCAGAGCGGCGGGGTCACCGAGGAGGAGCTGGCGGTGGCCCGCTCCTGGCGGGCCGGGCAGCTCTCGGTGGAGCTGCAGACCCCGCGTGCGATCGCCTCGGCGTTGACCACCCTCGTGGTGCACGACCTGCCGGACGACTACCACGCCCGGTTGCGGGAGGCGCTGCTCGCCGCCGACGTCGAGCAGGTGAGCGCCGCCGCCGCCACCCACCTGCGCGCCGAATCGCTCACGATGGTCGTCGAGGGCGACGCCGCCGTGATCCGGGACGAGCTGGCCGCCACCGGCCTCGGCGAGATCGTCGACGTCGCGCCCTGACCGTCCGGGGCTGCCGACGCGCCCCGGCCTCAGGTGTGATGTGGGTCGCTCGGGGGCAAGGGGCCGCAGTGCCGGCGCCGGTGATGTTGCGGCGCACGGCCGGTGCGGCCCGTGGATCTTCCCGGTGGCCGGGCCGACCGGCGGCGTCGTTGCGGGCCGACGGTTCCGCGCCGGCCGCCCGGGGCGGTGTGGCGGGGTGTGATGCCGGGCGCGGGCGGGGGAAAGGGTTCCCGCTCGCGGTGCCGGCATGGGTAGCCTCGCGGGCATGAGGATCGGCATTGTGGGCGCCACCGGTCAGGTCGGTGGCGTGATGCGGCAGGTGCTGGCGGAACGGGAGTTCCCGGCGGAGCAGGTGCGGCTGTTCGCGTCCGCGCGGTCCGCGGGACGCACCCTGCCCTGGCGGAACGGCGAGGTCACCGTGGAGGACGCGGCGACCGCCGACTACTCCGGGCTGGACATCGTCCTGTTCTCCGCCGGCAAGGGCACCGCCAAGGAGCTCGCCCCTCGCGTCGCCGAGGCGGGCGCCGTGGTGATCGACAACTCCTCGGCGTTCCGGATGGACCCGGAGGTGCCGCTGGTCGTCGCCGAGGTCAACCCGCACGCCGTCGCCGCGCGCCCCCGGGGCATCATCGCCAACCCGAACTGCACCACGATGGCCGCCATGCCGGTGCTGCGCCCGCTGCACGCCGAGGCGGAGCTGGTGAGCCTCGTCGTGGCGACCTACCAGGCGGTCTCCGGCGCCGGCCTCGCGGGCGTCGCCGAGCTGGACGAGCAGGTGCGCAAGGTCGCCGAGCACGCGTCGGCGCTCACCTTCGACGGCACGGCCGTGGAGTTCCCCGCGCCGCGCTCGTTCGCCCAGCCGATCGCGTTCAACGTCCTCCCCCTCGCCGGCTCGGTCGTCGACGACGGCTCCTTCGAGACCGAGGAGGAGCAGAAGCTCCGCAACGAGAGCCGCAAGATCCTCGAGATCCCGGGCCTCCGGGTCTCCGGCACCTGCGTCCGGGTCCCCGTCTTCACCGGCCACTCGCTCCAGATCAACGCACGGTTCGCGCGGCCGGTCAGCCCCCAGCGGGCGCGGGAGCTGCTCGACGGCGCGCCCGGCGTGGCGCTGGCCGACGTGCCCACGCCGCAGCTCGCGGCCGGCCGCGACCCGGTCTACGTCGGGCGGATCCGGGCCGACGAGACCGTCGAGCACGGGCTCGCCCTGTTCTGCTCGAACGACAACCTGCGCAAGGGCGCGGCGCTCAACGCCGTCCAGATCGCCGAGCTGGTCGCGGCCGAGCGCGGCTGAGGTTGCCGTCCGCGCCCGGGCCCGCCGTCGTGGCGGGTCGGGCGCACCGGCGCCGTGGAGGGACGAAAGTGAAGGATGTCGTGACGGACGAGCGTACGCAGCGGGCGCTGATGGACCTGGTGGCCGGCCGCCCGCTGGGCGTGCTGGCGACCATCAAACGGGACGGGCGGCCACAGCTGTCCACCGTGAACTACGCGCTCGACCGGGACGCGGGTGTCATCCGGGTCTCGTTGACCGACGGGCGGGCCAAGACCGCCAACCTGCGCCGCGATCCCCGCGCCAGCTTCCACGTGAGCAGCGAGGACGGCTGGGCGTACGCCGTGGTCGAGGCGCGCGCCGAGCTGACCCCGGTCGCCGCCGAGCGGGACGACGCCACCGTCGAGGAACTCGTGGCGCTCTACCGTGCGGTCCAGGGCGAGCACCCCGACTGGGACGACTACCGCCGGGCCATGGTCGACGACCGCCGCCTCGTGCTGCGGCTGCACATCGAGCGCCTCTACGGTCTGCCGCCCCGCGGCTGACCGCCGACCGCCGTCCGGGCCACCGACCACCGTCCGGGGCCGCCGACCGCCGTTCGGGGCCGCCCGCGCGGGTTGGTCCGCCGGGTTGTCAGCCGGGTTCGACGACGGTGACGCCGGGCCAGCGCCGCGCGGGCCGGTGCCGGGCCAGGCGTTGCCGGGACAACTCGACAGGCACCCGCGCCGGGTTGTGCCGCCACACCCCGCCGAGGAGGTCGGCCAGGCCGTACGGGGCGCAGACGTCGAGGTGGCCGGCGCCGTCCAGCCGGACGGCCACGGCGGTGGCGTACTCGGGCCAGGTGGCCACCGCCTCGGGGACGCTGCGGTACGGCGCGATCGGCTCGCCGCCGAAGTGGCTGTCGTACCAGGTGTGCACGGCGGCCTGGTTGCTCGCCTCCCAGGGCGGCTCGGCCCAGGCGGCCGCCAGGCGGGCGGTGGCGCGGCGGTCACACTCACCGCCGAGGTCGGTCGGGTCGAAGAACACCACGTCGACGTCGTGGAGCGCCGCCGGGTCGAACCCGTCGCCGTACCGCCGCCCCCACACCACGTCGCGGAGCGTCCCGGCGCCGATCCAGGCGTCCGGCAGGCCGGACTCGCGGACCACCGTCAGCGCCCGCAGGAGCCACGGCTCCCGCCCGATCAGCTCGCCCAGCTCGCGCTCGTCCTCCCGCATCCGGTCACGCTAGCGCGCCACCGCCCCGGCGGTACGCCGTGGCGTCGCCGGGTATACGCGACCGCCGGGGAGGGGTGGCATGGGGGACAGCGCGGACGCCGGGGAGGCCGACGACGCCCGGAGCGCCGACGACGCCCGCGGGGGCGGGCGGTCGGGTGACGCGGCGGAGCGTCTCGTCGGTGCCGAGCTGCGGTCGGACATGGGTCGCCTGCTGGCGTTCGGCGACGCGGTGTTCGCCATAATCATCACGCTGCTCGCGCTGGACCTACGGCCACCCGAGGTGCCACCCGGCGGGTTGGCGCGGGCGCTGCTCGACCAGTGGCCCGCGTACCTCGCGTACGTCACGTCGTACCTCCTGATCGCCGTGAGCTGGTACAACCACAAGGACACGTTCCGCCGGGTCGTGCGCGGTGACCCGCTCCTGCACGTCTGGAACCTGGCGGTCCTGTCCACCACGGCGTTGCTGCCGTTCGCCACGGCGGTCGTCTCGCAGGCGCTGCGCCAGGGCGACCGCGCCGACCAGCGGGTCTCCACGGCGCTCTTCGGCCTGGTCGGCACACTGCTCGGCATCGCCTGGCTCGGCCTCTACCACCATCTGAGCCGCGACCGGCGGTTGCTGCATCCCGGGGTGCCGGCGCGCTTCTTCGCCCTGGAACGCGCCCGCGGGGTGTTCGGCGTCGTCGCGTTCGCCGTGGCCGGCCTGGTCGGCTTCACGGCCAGCCCTCCCGTCGCGCTCGGGATCTTCCTGTTCCTTCCGCTGTTCTACGCCCTGTCCTCCGGCGGCGTGTACGAGCTTCGCCGGCGGCTGCGGCGGCGAGCCGGCTGAGAACACGGGGCCCGAGGGCGCTCTCCGGCCGGCGTTACCCCGCCCGGGCGGCGGGTAGACGGCCGGTGCCGACACCGAGAGGGGGCACCATGACAACGGTCGGTGAGTTCATGACGACCCGTTTGGTGACGATGAACGGCAACGACACGCTCACCGCGGCGGCGCAGGAGATGCGTGACAGCGCGATCGGAGACGTGGTGGTGACCGACGGCGGCAACGTGGTCGGCATCGTGACGGACCGGGACATCACGGTCCGGGCCGTGGCCGAGAACATGGACCCGGCCAGCACCCGGCTCAACCAGATCACGACCAAGGACGTGGTCACCGTGAGCCCGCACGACGACGCGGTGTCCGCCGCCGACCTGATGCGGACGTACGCGGTGCGCCGGCTGCCGGTGGTCGACGACGGGCGGCTCGTCGGTCTCGTCTCGATGGGCGACCTCGCCGTCGAGCGCGAGCCGCAGTCGGTGCTCGCGGACATCAGCGCCGACGACCCGAACAACTGACGTCCGCCGCGGGCGACGCGCCGGCTTCCCGGATCCTCGGGGAGCCGGCGCCGTCCTGCCCGCCCGACGTGCCACCGCCGGGCCTGGGCCGGCGTCCTCGGTCGCGCTCACCCGATCCGGGCGAGGTTGACGGCCCGCCCGGCGGGGACCCGTCCTCCGACGCCGACCGGCCGTCGGGGCCCCTACCCGCCGGGCCGGGCGGAACCGGGCGCGCGACCGGGAGGAGGGGATCCGATGCTGGACGCCACCACCAGGCTCTTCGAGGAGATCGACCGCCGGGGGTACGAGCCACGGCTCGCGAAGACCGTCGGCACGGTCCGGCTCGACCTGCAGGAGGGACCGCAGACCACCCACTGGCTGCTGCACGTCGACCACGGCCGGATGAAGGTCAGCCGGGAGAACACCGAGGCCGACACGGTGGTCGCGACGAGCCCGGCGCTGTTCGAGGACATCGCGACCGGCCGCGAGCACGGGATCGCCGCGATCCTGCGTGGCGACATGACGGTGACCGGCGACGCCCGGCTGCTTCTGCAGGTGGAACGGATCTTCCCCGGCGACCCGGAGTCCCGCGGGCCCCGCCGGCGGTTCCAGCAGGGGGTGCGCTGATGGCTTCGAGCGGCACGATCCGGATCCTGGACGGCAACACCTTCGTGGTCTCCGAGGACACCGGGGACATCGAGGCGACGCCCAGTGAGCCGACCGGTCTCTTCTCCCTCGACACGCGCTTCCTGTCCCGGTGGGTGCTCACGGTCAACGGCGAGCGGCTCAACGCGCTCTCCTACGACGACCTCCAGTACTACGAGGCGCGGTTCTTCCTGGTGCCCGGCATGGCCACCCACTACATCGACGCCAAAATGTCGATCATTCGTGAGCGGGCCGTCGGCGGCAGCTTCCGCGAACAGATCACCATCCTGAACCACGACGAGAAGCCCGTCGACCTGGAGATCCGGATGGACGCCGGGTCGGACTTCGCCGACCTGTTCCAGGTCAAGGACGAGATCGTCAACAAGAAGGGCGAGCTCTACAGCGAGGCCGAGGCGAACTGTCTGCGGCTGGGCTACCGGCGCGGGAACTTCGTCCGCGAGACGGTCATCGCCTCCTCCGCACCGGCCCGGTACGACCGGGAGGGCTTCGCGTACACGATCCACCTCGAACCGAACGAGCAGTGGGAGACCCGGATCGACGTGCAGACCCTGGCCGTCGGGCCGGGGGGCCGGGACCTGCGGATCGGCGTACGGGCGCACGGCACCGAGCGGCTCGCCCTCCAGCACGACCTCGAGCGCTGGATCGACGACGCCCCGAAGCTCAACAGCCAGCACGAGAACCTCGCCGCGACGTACCGGCGCAGCCTCGTCGACCTCGCGGCCCTGCGCTTCTCGCCGCTCTCGCTCGGCGGGGCCACCCTGCCCGCGGCCGGCCTGCCCTGGTTCATGACGATGTTCGGGCGCGACAGCATCCTGACCTGCCTCCAGACGCTGCCGTTCACGCCGGCGCTGTCGAAGACGACGCTGCGGATCCTGGCGTCGCTGCAGGGCACCCGGTTCGACGACTTCCGGGACGAGGACCCGGGCCGCATCCTGCACGAGATGCGGTACGGGGAGACCGCCGCCTTCGAGGAGCAGCCGCACTCGCCGTACTACGGCTCGGTGGACGCCACCCCGCTCTTCGTGATCCTGCTCGACGAGTACGAGCGGTGGACGGGGGACGTCGCGCTGGTCAGGGAGTTGGAGCAGGAGTCGCGGGCCGCGCTGCGGTGGATCGACGAGTACGCCGACCTCGTGGGCAACGGCTACATCTGGTACGAGCGGCGCAACAGTGACACCGGCCTGGAGAACCAGTGCTGGAAGGACTCCTGGGACTCCATCTCCTACTCGGACGGTCGGCTGCCGCCGTTTCCCCGGGCCACCTGCGAGGTGCAGGGTTACGCGTACGACGCGAAGCTCCGTGCCGCGCGCATGGCACGGCTGTTCTGGGGCGACCCGGCGTACGCCGACCAGCTCGAGCGGGAGGCCGCGGACCTGAAGCAACGGTTCAACCGGGACTTCTGGGTGGAGGACGGGGAGTACTTCGCCCTCGCGCTCGACCCGGACGGACGCCAGTGCGACGTGCTCAGCTCCAACAACGGCCACCTGCTGTGGAGCGGCATCGTGGACCACGAGCGGGCCGAGAAGATCGCCCAGCACCTGGTCGGCCCGCGGCTCTTCTCCGGCTGGGGTGTGCGTACGCTCGCCGAGGGGGAGATCCGCTACAACCCGATCGGCTACCACAACGGGACGATCTGGCCGTTCGACAACTCCTTCGTGGCCTGGGGTCTGCGCCGGTACGGGTTCGCGGAGGAGGCGGCGACCATCGCGAGCGGCATCCTGGACGCGGCGCGGTACTTCGACGGCCGGCTGCCGGAGGCGTTTGGCGGCTACCACCGCGACCTCACGAAGTTCCCGGTGGAGTACCCGACGGCGTGCAGCCCGCAGGCGTGGTCGACCGGCACCCCGCTGCTCCTGCTGCGCACCATGCTGGGTCTCGAACCGCACGAGGGGCACCTCGCGGTCGACCCGCGGCTGCCCGTCGGCATGGGCCGGATCGAGGTGCTGGACATCCCGGGCCGGTGGGGGCGGGTGGACGCCTTCGCCCGCGGCCGGATGGACCTGCACAAGCTGACCGACTGAGAGACGTCGCACCGCCGCCGGTCGCACCGGCGGCGGTGCGGCTCACCGCCGGTGCGGCTGCGCGGGTGCGGCCCGCTCTCAATGCGGCGGTGGTCCCGTCGCCGGCTCAGGCCGGCGGAAGCACGGTGTCGAGGAAAGCGGCGGTCACCGCGCCCAGGTCGCGACGGTCCAAGGCCAGCGCGTGCCCGCCGTGGGTCACCCAGGTGTGCACGGGGTGCCCGGCGGCCAGCAGCGCATCCGTGAGCCCGACGGTCTGGCTGGCCGGCACCGAGCGGTCGTCGAACCCATGGACCAGCAGCACCGGCACCCGGTTGCCGAGGTGTGTGGCGACGGTGGCGTCGACGGTGGCCGGGTCGCCCGCGGCAGGTGGGTGGCCGAGCAGGTCGGCCCACGGGTCGTCGCCGGCGCGCAGCCGCTTCCAGTCGGCGGCGGTCGGGTCCACGGGCGGCCAGTACGCGAGCGCGCCCGCCACGTCGTCCGGTCGGTCGACGCCGCGCAGCGCGAGGTGCAGGGCGAGCATCGCGCCCGCGGAGTCGCCGGCGACCAGCAGCGGCAGGCCGTCGGCCTCCGCCCGGGCAAGCCGGGCCGCGGCGCGTACGTCGTCGAGCTGGGCCGGCCACCGCGCCTCGCCGGCGAAGCGGTAGGTGGCGGGCACCACCCGCAGCCCGTGCGCAGCCAGCGCCGCGCCGTCCTCGCTCGCCCGGCCGCGCCAGCCGCCGCCGTGGATCCAGAGCACCACACCTCGTTCGGTCATGATTGCCATGCTGCTGCCCGGACCGCCGCGCGACCAAGCCACTCCGCTGTCGGCAGAAAACATTCCCAGGCGGATCCCAGGCGGCCCGGGTAGATTCCGCGGATGCCGGAACTCGTGTACCCGCCCGTGATCGCCTTCGCCAAGACGATGTTCCGGGTCCTCGACCTCAGGATCACCGTCGAGGGCGCCCACCACGTGCCCCGCGCCGGCGGCGCCGTGCTCGCCAGCAACCACGTCAGCTACCTGGACTTCATCTTCTGCGGATTCGGCGCGCACGAGTCCCGCCGGCTGGTCCGGTTCATGGCCAAGCAGTCGGTCTTCTCGCACCGGGTCTCCGGGCCACTCATGCGCGGTATGCGGCACATCCCGGTCGACCGGGCCGCCGGCGCCGGCTCGTACGCGGCCGCGGTGGACGCACTGCGCCGCGGCGAGGTGGTCGGGGTCTTCCCCGAGGCGACGATCAGCCAATCGTTCGTCGTGAAGGAGCTGAAGAGCGGCGCGACCCGGATGGCCCGCGAGGCGGCGGTGCCGGTTCTGCCGGTCGCTCTGTGGGGCACCCAGCGCCTATGGACGAAGGGCCGCCCCCGTACCCTGACCCGCCGGCACACCCCGATCACGATCCTGGTGGGCGAGCCGATGGAGCCGGCCGCCTGGCCCGACGCCACGACGATGACCGTGGCGTTGAAGGAGCGGCTGTCCGCTCTCGTCGACCGGGCCCAGCGGGAGTATCCCGAGCCGCCCACCGGCCCGGAGGACCGGTGGTGGCTGCCCGCGCACCTGGGCGGGACGGCGCCCACCCCGGAGGAGGCCGCCGCCGCCGAGCAGCACTAGCGTCGCCGAGCATCGTTAGCGCCGATCTTGCACTTCCTGCCCCGGCGAACGGGACGAAAGACGCGGACGAGGGGCACAAAGTGCAAGATCGCGGGGGAGAGGGACGCGGGCCGGATCGTTCCGGATCGGGGCGGGATGGTGTCTGCTCTTTCCGTTCTCGTCGGGGCAGGATCCTTTTCATGAGCGAAGCCGCACTCGTCGTGATCGACGTACAGGAGTCCTTCCGCCAGCGCCCCATTTGGGCGTACGGCTCCAGCCCCGACATCGTCCGGCAGGTGGGCCGGCTGGTGGACGCCGCCCGGGGGCGCGGCGACCTGGTGGTGTGGGTCCTGCACGCCGAGCCCGGCACGGGTGGCGTGTTCGACCCGGCCTCCGGGCACGTCCGCCTCATCGACGGTCTCGTTCCCGAGCCGGGAGAGCCGACGCTGGTCAAGACGTCGCACAACGCCTTCACCACCACGAACCTCCAGCAGCTCCTCACCCTCGCCGGTATCCGGGACGTCACGGTCTGCGGCATCCGCACCGAGCAGTGCGTCGAGACCACGGCCCGGGTCGGGTCCGACCTCGGCTACCGGATGACGTTCGTGACGGACGCGACCATGACGTTTCCCATTCCGCACCGGGACCTGCCGGAGGACGCCACCGTGGCGGAGATCCTCGCCGACCCCCGCACCCTCGCCAACGAGGAGATCGTCCTCCGCACCGAGTACGCGCTCGCCGGCCGGTTCGCCGCCGTACGCACGGTGGACGAGGTCGTCGGCGCGGCGCTCGCCGGCGCCCGGGGCTGACCGGTGGCCCGGGTCGTCTTCCTGCTCGTCCCGCAGCTGCACCTGCTGGACCTCGCGGGCCCGGCCCAGGTCTTCTCCACGGCCGCCGACCTCGGGCACGACTACCGCCTGCACTACGTGGCCGCGCGGGAACAGGTGCCCACCGTCCAGGGTGTTCCGCTGGTCGCCACCACGACGTGGCCCGAGCTGACCGCGGACGACCTCGTGGTGGTGCCCGGCTGGCGTCCGGCCGCGCACGGCCCGGCCGGCCCGGTCGGCGAGGACGACCTACGCCGGCTGGCCGCCCACCACGCGGCCGGCGGCACGGTGGCCAGCGTCTGCGCCGGCGCGTACGCCCTGGGCCGGGCCGGCCTCCTCGACGGGCGCCGCTGCACGACCCACCACGACGTGCAGGACGACCTCGCCCGGCGGCATCCGGCCGCCCGGGTCGTCCGGGACGTGCTCTACGTCGTCGACGACCGGGTGGTCACCTCGGCCGGCATCGCCAGCGGCATCGACGTGGCGCTGCACCTCGTCGCCGCCCGGCACGGCCCGGCCGCCGCGGCCCGCGTCGCCCGGACCCTCGTCGTGTACGCCCGCCGCAACGGCCACGAACAGCAGACCAGCGCCATGATGCGGCACCGCTCGCACCTCTCCGACGCCGTGCACCGGGTGCAGGACCTCATCGACAGCCGGTTCGCCGAGCCGCTGCCGCTGGCGGAGCTGGCCGCCGCCGGCGGGGTCGCCGAGCGGACGCTGACCCGGCTGTTCCGCCAGGCGACCGGCCTCACCCCGCTCGGTTACCAGCAGGTGCTCCGGGTCGAGCGGGCCGAGCACCTGATCGGGCACGGGGCCACGGTCGAGAGCGCGGCCCGGGCCGTGGGGTTCACCGATGCCCGTATGCTGCGCCGCCTGCGCGCCCGGGCGGCTCGGGCGCCGATCCCTCCGCACGCCGGTAGTAGTCGTCCCGCGAACGGAACTCCACGGGCAGCGACCCGGGCAGCGTGATCCGGCCGTCGCCGGTCGACGGCGCGGCGGCGGAGCGGCGCGCCAGCACCTCCCGCTCCTGCCCGGACAGGTCGACCATGTGCGGGCGGGCGAGCCGGAACCCGGCCACCGTGTGGCACACCTGCCCGGCCAGCTCGGCCACCTGCCCGGTGGTGCCGCCGAGCGCCAGCGCGGGCTGCCGGATGGTCCGCAGGGCGTCGCAGACGATCAGCAGCTGCGCCGGCGTGCCCGGCCCGGCCGGCAGCAGCTCCAACCGGGACGGCCACTGCCACCGGACCTGACCGCTCATGAGGCCCGGCAGGCGGACCGGTGGCCGGTGCCGGGCCACGCCGTCGGCCAGCACGGCGAGCTGCGGCCCCTCGCCCACCCAGACGATCCGCTGGTCCGTGACGGTCACCGCCACCGGCGCGGGCAGCGTCCAGGCCCGGCGTGTCTCGCTCGGGCCCAGCAGGTAACCCGCCACCGGCAGCCGGTGCCGCCAGAGCACCCGCTCGCCGCCGGCCGGCACCAGCTCGTACCGGCGGTCGAGCACCGGCCCCACCTCATCGTCCGGTGCGTCGAACCGGTACGGACCGATGAAGAAGGGGGACGCGTCACCCTGCATCGTGAGGACCTCCCACACAGCTGACCATCGCCGTCCAGGGTGGTGGATCCGCAGGCCAGGTGTCATGACACCCGTTAGGGGGTCGGCCGGTCGTACCTCGCCTGCGACCGGTAGATGCCGATCTCTTCCGGCCGGATGAGGCCGTCCTCGATCGCGCGGGCGAGCAACGCCGCCTTCGTGGCGGCCGGCCGGCCCGCTCGGGTGTACTTGATCCGCGCTCGGTCGACGTACTGCTTGACCGTGTGCTCGCTGATCCGCATCCGGCGGGCCACCGACGCCTTCGACATCGACTGGAACCACAGCAGCAGCGCCTCACGCTCCTTGTCGGACAGGACGGGGCGGTCGGGCCGCGGGTCACCGACCATCGCGCCGGCCAGCGCGGGCGGCACGTACGGGCGGTCGCTGGCCGCGGCGAGAACGGTGGCCACGCAGTGCTCGCGGCCCTCGTGCTTGGCGAGGAACGCCACCGCGCCGGCGTCCAGCGCGGCGAGCATCGTCTCCGGGTCGGTGTGCTCGGAGTAGACCACCACGCGGCGCCCGGCCGCGCTCAGCTCGGCCAACTTGTCCAGCGCCATCCGGCCGTGCAACCGCAGGTCCAGCAGGACGACATCGGCCTCCGGCGCGGCCCGCAGCACCTCGTCCGGGTCGTCCCCGGTGGCCAGGACGGTCAGCCGGGGCTCGCTGGCCAGCCAGGCGCGGACCCCCTCGACCACCACCGGGTGGTCGTCCACGATGGCCACCCCGACCGGTCGTCCGTCACTCATCTCCGCCACCGGGTCTGCGCCCATCTGATCTCCCCGTCCCGCTCGTAGAGCCGATCCACCCGGCCGTCCTCATCCCCGGCGTCCTCGTCGCCGACCGGCGGACCCGTGGCGTCCGGGCCGTCCCGGTCCGGGGTCACGAGGCTGACCACCACCTCGTCCGGGGCGGACACCACCGTCAACCGGGCCCACCCCTGCGCGTCGGCCAGCGTGGCGGTGGGCGGGTCGGCGAGCCGGCGGCGGACGCGCACCGGCAGTGGCGGCGGCGTACCGATGATGATCAGGTCGATCGGGAGTCCGTTGCGCTCCGCCACGTCGGCGGCCGCGCGCAGCTCGTGCAGCAGCGGGTCGGGCACGTCGTCGGACTCGGCGATCAGCCGCCGCAGCCGCGCGGCGGCCAGCACGGCCCGCCGCTGCACCCGCGGGTCGGTCGGGTCGGCACGCCCGTCCGCCAGTTCGGCGAGCACCGCCCCGGCGGTGCCGCTGACCAGTGCCAACCGGTCCCGGCGCTCCCGTCGGGCCCGCTCGGCGGCGTCCCGCTCGGCGGCCATGGCATGGGTGGCCGCGGCCGTGGCGGCCCGCTCCCGGGACAGCGCCGCGATCACGGCACTGCCGACGAAGGCGGCCACCGGCAGCGAGTAGGTGCCGTAGACGTACATCGCGAAGCGCGCCAGGTCGGCCGGTGCGGTCTGGCCGTAGCCCACGACCGCCGCCAGCGCGATGAGCGAGTGGGCGGCCAGCAGGAGGACCAGCCCCCGTACGCGCCGGCCCCAGAGAGCCACCACGAAGAACCAGCCGAGCGTGCCCCACACCCAGTTCGCCGCGGTGAACAGCTGCCGCTCGCCGGCCGCCGCGAAGACCGTGACGTCGACCGCCAGCAGCACGCCGGCCAGCGGCCAGGCCGGCAGCGGCGTGCCCCGCAGGAGCCGGACGCCGGCGAGCACGCCGATCGCCGCCACCCCGATCCAGGCGCCGAGCACCACGCCGGGCGCCGCCAGCTCGGCCCGGTTGGCGAGCACCGCCGGCAGGCCGATGGCGCTGTGCCAGGCCAGGGCGATGACGACGGCGGCGAACCGGGCGCTGCCGTCGGAGGCCTGCGCCACCGCGGCCGCCGCCCGCCCCACCGCGGCCGCCTGCGGCGTACGGGAGCCAGGAGCCGTCCATCCGGCGGCCGGCTCCCCGGGGCCGGTGGCGACGCCCGGACGTGCGCCGGTCACCGGGGCGGCGTCCAGCTCAGCCGACACCGGGCCACTCCAGGCGGATCCGGGTGCCCGCGCCGGGCGCCGAGTCGATCCGGGCACTGCCCCCGATCGCCGCCATCCGGCCGCGGACCGACTCGCGCAGCCCGTACCGGTGCGGCGAGACGACGGCCGGGTCGAACCCCGGACCGTCGTCGACCACCTCGGCCGCGACGCCGCCACCGACCCGGCGCACGCGCAGCTCGGCGTGCGCGCCGGGCGCATGCCGGACCACATTGGACAGCGCCGCGAAGACGCTCTCCGCGACGGCGTCGGCCACCGCGGCCGGCACCGCGCACGCCGCCAGGTCGAGCGCCACCGGCAGCTCCGGCAGCCGGTCGCGCACCGACCGAAGCCGGTCGTCCAGCGACACCGGACCGTCGCCGGGCACGGCCCGGGCGTCGGCGAGCGCGGTGAGCGTACGCAGGTCGGCCGCGCACCGCCGGCGCAGCGCCTCCGACGGGCCGGACACCGCGCCGAGGCCCACCATGGTGAGCGTGCCGAGCACGGTGTCGTGCAGGTCGCGGTTCTGCCGGCGCTCCGACTCCCGTGCCGTGCGCGCCACGAGCGCCTCGCTCGCCAGCCGCTGGTGCGCCGCGAAGGCCCGGTCGGCGCGCCCGATCCGGCGGCGCATCACCGTGCTCATCATCGCCGTGAGGGCCGTCTGCACCAGCAGGGTCGCGGTGTGTGCGGTCGCCTCCCGCGCGTTTCCGGCCGCCTGCGCGCCGACCCCGTAGCCGGCGGCCACCAGCAGGGCGGCCGGGACGGACCAGCGCGCCGGGGCGGTGACCTGTGCGTTGATCACCGTGGTGCTGGCGAGCACGGCGATCCAGCTGCCCTCACCGGGCAGCACCTCGGGCGCCACCAGGTGCGGGACGAGCAGGCAGGCCACCGTGGTGAGCAGCACGTCACCGGCGACCAGGGCCGGCGTGACCCCGCCCCGCAGGGCGCGCGCGCCGTACCAGAGCGACCAGGCCGTCAGCAGCGCCACGACGGGGAGGAGGAGCCCGACCCGCACGGGCGGCGTACGCACGGAGACCGCCACCACCGCCCCGACCAGCCCGCAGGACAGCCGGAGCAGGGCCGGCAGCGTGGTGAAGATGAGGCTGAGCGCGCCGCCGGCCGGGCTGTCCAGCACGGCGGGCGGCACGGTCCGAACGGGAACGGCCGGCATCGGGAGACGCGTCCTTCCGACAAAGACCCGTTCCGGGGCCGCGCGGCATAGATCGACGAGTGAGAATAGCACGAGGCCGTTGGCCGCGATCACACACGGTGTGCGACATGCGTCCGGTCGCGCACGCTGCGCGACGCCGAGGCCGGCCGCCGACGTGCCGACCGGTGACGGGCGGTTACCGGCGCCGACGCGGACCGTGCCCGCCACCGCCGTCGTCCGCCGCGTGGGCACGCCCCCCGACGGCCGCCCGGCGGCCCCGGAACCGGACGGCCTCCGTGTGCGTCTGACCGACATGCTGCGACGGGTGTCGACGCGCCGGATCACCGGATCGGCGCTGCTCTGCCTCGTGCTCACCGGATGCGCGACGGCGGCCGACCCGCCCGGGCCCGGCCTCCGTGAGCACGGCCCGCCGCGGGTCGAGGACCGCTGGACGTCGTGCGCAGACGCCGGCGCGGAGACGCGGGGGGCAGCGCCGCCGACCGGCACCGGGGCGACCGTGCTGCCGCTGCTCACCGACACCGGGGCGTCCACGCTGCCGCTGCTCGACGACACGTTCACGCCGGTCGCCGCCGTCCTCTGCGGACAGCAGCCGACCCCGCGGCCCGGCGGCGGCACGGACCTCGTGGCGATCGAGCGCCGAGCCGACGAGGTGACCGAGCTGGCCGAGGCCCTCCGGCTACCGGACGAGGCACGAGCCGCCGGCCCGTGCACCGCCGACATGGTCGTCCCGCCCTGGCTGGCCCTGCTCGACGAACGCGGACGGTGGCTGCGGCCCGGCATCCCCCGGGACGGGTGCGGCAAACCCCGCCCCGAGGTGCGCGAGGCCCTCGATCGCCTGCGGCCGACCATCGTCGGCACACGCCGGCTCGCCGAGATCGAGTCCGCGGAGGCGGCCGCCGCCGGCTGTGTCCAGCGGTGGGCGGACATGATCGCCGTGCACACGGCCACCGGGTCGCCCGCGCCGCCCGGGCCCGCGCGGATCGCTCCCGGGGCGGCCCTGCGGCTCTGCGTCTACCGGGTTCCGTCGAGTGAGCGGGGGAGCGCGAAACCGGCCGGCGAGTTCGCGTACGGCAGGGTCCTGTCGCACGGGGAGAACGACGCCGTGATCCGGACGCTGGCGGCGACCGGGCCGGCGACGCGCTGCACCACCCCGGCCGGCCGGTTCGCGCTGCTCCGCCCCACGGGTGGCACCGGCACCGACGTGTACGCGGAACTCGACGGCTGCCTCCGGGTACTCGTCGTGCCGCCCTCGGGCGCTCCGACACTGGGCCGGGCGGACCCGGCGCTCGCCGCCCTGCTCCGGTGACCAGCGGCAGCGGCGCGCCCGTCACGCCATGCCTCCGGCGACATGACCCGCCGCCGCGACCGGTCAGCTCCGGTAGCCCTGCTTGACAATGCGGCGGGCAGCCATGGCGTACGGGTCGGGATCGGTGGGAGCGAACGTGTCGAGGCCGTCGACGTACCGGTTGAACATGCAGAAGGCCGCCGCGATCAGCACCGTGTCGTGCAGCTCCACGTCGCTGGCGCCCTCGGCGCGGGCCGCGTCGACGAGGTCGGCCGTCACCATCCGGCCGTCCTGCTGCACGGCGGCGGCGATGCGCAGCAACGCGCGCAGCTTGCCCGAGATCGGGGCGTTGTCCAGATCGGCGCGCACCTGGTCCACGAGCGGCATCCCGTCGTCGAGTTGGGCCGCCGCGAAGGCCGAGTGGGCGCAGGAGCAGTACGTGCACGCGTTGAGCCCGGAGACGTACGCCGCGATCAGCTCCCGCTCGCCCCGGCTCAGCGGATGCGGCTCGGAGCGCAGCAGGACCTCGGCCAGCGCGTTGAGCGGCTCGGCCGTCTCGGGGCGGAACCGCAGCAGGCCGGTGATGCCGGGGAACTGCCGCTCGTCGAATCCGAGGGCGATGTGCGCCATGACGTCACGCTCCGATCAGGTCTTCGCCGGTGTCTGCCCGCACCCTGCCACAGGGCCGCCCCGGGCGTGCGCCCCGCCGAATCCTCGCGGTGAACCGTTTGCAGAGTGGCCCCGCGCCGGCGCCTGATCCGCCGGAATCCGAAAAGCGTTCGACAAGCCGTACGCCCGCCGGGATGGTGGGCGGCATGGAGCAGCACATCTGTTGGGACGCCGACGCCGCCCAGCGTTACGACACTCCGGGCGTCGGCATGTTCGCGCCGGAGGTCCTCGAACCCACCGTCGAGCGCCTCGCCGACCTCGCGGGCGGTGGAAGGGCGCTCGAGTTCGCGATCGGCACGGGCCGCGTGGCCGTCCCGCTCGCCGAGCGCGGGGTGTCCGTCACCGGCATCGAGCTGTTCACGCCGATGATCGACCGGCTTCGGACGAAGGCCGACGAGGCGGCGATCCCGGTGGCCGTCGGCGACATGGCGACCACCGTGGTCCCCGGCGAGTTCACGCTCGTGTACCTCGTCTACAACACGATCTCGAACCTGCTCACCCAGGCCGAACAGGTCGCCTGCTTCCGCAACGCCGCCCGCCACCTCGTGCCCGGCGGCCGGTTCGTGATCGAACTCTGGGTGCCCGAGCTGCGGAAGCTGCCACCCGGCCAGCAGGCCGTCGTCTTCGGCTGCGAGCCCGACTACATCGGCCTCGACACGTACGACACGCTGCGCCAACACGTCGTGTCGCACCACTTCCGGTTCGACGAGACCCAGCAGGCACGGTTGACCCGCAGCCCGCACCGCTACATCTGGCCCGCCGAACTCGACCTCATGGCGCAGCTGGCCGGGTTCGAACTGGAGAGCCGGCACGCCGACTGGACGGGGGCCGAGTTCACCGCCGAGTCGCGGTCGCACGTGTCCGTCTACCGCCTCCCGTCCGACCACTGATCCGGAAGCCGTCGCCAACGTCGATCCCTTGGGCGGGTGGAGAATAGGCGTCATGATCCACACTCGGCAGTTCCGCTGGCCGGACTACGACGCCGTCGTACGGCTGTGGACGTCGGCCGGCCGTGAGGTCGTACCCCGGGCGGAGCTGGAGGCGAAGCTGCTGCGCGACCCGCAGCTCTTCCTCGTGGCCGTGGCCGGCGAGACGGTGGTGGGCGTGGTGCTCGGCACCTACGACGGCCGGCGGGGCTGGATCCTCCGGCTCGCCGTGGACCCGACGCACCGCCGGCAGGGCATCGCCACCCGCCTGGTCGCCGACCTCGAGGCGGGGTTCGCGGCCCTCGGATGCCCGCGGGTGAACCTTCTGGTCATGCCGGAGGACACGGCGGCGCTGCGGTTCTGGCAGGCGCTCGGGTACCTGCCGTTCCCGGACGTGCTGTGCTCGAAGCCGATGTCCAGCGCGGCCGGGTAGCGACGCCCGCGACGGCGACACCCCGGCGGCACGGGCGGTGGTGCGCGCCGGGACCGTAGCCTGACGGCTGTGTCGGGGAGCATGCGGTGATCGACCTGGATGGCAGCGTGTGCGCGTCTCCCGCGTAACTCGGCGACATATTTTTGGTTCAATGATCTCGATGGTGGTCTTTATCCCTTGTGGAGCGAATTGAGCAGCGACCGCGCCGTACAGGCGCGGGGCGGACGTCAATCCCTTCTTGCTTTTCCGTCCACTGACGGTAACCTCCGTGTTTTGGCTTGCAGCAGGAGGAAGATCCACATGCGATGGAAGATACCGGCCGGCGTCCTGATGGCGCTGGCCTTCCTGATTCCGGCGGCACCGGCCGTGGCTCAAACCGAATCGCCCGGGCTGAACGAGGCCTGCCAAACGGTCGAGCGCAAGGTGTACAGGGATATCCGCGAGCTTTTCACCATCGACCTGGATACCGCCACCAACGTAGAGGTGCGCGTGTTGACCAACCAGATCCTGGCCGCGGCCAACGCCGACTCGTTGCCCGTTCTGCCTGACGCCATTCAGGAGCGACTGGACGGCACCGCGGATGATCTCCGCGCATTCCTCAAGAAGGACGTGCAGACCGCTTGGTCAACGGCTTTGCGGATCACGGTGAACCGGACGTTGCCGGACGCTGGCGCCAATGTGGAGGCGGCCGCGCAGAAGGCGCTCGACGACGGGACCATCGATGCCCTCCTGGCTTACCTGAACAACGGCCTGTACGCCGCACGTGCGCTCGACTGCGCGTCTCAGCCCACGCCGACGCCGACGTCTCAGCCCACACCGACACCGAGCGCCACGCCCAGCGCCACGACGACCGTTGCACCGACCCCTGCCTCCTCCACCAGCCTGGGCGCCCCCGGCGGTGAGGGCGGTGGGCTGCCCGTGACCGGTGCCGACACGGCGACCGTGGCCGGCATCGGCGGTGCCCTTCTGCTCCTCGGGGGCGCGGGCTACCTGATCGGACGCCGACGCCGCTCCCGCTTCGTGGCGTAGCTTCCCCGACGCGCCCGGCTCGATACTTCGTCGGGCCGGGCGCGATGAGCGCAGTGCTTTGGCGAGGTCGCTCGTGGCCCAAGGCGTGGTGCCAGCGCGGCCGTCGGCCGAGCCCTGCAGCTCACCCCCTGGAAATTCGTCCATGCGCCAGCTGTCCTGCATGCCAACGGATGCGACGTGGATCATCAGGGAAGAAGCTGTCCCAGTCGTGGTCCAGGCACGTCCATGCCACCGGCTGCCCGCTCTCTCCGACGAGCGGCGTGGAGGCGTCAACGATCGCGACATACGACAACCCGAGGGTCGGGGACCAGTCTCGGCTGTAAGAGCGCACGGCAACGGCTGCGGGCGTGGACAGCAACTCCGCGCGGAGTCCCGTCTCTTCGAACAGCTCACGGGTGGCTGCTTCCCGAGGCGTCTCGCCGGGCTCCACCTTTCCGCCGGGTGGGACCCAGGCGCGCCAGGGATGGTTCACGAGCAGCACCTGACCCAGATCCTCGTCGAAGACCCACACCTCGGCCCCGAACGGGGACACGAGCGCGTCTTTGGCCCGGTCCAGCCACTGGCATGCGTTGTCAAACTCCCGAACGGCCCGGCGCGCGTCCACTTCCGCAGCCGCGCAGGATCGCAGCAGTAGCTCTTCGCTCATCAGTCGAACCTACGGCGAGGCTGTGACACCGACGGTTCCTCGCCTGTCATGGCGACCGCCCGCACAACGGCATCGTCGCGGGCGGAGCCCCGAGGTCCTTGAGGTTCCAGCTAGTGAGTACGCCAGTCCAAGGCGTCGAGCAAGGCCGCTGCCAGGGCCGACCGGTTTCTTGCACCGATCCCCTCCAGAGCCCTGTGCAAAATCTCCTCGGCGTCCTCGGACAGTTCCTGTGGGCCCAGCATGGGCAGCATCAGGATGAGCCGCTGCGCCCAGGCCAGCCGCTCATCCGGTAGCGCCGCTGTGGCAAGCAGCTCCGCCCAGGTCATCGCGGACGTGAACCCGTGGCCCTCGACCGAGGTGACCACCTCTGCCGGACGGCCCGGCCGCTGCTCCACGAAGTCGAGTCCTGCCGCATCCTCGATGTTGCGGTACACGATCCGTAGCCACGCTTCTCCGTCGAGCCGCACCGAAATGACCGGCCAGCGCTCGGGGTCGTCCAGGACGGCGCCCATCGCGTGGTAATCAGCGGCCCGCACCTCGAAGGCGGCTTCCGACTCCGGGTAGGCACCCAGGGGTCCCGACAGGAAGTGCCACCAGAAGGCGGCGTGTCCCACCACGCCATCTGCCGCATACACGGTCGCGTCGCACTCGGTGGTGTAGTCAGGCGGGGCCATGACTTTGTAGCCGGGAATCGTGAACTCGGGCCCGATGGTCAGCGACATGACCCGCATCTAACACGAAACCAGACAGGCCATCCCATCGAGATTGCCCGTACCTTCGTCCGTCAGCGTGGCCGGCCGGCCCCGGCCGGCGGCGAGGCACGTCTTCGGCCTGACTTGGCTGTACGGCTGGCTGCACGGAGGCCGTGGTGATCGTGTCGACCGGGAGCGGGAAGCCGTTGACCAGCGGCGGGGAGGGTGCGCCCGGCAGGATTCGAACCTGCGGCCTTGGGATTAGAAGTCCCCTGCTCTATCCGCTGAGCTACGGGCGCGTGATCGTGGTGTCGCGCCAAGAGGGTACCGCCCGGCCGCGGGCCGATCGACGTAACCGTCCTGGGCCGCAAGGGTCGCACGGGGCGGCGGCGCCGGGCACCGGTTTTCCGGGCCGTCGGGCGGGGCCGGACGGCCGACGCGACACGATCACCGGCGTTCACCGGGGGCCGGGACCGCACCCCGTACCCTCGGCGACGTGCTCCTTGACCCCGACGCCGAGGACGACGTCGCCTACGAGCTGTGCCAGCTCCTCGGCCGCGCGATCCTGCCGTACCACCGCACCGACGACGCCGACCGCGACGGCGCCGGCGGCTACGGCACCGCCTTCTTCTACCGGGAGGGTGGCGACGAGTATCTCCTCACCGCCGACGCGGTGACCGGCGGCGCGGGTGAGCTGGGCCTCCGGGCGAGCGTCACCGAGCCGGCCGACGCGGGCCCGGACGCGCTGCCGGTCGACGGGTGGGTCCGTCGCCCTGAGCTGGGCGTCGCGGTCCTGCCGGTCGCCGGCCTGCACCGACAGGCGGGTGAGGGTGGCTGGGCGTGGCGGGCCCAGCCGGTGGTGGACGTCCTGGCGGCCGACGCCGCCGTGGTCGCCCGGATCGGCGCCGAGCCGGGCTCGGCATTCGTGCTGGCGCTGGGCGTACGGGATGAGGGCGAGCGGCCCCTGGAGGTGGCGGTCGAGCGGGTGGTCCGCGCGGGCGAGGGACTGCGGATCGTCGCCGAGCTGCCGCCGGGGTACGTCGGCGCGCCGGTCTTCGGCGTCGAGGCGGCCGCCGAGGGCGGCGTGGCCCTGCACTGCCTGGGCCTGGTGCTGCCGGGCACCGGTGGGCATCCGGTCGCGACGTTCGACCGGATCCGCGCGGCGCTTCCCGGAACGGGCGAGGACTGAGGGCGGTCGCTCAGCCGCCGGGCGCGGCCGCGGGATCGGCGGGACGCCGGCTCGCGGGCGCGGGGGCGGGAGCGGGGTCCACGCCGGCCGGGGCGGTCGCGTCGACGGCGTCGGCGGGGGCGGTCGCGTCGGCGGGATCGGTCGCGTCGACGGTGTCGGCGGGGGCGGTCGGGCCAGCGCCGAGGAACGCGTCGGCCCAGCGGCCCACCTCGGTGAAGACCCGGTCCCGCACGGCGGGGCCGGAGAGCGTGAGGTCGTGCAGACCTCCGTCGAACCGGGCCAGGGTCACGTGCCGGCCGAGGCGGGGGGCGTACCGGACGATGTGCTCGACGTCGAGGACCGCGTCGGCCAGACCGGCCGACTCGTGCCACCGCCGGCCCCGGAACGTCCGGGTCGAGCAGGCGACGAGCACCGGGACGGGGATGTCCAGCCCGGCGCGGAGCTGCCGCTGCGCCGTGCGGATCGCGCCCAGCCAGCCGGCCCGGACGGGGAACCCCGCGAGCGGCTTCCAGGTGAGGTCGTAGCTCCACTCGCCGCGGTGGTCGGAGTGGATGCTCTCGCCGTACACCGTGCCGAGGCCGAAGGGAAGGATGCGGTGTGGCGCCCGGCGGCCCAGGCGGGTGACGGCGGCCGCGACGGGCCTGCGCACCACCCAGGGCGCGTTGATGTCGAAGAACGGGCTGTTGAGGAAGAGCCCGTCGACGACCCCGGCGTCGCGCCGGTCGTGCGCCCACAGCGAGAGGATGAGACCGCCCGTGGAGTGACCCATGGCGAGCAGGGTGTCGTGGCCGTCGTCGGAGCGGATGATCCGCGCGGCCGCGTCCAGCTCCGGGTGGTAGTCGGCGAGGTCGCGGCAGAAGTTCGGGGTCTGGTGGGTGAGCAGGCTCCGGCCGTACTTGCGCAGGTCGAGCGCGTAGAAGTCCCAGCCCCGCTCGGCGAAGAAGTCGGCCAGGTGGGTCTGGAAGAAGTAGTCCACGAAGCCGTGCACGTAGAGCACGGCCCGCCGGGTGGGCCGGTCGGCGCGTCGGCGGACCAGGGTGGCGACCACCGGTCCCTCGTCGTCGGCGCCCAGGTCGATCGTCTGCCGCTCGTAGGGCGGCCCCAGCACGTCCGGTTCCACGAGCCGACGGTACGCCGGCAGGCTACCGGGCGGTAGCCCCGACCGGCCGCGGCGCCGTGGCCCCCGCGCGGTCCGCACCGGCGGCGGGGGCCACGGCGTACGCCTCAGACGGTCTCCGCGTCGACGCGTTCCAGGTCGGCCGGCGCGGCGTCGGCGTCCGGCTGGCCGATCTCGCGTACGTGCTTGTTGTGGCGCGGCTCCTGCCGGGTCTTCGCGTCGTTCAGCCGCCGGCGCAGGTCGTCGCGGGCGTCGTTGAGCGCGGCCCGAAGGTCCTCCTCGGTGGAGGTGGTGACGATCTTCTGGCGGCCGGCGATCCAGCACTCCAGCGTCACCTTCTGCCCGCGGGCGTTCCGGTCCTTGACCGAGACCTCCAGTTCGGTGGCGTCGGCGTGGAACGCGGCCAACCGGGCGTCGAGGGTCGCGAACTGCTCCACGATCCAGTTCCGGTCGCCCTGCGAGAAGCCGGCGCCGACCCGCAGGCACTCCGCCACGGTCGCGGGGTTCGTGACAGCGCTCATCACCGCACCTCCGCGGTGTCGGAGGCGGTGCGGGTGCTGGTCGTCCTCATGGTCGCTGTCCTTCCGTCGGGGACGCTGCCGGTTGCTCAACCGCTGGTGTCGCGGTTGATCCAGTCCCTACCCAGGTCAGCCGGCCCGGAATCGGCCGTCTAGCAGATGTGAGCTTGATCAGGCGGTTGTCCACAGGCGGCCCGGCCGTCCACAGGCCGTCCGGGGGCGGTCGCGGCGGGCCGTCGTACGGCGCAGGCTCGGCACGAGTCGACTCGCGATGGCAGCCCCGGATCCCCTGGAGGGACGATGTTCGACACCTACGTCACGATCGTCGGCAACGTGCTGACGGCGCCGGAGTGGCGGCGTACCACCCAGAGCAACACCCTGGTGGCCAACTTCAAGGTCGCCTCGACGGCCCGGCGGCTCGACCGGGACAGCGGTCGCTGGGTCGACGGCAACAGCCTGCGCGTCCGCGTGAACTGCTGGCGCAAGCTCGCCGAGGGCGTGGCCGCGTCGGTGATGGTCGGCGACCCCGTGGTGGCGTGCGGCCGGCTCTACACGCGGGACTGGACCGACGACGCCGGCAACCACCGCACCCTCTACGAGTTGGAGGCGGTGGCCGTGGGCCACGACCTGTCCCGGGGCCGCGCCCGCTTCCTGCGTAACCGCCCGAGCATGACGACCAGCACCGTCGAGCACGCGGCGGCCGAGAGCCGCGTGCACGGCGAGCCCACCGAGCCGGTGCCGGCCGGGCAGGCCCCGGTCCTGCCCGACGACCGGCCCCTCGATGAGGACTTCGAGCTGCCCGGCCGCGGCGGTGCGGGCCTCGACGGGCCGCTCGGCGGCGGACCCGCGCGGGCGCTCGCCGGCGCGGTCGACCGGTTCGCCGGGATCGGCGACGCGGAACCGTTCGCCGGAGGAGCGGGTGTCGAGGAGGCGTTCGGCCCGACGGCGAGCCACGACGACCCCGCCGAGGGCCGTGCCCCGGGTGAGCCCGAAGACGGCGGACTCGAGGACGGCGAGCTCGAGGACGGCGAGCTTGAGGACGGCGGACCCGAGGACGGCGACGCGGACCTCGACCCGGTACCGGATGAGCCGTCGTCGCCGGCTCCGCCGGCCGGTCGTTCCCGCCGCCGCCGGGGGCGGGTTCCGCAGCCGGCGTGACCGTGCGAGTGGCGATATCGCTGTGGGCGTGATGCCTCTGAGTCATAAATATGCCTCTGAGGCATCACGCTCGTTGAGACCAGGCGCCGAGGGCGCCATCGGGCGTCCGACGCGACGGGGGCGGGGTGGCGGCAGCATACGCGCCACCCCGCGCGCCGGTCGGACGCGCGAGCCCGCGCGGCGTCCGGCGTGTGCGGCCCTCGCGCCCCCGCCCCGGTCCCCGCGCGGCGTTGGCCGGGGGGAGATCGGGCCGGGTCGGTGGGGCGTGGGCGGGGGAGCGGTCGGATGGCTGCGGTGGCGTGCTCGTCTAGGCTGGCCGGCCGGAGGTGGTGCGCGTGCGGCGGACGGCGCCGGTGGCGAACGCGGTGGGACTGGTCGCCGGGTACGCCCTCGACAGGCTGCTCGGTGACCCGCGCCGGTGGCACCCGGTGGCCGGGTTCGGTCGGGCCGCCGGCGCGTTGGAGCGGCGGGTCTACCGGCCGGACCGGCGCGCGGGCGCCGTGTTCACCGCGCTGGCCGTCGGAGCGCCGGTGGCGCTCGGTGCCGCCGCCACGGTGGCCACCCGGCACCGGCCGCTGGCCCGGGCCGCGCTCGTGGCGGCCGCCACGTGGACGGTGCTCGGCGGTCGCACCCTGCGGCACGAGGCCGAGGTGATGGGTCGGGCGCTGCGCGACGGCGACCTGCCGGCCGCCCGAGGGCGGCTCGGGCACCTCTGCGGGCGTGACCCGTCGACCCTCGACGAGCCGGAGCTGGCCCGCGCCACCGTCGAGTCGGTGGCCGAGAACACCTCCGACGCCGTGGTGGCCCCGCTGTTCTGGGGCGCGGTGGCGGGCCTGCCCGGCCTGCTGGGCTACCGCGCGGCGAACACCCTGGACGCCATGGTCGGGCACCGCTCACCGCGGTACGCCCGGTTCGGCACCCCCGCCGCGCGGCTGGACGACCTGCTCAACCTGGCGCCCGCACGGTTGACCGGGCTGCTCACCGTGGCGGTGGCCCCGGTCGCGCACGGGGACCGGGAACGCGCGTGGCGGGTTTGGCGGCGCGACCGCAACGACCACCCGAGCCCCAACGCCGGCCAGTGCGAGGCGGCGATGGCCGGGGCGCTGGGCGTCCGGCTCGGGGGGCGGAACGTCTACTTCGGTCGATCCGAGGTGCGGCCGTACCTCGGCGACGGCCCGCGCCCCGAGGCGCGGCACCTGCGTCGTGCCGCCCGGATCTCGGGCGCCGTCGGTCTGGCGGCCCTCGCGGTCGCGGCCGCCTACCCGGTGACCGCCGGCCGGCTGGTCTCCGCCGCGGGCCGTCGTGCGCGGAGGGCGGCCGGCAGCCGGGGGTGGCGACGGTGAGCGGGGGTCTGCTGGTCGCGGGTACGACCTCGGACGCGGGCAAGAGCGTGCTCACCGCGGGCATCTGCCGGTGGTTGCACCGGCAGGGTGTGAAGGTGGCGCCGTTCAAGGCACAGAACATGTCGAACAACTCCGCCGTCGTGGTGGGACCGGACGGGCGCGGCGGCGAGATCGGCCGGGCCCAGGCCATGCAGGCCGCCGCCTGCGGCCTCGCCCCGGACCTGCGCTTCAATCCCGTGCTGCTGAAGCCGGGCAGCGACCTGGCCAGCCAGGTGGTGCTGCTCGGTGAGGCCGTCGACACGGTCACCGCGGGCACCTTCCGGGAGCTGCGGCCCCGTCTCGCGGAGACGGCGTACGCGGCGCTCGCCGAGCTGCGGGCGGCGTACGACGTGGTGATCTGCGAGGGCGCCGGCAGCCCGGCCGAGATCAACCTGCGGGACGGCGACTACGTGAACATGGGGCTGGCCCGGCACGCGGGCCTGCCCGTCGTCGTGGTGGGTGACATCGACCGGGGCGGCGTGTTCGCGTCCATGTTCGGCACGGTGGCGCTGCTCGACCCGGCCGACCAGGCGCTGGTCGCCGGTTTCGTGATCAACAAGTTCCGGGGGGACCTCGGCCTGCTCCGCCCCGGGCTCGACATGCTGCGTGAGGTCACCGGCCGTCCGACGTACGGGGTGGTGCCCTGGGCGCTGGACCTCTGGCTCGACGCCGAGGACTCGCTCGCCTACGGCCGGGTGCTCGGCCGGCCGGCCGCTCCGCACGGCGCCGACTGGCTCGACGTGGCCGTCGTACGGCTGCCGCGCATCAGCAACGCCACCGACGCGGAGGCGTTCGCCACCGAGCCGGGCGTCCGCGTACGCCTCACCGTCGAGCCGGCCGAGATCGCCGCGGCCGACCTCGTGGTCCTGCCCGGCTCCAAGTCGACGGTCGCCGACCTCGCGTGGCTGCGGGAGACCGGCCTCGCCGACGCGGTCCTCGCCCACGCCGCGGCCGGAAAGCCGCTGCTCGGCATCTGCGGTGGCTTCCAGATGCTGGGCCGCGCGATCCACGACCCGGTGGAGAGCCGGCGCGGCAGCGTCCCCGGTCTCGGCCTGCTCCCCGTCGAGGTGACCTTCGACCCGCGCAAGACCGTCCGGCAGTCCGCGGGCACCGCCCTCGGGGGCGCGCCGGTCCGCGGCTACGAGATCCACCACGGGTACGTCTCGTCGGCCGAACCGTCACTCGCCCCGCTCATCACCGCCGCCGACGGCACCGGCGAGGGCGCGGCGCTCGGCGCGGTGCACGCCACGCACTGGCACGGCGCCTTCGAGTCCGACGAGTTCCGGCGGCGCTACCTCACCGAGGCGGCCCGGCTCGCGGGACGCCACCGTTTCCGGGTCGCGCCGGACACCGCGTTCGCCGCGGTCCGGGAACGCACCCTCGACCTGCTCGGCGACCTGGTCGAGGAACACCTGGACACGGACGCGCTGTGGCGGCTCGTCGAGACCGGCCCACCACCCGGCCTCCCGTTCATCCCACCCGGCGCGCCGTCCCGGTAGCCCGCCGACGGTCAGGGGCGGATGTCGGCGGGGCGGTCGGAGAGGGGCATGTCGGCCTCGATCCAGGCCTGCACACCGCCGATCATGTCGGTGGCCCGACGCAGCCCCAGCGCCTGGAGGCTCGCCGCCGCCAGGCTGGAGCTGTAGCCGTGCCGGCACACCACCACGATCTCCCGGTCGTAGCCGGTGGCCTCCGGGATGCGCCAGGGACTCGCGGGATCGAGCCGCCACTCCAGCACCGTCCGGTCGATGACGATGGCGCCGGGCAGGTTCCCCTGTTCCTGGCGTTGCCGGTCGGTACGGGTGTCGATCAGCAGCGCGCCGCCGCGTACCGCCTCGACGGTTTCCTGCGGGGTCAACCGCTGCAGCCCGGCGCGGGCCTGTTCCAGCAGGGCCTCGACGCCGGGGCTCATCACGTCACGGAGCACGTTCCGATCATGCCGAGCCGTCCGGCGTCCCGGTAGCCGATCGGCGGCGCGGACGCCGGCGGGTGAACGGATTCCCCCGGACGTGATCGGCCCGCCTGCCCCGGACAGGGGCGGCGAACGGCGGCCGACCACGAACAGTGGACCACGAACAGCGAGCCACGAACAGTGGACCACCGGGCCGGCAGCGCGACCCTGCCCCGGCATACTGGCGCGGTGCTCAGCATCGCCCCGGTAGCGGTCGTCGAGCCGTACGCCGACCTGGCGCGGCGCGTGCTGGCCGGGCCGGCGCGGTTGGGGCGTATGCGGATCGTGGCCGTCGACGGCCCGAGCGGCGCGGGCAAGAGCCGGTTCGCGGCGCACCTCGCGGACGCCCTCGCGGCGCTGCCCGGCGGGGCCCGGCCACCCGTCGTGCACACCGACGACCTGCTCGACGGCTGGGACGACCAGCTCACCTTCTGGCCGCGGCTGGAGGAGCAGGTGCTGGCCCCGTTGCGCGGCGGCCGGCCCGGGGCATACCGCCGGTACAGCTGGGTGCGGCGGCGTTTCCTGCCCGACGCGGTGCCGGTGCCGGTCGGCCCGGTGCTCCTGGTCGAGGGGGTGAGCGCGGCCCGCGCCGCCGTGCGCGCCGAGCTGACCCTGGCCGTCTTCGTCACCGCCCCGGCGCCGCTGCGGCTGGCCCGCGCGGTCGCCCGGGACGGCCCGGGAATCCTGCCCGAGTTGCGCCGCTGGCACGCGGGCGAGTCGGCGCACTTCGCGGCCGACCACACGGCGGAGCACGCCGACCTCGTGGTCGACGGCGCGCCGGGGCTGCCGCACGACCGCGGCCGGTACTACGTGCGCGTCCGCTGACCGGCCGACCAGGATCGGTAAGGCCGGCATACGATGCCGGTCATGACCACACCGATCATGTCCGAGTCCGAGGTACGGGCCGCCGTCGAGCGGGAGATGCCCGGAGTCCGTGCCGACCTGGAACGCCTCGTCCGCATCCCCGGCATCGCGTTCGACGGCTTCGACCACTCGCACGTGGAGCGCTCCGCCGAGGCGGTCGCCGAGCTTCTGCGCGGCTGCGGCCTGGACGTCGACATCGTGCGCTCCGGCGGCCAGCCGGCCGTGATCGGACGGAAGGCGGCCCCGCCCGGCGCGCCCACGGTGCTCCTGTACGCCCACCACGACGTGCAGCCGGTCGGCGACCGGTCGCTGTGGGAGTCCGACCCGTTCGAGCCGGTCGAGCGGGACGGCCGGCTCTACGGCCGGGGCGCGGCCGACGACAAGGCCGGCATCATGGCCCACGTGGCGGCGCTGCGGGCGTACGGTGACCGCCTCCCGGTCGGCGTGGTCCTGTTCATCGAGGGTGAGGAGGAGTACGGCTCCGACTCGCTGGAGCGGCTGCTCGCCGAGCACCGCGACGAGATCGCCTCGGACGTCATCGTGATCGCCGACTCCGGCAACTGGGACATCGGGGTGCCGGCCCTGACCACGTCGCTGCGCGGCATCGTCAACTGCTTCGTGGAGGTCCGCACCCTGGACCACGCCGTGCACAGCGGCATGTTCGGCGGCGCCGTGCCGGACGCGCTCACCACGCTCGTCCGGCTGCTCGCCACCCTGCACACCGACGCCGGGGACGTCGCGGTCGAGGGCCTCGTGGGCCGGGAGGGCGCGAGCGTCGACTACCCGGAGGAGCGGATCCGCGTCGAGGCGGGGCTCGCCGAGGGCGTCGAGTTCATCGGCACCGGGCGACTCACCGACCGGCTCTGGACGAAGCCGGCCCTGTCCGTGCTCGGCATCGACGCGCCGGCCACCGGCGAGGCGCCGAACGCCCTGGTCCCGGCCGCGAAGGCCAAGCTCAGCGTCCGGCTCGCGCCCGGCGACGACCCGAAGCGGGCGTACGAGGCGCTCCGCACCCACCTGGAGAAGCACGCCCCGTGGGGCGCCCGGGTGACGGTCACCTTCGAACACGACGGCGACCCCTGCGTGATCGACGCGTCGGGCCCCATGTTCGACGCGGCCCGGTCGGCGTTCCGCAGCGCCTGGGACGGCACCGACCCCGTGGACATCGGCGTCGGCGGGTCCATCCCGTTCATCGCCACGTTCCAGGAGATGTTCCCGCAGGCCGCGATCCTGGTGACCGGGGTGGAGGACCCGCACGCCCGGGCGCACGGGCCGAACGAGAGCCTGCACCTCGGCGAGTTCGCCCGGGTCTGCGTCGCGGAGGCGCTGCTGCTCGCCAACGTGGCCGAGGCGGCCCGGGCCCGGAGGTAGATGTCGAAACCGTAACGTCCCGGTCCATCTGGGAGTTTGCGGTGTGTCGGCCGGCGGGCTGTTATAGCCTTTCGAACATGAGTACGAACGAGGTGATGGCCCGGCTGCGGGCCGCCGTCAGCGCTCTGGGGGACGTCGACGTCTCCGCGTGGCCCGAGGACACGCTCAAGGAACAGCTCGGTGAGCTTTCCGCCGCCCTGGTCTCGCTCGATTCGCTGCTCACCCGGGTCGCCGACGAGGTCCGTGGCCGCGGCCTGCGGATCGAGGAGCCGGTCTCGGCCTGACCGCCGCGTGCCGCGCCGGCCGGCAGCGATCGACACCGGATCGGCGATGTGGCGGGTTCCGTGACGCCGGGCGCCCGCCACATCGCCGACCGGCCCCCGCCACCCCGGCACGGCAATGCCCGGGTGGTGTCGGGGGCGGCTGGCAGGATGGTTCCGTGCGGTTCCTCGATCTGGCAGCCACCTCCGCCGCCGTGGCCGCCACCAGCGGCCGGCGCGCCAAGGTGGAGCTGCTGGCCGGTGCGCTGCGCGCGCTCGACCCGGCCGAGGTGCCGGCAGGCGCCGGGTGGCTCGCGGGCGAGCTGCGCCAGCGCCAGACGGGTGTCGGCTACGCGAGCCTGCGTGACCTGCCGCCCCCGGCCGTCGAGCCGACGCTGACGGTGGCCGCCGTCGACGCGGCGATCGACGAGATCGCCGCCGTGCACGGCGCCGGCTCGCAGGCCCGACGCCGGGCGCTGCTCGGCGCGCTCTACGCGGCCGCCACGGCGGAGGAGCAGCGGCTGCTCACCGGTCTGTTCAGCGGCGAGCTGCGCCAGGGCGCCCAGGCCGGGCTGCTCGCCGACGCGATCGCCCGGGCCGCCGAGGTGCCGGTGGCGGCCGTACGCCGGGCGCTGCTGCTCGCGGGCGACCTGCGCGCGGTCGCGGTGGCCGCCCTGGACGGCGGAGCCGCCGCGTTGGCCGGGTTCGGCCTCCGGGTGGGGCGTCCGCTGGCCCCGATGCTGGCGCAGAGCGCGCCCTCGGTCGACGAGGCCCTCGCCGCCACCGGCACGCCCGCGGTGGTCGACGTGAAGCTCGACGGCATCCGGATCCAGGTGCACCGCTCGGGGCCGGACATCGCGGTCTTCACCCGCAGCCTCGACGAGATCACCTCCCGGGTGCCCGAGGTGGTGGCCGCGGTCCGCGCCCTGCCCGGCCGCGAGCTGGTGCTCGACGGCGAGGCGATCGGGCTCGACGCGACGGGCCGCCCGCTGCCGTTCCAGGAGACGTCGAGCCGCGCCGCCCGGCGCACGACGCCCAGCACGAGGGGGCGCTCGCCGGTGGCGCCGGCCGTGCTCGCCGCCGCCGAGAGCACCGGGGAGAAAGTGCTCACGCCGTACTTCTTCGATCTGCTGCACCTCGACGGCGAGGATCTGATCGACTTGCCCGGTCGCGACCGGTGGGCGGCGTTGGCCGGCGCGGTCGACGAGTCGTTGCTGGTCGGCCGCGTGGAGGTCGACGGTCCGGAGCCGGCCGGCGCGGCGTTCGCGGCGGCTGTCGAGGCCGGGCAGGAGGGCGTCGTCGTGAAGGCGCCGGACGCCCCCTACGACGCCGGCCGCCGCGGCGCGGCCTGGGTCAAGGTCAAGCCGCGGCACACCCTCGATCTGGTGGTGCTCGCGGTCGAGTGGGGCAGCGGGCGGCGCAGGGGCTGGTTGTCCAACCTCCACCTCGGCGCCCGCGACCCGCGCACCGGCGGGTTCGTCATGCTCGGCAAGACGTTCAAGGGGCTCACCGACGAGCTGCTGCGCTGGCAGACCGAGCGCTTCCTGAAGCTGGCCGTCGAGAAGGGCGACTGGGTCGTCCGGGTGCGCCCGGAGCAGGTCGTGGAGATCGCGTTCGACGGGGTGCAGACCAGCTCGCGCTACCCGGGCGGGATGGCGCTGCGGTTCGCCCGGGTGCTGCGCTACCGGCCCGACAAGAGCGCCGCCGAGGCCGACACGATCGACGCCGTGCGGGCGATCCACGCCGGCCGCGCGACCGGCTGAGCGGCTCAGGCCGAGGCGCTCGGCTCCGGCTCGGCGGCCCGGTCGCCGGGTGGCGTGTCGAGGCCGGCCGCGCGGCGCGCCTCCCGGCGGGCCGCCCACCCGTACGCGAAGAGGGTCATCGCCGCGAAGAGCCACCACTGCACGATGTAGCCGAAGTTCTGCCAGTTGTTCGTGTGCCCGACGGGCACGGCCCGGAAGGTCGGGTCGGCGGCCGGGGTCTGTTCGTCCAGCAGCACGTACGCGCCGTAGACGGGGTAGGGCAGCTCGCGGGCCAGCCGGCCGACGGCGATCCGCCGGGTCTCGAGCCGCCCGTCGCGCCGGTCCACCGCGCCCGGGCGGCTCTCGGTCTCGTGCACCCGGCCGACCACCGTGACGTCGCCGGTCGGGGTGGGCGGCACCTGCGGCTGCGCGGTGGCGCCGCCGGGCGCCGGCGGGATCCAGCCCCGGTCGACCAGCACGGCGCTGCCGTCGGTCAGCACGAGCGGGGTGACCACCTCGAAGCCCACCCGGCTGTCGACCGTCCGGCCGCGGACGAGGACGGTGTTCGTGGGGTCGTACCGGCCGGTGACCGTGACCCGGGTCCAGACCTTCTCCTCGGCGGGGGCCGGCCCGGTGGTGCCCGCGCCTCCGCTCGGGGCGGCCAGCGCGTCGCGCAGCGGCACCGGCGTCATTCTCTCGCCGGCGTCGATCCGCTCGTTGATCGCGGTGCGCCCCCGGTAGCGGTCCAGCTGCCAGTTGCCGAGGAACACCATCACCGTCGCGGCGACCAGGGCCAGCGCGAGGAACCCAAGCCAGCGCGGGGTCAGCAGGAACCGGTACACAGCCACGAGGCTACTCGTATGACGGGGGCCACTGGCGGCGACGGTCCGGCTGCGCCGGGCGACGGTGCCGGTGCGGGCCGGTTCCGGTGCGCGACGGGCCGGTGACGGCCCGTTCCGGCGCGGCGACAGGCCCCTTCGGGTGTCACTCGGGCGGCGGCGCGGGCCGGTATCGTCACCGGGCGGACCGCTGCCGCGGTGCCGCGACCGGGTCCCCCGCCGTCCGCGAGGAGTCGCTGATGACCGTCGTGCCGCGCCTGGTGCTGAGCGCGCCGTCCTCCGGCCACGGCAAGAACGCCCTGGCGATCGGGCTGCTCGCCGCGCTGGCCGACCGCGACGTCGAGGTCGCCGGTTTCAAGATCGGGCCGGACCAGGTCGACGCCGCCTATCTCGGCCTGGCCACCGGCCGGCCCGGACGCACCCTCGATCCCCGGCTCGTCGGCGCCGACCGGCTCGGGCCGCTGCTCGCGCACGGCGCCGCGGGCGCCGGGCTCGCCGTGGTGCAGGGCAGCATGGGCCTGTACGACAGCGTGACCGGCCGTCCCGAACAGGATTCGACCGCGGCCGTGGCCACGGCGCTGCGCAGCCCCGTGGTGCTGGTCGTCGACGTGGCGGCCATGGGCCAGTCGGCGGCCGCCCTCGTGCACGGCTTCCGCTCCTTCGACGAGCAGCTCTGGCTCGGCGGCGTGATCCTCACCCGGGTCGCCTCCTCCCGGCACGAGGCGATGCTGCGGGAGGCGCTCGACGACATCGACGTCCCGGTCTACGGGGCGCTGCGCCGCCAGGACCTGCCGGCCGTGCTGCCCAGCCGGCGTCACGGCGTGATCCCGGCGATCGACGGTTCCGCCGAGACGGCCCGCGCCGTGCGCCGCCTGGGGGAGGCCGTCGCCGCGACCGTCGACCTGGACCGGGTGCTCGGGCTGGCGCGGTCCGCGCCGCCGTTGCCGGCCACGGCCTGGTCGCCGCGGGAGGAGCTCGGCTCGCCGGAGGCGCCGGCGGAGCGTCCCGTGGTCGCGGTGGCCGGCGGGCCGGGCGGCAGCTACAGCCCGCCGGAGACGGCGGAGCTGCTCCGGGCCGCCGGCGCCGAGGTGGTGACGTTCGACCCGCTGCGCGACGAGGCGCTGCCCGCGGGCACCCGCGCGCTGGTCGTCGGCGGGGCGCTGCCCGAGTCGTACGCCGAGCAGCTGTCGGCCAACCGGCGGCTCTGCATCGCGGTGGCCGAGCTGGCACGCACCGGCCGGCCGGTGGTCGCCGAGGGGGCGGGCCTGCTCTGGCTCGCCCGCGAGCTGGACGGCCTGCCGATGTGCGGGGTGCTGGACGCCGTGGGCGCCACGCGGGACGGCCTCGTCGTGGGCTACCGGGAGGCGACGGCCCGCACCGACAGCGTCGTGGCTTCCCAGGGCTCGGTGCTGGTGGGGCACAAGGAGCACCGCGCCGTGCTCTCCCCGCGCGCCGGCGAGCGACCGGCCTGGAGCTGGGAGGGCGGAACGCCGGAGGGTTTCGTCTGGCGCAACGTGTACGCCTCCCAACTCACCCTGCACTGGGCCGGGCACCCGGAGATCGCCACCCGGCTGGTGGCCGCGGCGCTGGCCGATCCGGCCCCCGAGGCGGTGCCGGCCGCGTCGGGCGGGGCGCCGGCGTGATCGGTCAGGTGGCGGTACGCCGCTTCCCGACGCTCACCGTCTCCACGCCGCGGACGGAGGTACGGCAGCTCGCGGCGGCGGACGCGGCGGCGGCCGGGGAGATCTTCGCCGACAAGCTGACCCGGCGGTGGCTGCCGCTGGCCGACGACTCCGGCCCGATCGACGGGCACGCCTGGTGCACGGATCTGGCCCGGCAGCGTCGCGACAGCGGCGACGGCGACCACTACGGGGTGGTCCGCCGGGAGGACTCCCGGCTCGTCGGGTGCCTCTGGACCCGGCGTACCGACTGGGGCGCCCGGCTCACCGAGGTCTCGTACGCGATCGCGCCGGACGCCCGGGGTTTCGGCCTGGCCGCCGAGGCCGTCGACGCCGTGGCCATCGCGCTGATCCTCGAACACGGCTTCCAGCGCGTCGAGCTGCGGGTGGCGCCGGGGAACACGGCGTCGCGCCGGGTCGCCGAGAAGGCCGGGTTCAGCTACGAGGGACTGCTCCGCAACGCCGGGTACGTCCGCGGCGGCCGCGTCGACCTGGAAGTGTGGTCCTTCGTGGCGGCCGACCTCCGCTGACCGCCCGGCCCGGCCCGCCCCTCAGCCCACCATCGCGTCGGAGGGTGGGGTGAACTGGCGGGTGGGTTTGCCCTTCAGGGCGTCGCGCAGGGTCTCCGCCACCGCGGCGATCGGCACCTGGGACTGCCCGTCACCCACCGCGTTGAACGGGTTGTCCGGGTCGGAGATGAAGCTCGCGGCGGCCAACTCCGGCGTGTAGCCGACGAACCAGGCCGACCGGGTGCTGTCCGTGGTACCCGTCTTGCCGGCCACCGGCCGCCCGACCGTGCCGCGCACGCTGTCGGCCGTCGACCAGCCGCCGCAGCCACCCCGTGCCGGGGTGTCGCCGGTGGGGCAGCGGGCCGCGTCGGTGGCCGCCCGGGCCGCGTCGGCGCTCACCACCTGCCGGCAGCGGGGCTTGGCGACCTCCCGGCTGATGCCACTGGCGGTGGTGTACGTGGCCGGCGTGCCGTCGCGGTTGTAGATGCCCTGCACCGGCATCGCCTCGCAGTACCGGCCGTCGGCCGCGATGGCCGCGTACGCGTTCGCCATCTCCAGCGGTGTGGCGTCGGAGACGCCCAGGGTGAACGCGCCCCACTTCTTCACCTTCTCGGGGGAGGCCTGGTCCCGGTCGACGTCGGTGCGCCAGCGCAGTCCGAGCTGCTCGGCGAGCCGGACGCCCGCCTCGGCGCCGATTCGTTCCTCCAGCCAGACGAAGTACGTGTTGACCGACTTGCCGAACCCGGACCACATGGTCTGCTGACCGGTCATCGCCCCGCTGGCGTTCGTGGGTGCCCAGTTGTCGAAGACCTTGGACTGGTAGCGGTACGGGGCGTTGAACGACGTGGAGAGGGGCATCCCGGCGTTGAGCGCGGCCAGCATCGGGAACATCTTGAACGTCGACCCGGCCTGGTAGCCCGGCAGGTCACCGCCGCCGAGCAGGGGCGCCACGGTGTTCGGGTAGTTGGCCTTCACCTTCGGCCCGGCCTCGGGATTGGAGCTCTGCGGGTTCTCGCTGAGGTCCAGCGAGTACGTCCGGTTCACGGCCATGGCCTTGACACGCCCGGTGCCGGGCTCGGAGACCACGATGCCGTTGGCGAAGGGGCTGCCGGTGGCCTCCTTGGTCCCGACGTTCTTCTCCGCCGCCTCCTGGACCTTCGGGTCGAGGCTCAGCACGATCCGGTAGCCGCCGCGACGCAGCTTGTCCATCCGCTCCAGCCGGTTCTCCCCGAACGCCGGCTGCGCGCTCCACCAGTTCTTCAGGTAGTCGCAGGCGAAGCCCCAGCTGTTGAACTTCTCGGGAATGGCAGCGCAGTCGTTCGGCGGGTCGGTGAGCTTCAGCCGGATCGGCTCGGCCTTGGCCGCCGCGACCGCGTCCGGGGACAGGTAGCCGAGCTGGGCCATCCGGTCGAGGACGTAGTTGCGCCGGCCGGTGGCCTCCTTCTGGTCCGAGGTCGCCGGGTCGTACTCGCTGGGGGACTTCACGAGCCCGGCGAGGGTCGCCGCCTCCACGGGGGTGAGATCCTTCGGCGTCTTCGAGAAGAAGATCTCGCTGGCCGCGTAGATGCCGTACGCGCGGTGGCCGAAGTACGCCGAGTTCAGGTAGCGCTCGAGGATGTCCTCCTTGCTCAGTTCCTTCTCCAGGTCCAGCGCCAGCCGCATTTCCTTGATCTTGCGCAGGCTGGTCTGCTGGGTGGCCTCCTGCACCTCCTTCGGCGTCGTCGCGCTGTCCCGCAGTGCCATCCGGACGTACTGCATGGTCAGCGTGGAGGCGCCCTGGGACACCCCGCTCGAGCGGGCGTTGGCCACGAAGGCGCGCGCCACACCCTTGGGGTCGACGCCCTTGTGCTGGTAGAAGCGCGAATCCTCGGCGGCCACGATGGCCTGCTGGATGTTCGGCGACATGTCCTCGAGCTTCGTGTACTGCCGGTACTCCTCGTAGAACATCGTCAGCACGGTGCGCCCGTCCGGGGCGTACAGGTACGAGGTCTCGGCCGGCAGGGCCTTGGTCAACAGCTTGGTCTTGTGCTCCGTGGCGTGCGCGGTGGCCTTCGCGCCCAGCCCGGTGAAGGCGACCACGGGGTAGGCGACGGCGGCGATCACGATCCCGGCGATCAGCCCGATGCGAAGGAGAGGAATGGCACGACCAGCGGCAGCAAGGGGTCGGTTGCTCACAGGGCCAAGCTATGACATTTCCGATTCGGAAATGAGAAGAATTCATAAACGGGCGGACGGGATGCGGGTGGTGACGCGTCCCACGCCCGCGCCCGCTGTCCCGAGGGCCGCCTTCCCGGCAGGATCGCGGGCATGCGTGGACGGGCGAGCGAGGCGCGGCCGGGCCGCCGTCCCCCGCGGCCGGTGCCCGGCGGCGAGCCCGACCTCGCCCACCACGGTGACGCCGAGGTGGGCGAGGGGCTCGTCGACCTCGCCGTCAACGTCCGCCGGGCGCCCCTGCCGCCGTGGCTGGCCGGGCCGATCGCCGCCACGCTGACCGACCTGGCCCGCTATCCCGACCCGACGGCGGCCCGGGAGGCGGTCGCCGCCCGGCACGGCCGTCCCCCGGAGGAGGTGCTGCTCACCGCCGGGGCCGCCGAGGGCTTCGTGCTCCTCGCCCAGGCGCTGCGCGGCGTACGCCGGCCGGTCGTGGTGCACCCGCAGTTCACCGAGCCCGAGGCCGCGCTGCGCGCGGCGGGCCACCGGGTCGAGCGGGTGCTGCTCGACGCCGCCGACGGGTTCCGCCTCGACCCGGCGCGGGTGCCCGAGGAGGCCGACCTCGTGATGATCGGCAACCCGACCAACCCCACCTCCGTGCTGCACCCGGCCGAGGCCGTGGCGGCGCTCGCCCGCCCCGGCCGCGTACTCGTCGTCGACGAGGCGTTCGCCGACACCACGACCGCCCCCGGCCACCCCGGCGAACCGGAGTCCCTCGCCAACCGCCGGGACCTCCCCGGCCTGCTCGTGGTGCGCAGCCTCACGAAGACCTGGGGACTGGCCGGGCTGCGGGTCGGTTACCTGCTCGGCGCACCCGACCTGCTGCACCGGCTCGCCGCCGTCCAGCCGCTCTGGGCCGTCTCGACGCCCGCGCTGGCGGCCGCCGCCGCCTGCGCGAGCCCCGTCGCGGTCGAGGCCGAGCGCGCCATCGCCGCGCAACTCGCCGCCGACCGCGACCACCTGGTGGCCCGCCTGGCCGACCTGCCGGGCGTACGCGTCGCCGGCCGGCCCGCGAGCGCGTTCGTGCTGGTCCACCTGCCGGGCGCCGCCGCAGTCCGGGTCGCTCTGCGCGAGCGGGGCTGGGCCGTACGGCGGGGGGACACCTTTCCCGGCCTCGGGCCGGACTGGCTGCGGGTGGCCGTGCGGGACCGCGCCACCACCGACGCGTTCACCCGGGTACTGGGCGAGATCATGGAGGCATGATGCTGGAGACCACGATCGCGGCGATCGGGCCGCTGGACGAGACCGCCATGGCCGCGGCGCGGGAGCTGCACGGCCGGCTCACCAAGCCCGCCGGCTCGCTCGGCGCGCTGGAGGACCTCTCCGTACGCCTCGCCGGCCTCGCGGGTGCCTGCCCGCCGCCGCTGCCCGAGCCGGCCGCGGTGGCGATCTTCGCGGGTGACCACGGCGTCCACGCCCAGGGGGTGAGCCCCTGGCCGCAGGAGGTCACCGCGCAGATGATCGGCAACTTCCTGGCCGGTGGCGCCGTGGTCAACGCGTTCGCCCGGCAGGCCGGCGCCGCCGTCACCGTGGTCGACGTCGGCGTGGCCACCCCGCTGCCCGAAAGCGGCGAGCCGGCGACCGCCGTCCTCGACCAGGGCGTGCCGCGGCTGGTGCGCGCCACCGTCCGGCCCGGCACCCGTGACCTCTCGGTGACCGCCGCCCTCACCCGGGACGAGGCCCGCGCCGCGCTGGAGACCGGCATCCGGGTGGCCGGCGAGCTGGTCGACGCCGGCGCCCGGATCCTGCTCACCGGCGACATGGGCATCGGCAACACCACGCCCGCCGCCGCCCTGGTCGCGGCGTTCACGGGCGCCGATCCGGCCGACGCGACGGGCCGGGGCACCGGCGTCGACGACCCCACGTACCGGCGGAAGGTGGAGGTGGTGCGGGGCGCGCTGGCCCGGCACCGGCCGGACCCGGCCGACCCGCTGGGCGTGCTGGCCGCGGTCGGCGGGCTGGAGCACGCGGCGCTGGCCGGGCTGGTCCTCGGCGCGGCCGCCCGCCGGGTGCCCGTGCTGCTGGACGGGGTGATCGCCTGCTCCGCGGCGCTCGCCGCCGCCGCGTTCGCCCCGGACGCGGTGGGCGCCATGGTGGCCGGGCACCGCTCGGCCGAGCCCGGCGCCACGCTCGCCCTGCGCCGGCTCGGGCTCGACCCGCTCGTCGACCTCGGGCTGCGCCTCGGCGAGGGCACCGGCGCGCTGCTCGCGCTGCCGGTGGTGACCGGCGCGGTCCGGGTGCTGCACGAGGTGGCCACGTTCGACTCGGCCGGGGTGTCCGAGAAGTGACCGGGCGGCGCGGGGTGGCGGTGTGAGCGGGCGGGGCGACGCGAGCCCGTACCCCCTCGGGCTTCGCCTGCACGGACGGCGGGTGGTCGTGGTGGGCGGGGGAGCGGTGGCCACGCGCCGGGTGCCGGCGCTCCTGGACGCCGGTGCCGACGTCCTGGTGGTCGCGCCGGAGCTGACCCCGGCGTTGCGCGCGCACGCCGACGCCGGCCGGCTGCGCTGGGCGGAGCGTCGCTTCGCCCCCACCGACCTGGACGGGGCCTGGCTCGTGCAGGTGGCGGTGGACGACCCGGGCGCCGCCGTGGCCGTGAGCGCGGCCGCCGCCGAGCGGCGCATCTTCTGCGTACGCGCCGACGACCGGGCGGCGGCGACGGCCTGGACCCCGGCCGTGACCCGGCAGGGGCCGGTGACCGTCGCCGTGCTGGGCGGCGGCGATCCCCGGCGGGCCATGACCGTGCGCGACGCCGTTCGGGACCTCCTGGCGGGCCGTCCGGGCCTGGTGTCCGCGCCTCCGGCGGTGCGGGAGTCCCCGGCCGACACGGCGGGCGGGCGGGTCGCCCTGGTCGGCGCGGGTCCGGGCGACCCGGAGCTGATCACCGTGAAGGGCTGGCGGCTGCTCACCCGGGCGGACGTGGTGGTCGCCGACCGGCTGGTGCCCGGGCTGCTCCTCGACGAGCTGCGCGCCGACGTGGAGCTCGTCGACGCCGCCAAGATCCCGTACGGGCCGGCCCGGACCCAGGAGGAGATCAACCGGATCCTCGTCGACCGAGCGCGCGCCGGGCGGTTCGTGGTCCGCCTCAAGGGCGGCGACCCGTACGTCTTCGGCCGGGGCGGTGAGGAACTGCTGGCCTGCGCGGCGGCCGGTGTGCCGGTGACCGTGGTGCCCGGCGTGACGAGTGCCGTCGCGGCGCCCGCGGCGGCCGGCATTCCGGTCACCCACCGGGCGGTGGCCCACGAGTTCACCGTGGTCTCCGGGCACGTGGCCCCGGACTCACCGGCCTCGCTGGTGCGCTGGGACGCCCTGGCCGCCCTGCGCGGCACCCTCGTGGTCCTCATGGGGCTGAAGAACCTCGCGGCCATCGCGGCGACCCTCGTGGCGCACGGCCGTTCCGCCGAGACTCCGGCGGCCGTCGTGCAGGAGGGCACGACGGGCGGCCAGCGGATGCTCCGCTCGACCCTGGGGACGGTCGCCGCCGAGGTGGCCGCCGCCGGACTGCGCCCACCGGCGACCGTGGTGATCGGCGACGTGGTGGACGCCCTCCGGGCCTGACCCCGCGGGCCCACCGGCCCAAGGGTCCCGCGCGCGGCCCGCGGTTCGCGAGCCGCGCGCGGGCGCCCGGTGCGCCGGTGGGTCACTGCTTGAGCATGTTGTCCAGCAGGAGGGCGCAGCGGATCAGGCCGAGGTGGCTGTAGGCCTGCGGGTGGTTGCCCAGCCCGCGCTCGGCCAGCGGGTCGTACTGCTCGGGGAGCAGCCCGGTGGGGCCGGCCGTGTCGACCATCTGGGCGAACAGCTCCTCGGCGTCCGCACGCCGGCCCGTGCGCAGGTACGCCTCGATGAGCCACGCGGTGCAGATGTGGAAGCCGCCCTCCCGGCCGGGCAGCCCGTCGTCCCAGTGGTAGCGGTAGACGACGGGGCCGCTGCGCAGGTCGGCCTCGATCTTCAGAACGGTGGAGAGGAAACGCGGGTCGTCGCCCGGGAGCAGCCCCGAGAGGCCGATCCAGAGCGAGGACGCGTCCATGTCCTCGTCCCCGTACGCGACGCTGTACGCCTCGGCGTGCTCGTGCCAGCCGTACTCGAGCACGTTGGCGGCGATCCGGTCGCGCAGCTCCACCCACTCGGGCCGGTCCTCGCCGCCGTGCTGGCGTACGACGTGCAGCGCCCGGTCGACGGTCATCCAGCACATGACCTTCGAGAAGATGTGGTGCCGGGGCGGGAGGCGGGCCTCCCAGATGCCGTGGTCGGGCTCGTGCCAGCGGCGGCTGACCGCCTCGACCATCGACTCGAGCACCCGCCACTCGGTCTCGCGTACCGAGCCGCGCAGGTCGGCCACGGCGGCGATGAGGTCCGCGACCGGCCCGAAGACGTCCAGTTGGAGCTGGTGGTTGGCCAGGTTGCCGACCCGGACGGGACGGGAGCCGGCGTAGCCGGGCAGGGTGTCGATGACCGCCTCGGCGCCGAGTTCGTACCCGTCGACGGTGTAGAGCGGGTGCAGCCGTTCGGGGTGGCCGCCGGTGCGCTCGACGACGCCGTCGATCCACCGGAGCAGACCCTCGGCCTCCTCGGTCGAACCGAGGTCGACCAGCGACCGGGCGGTGAGCGCCGCGTCGCGCAGCCAGCAGTAGCGGTAGTCCCAGTTGCGGACGCCACCCAGCTCCTCGGGGAGGGAGGTGGTCGCGGCCGCCAGGATCGAGCCGGTGGGCTGGTGGCAGAGCCCGCGCAGGGTGAGCGCGCTGCGGACCACGAGGTCGCGGGCGGTGGTGGGGAGCCGGAGGGTGGCCACCCAGTCCCGCCACGGCTGCTCGGCCGCGGCCTGCCGTTCGTGCACCGGCACCCGGTGGTGCTCGAGGCTGTGGGTGCCGAAACGCAGCTCCAGGACGATCTGGCCGCCCGCGGCCCGCAGGTCGACGACCGCCTTCGCGTACTCGTAGACGCCGTCGCTCGCGACCTCCCACTCGACGCCGGGGGAGTAGAGGGCGATCGGCTCGTTGGAGCCGAGCACGAGCAGGCCGTCGTCGAGGGGTTGCAGTTGGACGGCCACCTGACCGAACTCGGGGCGGGGGGCGAACTCGATCCGCGCCCGGCCGGTGCCGCTCAGCACCCGGACGAGGGTCGAGTCGCCGCTCATGACGACCGGTCCGTCGGGCGTGGTCTCCTGGTAGGGCTCGTCCAGCCAGTCGGTGACGGTGAGACCCGACCACCGCGTCTCCACGGTCATGGTGCCGGGCCGGTAGCGCTGGCCGAGCGGGATCCCGCCGCGCTCGGCGGACACGGTGAAGTGCCCCGCCGGGCCGCCGCCGACCAGGTCGGCGAAGATGGCCGCGGAGTCCGGCTTCGGGTGGCAGAGCCAGGTGATCTTGGCGTCGGGGGTGACCAGGCCGACGGTGCGGCCGTTCGCCAGCATCGAGTGCCGCTCGATCGGCACGGCACGCTCGCCGAAGAGCCAGTGCCGCCGGGTCTCCAGCAGCAGGCCGAGCGCCCGCGCCGCCTCGATCGGCTCGGCGACCCGGTAGTGCGCCTGGGTGTCGCCCGGGCCGATCTTGATGCCGACGTCCGGCCCGTGGAGGTTGCCGAACGCGTTCTCGTCGGTGACGTCGTCACCGATGAAGAGCACGGCGCTGGCGGAGAGCTGCGTGCGGAGCTGGTCGACGGCGGTGCCCTTGTGGGTGGCCACCACCGACAGCTCGATAACCTCCTTGCCCTGCGTGACGGTGACGCCGTCCCAGGTGGCGGGGCCGCTGCGGACCGCCTCGATGGCGGCCGCGGCGATCTGCGGGTCGACCCCGCGGGTGTGCACCGCGACGCTCGCCGGCTTGCGCTCCAACCGGATGCCCGGGTGGGCCGCCGCGATCTCCCGCAGCGCGCCGCGCAGGCGGCTGCGGACCTCGATCAGCTCGGGGGAGAGGCGCTCGACGAACCCGATGTCGAACTCCGAGCCGTGGCTGCCGACCAGGTGCACCTCGCTGGGCAGCCGGGACAGCGCGGCCAGGTCGCGCAGCGCCCGGCCGGAGACCACCGCCACGGTGGTCTGCGGCAGCGCGGCCAGCGCGCGGATGGCGGCCACCGACTCGGGCAGCGGCACGGCCTTGCTCGGGTCCTCGACGATCGGCGCCAGGGTGCCGTCGTAGTCGCAGGCCACCAGGAGCTGGGGCACCCGCGCGATCCGGCCGATGGCCGCGCGCAGCTCGGGGTCCATCACGTCGGTGGCGACGACCGCGCCACCGGGAACGGGCGTGGTCACGCGGCCTCCGCCTCCGGCACGCCGAGCTCGGTGAGGAACGACTTGGCCCAGTGACCCACGTCGTTCGTGCGTAGGTGGCGTTGCATTGTCCGCATGCGGCGGCGAGCCTCCGGCTTCTCGACGTGCACGGCCCGCAGCAGGGCGTCCTTGACCGCGTCAGGGTCGTGCGGGTTGCACAGGAACGCCTGGCGCAGCTCGGTGGCGGCGCCGGCGAACTCACTGAGCACGAGCGCGCCGCCCTGGTCGGCGCGCGATGCCACGTACTCCTTGGCCACCAGATTCATTCCGTCTCGCAGCGGGGTCACCATCATGACGTCGGCAGCGACGTACATCGCGGCCAGCTCGCTGCGACTGTACGACTGATGCAGATAATGCACCGCGGGCACGCCCACCCTGCCGAATTCGCCATTAATCCGACCAACCTCGCGTTCGACCTTGACGCGGAGGGCTTGGTAGTGCTCGACCCGTTCCCGGCTCGGTGTGGCAACCTGCACCATGACGGCGTCCGGCACCGTGAGCTTCCCGTCGGCGAGCAGCTCCCGGAACGCCTTGAGCCGCAGCTCGATGCCCTTCGTGTAGTCCAGCCGGTCGACACCCAGGATGATCGTCCGGGGGTTGCCCAGCTCCTCGCGGATCTCCTTGGCGCGGGCCTGGACCGCCGGGTCGGCGGCCATCCGCTCCATCTCACGGGTGTCGATCGAGATCGGGAACGCTCCGGCCTTCACCTGCCGGCCGTCGGCCTGGATCATCTGCCCCTCGTAGCGCAGGCCGAGGAGGTGGCGCGCCAGCCGGACGAAGTTCTGGGCGGCCAGCCGCTGCTGGAACCCCACGAGGTCGGCGCCGAGCAGGCCGCGCAGGATCTCCGTGCGGAACGGCATCTGCATGAACAGCTCGATGGGCGGGAACGGGATGTGCAGGAAGAAACCGATCCGCAGGTCGGGCCGCAGCTCGCGGAGCATCGCGGGGACCAGCTGGAGCTGGTAGTCCTGCACCCAGACCGTGGCGCCCTCGGCCGCCACGTCCGCCGCGGCCTCCGCGAAGCGGGCGTTGACGAGGCGGTACGTCTCCCGCCAGCGCCGCTTGTAGACCGGCGTCTCGACGGCGTCGTGGTAGAGCGGCCAGATGGTCGCGTTGGACTGGCCCTCGTAGTAGCGCTCCAGCTCCTCGGCGCTCAACGGCACCGGGTGCAGCCGGATGCCCTCCAGGTCGAACGGCTCGGGAGCGGCGCCGGTGCCCCCGGCCCAGCCCACCCAGGTGCCCTGGTGCTCGGCGAGGACGGGGTGCAGCGCGGTCACCAGCCCACCCGGGCTGCGCCGCCACTGCCGTCCCTCTGGCGTGCTCACCTCGTCGACCGGCAGGCGGTTCGCCACTACGACAAAGGAGCTGCGGACGGTCACGTTCGGCCACCTCCGGTGCTGACGGGTCAACCGCATGAGCGTACTGAGCGTAGCTGCGGCGTCTGGACCCCCGTGCCGGAGTTCCCTACCCGCCCCGCGGTCGTCGAATCCCTCCGGTGATCTTGTCAACAGCCGGCGCGGGGGCGCACCCGGGGGTCCGGGTTCCCACGACGCGGGCGTACGCCGGGCGGGGTGATGTGGGCGCGGCGGCTCGTACCTGTCAGGATTGACGACGGCGTGCGTGCGGCCGGCCCCGGCCGGCGGCCGCGGAGGCACCCGCCGCCCGCGCTCTCGCCCGCCGGCTCCCAGTCGCAACCTACGGAGGTAGCCCGCACCGTGGCCCAGTTCATCTACGTCCTGGAAAAGGCGCGCAAGGCGCACGGCGACAAGGTCGTGCTGGACAACGTGACGCTGAACTTCCTGCCGGGGGCCAAGATCGGTGTGGTCGGGCCGAACGGCGCCGGTAAGTCCAGCCTCCTCAAGATCATGGCAGGGCTCGACCGGCCGAGCAACGGCGAGGCCCGGCTGATGCCCGGCTACACCGTGGGCCTGCTCGCCCAGGAGCCGCCGCTCAACGACGCGAAGACCGTCCTCGGCAACGTCGAGGAGGCGGTCGCCGAGACCAAGGCGAAGCTCGAGCGGTTCAACAAGATCGCCGAGCAGATGGCGACCGACTACTCCGACGAGCTGATGGAGGAGATGGGCAAGCTCCAGGAGGAGCTGGACAACGCCGACGCGTGGGACATCGACTCGAAGCTCGAGCTGGCGATGGACGCGCTGCGCTGCCCGCCGCCGGACGCCGACGTCACCAAGCTCTCCGGCGGCGAGCGCCGCCGGGTGGCGCTGTGCAAGCTGCTGCTGGAGGCGCCCGACCTGCTGCTGCTCGACGAGCCCACCAACCACCTGGACGCCGAGAGCGTGCAGTGGCTGGAGCAGCACCTGGCCAAGTACGCCGGCACCGTGCTCGCCATCACCCACGACCGGTACTTCCTCGACAACGTGGCCGGCTGGATCCTGGAGCTGGACCGCGGCCGGGCCATCGGCTACGAGGGCAACTACTCGACGTACCTCGAGAAGAAGGCCGCCCGGCTGTCCGTGGAGGGCCGGCGCGACGCCAAGATGAAGAAGCGCCTCTCCGAGGAACTCGAGTGGGTGCGCTCCAACGCCAAGGCCCGGCAGACCAAGTCCAAGGCCCGCCTCGACCGCTACGACGAGATGGCCGCCGAGGCGGAGAAGACCCGCAAGCTGGACTTCGAGGAGATCCAGATCCCGCCGGGCCCGCGCCTGGGCAACACGGTCATCGAGGCGCACAACCTCACGAAGGCCTTCGGCGACCGGGTGCTCATCGACAACCTGTCGTTCTCGCTGCCGCGCAACGGCATCGTCGGCATCATCGGCCCGAACGGCGTCGGCAAGACGACGCTGTTCAAGACCATCGTGGGGCTGGAGCAGCCGACCGGCGGCGACGTCCGCGTCGGCGAGACCGTCTCGCTGTCGTACGTCGACCAGAACCGGCAGGGGCTGGCCGGGGACCGGACGGTCTGGGAGACCGTCTCCGACGGTCTGGACCACCTCATGGTGGGCAAGGTCGAGATGCCGTCGCGGGCGTACATCGCGGCGTTCGGCTTCAAGGGGCCGGACCAGCAGAAGCCGACCAAGGTGCTCTCCGGTGGCGAGCGCAACCGGCTCAACCTGGCGCTGACGCTGAAGATCGGCGGCAACGTGATCCTGCTCGACGAGCCGACCAACGACCTGGACGTGGAGACCCTCTCCAGCCTCGAGAACGCGCTGCTGGAGTTCCCCGGCTGCGCCGTGGTCATCTCGCACGACCGGATGTTCCTCGACCGGGTCGCCACGCACATCCTGGCCTGGGAGGGCGACGACCAGAACCCGGCCAGGTGGTTCTGGTTCGAGGGCAACTTCGAGGCGTACGAGAAGAACAAGATCGACCGGCTCGGCGCCGAGGCGGCCCGCCCGCACCGGGTGACCTACCGCAAGCTGACCCGGGACTAGTCGCCGACCGGCGCCGGACCATGAGTGACCGCTTTGTCTACCACTGCACCCTGCGGTGGTCCGACCTGGACGCGTACGGGCACGTCAACAACTCCCGCTTCCTCACGCTGTACGAGGAGGCCCGGGTGGCGTTGATGTTCGCCGGCGGCCGGGCGTGGGGCGTGGACTCGTTCGCCGAGGGCGTGGTCATCCGCCGGCACGAGGTCGACTACCTGCGCCCGGTCGACTACGCCCTCGACCGGGCCACCAGCGAGGCCGCGCCGACCGTGCGCATCGAGCTGTGGGTGGAGGAGATCCGACCCTCCCGGTTCACCGTCGCCTACGAGCTGTACGACGGTGAGGTGCTGGCCGGGCGGGCCCGCTCGGTGCTGGTGCCGTTCGACCTGGAGCGGCAGGTCCCGCGGCGGATCACCCCGCAGGAGCGGGAGTTCCTGCTGACCTACGCGCCCTCGGGCGGGACGCCGTGACCCGCCCGGGTCCGGCTCGCCCCGGTCCTTCCCGCCCGGGGACGGCGCTCCCCGTGCCCGGCGGGCCGGCGCAGCCGCCGGGGCAGGCGGGGCCGCCGCCGGGGCAGGCGGGGCCGCGGCCCGCCGAGCCGGCGGACGGGGGGCACGGGATCGTGGAGACGGCCGACGCCGGCGCGTTCCTCGCCCGGCTGGTCCGCCTGGATTCGGCCGCACCCGTACGGCTCCGACCGGTCGGCCCGGACCGGACGGCGCTCTGGGCGCGGCTGCCCTGGAACGTGCTCGTGGTGCGGACCGTGACGGGCGTGTGCCCCGGCGACGTGGCCGTCGCGGCCGCCGACCTGCTGGCCGAGCTGGAGCGCTCCGGCGCCGCGTTGCCGCCCCGACGGGACGCCCAGTGGCGCTGGCCACTGCCGCCGGCCGTGAGCCGGCCCGTGGAGACGCTGCCGGCCGACGACCTGCGGCGTATCGCCCGGGCCGCTGCCGGCACGCTGCGTGCCGCCAGCGAGCAGGGCGTGGCGGGCCGGGCCGTGGGGCAGCGCGCCGTGCGGGACGCCCTCCTCGACCACGTGGCCGTCGTGGTCACCCCGGACGACCCGCCCGGTGCGCCGGTCGAGGTGCCGCAGCGCCTCGTGCAGGGGCTGGTCCGGATGGGCTTCCTGGGCCCGTCTGGTGGCCCCCACGCGGCGGCCGCCGTGCAGGTGCGGGTCGCCGGCCGATGGGTCGGTCTGGTGGGGCCGTACGGAGCGGCCTGGTTGCAGAAGGGCAGCGATCTTGGCCTGACGCCCCTGCGAGATCGTCCGAACGGATGACCCGCACTCATTCTTCTGGCCCGGGGCGGTCGTTGGGGGGATGCTTCAACCCGGCTGTCCGGGTACCGTCCATGCTCGGATCCAACGCACCGTAGGCAGCTGGATCCGCTGGGGAGTGAGGTGCGCGAGCGATGCCGTGGTGGTCATGGCGCCCCGGTCCCGCCAACGGCGGCGATCCGGAAAGTCGAAGCGGGATCACAGTGGAAGGCACCGTCCGGGTCGGACCACCGACCCCGCGCCAGCCGGGAGACGACTGCACGGCCAACGACCGGTCGGTGCTCGCCGAGATGCCGGCCACCGTGGCGCCGGTCACCCTGGGCCGGGTCTGCGACGCGCTCGACCTGCTCGACGTGCGCTACCTGGCCGACGGCGACGGCAACCTGCTGGCCATGTGGGAGCGCCACGCCGTGCTGGTCGCGCTCGAGGGGCCCGAGGACGAGATCCTCGTGATGCGGGCGCGTCCACACGCGACGGTGCCGCCGGACTGGGCCGACCGGGCCTACCGGGTGGTCAACGAGTGGAACCACACCCGACGGTTCTGCAAGGCGTACGTCGGTGACCCGACCGAGCGCGGTCAACTGCCGATCTACGCCGAGCTCCAGGTGCCGCTGGGCGCCGGGACGCACGACGCCCTCCTGGTCGAGATGCTCGACTGCGGCGCCGCCGTGGCCACGAGCTTCGTCGACTGGCTGCACGACGAGGGCGCCCTGCTCTGAGCCGCGCCGGCCGCGGGTCGCGCCGGTAGCCTCCGGCGGGCGTCTCGTGGTGGAGCGAGGGCCGAGCGCGTCGCGGCACCGGGCCGTCGCGACGGCCCGGCGGGTGTCAGGCCGGGTCCTCCATGACGTTGACCATGAAGAACGCGGCCCGCTCCAGATACTCCCAGAGCGCGGTGGCGTGGTCCTGCGGCAGGTCGAGCCGGTCGACGGCCCGGCGCATGTGGCGCAGCCAGGCGTCCCGCTCGGCGACCCCGATCCGGAACGGCGCGTGCCGCATCCGCAGTCGCGGGTGCCCGCGCTGGGACGAGTAGGTGTTGGGGCCGCCCCAGTACTGGATCAGGAAGAGCGTGAGCCGGTCGGCCGCCGGCCCGAGGTCCTCCTCGGGGTACATCGGCCGCAGCAGCGGGTCGGTGGCGACACCGGCGTAGAACTCGTCCACCAGCTTCCGGAAGGTGGGCTCGCCGCCGATCGCGTCGAAGAGGGTCGCCGACGGCCGGGAACGGTCGGATTCGCCTGCGGGGTTCACCGTTCCATCCTGCCAGGCGCGCGTGGCGCCGGCGGCACGGAGGCCTCTGTGCGTCGGGTCACGGGGGCGGCGGCCCGGCTCGGTCCGCTCGGGGCCGGGCGCAGGTTGATCGGCTCCGTTTCGGCGATGTGCCGGTGTCCCGAGGCGTCGGTCACCGCCACATCGGCGAGCTGGTGTTGATCAAGCGACGCGCGATGGTTGTTCCCTGGAGGCCAGCGTCGCGCGCCGAGATCGACTCGGGTTCCGTGATGTCGCGCTGTCCGCGGGCCGTCGACACCGCGCCTTCCTTGGAAGTCGAGTCGACCGTGCCGCGCTGCGCTAGGTGACCGCGTGGCGGCGGCGCCCGTCGTCCGTCGACGGACCGGCGACCGGCCCGGTGGCCGGGTCGGTCGGTTCGCCGCCCGGCCCCGGCTGCTCCGGGGCGGGCACCCGCGCCGCGCCCCCGGGGCCGAACCGGGCCTCCGCCACGGCCGCCTCCACCGACCGCCGGCTCGGCCAGGTCAGCGCGACGACCAGCATGAGAAACACGCCGGCGAGGCTCCACACGCCGACCACCGGTGGGATGGAGAAGCGTTCCGCGAGCACCCCGGTGACCAGCACGGCCAGCCCCTGGATCACCTGGACGCCGGTGCCCATCACCCCGAAGGCACGGGCCCGGAACGCGTCGGGCAGGGCCTGCACGAAGAGGCCGTTCGCCGTGGGCAGCATGCCCGCGACCGCGAAGCCGCAGGCCGCCGCGAGCAGGGCCACCACCACCGGTGCGGGATCGAGCAGGGCCGGCACGAGGGTGAGCGGCGCGAGCACGGCCAGCGGCCGCATCAGTGCCAACCGGCGGGACGGGCCGAAGACGCGCCCGATCGCCAGCCCACCCAGGATGAAGCCGACCGGATTGGCGGCCATGATGACCGCCTGCGCCACACCGGCGTCGAGGCCGTCGCCCGCCGTGTCCTTGGCCCAACCGGCGGCGAGGCCCTCGGGCACGATCGAGAAGAGCATGACGCTGAACACGAGCACGGCGATCGCCCGCAGGACCGGGGTGCCGAAGACGATCTGGAACCCCTCGGCGGTCTCCCGGAGCAGGTGGGAGCGGTGCGCCCGGCCCAGTGCCGCCGGCCGGTCGGCGACGCCGAAGCGGACCAGGATCGCCGAGACGGCGAAGGTGGCCGCGTTGATCAGCAACGCGATGACGGGGTCGAATCCCGCGATGGCGGCGCCCATCAGGTAGCCGACGACCTGCGCGGCCTGGCCGACGCTGGAGGTGAGCGACAGCCCCAGGACGAGCCGGTCGCCGGTCAGGATCTGCGGTATCAGCGCCGACTTGGCGGCCTGGCTCGGGGGATTGGCCAGCGTGGCGAGGAAGAGCAGCCCGAGCAGGGCCGGGGCGGGCAGCCCCGGGATGGCGATGAGCAGCATCAACGCCATCCGGATGAGGTCGCAGATCACCATGACCCGCCGGTACGGGTGCCGCTCGGCGACGGCGGCCAGCAGCGGCCCGCCGATCAGCCATGGCAGGTAGCTGACGGCGAAGGCGGCGGCGGAGAGCGCGACCGACTTTGTCTCCTCGTAGACCAGCAGCGTGACCGCGGCCTTCGCGAGGTAGTCGCCGACCCAGGAGAGCGCGCTCGCCGTGAAGAGGGCCCCGAACTCCCGCTGGGCGAAGACCTCACGGAAGGTGGCTGGCCCTTCCGGTGAGGGTCGCTCGTCGGACACCGTCGCCTCCATCGTTCCCCAGGGCCGGGCCACTGGTGACGACGCCAGCCCGGGAACTCTCGTCAGATCTGCGGATCAGCGAGGACGCAGCACGCTTCTGGCGGAACGCGTGCCCCGGATTCTGCCCGATCGTCTGACAACTGGCTAGGGCGAACGGATAGATCGTCGCATCTCCGACTGAACGAACGGACGATACCTGAGGGGCCGGCCGGCCCGCGACCCCTGGATCGTCGGCCAGCCGGCGGATCAGGTCGCGCCGCTCTGCCCCGTCTCGCCGCCGGCCGGCGGCCGGGCCGCCACGCCCGGGAAGAGGCGTGCGGCGGCGATCTGCGCGGTGATCCCGGAGTTCTCCAGCGCCTCGGCCAGCCGGCGGCGCAGCTCCCGCCCGACCGCGAACTGGCCGTCCGCCGTCGTCTTCACCACCGTCCGGATGACCGCGCCGTCCACCGTCATCTGTTCCACGCCGAGCACCTCGGGCGCCTCGACGATCTCCGGCGACAGCTCCGGGTCCAGCGCCACCGAGGCGGCGGCCGTACGCAGCACGGCCGTGGCCTCCTCCGTGCCGGCGAAGCCGATCGGCAGGTCCACCACGACGAGCGCCCAGCCCTGGCTCTTGTTGCCGACCCGCACGATCTCGCCGTTGCGGATGTACCAGAGCACGCCACGGCCGTCGCGGACGGTGGTGACCCGCAACCCGACCGACTCGACCACGCCCGTCGCCTCGCCAAGGTCGACGGTGTCGCCGACGCCGTACTGGTCCTCGATCAGCATGAACAGGCCGGCGAGCAGGTCCTTGACCAGGCTCTGCGCGCCGAAGCCCAGCGCCACCCCGGCGATGCCGGCGCTGGCCAGCAGCGGCGCCAGGTCGAAGCTGAACTCCCGCAGGATCATGAGCATGGCGATGCCGAAGACGAACGCGGTGGTGAGGCTGCGCAGGACCGAGCCGATGGCCTCGGCCCGCTGCCGCCGCCGTTCGGGGACGAACTCGCCGGGCTCGGTCGCGGCGGTCGGGATGCGCTCCCGCAGCGGGCGCAGCATGGTCGGCACGCCGGCGTCGCTGGTGGTGCGCACCAGCCGGTCGATCGTGCGGTGTACGGCCCAGCGGGCGACCGCCGCCAGCAGCAGGATGAGGACGATCCGCAGCGGCTTGATCAGGATCCAGTAGCTGCCCTCGGCGAACCAGACCGACCGGGTGGACCGCCACACGGCGTTGCACAGCGCCTCGTTCAGACAGTCCGGGCTGGGTGTCTCGCTCGGGGCCGGTGCGGCGGAGGCGGCGGCGAGAAGCGTCAGGACGGAGGCAGTCACCCTGTCTTCGTACCGCAACGGGCCCGACGGGCCGCCGCCGACCCACCGGAGGGTGACGTCCGCAGGAGTCCGCGCCGACGGCCCGGTGAACGGACGGGGGCGAAACCGGTCATCTTGCCACGGTCGGAAAATGCTTCATGAGGGACCCCGGATTAGTACGTGCAATCCGGGGTCCGATCAGGGACTATTGGCGCAACGGACGTCGGTGATCCGACCGGCGTCGACCGTGTGGGCCGTCGTGCCCCCGGTCGGCGGCGCGCGGAGGGGGCCGCTGTAACCGGGAGGGTGATCGCGATGCCTGACATACGACCCACGGTGGGCTCCGGTGCGCTGGTCCTCAACGCCACCTACGAGCCGCTGTGTGTCGTGTCGGTGCGTCGTGCCGCGATCCTCGTCCTCTCCGCCAAGGCCGTCTGCGTGGCCGACGGCGACGGCATCCTGCACAGCGCCCGGGACGCGCTCCCGGTGCCCTCGGTGGTCCGGTTGACCCGGTACGTCCGGGTGCCCTACCGCACGCACGTCGGCCTGTCCCGCCGGGCCATCTTCGCCCGCGACGGTTGGCGCTGCGCCTACTGCCGGGGCCCGGCCGAGACCATCGACCACGTCTTCCCCCGCAGCCGGGGTGGCCGCCACGCGTGGGAGAACGTGGTGGCCGCCTGCGCCCGGTGCAACCACACGAAGGGCGACAAGACCCCGGCCGAGCTGGGCTGGCGGCTGCACGCGCTGCCGGCGGCGCCGAAGGGCACGGCCTGGCGGGTCCTCGGCCACCGGGCGCCCGACCCGCGCTGGGCCGACTGGCTCGACCTGCGCGAGCCCGAGGCGGCCTGAGGCCCGGCGGCTCACGTCCGGCGCGCCTTCACCAGCGACGCGAACACCACCACGTTGTCGGCGTAGCCGGTCTCCCCGCCGACCCAGCGCCCACCGCAGGTGATGAGGCGCAGGTTGGGGCGGCTGAAGTCACCGAACACCTCGCCCGCCGGCAGTTCCGACTTGTCGAACCGCTGCACGTCGTTGACCTCGAAGACCGCCACCGTGCCGTCGGAGCGGGTCACCTCGACCCGGTCGCCGGCGCGGAGTTCCTTGAGCTCGTGGAAGACCGCCGGCCCCGTGGTGGTGTCGACGTGCCCGACGATCACGGCCGGCCCGTACTGGCCGGGGGTCGGCCCCTGGTCGTACCAGCCGGCCTCCTGTGCCCGGCCCGCGTCCGGTACGCCGATGCTGCCGTCGGCGGCGATGCCCACGCTGTGCACCGGCGCCCGCAGGTCGATGGTGCGGATGGTGAGCTCCACGGGCGTGCTGGCCGGTAGGACCGGGAACTTCTTCGGCGGCGGTCGAAGGCCGGCGCTGATCTGGTCCGGCAGGACGTCGATCCCGGTCACGCGCTCGACCCCGAGCATCGCGACGATCAGCACCATGAGCGTGGCGATGGCCAGCACCGGAAATCCGGGGCCGGTGCCGGCGCCGAGCCGCCGGCGTACCGCGGACCGTCGGGGCCGGACCGGCAACGGCCGGGCCGACGGGTCGGTCGTGGCCACGCTCGCGGAGAACGCGTGCCGGGCGACCCGGCGCAGCCGGCGGGAACTCCGGAAGGCCAGTCGACCGGACGCGTGCAGCGCCGACCGGGTGGCCGCCCGGAGCCGGCCGCGATCCGGGCGCCTGCGGCGTGCGGATGTGCGGGCCATGGTGCTTCCCGGGTCAGGAACCCGTCCCGGTCCGCCGGCGGGCGCCCGCCATGCCGAGGGCCACCGCGGCGCCCACGGCCGCCACGCCGCCGATCAGCAGCAGCATGCCGGTGCCCCGGCTGGCGGTGCCGCCGCCCCCGGTCGCCGGGCCCTTGCTCGGCTGGGCCATGTTGAGCACCGTGAGGTTGGTGGACGCCGTGTTGCCGTTCTGGCAGCGCAGGTTGACCGGGTAGTCGCCCGGTTCCTTGTTACCCGGCACCGTCACCGAGCCGGTGAGGAAGCCGTTGTCCGGTCGCAGCGTCACCCGGCCGAACGCGTCCGAGTCGACCTGGGCCTGGCGGTTGTTGGCGTTGTCGCAGCTCGCCCGGATGTGCACCCGGCCGCCGGCCTGGACGCTGTTGGGCGTCACCTCGACGAAGACGTTTTCGCCCGCGCGGGCGGGCCCGGCGCCGATCAGGACGAACGCCGCGACCAGCGCGAACGCGCCGAGCAGCCGCAGGATGGTCGACGGGGCGGGAAACACGCCGCCGTCCGGTCGCAGACCCCGCATGATCCTCCCTCCCGGCACCGGTGTACCGGTCCTGCTGGGGCGACCCGCGGTGCTTTCCCCATCGACCGCTCACAAACCCGCCGTGCCGGCCCCCGCACGGGTCCCCACCCCGCGCCCTGCGGTGATCATGAAGTCGTTGCCGACAAACGGGCATCCAGCACCGATAACTGACTGATCACCGCCGTGAAGAGAGCGCGGGGAACGCGGGGAGGGGTCAGCGGTGGCGGGCGTCGGTTCGGGGAGGGCGGGGTCGCGGGAGCGGCGTGACGGGATGCCAGTCCAGCGGGGTGGAGAGCACCATCGTGCTGGAGGGCTGGCCGTACGGAGCGAGGCGGTCGATGACCCGCTCGAACTCCCCGATCGAGCCGGCCGCCACCTTCAGCATGCTGCACGCGTCGCCGGTGATCCGGTGGATTTCCAGGATCTCGGGCCAGTCGGCGACCTCGGGGTCGTACAGGATGCATCGGGACCCGTAGCAGGACATCCGGATCAGGGCCACCACGCTGCGCCCCGCCCGGCTGAGGTCGACGTGGGCGTGGTAGCCGGTGATCACCCCCGACTCCTCCAGCCGGCGTACGCGCTCGGCGACCGCGGGCGGCGACAGGTGCACCCGGCGGGACAGTTCGCTGAAGGAGAGGCGGGCGTCGGCCTGCAACTCGCGTAGCAGCGCCCAGTCCATGTCGTCCATGAGCAGACCTTACTTTCCTGAACCGGAATCGCCCTCACGCCTTCGGTCCGGCAGGTCGAGGCCCGCCAGTCCCGTTGATCGGGCATTCCATCCGGGGGATCCGCCGCGACATCATGGCGGAACCCGGCTCATGGAGGAGACGACGGTGAAGCAGACGGAGCTGCGGCGGCCCCCCGCGCCCGCACCGGTGCGGCCGGTCACGCCCGAACAGCGCGAGGCCAGGGCGGCGCGCACCGGCGGCGAACCGACCCTGGAGTTCGACGACCGTGTGCCGTACGACGTGTACACGCACGCCAGCACCCTGCACCGGCTGCAACAGCCGATCAGCGACGACCCCGGCGAGATGTCGTTCCTCATGGTCAGCCAGATCATGGAGCTGTACTTCGGGCTGACCCGCTACGAGCTGATCGAGGCCCAGCGGCTCATCCGGGCCGACCGGGTGTGGGACGCGCTGGCGCCGCTGCGCCGGGCGGGCCTGCACCTGGAGGCGCTCAATGCGGCCTGGCGGGGCCTGCGCTGGATGACCCCGGCCGACTTCAACCGGTTCCGCGACCTGCTCGGCGAGGCGTCCGGGTTCCAGTCGGCCATGTACCGGCAGCTGGAGTTCCTGCTCGGCCTCCGCGACGCGGCGCTGATCCGGCCGTTCCGCCGGCAGTCCGACGTGTACGCCGAGCTGCGCGAGGCGCTCGCCGCGCCGAGCCTCTGGGACGACGTGGTCGCCCTGCTCGCCCGCCGCGGCTTCGACATCCCCGCCGACCTGCTGGAGCGGGACGTCTCCGACGAGCACGAGGCGCACCCCCACGTCGAGGCGGCCTGGGTGCGGATCTACGCCGACGACGGGCCGGACAACCACCTCCGGCTGCTCGGCGACGCGCTCACCGAGGTGGCCGAACAGTTCGGCGACTGGCGCTGGGAACATGTCAAGGCGGTGCAGCGGACCATGGGCGCGAAGGTCGGCAGCGGCGGCTCCGCCGGGCTGGCCTGGCTGCAGCGCAGCATGGCCCGGGTGGTCTTCCCGGAGCTGTGGTCGGCCCGCACCAGCATGTGACCGGAAGCGAGACCCCCTCATGAACGCCCCGCACCCCGCCCGGCCGCGCCTGTCCGCCTCCGAGGAGGAGGCGCGGCGGCTCGACGCCGACGACCCCGGGCACCGCCACCTGTTCCACGTGCCCCCGGCCGACGGCGGCCGCTACCCCGAGGCGGCGTACCTGGCCGGCAACTCGCTGGGGCTGCAACCGCGGGCCACCCGCGAGGAGCTCCTCGCCGACCTCGACGCCTGGAGCCGGCTCGGCGTCGAGGGGCACCTGGAGGCCGAACGGCCCTGGCTGCCGTACCACGAGCTGCTCACCGCGCCGGCCGCGCGACTGGTCGGCGCGCTCCCCGCGGAGACCGTGGTGATGAACTCGCTCACGGTGAACCTGCACCTGCTCATGGTCAGCTTCTACCGCCCGGCCGGCTCGCGTACCCGCATCGTCATCGAGGACAGCGCCTTTCCCTCCGACAGCTACGCGGTGCGCAGCCAGGCCCGCTTCCACGGCCTCGACCCGGAGGAGACGGTGGTCCGCCTGCGGCCACGCCCCGGCGAGGACACGCTGCGCACCGAGGACGTGACGGGCTACCTCGCCGCCGAGGGCGACCGGGTGGCGCTCGTGCTGCTCGGTGGCGTCAACTACCTCACCGGCGAGCTGCTCGACATCCCGGCCATCACGGCGGCCGGCCGGGCGGCCGGCACGACCGTCGGCTGGGACCTCGCCCACGCCGCCGGCAACGTGCCGCTGCGCCTGCACGAGTGGGACGTCGACTTCGCCGCCTGGTGCTCCTACAAGTACCTCAACTCCGGCCCCGGGGCGCTGGCCGGGGCCTTCGTGCACGAGCGGCACCTCGGCGACCCGTCGCTGCCCCGCTTCGAGGGGTGGTGGAGCACCGAGGCGGCGACCCGCTTCGAGATGACCCCGGTGTCGCGGCCACCGGTCACCGTGGACGCCTGGCAGATCTCCAACCCGCCGATCTTCGCGATGGGTCCGGTCCGCACCTCGCTGGAGCTGTTCGACACGGTCGGCATGCCGGCGCTGCGCGAGCGGAGCGTGCGCCTCACCGCGTACCTGGAGCGACTCCTCGACGAGGTCACGGCCGACCGGCCGCTCGGCGTGGTCACCCCGCGGGACCCGCGCCGACGCGGCTGCCAGCTCTCGGTGCGGATCGGCGCCGGCAGCGCCGCCGGGCTCACCAAGCGGCTGCGCCACGAGCACGGCGTGATCGCCGACGCCCGGGAGCCGGACATCGTCCGGTTCGCCCCGGTGCCGCTCTACTCCACGTACCACGACTGCTGGCGGGTGGCCGACGCGCTCGCCGCGACGGTGGCGCCGTGAGCGCGAGGAGTGAGCCGGTCTTGCGAGCCCCGCAGTCGCGAACGAAAGGCAGGCGTCGGTGAGCGCGAGGAGTGAGCCGGTCTTGCGAGCCCCGCAGTCGCGAACGAAAGGCAGGCGTCGGTGAGCGCGAGGAGTGAGCCGGTCTTGCGAGCCCCGCAGTCGCGAACGAAAGGCAGGCGTCGGTGAGCGCGAGGAGTGAGCCGGTCTTGCGAGCCCCGCAGTCGCGAACGAAAGGCAGGCGTCGGTGAGCGCGAGGAGTGAGCCGGTCTTGCGAGCCCCGCAGTCGCGAACGAAAGGCAGGCGTCGGTGAGCGCGAGGAGTGAGCCGGTCTTGCGAGCCCCGCAGTCGCGAACGAAAGGCAGGCTCCGCCCATGAGCACGGAGCGCGACGAGATCGCGGTGGTGGGCGCGGGCCTCGCCGGTTGCCTGCTCGCCTGTTTCCTGGCCCGGCGCGGCTACCGGGTGGCGCTCTACGAGCGGCGGCCCGATCCGCGTACGGGCCGGGTCGAGCGGGGCCGGTCGATCAACCTGGCCCTGTCCGAGCGCGGTCTCGACGCGTTGCGCCGCATCGGCCTGGACACGCAGGTGATGGGCGACGCCCTACCGATGCGCGGCCGGATGATCCACCCCGTCGCGGGGCAGCCGCAGTTCCAGTCGTACAGCGCCTCCGGCGACCGGGCGATCAACTCGATCAGCCGGGGCGCGCTCAACAACGCCCTGCTCGACGCGGCCACCGCGCTGCCCGGGGTGCGGATCGCGTTCGACCACCGGCTCGTCGGGCTCGACCCGGCCACCGGCGGGATGACCTTCGAGACCCCGCAGGGCAAGGTCACAGCGACCGCGCCGGTCGTCCTCGGCGCCGACGGCGCCGGTTCGGCGGTACGCGGGCAGCTGCTCGCGCACGGGCTGCTCACCGAGAGCCTGGACTTCCTCGACTACGGCTACAAGGAGCTGACCATCCCGCCGCTCGGCGGCGACTTCGCGCTGGACCCGGACGCCCTGCACATCTGGCCGCGCGGCACCTCCATGATGATCGCGCTGCCCAACCCGGACCGCTCCTTCACCTGCACGCTCTTCTGGCCCACCCACGGCACCGCGGCCTTCGCCTCGCTGGGCAGCCCGGCCGCGATCGAGCGGCACTTCGCCGAGCACTACCCCGACCTCGTCCCGCTCGCGCCCAACCTGGTCGACGACTACCAGCACAACCCGGTCGGCGTGCTCGGCACGGTCCGCTGCACACCGTGGCAGGCGAACGGCACGGTGGGCCTCGTCGGCGACGCGGCGCACGCCATCGTCCCGTTCTACGGCCAGGGCGCCAACTGCGCCTTCGAGGACGTGGTCGAACTGGACCGCTGCCTGGACGAGAGCGACGACGACTGGACGGTGGCGCTGCCGCTGTTCCAGCGGCGCCGGCAGGACAACGTCGAGGCGATCGCGCGGATGGCGCTCACCAACTTCGTGGAGATGCGCGACAAGGTCGCCTCGCCGCTGTTCCAGCTCGGCCGGCGGGTGGAACACGCGCTGGAGCGGACGCTGCCCGGACGGTACGTTTCCCGGTACGAGCTGGTGTCGTTCTCCACCACCCCGTACGCCGAGGTGGTCCGCCGGGTCCGCCGGCAGCACCAGGTGCTCGGCGCGGTCGCGGCGGGCGCGGCGGCGCTGCTGGCCGGGGCGGCCGGCGCGGTGCTCAGCCGAGGGAGGCGTCGATGACGGTCACCTGGGATCCGCGGCTCATGACCGGCCGGGCGCCGGACGGGCCGGGTCTGCTGCGCAACTTCGTGGGCGGCGAGTTCGTGGCCGTCGGCACACGGTTTCCGAAGGCCAGCCCGGTCACCGGCGAGCCCGTCTTCGAGGTCGTCGAGGCCGACGCCTCCTGTGTGGACGACGCGGTGGCCGCCGCCCGGGCAGCGCTGCGCGGCCCGTGGGGGCGGATGGGCGAACGGGAGCGCGCCGAGGTGCTGCGCCGGGTCGCCGACGAGCTGGAGCGCCGGTTCGACGACCTCGTGGCGGCCGAGGTGGCCGACACCGGCAAGTCCATCTCCCAGGCCCGGACGCTCGACATCCCGCGCGGCGCCGCGAACTTCCGGGCGTTCGCCGAGATCGTGGCCACCGCGCCCACCGAGTCGTTCACGACCGTCACGCCGACCGGCGGGCGGGCCCTGAACTACGCCGTCCGCAAGCCGGTCGGCGTGGTGGCCGTCATCGTCCCGTGGAACCTGCCGCTACTGCTGCTCACCTGGAAGGTGGCGCCGGCGCTGGCCTGCGGCAACGCCGTGGTCGTCAAGCCCAGCGAGGAGACGCCGGCGTCGGCGACGGTGCTCGCCGAGGTCATGGCGGCGGCCGGCGTGCCGGCCGGGGTGTTCAACCTGGTGCACGGCTTCGGGCCGGACTCGGCGGGCGAGTTCCTCACCCGGCACCCGGGGGTCGACGCCATCACCTTCACCGGCGAGTCGGCCACCGGCAGCGCCATCATGCGCGCCGCCGCCGACGGGGTGAAGGCCGTGAGCTTCGAGTTGGGCGGCAAGAACGCCGGTCTCGTCTTCGCCGACGCCGACCTGGACGCCGCGGTGGCCGGCTCGGTGCGCTCCAGCTTCACCAACGGCGGCCAGGTCTGCCTCTGCACCGAGCGCATCTACGTGCAGCGGCCGGTGTTCGAGGAGTTCACCGCCCGGCTCGCGAAGCGGGCCGGCGACCTGGCGTACGGCTGGCCGACCGACGAGGCCACGGCCACCATGCCGCTCATCTCCCACGGCCACCGGGCCAAGGTGCTCGGCCACTACGACCTGGCCCGCGCGGAGGGCGCGCAGGTGCTCACCGGGGGCGGGACGCCCCACTTCGGCGACGCCCGCGACGGCGGCGCGTACGTGCAGCCGACCGTGCTCACCGGGCTCGGCCCGGACGCCCGGACCAACCGGGAGGAGATCTTCGGCCCGGTCGTGCACGTCGCCCCCTTCGACGACGAGGAGGAGGCGTACGCGCTCGCGAACGGCACCGAGTACGGGCTCGCGGCGACGGTGTGGACCCGGGACGTGGGTGTGGCGCACCGGGCCGGCGCCCGGTTGGACGCCGGCATCGTCTGGGTGAACACCTGGTTCCTGCGCGACCTGCGCACGCCGTTCGGCGGGGTGAAGGCGTCCGGGATCGGCCGCGAGGGCGGCGTGCACTCGCTCGACTTCTATTCCGAACTCACCAACGTCTGCGTGGACCTGTCGTGAGCGCACGCAGCGAGGAGCAGGCATGAGGGTTGATCTGGAAGCCGCGAACCGGGAGCTGGCCGACGCGCGCAGCACGGGGAAGCCCTGCCCGCCGTTGCGGGGCCGGCTGCTGCCGGAGGGGGACGTCGAGTCGGCGTACCGCGTGCAGCAGCTCCAGGCGCGGGCCTGGCAGGGCCGCGGCGAGCGCCGGGTGGGCGCGAAGATCGGGCTGACGTCGCGGGCCGTGCAGGAGAGCCTCGGCGTCTTCCAGCCGGACTTCGGAATGCTGACCGACGCCATGGCCGTCGGCGACGGGGTCGAGGTGTCGATGGACCGGCTGCTCCAGCCGAGGGTGGAGGCGGAGGTCGCGTTCGTGCTCGGCGCCGACCTGACCGACGAGCGGGTCACCACGACCGACCTCGTCCGCGCGGTCGACCACCTGCTGCCGGCCATCGAGATCGTCGACTCGCGGATCGCCGACTGGGACATCTCCATCGTGGACACCGTGGCCGACAACGCCTCGAGCGGGCTGTTCGTGCTGGGCACCTCGCCGCGCCGCCTCGCCGACGTCGACCTGCGGCTGTGCGGCATGGTGCTGGAGCGCGCGGGCGAGCCCGTCTCGGTGGGCGCGGGCGCGGCCTGCCTCGGCAACCCGCTGCACGCGCTGGAGTGGCTCGCGCGCACCATGGCCCGCTCCGGCGACCCGCTGCGCGCCGGGGACGTGGTGCTCTCCGGAGCGCTCGGCCCCATGGTGCCGGTCGAGCCCGGCGCGGCGTACGAGGCACGGATCTCCGGCCTCGGTTCGGTACGGACGTGTTTCACGAGGGAGGCCGGGTGACTGTCGGGGTGGCGGTGATCGGTTCCGGCAACATCGGGACCGACCTGATGATCAAGGTGCTCCGGCTCGGCGCCGGCCTGCGGATGGTCGCCCTCGCCGGCATCGACCCGGCCTCCGACGGCCTCGCCCGGGCGCGCCGGCTCGGCGTGGCCACCACGGTCGAGGGCGTGGACGGGCTGGTGGCGATGCCGGAGTTCGCCGACGTGGAGCTGGTCTTCGACGCCACCTCGGCCGGGGCGCACCGGCACAACGACGCGCTGCTGCGCGCGCACGGGCGGACGGTGATCGACCTGACCCCGGCCGCCATCGGCCCGTACGTGGTGCCGCCCGTGAACCTGGACGAGCACCTGCGCGAGCGGAACCTCAACATGGTCACCTGCGGCGGGCAGGCCACCGTGCCGATCGTCGCCGCGGTCGGCCGGGTCACCCCGGTGGCGTACGGCGAGATCGTCGCCTCGATCGCCTCGCGGTCGGCCGGCCCGGGCACCCGGGCGAACATCGACGAGTTCACCGAGACCACGGCCCGGGCCATCGAGGTGGTGGGTGGCGCCGAGCGGGGCAAGGCCATCATCGTCCTCAACCCGGCCGAGCCGCCGCTGTTGATGCGCGACACGGTCTACTGCCTCTGCCCGGACGCCGACGCCGACACGGCGGCCGTCGCGGAATCCGTGGCGGAGATGGTGGCCGCCGTGCGGGAGTACGTGCCCGGTTACCGGCTCAAGCAGGACGTGCAGTTCGACCGGGTGGACACCTACGTGCCGTCGCTGGGCCGCCACCTGCGGGGTCTCCAGGTCTCCGTCTTCCTGGAGGTCTCCGGCGCCGGGCACTACCTGCCCGCGTACGCCGGCAACCTCGACATCATGACCTCGGCGGCGCTGCGTACCGCGGAGCGGCTGGTCGCGCTCCGCGCGGAGGGGGTGCCCGCATGACCGACCTCTACATCCAGGACGTGACGCTGCGCGACGGCATGCACGCCATCGCGCACCGGTACACCGTCGCGCAGGTGCGGGCCATCGCCGGGGCGCTGGACGCGGCCGGCGTGGCCGCCATCGAGGTGGCGCACGGCGACGGGCTCGCCGGGTCGAGCGTCAACTACGGCCACGGCGCGGCCAGCGACGCCGAGTGGATCGCGGCGGCGGCCGAGGTGCTCACGAACGCGAAGCTCACCACGCTGCTGCTGCCCGGCATCGGCACCATCGCCGACCTGCGGGCCGCCCGCGCGCTCGGCGTCACCAGCGTCCGCATCGCCACCCACTGCACCGAGGCGGACATCTCCGCCCAGCACATCTCCTGGGCCCGGGAGAACGGCATGGACGTCTCCGGGTTCCTCATGATGTCGCACATGGCCGACCCGGCCACGCTGGCCGCGCAGGCCCGGCTCATGGAGTCGTACGGGGCGCACTGCGTGTACGTCACCGACTCCGGCGGCCGGCTGCTGATGTCCGACGTGGCGGAGCGGATCGACGCGTACCGGCAGGTGCTCGAGCCGGGAACGCAGATCGGCATCCACGCGCACCACAACCTCTCGCTCGGGGTCGCGAACAGCGTGGTGGCCGTCGAGCACGGGCGGGTCGCCGGCGCGGGCCCGGCCGGCCCGGAGGCGCCGCACGGGCGGACCGTACGGGTGGACGCCTCCCTCGCGGGGCAGGGCGCGGGCGCCGGCAACGCCCCGCTGGAGGTCTTCGTGGCGGTCGCCGAACTGCACGGCTGGAAGCACGGCTGCGACGTGTTCGCGCTGATGGACGCCGCGGACGACCTCGTCCGGCCGTTGCAGGACCGGCCCGTGCAGGTCGACCGGGAGACGCTCTCGCTCGGCTACGCCGGCGTCTACTCGAGCTTCCTCCGGCACGCCGAGCGCGCCTCGACGCGGTACGGGGTGGACGTCCGCTCGATCCTCGTCGAGCTGGGCCGTCGGCGGATGGTCGGCGGTCAGGAGGACATGATCGTCGACGTGGCGCTGGACCTGGTGCGCCAGCGCGCCGAACAGGAGGAGCCCGCGTGATCGGACCGGACGTCGCCGGGATCGCCGAGAGGCTGGGCGCGGCGGCCGACACGGCCACCGCCACCGGCCAGCTCGCCGCCGAGACCGGCCTCGACGTGGACGCCGCGTACGCGGTGCAGACCGCGCTGGTGCAGCGCCGGCTGGCCCGGGGCGAGCGGCTCGTGGGGCTCAAGATGGGTCTCACGAGCCGGGCGAAGATGGCCCAGGTCGGGGTGGACGAGGTGATCTGGGGCCGGCTCACCGACGCGATGCGGGTGCCCGACGGCGGCACGGTCGACGTGGGCGCGTACATCCATCCGCGGGTCGAGCCGGAGGTCGCGTTCCTGCTGGACCGGCTGCCCGAGCCGGGCGAGCCGGTGGGCGACTTCACCGACGCGGTCCGCGCGGTGGCCCCGGCCATCGAGCTGATCGACTCCCGGTACGCGAACTTCACGTTCTCGCTGCCCGACGTGATCGCCGACAACACCTCGGCCGCCGCGTTCGCGATCGGCCCCTGGTCGCCCGTGCCGGACGGGCTGGAGAACCTGGGCGTGCTGCTGGAGATCGACGGCCGGGTGGCGCAGGTCGGCTCGACGGCGGCGATCCTCGGCGACCCGCGCCGCGCGCTCGACGAGGGGCTGCGGCTGGCCGGCCGGCACGGGGTGCGGCTGCGCGAGGGCTGGGTCTTCCTGGCCGGCGCCGCGACGGCTGCCGTGCCGCTGCGCCGCGGCGCGTACGTGCGGGCCGTGGTGGAGAAGCTGGGTACGGCCTCGCTGCGGGCTTCGTCGTGATCGGCGTTGGGGGTTCCGGGCAGCCCGGGCGGCTCCGGGCGGTCAGGCTTGATCCCTCCGCCGGCCGGGCTGCCCGGAACGCGGTCGTGGTCGTTGTTCGCGCGTCCGTCCCCGGGCGTGGTGTGTCGTGAGTGGTGAAGCGTTGGTCGTCGCGGGGAAGGCCGTCCCGCGCGGGGCGTTCCCGCACGTCAAGGTGGCCGGCGGCTTCGTCTTCGTCTCCGGCACGTCCTCGCGCCGCCCGGACAACACGTTCGCGGGTGTGCGGGTGGACGAGTTCGGCACGACCGACCTCGACATCCGCGCGCAGACGCGGGCCGTCATCGAGAACGTCCGCGACCTGTTGCGCTCGGTGGGCGCGGACCTGTCCGACCTGGTCCAGGTCACCTCGTACCTGGTCAACATGAACGACTTCGGCGGCTACAACGAGGTGTGGGCGGAGTTCTTCGACGCCACCGGGCCCACCCGCACCACGGTCGCCGTGCACCAACTGCCGCACCCGCACCTGCTCATCGAGATTCAGGCCGTGGCCCTTCTCCCGTCAGGAGGTCAGTCGTGAGCGAGATCGCCGAGCCGTTCAGCTTTCCCGGGTGGATCGCCGAGAACCAGCACCTGCTCAAGCCGCCGGTCGGCAACAAGGAGATGTTCCCCGGCGGGGACGACTTCATCGTGATGGTCGTCGGCGGGCCCAACCAGCGGACCGACTTCCACGTCGACCCGTACGAGGAGTTCTTCTACCAGGTCAAGGGCAACATGCACATCAACCTCATGCTTCCCGAGGGGCCGCGTACGGTGCACGTGCGCGAGGGTCAGATGTGGATGCTGCCGCGCAACACCCCGCACTCGCCGCAGCGCCCAGAGGCCGGCTCGATCGGCGTCGTGGTGGAACGGGTCCGGGAGGAGGGCACCCTGGAGAGGTTCCAGTGGTACTGCCCGCAGTGCGGCCACAAGGTGCACGAGGTGGAGTTGCAGGTCCGCGACATCGCGGCCGACCTGCCGCCGGTCTTCCAGGCGTTCTACGGCGACGAGAAGGCCCGCACCTGCACGAGCTGCGGCGCGCTGCACCCGGGCAAGGGCTGATGGGCGGTCCGGCCGCCGCGCCGCCGGTCGTCGACGTGCACACGCACGTCGTACCGAAGGGATGGCCGGACCTCGGCGCCGCGTGCGGCGGGTCCGGCTGGCCCTGGCTGCGGGTCGACTCCGAGCGCGCCGCCATGATCATGGTGGGTGAGACGGAGTTCCGGCCGGTCGGCGCCGAGTGCTGGGACGCGCCGACACGACTGGCCGACATGGACGCCGACGGCGTCGACGTGCAGGTCGTCTCACCCACGCCGGTCTTCTTCAGCTACGACCGCCCCGCCGACCAGGCCGTGAAGGTCGCCCGGATCTTCAACGACCTCACGCTGACGGTCACCGCCGCGGGCGGACCGCGGCTCGTGCCGTTCTGCCAGGTGCCGCTCCAGGACCCGGACGCGGCCTGCGCCGAGCTGGACCGCTGCCTCGCGGCCGGCCACGCCGGTGTGGAGATCGGCAACCACGTGGGCGACCGCGACCTGGACGACGCGGGCGTGGTCACCTTCCTCCAGCACTGCGCGCACGTCGGCGCCCCGGTCTTCGTCCACCCCTGGGACATGCCCGGCGGCCCGCGCCTCGACCGGTGGATGGCCCGCTGGCTCAGCGGCATGCCGGCCGAGACCCACCTGTCGCTGCTGGCGCTGATCCTCGGCGGCGTCTTCGACCGGGTCCCCGACACGCTGCGGATCTGCTTCGCGCACGGCGGCGGCAGCTTCCCGTTCTGGCTCGGCCGTGCCGACAACGCCTGGCACCGCCGTGGCGACCTGGTCCGCGGCGCCTCGACGGCACCGCCCAGCGCGTACGTCGACCGGTTCCTGGTCGACTCGGTGGTCTTCGACCCGGCCGCCCTGCGGCTGCTCGTCGACACCATGGGCGAGGACCGGGTGCTCGTGGGCAGCGACTACCCGTACCCGCTGGGGGAGCGCCCCGTCGGCCAGGTGGTCCGCACGGCCGACTTCCTCACGGCCGGCCAGCGCGACAAGCTGCTCTCCCGCAACGCCCTGCGCTTCCTCGGCCGGCCCGTTACCGACTGACGGCCGTGTCTGCGCGCCCGGCGGCCGGCGGACGGGCAGGATGAGGGCATGGCCGAGCCGCACGACCTGACCGCGCTGGAGCAGGCCGCCGCCATCGCCCGCGGCGAGCTGTCCAGCGTGGAACTCGTCGAGCACCACCTGCGCCGGGTGGACGCGCTCGGCGACACCGTCGGCGCGTTCGTCACCGTCACCCCCGAGCGTGCGCGGGACGCCGCCCGGGCCGCCGACGCGGCGCCCGCCGACGCGCGAGGGCCCCTGCACGGGACACCGACCGCGATCAAGGACCTGACCCTGACCGCCGGGGTCCGGACGACCTTCGGCTCCGCGGCCTTCGCCGACTTCGTGCCGCCCGTCGACGCCGACGTGGTGCGGTTCATGGCGGCGGCCGGCATGGTGAGCCTCGGCAAGACGACCACCTCCGAGCTGGGCTGCTCGCTCTACTCCGAGGGCCTCGTCGCGCCGCCGGCGCGCAACCCGTGGGACATCGCGTACACGGCGGGTGGCTCCAGCGGCGGCGCGGCCGCCGCCGTGGCGGCCGGGCTGGTGCCGGTGGCCCAGGGCTCCGACGGCGGTGGCTCGCTGCGCATCCCCGCCGCGCTCTGTGGTCTGGTCGGCTACAAGCCGAGCCGCGGGCTCGTCTCCGGCGGGCCAATCGGCTTCGGCGCGTTCGGCCTGCCCACACACGGCCCCATGAGCCGTACGGTCGCGGACGCCGCCGCCCTGCTCGACGTGCTGGCCCAGCCGGTGCCGGGCGAGCCCTACCTGCCGCCGGTCGCGCCGCCCACCGGCTACCTCGGCGCCGCCCGCGCCGCGGTCCCCGGCCGGCTGCGGATCGGCCGGTTCACGGCCCCGATGCTCGCCGAGGAACCGGTCCACCCCGACTGCGTGGCGGCCGTCGACCGGGCCGCCGCGCTGCTCGCCGCCGCCGGACACGAGGTGGTCGACGTTCCCGCGCCGCTCGGCCCCGCCGCGTGGCCGCTGTTCGAGGTCGTCTGGTACGTGCTGGCGCTCGCCCCGGTGCCACCGGAGCGGGAGAGCCAGCTCCTGCCCCTCACCCGGTTCCTGCGGGCCCGGGGCGCCGAGGTGTCGGCAGGGACGCTGTCGGCCACGCTCGGCGAACTCCAGGCCCAGGTACGCCTCGGCGTGCGCCGTACCGCCGGGTGCGACCTGTTGCTCTGCCCCACCCTCGCGGCGCCGCAGGCGCCCGTCGGCTGGTTCAGCGCCGACGGCGACCCGGCGGCCGATTTCGACCGGCAGCGGCGGTTCTCGCCGTACTGCGCCATCTTCAACGTCACGGGTCAACCGTCCGTCTCGCTGCCGGTCGGCGAGACGGCGGCGGGGCTGCCGGTGGGGGTCCTCCTCACCGGCCGGTACGGTGACGACGCACGGCTGATCGCCACCGCTGCGCAACTGGAGCACGCCAGTGGCGGGTGGGATCGCCACCCCGCAATCTGGCGGGCCGTCGGCTCCGCTAACGTGAAAGGCAGCGGAGTCGGGCGGTCGACGCCCTGACCCTGTCCACCCGACCTTGATGCTCGAGGTCCCTTCTTCCGCCTGGGGGCGTTGGGATTGTCTGTTACCGACACGTTGCTGATCTACGTCGGCATCCCGGCGGCAGCCGTACTGGTGATCGGCGGTCTGGCGTACGTGGTCAGCCGCGGTGGCGGCGGTGGTGGCGGCGCCAAGCGCTACCGGCCGGGCCGGGCCTTCGACTTCACTCCGGTCTGGTTCCTGGCCCGCCCGGAGCAGCTGGCCGACGCGGCCGGCACCGCCCTGGCAGCGGGCGCGCAGGCGCCGGCGCTGACCAGCCGCAAGCAGGAGCAGGCCGGCCGGGAGGCGCCGGCCGGTGGAACCGGAGGCGCAAGTGACCGTTGGTGAGGAGACGCAGGTCGGCACGGGCACCCCGCCGGAGGTGCTGGACGGCCCGTTCTCGACCCGGCAGCTGCTGCGTATCGACGAGGCGCTGCGCCTGGCCGACCAGGGGACCGGACTGGTCTTCTCGGTCTTCGTGGGCGGCCTCGACGAGCCGATCCGCGAGCACGCCGAGCGGCTGCACCGGCAGCTCGCCGACCCGGACCGGTCGGTGCTGATCGCCGTCTCGCCCAACCAGCGGCAGCTGGAGATCGTGACCGGCCGGCACGCGCGCAAGCGCATCCCGGACACGTACGCCAAGCTCGCCGCCCTCTCCATGGTGGCGGCGTTCGGCGGCGGTGACCTGGCCGGCGGCATCATCAACGGCCTCGACCAGCTCGCCAGCCACGCCGGCAAGGGCTGAGCCCTTCTCGTACGACGAAGCCCGGCCCGCGGTACGCGGGCCGGGCTTTCTCGTCCTTGGTCAACGGGGCCAGGCGGAGGGCTCCACCACCATCGGCCACGGCTCGGTGACCTCGACGGGGTCGTCCGGCCCGGGGCGGGCGCGGGTCTCCACCCACGCCGGCCCCGGGCCGCCTCCGATCGTCGCGTCAGGCGCTGCGCGCGTCGCGCTCGCGGGCCTTCAGGGCGCGGACCACGCCGTCGCGGCCCTCGGCCACCAGCCGGCGCAGCGGCGCCGGGTGGCCGTCCCCGCCCAGCCAGACGTCGGTGGCCGCGACCGTGTCGTCGTCCACCAGGTACGCCGGGTAGGCGAGCTGGGCGAACTCCTGCGCCGGCTCGCTGTCGCGGCTGGCCCAGACCTCGCCGACGGCGGCGAAGTACCGCTCCCGGTACGGTGCCACCAGCTCGACCTGCGTCGGGTGCGTGAAGCCCTGCAGCAGCGCCCGGTGTCGCCAGTTCGGAAGCGCCTCGGGCCCGGTGAGCAGGGCCCACACGGCGGCCTTGTTCTCCGCGGTCGGCACCAGCGCGTTCACGTACGCCGCCTCACGCTCGCCACTGGCCGTCCGATCCCGTGCCAGCTCGGCCTCCACGTCGGCGGCCCCGGCCGCCCCGTTGGCGACGAGCGCCGCGAGCACGCCCCAGCGCAGCTCGGTGTCGATGCTGAGACCGGACGGCACCTGCGTGCCGTCCAGCCAGCCCCGCAGGGTGGCCAGGTCCTCGCTGCCACGTGCCGCCGAGGCGTACGCCCGGGCCCAGGCCAGCTGGAAGCCGCTGCCCGGCTCGGCGGCGGCGAGGGCGGCCTTCGCGGTGCGGGCCAGCTCCGCCCAGCCGGTCGGCGCCCAGGCCGGGTCGGCGTACAGGGTGAGCGTGGTGGTGGCCTGGCGCAGGGTCGCGGTGACCAGGTTGATGTCGGTCTCGGCGGGCAGCCCCGCCATCACGAGCGCCACGTAGTCGCGGGCGGCGAGCTCGGCGTCACGCGTCATGTCCCACGCCGCCGTCCAGCAGAGCGCGCGGGCCAGCGACGACTCGAAGCCGGCGATGTGCTGCACGACGGTGGCCATCGACGCCTCGTCCAGCCGCAGCTTGGCGTACGTGAGGTCGTCGTCGTTGAGCAGCAGCACGTCGGCGGCCCGGACGCCGGCCAGGTCGGTCAGCTCGGTCCGCTCGCCGGTGACGTCCACCTCGAACCGCTCCCGGCGGACCAGCCGCCCGTCGGTCAGGTCGTAGAGGCCCACCCCGATCCGGTGGGTGCGCAGCGTCGGGTGACCGGCGGGGGCCTCCTGCCGGACCACCACCCGCTCGTACGCGCCGTCGGCGCCGACGGCCACCCCCGGCCGCAGCGTGTTCACCTGGGCGGTCTCCAGCCACTGGGCCGCGAACTTGCGCAGCTCCCGGCCGGATGCCGCCTCCAGCTCGGAGAGCAGGTCGTCGAAGGTGGCGTTGCCCCACGCGTGCTTGCCGAAGTACGCGCGCAGGCCGGCCAGGAACGGCTCCTCGCCGACGTACGCGACGAGCTGCTTGAGCACGCTCGCGCCCTTGGCGTACGTGATGCCGTCGAAGTTGACCTCGACGGCCTCCATGTCCGGCATCTCCGTGTAGACCGGGTGGGTCGAGGAGAGCTGGTCCTGCCGGTAGCCCCAGTTCTTCCGGATGGACAGGAACGTCGTCCACGCCTCGCGGAAGCGGGTGGCGTTGGTGTTGCACCAGTGGCTGGCCCACTCGGCGAACGACTCGTTGAGCCACAGGTCGTTCCACCAGCGCATGGTGACGAGGTCGCCGAACCACATGTGCGCCAGCTCGTGCAGGATCGTGTTGGCCCGCTGCTCGTACTCGAAGTCGGTGACCTGCGAGCGGAAGATGTAGTGCGACTCGGCGTGGGTGACGCAGCCGAAGTTCTCCATGGCGCCGGCGTTGAAGTCGGGCACCCACAGCTGGTCGTACTTCGGCAGCGGGTAGCGGACGCCGAACTGCTCGTGGAAGAAGTCGAAGCCCTGCTTGGTGATCAGGAAGAGGTCGTCGGCGTCCAGGTACCGCGCCATCGAGGCCCGGCAGAACACTCCCAGGTCGATGCCGTCGTGGCTGTCGCGCACCTCGTGGTACGGCCCGGCGCAGAGCGCCGTGATGTAGGTGCTCATCCGCACCGACTGCGCGAAGTGGAGGGTCTTCAGGCCCTCGCCGGCCGGCTCCTCCCGCTCCACCGGCATGTTGGACACCACGCGCCAGTGGTCCGGGACGGTGGCCCGCCAGGTGTAGACGCTCTTCAGGTCGGGCTGGTCGAAGCACGCGAACACGCGCTGGGCGTCGGCCGTCTCGAACTGGCTGTAGAGGTACGTCTCGCCGTCGACCGGGTCGACCGTGCGGTGCAGGCCCTGCCCGCTGTTGGAGTACGCGAAGTCGCCTTCGACGAGGAGCGTGTTCTCGCTCTGCAGGTCGGTGAGCGTCAGCCCCTTCTCGGCGGACCAGCCGGAGAGGTCGACCGGCGACCCGTTCAGGGTGGCCGACCGCACCGAGTCGGCGGCCACCTCGATGAAGGTGCTCGCGCCCGGCTCGGCGCAGCGGAACCGGACCTCCGTGGTGGACCGGAACGTGCGGCCCTCGGCCTGCACGGCGGTCGACAGGTCCAGACTGATGTCGTACCCCGTCACCTCGAGCAGGCGTGCCCGCTCGGTCGCCTCGACCTGCGTCAGGTTGCGCACTCCCGGCACTGTTCGTCTCCATCCCACTCGCGCTTACGCCCGCCGCGCCGTCCGCCGGCCACTCCTGGTGGTCGGCCCGGAACCGAGTCTTGCACGCACCGGCGCGCCGCGGTGGCCGAGGTCACGCTCTCATTCCGCTGCCGGTCGATGTGCCCCGGGGTGAGGATCGGGGAAGGCGCCGCGTGGTACGGCGCCCCCGTCGTGAAGGGACCGCACCGTGAGCGAACGTGTCGCCGTCGACATGTGGTTCGACCCGGCCTGTCCGTGGGCCTGGATCACGTCCCGTTGGCTGCTCGAGGTCGAACGGGTCCGTGACGTGGACATCCGTTTCCACGTGATGAGCCTGTCCGTGCTCAACGAGAGCCGGGACTACCTGCCGGAGGACTATCGGGAGTTCCTGAGCACCGCCTGGGGCCCGGTACGGGTCTGCATCGCCGCCGAGCAGCGCTACGGCAACGACGTGCTGCGCCCGCTCTACACCGCCTTCGGCACCCGGATCCACCTGGGGAAGGAGCAGCGCGGCCCGGAGCTGTACGCCGCCGCGCTGGCCGACGCCGGGCTCGACCCGGAGCTGGCCGCGGCCGCCGACAGCACCGAGTACGACGAGGCGCTGCGGGCGAGCCACGAGGCCGGTATGCGGCCGGTCGGCCAGGAGGTCGGCACCCCGGTCATCCACGCCCCGGGCCCGGACGGCGGCACCGTCGCCTTCTTCGGCCCGGTGATCACCCCGGCCCCCAAGGGGGAGGCGGCCGGCCGGCTCTGGGACGGAGTCCTGCTGGTCGCCGGCACCCCCGGCTTCTACGAGCTCAAGCGGACCCGGGAGCTGGGGCCGATCTTCGACTGACGCGGAAGGGCCCCTGTCGTCGCCGCCGGCGCGGCAGGGGCCCTGTTAACACCGTTACGGCGCCCGTCACCGGGGCGCCGCCGATCTCGTTTGGCTCGATGTCCGCCGCAGCCGTTCGCAGTCCGCAATTCGCAGCTCGTGGAGGCATCCCGATGGCCAAGCACCGCCGCGTGTCCGGTGACGACGCGCCGATCAAGCAGGAGCCGGCCGACGTGCCCGCGTACTGGTCGGTCGACGACTCCCGCTGGCCGACGGTCCGGCCCGATCTGCCCGAGCACGTGGCCGACCTGCTCGCGCCGCCGATCGTGGTGGGCGTGGCCCGGGTGGCGGCCACGTCCCGGCTCACCCCGCCCGGCGCGGCCCCGGCCCGCCGTACCCCGCCCACGCCGGCCACCCGCGGCCCGGTCGGCCCCAATAGTGGATCCGGCCCGGTCGGATCCGGTCCGGTCGGCGGCAGCCCGGTCGGCGCGGGCCCGGTGGGCGGCGGCCCCGTCGGCGCGACTCCGGTCGGTGCCGGTCGGCATCGCCGGGCGGCCGAGCGCCGGCACTGATCCGCCGGCCGCGCCGTGCTTTCACCTGGTGGACCACGGCGCGGGTCCGCGTCCCCGCCCGGCACGGCGACGGTAGCGTCAGCGGGCATGACGATCGTGCATCCGATCGCCCGGGCCTGGATCACCACCGGCGGCACCGGCGCGCAGAACTACGACGAGTTCGCCGACGACGCGGAGATCACCGCGATCATCGAGGCGAACCCGCACAGTGCCCTCGGCATCGAGATGCCGCACCGGGCTCCGGAGAGCCTCGGGGAGTCGTTCCTCGACGCGCTGCCCGACGCCGTCGCCCGGCTCGGCGAGGCGAAGGCCGACGGCAGCTACACCCCGGCCGAGCAGGTCGTGGTGCTCTACCGGATCAGCGCGCCGGGGGAGGACCCGGCGTACGGGCTCTTCGCCATGGTGGACACGGACCAGATCTCCACCCGGGCCGACGAGCCGGGCCTGGTGATCCGCAACGAGGACGTCTTTCTCGCCAAGGTCCGGGAGCGGGTCGCCCTGGCCCACGCGCTCGGGCACCTGCTCTCACCGGTGCTGCTGCTCCAGACCGGGCGCGGGGAGGAGCTGCACGAGGCGCTCGCCGCCGCGACCGAGTCGGCGGGCGCCCCCGCCGCCACCGACACCGACCAGGCCGGCCGCACCCACGCCATCTGGCTGGTGGGCCCCGGCCCCGAGCAGGACGCGCTGACCGCGCTGGCCGGCGGCGGCGAGCTGGTGGTCGCCGACGGCAACCACCGCAGCCTCGCCGCGCAGACCGGTGACCTGCCGCGCTTCCTGGCCGTCGTCACCACGCCGCGGTCGGTGGCCATCCAGCCGTACAACCGGCTCGTGAGCGAGCTGACCACCAGCGGCGACGAGCTGCTCGACCGGCTCCGCGCGGCCGGCGCCGGCATCACCCCGATCGACGGCCCGGTCGAGGTTCCCGCCGCCGGCGGCACCGTCCACCTCCGGCTCCCCGGCCGGGGGTACGCCGTGACGCTGCCGCACGTCGGCGGTGGCCGGCTGGAGAACCTCGACCACGCCCTGGTCGAGCGGCTCGTGCTGCGGGACGCGCTGGGCCTCGACCCGGGCGACAAGCGGATCACCTACGTGGGCGGCGACTACCCGGCGAGCTGGCTGACCAGCGAGGTCGACGCCGGCCGCGCCGAGCTGGCCGTGCTCATCGCCCCGGTGACTGTCGACGACTTCGTCGCGGTGAACCTGGCCCGGGAGAAGATGCCGCGTAAGAGCACCTGGTTCACGCCGAAGGCGCGTGGTGGCCTGGTGGTCGCCGAGCTGCTGTGACGAAAACGCCCCGGGGGCGCCGCCCGCGCGGCGCGCCCGGCGGCGGCCTGACAGACTGCGCGGTATGCGCGTCTACCTGGGTTCCGACCACGCCGGCTACGAGCTGAAGGTGCACCTGGCCAGCTACCTGGCCAATCAGGGGTACGAGGTGGTGGACGTCGGGCCGCACGTCTTCGACCCCGACGACGACTACCCGGTCTTCTGCTTCCACACCGGCGACCGGGTGGTGGCCGACGCCGGCAGCCTCGGAGTGGTCATCGGCGGGTCCGGCAACGGGGAGCAGATCGCCGCCAACAAGATTGCCGGGGTGCGGGCCGCGTTGGCCTGGAGCGTCGAGACGGCCCAACTGGCACGCCAGCACAACGACGCCAACATCGTGGCCGTCGGCGCCCGCCAGCACACCCTCGACGAGGCGTCCGCCATCGTCGAGGCGTTCCTCACCACGCCGTTCTCCGGCAACGAGCGGCACGCGCGGCGCATCGCCCAGGTCGCCGCGTACGAGAAGAGCCGCGAACTGCCCCCGCTGCCCTGACCGGCGGCGCCCGCCGCTCAGCGCGGCGAGCGGGGCAGGTCCTCGCGGGGCACCCAGTTGCGCCGTACGACGACCACCCGCGCCTCCGCCTCGGCCAGGTCCTCCTCGGTCGGCCGCGCGGCGTCCCGGGCGCGGAGGGCGGCGCTCGGCCCGACCTGCGACGAACCCGAGCCGACGAGACCGCGCAGGCCCCGTTCGCCCTCCCGCTCGTCGACCGCTGGACCGCGGCGCCGGGGCGGCTCCCCGTCGTGCACGCCCGCCGTGCTGGCCGACACGCCCTCGGCTTCCGAGCCCGCCGCGTCGACGCCACCCCCGTGGTGCCGCAGCCGCCGTCGCCGTCGCTCCGCATCACCCATTCCCCGACCGTACCGCCCCCACCTCCCGGCCTCGCGATCTTGCACTTTCGGCCCCCGCCTCGCGGCTCTTGTCCCTTGTGCCGGGGCACAAAGCGCAAGATCGCGGGGGTTGGGCGGGGTGAGGGCGGGCGGGAGTGGGCGTGCGGCGGGTGGTGGCGGGCTCGGCGGGCGATTTGCCGGGTGGCTACCCTCGGATCCAGGCGCCGAAGGTGGTGCCGGTCAGGGGGAGGACGAGATGGCGGACCAGACACAGCCGTGGGCGGAGCGGACCGTCGAGGTGCCGCCGCAGCCCGGGGTCGTGCCACCGCAGCGCGACGGTTTCCGCCGGGGCGTCGCCTCGGTCGGCCAGCAGCGGGCGCCGCGTACCGAGCCGTTCCCCACTGTCGAGCAGGAGCCGACGGGCACCGGCTGGCCCGGTGAGGCGACGCCCCGCCGGCCGATGAGCTGGCACCTCGCGCAGCTCCGGCGCGGCGGCGAGTGGAGTGCCGCGGCCGGCCTCTTCGCGTTCGTCTGCTGGGGAATCTGGGCCATCTCCGGCGGCGGCAACCTCACCGGCCCGTTCCTGATCCTCGTGCTCAGCCTGCTGGTCGCGGTGGGCCTCTTCGCGCTGTCCCAGCTGGTCGGCCGGGTGGTCCTCGAGCGGCAGATGGGCCGCGTCCGGCGAGGCGCCCGCGGCGCTCACCTCGTGACGGCCGTGTTCCTCGTGGGGCTCGGCGTCGCCTGGCTCCAGCAGACCGAGTGGGTCGTCTCCGCCTGGAACTGGATCACCGGGCACTGACCCCGGCGGTACGCCCGGGCGGGCCGGCACACGCCGCCCGCCCGCGCGCCCGGTCGCGGGTACGCCGCGACACCGGCCGTCCCCCACCAGGATGCCGCTTCTTACCCGGCCGGCCGCGGTTCATCCGTGCCGGCCGGGCCCGCGTGCGGTCAGTGGGTGCCGCCGTGTCCCTCGGCGTCGGCCCGGGGCGAGGCGACCCGGGCGGCCGGGTCCTCGACACCGGGCTCGCCGCCGTCCGGCGCCACCATGCCGTCGTAGTTGTAGATCGTGCCGCCGTCGTCGTGCTGCTTCGTCGTGCGGATGTAGCGGTGGAACATGCCGTCGATCTCGAGTTCGACGAGGGCGTCGCCGCCTGCGTCGTGAGTGCTGCCGTCCCGTGGGCCACCGACGAGGTGTGCCGTGCTCTTCGTGTCCATACCGAAGCCGTACCCGGGTGATCCCCGCGCAAAACGGACGGCACGTGGTGCCCGGTCACGGGTGCCGGCGGCGCGGGCCGGCCGGTGCGTCCCGGCCGGCCCGCACCCGTCGTCAGCCCTCCTGGGCGGCCGCGTAGTCGCGGGCGACCCGGACCATCTCCACGAGGCCGCCGGCGTACTCCTGCGATTCGCCGTGTGCCTCGTCGAACGGCGGCTGGAAGCCGACGCCCTCCCACTGGCCGGTGGCCGCGTTCCAGCGGTCGTTGCCCACCTCGAAGTCCCAGGCGAAGATGCCCAGCTCGTAGTACAGCTCGTCGGCCGAGTTGCCGGCGGCCGAGTAGAGCACGTCCGCCACGGGACCGGTCTGGGACGGCCAGGTGACCGTGCCGCGCTCCTGGGCGATGGCGCCGACGATCCGCCGGGCGCTGTCGAGGAACAGCTTCGACTCGTCGATCGACGGGCGCGGCAGGGTGACCCGCCCGTCGGCCTTGTACGCCCCCGGCGGCCACATGAAGTACCCGCCGTACGAGTGCACGTTCATCGCGAACCGGATGTTGCTGTGCTCCCGGGCCAGCGCGATGACGTTGCGGCTCTCCGCCTCGGACAGCTCGCGGGTCCCCGAGTAGGTGCCGGAGAGGCAGTTGCCGCTGCCGCCCACGTACCCGTCGAAGTAGGAACCGACCGTGTAGTTGCGGTTCAGGTCGACGCCCCACGAGTTGCGGTTACGCGGATCGCGGCTGGTCCCGGTGCAGTGGTTCACCAGGTTCTTGCGCTGGAAGTTGTAGTCGTGGAAGGAGTAGTTGGCGCCGTCCGGGTTCACCGTCGGGATCACGAAGATGTCGACCTGCTCCAGCAGCTCCCGGGTGGCCGCGTCGGTGCGCGCGTTGGCCAGCATCCGCTCCGCGAACTCCAGCGTGACGAGCGGCGTCGCCCACTCCCGGGCGTGCTCCTGGGAGTACGCGAGCACGCCGATCCGCGACCCGTCCCGGTGTACGCCGATGCGCAGCGCCTGGACCGTCCACGGCTTGGTCGGCACCTCGGTGCCCTGCAGCCCGTCGTCGAGGCGGGCCGGCCCCGCCACCGGCATCGGCAGGCCCGCCGAGCCGTCCTCCACGAACGCCTGGAACCGGTCGCCGAACCGGCCGTTGATGGCGGCGGCGACCTGGTCGGTCGTGCTCGTGACGGCGCCCGCGCCGTCGGTGGCCAGGGAGACGGTCAGCACCCGGTCCCGGTACGAGACGGCGAGTGGCCGGTTGGCGCGGCCGGGGTCGACGGTACGGACCTGGACGCCGTTCATGCCCTGGTCGCCGAAGCGCACCGACTCCACGACGACCGCCGCGGCCGCCGGGTCGCCGAGGTACGCCACGGCGGTGCGCCGGTAGCCCTGGGTGCGGTTCGGCAGGTCGATCACGTCGACGAGGTCGCGGTACTGGCGGGCGAGCCGCTTGATCCGCGCCTGGATGTCCACCGGCGTGAGGTACGCGTCGATGAAGTCCTTCTGGTAGCCCTCCGGCAGCGGCGGCGGGGCGGCGTTGGGCCAGACGGTCGGCGTGACCGGGCGGGTGACGCCGCCGAGGCTGGACGTGGCGGTCACCTGCACGGGCCGGGCCGGCACCGGCTGGGGAAGCGCGTAGTGGTACTGGTACTCGCCGGAGTCCTCGAACCGGAACAGCGGGAACGAGCCCGTCCGCCCGTCGGCCGTCCGCCAGCTCACCGTGATCTCGACGTCGGGGTCGTCGGTGGCCGTGGTCGCCACCTCGGTCTGCACGAACGTCTGCCCGTTGCTCGTCCACCAGTACGCCTGGAGGAACTGGAGCGTGTCGGTGGCCGCCGCGGCGGTCGTACGCTGGTCGGCGGCCGGGGCGCGGAGCCCCGCCTTGGTGCGGGCCTGCGCCGCGCGGACGCTGTCCGCGAAGTGTCGGGCGCCGTCACCCGCCCGCTGCACCACCTGGAGCGCGGTGGCCCCCTGCGCCGTCAGCTCGGCGAGCTGCGCACCGGTCAGCACCACGTCGGCCAGCACCCGCCCGTCCGCCGAGCGGGGACGGTTGGCGAGGTCGGCGCCGCGGGCGACGAGCTGGTCGAGCTGCGCCTGGTCACGTAGCTGGACCCGGACCACGGCGGTCTCGCCGCTGGCCAGGGTGACCGTGGGTCGTGGCGCGGCCGGGGCGGCCGTGCCGGAGCCGGGTTGGGACAGAACCGCGCTGACCAGGATCCCTGCGGTCGCGGCGGCCGCCCACCGTCGTCGGACGATCATGTGCCCTCCTGACGGAAGTCGATGTCACTGCCGTTTACACACCAGTCCATAGATCGATTTCTGTCAAGACACCGCCCCGGCGGTGGCGGTGTTTCGTGGGGGCGGACCGGGGAAGGCAGCGCGTGCCAGGATCCGTGTCACCCGGGCCGCACCAGGGGAGCGTCATGTCGCTGCCGACCACGCAGGACCCCCGGCTGCAACCGGTGGTGGCCAACGACCGTGTGTGCACCGGCGTGACCACGCTCGACGGGCGCGTCTTCGTGAGCTACCCGAGCGCCGACGGACCGGGCATCCAGGTCGCCGAGGCGATGCCGGACGGCCGGCGGGTGCCCTTTCCGGACGAGTCGTGGAACGCCGTTCGCGACGAGCCCCGCCCCGACGGGGCGTACGTGCACGTCAACGGCCTGCGCGCCGGGCCGGACGGCCGGCTGTGGATCATCGACGCGGGCGCGCCGGGGCTCGGCCGGCCCCAGGTGCCCGGCGGCGCCCGGCTTCTCGTGTTCGACCCGGCCACCGCCGCCGTGACCCGGATCTACGACCTCGCGGCCGCCGTCCGGGACACCAGCTACGTCGACGACGTGCGCTTCAACGGCGGTACGGCGTACCTCACCGACGCGGGCGCGCCGGGTCTCCTCGTGCTCGACCTGGCCTCCGGGAACGTCCGCCGGGTGCTGGACGGACACCCGAGCACCGTCGGCCGCCCGCTCGTCGCCGACGGCGAGGTGCTGCACGATCCGGACGGCGCCGAGGTCGTCCTGCACGTCGACCAGCTCGAGGTGTCCCCCGAGGGGCGGCACCTCTACTACCAGCCGGCGTCCGGGGGCATGTCCCGGATCGAGACCCGCTGGCTCGACGACCCGGCGATCACCCCGGACACCGTGGCCGCGCACGTCGAGCCCTGGATCGACACGCCGACGACAGGCGGCACGGCCATCGACGCGACGGGCACCATCTACCTCGGCGACGCCGAGCGGCGACGCGTCCTCACGATCACGCCGGACCGGGAGGTGGCGACGCTGGTCGCCGACCCCCGCCTGGCCTGGGTGGACGCCATGTGGATCGACGCCGACGGCGACCTCTGGCTGCCCGCGGCGCAGCTGCACCGCACACCGGGCCTCGCCGGAGGAGCGCAGCGGGTCGACTACCCGGTCTGGATCTACCGGATGAGCGTCGGCGCGCCGCCCGCGCCGAACGACCACGCCTGACGCGGACCGTGGCGCGTGCCGGTTCCCGCGCCGGCCGAACGGGGACCGGTTGCTCCCGACGCTAGTTCCCGCGCCCGGCAGTGTCGTCGCGAAAGTCGATCTCGAAGGTCGGGTGGTCGGGCGGTATCCCGCGAGCTCCCCGTCGACATGGGCGCCGAGCAGCACCCAGCGGGGATCCGCGGCCAGCCGGGGGAAACGGTCTCGATGGGCGTCGCGGTGATCACCGTGATCGACTCCGTTTCGCCGATCTGGCGGTATCCGGAGCATCGGGATCCCGCCAGATCGCCGGAACGGTGTCGATCAGACGGAATGGGCGGGCTAAATCCCTGGTCGGGCACCGGCGTATCGCCGATGATGGCGGCCATGGCGACGAGCGGGCGAGCTGACGCGTTCACGTTCCCCGCCGAGGCGCTCGACGGCCACCTGGGTGGCAATGCCGCGTCGATCCGGGCGACGGCCCGGGCCCTGGCCAAGGTCGAGTCCGCCGCCGCCGTGGTGCTCGTCGAGGGCATCAGCGACCAGGTGGCGCTGGAAACCGCCGCGGTGGGCCGCGGCCGGGATCTCGAAGCGGAGCGGGTGGTGATCGTGCCGATCGGTGGGGCGCACGCGATCGGCCGCTTCCTGACGAGGTTGGCACCCCTGGACACCGGGATACGGCTCGCCGGTCTCTGCGACGTACGTGAGGAGGAGGTGTTCCGGCGTGGACTGGCCGCCACCCGCGACGGCTTCCCCCGCACCCGCGCGGAGATGGAGGATCTCGGGTTCCACGTCTGTGTGAAGGACCTGGAGGACGAGCTGATCCGCGCCCTGGGCGTCGCACAGGTCGAGGCGCTCTTCGACGCGAAGGGCGACCTCCGCACGTACCGCTCGTTCCAGAGCCAGCCCGCCTGGCGCGGCCGGGAGCCCGAGGCGCAGGTGTGGCGCTTCCTGCGCAGCAGCTCACGTCGTAACCTGCGCTACGCGCGCCTGCTCGTCGAGGCGGCGCTCGACCGGGACGCCCTGCCTCGACCGCTCGACGCGCTGCTCGCCACCGTCTGACACCCCGCTGTTCCCCGGCACTCGAGGGCAACTGTGGGCGTGAGCTACGGCCCACGGATGGCCCGCAAGATCGAAGCGGGAGCGGCCGACCGGCCCAGGATCGGGGGATGCAGCCTCTGACCTTGGCCGGAGGCTGGTGGAGCGGGCGACGGGAATCGAACCCGCACCGTCAGTTGGAAGGACGAAGATCCCGACCCCAAAGGGTCTGGTGGGCGAGGTCAAGGCAGCGAGGGTGTGACCGTTCGTGCCCTCCGATGACCGCCGGGGGCATCGGCTACTGGCACGTGGATGGCATGGTGCTCCGATGGACCCTCAGAGCGCCAGCGCCGAGCAGGGAGCGACGCGATGACTGCTCAGGACGCCTACAACGCGGTGCTGCGCGAGGTTGTAGCTCCCGCCCTCCGAGACATGGGTCTGAAGGGATCAGGCAAGCTGTACCGGCTTGACGACGAAGTTTGCTGGGCGCGGCTCGGATTCCAGTCATCGGTGTACAACACGGCTGAGCGCGCGAAGTTCACGGTCAACTTGTTGCTGGTGGATAAGGGCGCATGGACCCGGAGCCGGGAGGAAAGACCTCACTTGCCCGAGACGCCCTCGGCGAACACCTACTACGGCCTACTACGGCGACCCGGTCTGGTCGAGACGCATCGGTGCTCTCATGCCATCGGGGCGTGACCATTGGTGGACGATCACGGGTCCGGGGGATGCGCCAAACGTCGCGGCGGAAGTCGTGGCGGCCATTCGGAAGTTCGGCCTTCCTGCGTTGCTCGCCCGCCGCACTGCAATCAGCGACAGCTGAGTTGATCCTCGCCGCTCCTGGTCTGGCGACTGCCCGACGAGGTGATCCGCCGCGGCATCTCTGAGGAGGGCCGGGGTTCGGGGCAGAGCCCTGAGGTCTTCAGGTCGTGTCTACCCCAAGCGTGGCCGGCCGGCCCGGCCGATGCCGGCCGAAGGTCGCCAACAGGCCAGGGCCGGGCCGGCGCGGCCCGCTTTGCGGGCCGCTGATCGGGTCTGTCAAACGAACGGCACCTCTCTGTGTCAAGTCGTCGGCAACAGGGAGGTCTCGTTCGTCTTACAGTTCCCTGGCGCCACCAGATGCTTGACATGCTCACATCAACGGTGAGGTCGGGTCGCTTCATCGCCCTGCGGGTCGTAGATCGTCAGCCCATATCGCGTTGCAAGATCCAGGATCAGTTCGATGGAGCTGATGCACCGCATGGGACACGCCACCATGCGCGCCGCCCTGATCTACCAGCACGCCACCAGCGAGCGGGACCGCGAGATCGCCTCCGCGATGGACCGCCGGATTGCCGGTGAGGGCCGACGCCGCCGTTGAATGGCACGCGGATGGCACGCAAGATCGAAGATGGGGGAGATGCGGACGGCCCAGGTGCCGCGATCTTGCGGTCTGCCTGGGCCTTCGTGGGGAGCGGGCGACGGGAATCGAACCCGCACCGTCAGTTTGGAAGACTGAAGCTCTGCCATTGAGCTACGCCCGCGTGCGCCCCGACACGCAGGGACGCGCCGACAGCGTACCGAATCTCCTCGTCGCCCGCGCAGCCCTACCCGCCCGCGGCCGCCACCCGACCAATGCCACCCGACCAACGCCGCCCGGCCAAGATCCGCACACGTTCGGGGAAAGTGCTGCCTCCACCCGCCGGCGAGGCCGCACTTTCCCCGAAAGTGCGGCCTCCTCGCCGCCCGGCGGCCCGGCACCCCGCCCGCCCGCCGCCCGGCCTCCTCGCCGCCTGGCGGCCCGGCGCCCCGCCCGGCACCCCGCCCGGCCGCCCGTCGGCCGGAGGCGGCGGACGGGTGCGGAAGAGGGCGAAGTGTCGGGTTGGCCGTGCCCCGAGGCCCGAGCCGGCCCGCGACGGCATACACTCTTCGTCGCCACGGGGTGTGGCGCAGCTTGGTAGCGCACTCGCTTTGGGAGCGAGGGGCCGTGGGTTCAAATCCCGCCACCCCGACTGTCGTCCGCGGCCGGGTCGTCCCCGGGTGCCGCCGGTTTCCGCGCGGTCCCCGGGCGCTGCCGGAGTGCCCGGCCGGCTCGCCTACACTCGATGGGCTGAATACACGCCCAGACTCAACTGAGATCCGTCAAGGAGTACGCCTGTGAAGAGCACCGTCGAGACTCTGAGCCCGACGCGCGTGCGGCTCGCCATCGAGGTGCCGTTCGTCGAGCTCGAGCCGAGCCTCAGGAAGGCGTACCGGGAGATCGGCCAGCAGGTCCAGGTTCCCGGCTTCCGTCGGGGCAAGATCCCGCCGGCCGTGATCGACCAGCGGGTGGGCCGGGGGACCGTCCTCAACGAGGCGGTGCAGGAGGCCATCCCCGAGAACATCATGGCCGCGGTGCGGGAGCACGACCTGAAGACGCTCGGCCGCCCCGAGGTCGAGATCACCGAGTTCAACGACGGTGACTCGCTGAATTTCACCGCCGAGGTCGACGTCCGCCCGGAGATCACCCTGCCCGACCTGGCCGCCCTCGAGGTGACCGTGGACGAGCTGCAGATCGACGAGAGCGAGATCGACGAGCAGGTCAAGAACCTGCGCGAGCGGTTCGCCACGCTGAAGACCGTCGAGCGGGCTGCTCAGGAGGGCGACTACGTCCAGATCGACCTGAACGCCACCGTCGACGGCGAGGATGTGCCGGGCGGCTCCGCCACCAACATCTCGCACGAGGTCGGCAGCAAGCAGCTCCTGCCGGGCCTGGACGAGGCCGTGGTCGGCCTCGCGGCCGGTGAGAGCACCACCTTCAGCACGCAGCTCGTGGGCGGCGACTTCGCCGGCCGGGACGCCGACGTGTCGGTGACCGTGCGCACGGTCAAGGAGAAGGAGCTGCCGGAGCTCAACGACGAGTTCGCGCAGATGGCGAGCGAGTTCGACACGATGGACGAGCTCCGCAACGACCTGCGGGAGCGGGTCTCCCGCGGCAAGCAGGTCGAGCAGATCTACGCCGCGCGGGACAAGGCGCTGGAGCAGCTGGTCGCCGCCGCCGAGGTGCCGGCGCCCGAGGGCGTCGTCCGCGAGGAGGTCGCGAGCCGCAAGCAGGCCATGGTCGACCAGCTCGAGCGCATCGGCGCCAGCCTGGAGGACTACCTCGCCTCGGAGGAGAAGACCGAGGAGCAGATCGACGCCGAGCTGACCGAGGCGGCCACCGAGGGTGTGAAGGTCCAACTCCTGCTGGACACCCTCGCCGACGCCGAGAACGTCGAGGTCTCCGACGACGAGTTCGGCCACGAGATCGTGCACCGGGCCCAGCGCGCCGGGATGGCCCCGCAGCAGTACTACGACCAGCTGGTGCGCTCGGGCGCCGCGCCCGCCGTGTACGGCGACGTGCGGCGCGGCAAGGCGCTCGCCTCGGTCATGGAGCGGATCACGATCAAGGACACCGCCGGCAACGAGGTGACCCTCGACGCGCTGCGGGCCGCCAACGAGGCCGAGCACAACCACGACCACGAGCACTGACCGTCGGGTGAGGCCGCCGTCCGCCGGTCCCGGCGGGTGGCGGCCACAACCCTTTTCCGGGTACGTCCCGACGGTGCTGCGCTGAGAGCGAACAGTGCCACGACCGGGACTCTGCCGCCCGGGCGAGCGGTTAGTGTCGGGTAGGACGGTACGGAGAGCGAAGGGCTGCCATGACCGACATGCACATCCCACCGAAGCCGCTGCGGGCGCTCGACGCCCGAGGTGGCGACAGCATTGGCAACCTCGACGACTCGGTCTACAACCGGTTGCTCAAGGAGCGCATCATCTTCCTGGGCAGCGAGGTGACCGACCAGGTCGCCAACCGCATCTGCGCGCAGCTGCTGCTGCTCGCCGCGGAGGACCCGGACCGCGACATCAACCTCTGGATCAACTCGCCGGGTGGCTCGGTCTACTCCGGCATGGCGATTTACGACACGATGCAGTTCATCGACAACGACGTGTCGACCGTGGCCATGGGCATGGCCGCCTCGATGGGCCAGCTGCTGCTCTGCGCGGGCACCAAGGGCAAGCGCTACGCCCTGCCGCACGCGCGGATCATGATGCACCAGCCCTCGGGCGGCATGGGCGGCACCGCCGCCGACATCGCCATCCAGGCGGAGCAGATGCTCTACACGAAGCGGATGTTCCAGGAGCGGGTCGCGCACCACACCGGTCAGTCCGCCGCGCAGATCGAGGCGGATTCGGACCGCGACCGTTGGTTCACCGCCCAGGAGGCCGTTGACTACGGCTTCATCGACAAGGTCATCACCGGAGCCACCCAGGTTCCGGAAGGTGCCGGGACCCTGAGCTGAGGAGCTGACGATGACCGACCTGAGTTTGCCGCCCCAGTTCGCGGCCGTGCACAACCGCTACGTGCTGCCGTCGTTCGTCGAGCGCACGTCGTACGGGGTCAAGGAGTCGAACCCGTACAACAAGCTCTTCGAGGACCGGATCATCTTCCTCGGCGTGCAGGTGGACGACGCGTCGGCCAACGACGTGATGGCCCAGCTGCTGACGCTCGAGGGCACGGACCCGGACCGCGACATCATCATGTACATCAACTCGCCGGGCGGCTCGTTCACCGCCATGACGGCGATCTACGACACCATGCAGTACGTCCGGCCGGACATCCAGACCGTCTGCCTCGGCCAGGCCGCCAGCGCGGCGGCGGTGCTGCTCTCCGCGGGCACCCCGGGCAAGCGGATGGCGCTTCCGAACTCGCGGATCATCATCCACCAGCCGGCCACCGAGGGCGGCTACGGGCAGGGCTCGGACATCGAGATCCAGGCTCGGGAGATCCTGCGGATGCGGACGCAGCTGGAGGACATGCTCGCGCGGCACTGCAACCAGCCGATCGAGAAGGTCCGCAAGGACATCGACCGGGACAAGATCATGACGGCCGAGGAGTCCCGCGAGTACGGGCTGGTCGACACGATCCTGACCAGCCGCAAGAAGGGTCTGCTGGCCGCCAACGCCGCCAGCTGAACAGCACCGGGTTGGAGGTCGGCCGGGGCGTTGATCCCGGCCGACCTCTGACACACCCGTTTTGGGGGTCGGAGAAACTCCCGCCAGCGGGTAACGTCGGTTCCGTACCGCTTCGCCGGTCGGCCGGCGAAGCGAACGAGACGGGCGGGGTAGCCTCCGCGGGTCATGGCCGGGCCTCCGGCCGGTTGAGTGCAGGGAGAACGTAGGTGGCACGGATCGGTGACGGCGGCGACCTACTGAAGTGCTCCTTCTGCGGCAAGTCGCAGAAGCAGGTCAAGAAGCTCATCGCGGGGCCCGGGGTCTACATCTGCGACGAGTGCATCGATCTCTGCAACGAGATCATCGAGGAGGAGCTGGCCGAGTCCGGCGAGGTGAAGTGGGAAGAGCTTCCCAAGCCGATGGAGATCTGCCAGTTCCTCGACAACTACGTCGTGGGGCAGGACCAGGCCAAGAAGGCGCTCGCCGTGGCGGTCTACAACCACTACAAGCGCATCCAGGCCGAGGCGGCCGGCGCGCCGGGCTCCGGCGACGCCGTGGAGCTGGCCAAGTCCAACATCCTCCTGCTCGGTCCGACCGGGTGTGGCAAGACCCACCTGGCGCAGACGCTGGCGCGCATGCTGAACGTCCCGTTCGCGATCGCCGACGCCACCGCACTGACCGAGGCCGGCTACGTGGGCGAGGACGTGGAGAACATCCTCCTCAAGCTCATCCAGGCCGCCGACTACGACATCAAGCGCGCCGAGACGGGCATCATCTACATCGACGAAGTCGACAAGATCGCCCGCAAGTCGGAGAACCCGTCGATCACCCGGGACGTCTCCGGTGAGGGCGTCCAGCAGGCGCTGCTCAAGATGCTGGAGGGCACGGTCGCCAACGTGCCGCCGCAGGGCGGCCGGAAACACCCGCACCAGGAGTTCATCCAGATCGACACCACCAACGTGCTCTTCATCTGCGGTGGTGCCTTCGCGGGGCTGGATCAGATCATCGAGGCGCGCACGGGGCACGGCGGCACCGGGTTCGGCGCCCGCCTCCGGGCGGTCTCCGAGCGCTCGACGGACGACATCTTCAGCCAGGTGATGCCGGAGGACATGCTGAAGTTCGGGCTGATCCCCGAGTTCATCGGCCGGCTTCCGGTGATCACCAGCGTCCGGAGCCTGGACCGGGACGCCCTGGTCCGGATCCTCACGGAACCCCGCAACGCTCTGGTCCGGCAGTACCAGCGCCTCTTCGAGCTGGACGGCGTCGAGTTGGAGTTCGATCCGGCGGCCCTGGAGGCGATCGCCGACCAGGCCATGTTGCGCGGCACCGGCGCCCGGGGCCTCCGGGCGATCATGGAAGAGGTCCTGCTCTCCGTGATGTACGAGGTGCCGAGCAACCCCGACGCCGCCCGGGTGCTCATCACCCGCGAGGCCGTCCTCGAGAACGTCAACCCGACGATCGTGCCGCGCGAGTTCACCGGCCGGCGCGCCCGCCGCGACCGCGAGGAGAAGTCCGCCTGATTCGGGCGTGAGGTTCGTCGGCGCGGGCTCCTCGGTCCGTATCCGGCCCTGTCCCGCTGCCGGCGGTCCCCGTACGCTGAGCCCATGCGCGTCGCCGTCTGCCAGTTGAACGCCCGGGACGACCGCAAGGCGAACCTCGCCGCCGCGGAGGCGCTGCTGGAGCGCGCCGCCGCCGGCGGCGCCGACCTCGCGGTCCTTCCCGAGTACGTGGACTACCTCGGGCCGGCCGCCGGCCTGCCGGATCCGGAGCCCGTCGACGGGGAGGTCGGGCAGTTCTTCGCCGGGGTCGCGCGCCGGCTGGGCATCTGGCTGGTGGCCGGCTCGTTCCACGAGGCCGGTCCGGATCCGGAGCACACCTGGAACACCTCGTTGGTCTTCGACCGCACCGGCACACTGGCCGCGAGCTATCGGA